>CAVUOF010000025.1:0-90004 GCA_963743045.1 uncultured Acidobacteriota bacterium
CTCGGAGATCCGGCGGATCGCTCCGAGCCCGACGCCGGCCGGCGGCAGCGAGCTGCTGGGCCTGCGCGGTCGCCCTCTCGACAGCGCCACGCCGTGCGTCCGCGAGCGCGGAGGTCGGGTCTTCGATGCCGAACGTGAGCGATCCCATGCGGATGTCGTCGCCGACCGCGGCGGGCGGCAGCGTCGATGACCGCACCCTTGTGTGAACAGGTCACGCAGCACGACGACGACGTCGTTCGACGCCTCGTAGCCGGTGACCTTCTGGCCCTTGTCGTCGTAGCGCGGCATGATCGAGATCGACCGGGTCGCGATGTCGGTCTTCGCGACGCCTTCGGCGGCGAGGAGGTCGATCAGCTCGGCGGCCCGCTCGTTCGCCCGGGTCAGCGCCTGACGTGCCGTCGGTGATCGGCACACCACGCCGAGATCGATCGACAGCCGGTCGGGCGGTGCGCTGACCTCGCCCGTGCCGACCACGCGGATCGTCGCTGGTCGCGGCGGGGGAGGCGGAGGCGGCGGTGGTTCGGGCATGCCCCACCCTCGCACGCGACACCCGCTGCACGCTCCGGCGCCGGGTGGACAATGCTTGGCCGCTGTGCGCCTTCCCGTGATGCCGCCGCTCGACCCGATGCTCGCGAAGGCCGAAGACGCGATCCCGAGGGCGAGGGCTGGTGCTACGAGCCGAAGTGGGACGGGTTCCGCTGCATCGTCTTCAGGGACGGCGACGAGGTCGAGCTCTGCAGCCGCAACGGGCGCCCACTCAGCGCTACTTCCCCGAGGTCGTCGAGCGGTGCACGACGCAGCTTCCCGAGCGACGCGTCCTCGACGGCGAGCTCATCATTCCCGGCCCGACCGGGCTCGACTTCGACGCGCTGCAGAAGCGCATCCACCCCGCCGCGTCGCGCGTGCAGAAGCTCGCGAAGGAGACTCCGGCGAGCTTCGTCGCGTTCGACCTGCTCGCGCTCGGCGACCGGGACCTGCGCGAGCTGCCGCTTCAGAGCGCCGCGCGACGCTCGAGCACGCCCGACGCCGTCCGCCGACTTCTTCACGCCGAGACGAGGACCCGCGACGGCGCGCGACTGGTTCGAGCGCTTCGAAGGCGCGGGGCTCGACGGCGTCATCGCCGCGCGCTCGAGCTGCCCTACCGGCCCGGCGAGCGCGTGATGGTGAAGGTGAAGCACGGCCGCACGGCCGATTGCGTCGTCGGCGGCTACCGCATCCACAAGGAGGGCACGCGTCGGCGCGCTGCTGCTCGGCCTCTACGACGACGAGCGGCGTGCTCCATCACGTCGGCGTCGCTTCGAGCTTCGCCGCGAAGCGGCGCAAGGAGTTCCTCGAGGAGCTCAGCCGCTGCGCAAGAACGCGGTCGAAGGGCACCCGTGGCAAGGGTGGGCCGAGGCACGAGCGCGAAGAGGCCGCCGGTCGGCGCATGCCGGGGGCCGCGAGCCGTGGAACGCGAAGAAGGACCTGTCGTGGAGGCCAGCCGCGCCGAGCGCCTGTGCGAGCCGAGTACGACCGGCTGCAGCGGAACCGCTTCCGCCACGCCACGTCGTTCGTACGGTGGCGTCCGGATGGTGAGCCGAGCTCGTGCACGTACGACCAGCTCGAGGTCGCAGCGCCGCTCGAGCTGCAGACGGTGTTCGGAGGATCGCGCGGGTGAGCTCCGCCCTCCCCGAGCTCGAGCTGCTCGATCTGTAGCGTGTTCGATCCCGTGGGCGGCGTGGACATGCGCGTCGAGCGAGACGCTCGCGGTTGGTGGCCAGTGGTCGCGGCGGCAGGCGTTGCGGCGTTGCTGCTGATCAGCGGTCGCAACGCCCACCACACCGAGCCGGCGTCACCCGTCGCCGCGCCGCCGGTCGCGACGACGACGCCGTCGGCCGTGCCGGGGGCCTCGTTCACCATCGTGATGACCGACTCGCTTTCCCGGCGCGTCGTCGTGGTCGATCCGAGAGGTCGCGCGGTCCGCTCGCGATCACCGCGGAAGAAGGGCTCCGGCCGCTCGACGTCGTTGCGCCACCGCCGCTCGACGTGTCGCTCGGTGGCCTGCCCGCCGGTCGCCGACCGGTCGCGGTGCTCGACAAGTCGATCGTGCTCGTGCCCGGATCGACGGCCGGTCCGCCGGTCGAGCTGTGGCGGGGGGCAGCGACATCCGCGTGGTCGATGGCGCGGGTCGCTTCGTCGCGGCTTCCGACGATCGCGTCGCGACGGTTGCCGACGGATGTACGTCGTGCGCGCTGCGCATCAGCACCAGCCAAGGCGACCTCGTGCAGGAGGTCGCGCCGTTCACCGGGTTCCAACCGGTCTCCACCGGTTCGTTCTCACCCAACGGCCGGTACGTCGTGGTGAGGTACGCGACCGAGCACCGGCCGTTCGACGGCGTCGCGATCGCGGACTTGCGCAGCGGATCGGTCGAGCCCCTGTACGGCGTCGGTGGAGACGACGCGCTGGCCATGGCATGGGGTCCTGACTCGATGCTGTACCTCCTCGGCCCTCGCGACGTCATGCGATATGAGCCCGACCTCGGCCTCATCGGCCGGTTCCGCATCGAAGAGTGGAAGGGGCAGTAGGTGCGGACGCGTGGCGAGGTGCTTCCGGAGGTCGAGCTGCTCTCGCTCGAGGACGAAGAGCCGGCGCCGTCAGTCGCCACTGTCGACGTCAAGGCGAAGCGCTGGTGGCCCGTCGCGGTCGGCGCGGCGCTCGTCGCCGGCGCCATCGTCGTCACCGGGCACGGGTCGGGCTCCGAGGTCGCGTCGGCGCCGACGACTGCGTCAGCGCCGAGCACGCTCTTCCGTCCGGCGCAGGAGCATGTCCCGACAGCACGCAGCGCAGCAGACGCGCGCGCGACGCGCGTATCCCGCCGTGCTCATCTCCTCCGACGCGACGTCGCTGATCGTGCTCTCGCAAGGCGGCGCGTTCGAGGTCGACGTCGCCGAGCCGCCCGACACGATCGCGGGCTACGTCGCACGGCCGCCGGCCACGGTCGTCACCCTCACCAACGGGCTCGTGCGCGCGTACTCGCGGGACTACCCCGACGGCATCGAGCTCGGCAGCGCGTGAGCGCTGTTCCATCGAGTGACCCGAAGCGGGTGTGGCTGAGCGGCGTGGTCGACGGAGGTGCGGCGGTGAAGGAGATGCCGGTCGACGGCACTGTTCCGCCACAGCTCGCGACCGGCTTCATCCGACTGCCCGATGGTTCCGAAGTCGTGGGCGTCGCCGGCTCCGATCTCGTCTTGTCGGGTGGCGACGGTCCACTGGACCCGTTCGAGCTGCAGACGTGGGATCCCGAGAGCCGCGAGACGAAGTTCGTGACGGGGAATGGGCGACCGTCGCCGCGGCCGACGACGCGCTGGTGTGGACTCCTCCCAACTGCGCCGACTGCGGCATCTACCTCCGTCGGGGAGACACCATCTCCGTCGTCAAGGCGGTGCCGAACGTCGACTCCACGGTGCCCGGCGGTTCTCCCCCGACGGCCGATTCCTCGCGGTGGCGATCACCGGTGCGTGGCCCGGCGGCGGCACGGGCGCGATCGTGCACAGCGTCGCCGTGATCGACCTCGACGAGGAGCACTACTTCGAGGTTGCGACGCCTGACATCCGCTCGACGACGCCAGTGGTGATGACGTGGTCGGGGGGTGGAGCGCTCCTGGTGCGCGACACCAGTGATCGCATCGTCGCCTACGAGCCCCGTGCCGGTGGCATCGCTCGGATGTTCGGTTCCGGCCGCGTGAAGCGCCACGACCGCCGACCTCGCTCACCGAGATGGGAACACGCATCCCGCACACGATGCCGTTCACGGGATCACCACCGACGACACTCCCGCCGCACAAGCCACCCGTGCCCATCCCGCCCGGTTAGCCGGTGTCTTCGTCCTGATCATCGGGTCGCTTGGCCTTGCGGCTCGGCGCGACCCTCGTGACTCTCCCGGCTGCTTGCGGAAGTGCGGCGGCCATGGCGCGTCTCCGAGGCCCTCACGTTCGTCGCGCGCTGCGAGCTCGAGCAGCGGTTCGAGTGAGTGCGCGTGGTCGTCGATCGTCGCGCCGGGATCGCCATCGCGGCGTACCGCGCCGGCACGGTCGCGAGGTTGAAGTCCGCCATCTCGACGTCAGGGACTTCGTCCCAGCTGACCGGACACGAGACCAGAGCTTGACGGTTCGCTCGCACCGAGTATGCGGACGCGACCGTGCGGTCGCGCGCGTTCTGGTCGTAGTCGAGGAAGACGCGCTTGCCGCGTTCCTCCTTCCACCACTTCGACGTCGCGATCTCGGGGATGCGGCGCTCGACCTCGTGGGCGAGTGCGAGCGCAGCCCGGCGCACGTCGTCGAACCCCTAGTTCGCGACGAGGCGCACGTTCACGTGGATGCCGCGTGACCCCGACGTCTTCGGGAAGCCCTCCATCCCGTGCTCGGCGAGCACTTCGCGGACGTGCATCGCCACGGTGCGCACGGCGGACCACTCGACTCCGGGCTGTGGGTCGAGGTCGACACGCAGCTCGTCGGGATGGCGGACGTCCGACCGTCGGACCGGCCACGGGTTGAGGTCGAGGCAGCCCAGGTTCACGGCCAGATGAGGTGCGCGACGTCGATCGGACACAGCTCGGTCGCGGTGCGGCCGCTCGGGAACGTGACGGTGACCGTCTCCAACCAATCGGGGCGCTCGACGGCACGCGCTTCTGGAAGAAGAGTCTCCCTCCGCGCCGTTGGGGTAGCGCTTCATCACCGTCGGCCGCGTCCATGCCCTCAGGGCTCCTTGCCGATGGCGAGGTAGTAGTTGACCAGGTCGAGCTTCGTCTCGTCCCGTGCGGTGAAGAACACCTTGTCCGGGTTCGAGACCCGACGTGCGTCCGTCGACCTCGATGTCGACGTGGGCTCCCTCGGGCGGCCACGGTCCCCAGCCTGTCAGGCCGGGGACCGCCGCCGTCCCATGTCGCGTGATGCTGCGGAGTACGCGGTCTCGCGGTGCTGGCTCAGGTCGAGCCCCTCTTCCTCCTGCGACTCCGTGACCCGCAGCCCGATCGTCTTGTCGATGACGACGGCGAGGATGAGGCTCACGACGAACGAGTAGCCGAGCGTCACCGCTGAGGCGAGGGCCTGATCGCCGAGCAGCGTCACCCCGCCGCCGAGGAAGACGCCCTCGTTGGTGACAGCCGGGTTGATCGCCGTGTCAGCGAAGAACCCGAGCAGCAGCGAGCCCGCGAGCCCGCCGACCAGATGCACCGCGATCACGTCGAGGCTGTCGTCGAACTTGAAGATCTTCTTGATGTTCAGCGCTCCGTAGCAGATGGCCCCCGTGATGAGGCCGATGTAGTTCGGCGCCATGCCGCCGACGAAGCCCGCGGACGGCGTGATCGCGAACGAGACCGGCGACCGCACCCGACGCGGCGCCGAGCGTCGTGGGATGACCTGTGTGCATCCGCTCGAACAGCAACCAGCCAGTATCGCGGCCGACGCGGCCACGAACGTGTTCATGATCGCCTGGTACACTGGCCGTGGTGTTCCGGCTCTTGGGCGCCGGAAATAATAGCGCACTATCAAGCTGAGAATGAACCAGGCGGCCCCGACTGTGCCCTTCACCGTACCGCCGATCTTCGATTTTCCGATACGCGGGTAGTAGCTCACCGGGACTTCAATCACGCGGAATCCAGCCAGGGTGCCTTTGAGGATCATCTCAACCGCCCAGCCGTACGTGGTCTCTTCGAGGGCGAGCGCGCGTAGTACATCTGCCCGGCCAGCGCGAAACGGGCCGAGATCACTGATTTCCAGTCCATAGAGAAGCCTGATCAGGCTGGCGGCGAGACGATTACCAAGCACCTGATGCCAAGGCAACGCCCCAGCCGAACGCCGCTCGTGCAGGCGGGAACCGAGCGTGATGTCCGCACGCCCCTCACTGATTGGCGCTAAGAGAATTGGTAGTTCAGAGGGCCGATCGCTGTAGTCGCCATCAAGGAACACAACCACGTCAGGGGAACTTGCAGTGGCCAGTCCGGTAAGGCACGCTCGCCCATAGCCGCTGCGCGGTTCCTTAACGACGCGGGCTCCCATTCTTGCGGCGATCTCGGGCGTCCCGTCATGCGAGTTGCTGTCGACAACGATGACCTCCGTCGTTAGATCGGACGGGAGATCCGCTAAAACGCGCTCAATCGCCTGCGCTTCATTGTGAGTGGGGATGATAACGGACACTCGCACGGGACTTGGCCAGATCACCACCACGGAGCAGATGACCACCGTTGAGACAGCCACGCGTCAACGCCCCATCTCCGGCCGGCGCGTCCGATAGCGAGTCCAAGGGATGCAAGCACCGGAACCAGCAATTCCCAGATCCACGCGGTACCCCACTCCGAGACCCAAAGGCTTGCGAGAAACAGAAAAGCCACAAATGCGGCCGGTCGGGTCAACAGACCGATGACGAGCAGGATACCGAGAGAGATCTCGGTGATCCCCTGCATGGGAGCAGCCATCGCGGCGTGGTTTGCGGCCAGGCCCATCACCGCCTTCCAGGCAGACGGCGAGTGACTCGCCTCGATGTAGTGCCTGATCAGGCTCGCGTAACCCGCCGGCTGTGTAGAGGCCTTTTCCGAGATTCTCAAAAAAGACCCAAACGAACATCGCTCCTATCGTCACGCGCACCAGCGCCAGCCCGTTTGCGGCGCGCAGTCGATTGACTTCACCTGGCGTCGGGCTTGAGTTTGGCCTCATGAGGGAACCTCGTGACCTGCGTGTGCTGTACTCGTTTGCGACGAGCAGCCTGGTTCGAACAACAATTCAGCATCCTATGCCGTTCTTCGCAGGATCGCTAGTGGATGTGTCAAAGAATTTACCAGATTCGCGGTCAAACAGCAGGCAGAGCTTTGATTGCGTGAGACCGTGCCGCAGGCTGTCCAGCCTGCGGCAAAATCCATTGAAGGCCAATCCGCGATCGAATGGATATTGTTCCCAAAAAGCCCGGGCGAAGCTCTGCATCGGGAGTTTGGACACTTTCCAGTCTCGAAGAGTGGACCGGCGCCAACGGCGCCGGGCGGGCAGCGACAAGCCTGCCCCTCCAAACGTTCTCGAAAAGTACTCCACTTTGCGATACCGGACTTTCGCCCTGGGCTGTTTGAGGTCGCGCCGTTGGCGCGACAACCTCCGGCGCCGGTAACTCTTCGAGACCAAAATTCCAAACTCAGTGGCACCCTATCCGTAGAACTACCCAGAAAAATTCGCAGACCTACGGACGGAGTTTTCGCAGAACACTCCATTCACGCCGCCCGCCCTTTCGCGCACACTGCCCACCGTCAACCAAAATTCCAAAGGGGCTATGAAGAATGAAGCTCCTGATCGCCGAACGCTGAACCACTACCAATCAACCACTGCCGTCGTTGGTCAAGACAAACCACCAACATTGGAAGGAGCAATCCCCATGCGTTTCAGACCAATTGCACTATGCGCACGAACTCTGGCGCTCTTGCTGATCGTGCTGGCCACGATGGTGTCGACCACCAAGGCTCAGCAGCCCGATGTCAGCAATCCCAACCGTTCGGTGGGCGACTACGCCGGCGTTGTGAGCAAAGACGATCTTAGCGATGCCCTGAATCTATTCCGGACGCCCGCCACTCTCCCCATATTGGGCCTGGAGCCAATCGCTGATGGCGACAAGGCGCTGTGTTGGAAGCAGACCTACACGCGCGGCGCGGGCACAGTCCCGACGGCCGATTGCCCGTCGGGGCAGGAAAAGAACGCCGGGTTGTGTTACCCCAAGTGTAAGGACGGATTCACGGGTGTCGGCCCGGTCTGCTGGCGAGGCTGTCCCGACAAGTTCCGCGATGACGGGGCCTTCTGCGCCAAGCCTGCGGCTTACGGCCGCGGCGGGGGCTATCCGTGGAAATTCGGCGATCCCGCCTTCAACCTCGACAACGCACGCGGCAGATGCGAGGGCGACAACGGCGGCGCCGGCACTTGCGAGCAGGACGGCGCCATCTGGTATCCGAAGTGCAAGGCCGGCTTCACGAAGGTCGGTTGCTGTGTCTGCTCTCCCTCGTGTCCATCCGGCATGACCGATATCGGCGTCTCCTGTGCGAAGGAATCCTACGGGCGCGGCGTCGGGACGACCCCGGGTTGCGGGCCGGGCATGGAATTGGACGCGGGTCTCTGCTACCCCGTGGCGGCGCAGGGGTTCAAGGGCGTTGGCCCGGTGGCCTGGGGCAAATGCCCGACGGAGTTCCCCTTTGAGTGCGGGGCCGGATGCGCCAAGAACCAGGCGGCTTGCGCGACAGCAGTGACGGATATGACGCTCAACACCCTCGGCGTCGCCATCAACATCCTGAGCTTCCCCTTCGGCGGGCCAGGGGTGACGGCGGCAGCGCAAAAGGCGGTGACCAAAATAACCTCGACGACCAGCATGCACTTCGTCGCATCGACCTACGCCGAAGGCATGAAAAGGACGGCCTCATTCACCCTCAGCGCCTTCAGGGCGAACGCGAAAGGCTTCGCCAAGGAGTTCGTCAAGGCTTACGCGAAGAACCAGTTTACCGATCCAAAGAACCTGGGCTGGACGGGTGCGAGCCTGTTGAAGATGGGTGGCCTGAAGGCGGCGAACGAGGCTGCCAGGGAGTTCGGAGGGTTGAAGGCGACCGGCGATTTCGACTGGACGGTCCTGACCGCGCTCGATCCCACCGGAATCTCTTCGATGGTCCTGGCCTTCAGCAAGTATGGCAGTTGCAGCGGCGAATCCTTTCTCGCCGACGTGAACGACCTTGATTTTGGAGCCGTGACGGCGCCGGCGAGCGACGTAAAGGTCGTCAACCTGTCCATGCAACAGCCGACGACCATCACGGAGATCACGACCACTCCCTTCACCAACGCCTCGATTTCCGCCGAGAGCGATTGCGTCGGCAAGCTGCAGCAAACCGGCCAGAAGTGCGTTCTCAAAGTGCGCGTTTCGGGATCAGGGAAGATTGAGGGCGCGGTGCAAATCTACACGACCGAATACGACGTCATCCCCTTCGTGCTCGAAGTTAAGGCCAACCCCAACGCGGCGCCCGCGACGCCGGTGGCGGGCGTAGACGATGCAGTAAATATCACCTCGGTGGTCGGAGTCTGGGCCTGGGGCAAGGATCAGAAACAGAAAGTCACGGTGCAGGTTGACGGAACGGCTCAGAGCTGGGCCGGCAATAAAGGCGTGATTACGGTCAAGGACCCGATCAAGCGCGTCTATGAGTTTAACTGGGACGGCGGGAGGAACATAGATACGCTGACTCTTTCGGAAGACCGCCAGGAGTTGGCCGGGCAGAACCAGGTTCGTGCCGCAGTCTCCGGCGTCCGTCGGCCCTGGGATGCGCGTTGCAAAGCCGGAGAGACCTTCTTCGCCGGCCTCTGCTACGACATTCCGTTCGATTACACGACGACCGCGCCCGGCTTTATGGGGAAACCCTGTCCGCTGAACTGGCGCGACGACGGGACCAGCTGCTGGCCAATCTGGACCGGTGTGGATGTGGCCGTGCAGGCAGCACAAACGGGCACGTTCAGACATCCCATCGTAGTTACCGACTGCACCAACTACTCGCAGGCGAAAAACCAGAAGTGCCCCGCCAATTTCAAGAACACGGGCGGCCCGCTGGGCTGCAGTTGCGAGGCGCAACCTACTTCGAAAGAAGTCAAATCCATCATCGGAACGATGCCTGCGAAGTAAAGCAATGAAGGAAGATTTTAAAACATATCCATTCCCCCATTTTCCAGTTGCCATCATTGGTCATTCGTCATTGGGCCGCATGCATCCGCGGTGGTTAATGGCAAATCTGAAATGGCAGCTGGGGAAATGGGCCTCGATCCGATCGTGCCGCAGGCTGTCCAGCCTGCGGCCGTCTTCTCAATTGCGGATTCTGCCGCAGGCTGGACAGCCTGCGGCACGGTCCACGGAATTATCTACTCAATGCTCAGGCAAGGCTTGGCTCACACCAATCACGAGCAGCGAAAGGAGCACTGTCATGCGTTCACTTCTAACTTCATTCTGCAAGGCTTTCCTGGTGCTCGCCCAGAGCCTGGCGCCGCTGACGGCTTACGCTCAGCAGCAACAGCCGACACCCGTTCCCTACCCGATAGTCTCTCGCAGCTCAGGAACGGGGACGCTTGTCTGCTCAGCCGCAATTGGCAGTAGTACTAGTTGCGGAACGACGAAAGCCGATTATGTCGGTGCGTACAAGCTGAATCTGAGCTGTCCCAGCGGCTTCTACGATCCTATCTATGGCGGCACCTGCTGGAAGTGTCCCGACGACACTGACTCGAAAGGCGGATGGATTCGTTCTGCAACCGGCATCACAGGGGACGACGCCTGCTGGCGAGTGCCGAAGGAGCAGCTGGTGTCGGCGACCAAGGTGAAGAAGACTGCCTGGGCCTGGGAATGCTCCAGCGGCTCGTTCTGGGACCCCTATGATTGGGGCGGCTGCTGGACCTGTCCAGCTGACAATCCTCGCCGGACAGCCTACCCGGTCTATGGTTCAAACGCCTGTGCCACGCCGGTTAACGAGACCCGCAACGCAGTGCTTCTGACATTCAACGGTTGCCCGAAACCGGATGCCGAGACCATGAAGCTGAAGGGCAAGCGCTTGCCGGGCAAGCCGTTCCTCGATATCGCTGGGGGCTGGAATCAGGGCGTCGCTTCAGGCGGCTGCTATTCCTGCCCGGTCACCGACGAGGAGGGCAACATCCTCATCACTCAACGCAACGCCGCTCCCATCTACGGCGAAAATCAGGGCTGCGATGTGCTCTTCAAGTGGAAGCCCGGCTATTTTCAGGAACCCGGGATGGCGGGTCTGGCAGGCATGAGAGATTTCATGGCGGAAAACAAAATCTTGGACAGTGAGAAAGTAACTGCCGGATTGTATTTCCAGGCCAAATCGCGGGGGATGAACCCGGACAGCCCCGAGGCCAAAGACTGGGTCGCCAGGCAGTGGCAGCAGATCGCCGCTACGCCCTACCGGAACGAAGCCTTCCGCACTCTCGTCTATCAGAACCTGCTGATGGCGGCGGCGCTCGCACCGGAGCAGCGCATGCCGGCCCAAACCAGGCTCATCGCCGCTTTTGAGGACTACATCAAGCAGCGGCGGATTTACCTCGCGCAGATGGGCCTGGCGATGTACGACGCCTGGAAGGCATACGACGACAAGGCCAAGAATTCAGTGAAGCGGAGTTCCTTACAGATGGCGTTCGACTACGGCACAGTCCCCCTGGACTTCCACGGAACGTTAAGCGCCGTAACGGTTCTGGGAGCTGGGGGCACGGGGGTGGCTGGCGCGCTGGCGGCGAGCTTCGCTTATACGCAGCAGGTAGCGGCTGGAGGGGCTGGCACCGCGATAGTTAAAACCGCAGCGAATACAGAAATAGCTGACCCAGTCGTTAGAGCAATGCAAGCGATGTCCAGAATACCCATCAAGAACGATACGAACTTTGTTTCGCTGATGCCAAAACTGGCTATGGGTACTAACTCGAGCCGACTGTCAGACGTGATGAAGCCATTGAACCTCTTCAAGGGCACAGTCGCGGCCAACGCGGCGCTCGCTGGCGCTACGGTGATCACCGTGGCGTTTGCAATCATCCAGTCTGTGGCCATCGATCAGTTCATCGCGATCCAATCGGCGCGACCGAAGCTCGAAGTCGCGCTGGCCCAGGCGCAACAGCCCGTCAATCTGAATCAGATCCTGAGCCAGGCGAACGGCTCCGATCTCGCGATTTATTACTGGGCCAAGGCGATGGAGGCGGATTTCATACTTGAAGACCCGCAGGTTGTCGCGTGGGCAGCCGCCGCCCACCAGCAGGCGCAATCGGCCAGCTACCGGCTGGTGGCTGCGCAATAAGGAAACAAAGATTACCTTTGAGAGGAGAGATTTATGAACAGCATGAAATTCTCGCTTGCTCCTTTCGATGTGAGAGTATTTGAATCCCGAATCCTTCTCATCGTCTCGTATGCCGTCGCACTCTTCTTGTTTGCGACGCCATTCAGTGGAGCATCAGCTTACGCTGGCGGCCAGGAGGGACCTGTCAAAGACGCAACTGTCCCGTCAGACGCGACTCGACCTGTAGTGGAGAAGATAAATGCATTCCGAAGACTCGCCGGCCTTCAGCCCGTCGAGCTCGATGAAGGCCTCAGCAGAGCGTGCCGCCTCCACGCCCAATACCTTGTTGCCAATCGCGCTGATCCGAAGGCACAGGGATTGGGCGCGCACACAGAGCTACAGGAACTGCCCGGCTACAGCGCCGAAGGACAGAAGGCGGCCAAAACCAGCAACATATCCTGGGGCACGGATGTTGGCGGGGCGGTTGATCTCTGGATGGCGGGCCTGTACCACCGCATTCCTTTTCTCCGCCCGAACCTGAAGCGAATAGGGCTTGGTTATGAGGGGGACGTCGTCGTCGCGGACGTCATATCAGGAATCGGGTCATCCAATTTGGACTCGATAGCCTATCCGGCAGATGGCCAGTCAAATGTACCTACCGAATTAGGCGTGGAGATGCCAGACCCCTTACCTAAAAACGCCCCTCGCAAGGCAGGTTATCCTATTACGCTGCTTTTCCCGTTCGTAACTAAGATAGCTGGCGTAGAGGCAGAGCTTAGGGATTCGGCGGGTGACAAAGTAGAGTTCCACTTATCCGATCCGGAGCGCCCTGCCACCAGCTTTCCACAGCAGAACGCAGTCTGCCTGATACCTATCAAGCCATTGGCCGCGAATACAACCTACAAGGTCAGCATTAAGGCTAACGTAGATGGGTCGGTGGTTCGCAAGAGCTGGTCGTTTGTTACCAGCGAGGCGCAGGCGCACCAGTAACTCAAGCTGGTAAATCTGAAATTGCCCCGAAGGGAACAGTCACTATGTCAGATATCCCAGGGCAAAGCTGATGGCTTAACGGAGGAAGAAAGGAGCACTTTCATGCGTTCACTTCTGATTTCATTCTGCGTGGCTTGCCTGGTGCTGTCCCAGAGCCTGGCGCCGCTTACGGCTGGCGCTCAGTCGATCGCGGTTCCCTACCCTGTGGCTTCACGCCCGTCTACCGGAACGCTGATTTGCTCAGGCGCAATTGGCACGAGTTGCGGAACGACGAAGGCCGATTATGTGGGAGCCTATAAGCTGAATCTGAGCTGTCCCAGCGGCTTCTACGATCCTATCTATGGCGGCACCTGCTGGAAGTGCCCCGACAACACTGACTCGAAAGGCGGATGGATTCGTTCCGCTAAAGAGGTCACAGGGGACGAGGCCTGCTGGCGAGTGCCGAAGGAGCAGCTGGTGTCGGCCACCAAGGTGAAGAAGACTGCCTGGGCGTGGGAATGCTCCAGCGGCTCGTTCTGGGACCCCTATGATTGGGGCGGCTGCTGGACCTGTCCATCTGACAATCCTCGCCGGACAGCCTACCCGGTCTATGGCTCAAACGCCTGCGCCACACCGGTTAACGAGACCCGCAACGCAGTGTTTCTGACATTCAACGGCTGCCCGAAACCGGATGCCGAGACAATGAAGCTGAAGGGCAAGCGACTGCCGGGCAAGCCGTTCCTCGATATCGCTGGGGGCTGGAATCAGGGCGTCGCTTCAGGCGGGTGCTACTCCTGCCCGGTCACCGACGAGGAGGGCAATATCCTCATTACCCAACGTAACGGCGCTCCAATCTACGGCGAGAACAAGGGCTGCGATGTGCTCTTCAAGTGGAAGCCCGGATACTTTCCGGAACCCGGCATAGCGGGACTGGCAGGCATGAAAGATTTCATCGCGGAGAGCAAACTGCTCGACAGCGAGAAGTTGACCGCCGGCTTGTATTTTCAGGCCGAATCCCGAGGGATGAAAATCGGCAGTCCTGAAGCCAAAGAGTGGGTCTCCAGGCAATGGCAGCAAATCGCGCGCGCGCCTTATCAGAGTGAGGCGTTCCGCATGCTGGTCTATCAGAATCTGCTGGTGGTGGCGGCACTCGCACCTGAGCAGCGGACGCCGACACAGGTCAAACTGCTGAACGCGTTCCAGGAACACATCAAACAACGGCGCACCTACATCGCGCAGATGGGACTGGCCATGTATGACGCCTGGAAAGCCTATGACGAGAAGGCCAAGCAATCGGTCAAGCAGAGCGCCTTGCAGGTGGCCTTTGATTACGGCACGGTGCCGCTGGACTTTCATGCAACCCTTGGTGCCGCAATGAGCCTCGGGGGCGTGGGCGCAGCAGTAGCTGGGGCAACGACGGCGGGACTGATGTATTCCAACCAGCTCAGCCTGGTGGTTGACGTTGGCTTCAGTAAGAGTGCTCCAGCCATCGGTGGAGACCCCGTGAGCAAGGCCGCCAATTTAATGGCCAAAATGAATATCAAGGGTGATCAATTCTGTTCGCTCATGAAGAGCACGGACCTGATTAGATTGGGGGATAAGAGCGCCGACCTCTCCAACGTGATGAAGCCCTTGAATATTTTCAAGGGAACTGCGGTCGCCAACAGTGCGCTCGCCGGCGCCACCGTCATCGCCGTGGCTTTTGCGATCATTCAGTCGGTGGCGATAGATCAATTCATCGCCATCCAAAGTGCTCGGCCCAAACTCGAAGCCGCCCTGGCCCTGGCGCAACAGCCGATTACGGTGAATGAAATCCTCTCGCAGCCGAATGGCTCGGATGTCCTGCTTTATCACTGGTCCAAGTCCATGGAGGCGGATTTCGTGCGTGAAGACCCGCAGGTTGTCGCATGGGCCGCTGCCGGACAACAGCAGGCGCAATCCACCGGTTTCCGGTTGCCGGGCGTGTAATGGCGTCGTGCGTAAGTCGCGGTGAAAATAGAAGCGATCTCCATCGACATCTTCTCACACAGTGAACTGGCGCAAAACCCCAGGCCTTCTTCTCGAGAGGCTCAACGATTCGTGCGCCTCGATATCGCCTCCTGGAGATAACCAACCAATCTCGAAACCGAGCGCATCGCGGTAATGTTGCTGAGCCCGCTCCACGTCCTCAACCGGAAGCTCCGGCGTGGGCTGGGCGAGCGTCGTTCACAACTGCTTCTGATTCCCGATAGCCTGCTCAGTCTTGCGCCGGCCTTTAAGGTATCACGCACCCAGCCGAGCGATTAGGACTCATCATAAACTCTGAAAGCTGTCGGCGCATACCGCCTCAACGCCGGCCGAAAAGAGCTTGTGAAGAACGAGAGCGGCCTGAATGCGATTGATAAATCCAAAGGTATGTGACATTTCTTTTATGCATGTGATTTAAATGGAAGCTAGTGGGCTGTAACAGTGATATCACAACCTCAAGTTGGACTTCGCCCACGCGTAACCACGATGCGGCCGCGGGTACTCGGCGCGCCAACGGCGCGACCTAGAACAGCCCAGGGCGAAGCCCTGGGTATTCGCCAGCGATCACGCGCAGCCCCAACGGGGTGGCCTTTCGAGCATTTGATTCTAATTCCCAACGACGCCCCGTTGGCGCCTGGTCTCGGTTTGGCTACGAACCCGGTGCTTCGCCCTGGGCTATTTGAGGTCGCGCCGTTGGCGCGACAACCTTCGGCGCCGGCGAATCGTCTAGGACAAAATGTCCAAACTCCAGACCCGGGGCTTCGCCCCGGGCTATTTCAGGTCGCGCCGTTGGCGCGACAGCCGGTGTCGCTCGCTAGCGATTTCACCGATACAGGCCACTAGTGAGGCGATAGGAGCAACTTATGACAGTCCATGTACGGCGTCTGCCGATCCAGCTCAAGCCGGATTCAAGCCGTGTCATAACCCGGTTCTTTGTTCCAGGAGAGGAGAACCGGATCCGCGACATTATTGGGCGGTTACTCGCGATTCCCGAAGAGACCGTCGCGACGCTGCTGACTAACCTTGAACAGGACTTCCATCCGAATCATCCGAACATTGACGAAATCTTCCGACAGCACTATGCGGCAGTCAAACATCACATTGGAGACCAGAGTGCGGTTAGCGAAAAGCGACAGCGTTTAATCGGCTCCTGCTTCACAATGGAGTATGCGATCGAAGCCGCCGCCTTGTTCAATCCCTCGATGGTTCCGGCCATGGATCAATCCAACGTGCCGCCGGGATCGGTTCGCTTCCTCATGAGTCTGCGCGCGACCGGCGAGGGGCATATTTCATCCATCGTCTTTCGAAGTGGTCTGATCGATTCGAATGGCTCTGTCAGCGTTGACTCGCCAGGCCGATACAGTCGGCCGCTCCGGGCCGTTATTCCAACCCATTTCGAAAATGCTGACTTTGTACGGCAATTGCAGGAGCTAAACGCGTGGACTGAACACACCCAGGCCATCCTGGGCCGGCTTGGAGACCGATTTACGCGAGCGGAGCTTTCCGATGCCATCGACGAAACCCGGAAACAGGTGACAATCACGGGCGAGTTGGAAGAATCGAATGATGCTCTGCTTGCACTAACCCAGGCGAACTACCGGATCCCAGTGGATACAAGCATAGATATTTCGGAGATCGTTATCTTTCCCTATTCCGATAACGAACGCCGCGGAATTGAGGATCTGCGACTCGTCCGCTTCACTGGCAATGATGGATCGGTTCACTACTACGGCACCTACACTGCCTACAACGGCTTTCGGATCTTTCCCCACCTGCTCGTGTACCCAATCGGCGAGAGCGTCGAGGTCCATATGCTCACCGGCCGTTGTGCGAAGAACAAGGGAATGGCCTTGTTTCCGCGAACGATCGGGGGCCGGTATGCAATGATCGCCCGGCTTGACAATGAAAACCTCTACTACATGGAGTCGGACGATGTGCGCGTGTGGGATGATGCCCAGCCCTTATATGCCCCGAGGTTCCCCTGGGAAGTGATCCAGATCGGCAATTGCGGCTCGCCTCTCGAGACCGAGGCCGGATGGCTGCTCTTGACCCACGGCGTTGGCCCGATGCGCCAGTACTGCATTGGCGCGATCCTGCTGGATTTGGATGAACCCTCTAAAGTGATCGGCCAAACCAGCGAACCCCTGCTCGTTCCGACAGGGAGTGAGAGATTTGGTTACGTTCCAAACGTCGTCTACTCGTGTGGCGGAATGATCCATGCGGGCAATTTGATACTTCCTTACGCGATGAGCGACCTGGCGACCAGTATCGCGGTCATAGACCTGGCGGACCTCTGAAGTCCCTCTCCACATGATCTGGCCGCGTTTCTTCAAGGCGCGAGTCCGCACGATAGAACGGTTGGGTCGTTTAGGTATGTTTCTTTTTGATCCCTGGTTGCTGGTCCCCAATCGCAAGCTGGCGGCGAGTTCCGCGCTGGCCTGGTAGCCTTCTGAGCAGTATATACTCGGCGTATGCGGGTTCGGCGGCGGCAACCTTTTCTCGCGGTGCTTTTAGTTATCCTCATCCTGTCGGTTGGGGCGGCCATGATGCCGTGGGCCTTTCATATCGGCGGGCGTTGGACGCCAGTGCTCACCTGGTGGGGATCTGGCAGGCTGGTTACAAAAAGTGGAGTCGAGTATCCGATGTTCGTGATGCTCTACCCGGCAGCTCATTTTTCACGGCTTCGGTACGATGGCCGACGTCCCACTGGCGGAGTGCAAGGTAACGCGTGCCTCTGCACGTCACCGGGCGTGAGTCAATACCTGAAAATCAGCGGCACGATTTACGATGGCTGGCGGAGCACTGATGGCAGCTTGATGTCGGTGCGCCTGCTCGAACCAACGATTGTGGACGTAGGACAGCAGCGGGCTGGTTACTTCGACCTTGTCGGCAAATGGCAGGGCTCAGAACTAATGCTGGAAGAGCGCACGACCTGGTCCAGACAGTTCCGCTCCGGCCTGCGCATCGATCAGGCATCGGTGACCCTTCGCTGGCATCCCTACTGGTCCTGCAACTCTGCGTGCGCCGGTGACGCCATTCAGGCGATGAATCAAACCGATTAGCGACCGTCGTAGCTCGCACAAGCATCCCGCATGCAAATGCCCATCGTCCGAGGGCAGCTCGGCTGAGACTGTAAGTTAAGCCAATCAGATTATTATGTAGTCTACAATCGGAGCTTCATATGAAATTCCTCTATTTCTTTGCCATGGGGTTAACCGTGGTCGCGAACGTGGCCTACCACTTCTGCCAGAAAGCGATCAGCCGAACGCAAATCCGCTGGTTTCACTATTCTTCACTTACTTGAGCGGGATGCTGATCACTCTGGTTTGTATCCGACTCTTTTATCCGGGTCTGCAAATCGGCTCGGCCGTGAAAGAACTCAACTGGGCGACGTTCGCGCTTGGCTTTGGCATCGTGGGGCTCGAACTCGGATTCCTCCTCGCTTATCGCGCGGGCTGGAATCTGTCGCTTGGCGCGCTTTACTCCAACGTGATGGTCACGGTGCTACTCTTACCAATCGGTGTCTTAGTCTTCAAAGAGACGCTGACGGGGCGGCACTGGGTGGGCCTCGCATTGGCACTCAGTGGACTCATATTAATCGGAAACAAATAGAGCGATCCACGGGATTTTGGCCCGGCTTTTGATAGAGAGACCTTTTCTTTCGCCCGATCTCCCTATTCAAAAACAAGCTTCGATAACTATCTTTCTCTGAAGGATGCAGAAGAATTCGGGAGAAAACAATGAAGGATACAGAGAAAACAATCGAAAGACGATTCCGAAAAACTGCCTAACATACATTGCACCGGAACGCGCGCCACGTGGGGCGTCTGTTTTAACCAACGTCACAGCGCGCGCCCGGTGAACGAGTTGTTAGGCGGTCGCACTCACCACCAGCGCTGCGCTCGCCGCGAATCAGGAAACTCCGATGGCTGAGACCAAGACAAAACCCACGGGCGCAAGCATCAATGCGTACCTCGCGTCGAGAGCCAATCCTGAGCAGCGCACGGACTGCAAGGCGATCATGGCCATGTGCAAGCGGGTTACGAAGCAGCAGCCAAAGATGTGGGGGCCAAGTATCGTAGGCTATGGCTCGTACACCTACAGGTACGAGAGTGGCCACTCAGGCGAGGCGTGTCTAACTGGCTTCGCAGTCCGCGGTAGGGAATTGGTCGTCTACATCGTCGCGGAGAACCCCGAGCAACACGCGCTCTTGGCCAAGCTTGGGAAACACAAGATGGGTAAGTCCTGTCTGTACTTCAAACGCCTGGCGGACCTCGATGTCAAGGTCCTTGAAGCACTCATTGCCGGGTCTGTCGCCGAGGTCAAACGCCGCTATCCGAACACCGGCGACGCCTAACCCCTCGTTATAGTTGAGGAGCTTATTGGTCGGAGCTTTGGCAACTGAAATAAAAGGACGTCCCGTACGGGATTTGAACTGTTGCCGCCATGAAAGACCATTCTCACACTGGCACTGATTGGTATGGATTGGTATCAGTTACCAAGGCTTTTGGACTTAGCGCCTTGCTACCGGGTCTGGTTGGTACTGATTTGTACCCATTTATAGCCATCGACGTCACCAGGACGCTACCGGATTAATCAGACTTTTGAGAGGTCACGAGACCTCTGCCGGGATTCTTTTATCGACGTGGCTGCGGGAGGGCGCAACTGCAAACGAGTCCCTGGGACCGGCAGGTTCTGGCTATTTGGGGTATCCCGGATAGGTCTTCACTTCCGCGATCTGTTGATTGTGGCGTCCGTTGTGCAGTGGCACATAGATCAGCCAGTTGAAGGCATTCAGCGTCCCGAAAATCGCGAAGGGATGCTCCGCGGTATGATTCTTCAGGTCGAGATCAGTGGTTTCGGCAAACTTGAGCGTTTTGGCCCGCGCTTCCTTGTACCGGTCAATGATCTCGGCGCGCGTCAGCTTGCTCCTGGGCTGGATGGCCTCGGGAGCCGTGGCTTTTCCCGAACGATCAGGCAGGATGCGGAGTAGCAATTGGGTCTTCCCCGCCGTCTTGGTCTGCCAGTCAGGATTTACAGGCGAAGCAAGCGCCGCTTGCGCGCGTCCAAAGATCGCCGATTCGGAGAGCATAATGTGCTCGGCACATTCGGCAATCGACCACCGCTCGCGCCCATTCACTGGCGCAGGTTTGAAGTTCCATTGTTCGTCGGTGAGTTTCTCGACGGAATCCAGGAATTCTTTTTCGGTGTCCTTCAGTAACTGAACGACCTGGGCGCGCTCCTGATCGCTCATCTTGGGCGACTCGTTGGGGTCAGGCTTGGGTTGCTGCGCAAGTGCAACAGCAGTGAGCGCCGCTACTGACGCCAACAGGACTCGTGCGAGAGGCTTTGCGAGTAGATTCATGGCAGCAGCACTGTAACACAAAGCCAGCGGCGGCATGTAGGTGGACCAGCATCGAGGAAATGGCGGGGACTGGTTCCTTCCAACGAAAATGTTGGCGGCCATTGAAAACTCCACCGTCCGATACTCTTCAAGCGTTAGCCCCGTATACTCCCTGGCGACGCGATTTGCATAGATGCTGCTTCCGTCGGCTCCCACTACCATGATGACTAAGGCTGACTATCGTCAGAGCTGAAACCGGGTTAACATGAATCGATGCGAGCGGGGCGCTCCACATGAAGATCAAGAAGAAAACGGGCGGGCTGTCGTGCGGAGAAATATTCTTAAATCGCAGTCTCGGGTACGGCATGCCTCACTCGTGCGATCTTAACGCTTAATCCTTCGGGAAAGGGATCGATCGTGTTGCACCTGCACATAGTCTCACGCACCGCAACATTATCAGCGCTGTTGATGTACTTTCTGCTGACCGGATGCCATTCTTCATCAGGAAATTCAACTCCGACATTTGCTTTCAGCAAGCTCCCCGCTGCATATCAGGAGAGTTCCTACAAGACGGACATATCCGAACGTGACTACAAGACGGACACGATCGAAGGTCGTGTAACTGGCGCTCTACCCGGGCAGCGAATCGTGTTGTATGCGAAGACAGATGGGCGATGGGGCGTGTGCCGACAAGCAGGTACGCCGTTTACGAATATCGAAACTGACGGCCGATGGAAAGCTTCAGTCCACCTGGGAATACAATATGCCGCTCTGTTGGTTGATCGAACCTACAATCCGCCTGAACAAACTGAATCGTTGCCGGTCGTCGGACACGGTGTGGTCGTGCTGAGAGTCGTTGACGGGGAAGGGCGAGCGCCCGAACTCCCGTCGCCGAAGAAGCTGAACTTTAGCGGTTACGAGTGGACAACGAGTGCCGGGCCAATTTTTCGCGCCGGGTCAAGAAACTATTTCGATCCTGCGAACGTTTGGACAGACGAAATCGGTGCACTGCATCTTCGCATTTCGGGTAGCCCGGGAAAATGGGCTGGGGCGGAGCTGAAGCTCACGCGCAGCCTGGGATACGGAACCTACAGGTTCCAGGTGCGGGATGTCTCTCATCTCGAACCTTCTGCTCTTCTAACACTAATCACCTGGGACGGCCTCGGCACAGAAAGCACCCGGCGCGAGTTGGACGTTGAGGTTGGTCGTTGGGGAAACCCTGAGAATAACAACGTGAATTATGTCGTCCAGCCTTACTACGTTCCAGCTAACTTTGTTGCCTTTCAGGCGCCGGCTGGTATCCACACACATTCCTTCCGCTGGGAAGCGGGGCAAGTAATGTTTTCGACCGTAGCCGGGTCGGGCAATACAGACGGCGACCGCGTCATTAACCGGCACGTGTTTACCTCCGGTGTACCTTCCCCGGAGGGCCAATCGGTGCGCATCGCTTTATATGTATTCCATCAAGGCAAACTCCCCCTGAAAAACGAAAATGAGGTCATAATCGACAAATTCGAGTACCTCCCGTGATTTGCTGGTCGAAGAAAACCCAATGGCTCCTTCTTGGAATCGTGCTAGCGGGCCTTGTCGCCGATGCACGTGGACTCGATCCCAACCGTTTACCATCCCAGTACGTCCGCGAACTATGGACCACCGAAACCAGGTTTCCCGGCGGGGCTGTAAACGGAATCGCGCAAACCGCAGATGGATACCTCTGGATTGGAACCGACAGAGGCCTGATACGTTTCGACGGCCTTAATTTCAGGCCGGTCTCTTTTGCTTCCATCACCACCGCTTCGAACGTTTCGATATTGCAACTGCTTACGGATGCTTCCGGCACACTGTGGGTCCGTCCAGAGGGCGCCTATCTCGTACGCCAAAAAGATCGCGAGTTTGAGAGTGTCAGATTCGGCTTGAACGCAATCACCGCGTTGTCAAAAGACGACCACGACGGAGTACTGGTTTCCGACATTGAGCAGGGCACATTCCGTTTGAGGGCAGACGACGTTCAGAATCTGGGACCCTCTTCACCACCAGTAATCTCCATGGCAGAAACAGCCGATGGCAAGATCTGGCTCGGGACACTCGGCGATGGTCTCTTTTTTCTTACGGGCGGGCGAGCTATAAATGTCAACGCAGGATTGCCCGACCGAAAGATTAATTGTCTGCTGCCGATCAATGAAGAGTTGTGGATCGGCACCGACACGGGCTTGTATCAAGGGAATGGCAAGGGCTTTCGTCGGGTTGAATTGCCGCCGTTCCTTCGTAGTGTCCAGGTTTTGAGCATTCTGCGCGATCGTGACTCGAATATCTGGGTGGGCACAGCGCGCGGGCTACTGCGCATAAACGCGAAAGGCATTTCGTTCTCAGAAGAAAATGAGCTCCGCGGAGACAACGGGATTAACGTTCTGTTCGAGGACCGCGAAGGAAACATCTGGATTGGTGGTGCGCGAGGGTTAGGCCGCATTCGAGACAGTGCGTTTGTAACTTATTCATCTGTTAACGATCCTCGTTTCGGGCACGGTGGGCCTGTATACGTCGACCAGGAAGGCCGCACGTGGTTCGCTCCCGCTCAAGGCGGGCTGTATGTTCTCGAGAATGGCCGCGTTCAACCAGTAAGGTCGATACCAGCACATGATGTCGTCTATTCCATCAGTGGACGGTTAGATGAGGTGTGGGCCGGGCGTCAACGCGGCGGTCTCACCTGTTTACGATTTCGCAACGGTGCGATAGTCAGCCAGAACTATACAGAGGCAAGCGGACTGGCCCAAAACGGTACCTATGCTGTTTATGAGAGCCGCGATGGCTCTGTGTGGGCCGGCATGCTAAACGGCGGCGTCAGCAAATTCAAAGATGGACACTTTACCACTTACACTACGATCAACGGCCTTGCTTCCAATACTATCTCCTCGATCCTTGAAACCCATGATGGGGCAATGTGGTTTGCCACGCCTGGCGGGCTGAGTTCTTTTTCAAACGGCCAATGGAAAACCTATACAACGGTGGAAGGTTTGCCGTCCCAAGAGGTGAACTGCCTTTTTGAAGATTCATCCGGAACTCTCTGGAGTGGAACGTCTGCTGGTCTTGCCCTTTTTGCCTTTAACCGTTTTCAAATTCCTCATGAGTCGCCCGACATTTTGCGCGAACCAATAGTCGGAATGGCAGAAGACAAGAGCGGAAGGTTTTGGATCGCGACCTCAGATCATGTTTTGCGCGTTCGGCGCGACAAACTGCTAAGCGGTGTTGTGAAGGCAATTGATGTTCACGAGTATGACCAGGCGGATGGTCTCGAGAGCACTGGAGGAGTGAAGCGGAGTCGATCGGTGATATCAGATTCAGCAGGCAGGATCTGGTTTTCACTCAAAAGGGGCTTGTCGGTTGTTAATCCATCCCAGATCGATGACAATTCAGCTCCGGCGCTGCCTCATATCGAGGCGGTTTTCGCAGACGGAAGCCCAGTCGATTTTCTACAACCATTCCGGGTCTCTACGAAACAGCAGAAGACGACTTTTCGATTCGTGGCACTGAGCCTGGCTAATTCCGAACGCGTCCGGTACCGTTACAGGCTCGATGGTTTCGACCATGATTGGAGTGACCCTGTTGCGAGCCGCGAAGCCACGTACACGAATCTGGGCGTAGGATCGTACAGATTTCGCGTTATCGCGTCTAACAGCTACGGACAGTGGAATGGCTCGGAAGCAGCGATCGGATTTGAAGTTGAGCCGATCGTCTGGCAAACCTGGTGGTTTCGCGTGGCGCTGCTGACGGCACTCGCACTCACCATGATGTTGCTCTACCGATTAAGGCTGCTTCGATTAACGAGACAAATGAACATGCGTTTCGAGGAGCGACTGGCCGAGCGCACACGCATCGCTCAAGATCTCCACGACACTTTGCTGCAGGGCTTTCTCAGCGCTTCGATGCAGTTGCATGTCGCGGAGGGACAACTCCCGACAGATTCTCCCGCCAAGCCACGCGTGGCGAGGGTGCTCCAACTGATGAACCAGGTTATTGAAGAAGGCCGGACCACGCTAAAGGGCCTTCGATCGAATGATAGTACCTCCAGCGATCTCGTGCAGTCCTTTTCCGCGGTTCAAGCTGAACTTCCGGAGAGACGGCACATTGATTATCGCGTTACTGTTGAGGGACAGTCGCTGCCGTTGCACCCGGTCATCCGCGATGAAATCTTTCGCATTGGACGTGAAGCACTTTTGAATGCCTTTCGCCATTCTCAGGCGAAGACCATCGAATTGGAACTGGAATACGGCCAAAAACAATTAACAGTTCTCGTGCGCGATGATGGTCGTGGGATCGATCCGGAGACGCTCCATTCGGGACGTGAGGGTCACTGGGGAATCTCGGGCATGCGCGAGCGAGCTGAAGAGATTGGCGCTAATCTGAAACTCTCGAGCCACGAAGGCGCCGGAACGGAAGTAGAATTGTCCATCCCCGCGCGAATCGCTTACGTATCAGCCTCCTCGCAACGACGACGCCGCTGGTGGTCGAAATTTTATCCCCGCCTTCCGCATCAGGATGGCACGAAGTGAGTTAAACGAAATGAGCAAACCAGCCCCGATAAGAGTCTTTAGCCTCCGAGGCAATACCCACCTAGAAGTATTTGCAGTTAACCTATAAACCTCTTCCCTGGCAACATAAATGCGTGTTATCGGACGCACTTGACAACCACTTGATTTCATTGCTCTTGCGAACTAGCTTGACCATTATGGTCGTCATTCTTGGAGGGAACCACAATATCTTGCGCTCTTCCTTCGAAGTCTGACGTAGAAGGTTAAGCATGGCAAGGCGTTCCACTTCGCTAAGGATCCATTTTCGACTCTTGCGCTTCAATTCGTTCCGTCGCTTCCCGCGAAACCGCCACACGCCAGTTTAAGTAATCCTGCAACGAAGATATCTATTCCATCAAATTGCAGGTAGTAGGCGGGCGTCCCTACTGCATTAAGAATCGCAAGCGCTAACGACCTGCCCCAAAAATAAACACCTGCAGCAAGTGGCACACTTCGGCACGAAACCTCGCCATACTAAATAGCAGACCAATTCGACAGAGCACTGACGCATGCGACACGACGCGTCGACGGCGAAGTACCTGCACACAGTTACACGGCCTGGCTGCATTTTGTTTGACTTAGCGAAGCGAGAAGAATATGGTTCATATTATCTACCTGCAGCCCGCTACGTTTTCAGGCAATTGGGGCACTTGGAGGGAGCCTAATGCCAGGCCTCAAGAAGTAACCGACCTTCTTCAGGCTTGAAGCAAGCGTTTCCAAACAGTGGACGCCAGGAAAATCGCCATAATCCTATGGTCTTAGGTTGGTTAGTTATCAGGTTTGTAGCCGATGAAACGTTCGCTTGACTAACTGTCTTCACGGCACCGTTGTATGCGCAGCATCCGCACTGAAAGTCATCAGCGGTAGGGCCGGATTGTGCCGCAGGTGCCACTGGCTCTTGTGTTTGTAGCAGCCAGAAACGAAGAGTTCAGCCTCGGCCATTGACCTCAGGTAGCCGCAGGCAACCCCTACGCGCGTCGTCTCATGGACCTCATTGCGACTTCTTTCAACCAGCGTTTGTGGTTCTCTCGGCATTGCTGAATCTCCAGCCCGTGGATGTCGGCTGCAAGCGGTGCCGAGGTTCGCGAGCATCCGTTCGCGGCAAGGTTCAAGGCGTCGCCTAAATAAAACAGCCCGTTATTCACCTGATCCGAAGGAGGATCGATGCGACACCTACTACTGCTTCTGCTTCTGTTCGGGATCGTTCTGGCCACTCCTCTGACTCTGCTGTCCCAAACCAGAGTGGTAAAAACGCCACCGCAGTGGGATGGACTTCTTCATACCAACTGCGATGAAACTAGAGGCTGGCTTCTGCCCGGACCGTTTCAATCGTCAGAATTACGAAGGCGAGTACATCGGCCATGATGAGCCCGCCCTGTCTCTTCTATTCCAAGAAGAAAGGCTCGGGCCGTTCCAGCTTCTACACTGTAAGGTTACCTAAAGGAACCGCCTGACGAAACCAACCCAAGACGGGACCGGAGGCGTTTACAACTTCCAGTTGCATATTGCGTTTTGGTTTGGCATGGCACTCTGCGACAACCAGTCCGCGCCGAATCCCGACCCTCATGGCACGTGCCAACCCGGCACCGACAATAACATTTTCGACAATCCCAATCCTGCGGCCGAGGACTATATCGGCAAGCACCCCGGCGCGGCTTTTCTCGAACTGCAATTCTACCCTCCCGGCTGGATCGCTACCCCGGGGGCTCTTTCCGATACCGAGTGGTTGACCGCTCTAAACGTCTTCAGTCTTTCGCTGAATATGAACACTGGTGAGCAAAACAATTTGGACTGCCTCAACAAGGTCGGTTTGGAGCCGCAAAACACGGCATACATCACCAAGAACGGAATACCGCTTTCCCCTGCAAATCCGTTGGGCACACCTTTTGGAGTCTCCAGATTCGAGTCCGACAATGTGTTGACTATGTATGGCGGAGACGTGATCAAGGTGAGTATCGTCGATACCCCGGATGGTTTTAAGGTGATGTTGGAAGATGTAACGACGGGACAGTCTGGATCGATGATTGCAGGAATCGCTCAAGGATTCGGGCAGGTGAATTTCGAGCCCAAGGCCTCAGCCTGTTCGGTCACACCATACGCATTCCACCCGATGTACGACACCTCAAGCGAGCACACGCGCGTGCCATGGACCGCAACATACCTATAATGTCTCGTTCTCCGACGAGATCGGCCATTTCGAGTTCTGCAACGGCTTCAACGAGTTCCCTCCAGTGCACGGTTCCAGGCGTAAACGATCCCCATGTGGATAGTGATGATTTTCCGTGCGCGAACCCCGCATTCTTTGGCCTTCCGGCATCGTTTATCCAGATTACCGGGTGCATTGGCAGCGACTTCGATTTTGACGGCACGCCATATCGGCTGAGTTGGCCGGGAACCAATTCAGCGACCGACGCATCACTCCATCCGGAACCGATTCGGTTCAGCAGCGCCCAGTTTCAGGGACCAGGGAATAGTGGCTTGGACGATTATGACCGGGTCGCCTTTGAGGCTGAATATACCGGCCATAGAGCCCTCAGCATTTGCGCTCTCGAACGGCGCGGGCTGCGTCAATCCTCCGCCCGGCGCGCTATTCTACCCGCTCTTTTCGACCACCATGATCAGACGGACAATGCATGTGGCAATTTGGAGGCCCTAACATTCCTGGAACGACTAACAACTTTGGCGGCACCTCGACTGCGGAGTTTGGTGGACTGCTCACTTCGGTTTACCCTGACGTTGGCGGCCCCATTTTTATAGTGAACAACTTTCGACGGATTCTCGATTCCAACCCGTGCGAAGTGAAGAGCAATCCTAAGGCCTTAATCATTAGCCAAATCAATGAGCTTATGACTCTTCTCAAAGGCTTCAAGCTCGACTCCAGCACCTACGCGGACTTGACGTTCAAGCTGCAAAGCGCTTTGGACGGGCTCAATAGTAATGAACCCGGGAACGCATGCAGTCCGCTAGCCTCCTTCTTGTTCGAAGTGAATCGCCTTTCGGGCAAGCAGCTCAAAGTCAGTGAAGCCTACCAGCTGACTTCAAGAGTTCGGCAGATCAAATCAGAATTGGCCTGCCCTTGAAGGGCGCACGAAACGAGTAACACCAGATTCCTTACATTCACATCGCGCTGTACAGGTTCAACCATAGGAATGAGCGGCCGGCATCAAAACCTACATCAAGGCCTCGGAATCACCTACATAGCACCGTGAATCCTGTTCTGGCTGAAGCCGTAGGCCGGCTGGATGGTGTTTTTGAAATCTATCGTCACGAGCGTCACGGAAGGCAAAGGTCACTGGTGGTATGGCTGCAAATGGCTGAAATAAAAGGACGTCCCGTACGGGATTTGAACCCGTGTCGCCGCCGTGAAAGGGCGGTGTCCTGGGCCGGGCTAGACGAACGGGACCCAAAAGCTAGCCATGCTAGCGGCCCCCGAAGGTTGCGTCAAGCGACGCATCGAAGTGTTTCCGTCGACGCCATCGAAGTGAGCCGTCGACGCAATCGTGGCGTAGGCTGTCCAGCCTGCGCCAAAGTTTCTCTACTCGGATTTCCATCGAAGTTTAGCTGCAGATTGCGCAGTCTGCGGCACTGGAGTTTGGACATTTTCAGGCTCGAAGAATTACAGTGTTCCTCGACATTGCAATACTTCACGACGACGTGGTAGGAGCAGGGCCCTTGAGTTTGGACATTCTTCCTTCTGCAGAAATTGGCCACGGCCTCCGTAGGAGGCCAATGTTTATGGTTGGCAGCCGCGCAATAGGCAAATAACGATTGCCATTGAGAGGAGAGATTATTAACGGCATGAAATTCTCGCCTGTTCCTTTCGATGTCACAGTATTTGAATCCCGAATCCTTCTCATCGTCTCGTATGCCGTCACATTCTTTTTGTTTGCGGCGCCATTCAGTCGAACATCGGCTCACGTTGGCCGCCAACCATCGAACGACACCACACCCGGCTCAAGCATTTGCGGTGCTTGAGTCTGAAGCCGCGGATGGTCCCAACGTCCGAGCCTCCGGAGACATGACGGCAGCAGTAGGAAAATCGGTCGCACCAGTCCAATCAGACGGGACTGGACCTATGGTGGAGAAGATAAATGCGATCCGCAGGCTCGCCGGCATTCAGCCCGTCGAGCTCGATGAAGGCCTCAGCAGAGCTTGCCACCTCCACGCCCATTATCTTGTTACCAACCGCGCTGATCCGAAGGCACAGGGCTTAGGCGCGCACACAGAACTAGAGGAGTTGCCCGGCTACACCGCCGAAGGACAGAAGGTGGCTGTGACCAGCAACATAGCCTGGGGCACGGATATTGGCGGCGTGGTTGATCTCTGGATGGCAAGCCTGTACCACCGAATCCCTTTTCTCCGCCCGCACCTGAAACGAATAGGGCTTGGTTATGAGGGAGATATCGTCGTCGCCAGCGTCGCACCAGGAGTCGGGGGGATCCAATTGGGACGCGATCGCCTATCCGGCAGATGGCCAGTCAGGTGTCCCTACCGAATTCGGTGTGGACTCCCCCGACCCCTTGCCTAAGGACGCCCCTCGCAAGGCAGGGTATCCGATTACGCTGCTGTTCCCGTTCCTAACAAAGATAGCTGGCGTAGAGGCAGAGCTTAGCGATTCGGCGGGCGGTAAGGTCGAGTTCCACTTATCCGATCCGGAGCGCCCTGCCACCAGCTTTCCACAGCAGAACACAGTCTGCCTGATACCGATCAGGCCATTGGCCGCGAATACAACCTATAAGGTCAGCATTAAAGCTAACGCAGATGGGTCGCGTGGTTCGCAAGAGCTGGTCGTTTGTCACCCGCGAGGCGAAGGCACGTAAGTAACTCGCCCAAACTCGAAGTCTCGACGTGTACTTGCGCAAGTACGAAATTCTGGCGTTGGCTGGTCAGCCTACGCCACGATTGCTAAGCGGCTGACTGCGGTGAGCGTCAGAGTAGAGAACTCTGGCGCAGGCTGGACAGCCTACGCCACGATTGCGTAAGCGGCACGATGACCTCAAGTATGCTCCCTTACGAGCGCTTTGATCTCTCCGATCAGATAGAGCGAGCCGCACGCGCAGATCAGGCCGGAAGGCGCCGTGCCTACCTGAGCCATTGCCAACGCTTCCCGAACGCTCTCAGCGCATTCGATGCGTCCGCCAAACGCACCCATGGCCTCCTTGATCGTCTCCGGTCGAGCCGCACGCGGATTGTCTATCCGAGTCGCAATCACCAGGTCGGCAGCGGAAACCAGCGAGCCGGCGATCTCTGGGATCGCCTTGTCCGACATAGCGCCAAAAATCATAGTCAACGGCTTCCGTCCCTGCTCATCAAGAAACGCGCGAAGGTTCTCGGCACCATCCTCATTGTGCGCCCCATCAAGCAACAGCGGCGGCCGCCCCGCAATCAACTCCAGGCGACCAGGCCATTCAGTACTGCCCAACCCTGCCTCGATCGCCTCGCGAGAAAGATTCAGATGTTCAGCGATCAGAAGGGCGACACGCGCATTTCCGATCTGGTGACGTCCACGAAGGCGCAATGCGATATCGTAGCCATTCCGCGACGTCTCACACCGAAAGCGGTATCTGCCGAAGTCTTCGCTAACCACACTGTCAATCTGACTCGCCTTCTCTTCGGTAACAAGCGGGGAGCCCAGCTGAAGACTTCGTTCAACAATGACAGCAGCAGCCGGGGTCTTTTGCTGCGCCGAGACCACTGGAATCCCCGGTTTGATGATTCCCGCCTTCTCGGCGGCGATCGATTCGAGCGTGTCTCCAAGAAACCGCTGGTGATCGAGCCCGATACTCGTAATGGCGGTGATCAGCGGCCGACAGATGTTTGTTGCATCGAGCCGGCCGCCGAGCCCAACCTCCAGAATCGCCAGATCCACCTTCTGTTCGACAAAGAAGATGAAGGCCATTGCGGTGACCTGCTCAAAGAAGGTCGGCAGAGCGGGCAACTCGCCTGATTCGACCAGTCGAGCGCTGGCCTCGCGGACTTGGGTCGTGAGGCGCGCGAAATCTTCTTCCGAAATCTGATGGCCAGCGATCTGAATCCGCTCGGTAATCGCCACCAGGTGGGGCGAGGTGTAGAGCCCCGCCTTGAGCCCGGCCGCCTGCGCGATGGCGGCCAACATTGCGGCGGTCGAGCCCTTGCCGTTGGTGCCCGCTATATGGACCGCAGGGAAAGCGAGTTGAGGATCCCCGCAGGCTGCCGCCAGGGCTCGCATGGTGTCGAGGCCGAGCTTCATGGCAAGGACCTCGTTGCCCAGCGAATAGAGGTATTTGACGGAGTCGGAATATGTCATCGCTGCGCATGATAATACCTGAGACATGTGCCGCAGACTGTCCAGTCTGCGGCAGACTTCGCTGTTGGCCATTGAAGTCAAACAAGCGATAGCGAAGCCTGCCGCAGGCTGGACAGCCTGCGGCACGATTACAGCCTGTGGCATAATTGGCTGATGGACTTCAAGCTCGTTTCCGACTACATGCCACGGGGAGACCAGCCGGAGGCGATTGCCTCCATGGTCCGCGGGCTCAACGAGGGTGCGCGACAGCAGGTCCTGCTGGGCATCACGGGTAGCGGCAAGACATTCTCGGTGGCCTCGTTGATTGCGGAGGTAAACCGGCCGGCGCTGGTCATGGCGCACAACAAGACGCTTGCCGCGCAGCTCTATCAGGAGTTCAGGGGCTTCTTTCCATATAACGCGGTCGAATACTTCGTCAGCTACTACGACTACTATCAGCCCGAGGCCTACGTCGCGGCCACCGACACCTACATCGAAAAGGAGGCCACGATCAATGATGAGATTGATCGCCTGCGCCTCTCGGCGACGCGATCCCTCTTCGAGCGGCGCGATGTAATCATCGTGGCCTCAGTCTCGGCAATCTATGGTATAGGCGATCCGAACGCCTACTACGGGATGCTCATGTTTCTCGAGCCGGGACAAAAGATCCGGCGCGACGAGATCGTTCGCAAGCTGGTCGAGCTCCTCTACGAGCGCCACGACATAGAGTTCGGTCGAGGCAGCTTCCGGGTCAGAGGCGACGTAATCGAAGTCTATCCGAGCTATCAGGATCGTGCATACCGGATTGAGCTCTGGGGAGACGAAATCGACTCAATATCGACGATCGATCCGCTGCTCGGCGAGGTCATCGAGCGCCACTCGGAAAGAGTTACGATTTTTCCCAAGACCCACTATGTAACACCGCAGAGCGCGATCAAGCGTGCAGTCGGAACGATCAAGGAGGAGCTCGATTGGTGGGAGCCGCAGCTCATCGCTGAGGGAAAGGCGCTCGAGGCCCAGCGCCTGCATCAGCGCACCATGTATGACCTCGAGATGTTCAGAGAGCTCGGCTTCTGCCGTGGCGTCGAGAACTATTCGCGCCATCTGACAGGCCGCGCGCCGGGTCAGCCGCCGCCAACTCTTTACGACTATCTGCCGCGCGATGTCTTTGTGGTAATTGACGAGAGTCACCAATCGATTCCCCAGATTCGCGGAATGTACAACGGCGATCGAGCTCGCAAGCAGAACCTCGTTGATTACGGTTTCCGGCTGCCATCGGCCCTCGACAACCGGCCCCTCAAGTTCGAGGAATGGGAGCAGCGTGTCGGCCAGGTGATCTATGTCTCGGCAACACCGGGTCCCTATGAGCTGACAAAGTCCGGTGGTGAAGTGATTGAGCAGATCATCAGGCCTACCGGGTTGATCGATCCCGAGGTGGACGTGCGGCCGATTCGCGGACAAGTCGACGATCTGCTGGCAGAGATACGCGAGCGCGTTGATCGAGGCGAGCGCGTTCTTGTGACTACGCTGACCAAGAAGATGGCCGAAGACCTGACGGACTATTATGGCGACCTCGGCGTGAAAGTCCGGTACCTGCACTCAGAGGTAGAGACTCTGGAGCGCATCCGCATCCTCAGAGATCTGAGACGTGGTGAATTTGACGTCCTCGTCGGAATCAATCTGCTCCGTGAAGGCCTCGACCTCCCGGAGGTCTCCCTGGTTGCAGTGCTTGATGCGGACAAAGAAGGCTTTCTGCGGAGCGAGCAGTCGTTGATCCAAACCATCGGCCGGGCGGCCCGGCACGTCCGAGGAAAAGCGATACTCTATGGCGATCGATTGACCGACTCGATGCGCCATGCAATCTTTGAGACCGAGCGGCGGCGAGCCAGGCAGGAGGCCTATAATAAGGAGAACGGCATCACGCCGGAGTCGATCGTCAAACCAATCGAGGCCACTCTGGTGACCGCTTACGAGGCCGATTATTTCAAGGTACCTCTCGACCTCGACGCTTTCGACGATTACAGTCCGGAACGCATAACGAAGACCATCGGCCAGCTCGAGAGTGATATGCGCGAGGCTGCGCGCAGGCATGAATTCGAGCGGGCAGCTGAGCTGCGAGACAAGCTCAAGCATCTCCGTGAGCGTCAAGTAATGCTGGCCGGGACTGGGATAGGGCGGCTCGCGAGCCGCCCCTACGAGCCGCCCCTACGAGTCACCTCTACGTCGCCGATTCAATCATGTCCTTCAACTTTACAACTGCCGGTGAATCACACGGACGCGCTCTCGTGGCGATCGTCGAAGGACTCCCGGCCGGCCTTGCAGTTGACGCCGCCTTCATCGATCACGAGTTGTGGCGACGGCAGCAGGGCTACGGCCGCGGCGGTCGGATGAAGATCGAGAGCGACAAGGTGAACATCCTCTCTGGAGTTCGTCACGGCGAGACATTGGGCTCGCCGATAGCTCTGCTTGTCGAAAACCGGGACTTCGCCAATTGGCATGAGATCATGAGCGTCGAACCGCTGTCCGAGCCAACTTCGAGACAGCGGCGCGTCATACGTCCTCGTCCGGGGCATGCGGACCTCGCGGGTGGTATCAAGTTCAACCGGAGCGACCTGCGCGACATTCTCGAACGTGCGAGCGCGCGGGAGACGACGATGCGCGTCGCTGCAGGCAGTCTGGCGAGGCTGCTCCTGGCTCAGTTCGGCATGGAGATCGCCAGCCATGTTGTCTGCCTCGGCGACATATCGCTCAATCGAGGGGAGGTTTCCTGGGAAGAGATCCGGGCACTTTACGATGATCAGGTGCTTCGATGCGCCGATAAGGACGCCGAAGCACAAATGGTCGCTCTCGTCGACAGCGCTCAGCAGGCGGGTGACACGCTCGGCGGGATATTTGAGGTCGTCGTCAAAGGCTGCGTAACGGGACTCGGATCGCACACAAGCTGGGCTTCAAAACTGGACGGACAGCTGGCCCAGGCGATCATGTCGATTCACGCGGTGAAGGCCGTAGAGATAGGTACGGGCGTCGATAACGCGCGGCGGCCCGGGTCGCAAGTTCACGATGAAATCAGCTATAATCGAGCAGAGCGAGCATTCGCAAGAATGTCTAATCGCGCGGGCGGTCTTGAGGGTGGAATCACGAATGGCGAAGAGCTGCGAATTCGTGGCTATCTCAAGCCGATCTCGACTTTGAAGCGGGCTCTGAAGAGCGTCAATCTCGAAACCAAAGAGCCCATGGAGGCCAATTTCGAGCGATCGGACGTGACGGCCGTACCCGCTGCCGGGGTTATCGGCGAGGCGATGGTTGCGATCGTCCTGGCGCGCGCCCTGCGAGAGAAGTTTGGCGGCGATTCGCTCGTTGAAATGAAGCGCAACTTTGACGGCTACCAACGGCAGATTAGCGAATACTAGGGAGAGATGAAGCTCAAGATTGTCAAATACGGAGATCCAGTACTGACTCGCGAGGCGCCGTCGGTCACAAACTTCGACGGGCAGCTGGCCGAGATGATCGAGAACATGTTTGAGACCATGTACGCCGCCAATGGCGTCGGACTGGCTGCAAATCAGGTCGCGATCGAGAAGAAGCTGTTCGTCATGGATTGCAGCGCCGGGCGAGATCCCCAGCAGCGAATCGTCTGCGTCAATCCGCAGATTGTCGATACCAACGGGACTATTGTCAGCGAGGAAGGCTGCCTCAGCTTTCCCGGGATGTACTTCGAAATCGAGCGTCCGGAGAAGGTGACGCTTAGCGCCCTCGATATCAACGGCAAAGAATTCGCGATCGAGACAACCGGACTGGCGGCGAGGTGCGTGACCCACGAGATTGATCATATTTACGGCAAAACCTTCATCGAATATCTCAGCCCTTTGAAGCGAGACATGATCAAGCGGAAGATCAAGAAAAAGATCAAGCTCGGTGAGTGGGAATGAGGATGTAGCTCTGGTGTGACTTTAGATATTGCCAGCTAACTAGCTTCAACTGCAAGTCAATTCTCCCCACCCAACCCTCCTGTTCATGGTTCGTGAGATCACTCCATATTGCCTCCTGGTAGAGGGCCCGTATCAAACGGTCAACGAAGCTGAACATGCGTTGCGCGATCCGTACCTTGAGGATTGGGTGGAGCAGACTGGCCGATTTCGAATTCATCAGCTCAATACAATTCCAGTTGCCGACGGTGTCATGCTTGGCCAATTGAGCATCGATTTGCTGGATGACGGGCGATTCATGATTACCAGCCAGGATGCGAATCATCCGCTGACGGCTCGCAAGGCACAGGCCCTGGCCGAATCACTTCGCCGTCAGGACATGTTCGACTCAATCGAAGTCGAAGAGCTCTGATCGGATTGAGCCCACGCAAGGGAGCAATTTGGAGTGCGGCGACCTGTCGCCGCTTTTGATTAGGTAGTGCGGTGATGAAGAGAAGTGAGGCGTGCAAATCGTAGCATTGCACTAACTGACGCAAAAGCGGCGACAGGTCGCCGCACTCCAAATTGCTCCCTTGCAGACGCCCCTGCCCTGCAATCGTTCTCGATGATGTACCGATTCGCGACAACGTGTAATTCTTTGGTCTGAACTACATGAATCTTATCTTCATGGGTACCCCGCAGTTCGCGGCCACTATTCTTCGCGGGCTGGCGGCCACCGAACACAAAATTCTGACCGTCATCTCACAGCCCGATCGCCCGCAGGGGCGACATCAGACCGTCACACCCAGCCCCGTGAAAACGCTGGCCGGCGAGCTTCAGCTGCCACTCCTTCAGCCCTCAAAAATCCGAAACGACGAGGCACGAGCCACGCTCGAACCGATCCTCTCGCGCGCGGATGCGATCGTCGTTGCCGCATATGGAAGAATACTGCCGCCCTGGATACTTGCCACGCCACGCCATGGCTGCATCAACGTTCACTCATCCCTGCTTCCGAAGTATCGCGGAGCTGCGCCAATCAATTGGGCTATCGCCAGAGGTGAAAAGGAGACTGGCGTGACCATCATGCAGATGGATGAGGGCCTCGATACGGGTCCAATATTGCTTCAATCGAAGATCGATATACGATCTGACGAGACCGCCCCCGAGTTGACGAGCCGGCTCTCTGACCTCGGCACCGGTCTACTGATTGAGGCTCTCTCCATGCTCGAGAGCGGCGACCTCATTCCTCAGGCGCAGGCTGATGCTCAGGCATCATTGGCGCCGATCCTGAAGCGCGAGGACGGGCTGGTCGATTGGACAATGACAGCGTCCGAAATATTTGACCGGTTGCGAGGATTCACGCCCTTTCCCGGCTGTTATACGAAGCTCGATGGACGCAGGCTCGAGATCATCGAGGCATACAACAAGGAACATGCTGCTGCCGGCGAGCCTGGACTCATCGCCGAGATAGCGAAGGACAGTTTCACTGTGTTTTGTGGAAGCGGCACGCAGCTTCTCGTGCGGAGCGTTCAGCCCGAAGGAAAGCGACCGATGGGAGTTCGGGATTTTCTGAATGGCTCCAGAATCACCACTGGCACTCGCCTCGGTTGAGCTATGCCCACTCCAGCAACCAAAGGAGCCCGAATCAGCCCCGCTCGCAAGGCGGCATTCGATGTGCTCTATCGCGTCGAGGTCGACCAGGCATACGCGAGCAACCTTCTTTCGTCATCCAGCTACGATGCACTCTCGAGACAGGATCATTCCCTGCTTCAGGAGCTGACTCTCGGGGTTCTTCGCTGGCGCGGCCAATTGGACTACCTCGCGGCGCATTACTCGAGGCGCGCTGCAGAGAGGCTCGATACGGCAGTGCGTATAGCACTCCACCTTGGTCTCTACCAGATCAGGTTCCTCACTCGGGTGCCGGCTCATGCGGCCGTCAATGAGTCCGTAGAGATGATCAAGGAGCATGGCTCTCGCGGCGCCGCGTCGCTGGTCAACGCGGTGCTGAGGGCGGCCGAGCGCGATCGTCAAACCTCGCTCGACAGACTACTGGAGAGCGTCACCGATCCGATTGAAAGGTTGAGCGTTGAGACATCGCATCCACGCTGGCTCCTCGAGAGATGGACTGCTCGATATGGCACTGAGGAGGCTCGCCAGCTGGCGCTGAGCAACAATACTCCGCATCGCGCGTGGTTCAGGTTCAACTCCAACCGGGCTCCGGAGGGTGAGACGCGGGCGTGGTTGGCGGCAAACGACTATCAAGTAGAGGACTCGAGTCTGGTTCCTGGCGCCGCGTCACTCGCCGGACGGGGCATCTCATCCAGATCGGACCCGGTACGAGAGGGGCGAATCTTCTTTCAGGATGCTGCCTCCCAGCTGATAAGTTACATGGCAGCCGGAACACGCGACCCACGCGATCCTTCGTCGTCGCCACTTCGAGTAGCCGACCTGTGCGCACCTCCGGGAGGCAAGAGCTTCATCCTGGAATCATTATTGCCGGATGCCATGTTCGTCGCAGGCGATCTGCACCGCCAGCGGCTGAGGATTATGCGTTCTCTCGCGCGCCAGTTGAATGGACGCCTTCCCGCTCTGATCCAGCTTGATGCGACCGCAGGGCTGCCGTTCAAAGCCGGCGCATTCGATGTGGTTCTGGTAGACGCTCCGTGTACCGGCCTTGGAACACTCCAGCGGAATCCTGAGATCAAGTGGCGATTGAAACCTCGCAAGATTCATGAGCTCGCGGCAAGACAAAGACTGCTCATAGAGCATGCAGGGAGCCTGGTCCGATCGGGTGGACTTCTCACCTATTCGGTATGTTCGACTGAGCCCGAAGAGGGAGAAGACATAGTCGCGGAGTTCAAACTAGCCCATCCTGAATACCGTGATGTGACGCGCGAGCGCCTCGTCGAACTGGGCCTGGATGCGGAGCAGTTCTTGACCACAAGCTACGGCGCACGTACATTGACGCATCGACAGCAGACGGAGTCGTTTTTTGTGGCTGTTCTCTGGCGGCGATCCTAGAAGCTCGTCAAAGAATATGGAGTATTCACCTCGAAAAGGGCTCAGCGTTCCGATCATCTCCGTGGTCGACGACGGCGGATGCATCATCGCGCACGAACAGCGGCGTGTGATCCGTCACGTCATGCAGAACGGCTACGGCGCGGATGTGGTCTTCGGAGTTGGAACGACCGGTGAATGGAATCGGCTCGCCAATGTCGAGCGTCAACGCCTGATAGAGATCGAGGTTGATGAGGTGCGCCGCGCCAACGTAGACCTTCTCGCAAGGGGACGGCGCGAAGTTGAGGCATGGGTGGGTGTCAACGGCAGCACCCGTGGCGAGGTTCTGGCCAACCTCGATGCTGCTATTCAGCTGAGGGCCGATGCGGCAGTCATCGCTCCGCTCGCGATCACAGACCTTGACGAGCGCGACATCGTCAGATTCTTCCAGAATGAGATCACCAGTCTGCTCGAGTCGTCGCCGCGTGAGATTCCGATTCTCCTCTACGACAATGCCGATATAGCCGCGCCGGGACGGACTCCGCATGTTCGCACGAAGGTCGTCAAGCATCTCAGCAGGCTTCCCTGGATAGCGGGCATCAAAGTCTCTGCTCCGCCACGCGTCCTGGGCAATTACACCAAGGCGGCTTTGCACTTCAAGCATCCGGGTGAGTTTGGGATATATGTCGGCAATGCGATGCTGATCTTCAATCTCTATCGCCTCAATAAGGGCTTCCTCGGGCGGCTGCGTGAAGGCTGGCAGACCTACCTGCTGCACAATGCCCCGCCGATCGGAGTGGTCTCCGGACCGGCCAACGTTCTTCCGCGCGAATGGCAGAAGGCCTGGAGAGCCTGCTGGGCCGGAGATGAAACGACCATGGGAAAGTACCGGGAGCTGTGTGAGCAATTCGAGGCGATCTGCCTGTTTTCGGGAGTGAAGAAGACAATCGCATGCCTCAAGCTCGCGTTGGAGGTCGATGGCGTGATCGCTTCGAGCCTGGTGGCGGCGGGCACCAAGTCGCTCTCAGCCGTTGAACGAGAGGCCTTCTCGGACCGCTACCGGGAGTTGAAGGGTGGCTTGATCGACCCGCTCTGGCAGACGATTGCTGATCAATCTCAGATCGAGGCCCGGTAGGCCTTCGAGTTTTGCACTTTGTCGCGCCAAAGGCGCGACCTGAAATAGCCCAGGGCGAAGCCCTGGGTCCAGGCAACGTAACGGCACGCAGCCCTGTCGGGGCGGCGTTTCGCAACCGTTCGATTCTCGTTGAAATGCCGCCCCTTTGGGGCTACCCATTGGCTTTGTCGTGAACCCGGGGCTGCGCCCCGGGCTATTTCAGGTCGCGCCTTTGGCGCGCACGCCATCGAGCGCCGTCTGGCGCGGGTGAGGCTAGACCGTCTGCGGCACGGTGGCGTTCAATCGCTCGGCGTAGAGCGGGAATCTCGCGGTCAGCTCGCCGACCGACTGTCGGACGCGAGAACGAACGCCTTCGTCCTCCGGTGCACGCAGAATGTCGGCGATCAACACTGCAACCTCGCGCATCTCGCCCTCGCCCATGCCTCTCGTCGTCAATGCAGGAGTGCCTATGCGCACTCCGCTAGCCACCAGCGGCGGATTCGAATCGAAGGGAATCGTATTCTTGTTGACCGTGATTCCGGCCGCATCCAGCGCCTTCTCGGCCACCTTCCCCGTGACACCCATGGAAAAAACATCAAGCAGGATGAGGTGATTATCAGTGCCGCCTGAGACGATCCGGACACCCGCCTCCTGTATTCCATTGGCCAGCGCCCGCGCGTTCACCAAAACCTGCTGCTGATAGGCCTTGAACTCCGGCTGCAACGCCTCTTTGAAGCTCACCGCCTTGGCGGCAATGATGTGCACCAGCGGCCCGCCCTGCACACCGGGGAAGACCGTGCGGTCGAGGTCCTTCGCATACTTCTCCTTGCAAATGACCATCCCGCCCCGAGGCCCGCGCAGTGTCTTGTGCGTAGTCGTCGTCACGAAGTCGCAGTGCCCGACCGGTGAGGGATGAAGCCCTGTCGCAACCATGCCCGCGATATGCGCAATGTCGGCCATGACTACAGCACCGACACCGTGCGCAATAGCTGCGATACGCTCAAAGTCGATAATCCGCGAGTAGGCAGAGGCGCCGCAGACAATCATCTTCGGCTTATGCTCTTTTGCGAGATGCTCCATTTGCTCGTAGTCGATAGTCTCATCATCCCGCTTCACGCCGTAGGCAACCACATGGAAGCTCTTTCCCGAGAAATTCAGCGGATGACCATGCGTCAAGTGGCCGCCGTGCGACAGATCCATCCCCAGAATCACATCGCCATGCTGGAGGGCCGTCAAATAGACCGCCATATTCGCCTGGCTGCCGGAATGCGGCTGGACGTTTACGTGATCCGCCCCAAAAAGCTTCTTTGCGCGCTCGATTGCGAGCCTCTCGACAACGTCCGTAAACTCACAGCCACCGTAGTACCGCCGCCCCGGGTAGCCCTCGGCGTACTTGTTGGTGAAGACTGAGCCCGCGGCTTCGAGAACGGCCTCCGAAACGAAGTTCTCCGAAGCGATCAGTTCCAGTCCTGAGTTCTGACGTTGAGTCTCATCGAGAATCGCCGCCGCTATCTCGGGATCGATCTCGGACAAGGGTCGTGAACGGTTTGGCTCCATATCGTATCTGGGTCCTTTCTCGACGTTTCTGAGGTCAGTCTCTGCGACTGATGCTGGAAGGCCTGCGTGAGTTCGTACGCGACCTGTATTGTCTTAAGCTGAGATGTTACAACACGTCATAAAAACTTGACAACGTTGCGTGGCGTCACTTAGGTTGAGCGCGCCTTTAGCGCCTCTCTTTCGCTCTCATAAGACTTGAAGATGAATCGGATCGCATCTCGCCTCGCGCCACTCTTCCCCTTTCTATTCTTCCTCGGAGTCTCATGGCGCCGCTGGACCAATCCAATCATCGACGCCGGGCGCGAATTGGACCTCCCGCGGCGTCTGCTGGCAGGAGAAATGCTCTATCGCGACGTCCACTACCTCTATCCTCCACTCTCGCCGTACATCAATGCCCTCCTCTACCACCTCTTTGGGCCTAAGCTGGAAGTTCTCAATGCAGCGGGCATCTGCGCCTCTCTGGTCGTTATGGCCCTCTGCTATGCCATCGCGCGCCGAATTTTGAATCCATTCGATGCCGCACTGGCCACCGCCTCGGTGGTGCTGCTCTGTATCTTCAAGCCCGGCGGCAATCTGATCTCACCCTACGCGTTCGCGGCTCTGCTGGGAATGATCTTCGCGCTCGCCTGCCTGCTGCTCATTCTGCGATATGGCGAGGACCACCATCGGCTCGATCTGATCGGCGCGGGCATCTTCATTGGGCTGGCAGCGATCACCAAACAGGAGTTCGCATTCGCCGCCGCACTTGTTGCCGTTGCATCTCTCCTGCATGACCGTGGGCGACCGGCCCGCGTCCCGCGATGTGGTCTCCCGCCTAAGCCTGATCGCCGGACCGGCGCTTCTGATTTCAGCGATTACCTACGGCTACTTTCTGTGGAGGGTTGGGTGGCATGTACTGGTTGACGACTGCCACCTGCTCTTCACTCATCTGCCGCCCTCGATCATCTTCTACAACGCTCATCGCACAGGGCTCGACGAACCGATTGCCTCTGTAGCGCAGCTTCTAAGCTCGCTTGCCCTGATGATCGTGGCAACCGGAACGATCGGCATGGTGAGTGCATTGTTACGAAGGAGCGGAGATAGAGAACGAATCAGGTCATTTGTTGTACGAACCGGTTTGATAGTCTTTACATCGCTCCTGGCTATCGAACTGCTCAAGCCGATTCGCAAGGGAGGTTGGGATGGCAGCCCGTTCAGAGCTCTTCCAATTATCCTTCTGGTGATCATCGTCATCACCTGGAAGAAGCGAAAAACACAAGGATCCTACGCGCTCTTTTGCGTGTCGATCTTCAGTATTGCGATTCTGGCAAGAGTCGTCCTGCGGGTGCCGAGCGGAGGCGCGTATGGTGCGTTCTTCCTGCCAACCTCGCTGCTTGTAACCTGCTACATCTTTCTCGAAGGCATCCCCGAATGGATCGGCCGGCGGGTGCCTGACCCGGTTATCGCAGGCTATGCCCGAACGGGCGGACGCGCCTTGCTACTGGCTCTGCTTGCCGCCACTGCGATCGTCTTCTCATCGCGCTACAGAAGGAGCTACACGACGATCGTCGAGGCGCAACATGGGAGACTCATAACAACCGTGGCTGTCGGTGAGGCGATGAATGAAGCGATCGAGTTCATTGAGCACAACACGAAGCCGGACGAGGCGATCGCAGCGTTTCCCGAAGGAAGCGATCTGGCATTTCTGACCGGCCGGCGAGTGCCGACGCGCTTTCAGATATTTCTCCCTGGCTTTCTCGACAGCCAGGCTGAGAAGGAAGAGATCGGCAGGATGGAGGCGGCGGGCGTACGCTATCTCTTCATCGTCAATCGTTCGACACGGGAGTTCGGCGCGAATGCCTTCGGAAAGGACTACTACCCGATTCTGGGGAGATGGATCGATGACCATTTCCATGCAGTTAAAACGTGCGGCCCACCAGCGGAGGGAAAGCCGGAGATTGGCGATCCCACCTTCTTCATTCAGATTCTTGAGCACAACTGAGGCCATCCGTGTTGAAAGAGAAATCCAGAGCATACTGGAGCCATCGTGCCGCAGACTGTCCAGTCTGCGGCAAAACTTCGATGAAGGTTAAAGTAGAGAAATTTTGGCGCAGGCTGGACAGCCTACGCCACGATTGCGTCAACGACTAACTTCGATGGAGGTTGAGGAGAAGTTTGGCGCAGGCTGGACAGCCTACGCCACGAGCTCACTGGCGTAGTGGAGCTCAGGGTTTCTCTGGCAGCTCATAGGCAAGAATGAAGAGCTCCGGATCGCCGAAGTCCGCCTCCCTACTGAAAGGTGAATCGAATCGAGCCGCCAGCCGGTAATTCTCCTTGATCCAATGCATCAATGGCTGGTTGTAATCAACCCCAAATGCCTTGTCTCGCATCTCCGGCGAAGCAACATTGCAGACCAGGATGAGCGGGATGCGTCTTCGTTCAAACTCCTGAATGGCTCGCGCCTCTCGCTCACCCGTCAAGAATCCCGGGTGAATAATCTCTTCAAAAAACGGGTAGCGGCGCTCTGAGAAGAAGTTGATGCTCGTCGCTTGCGGCAGGACAAGTAGCTCGTCTCTCGGTGTCGTATGGCTTTGAACGTAGTCCAACGCTGCTGAGATCGGCTCGCCGAGTGGGGGTTCGGTAAGATAACGGCCGCGCGCTGCCTTGACCTCATAGGTATTGCGGGTCCGGAAGCGATAGGCCGAGTTGATGCCCATCACAAGAATCAGCAGGCCCATCATCACCATGGCGCCTGCGGAAATCCAATGTCGCATTTGCACTGAAGGAGCAATGAGGGCTGGAATCTCCTCGAAAATCAGGAACACATAGACGACGGCGACCGCAGGAAGAAAGAAGGGTGTGTAGGGGCTAGCCGTTTTGACATTGAGCCCTCCCCGAAGACAAGCCACGGCTGCAAAGATCGATACTATCAAGAGCGTTCGCCGGCCGGCTGACAGCCTGTCAGGCATCCATCCGGCTCGATGCAATTCGCAGCATATGAGCACAATCACAGCCAGCGTAATAAGCGGCGCAGCCCCGATCGGCGACGAGTCAATCTTCGCATGAAACGGAGCCACAATCGCAAGCCACCAGAGCAGGCCGCCCACGACCAACCCAAGCGCGCGCAGCGCGGCCCGTTTCCAGTCGCGCTCTCGACGCGAAGCAGCAATCGCGCCGCAGAGTGCCATCAGCCCCACCCACGCGATCCAGATTCCAACGCTGCTGACAGTGTACGCCAGCGATTTCGCAGGGTTGTTGAGTCCTGTGATCCATCGATTGAAGTAGACCAGTTGAGGCGGCATGTTTGTGAAGAGAAGATGATTCTCCTCGACAAGCACCCGCAATGGGATATAGGTCAGCAGATAGCCATAGACGATTGCAGGAATCGCCACCGTTGGGATGGCTACGAGGAGAATGTGACTCCACGAACATGCGGCGAACGGTCAAGCTCTGAAGCAGAATCGCGGCAGCTGCCCCGGCCATGGGCGCCGCTGATACTTCAGGCTTGCTGATCATCACCAGTCCCATCGCCACGCCAGACCAGACCAGCCAGGACTACTCTTTGCGTTCTCTTATAGAGAATCGTCGCAAGAAGCGACGCGAGGGAGAAGACCAGGCCATAGAGGGCTGCATATGCGTAGGGCTGGAGATAGTTGGCAGTCGACTTGATCGCGCACAATACAAGAATCAGGCCCGCCACCAGCGCCGATTCCCACGGACCGAGCAATTGACGGGCGATCATGTACATGAGCAGAAGAATCAGTGCTGCAGAGACCGCTCCGCTTCCCTTCAGGACTGCGAGCCTGATGCCAAACGTCTTGTAGAGGAAGGCATTGAAGTAGGACGCAAACGGCCCGTAGAGACACTGCACGTCGAGATATAGACGCTCGCCTGAGAGAATCCGAGCGGGCACATTCATCTCGCGCCCGTGATCAATCATTGGCTGCGTCCAGCGCTGCCAGGAGCCGATGATCATCAACAGAAAGGCGAGTGCGACAGTTAAGAGCGGGAAGCAATCGCGGCGAGTAATGCCAATCATTTCGATCGTTGGATTATACCTGCAACTTTGATTGCCCACATCTGAAGTTTGGATTCTTCAAACTGTTCTAATAGCGGGCCGTTGCCCACTGGCTTAGTATGAGTGCGGCGACTTGTCGCCGCTTTTGATTTAGATACTGCAAATGATGAAGGAGAATCGGGCGTGCAGATCATAATCCTGCAATAACTAAATCAAAAGCGGCGACAAGTCGCCGCACTCCATACTAAGCCGAAATTGACTTTGACGCGCTCAAGCTGCCATGATCGATGGCTAAATCATTCAGCTTTTCGCATACATGAGGAAGAAATGCGCTGGTCACAATACTCCATTCCTACCCTCCGCGAGGACCCTTCCGACGCAGAGGTTGTCAGTCACCGGCTTCTGGTAAGGGCGGGATTCATCCGGCAGTTGGCCGCCGGCCTCTATTCGACCCTGCCACTCGCTCAGCGTTCGCTACTCAAGATCACCCAGATCATTCGAGAGGAGATGAATGCCATTGGCGGTCAGGAGTTTTATCTCCCGGCCCTGCATCCTGCTGAGTTATGGCAGGAGAGCGGCCGCTGGGCCGTCATGGGTGAGAGCATGTTTCGTCTCAAGGACCGCAAGGGCGGCGACTATTGCCTCGGAATGACCCACGAAGAGGTCTTCACCGACATTGCCCGGCGCGAGCTGCGGTCTTACAAGCAACTGCCTCAGGTCTGGTATCAGATTCAATCGAAATTCCGCGATGAGCCTCGGCCCAAGTCCGGCCTGCTGCGGGTCCGGCAGTTCACCATGAAGGACGCGTACTCCTTCAACGTCGACTGGGAAGGATTGAACTCGGCCTTCGAAGATCAGCGCGGCGCCTACAAGCGCATCTACGACCGCTGCGGCCTCGAGTATGTGATCGTTGATGCCGACTCCGGCGCGATGGGCGGCAAGGACTCGAACGAATTCATGGTCTACACGGATGCCGGAGAGGACCTCGTCGCAAGCTGTGCGAAATGCGGGTACGCGGCAAATACCGAAAAGGCCATTTCACGTCTCGACAGGATCGATGACGGAGAGACTTCATCGGAACTCGATCGCCCCGAGCAGCCCGAGCGGTTTGACACACCCGGCGTACGGACCATTCAGGATTTGATCAGCTTTGAGGGCGGCGCTCCAGCTAATCGACAGATTAAGACGCTCGTCTACACGGTCACCGGCAAGCGCGGCGCCGAGGAGACGACGCTCCCGGTTCTCGCCCTCGTTCGCGGAGATCATGCGATCAATGAGGTCAAGCTGGTACACGCTGTGACTCGAATGCTTGCGGCAGACAAATGGGAATTGCATGAACTCAGGGCCGCTACCGAGGATGAGATCGTTCAAGCGATGGGGGCTCACGCCGGGAGTCTTGGCGCTGTCGGTGTTAAGGGCCATCGAGTGATTGCGGATGAGGGGCTTCGAGGCCGCAAAAACATGACTACGGGAGCGAACGTCGATGATGTTCACGTTCGCGGTGTAAGCCTCGACCGGGATATCAGCGTCTCGTCGTGGGAAGACATCCGGCTGGTTGTCGAAGGTGACGGTTGCCCAAAATGTGATGGTACGCTTCGAGTCGCAAAGGCGCTCGAGGTGGGTCACATCTTCAAGCTCGGGACAAAGTACAGCGAGTCGATGGGCGCGCGAGTGCTGACAGCCGAAGGGAAAGAGGTGCCGATCATCATGGGTTGCTATGGGATTGGCGTCGAGCGAATTCTGGCAGCCGCCGTTGAACTCCATAATGACGAGGCGGGCATCATCTTTCCGGTCTCGATAGCACCGTTCCAGTTGGTCATCTCGCCGCTCAATGTCAAAGATGGAGAGATGCTTAGGACAGCGGAAGGAATCTACCGTGAGGCGCAGGGAGCGGGTATCGAGGCAGTTCTCGATGACCGCGAGGAGAGAGCAGGTGTCAAACTCAATGATGCCGACCTGGTTGGATTCCCTTTCAGGATCACGATCGGTCCAAGGAAGTTGAAAGAGGGCAAGGTCGAGCTGTACGACAGGTCGAAGCGAGAAGCGGAGGACGTCACTGTAGGAGACGCCGTCAGGATCGCTCGCGAGAGAATCGATTCGGCTCTCAGGAAGTTAGAGAAGTAGATATTGCGACCTTTAGATACAAGGCCCAGCCCTGGGACCGCACGCGTCCCGCGTGCTCTTCTACACGAATACCAGGTAATGAAAGGAAAAGAAGGAGCACGCGGGACGCGTGCGGTCCCAGGGCTGGGCCTTGTATCTAGGGCTGGGCCTTGCATCTAAAGGTCGCCGCACTCCAAATTGCTCCCGTGAGTCAGGTAATTTTCGATGATTGATCTCGAATATCGGGGAAAGACTCTTATTCTTCGCCTGGCACATGGAAAGGCGAATGCGCTCGATACTGAGTTCTGCAAGGCAATTGTCAGCCGGTTCGAAGAGGCCCGTGACTCATCGGCCGCGTCCGTCATCCTCACCGGCCAGGGACAGATCTTTAGCGCAGGCGTGGACCTGCTGCGCGTCCTCGACGGGGGCGCGACCTATCTCAACAGTTTTTTGCCCGCTCTGATCAATCTCTTCGAGACGGTCTTCTTCTATCCCAAGCCGGTGGTTGCTGCGATCAACGGTCATGCGATTGCCGGAGGCTGCGTTCTGGCGTGCGCGGCTGACTATCGAATAATGGCAAACCAGGAGATTCGTATTGGTATCCCGGAGCTGCGAGTCGGCGTACCCTTCCCGACAATCGCGCTGGAAATCATGCGCTTCGTCGCTGCGCCAAAACACTTTCCATCGATGCTCTACGGAGGCGCCACCTTTTCCCCGGAGGGCGCCGTTGAGGAAGGTCTGATCAATGCGATCGCCGAGCCAACGAAGTGGTAGACAAAGCCGTGGAGATGGCCGAGTCACTGGCGGGGTTGCCCGTCGATGTCTTTTCGCTCACCAAGCAACAGCTGCGTGAGCCTGCGCTAAGGTGTATCCGGGAGAGCGGTCCGCGTTTGGATCGCCAGATCTCCGATCTCTGGGCAAGGCCCGAAACACTTGAGGTAATGCGAGACTACGTAGCCCGGACTCTCAGAAAACCTCGCCAATAGGTATGTCAGGGGCCCTTCTTCTTCTTCACAAATGAGAGATCCACGAGATGACGGTCGATATTCACTCTGTCGACCCTGACTCTCACCCTGTCGCCAAGCCGGTATGTCAGCCCACGATTGCGTCCCACCAGCGAGTGCCGCCGCTCATCAAAGCGATAGTAGTCGTCAATCAAGCTCGCCACCGGAACCAGCCCTTCAATGAAGAGCTCATCCAGCTCGACATAACAGCCGAACTCACGCACATTGCTGATGACGCCTTCGAACTCCTCTCCCAGATGTTCAGACATCAAAACAGCCTTGCGCCAGTCCTCGAGCTCCCTTTCGGCCTCGTCGGCTGCCCGTTCGCGCTCACTCGACTCGACTGACATCAACTCCAGCTCGCCGCGAGGAATCGGCACTTCGGCCGATGCCGCCGACTCGCGCAGAATACGGTGGACAATCAGGTCAGGATAGCGCCTGATCGGCGATGTGAAATGGGTGTAGACCTTTGAGGCCAATCCAAAGTGGCCCTTGCTTTCAGGTGAATACCGTGCACGTTGAAGCGAGCGAAGCATGGCATACGAGAGAACCCGCTCTTCAGGTTTGCCCTGAAGCTGCTTCGAAAGCCTCTGATAGTCGAAGGAGGTTACCTCTGCCGCTGGAAAGGCATGCCCGAATGCGGCAGCGAGCACGGAGAACTCCGCCACACGGTTCGGCTCAGGTTCTTCGTGAATGCGGTAGATGGACGGTATGCGCCTGCTTAAGAGGTGGCCCGCGACCGTCTCATTCGCAAGCAGCATGAACTCCTCGATGATCCGATGTGCGATGTTGCGCTCGGCTCTGAGCACGCCGGCAATTCGACCCTCATCGTCGAATTCGAAGATTGACTCCGGAAGATCGAAGTCAATCGCGCCGCGCCGCTCGCGCATCCGAATCAGGATTCGAGCCAAACGTTCCATATCACTGAAGAGCGGCAGCAGATACTCATACCTTTCAAGGAGGGCAGAATCCTTCCGCTCGAGCAGCGAGTTGACGTCGGTATAGGTCATTCGTTCATCGCTTCGAATGACCGTCTCGCGAATCGTGTAATCGATTACACGGCCGCCGCCGTCAACCTTCATAAGAGCGGACATTGCCAGCCGGTCGACTCGTGGATTGAGAGAGCAGATGCCGTTGGATAGCGGCTCAGGAAGCATCGGAACTGCTCGTTCCGGGAAATAGACTGACGTGCCTCGAAGGCGGGCCTCCTGGTTGAGCGCCGTGCCGGAACGTACGTAATAACTCACGTCAGCGATGTGAACCCCAAGATCGAACGTACCATCCTCCGTCTGGTGAAGCGTTATTGCATCATCAAAGTCACGTGCAGTCTCGCCATCGATCGTCACCGTGGGAACTGACCGCAGGTCGAGCCTCCCCCCGAGCTGATCCTCTGTCACTTCAGGTGCTATGGCTGCAGCCTCTTCGAGAACTTCCGCCGGGAAGACGTGCGGAAGATCGTGCTTGAGAATGACAATCTCAATGTCCACACCCGGCTCGCTGCTCGAGGCACCGATGAGCTCGAGCACGTGACCGCGCGGATTCCGGCCGGCAACGGGGTAGGCGGTGACTTCAACCAGGACTACGCTGCCTTCATCCAGCGAACCGGGATTGTCGATATCGATCTCATACGGAAATCGCTCATCCAGGGACTCGACCCAATGATCGCGAAAGCCCTCTTGCAGCCGTCCGACGATTTTCAGATCGCTTCGCCTCAGAATCAGTTCGACACGGCCTTCCCGCATATCGCGAGCGGGCGATCGCCCGATACTGGCGATACTGACGAGGACTCGATCACCGTCGTACGCACCGGCGGTCTCCTCGGGAGGTATGCGGATGCGCCCCTTGAGCCTCTCCTTCAGGTCGTCGGGAACGAAGTTGATAATCTTCCGACGGCGCTGGCGGATTGCTCCTTCGAGGATGCGATTTGAAGGCTTCCAATGGAATGTGTTGCCGGAGCGGCGAGCAATTCCAATGCTCTGCAGTCGGCCGAGGAGGGTTGTCAGATTCTTTCGTTGATTTGAGCCGAGATCGAGGAGATCAACCAGTTGGGCTGCCGTGAGTCCGTCGGGTTCCTCTTTGAGAGCCGAAATCACGGCATCGCCGTCAATCGATGACGTGGCTTCACGATCTTTTCGGCTCATGGAAAGAGGTGAGAGATCAATGTGCCGCAGGGTTGATCGTGCCTGGACATTCAGTCCGAAGAGTTCCGGCGCCAGACGGCGCCGGCGGCAGGGACAAGCCCTGCCCCTACAGACTTCTCACCATTGCAACACCTCGCGACGACGTTGTAGGGGCAGGGCTTGTCCCTGCCCGTGCCCGCGCCGCGAAGGCTGCCGGCAGGCCCTACGGAGGGCCTGACGATGCTGAATCGGCCATTTGCAAGTTTTGATTACCTTCAGCTTGTGCGCTCGCGATGAAGCTTTCGAATTCGCTCGACACCCTCACTGATCGCCTCGAGCGAATTGGCATACGAAAGCCGCAGGTAGCCCTCAGCGCCAAACGCTCCGCCCGACGTCAGAACCACGCCATAGTCATTGAGAAGTGTGTCAGCAAGCTGCTTCGATGTCTCGAAACCACAGGCTCTCATCAATTCCTTCACATTCGGGAACGCGTAGAAGGCACCCTCGGGCATCCCGCATTCCACGCCGGGAATATCGTTGAGTGCGGGCACAAGCCAGTCGCGACGCTGCTTGTATTCGGCAAGCATATCCTGTGGTGCCTGCTGCGAATCCGTCAGCGCGGTGACAGCCGCCTTCTGAGCGATTGATGTGACGTTTGAAGTCGACTGACTCTGGATCTTGACGATCTCCGTTACCCAGTCCTTCGGGCCGAGAGCAAATCCCACACGCCAGCCGGTCATAGCGTAGGTCTTTGAGAGGGAGCCGGCGATCAGAATTCGCTCGCGCAACTCAGCCGGAAGCGCCGCCGCAGAGAACGGCTCGCCTGGAGGGTAGACGAACTGAACGTAGCATTCGTCAGAGATGACCCAGAGCCCAGCTTTCACCGCGACTTCAACGATCCTCTTGAACTCGTCGGGTGCGATGACTCTGCCGGTAGGATTGGATGGCGAGTTGATAATCAGGAGCTTCGACTTGGGAGTTATCGCGCGCTCGACAGCCTCGGCAGTCAAATGGAAGTCTGTCGATTCCGTCGGCATCGGAACCATCCTGCCTTCAGCGAAGGCGATCATCTCCGGGAACGAAACCCAGCACGGCTTCTCTACGAGCACCTCGTCGCCGGGGTTGATAAGCGAGAGTACGGCATTGAATATGACCTGCTTGCCCCCAACCGTGATGCAGCATTGGTCTGGTTGGTAGCGAGTGCCAAAATCTTCGGCGACGCGATCACAAACAGCCTGGCGAAGGGGAAGAATGCCGCTCGCCGGAGTGTACCGGGTGAAGTTTTCATCGAGCGCTTTCTTGGCCGAGTTCTTGATATTGTCGGGCGTTGGAAAATCCGGTTCGCCGGCTCCAAGGTCAATAACACTGACTCCTTTGGCTCGCAGTTGCTCGGCGGCTGCAACGATCGCCGCAACTGACGAGAGCTTGGTTGCCGCGGCCCGCTGTGAAACTGGAAATGACTGATTACTCATGCTACCTCTTATATTATTATTTGTTACGTGCTTGAAGATTTCTGCTTCATCCGTTCAATCACGACGTCGGGTACAAGGCCTTTGATAGACCCGCCGAGACTGAAAATCTCTTTGACAAGCCTCGAGCTGAGATATGAATTCTCTTCCGCAGACATGAGAAACACCGTCTCGATGTCCGGCCTGAGCCGCCGATTCATGAGCGCCATCTGAAGCTCGTACTCGTAGTCTGAGATTGCGCGGATCCCTCTGACGATCGCCTGAGCCTGCTTCTCGATCGCATAGTCGACAAGCAATCCTTCAAACGTATCGATCTCGACTCGTGGAAAGGTCGAATTGAGAACGTCACCCAGCATGGCAACTCGCTCGTCGATAGAGAACATCGGTTGCTTACCGGGATTGAGGAGGATTGCCACGACCACATCATCAAAGAGCTTGCAGGCGCGCTCAATAATGTCCAGATGGCCATTGGTAACCGGGTCAAATGAGCCCGGGTAGATCGCACGACGCGTCACAGACACTCCTTGTCAATTGCGTTCTCCTAGAGCCGCGCAATAAGGGGCGATAGTAACATGCGAAACACGGCACGGGGAGGGCTGATGATGAAGTCCGGCGAGCCTGGGACCGCGGGCGTCCCGCCCGCATGATTCCGAAGGCAGCCTGCGTCGCGGTCATGCGGGCGGGACGCCCGCGGTCCCAGGCTCCATCGGCTCCATGGCTCCATTGGGCTCCATCCGATACAGCATGACCTGCGTTTCGCCCTGCCTGATCTCACGAAATGGAGTGAGCCTTCCGAATGGCTGGTTCATTTCGAGGCGCTTGCTGTGCTCCACGGCAACTACGCCTCCCGGCTCAATGAGATTGTGACGGGAAAGGAGCCACATAACCGGCGAGTAGATATCCGCCGCGTAAGGTGGATCGAAATAACAGAGATCGAACCTGCGATCGCGGCCAGCAAAGTACTTGAGAGCCGTCAGGGCATCGCGATTGACGACAGAGACGCGGTCCTCGATTCCGCAGTGGATGAGATTTGCCTCAATGAGGCCCGCGGCGCGGCGCGATGATTCGATGAAAGTCACCTGGCGAGCTCCACGTGAAAGCGCCTCGATGCCGACTGCACCCGATCCGGCGCAGATATCGAGAAAGCTCGCATCTTCGATTTGCGGGGCCAGAATGTTGAAGAGAGTCTCGCGCAGCCGGTCAGAGGTCGGACGAATGGCGAGCCCTTCGAGCGTCTTTAGCCGACGCCCCTTATACAAGCCGGCTATGACACGCATCTAAGTTTTTGAGGAGTTCAGAGTTTCCTTGACCTTCCAGTGGGAGATCCGCCAACGCCACGAGCTCTCGATGATACGATCGAGCTCACTGTTGCGCGGTTGCCAGCCCAAATCACTCATAATGCGATCGGCATTTGGAATCACGATTGCCGGATCGCCCGCGCGTCTTCGACCGGGCTCCGTCGGGATTTTGCGACCAGTCACCTGCTGAGCCATCTCAACGACCTCATGAACCGAATAGCCGCTCCCACTACCCAGATTATAGACGCGGCTTCCCCGTTCGAGTGCGGCAACCGAGAGGGCGTGCGCCTCGGCCACGTCAAGAACGTGCAGGTAGTCCCTCACACAGGTTCCGTCGGGTGTTGGATAGTCTTCGCCGTAGACCTCGAGCTGCTGTATCCGGCCTTCAGCAACACTCAGCGCTCGTGGAATGAGACGCGACGCCGACTCCTGGTTCTCTCCAAATCGCGGCGAGGCGCCTGAGACAGTCCCGTAGCGAAGGGTTATGTATTTCAAATTGAAGGCCTGATCGTACCAGGGCAGCAATTGCTCGACTGCCATTTTCGAGGCGGCGTACGGGCTAGCCGGCCGGCAGGCACTCTCTTCGGTCACCGGCAGCTCGGAAGGATCACCATAGACAGACGTTGAAGATGAAAAGACCAGACGTGTGACGCCTGCTTCGACCATGCAATCGAGCAATGCGAGCGTGGCCGACACATTGTTTTCGAAGCATTTGCGAGGATTTGCGAAGGATTCGTTGAGGTCGGAGTTGGCGGCAAGGTGAATCACCGCCTCGATCCTCTTCTCATGGAGGACTTGAATGAGCAAGCGGCGATCCGACACGTCGCCTTCTATGAAGAGAGATGGACCGGCTAACGCTGCGCGATGGCCGCTGGAGAGATTGTCCAGGATTACAACGTCGTGTTCCCTGGCGAGGAGTTGTTCAACTGTCACACTCCCAATGAACCCGGCACCGCCTGTAACAAGGAGTCTCATTGAAATCTTCGAGAAGTTACCGGCGCCAGACGGCGCCGGGCGTGCAGGCGACAAGCCCTGCCCTTACATCAGTTGCGAGCAATGCAGCAATTCGCGACGACGTTGTAGGGGCAGGGCTTGTCCCGGCGCCGTCGCCGCGCCGTCCTGGCGCGGGTCAGGCAAGACTACCGAGCCACTGGGCCGGAAGACGGTGGAGGTGGTGGTGGTGGCGGTGGGACATCTCCACGGCATTTGGGTATCTGACGGCGGACAGATGCCGCCACCGAGGCCGCCATAGCAGCCCGACTTCGATACTCCGTTTGTACCCGCATCGAACCAGATGCCGCCATTCGGACAGCGCTGCATCCTTCTGCTGATTCGTATTCTGCGGCTGGCTCTGAGCCAGCACCAGCATAGGCAGACCAGCGACGACCATCCTCACACCGGGGAAGAACAGGCATTGATCGTAGCTTGGGATTCCGAGGTACTCGCGAATCAGGTGTTCTTTGCTCTTACTCACGACCCCGATCAGCGGCCCCGACTCCGAATGGAGCTTAGTGTTGAAACCCAGAGAGGATTCCTGCCTTGTTTGGATCGGTCCCCGGCGCACTGCTGTTCTGAGCGATCATCGCAAACTGCACGAGGTCTGTCGGTGGAGGAGGCAGCGGCGGCTGCTTCTTCGGCATCGCCGCAACGTAGAATCCGAGAAAGCTTTGCAATACCGGATCGCCGACCCGCACCTCTTTCCAGTCTCCTTTTTCGGTCATCGGGTCTCGCAATGCCGAAGGCCGCAATACTCGTAGCCGCTTGCCCTGAACCTGAATCCGCGCTGCGAGGTCCTCCAGCTTCGCCGGATATGCGTTTATCTGGCCGCCACGCAGTGAGGCATATTTCTGAATGGCGCTGGCAATCTGCGCTCCCCTCCAGAAGAACTCCTCCTCCTTTTCGCGTTGCGCTTCCTGCTTTATTGCCGGCAGCGCGGCGGTCATGACAATCATGAGCGATGGTCATTGCCGCCAACAGCGCAAGCAGAGCGTAGCCACGCTCGCATCTATTCGATCTCCCGGCCGATCTCCTGGTTGCTGACTGCTGACATGGCATTGACTCACCTACTCGGTCACCAGACGAAGGATATGTGGAACATTGATGCTTATGTCGACCATCTCAAGCGTTTGATCACTGATCTTCGAACACTTCCAACGGTTTGCAATTGTCTTGCCCTGCTGGATGTTGATCAACTCTTCATCCGACTCGGCCTTCAGCAAAGCGGTCTTCGTTCCATTGCGTTCAACGATCAAACCGACATAGCGGTAAGGCGGCGGTGGCGGCTCACTTATTGTAAGGCTGATCGAATTCGAAAAGAGCGTGGCATCGTGCGCGCTGCGAACCTCGACGTTCACTGTTCCGGCCGCGGCTATCGCAGACGCCGGAACTGACACCTTGATCTGCGACTCGTTGACCCAGGTCGTTGGCAAGTCGCGGCCGTTGAAGAAGGCGCGCGCATCGTTGGGCATCTTCGCTCCGATAACCGTCAGCGTGAAGTCGCCGGTTCGGGCAATGACACTGGCCTGGGTTGATCGCCGCCACTGTTATCGGCGGTGGGGGCGGCGGTGGAACCGGCTTCGGCGTCGGTGGCGGAGTCGGAGTCGGCGGCGGCGGATAGACGAAGATATTTCTGCCCGTGCCTGAAGGCGGCGCCTGCTTGGCGGAGAGTGTGGTCATGTCTAACGGTTGACTGATGACCGTCTCCTCTGCGCCGGGCTTTGGCGCAGCCACTGCAACTGTCTGACTCGCACGAGGCTTAACCACATTCGTCGTGGCCGGCTGACCGCCTGGTGTGGGACTGTCATCTGAAAGAATGAATCTCCACACCACACCCACAAGGACAATGCCGAGGAGCACCAGCAGACCGATTTCTTTCTTCTTTTTGGGCGTCAGTGCCATCTTTCTATCAACTGTGACCATCTACTTCTGGAAGTAAGTCTCCATCTCAATCTTCAACGAAACCGGATTTGCGCCAGTCGCCGCGAGTGCCATCTGTGGCCTGGCCGAACCACCAGGCTGTGGACCTGGTTGTGGAGCGGGCCCCGCCTGCTGTGGACCTTGCTGCGGAATCGCCTGCACCGGAGCAGCGCCGCGGGGTCCGGAGCTGCGGGTTCGCTCGGCCATCCCCTGAAAAGCCAGTGATCTGATGACAACGAACTGGTGGCTGGTCTCGAGGTCCGAAATAAACCGGCGCAAGTCGGCATATTCGCCGACCACCGTGGTATCGATTCCGAGCACCTGGTAGAAGTTCTGATGATCGGGTCGCGCTGTCGGCTGCGGTGTGAGGCTGGGTCTGTTCCCCGGTCTGTTCAGCCGCATCTGCAAAGCGATAATTGAAATCGCTGGCAACTACGCGATTGACCTTGGCAAGCCTGTTCACCTCATCGATGATTCGCGTCTTTCCGAAACTGTCGTCGAGTCGCGATTCGAAATCATGCAGGCTGGCGAGGATTCGATCGGCGTTCTCTCGTTGGACCCCGAGCTGATCTTCCTTTTTGCGTTGCCGCGCGAGGGCTGTATTGGCAATCTCTTCGCGCTGGACCAGGTCTCGCACCTGAAACCGGCGTGCCGGGACCTTGACAAGGAAATACGAGACTACACCAATGGCGAATATCACTGCCGTCACCAGAAAGACAGTCTCAGGGTAGCTGAGTCGCATACCTCGTATGCCGCTGCTGAGTCTGTCCCTCAGCTCGCTGTTCCGGAGTTTCTTGAGACTCAACGAATTCATTTGGTGCGCGCCACCTCTGTTGTCGCCGGAGTACCGGATGCTGTTGTCGCCTGCGGGAAATAATCAACATCGAGAAGGAACTGCACGTCTTCAGTGCCTTCGATCGGAGTCTGCTTGACAGGCTTGGTAATGAAGTGGCCTGTGCGTTCAAGGCTGGTCATCATACTTGTGACATCGCCGACGCTTCTTCCGACCACCTCGAGAAGAATGCTCACAGTCTTGCTGTCACTGGCGCGTGCTCGACGCGAGATTGTCACGCGACCGCGGCTGCACTTTGTTGACTGTCACCTTCGTCACTCTTACGGTCAGTGGGATGTTCCGCTCAATTGCATTGAGCAGTTCGAGGCCATGAAAAGGCTTTGCGATTGATGAGACCGGTTGCCGCCTCGAGCGCGCGGTTCTGGTCGCCGTTCAGAGCAGCGGTGGTCTCCTTGCCCTTCTGCGCATCACGGACATGAGCTTCGAGTGCGTCGACACGAGGACTCAATTCAGCGATCCTGCCATCGAGGGTCGAGAGAACTTCGACAGTCCTCAGACCAAGCCCAGAGAAGGCCAGGAAGGCGGCCAGGATGGATACCCAGAACAGCCGGCGATTGCGGTAAGGGCGACTCGCCAGATTAATAAGAGGCTTCATAGGATTCCCGCGGATTCATCCTGGAGACGGACCTCCAGACAAGTCGTACACGCCTGACAAGTCAATGGGTTCCAGTTATTTTCAGCAGTTCGCCACCGATTGACTTTAAGTCTGGGCCCTAAAAATTTGTTACGATGCCAGTTACGAGGCGCGGGATGCTCCCGGTCATTCGAATCGGTCATTAGAAGGGTCTTAATTGAAGATAAATTCCACAATTGTTGGGCAGGGATTATCGGGTGCCCGCTGGCGGCTCGCGGACAGCGATCAGGCTCTTCTCGCCCGGCTTGGCCAGGAGACCGGTGAATCAGAGTTGCTGCTGCGCTGTCTGACGAATCGCGGGCTCGCCTCCTCGGAACAGATCAGGCGGTTCCTCGCACCCGACTTCCCTGCCGATCTTGTTGCTCCTTCAAGATTGCGGGACATGGCGAAGGCGGTCGATCGTCTGCAGCGTGCGGTTCGCTCACGGGAGCGAATCATGATCGTCACCGATTTTGACGTCGACGGCACTACGTCCAGCATTATTCTCTCCCAGGCGCTGGCCCGCATTGGCGGAGAGGGACTGATCACCTGCTATATTCCCGATCGCTTCACCGAGGGCTACGGGCTCTCCAGGCAGATTGTTGAGCGCGCGGCCGCCGAAGGCTTTGGCATCATTGTCACTGCTGATATCGGCATCAGGTCCCATTCGGAAGCCCGCCTCGCAAAGGAGAGAGGCATTGACCTGATCATCTGCGACCATCATCTCCCCGACGGCGAGGATGTGCCGGCGGATGCGTTTGCGGTGCTCTGCCCCAAGGGCTCATCCGGCGAAGACTATCCCAACAAGCATCTCGCGGCGTGTGGTGTCTCGCTCAAGCTGGCTGAGGCTCTGCTCGCAGACCACCCCAGGTCGCGCGCTCTCCTGAGCTCTCTTGCCAAGCTGGCGGCAATTGGGTCGATAGCGGATACTGGTAGACCTTGCGGGAACGGAAAATCGGGCGATTGTCGCGCACGGTCTCCTCAGGCTGGGTGACCCGACGCCCAACCCGGGCTTGCGCGCGCTGCTTCGAATTGCGGGCGTCACCGGATCGCCATCAGCCTACGATGTGGGTTTCAAGATCGGGCCGCGAATCAATGCCGCGGGACGCATCTCCCATGCCAACGCCGTGCTCGCACTCTTCAACGCGCCGAACGAAGCGGAGGCTGAGCGACTGGCGGAGGAGCTCGATCAGTTGAATTCGTCGCGACAGCAGATTCAACGCAATCTCGTGGGAAGTCTTGTCAAGGAGGTCGAAGAACGCGACGACCGAGCTTGATCGCGTGCTCGTCTTTTCAGGCTCGGAGAGTGACGGATTTCACCGCGGCGTTGTCGGAATCGCCTGTTCGAAGATTGTGGACATGACAGGACGTCCGGTGCTGACCTGCGCGATAAACGAAGAGGGCATGGCTAATGGCAGTGCAAGGTCGATTCAGGGCTTTCACGTAGTCGAAGCATTGAGCTCGGCGTCGGATATTCTGGTGAAGTATGGTGGCCATCCGATGGCCGCCGGATTCACGCTGCCTGCTGCGAAGATCGATGAGCTGCGCTACCGGCTCAACGCTTATGCGCGCGAGAATCTCGACGATGCTCTGCTTGGGCCGTCACTGACTGCCGATGCAAGGATGAGAGCTGAAGAGATTACCTATAAAGAGTTGCGCAGTTTGAGGCGGCTGGAGCCGCATGGGATCGGGAATCCTGCGCCTGCCTTCATAGTCTCGGCTTCAATAGCCAATTTGAAGGTGGTCAGGGATGAGCACTTGAAGCTGACTGTTGGCAAGCGGCCTTCGATCGAGGGGTTCTGGTGGGGTGGAGCAAAGTATCAGGAGAGGCTTGCCGGCGTAGGAGAGGTGAGTCTCTTTTGCCGTCCGGAGATTCATTCGTGGAATGGACTGGAGACCCCACGGTTGAGAATCCTCGATATCGCGATTGAGTAGGTTAGAGAGTTACCGGTCGGGCCCGCAGGGTGCAGTTACCGACATGTTATTACGTGGTACGCGCAGTTCGAAGCGCAGTCCGAAGGAGGTGACTAGAGTGCAATCAAGTAACCGACAGGGTCGGGTAATATTCATTCTGCTCGCCACAATTGTTTTATTCACAGCTTCCTGCACAGGCGATAGAAAAGATCGGGAACATGAGAAGCGGAACATGAGAAGGACCAGGCACAAAACCAGTCATTGCGCGCCCGTGACTGGAATCGTTTCCCTGCAGTCGTTGAACGCAGTACGCGCGCAGAGGTAGTTGCGCTGGGCGATATTCACGGTGGATATGAAAGGCTGGTGAATCTTCTATCTGTCGGCGGCCTGATCAGGCGTGATCAGCAATCACCTGCCGGGTACGTTTGGTCAGGTGGGAATCGGATACTGGTTTGCACCGGGGATCTGATCGACAAGGGGGATCGTTCGCTTGAAGTGATTGATTTGATGATGGCCATTGAGGCTCAGGCCCTCGCCTCTGGCGGAGAGGTGGTGATAATGCTCGGGAACCATGAGGCGGAGTTTTTAGCTGATCCAGAGGATAAGAAAGCTCAAGAGTTTCGCGGCGAGCTACAAAGCAGAGGCATCGCCCCCGAAACGCTGCGGAAGGGACAAGAGCCTTATGGAACATGGATGATGAATCGCCCTATCGCCGCCAAGGTCAATGACTGGTTCTTTGCGCACGGTGGGAACACTTCAGGCAAGTCCGTGGCAGAGCTGGCCGCAGCTTTTCGGCGGGCGGTCGATCGAGGTGACTGGGGCGCATCTTTCCTCATTGGTGACGACTCTTTGCTTGAGGCTCAAAAATGGTGGAAGGAGGATGGAAAGTCCAGGACCCTGTTAGAGAATTATCTGGCGGCTCTCGGCGTGCGACACATCGTGTTTGGCCATGATCCAGGTGCCTTCCACGAAAAAGGGCAGATCGGGCAAGAGCAAGACGGGAGAATCTTTCTCATCGATGTTGGCATGTCGCCCGCCATAGATTACAGCAAAGGCGCCCTATTGCTGATTAACACGGATCACAATGAAGTGGTGGCCACGAGCCTCGACGCAGACGGAGTAAAGAAAGAACTGTGGCGCGGCGCGACTACAACCCATTAGAGGCAATCGAAATTGCCTCAGTAGCGCGCGCCACTGCTCCTGCCGCGCCTCCCCATGCCATACTACGATTTGTTCAATCGGATAGCCGCGAAAACACGAAAACCACAAAGAAGAATCAGCCGTTCGGTCTTCGGCCGTTCGGCCCTTACAGGCAAGTGGAGCACTAGTAGCATCACCGATATCGTAGCCGGTACAATCTTGCTCGCTAATGGCGTACTCCGCGACAACCTTGTAGGGGCAGGGCTTGTCCCTGCCCGTCCCGCGCCGTCTGGCGCGGGTAATCGCTGTAGTAAGTCTAAACCTCTGGTAACGAAGTCATAGAGACACTATTATTGATTAAACGTCACGGTAACAAAACCACAAACATCACAATGGAAGCCGGTTCGGTCTTCAATGCCATGCCGCGTGTTTGTAGTGGCAAAGACAAAGAAGCTGTCTCCCGATCCACTACTGGGCATCCCGTAGGGATGCAGAGATAGCCAGGGGCAAGCGAAGCGCAGCCCCTGGAATCGTACGAGAAAGAACCGCGTCCTGAAGGGACGCCAGACCACAACCGGATTGGTCAATCGCGAGAGAGGTTATCGCGCCCATTCAGGGCGCGTACGCTTTTATCGCTGGGCATTCCAGGGGCTGCGCTTTGCTTGCCCCTGGCTACCCTCTTGCATCCCTTCGGGATGCCCGGAGGAGGTCGGCGGCGATTGTTGAGATAGCCTCCACCTTTATGCGAGCCATTCGCGGCATTGGTTACGATATCAACGAGACACTCTACTAGTAGTATGTTAGTGGGATGAAAGTAAAGACGTCAATCACACTATCGAAGGATGTCGTTGATGCTGTCGATGAACTCGCCGAAGAATCCGGCAACCGCTCAGAGTTCATCGAAGCTGCGCTACGGAGCTACATTGCCCAGAGGAAGCGCGGCGGAGGAGAACCGGCGCGACCTCGAGATCATCAACCGCCGTCACGCGCGCTTGAACCGTGAAGCCGAAGATGTGCTTACGTTTCAGGGTGATTGGTGAGACGCGGCGAACTCTACCGGGTTGCGCACCCGACGAGTAAAGACCCGAAGCGGTCCGCGTCTTCTGCATCGTAAGCCGGCAGGTCCTCATCGACTCGAAATACTCGACCGTCATTTGCGCCCCTGTTTATACGGCTTACGATGGTTTAGCCACTCAAGTACCTTTAGGCATCGAAGACGGCTTGAAGCACGAATCGAGCATCCACTGTGACAACCTGATTAGCCTTCCCAAGTCGGCGCTGACGAACTTCATCGCCACGCTCGCGGCCGAAAAGACGGTCGAACTAAACCTTTCGCTAGCTGTCGCCCTTGATTTGCCGCCCGGCTTTCTACCTGACCTCGCCAGCAATTCTCAGGATGTGACACGGAGAGGGTAGCCCGAAAAAACACAAAGAACGATTATCGTTTTTGTTTCTCCGCTTTTGCAGATGACGGATACGGTGCCTGATTGACAACTTCGATGCGCGCCGATAGAGTGGTCCCTTCTTCAGCAGGACTCGGGGCGTGGCTCAGCCTGGTAGAGCGCTCGGTTCGGGACCGAGAGGTCGTAGGTTCAAATCCTATCGCCCCGACTATAACTTAAAGTCGACTTACGCTTCCGAGCCTTTGCAGGACCCAATCGCCGGGTAACAATAAAGTTGCAAATGCAGATTGCCTACGGCCGCGGTTCTAAGCAGCAATCCTGGCTTTATGCCCTGCAGGTCCATCCAGAACCTGCAATCCGTGCCAATCCCAGCGCCCATTGACTCTTACCTATGCGGATTGCGTGCAACGAAATTCCGCGGGCTCGCTCGAAACGCTAGTCCGATCGTGCGGTCGGCAAACTGTCGAGTCTCATCAGCTTGCGCCAGGACTGTGGAAGTCACGGGAATCCGCTTGGTCACGTTCCGACGCGAGGAAATGCCATACGATGCTTACCCGATGCGGAACCTCACTCGTACTCGAGACGCTCCAGGACGATGGCCGACCAGCTCGCGAGTTGCGCCGGCGGCACGAGCTGGCAATAGACCCCGAAGCAATAGCAGCCGTCGCCTTTCATTGCCTGGAGTACGGTGAATGGCACACAAAGTCGATTCCCTATAGTGAGGGTATCTATTGCCCGCGCTGCGCTCCAGCTTGAGGCCTGCCCTTTCTAAGAATACAATCTGTCAGTGGAGTCAGGCGAAGGAAGGTTATTCCATCCCTTCGCCGTAGCAGATTGACACTCTAAGAATGCAATCTATCAGAAGAAGATATTGAGACCGTACAAGCGATACATGACACCAGGCAAGTGTTTCGAAGATGCGCTGAGAGCCGTACGTGTGAAGCAGATTTCCCCGGGGCTGAGATGTTTGAGTCATCAGACATTGTTGTTGTAATCTGGATCGCCGAGCGCGGCACTGGCAAAGCGGTATCGATTCCGATGCCGAAGTAAGAGACTCTTAAAGAATCCCGCTGGTGCTTGAGGAGCTGAGATGCAAGGAAAAATGACGATGGTATTCGCGACAGCTGTGTTGTTCACCCTGGCGTCAACGGCGGCCTGGGGCCAAGTCAATGTCGGCGCGCAGAAACCCGAAGCTACGCTGCCCTTTAAGATGACCACAACGGCCACCTTTGAATTGCCTTGGCGGATAGCCTTCCTGGCAGATGGCCGCATGCTCGTGACCGAAAAGATCGGACCCATTTGGCTGGTGTCCGCGCAGGGAGAAAAGATCGCGGCGTTGGGCGGTACGCCTCCCGTGTATTGGCAGGGCCAGAACGGCATGCTCGGCATCTTCCTCTCGCCCCATTATGCGACGGACCAAACTGTCTACGTCACATACATAGAGCCGGGTGACTATGGCGGTGGCCAGGCCTTAGCCCGCGCGAAGCTGAACCTTGGACGTGTCTCCAGACTGGACAATTTCGAAGTAATCTGGCGCCAGATGCCCAGGGGCAAAGGCGGCCAAGCCGGCGGGCAGATCGCCTTCGCGCCCGATGGTCAATCCCTTTTCATGTCGGTTGGAGACCGCCAGCGTATGACCCCGGCCCAGGATCCGAATCAGCCGGTCGGAAAAATTCTGCACCTGACGCTCGACGGCAAACCCGCCCCGGAAAATCCCAACTTCGGCAAGACGGGCGATGCCACGGTTTCTCTGATCGATCCACCTCTTGACACCGAAGCTGCCAAAACCGCGAAGGTGGTCAGCACTTATACTTTTCCCGGCCCCAATCAAACTCCGGCGGAAATCTGGGCTAGTGGCGTCCGCGCTCCGTATGGCCTGGCATTTTCGCCCGAAGGTGAACTGTGGGAGGTCGAGCACGGCCCGCGCGGCGGCGACGAGCTGAATCTGATCGAGAAGGGGAAGAATTACGGCTGGCCACTGGTTTCTTATGGCATGAACTATAACCAGGTGCCGATTCCCAATCCCGACACGCGGCCCGAATTCACGCAGCCGGTGCTGTATTGGGTGCCGGTGATTGCGCCAGGCAACCTGATGTTTTACCGCGGTACCCAGACCTTCCCGCAATGGAACGGCAACGGCTTCGTCAGCGGCATGGCAAGTATGTCCCTGACTCGCCTCCTCTTTGACGGCAAAGGGGGAGCGAAAACCGCCGAGCGCTGGGAGCTTGGCAAACGCATTCGCGATGTCGCAGAAGCTCCGGACGGTTCCCTGTGGCTGCTGGAAGACGCCAATCCCGGCGCACTGATCCATGTGACACCGAAGTGATCCCTACGGAGCATCCATTTTGGGTTTTCCTGTGATCTCCATAATAACTGGACTATTGCTGTTGGCGGCAGGATTGTACGGCCAGGAGCAGCCGGTTCCCTATAGCCACAAAACGCATCTGGCATTGGGACTGAAATGCAATTCCTGCCACCGAAACACTGATCCTGGTGAATTTATGGGGTTTCCGGCAGAGAGCTTCTGCATGAGTTGTCACCAGACGATAAAGGCTGACAGTTCAAACATTCAGAAGATTGCTGCGGCCGCCAAAGAGAAGAAGCCAATTCCATGGGTCCGTGTCTACCGGATCCCGACGTTTGTCTACTTCAGCCACCGTGTACACACGCAAGCAGGCGCCACATGTGAAAAATGCCATGGACCGGTTCGCGAGCGCGATGTGATCACCAAAGAGGTGGTGCACGATATGCGCTCCTGCATGGCATGTCATGCCGAGACAAAGGCTCGCAGTGAATGCACGACCTGCCACGAGGAGCGCTGAGTGGACACTCCAGACCTCGCTGTCAACTTCAGCGCCTAAACGAATCCTATCGCCCCGACTCAATCCAAAGAGATGCGGCCGCCATTTCGGCGGCCTTTCTCTTAATGCGAGGTCATCATTGTCACGCTCGCGCCAGGCCTCGAGGATCGTGTTCATCGCCCTGGTGAACTTTGACCGATAGTGCGCAACTCGTTCTCGAGCAGATCGCGATGCGGAAGGTCAGGGTTGACGTTCAAACTGCGCGACTCATGCGGAATCATCGCGGCAGTCAAGGCGAGCGCTGCGTGGTCGTCGTCCGGATCACGATCCCCGGCCTCGAAGGCTCATTCTTCCGCGAGGCGACTGGCACTGAGGATGAGGAGCTGCGCGGCGCCGCCTTCGAGCGCCTCTGGAATAGTTCCGATACTTCGATTTGCCATGATCTCTCCTTGCGTTATGGGCCTCCAGACGTCACGACCCGGCGGCTCAGGATGCGCTCGCTGGCGAGTGCTAGCGTTGTGGCCAGGACCAGATCGTCGTGATTGCCGTGAAATCCGCTCACTTGTGGCCCGTTCTGGTTTCATGCGAGACTAATCGAAGAATCGTCGAGCACATGGACGTTTTTTTTAGGCCACCCGTCAGTTAGTTAGGAGCCTGGATGGCAATCATCCCAACAGTCCGCTGCACACGCATGAAGACGTCGATTGCCTTCTACACGAGAATCCTTGACTTCGAGTGGGTCGACGGGGATGACGACCAGAGTGATCCCTCCTTTAAGCATGCTCAGGCGAGAAGGCGACTCGCTCATTCTCTCAAGCCATCGCGGAGACGGCACGTTCGGTCAGGCGATCGTGGTGCAGACGGACGACATCGAAGCCGTGTTTGGCAAAATTAGAACGCGAGGGCTGAGGACGCCAGGCAACCCCGACGCCCCTAAGGAAGTCCACGAAGGGCCAATTGATCAGAGCTGGGGGACGCGCGAGTTCTACGTGAAATAACCCGACGGGAACACCCTACGGTTTACGCAGCAACAGAGCGCTTAGAGATTCGCGGCCGGCTCTCAACACAGTAACCGCGGCCAATCGTGCGGCAGATTCCAAGGCCGCGCATTTTGATTTGCCTGGCTCCGAGGCATCAGGTCTAAAACCTGGCAAGTTGGTCTGGACCGTCAACGTGACCCAAAAATTGATGCCGTCGCTGCAGGCACCGAAAGGTTGCGTCGCGGCGCCCGTAGGGAATGAGCCAAGCGGAGTCAGATCGGCCGCATTCCACATCGACACGCTATTCCCGACCATATTCGTGACCAGGACCCGTTGCCCGTCGAACGCAGCTTGGAGTGGGTCATTCAGTCCATTCCCGGTAAGCGTTGCCAGGACCAGACCATCTCTGGCTCGCACGACGCTTACTGATGCGTCTCCGTTGAAGTTAGGCACCCAGATGTTCGAGCCATCGAAGACCGGAAGAACCGGATTGACACCAACGGTCACATTCTGAACAACCGTCACCGTTGGAATCCAATTTGGTCAGCATGATTAGCACATTATCGGTTACCCAGAGATTTGCGCCGTCAAAGAGGATGCCCAAAGGGAGAACTGAAACCGCCGTGAAGGTAATCGTAGCTCCTGTGTCGGGGTCGACTCTCGATATCGAGCCACCGTGCGGTTAGCTGTCCAAATGAACCGACCATCAGTGGTTATGTCGATCGGAGAGCTGCTAAGCGTGCTGCTCAAGGTCGTAACCACCCGGCGGCTGACTGGGATCAATGACGTAGAGATTCCCCGGAATTGTGAAACCGGTGACATAGACCCGCCCGCGAGCTACCAGCACTCCGAACGCACCGGTTGCCCCCGTCCAAGTTCCGAGTACCGAGCCATCGCTGGCTCGGACTCGCTTGACATCGTTGCCACACAGTCCGCAACCCACAGGTCTATACCGTCCGATTTCACTCCTGAGGAAACGTCCCCACCGTTATTCTGCCAGTCACCGGCAACGTCGTAGGCGTCGCCCATTGATTCAATGCTGCCCGTCGGCTCCCCCGCCTGAGCGCCGAGTCCTGTGTCCTGGTGACGAACGCCGCCATCTGGTCGCGTCGGCACAAAATCGTGAGGGGCTGTAGGTCGTTGGCGTGGTCCCGTTGGTGAGGCCTGAGAAGTAGGCCTCAGCGATCTGGCAGAAAAAGATATTGCCAGCTACATCTGTGAATGGCAGGGTAACCATTGCTCCGCCACAGGTGCCCGTGTCGGCAGGAGGCGGCTTGATGTCAACAACAAGACGACGATCGTCAAACACAGGATCACTCCTGAACGAAGCTTCTCTTTCATCGATTCCTCCAAGGTTGTAACGCGATTGAAGACTGGCACCGGTAAAGGCAGGACTGTCGGCACCATTGGGCGAACGCGGTGACTATAGAGGAAGCGGTTGCCTTTGTCGATTGCGCATCAGCATCCGTGCGCTGAAGGCATCGTCTTCCGTGAGGCAACCGGCATTGAGGATGAGAAGCTGCGCGGTTACGGTGATCCGTCCAGTAATACTGAGCCGATGGCGTTGGAAAGGGCTGCGCCGAAGTTCCGCCTGGGCCTGAGCTATACCAGAAGTGAGTATGACCGTAACCGTAAAACGCTGCCCCTACTGGAAGAACCACATTCAGCTCGCCTGGTCTTTTGCCGGTAGGGCTCAGCCTTACGACGCAGCCAGGGCTGCAATGCGCAGGAATCGGAGCCCTAAAGGACTGATAATCACTTTGCAACGTTGCCCGGTGGTCATTAACTCGCAGTCACACGACGCAGTAGGACACCAGGAAACATCTTGATACAAGCTCTTGCCCTTGCTGCCCTTGCGCTTGTGCTTCTACTCGGCGCGACCTTCCAATCGTCCAGTCCCGTCCCGCACTCAAGGCCACCAAGTGCCAAAGCGACTGTTAGCATCACGAAGAAGACAGCCGCCATTAATACCATTGGAACGTAGACCTTTTTCCGCTTTGGTTGTTACTTCCGCCATAGAGTAGTTGAAGATCAAAAACCATCACTATGTGCTTAACTCAATGTGTCAGGCCAGGGGTGCAGTTCAGACTATTGTCTATGCATTAAAGCCTCAACAAGCGTGTAGATGCCTGAGGCGAAGAAGATCAGGGCGGCTCCAAACTTAATCCCCTTTTCCGGTAATTTCCTGCCCAACATTTTCCCCACGATAATGGCAAGTCCGTCGGCTATCACCATTCCCAGCGAGCTGCCGATCCAAACTGCGACAAAGCTTCGCTGTTGGCTGGCAATCGTCACGGTCGCCAGCATTGTTTTATCCCCCAACTCCGCCAGGAAGAAACTGATCGCCACCGTCATCAGCGGGCCGAATCTTGAGGCGGTCAACTCTTCCTTTCCGTCCAGCTTATCCCCTCTGTAGAGTCCACAGTCCGAAGCTCATGAACGAGAGTCCGGCCAGGAGCTTAATCCAGAATACAGGTAGGGCGAAGCTGGCAGCTTGACCCAGAGTCACCGAAATTAAATGGACCAGCAGCGTAGCGACGAAAACTCCGGCCAATACAGTCCTGGCCGGAAACCGTGTGGCGAATGCCAGCGCCACGAGTTGAGTCTTATCCCCCATCTCAGCGATCAGAACGAAAACAAGTGCAATCCAAAAAGCGGTCATCATAACCCTCAGCACGTCTCGGCAAACCCGAGGCCCGAAAAATACAAAACAAAAGAGCCAGATTATCATCCCCACCAAGGATATGATCCTTAGTGGAGACGAAGGTCTGGCTCTCGGATCATCTATTCTGATACGCCCGCGGAACGGCTGCACAAGGCTCCAATGGGTCGTTTCCCACGGGCCGTGCGACTAAGCTACTCCCTTACGCTAGACACGAATTTGGCAGAATTCCTTGTAGGTCAACTTATGCGGATGCTGTTGTGGCAAAGCCGTCAAGCACATTCACGCCAGGAGGTCGCAGCTCTTGAAGCACTGGCCCGAGAAGCGTTTGGCCTGACCGCGGGCACATCCCTTAATAGATATATTGCCCTGAAATCTAGAGTGTAGACTGCTGTTACCATGGAAACGTCGCGCTTGTTACGGGAATTGTCCTCACCAGCCGTCTCTGGCTTCACAGCCACCGACTGAATTTCCTCATGTACCAAACTTTGATCAGTTGCGTCAGCGCGCAGTAACTCAGCAGTGTTGCCGCCAGCCACAGGAAATAGGAGGGCGGCAACGGAACCATTCCCAGGTACGGCGCGAGCGCCGAGAAGGGGAGGTAGATGCTGATTGCCATGATCGTCCCGGTCAGCACCATCAGCGGCAGCGAAGCGCGGCTCTGAATGAATGGAATCTTGCCGGTGCGGATCATATGGACGATCAGCGTCTGAGAGAGAAGGCCCTCAACGAACCAGCCGGACTGGAACAGCGACTGGTGGCCCCGAATTGGCGCCAAACACGAACCACATCAACGCAAAAGTGATGATAGTCGAAGATCGAGCTGATCGGTCCTATAAAGAGCATGAACGGCCAATGTCATCGAGGTCTCCATTTACGCGGCTTTACCAAGGTATTCTTTGTCCACATTATCGAACGGAATGGCCGTCTGGGAGATATCGTAGAGTAGATTCTGGGACAAGCAGCTGCACCGGTATCATCGGCAGAAAAGGGAAGAAGGCGCTGGCGACTAGCACGCTGAACAATGTTGCCGAAGTTTGAGCTCGCCGCCATCTTGATGTACTTGATGATGTTGCCGAAGGTCTCGCGGCCCTTCGATCACTCCATCTCTCGAGGACGAGTAGGTTATTCTCGAGCATAATGATGTCCGCCGACTCTTTGGCGATGTCCACGGCAGAATCGACTGAGATCCCGATGTCAGCGGTCACGTAACGCAGGAGCGTCGTTGATACCGTCGCCTAAGAAGCCGACGCGTGACCCTCGACGTTGAAGGGCCGCGACGATGCGCGCCTTCTGGGCCGGTGTCACTTGGCGAAGACGCGTGATCCGTTCGACGAGCTCGTCGAGTTCGTCGTCGACAGGCGCCTCGAGCTACGGCCAGAGCACCATCAGTTCGATATCCAGACCGACGTCGCCGCACACCTTGCGCGCTGACGAGTCGTTGTCACCGGTGAGGACCTTGACGCGCGATGCCGTGCTCGTCCAGAGCGCAGCGATGGCCGGGGCGGCGAGACTCCTTGGGCGGGTCGAGAAAGGCGAGGAACCCGGCGAGGATCATCTCCTTATCGTCCACGACCGAGTATGTGCGAGTAGGCTCGGCAGCTCTCTTGCAAGCGACGGCGATCACCCGCAAGCCCGTCGGTTGATCCCTCGCGCCGAGCGTCGGCCTGATCGCCGCACGGTCGACGTCCAGTCGGCGCGGAGCCGCGGTCACCTCGACGCGCGCACAGACGGTCGAAGACCTCCTCCACGGCACCCTTGCAGATCAGAAAGTGCTGGCCGTCCGCGGCCCTCGACGACCACCGACATCCGGCGCCGGGCGAAGTCAAAGGGGATCTCGTCGACATTCGAGATACCTGTCGAGCTACATTCGGCTCGACAGTTCCACGTGCTCGAGGACCGCGACTGTCCAGCAGGTTCTTCAGACCCGTCTGGAAGAGGCTGTTGAGGAAGGCGTAATCGCGAGTACTTCTTCGTCCTCGCCGCCCAGACGTCCAGGTAGCTTTCGAGAACGACCTTGTCCTGGGTCAGGGTGCCGGTCTTGTCGGTGCAGAGAACGTCCATCGCGCCGAAGTTCTGGATCGCGTTGAGCCGCTTGACGATGACCTTCCGGCGCGACATCGCCACAGCGCCGCGGGCCAGGTTGGCCGTAGACGATCATCGGCAGCATCTCGGGGGTCAGTCCGACCGCGACGGCGATCGCGAAGAAGAAGGCCGTGAACCAGCTCCCCTTGGTGAGCCCATTGATGACGAAAACCAGCGGCACCATCACCAAAGTGAAGCGAATCAGCAACCAAACCTCAGGATCGCTCGTTACGCATTCATCCTGAAGACCACCGCTCGCGCTCCGCTGCATCGAAGGTTAGACCACATGCCTCAAACTAGCGAATTAGCAGGTCCAACTGGCGCGCATCGAGACCGCCTCGCGATAGTACTTCCGGGTCAGCTCGAGAAGCGTGAATCCATCCTCGTAGGCAGCAACGCCACCGTTGGTCGGCTTGTCCAGATAGATGAGGCCGCCCTCGACGACAAACATGATCAACGCCGGTTCTGGTGAGTCCTCCGTGATGACCAACGTGTGGGCCTCTCCGGCGGGTTCATAGATGAAGGTTCCAGGCTTTGCGACCCAGTCATGCTCGAGGTATCGCCAATGCCCACGCATCGTATAACCACGCACAGTGCCAACGTGGTAGTGAGTGCCCAGCATGGCGCCGGGGAGACCTTTCAGAACGACGCTGAATCCGCCGGATGTGCCGTTAAAGAGCAGGGCTGGAACCAGACACCATCGGCATAAGGAACCCAGCGACGGTCGTCCTCAACGTCGATGTCGGTAACGAAGTGCTCGCGGCTTCTTCGATTCGCATCGAGGCCATCGGTAAAACTGTTGAAGGCGGTGATCGGCATAGATTTCCGTTTTAGTAAGTCACAACGATTGAACCGTGAAATATTCGTTCGAAACGATAGACCCCCCCCACTAGCGCCGGTCCTGGCGCAAGGTTGAACAGCATCTTCCAATAAGGGTTTAACGCCCCGCATCACCGGCGGCTGCGAGTTTGCGGTTCGGGCGCACGGCTGGAAATGAGCGGTACTTCCCGTGACTATAGAAAGCGGTTGCCTTTGTCGACTGCTCGAGCCGCTGGCGGTGTAGTCCGCATCAGCAAAAAAAAAAAAAAAAAAAAAAAAAAAATCGGCGAAACCAATTCGGGGCCGATTGGTCGTCGGTTGAAATCCTTTGCCTCGACTATAGAATCGCAGACTGACGCTTTCGAAAGAAGGCCGTTTCGATTTCTGCCCCGGACACAAACTCGCAGCCTGTTCCTCGCCAGGGTTGAATGACTTCTCGGACCTGCGGCATAATCTGGTCTCTCGTTTCATCATTGAAGCAACTCCCATTGCTGGCAGAGCCACGGTATTTCGTGAGGCTACCCGCGGGCGCCTGGCCCTGTCGCTCACCAACCGAATGGCAAGGAGGTCAACGCCGTGCAGAGAAAAAGCAATCCCTCGAAACGCAAATCAAGAAGCGCGAAGAAGCAGCCCAGCACTCCCCAAAGGCGGCAGTGCGGCACCATGGCAGTACATCAGAGACTCCTGGAGCAATATCCCAGTTACCGTCAGAACCTTGTAGACATCGAGCGCGTAGTCAATCGAAGGATGCTCTCCGGAATGGCTGCACGCAGCGGCGCTCCAACGACCATTCCGGTTGTCGTTCACGTTGTTCACAACGCGGCCGTCGAGAACATCTCGGACGCCCAAATCACCAGCCAGATAGCCGTGTTGAACAAAGACTATCGGGCCACCAATCCCGATCGCACCAAGGTGCCCACGGTTTGGCGCGGCCTGGTGACCGATGTCAACGTTCAGTTCGCTCTTGCTTCAAAAGATCCGGCTGGGAACCCCACCACAGGCATCACTCGAACGCACACCACGAAGACGTCGTTTAGCGATGACAATGGAGTCAAGTCAGCAGCCTCCGGAGGGGCCGACCCCTGGCCAACAGACAGATACCTCAATATCTGGGTCTGCACCTTTGAACGAACTGCCTCAGGCCAGCTATTGGGCTACGCGCAGTTCCCTGGCGGCCCTCCCAAGACGGATGGCGTCGTAATTCTCAACACAGCATTCGGCACAAAGGGCACAGCGGCTGCTCCTTTCAACAGCGGAAGAACGGCAACCCACGAGATTGGCCATTGGCTCAACCTGCACCATATCTGGGGCGATACCTCGCACTGTGAAGGCACCGATTTTGTCGACGATACACCGAATCAGCAGCAACCCAACTTTGGCAAACCCCACTTCCCGCACGTGACATGCGGAAATGGCCCGAATGGCGACATGTTCATGAACTACATGGATTATGTAGATGATGATTCCATGGTTATGTTCAGTGCCGGGCAAGTGGCCCGGATGACTGCGACTTTGGATGGGCCGCGCAGTACAATTGGCACGTAGGCCGGCCAGGGAGCAGCACCATGAATGAAAAGGTAGAGTCATCAGATTTGCACCAGCTGTGGGTGCACTCACACGAGGAGGATACCGACACCGAGATGGTATTCCGGCCAGCCGGCTACAACTTCCCGCCTTCTCGTGGTCGAGCCACATTCAATCTGAAGGTCGATGGCAGCTTCGATGAGACGGGAATGGGACCTGATGACCGGCGGCAGGGAGCGACTGGAACCTGGAAACTTGTCGACAATGACACGCTGGCGTTCTACGCGCCGTCGCAATCAACGCCAAGTCGGACGCTGCGAATCGAATCGATTAGTAAGGACAGATTGATCGTACGGAAGTAATACTAGGAACAGCGCCGGGTCCGCCAGGTGACCCGCACTCTTTCCAGAGCTTTTCCCAATTCCAGATTCCGTACCCCACCTCTTTGGGCAACGGGAATCCGAGCTGTTGCGCGAGCATGCACACCTGCCCGCGATGGTGTGCTTCGTGAGCGAGCATGTAGCAGAGCATCTCCAGGCCAACCGGCCACGCCCGGGCCCAGCCGTCTCTGCGAAACGTCTCGATGCGGCCCCCACCTTCGCCGAGCGCTTCGGCAAGCATCTCCGAACAGCGAGCGGCGCTCTCGGCCAATCCCGCACGGGCCTGCTGCGGCGTGCAGTTCGCGCGGTTGAGCTGTGTTGGGACCTTCAGGTGCGGAGCTGTAAGCCTGACCCACTTGGTGCGGACGTTGTGCATGTGCGTGAAGATCGCCGCAATGGTGCGGGCCTTGCCGGGCGGTTTGGCTCTCCAGGCGGCAGGGTCAAGACGCTCGATAAGAATCTGGTTGATGCGGTCATTGGCCGCAAAGATTCGGACTGCTGCCAGGCCGGGCTGAGTGTCCACTTTGTGTTGGCGCGTGGTCAGAAACGCTCCTTCTTACAAACGTGCCGCAGACTGCCTAGTCTGCGGCAAACCTCGCAAGAAGCCTAGTCAATTCCAACGAGCCTCCTCACAACTTTGGCGCAGGCTAGACAGCCTGCGCCAGCGATTAAGGCAACTCTGGCAAGCTCTTCTGCAGTGTAGTACCTCCGTTGTCCCTCTTGACCGAGCCAACGACCTGCCAGATATCCTGATCCGAAAGCAATCTCCCCCAGGCGGGCATGGCGGTATTGCGAATGCCGTGTTTGACGATCCAGAAAAGCTCCGCGTCGGTGTACCGGGTTGAGCTCCCCTGCAAACCTGGTGCTGGCGGGTAGAACGATGAGCCAAAGACGCTCGACCCCGCGTCCGGTTTCCCGTGACACTTTGCGCAAGCCTCCCTATAGATGCGCGCCCCGGCGACTAGGTTCTCGTCCGTGGCCGGTAATGGATTGGATTGTTTAGTAGCGTACCGGGCGATGGAAGCATGCACCGCAACCCGGGCGACACGCGTCTCCCAGGTTGGCGGGGGCGCGTCGGCATTCATTCTTACGAGTCCCAGCTGCACGCCGGCGAGCGCGACCACCAGTTGGGCCGCGCAGACCCCCACGATCCCGGAAAGGGCGCCAACCATTAAGCACTTCGTCGTTGTCACGTTCAACTCCACTATTCTGTGACCACCACAGTTCCTGACATCTCCTCGTGCCCGCTGCCGCAGAAGACGTTACATGCAAACGGGAATCGCCCGCTCTTCCCCGGCGTGAAAGTGACGCGGGAGACCTCACCCGCTTTCATTCTGGCTTTCACGCCGAAATCCGGAAGGTAGAAGCCATGCTCCCGATCGAGGGAAGTCAATTCCAGGATGACCGGCTCGCCTTTCTTCAGCGTGATCTCGCCAGGGCTGAAGTCGAATTTCTTAGCCGTAACTTGAATCACTCTCTCGGCGGTGGAACCGCTCTTCACAGCGGCCGCCAGCGTGGCCACTCCGAGTGCACCAGTCAATCCCAGCATCAAGACAATTGCTCGCTTCATATGCTTATCCTTTCACTACAGGTAGTTCTGTAATCTCGTAACGACCTTTGGGAACCTCGGCCTCGACATCGCGAAAACCCAGGCCTTGATAAGGTGCAGCCGCGTCCCAGGGCAACGGTGCTCGCTTGGGCACTGAACCCGGCACTGGCAGAGGGAACATCAGCGATTTCGCCGCGTGGTGCGCGATGTGGCCGGTCATATGGTGATGCTCCTGATGAATGTGACCGTAGAAGACGGTCACATTTGGAAACGGCATGAGACTCTCGATCACGGGCGCAGCATCGCGAGTCGCCCAGTCCCACTGCGGATAGAGATCGAACAGCGGACGATGCGTCAGCGCCACGATGGGCGTGTCGCGTTTCAGCTGCTTGAGGTCCGCTTGCAGCCATTTGAGCTGCGCTTCGCCGATGACCGCCTCCGGATCAGAGACGTTGTCAAGGGTGACGAAATGCACGCCCTTGTGATCGAAGGTGTAGTGAAGATCTCCAAAGAATTCCTGGTAGGCTTCACCACGGTCAAGCGAAGCGTCATGCTCTCCAGGCATAAACCGCACAGTCTTGACCCTCAGCTTGCTGACAATTTCGCGGAATTGAGCCATCCGTTCGCGCCGCTGTTTGGGATCATCCGTGGTATGCGTCAGGTCGCCGGTGAAGACTACGAAATCCGGTTGTTCGTCGAGGCTGTTGACCGCGGCGATCGCCTTTTTCAGAGTACCTTGCGCATCCGGGTTGACCTTGGGCCCGTCAAAACCCCAATGAGTGTCGGACAGTTGGACAAAGTAGAAGTCCTCGCCGTTTGACCACGGGCGATGGGCCCCGAGCACCTGGCGTACATTGACGCCAAGGCCCGATGCGAAGACGACTCCGCCGAGGCCCGCGAGCTTCATAAAGTCACGTCTATCGATCTTGTTCAAAGTTCCCTCCTTGATCCAATACCTTTTGCCTTCTGCCAGCTGAGACCGCCTGATCCGCTGAAATATTCCTGGAAGTTGTTTGAGTTTCGCAGCGGGAATAAAATCGCGGATCAATCGGTCTTCTATCCAGGGGCGTAGCAGAAACGGACCAGGAAGCGCGTGCCGGAACCAAATCAACTGACTCGGTTTGAGCAGGTGGTCCTGCCCCATCTGGATGCCGCATACAATCTGGCACGCTGGCTGATGCGCAATGGCCACGACGCTGAGGATGTAGTGCAGGAGGCCTACCTTCGCGCTTTCAAATTCTTCAGCGGGTTTCACGGAGGAGATGGTCGCGCCTGGCTGCTGACTATCGTGCGCAATACCTCCTACACGTGGCTCCAGCAGAACCGGCGGCATGAATTGATGACCGATCTTGACGAGGTGCAGGAGATTGAGAGCGCCGACCCGGGCCCTGAGAAGCTTCTTCAGCAGAGCATCGATCATACGCTGCTCAGAGAGGCTCTCGAGGCGCTGCCCGTGGAGTATCGAGAGGTGGTGATCCTGCGCGAACTGGAAGGATTCTCTTACAAAGAGATCGCCGATCTCGCCGACGTGCCACTGGGCACGGTCATGTCACGTTTGGCTCGTGCCCGGAAGCGGCTGCAACAGTACCTGAGTGATCGCACGGAGGTTAGGTGAGCTGTCAAGAAAGGCAACACTTGATCCACGGGTATCTGGATGGAGAGCTGGATCTCGTCAGGAATCTCGAGATCGAGCATCACCTGCAATCCTGTTCGTTATGCTCGCGGGCCTTCGAGAACCAAAAAGCGTTGCGCTCTGCCATGACAACGGGCTCTCTTTACTATCGATCTCCAGCTGGCCTGCAGAGGCGTGTGATGGCGGTAGTGCGCAAGGAAGACAAACCTGAGCGGACTGCCTGGTTCAAGCCGTGGAGCTGGCTGGGTGCCGGTGCGTTACTGGCGTCTGCCGCTCTTCTGGCGTTGATTCTGGTACCACTGCTGACCCGCTCGTCCGCAGATGAGATCCTGACGCGAGAGACAATCTCAGCTCACGTGCGTTCATTGATGGCCAGCCATTTGACGGATGTTTCATCCTCCGACCGGCACACGGTCAAACCGTGGTTCAATGGCAAATTGGATTTCTCTCCGCCGGTCACAGATTTGACTGACCATGGCTTTCCCCTGGTCGGCGGGCGACTCGAATATTTGGCGTGACCGGCCGGTAGCAGCCCTCGTCTACCGCCACCAGCAGCACTTGATCAATCTGTATGTCTGGCCGGCAAAACAGGATGAAGCTCAGAAAACGAAGACACGTCAAGGCTACAATCTGATTCACTGGGCTAAGTCCGGGATGACTTATTGGGCGGTTTCTGATCTCAACGAGGCTGAACTGCAGGAATTTGCCCGCCTGATCTCACCTTAGGTTGTACCTAAACGGCTTCCTCCTAACGGAGGCCGCTTCTCGCGCCAAAGGCGCGACCTGAAATAGCCCAGGGCGAAGCCCTGGGTACCAGCAACGCAACGACAGGCAGCCCTATCGGGGCGGCATTTCGCAACCGTTCGATTCTCGTTTTGTAATGCCGCCCCGTTGGGGCTACGCATTCCCTTGTCGCGAATCCCGGGGCTGCGCCCGGGCTATTTCAGGTCGCGCCGTTGGCGCGACATCTCGCCGCCAGGTCTCCAAGACATGCTCCTTTCAGTGCTTCTCAGATTGCATTGACGATCCCCTCTTCGGTAGCCCTGTTGTTGCGCACCAGCGTGATTACCGCAATGATCGCCGCCAAGAGGAATCAGGCTCGCCGTAATCAGGATAGGTACAAATGAAACCCGATCTGAAACAATGCCTGTCAGATAGGTGGCAACAATCGTCCCGATCCCTGCACCTGTCCCACTCAACCCGCTGACCGAAGCCACTGAGTGGCTCGGGTAGATGTCGGCCGGCAGATTCAGCACCATCGTCGAGAGAGCCGCATAGGACAAGCGTCGAGATCGCAAAGCATGCCACCAGCCAGAAATAGGAAGACGTGAAGGCCGTCGGGATGAGCAGGGTCATTCCCAGAGCCACTGATGACGATCACCAACTTGCGGGCTGTCCCCACTGGCCAGCCGCGCTTGATGAGATAGCTCGATAGTCCGCCGCCCGCGAAGTTGCCGACATCGGCTGCGAGGAACGGAACCCAGAAAGCCAGCAGACTCTCTTCAAGTCTGAACCCACGGCTCACAAGATAGATTGCGAACCAGTCCGTGATGAAGAACCAGACAGGGTCTGTCAATGTCTTGGCTATGACGATGCCCCAGGTCTGAGACAGACTGAGGAGCGTCCGATAGCTCAGTCTTCGGGTGCCGTCATCGGCTTGCTCAACCGGCCGGCCCTCCAGGATGTAAGCGCGCTCATCATCTGAAAGTCGTGGATGTTCTTCCGGGCGGTAATACAGCCTTCGGAAGAGTAACAGCCACAGAAAACCAAGTGCGCCGGTGACGATAAAGGCTGGACGCCAGCTCCCGAACGTATGATAGACCCAGAGTACCAGGAACGGCGCAATGGCTCCGCCGATCGACGAGCCGCTGTCAAAGAGAGCCACTGCCCAACCGCTCTCTCGTTTTGGGAACCACTCCGCGACCGCCTTTGTTGCGCCCGGCCAGTTTGCCGCTTCACCAGCTCCGAGAAGGAATCGAAAGAACGCGAAGCTGCGGAGGCCAGTGGCAAGCGAAGTGAGCATCGCAGCGATCGAATAGAAGGCCACGCTCAGGCTCAGACCTCGCCGCGTCCCGATCCGGTCAAGCAACCGGCCGGCACCCGTCTGGCCGACGGCATAAGCGACGCGAAAGGAGATTATCAGAATCGCGAAGTCGGAATTGTTCCAGTGGTAGGAAGTCTTGATGTAAGGAGCGAGGAGGGAGAGCGTCTGGCGGTCAATATAGTTGATGACCGTCGAAAGGAAGAGCAAACCGCCGATATACCACCGAAGGTTCTTGATCGGTGTCTTTTTGCGGAGGGGCTCCGCAACGCCGGCGGTTTGCCGCATCGAGTGATCTCGGGAAGCTCAGGCTTTGGTCGTGGTCCAGGTTCCCTTTTCTACCGGGTCTGACGAGTCTTTCGGCGTGACTACAAATGTACCATCGAGCTGGTTGCCCTTAAAGTCCCCGTCGAGGATCACCTGGACCTGACCATCGGAGGGGTCCATTTTAGCCTTGAAGTGCCCGTTCGCGATCGTCAGATCCTTGAGGTCGGCACTTTGAGCTCCCGCGTCGTTCGTATACTTGATCGAGCCCTGCCACGCTCCCTTGTCATCCTTCTTGAAGGTGTATGAGAGCTGTCCGCTGCCTCCGCTCTCGGACTTGAAGGTTCCATTCCAGGTGCCCGCGTATTTCTGATCATCCTGCAGGGCAAGTACCGGAAAGACGAGCATTGCCAACAACACTGCCACAGCTATCTTTCTATGCATTGCTATCTCCTCATATGCCTCTCGCCTCGAGACTGTTCAGAGATACTGCGCCATCTCCGCCAGCCTCGCAACCAATCCTCGAGCCTCTCCAGGGAGCACGTAGGGGCGGCTCGCGAGCCGCCCCACACGGATCATGCGTTATAGTGCGGCTCACGAGCCGCCCCTGCCATTCCTGCGGTCTTGTCAATGACGGGCATATGTCGTTATATTCCATCAGCCAATCTGAATCGCGTGCAATCCGAAAAACATCGATAGACGCCTTGCGCCCACTGTCCTTAAGACTCTCATTCCTGCTGCTCCTCCTGACGACGCTGGGAAGGGCCGAGCGGCTCCCTGTCAAGGTCTATACCACTGCCGACGGACTTGCACGCGATACGGTTCTGCGAATTGTTCCCGACTCCCGGGGCTTTCTCTGGTTCTGTACGAACGAAGGCCTCTCGCGGTTCGATGGATACGGTTTCGTCAACTTCAGCCAGGGCTTACCAGGCCGAGTCGTATCAGCGATTGCCGAGCTGAAAGACGGGCTCTACCTCGTAGCCACAAATCAAGGCTTGTGCTGGTTCAACGCAAAGGAGTCGCGGGGAGCATCGCAGCCGGTCTTTCTTGTCGATGCGCAGCTTGGAGCGGCGAAGGGTCTCAACATAACCGATCTGGTGGTGTCTCGCAGCGGTGCTGTCTGGTGTTCATCTTCAACCAAACTCTTTCGAATCGACCGGAGTGGAGACAAGTGGGTCTCATCCGAAGTTGATCTGAGCGCCATTCAGGCTCACGCGCGGCTTTACGAGCTTAGGTCGCTGCTCGAAGACCGTCGCGGTGCGCTCTGGATGGTCACCACCAGTGGCCTCTACCGCCGCAGTCATGAGGGAAAGATCGACCGCTTCGGCCTGGCTGAGGGGATTCCTGAAAACACGCTCTCCTACACAGCGCCGATAGAGGATGCCGAGGGCCACATCTGGGTAGGAAGTGATCGAGGCCTCTACCGGCTGCTGGACGATCCAGTGATCAATCGCAACGCCGTCGCCAGGATTTACACGACTCGAGATGGATTGGGGAGTAATCATATCGCGGCTCTACTGCAGACACCCGATGGGAATCTCTGGATCGCTACCGGAGGCGGCCTCAGTCAATCGATTGTCAGCGCAAACAGTACCGACCTCGAGAGGCTTCGCTTCAGAAACTTTACTCAGGCCAACGGTGTACCCGGCGTCGGCCGGATGACTACTGATCACAATGGCAATCTCTGGATGGGTGCAGAGAGTGTGGGCGCCATCAAGATCGCGCTCCACGGGTTCACCAATTTCGACCAGACAGACGGCCTCGCCCGGTCGAGGATCGCCAGTCTGCTCATGGCAAGGGATGGCAGTCTGTGTGCGATTACCGGCGATCCTGAGCAAAACCGAGTCTTCATCAATCGACTCAAAGGAGACCGGTTTGAGCCGATAGAGCTACAGGCTCCCGACGGGAGTCGATTACTGGGGATGGGGCTGGTACCAGATCATGTTTCAGTCTCACCTCAGCGAGTGGTGGATGCTCACCGGCAAGGGTGTCGTCCGCTATCCCAACTTTGCGAGCATAAACGCACTCGCCTCGGCTCGTCCGCAAGCCTTTTACACAGGCAATGACACCGTGGGCGAGCAGCCGTTCAGGGCGTTTGAGGACTCGCGGGGCGATGTCTGGACTGGCGCATTCACACAGGGTCTCGGAACGCTCTCACGCTGGGAGAGGAAAGGCGGCACCTTTCACCAGTACGGACCATCCGACGGGTTCTCTCAGCGGTCGGTGCCGTCAGCGTTCGGAGAAGATGCCGCCGGTAACGTCTGGGTAGGGTTCTACGAAGGTGGAGTTGCACGCTACGGGTCGGGCGGCTTCAAGGTATTTGAGCCTGACTCCGGCTTTCCTTCCGGACTCGTGAGGGCTGTCTTCCTCGATCGCGCCAACCGCATCTGGATTGCTACTGGTGAAGGTGGAGCGGTGCGGATCGATGATCCGGCTGGTCATCCTGATCGCTTCGTAACTTACAATACGACAAATGGTCTTTCGAGCAACCAGGCAACCTGCTTCACGGAAGACAAGTGGGGAAGGATCTATATCGGTACCGGCCGCGGTGTCGATCGCCTCGAGGTAGCGACGGGAAAGCTCAGGCATTATTCGACGGCGGATGGGCTCGCCAACAATTACCCTCAGGTAGCCCTGCAGGATCGCGACGGGGCTCTCTGGTTTGGCACGCTACAGGGCCTTTCGCGTCTCATGCCACAGAGCGAACCTCCGGGATTCCCACCGCCGATCATGATCAGCGAGCTTCGCATCGGCGGGAGTCTTCATCCTGTTTCAGCGGTGGGCGAAAGCGATATCTCAGGTCTTGTGTTGGAACCCGATCGCAACCAGATTCTCGTCGGGTTCCTTGGTCTCAGCTTCGGTCTGGGCGAGCTTTTGCGCTACCAGTACAAGCTGGAGGGAGCAAGCGCAGACTGGAGCGCGCCCGGGCGCTCAGCGTGTTGTAAATTTCGCCAATCTTGCTCCGGGAGCCTACCGCTTTCTGGTGCGCGCGGTAAATGCAGACGGAGTTGTGAGTGCTGCCCCGGCGAGCGTCTCTTTGAGGGTGCTTCCACCGGTCTGGCGGCGCTGGTGGTTTCTGACAATCGCGGCGATTGCTTTTGCGGCACCGCTGCTGGCCTTCATCAGCTATAGACAGCGGCGGATGCGTGAGCTGGACTCAGCATTGCGGGAATCGAGGAGTCTCGCCGGCAAGCTGCTCGAACAGCGCCGTGATCTTCACAATGCGAACGAGATTCTCAAGCTTGAGGCGACGATCACTCGCGTGCTGTCGGAATCGTCCACACCGCGAGAGGCGTCACCCAGGCTCTTGCGCGCGATCTGCGAGACTACCGGTTGGCAGCTCGGCGCTATCTGGGAGCTCGACCGAGCAAGCGGGGCGCTCCGCTGCACTGACACCTGGCATCCACGCGAGACCAGAGCGCTGGCCTTCGAAGCCGCCTCCAGATCACTGGAGTTCGGTCCGGGTGTCGGGTTGCCGGGGCGAGTTCTGGCGAGCGGCCAGCCTGTCTGGATTTCAGATCTATCGCACGATGACAACTTTCCCCGCCTTAAGGCAGCGGCGAAGGACGGATGGAGGAGCGGTTTTGGCTTTCCGATTTTGCTCGGGAGCGAGGTGATTGGAGTACTCGAGCTCTTTTCGCTCGACGATACGGCAGCCCGATGCTGAGCAGATCAAGATGATGTCGAGCATCGGAAGTCACCTTGGCCAGTTGATTGAGCGAAAGCGTGCCGAGGAAGCTCGGCACGAGACAGAGACTCGCTTTCGCACTGTGGCCGAGACCGCTTCGGACGCCATCATGACGATCGACGAAAGCGGTCACATAATCTTCGTCAATCAGTCATGCCGAGCAGGTCTTCGGTCACAAGACGGATGAGATGATTGGCCGTGAACTGACGATGCTCATGCCCGAGTACCTGCGTCACCTGCACGAAGCGGGTTTCGCGCGTTACAAAGAGACTGGTCAGCGCCACCTCAACTGGAATTCGCTTGAGCTGCCGGGGTTGCATCGCGACGGTCACGAGATTCCGCTTGAAATATCATTTGGCGAATTCCTGCATCAGGGTCGTCGTTATTTCACCGGGATCGCCCGCGACGTCAGCGAAAGAAAGCGTGCGGAAGAGGCATTGAGACGCAGTCGCGAGGAACGGCTCGAGGAGCTCGAGCGAGTTCGCCGAAGGATTGCCACAGACTTGCACGACGATATTGGATCGAGCCTCACTCAAATCTCGATCCTTGGTGAGGTCCTGCGCCAGCGATTGGGCGAGGGGGATCCGGAGACCAATGATCTGCTGACGATGATCGCTGGCGAGTCGCGAGAAATGGTCGATTCGATGAGCGATATTGTATGGGCGATCAATCCTCAGAAGGACCACCTCAGCGATCTCACCCAGCGCATGCGCCGTTTCGCCGTGGATGCCTATACCGCTCGCAACATCCGGCTTGATCTGCAACTTCCGGCTGCGGAGGATGAGAATATCAAGATGGGCGCCAATCTGAGGCGTGAGGTTTTTCTGATCTTCAAGGAGAGTATCAACAACACGATCAAGCATGCGGGTTGCACTGAGACGAAGATCGACATGCAGATAGCTGACCAGATGTTGTTGCTGACGCTGCGAGATAACGGGTGTGGCTTCGACACGACACGGCAGAGCGATGGCCACGGTCTGCTTAGCCTGCGTGAAAGAGCGGGTGGAATCGGCGGCAATATTGAGATCGACTCGGCGCCCGGCAGGGGAACTACTATCGCGTTGCGAGTTCCAATAGCTACGTAAACGTGTAGTGACAGGGTTGCAGCCGGGCGCTATCCTCGGTACGAACTGAAATGTCAGAGCAAACTTCAAATCCGATAAAGGTTGCCATCGTCGAAGATCGCCGCGAAATCCGCCAGGGGCTCGCAATGCTCATCGGCGGCACGGAGGGCTTCCGCTGTACGGGCAGTTACGGCTCTATGGAGGAGGCTCTGCAGAAGATCAGTTTTGAACTGCCTGACGTTGTTCTCAACGACATCGGCCTGCCCGGAATGAGCGGCATCGAGGGCATCAAGATACTCAAGGAGCGATATCCCAATCTGCTCATTCTGATGCTCACGGTCTATGACGACGATGAGCGCATCTTCGATGCGATGTGTGCCGGGGCATCTGGTTACCTGCTCAAGAAGACTCCGCCTCTGAGGCTTCTCGAGAGCCTGAGAGAGGCAGTCAATGGCGGCGCTCCGATGTCGCCGGAGGTGGCGACGCGAGTCATCAAACTCTTCCGCGAGATTCGGCCTCCCGAGCGGGCCGACTACGAGCTGACCCCGCACGAAACGCGGCTGCTCAAGCTCTTTGTTGCCGGGCATAATTACAAATCGGCAGCTGCCGAACTTGGAGTGACCGTCCACACCGTCTCATTTCACCTTCGCAGCATCTACGACAAGCTCCAAGTGCACTCAAAGAGCGAAGCAGTCGCCAAGGCCTTGCAAAGCCGCATCGTGTAGTCAACACACATCAGAAATTGTAGCGCCGAGGGCGCGACCGAAGAGCACGCGAGACGCGTGCGCTCCAGGCCGTCCGAGCGTTCCTATTGGGCTAGCTGCGAAATCGATACAGCCTGACCGGCGATTGATCGAAACTAGCCCGGCCTGGGAGCGCACGCGTCCCGCGTGCTACTGTCGCGAGCGGTGCCCGGAGATCAAATGTCCACACTCCAGGCGCGGGCGTAGCCCCGGGATTACACGCCAACACAAAGGACAGCCCATAACGGGGCGATATTGCGAACAACAATCGGACCGTCGCGAAATGCCGCCCAGTGAGGGCCGCGCGTTTGCGTGGCCGGTACCCAGGGCTTCGCCCTGGGCTATTTCAGGTCGCACCTTTGGTGCGACATCGCGATAGCCTTGAGGCACCTTCCTTTCTTCTACCGCTTGACAACCTTTGAACCTAGTTGCTAGCGTTCGTCCTGGAGTGCGGCGACTTGTCGCCGCTTTTTATTGCAATATGTCCGGCACAATCGCCGCAAGGCGCTTCATCATAGACGGCGAGGTCCAGGGCGTAGGCTATCGATTCTTCGCTCTTCGCACGGCGGCACGCCACCAGGTCTTCGGCACTGTCCGCAATCTAGCGAACGGCCAGGTAGAGATAATCGCCGAAGGCAGCCACGAGAGCCTCGAAGAGTTCAAGAAAGACCTCGCAACAGGACCCCAGTTCTCCGAGATAACCAGCCTCGAGGAGTTCGATATTCCTGTGACCGGACGCTACCGCGACTTTCGCATCGATCACTAGCAAGCCAAAAGGAGCCACGCACTAGATGAGCGTTCCCGCAACCAATTCCGATCCAATCGCCGATCTTAAGAAGTTGATCCGGGAGATACCCGACTTTCCCAAGCCGGGCATTCTCTTCTATGACATTACAACCCTTCTCAAGGAGCCGGCCGGGTTGCGCTCTGTTATCGACCTGCTGACCGACACACTCTCAGGTCAGAAGATTGATAAAGTGGTCGGGATCGAAGCGCGCGGCTTCATTTTCGCGCCTGCGCTGGCCTACAGGATCAACGCCGGCTTCGTTCCGGTGCGGAAGCCGAAGAAGCTGCCATCGCAAGTGGAGAGTTACAGCTACGATCTCGAGTACGGACAGGACACAGTAGAGATTCACCGCGACTCAATCAGCCCCGGTGAGAGGGTGGTCATCGCAGACGACCTGCTGGCGACTGGAGGCACGGCTGAGGCTGTTGTCAGACTGGTCGAGAAGCTAGGTGGAACCGTCGCCGCGCTGGCATTCGTAGTTGAGCTCGAGTTCCTGAAGGGGCGCCAGAGGCTCACTGGCTACGATGTGCACTCACTGCTAAAATACCAATCCTGAAGATTGCGCCCGTAGCTCAGGTGGATAGAGCGACAGCCTCCTAAGTTGTAGGCCGCTGGTTCGAGTCCAGCCGGGCGCATTTTAGAATCAGTTAGCAAATTGGCCGCCAAGTCGAGGCGGCTATTTGCCACATAGAGCGCCACATTGGGCTGGTGATTCAGGATACTAGCCTTTAGCTTTTGGCCCTGCCCTTGCCTTCCCGCCCGTCTTAGCATTCTTCCCTGGTACGAGATTCCTGGGCAGACCTCTATGCTCCAGCCCTTCCATAGCGAAATCTACAACGCCAGGCACGGCCAGCGTTCCTATCTCCCACCTGGAAACCGTGTTTAGCTGTACACCCAGCACCTCGGCGAGCTGCCCCTGCGTGAGTCCGAGCTTTAGCCGCTTCTCTTTCAGTCTGGCCCCTTTCAGCAAGCGGCAGTGAGAGCGCTAAGACTCAGAGCTGGTGCGACGCATCATCGAATGCAGAGGCGATGAGCCTTAAGAGGGCGGCAAGCGAGTTTGGACTCTTTCGTTACGGGTATGAGAAGTAACGCAGGGACCGGGATTCTTCGGGGCAACGAGTGTCGGACAAGGATTGACTTAGATCTTTGACGACGGCAATCTGGCCCCAATACAAGGAGGCGCCTATGCTTGAAAAGCACTGCCTCTCACGCGTTATGGTCCCGCTCGCCGTCATTGTCGGTTTGATCTTGTCCATCTTGTTTTTTGTCACGGCACATCGGGACGCGCGATCCATGGCAGGCGTGTTCATCGCACTGACAGCGATCTCACAGGTGTTCTACCTGATGCCGGCATCGAACCCAACGAAGGCGTCTATGCTTGAGAAGCCTTGGTCACGCAACCGCTTCCTGGTCACCTTCATCATGCTAGCGGGGCTCATTACCATATCGATCTGGCGGCCGCCACACGACGAGTACCGGCTCATTGCATACGGGGGACTCATAGTGGCAAGTATCTTCTTTATGTTCCGATTCAACAGCCATTCAGTCAAACGTGATCTTTGGATAATGTTGGCGCTGCTTGTCGGTGCTCTCACCTTCGACTATTGGACCCAGCCTCTCGATCCGGATTACTCGTACAATTGGTTAGCACACGCGCTTTGGGCTCTCGGTCTCGTCGCGTTCCTGGCCGCGGTGCTCGTCTACGCTTACTTTCGCAAGCCGGGCACGCCAGCTTAGTACCCAACCCAAGACTTATTATTCGTTGTCCAGGGCAGGAAAAGTGCCAAGTGGAGATTTCAGGAAGTCTTTCCATCGAACGAAGCGACTGACAATCCGGTTCGAATCGAGGACGAGGTTGTTGCCCTGTACCACGTAGCGATGAAAAACTACCGGATGGTTTCGCGTTGAGCGATCTCTCGGCTGTGGACAGGGGGCGACGGTCAAGGGATCCTCAATCTCATCGAAATGGAGATTGAACGATGGCGACCTCATAGGTCTGGACGTCGAGACACCGTCAAGTTCCAAACGAGCTAGACCACGGCGTGAACGATATGGCGGGAAACGCTGCTGAATGGGCTGCAAAGCTGAAGGTCTACGTCACCAACCGAGGAAGAATGGCTTCTGCTCGGCTTTTTAGGGGCCTTAGGCGACAATTGATTGGGCAATCAGTCCTCTTTGTTCTGGAGGGCGGGCTCGTTCCTACGAGCGTGATTGTGCCAGCTCAATCGGGCGATACCTCGCTTATACTGAAAACGCCAGTGGCGGTCAAGCGACATCCTAAGGCCCAGCGGAAGTCACCACCAAATCCGCAAAGGGCTCAGAAAGTTTCCTTTTGGCTTTACCTGGCAGGTTCATGCAGCCAGCCCGGAGAACTGATCGAACGGATCGTGCTTGCGAATAGGGGGTAGGTGAGAAAATAGAGTTAAGACACCGGCGTCAATATTTAACCTGTGCATTCCGGTGCAAGTCCATTGAAAGGAGGAAGTGGTGAAGACACGACTACCGGTATCAACCTCGGCCCTCATGGCACTGGTCGCCATCTCATATAGCACATTTACCCAGGAAACCCTGAGGGGCCTCTACGTAAAGAAAAAGGCAGAGGGACTGGAACTGAAAGTGTTCAAGGTCAAGGATGACAAGCTCTCTCTGGTCGATCCGAGCGACACTTTTAAGAATGGTGATTCAATTAAGATTCACTTCAGGAGCAATTTCGACGGCTATGTATATTTCGTGAATATCGAGCTGCCTTCGCGCGTTGCCACGGTAAGGTATAAGCACGAAGTTCACGATGGCAAAGAATATTGGGACCCGGGCGACGGCGAATTTGAATTTAAAGGTGAAGGGGGAACCGAGATCCTCAGGTTTATGATGTCACATTAACCGATCCGGATGCTGGATGAAGCGCTCAGTAAGCACGACGGCGACCTTGGTACGGAGCCGGAGGCACCACAAAAGGACTCCCAACCGGGTGGTGTCGTCGCTGACGAAAAAGGGTGCCGAAGCCTCGGACTCAAATTGGGTAAACAATGCCGAGGAATCAGATTAGCGAAAGGAGATACCAAGAAGGATGAAGGTACCATAGTGGTTGCCACTCCAGACGAAACACCTGGATCACCTACTGCAACATTGAAACCCGGTGAGGTTGCGATAGTAGAGTTTCGTTTCAAGCACATCTAGGTTCTTTCGTTTGCGTCGTACTAAGCGCCAGGAGCGAGTCGCAGATTGTGCGTCTTCCGAAGCTCATTGCAGCAGATCCGGCCAATGACTGAGACTGCGATTGCTAGTTGCTCGTACCAATGACATTGCTAGTAGGGAATTGGATTCGTCGGGTCGGGTCAGAATACGACCACTTCATGGGTTTCGCGTTGTCGTTGTAATGGCGGATGTAAGTCATGATTCTTCGGCTTAGGTGTTTCACTGAATTGAAAATTCCCCGGTTGATAAGGTCGCGTTCAATCTTGGAGAACCAGTTTTCTACCTGGTTCAGCCAGGATGAGTAGGTTGGGGGTGAACATTCAGGTGACGCGAGAGAAATTGGCTGACCCTTTTTGTTTTGTGTGCGGAGAGGTTATCAGCTATGAAATGTATCTCGCGGGCTCGAGGCTGGGTGGCCACCATACGGTGCCAAGCCCGGAAGTAGCTTCACGCACATCAGGCTCTAGCTCAGGCTAACAACAGTGGGTTATCCGACGTCCACGCCGCGAAACGTGCCGAAATAGCGTCCCCTATCGGGGATTCTGCTTCCAGCGATAGCGCGGCGAATTTCTCGGCCGGAGCGTGAATACGTCAAGAACAGCGTCAGCAATGAGTTCTGAAAGCGCCTCGCGACCTTCCGGTGTGGATGGATCGTCGTCGAACGCGATGCGCACTGCGAGTTCCTCATCAATTCGGGCTTTCAGCGCATCGAAGCACGCTTCGGAGCTTGGGTCCGAGGGCTCCAACTCTGGTTTGTCCTGGTCGGTCATCTTCAAGTCCGGATAACTATGTATATCTGGTTTCGGAATAAAATCCCGATTCCATTTGCTGTGCGAATAAAAGCCGACGCGCCTGAAGACTGGCACCGTTAAGGGCAGGACTGTCGGCGCCATTGGGCGAACGCGGTGACCATAGGGGAAGCGGTTGCCTGTGTCGAATCGGGGCGCTGGCGGTGGTCGTCCGTATTTACGAGCTTTACCACAAAAAGAAAAGGTCTCATGGTCGTTCAGGGTCCGGTGCCGGGCATAAAAGCACCAGCGGCATTGCTGTGCCGTCGGGGTCGTCGCTAATCCTCCGCATTTGGGACAGTTATTGAGAAACACCTTGTCTGGATGATCTCGAAGAATGCGATCACGCGCACGACGCATGAACTGTTGCTGTCCCTCTGCCATCAAGGCTAAGGCGTCGGGATCCTTCGTGTTAGATTTCTCCATCAGCTCTCGACAGTCCGAGTGCTCGGCCTTCAACTGGCCGATAAAAGCCCGATGCGCTAACCATTCCGGCTCGGTCATAAGACCACCGAAGTAGTTAATCACATACCAGGTTAAGTGCTCGTCTGGTGTTGATGCGGCCATGATCAATGAACGATTCTCGCCTCCCGATACTTACGAACCGTGTTCCGTGTCCTGTCAATTGTCAGCGACCGGTCCATTCAGCGACAAGCATGGTCTTCAAGAGATGGCCGACGAGCTTGCGACTGCCCTGCCCCCCACGAAAGTTCGGCGGGATCGTAGTCTATCGACGCTGAGTAAATGACCAACCAATCAAAATCGAAGCAGGCAACAATATGATCTTCTATACTCGTCGCTGGACCTAAAGAATGTCGACCAAGTCCTATGGACTATGGACGGTCACCCTGAGGTGTCCTATGCATCTCTCGTGGAGTACCTCTTGCTCGTCCGCTCAGTCCCTTTGGTAGAGTCCAATCCTAGACCAAACTTGCTTGCCGCCCGCTTGAGTGCCATCGCCTCGCTGTGCGATGAGACATCGCCGTAGCCCGAGGTGTCAGTATCTTCGCAGCCGCTAGCCTCACGCCACAACCCAGGCCCTGGAGGCAGGGGAGATGGTGATCCTGGCGACGCAAAGCACTTGTCGCCGATCTGCTGGACGCTCCTCATCTAGAAACTCCATCGGCTTCCATCTGAAGAACCCGCTGGAGGGCTACCGGCGGCTGACGTTCATGATGCTGGACGCAGACATCGTGGCGGTGAGTCCGACCAGCGTATGGCGCGTGTTGGGGCAGGCGGGACTGTTGTCGAAGTGGAACGGCAAGCCGTCGAAGAAGGGCACGGGCTTTGAGCAGCCGCTGGCAGCGCATCAGCACTGGCACATCGACGTGTCGTACATCAACATCAGCGGGACGTTCTACTACCTGTGCAGCATTCTGGACGGCTGCAGCCGATACATCGTGAACTGGGATCTGCGGGAGTCGATGACCGAGGCGGACATCGAGATCATCTTGGAGCGCGCCAAGGAACTTCACCCGGAAGCGCGGCCCCGGATCATCTCCGACAACGGGCCGCAGTTCATTGCCAAAGACTTCAAGGAATTCATTCGGATCTCGGGCATGACCCACGTCAGAACTTCGCCCTACTATCCCCAATCGAACGGAAAAATCGAACGTTGGCACAAATCGCTCAAAGGAGAGTGCATCCGG
>CAVUOF010000026.1:0-104125 GCA_963743045.1 uncultured Acidobacteriota bacterium
CTGTTCAAGGCGATTTAGAGTGGATGGAGATCAGCTGATCCAACGGGCCGTGGCTTTAAGGCGTCTGACTTCCGAGAATCTTAAGCTATTCAGGCGTATAACACGCAGCAGTAAATCTTTGAACTCTTGAAGATCGCCACTTTCAACATCAACAACATCAACAAACGCCTGGACAATCTCACGGCTGGCTCGCCAAAACGGAGCCAGACATCGTTTGCCTCCAGGAGCTCAAGGCCGAGCAGCGGGCATTTCCGGCAGATACCCTTCGGAGCCTTGGCTATCGTGCAGTCTGGCAAGGCGAACGTTCCTGGAACGGCGTGGCGATCCTCGCGCGAGACCATGATCCGGTGCTGACTCGATCGAGCCTGCCCGGGAATCCTCAGGATCGCCAGGCGCGCTACATCGAGGCGGCAGTAAATGGAGTCTTGATCGCGTCCATCTATCTCCCAAACGGCAATCCTCAGCCCGGTCCGAAGTTCAATTACAAACTGGCCTGGTTCGAGCGTTTAATCGCACACGCCGCGGAACTCATGACGGCCGGAGTGCCTGTCGTGTTGGCCGGCGATTACAACGTCGTACCAACTGCGCAAGACATCTATCAGACGCGATCTTTAGATAACAACGCATTGATCCAACCTCAGAGCCGGCAGGCTTCGCTCGACTGTTCGCTCAAGGCTGGACGGATGCTCTGCGGAAGCTGCAGCCCGAAGGGCCGCTCTGGACGTTCTGGGATTACAAGCGGGACCGGTGGGCTGCAAACAAGGGCATGCGGCTCGATCACTTCCTGCTTTCTCCGACAATGTGCGATCGACTCGTGGACGGCGGTGTAGACCGATGGGTGCGTGGTGAGGAAAACGCGAGTGACCACGCGCCAGCATGGATCGTGCTAGATTAGGCGCAGGGACGAGACTCGATTCGCCGGCGGCCAATTGATGACGAGGCTTGGCGCTTCAGCCGATACCCAGCAGCTCCACATTTTATCGCTTGTCATCGCATTTGGAATCGCCGTAGCAATCGACGCAGCTCTGAAAACTCCGCTTGTCTCGGCCGGACAATTCGCGGACAATAGTTCCAAACCGATAGCACGGTTGAGGGCTGGTTCTGAGTGGTTATCGGGCATTGGCTGATCGAATCATTTGGATGAGGTCGGAACGACGGTGTGTTTGAATCCCTGTGTCACAGCCAATCAAACGGCCCTGTGGTCTTCAACGACTTTCTTGGATGGGTTTCACTTTCGAAAGAGCCTTAAGGATTTTGGCTTGTCAGACTTGACCTCACATCGCAAAGGAGACTGGTAGCAATGTTCAAAACAACCTTGAGCCTGGGCCTGCTACTTGGCTTGAGCACGGCTGCGTTCGCGCAACAGACTGCTCCTGCCGCGCAAGCGCCGAGGCCGCCTGCCATCAAGACACACTTGAAAGTCGGTGATATGGCGCCCGACTTCAACCTGCCTGCAACCGACGGCAAAACATATAAGCTGAGCGATCTCCGCGGAAAGAATAATGTCGTGCTGGCTATCTTCGTGCTGGCCTTTACGGGCGGCTGAACTCGCGAGATGAAAGCGTATCAGGCTGATATCGCAAAATTCACCGACACCGACACTAAAGTTTTTGGCCTCAGCGTAGATAGCGTTCCAGCCCTCAAATACTGGGCCGAGCACGAACTGGCCCCTGAAACCAAAGGGCTTTCCTTCCCTATTCTCAGCGATTTCGTCACCCGCAAAACAGTGAAAGACTATGGCGTATACAACGAGGCCACAGGCTTCGGTATGCGTGCCACCTTCGTCATCGATAAGGACGGCAAAATCCAGCACATCGAGGAAGGCAATACTGCAGTCAATCCGGCGGAGGCTTTTGAGACTTGCAGCATGTTGAAAAAGAAGGCTGCACAATAAGTCCGCTGAATCTTTCCAGAAGGGTGGCTCGCACAAGGGCCGCCCTTGGTCTACTCGGTCTATCTTAGGTTGATGAGCTCTTCAACATCCACTGGTGAGGAGGTCATAAACGCCGCCCCGGGATTCTGCTCTGCCCTTCTATCAGCTCTATTTTATGTGGCGCTGACCACAAGTACGGCCGCCGATCCTCCTCTGCCGTGAGGCAACTTAGCGACCGGCTGAGGTGTCCTCTTGCGCTAAGCCAACTCGCTAGTGAGGCTCGCAGTCACGCCCCTAGTCAAAATTCTTACTTCCGCGCAACTCGCTCTCATCATAGAGTCGCCCTTTTCTCGGTGTAGCTTCATTTCAGGTTCCGCCTCTCTTATCGCCTCGGCACGCCGACTAGCAATTCCCTGCCGTTCCTCCCAGGAGAGACTTCTCAGATAGCAATCAAACAGCAAGGTCTAATAGCAGACTGAAATGTCCTTTAGCCGCTTTCCTGCTACCAAGCTGTTTAACACTTCGAACTGATCCTCAAGTCCTGGCACCTTCGCACTATCAATCAGCTCTTCTAGCGCGAAGTGATAGGCACAATCTATGTCCCCCCTGCCCATCGCAAGCGATGCCAGACGCGTTGTCAGCGGCTCGCCGGTCGCGACAGCGATATGAGGCAAGTGTGCCCGCCGGTTGCGAATGTCAGATCAACATCTTCTTCGGCGGCAATTCTCTCTAATATGTCGTCAGGAATTTCATCACGATGCTTTGCGAGAGGTCAGCGACAGGTCCGACATAGCGGGCGTACCAGTTGACAGGCGCGTCAGCTCGGCACCGAGCCGGAGACAGTCAAATGCCGTCTCGCTGCGTCCACTTGGCGGGCTTGATGATTGCAATCTCGGTCACGCCGTCGGGGCCGATCTGCCGCTCGGTTCGAGATTCGACAAATAGCGATTCGACATTGCTCAGCGATCCACGCTCTCGAGCATCCAGATTTTGCCTGAACGTTGTTGGATGGTCACAACGCCGTCCTAGGGATATCTCCACATCGAGATACAGGCACCAGAGTGGGCATACCCGCTGTGGATGCACCAAGACAGTATTTGTCGACAGAGGGTTGGCTTTTTTCTGGCAGGGACAACAGCGTTGTGAACATCAGGCATCGGTGCAGATCCACATACGACCTAAAAGTTGATCTCACACGCTTTCTGATCAACGCCGCCTCGGCCGTAAACCCTGGTAGTTTAATCATTGATCCTCCATAGATAGCATGTTATACGACTTCGCCTTCAAAGAGCTACGTTTGGTCGCAGCTGGGATGCGGTGGGACGTAGATTATACGCCACTATGGACGATTCGGGTGCTACCGGGTTCCGCACTCCGATAGTCTACAGTCTGACGGTCATCGGTTCACCGCCATGAAGACTGCGCAATATGGCTTCATCTTGGCCTTCGCGGCATTCCCCAAAGACCTGAGTGTAAAAAACGGAGTTGCACTGATTGGAATCATGAGACGCAAAACGGAGATGTTCTCCTTCATCACCCGCCCGCTTCGTGTTCCCGAAGTCGTAAAACATCCAGCCGGAATCAGCCGTCGCCTAAAGACCCAGGAGGTATTGATGAAAGCATTGATCTTTAGCGAAACCGGTGAACCGAAGAGCGTATTGAAACTGGCAGAGATCCGTACTCCGCCTTTGGCCCATGGCGAAGCGCTCGTCCGAGTGCTGCTGACCCCGATCCACCCATCGGATCTGCACATGGTGCGCGGGCGCTATGGCTATCAGCCGGAATTGCCAGCCAGCCCGGGCATTGAAGGTGTGGGGATAGTTGAGGCTATAGGTCCGGGCGTGCAGGGTCCGACTGTTGGCACGCGCGTAATTTTCGTTGATACGTGGCACACCTGGCGCGAACAGATCATTTGTCCAGTGGACAGACTCGTGCCCGTTCCAGACGGCCTGGATGATCCGGCCGCCGCCACCGCCTGCACGAATCCTCTGACCGCATGGGCACTGACGAGATCAAGTCACAATCTCAAGGAGGGCGACTGGCTCCTACAGACGGCGGCTGCATCCACCGTCGGGAAGTTGGTGCTTCAATTGGCGCAGCAATATCGATTCAAGACAATCAACGTCATCCGGCGGCGCGAGCAGGAAACGATCATACGCAACCTCGGAGGCAATGAGGTAATCTGCACAGACGACGAAGATCTCAGGGCACGCCTGCTGGAATTGACCGCGGGCAAGGGCGTTGAACGAGCGATTGACTGCGTTGCCGGGGAACTTGGCGCTGAGATTGCCCGCAACCTCGCTCCCGCTGGAACCATGCTTATGTATGGAGCTCTTTCCAGTCATCGGCAGACGGACCCCGCGAAATTCACCATGCCGCTCTTCGCTCCGCGTTTTATTTATTCGACTGCGACGGTTCGGGGGTGGTGGCTTCCTCGTTGGGTGAGTTCCCAGCGGCTCGCTGAAGTGCGGGCAGCGACGAGCGATCTCCTCACCATGTTGTCGAACGGAGCACTTACGCCGCCAGCAGTTGTGCGGTATTCATTTAAGGACTTCCAAGAGGCAGTCCGCCTGGCCGATGGTGAGGCAGGACAGCAAAAGGTCTTGCTGGACTTCTCCGAAAGGACACGGTGGAGCCTCATAACGGTTGACCGGGTTGTAGCCAGGAAAGACCGTTCAGATCACTCGATGGTTGGCGCTGAGTGGTTACCTTGTGCGTCTGGTTATGCGCCGGCGCTTCAGAGTAGTGCCGGCTTTCAAGGCCTTCTTTGCTGCCCTTGCCGGTGGTGCAACCGCCGTTGAGTCAATCGTCCCTCGCAACCGATATTGACTACTAGATACGGGCCTTTCCTGGCTAGACCTTTGACGAGGGCGAGTTTCCTTGATCAGTCTCGGCCGGCCGCCCTTACACCCGTTCTTACGCGACGCCTCTTGCTTCGCCAGTGAGGTAGAGCGACCACCCTCGCGCCCTAATTCGGCCATCCATGCCTTCGACCCGAAGGCTCCCTTAAGAAGCCCTGCAACGCTGAAATCTGCGTTAAGTTCTTCCCAGTGAAGTGAAGCGCCACGCGGGCCTAGTTCAACTTGCGCGATTAGGTCGCCGGGGGCATTGCGCAGTCCCTGAATTCCTCGTGTCGGAACAGCCAAGGCTGCGCCATTTTTTAATTCGATAACCAAACGCTCAGTTTTTTGGTCGAAATATGCCCCGAGCGCCTGGATACTCATTCTTGATCGCCCGCTTGCCACGAGCGGTTGCCAATCTGTTCTGACGCTCGAATTCCGCTTCAGTCATTGGCTGCCACTTCTTAACCATATCTCCCTCCATGCTCTTAATAGCTTCGTCTGCTCCTCTTCCACGATGCTTAGAGCGGCGCGGAGATGTTTCGGCGACATACCCAGATTCTCCTTGATACTCGGTCCTGTCGTTTCATCGCCAAGATAGAAAACAGCTTCTTCATCTCCCGTCACAACGTGAACGTGGGCGGGTCTATGATCGTTGAAGTAGATCATCACCCTGAACCCGCAAGCCTTCAATATTGTTGGCATGCACCTCTCCTACAATAAACCTAACGCTTGGGTTGTTGCAATGGACTGACTAGCTTCGTTGGTCGGAGAGCCTGTCCCCGCTCGACCTGAGTGGATCGCAGAGTTTGAGAGGCAGCTTGATCCGGGGTTCGGGCAGCGGAAAACAACAACAAAGGAGGCAATAGGAGGATTCAATATAAGGTTATGCCCGGTTGCAGAAAACGTCCAGACTGTAGGAGGCTCAGTCAACTCCGCCGTGGGCGATCGATGCGAGCCGAAGGATTGCACATTAATAGCGCGTCATCCGACAGCGCTCGCGCCCCTCGCTTTCCTTTGACACGTGCGCCCGTCCCCGCGATACTTCTCACCAGCGCGCCTGACAGGGCGCCACCCACCCGCGGCAAGGGAAGCATTCCCACCTGTTGTGGTCTGAAGCGTGGTGCGTTGCACCTTCTTTCAGCCTGATCTCTCAGCGGGTGCAGGCGGTTCGTGAAAGGAGGCGCCATGTCTGCTGCCAAAGATCTGCCCACCCGTCCCTCGCTCGACTCCCTTCGAAAACAAGCGAAAAAACTTGCACGCGACGCCGCTGCCGGCAACGATGAAGCTATCGCCCGCGTCCACGCGCAGTTGCCGAGGCGGGCGCTCCCGCTCTCGAACCGTGATGCGCAGCTCGTGATCGCGCGCGAATACGGATTTGCCGGCTGGCCGGATCTGACGGCGGAGGTGCAGAAACGCCTGGGCCGCGGGCTCGAGCGGGCTGCCTCGCAGGCCAGGGTTGCGATTCAAAACCAGGACCACGAGCGGCTGCGAGCGCTGTTGACTAAATACCCGGCGCTGGTCTCGTGGCGCGCCGAGGGTGGCGAGACGCTGCTCGACGCCACCACGTCCTACGCTCTCGACTGCTCGGACCCGGAGCGCGAGCGCATCTATAACCGTCCGCTTGCCGCCGAAATCCTGATCGACGCGGGCGCGACGGTCGACCGCTCGACGTGGGAGTACGTGATCCACACGGGCGCATCAGGAATGCTGCACCTGCTCGCGCGAAAGAACGCGTTGCCGCAGACCCTTCCCGTTATCGCCGCGCTCGGCGACGATGAGGCGGTTCGCGCCCGGATCGACGAACCGCAGGAGCGCGGCGACGCAGAAGGACCTGATGAGCGGATTGTGATCGGTCGCGCGCTGATGAACGCGTGCCGGTTCAGACACGCGGGCGTTGCGTCACGGCTCCTCGAGCGCTCGGTCGCGCTCGATCCGGATCTGGGTCGCCGCATCGATCGCTGGCAGGGCCGGCAGCAATTCGTCGAGTTCCTGATCCAGCATCAGGCCAGCTGGGATACCGAGGGACCCGAGACGACGCCGTGGCAGGCGTTCGTGGTTCGTCAGCTGACGAGCGCGCTCGACGACAACGATCTGCCCGCATTCCGCCGTTGGCTGCAGGAGGAACCGTGGGTGCTCCAGCCATCGTTCGTCAACGTGCAGATCATCCTGATCCAGCGGGCCAGCTGGCAGGATCGGGAACCGTTCATCACGGCGCTGCTGGAGTGCGATCCGGCGCTACTCCGGACCGGGACTCCACCGCCGGCGCATGCCATCGCCTTTGCTCTCGATTACGGACATGCGCACCTCCTTCCCGTGCTGACGCGCATCTGGCCGCTCCCCGACGACCTTCCGCATGCGGCGGGCACCGGCAATGCCGCCGGAGTGGCGCGATGGTTCAACGAAAACGGCCAGGCCGTCCTGGGATCGCTGGCGCACCACTATCCTGGCAGCGATCCGAATTTCAAGCGTGCCGACCTGGGTTGGGGACCAGCCAGCACGCAGCAGGTTCTGGATGTTGCGCTCGCCTGGGCGTGTGTGAATCGACACTTCGAGGTCGCGTCGTTCCTCCTGGAGCGCGGCGCCGACATCAACACCAACTGGAGCACGCACGAGCCGGCGAGCATCCTTCATGAATGCGCTATCCATGGGAACGAGGACGCGGTGAGGTTTCTCATCGATCACGGTGCCGACCTGACAATCAAGGACTACCGATATCAATCCACCGCCGAAGGATGGGCGCGTCACGCGGCCCACAACGAACGGATGGCGGACTTGCTGGCTGCGGCCGCGGAGTCCCGAAGTCGGGAGAGTTTGTAACCCTCGACACCGAGGGCGATGCCGAGCTTGAGGTTCCCAATAAATGTGATAATGTGAGCCCGACAGTGTTTAACTACTTCCGGCACATGAAACCTCATGGTATGAGTTGCACCTCTGCGATTCGCGTTGTATCCAGCGTCGCGGCGTGTTCGTGCGTGCTTGCGGCGGCGACTACTCTCGGAAGTTTGTTCCCCTTACGAGTCCGTGCACAGCAGAGTTCACCAACGACACCCGTCGTGGTGCAACCTGGTGCGCCGGGCAAACCGACCCGGACTCTTCCCCCGATCGACGAGGGCGACACTGCCGCCAGCTTCCCCAGCAGATGTGCAGTTCATGCAGGGTATGATCATGCATCATGCGCAAGCGGTTGAGATGACTGCGCTGATCGAATCGCACACGGAGAACAAGGATCTGAGATTGCTGGGTGCGCGAATCAGCACTCGCAGTCAGACGAAATAAAGTTTATGAAACGATGGCTGGCGGCCCGGGGACAAGCCAGTTTCGCAGGCGATGCACTGACATGCGCGCACATGGATATGTCGCAGCGCAGCTCGATGCTTATGCCCGGGATGCTTACCCCGAAGCAGATGGAGGCTCTCAGAAAAGCAAGGGGCGAAGAGTTCGACCATCTGTTTTTGACAGGAATGATTCAGCACCACGGCGGCGCTTTGATTATGGTGAAGGATTTGTTCGACACTGCGGGCGCAGGACAGGATGCCGAACTGTTCAATTTCGCACAGATGTCGACAGCGGCCAACGCGCTGAGATCAGGATTATGCAAACCATGCTGGAGAGAAAACCTTTAGAGGAGAAACGATGAATCGAGTACATACTATGGCTTTCCGTTTACTCGTAGCTTCCCTTCTTTTCTGGTCGTGTTTTGCCAGCGAGGACGCAGGCGCAAACGCCTTCGTCTCAGGAGTCAACGAAGCCGGCAGACACTAAACCGACCAGAAGAAGGCAGAAGAGGATCCGTTTGCTCCTGAACCGGCGCCGCCGCTACCGGCTGGAATGACCGGCTCAGATGCCAATGACCCGCGCGCCAAACTCACACCGGGAATGTACGACGCAGGCGAAACATCGATGGGCATCAAGCACCTCCTGCTCCTCAAGAAACCTGACGCGTTTCAACTCGGCTCCGCCGATCCTGATAATCCGAAAGTGCAGAAGACCCTGGGTCTACTCGGCATCGGCGACCCTTCAAAGATGCCAAGCCGATGCAGTTGGTGATTGCTCAACTGGCGTTTGCAAACTCGGACCTTGCGTTCCAGGGCAATCACCTGTTTCAGGGAAACTTTTATGGCGTCAATATCTATGACATCTCCAATCCGGCTGAAGCCAAGTTGTTGACTTCGATGGTTTGTCCGGGTGGACAGGGTGATGTGTCGGTTTACAAGAACCTGATGTTTATGTCGGTGGAGATGCCCAACGGTCGCCTCGATTGCGGCACACAGGGATTTCCGCCAGAACCTCCGCCAGCCGCCGGCGAAGAGAAAAAGCCGCGTCTGCCGGCGGCGCAAAAAGATCGTTTCCGCGGCGTGAGGATTTTCGATATTATCCGACATCAAGAATCCGAAGCAGGTGGCAGCAGTGCAAACTTGCCGCGGCTCGCACACGCATACGCTGGTCGTCGATCCGAATGATAAGAACAACGTTTACATCTACGTATCCGGCACTTCTTTCGTCCGTCAAAGCGAAGAGTTGGCCGGGTGCTCAGGTGAAGCACCGGACAAGGATCCGAACACGGCGCTGTTTCGCATTGATGTGATCAAAGTGCCGCTGGCAGCGCCGCAGGATGCGAAGGTGGTATCCAGTCCTCGCGTGTTTATCGATCCGCGGACGGGCGCACTCAACGGCCTGAACAACGGCGGCACCCATGGCAAGGACGGACTGGAGAAGCCAACGCGACACCAATCAGTGCCACGACATTACCGTGTACTCAGCGATCGGGTTGGCGGCCGGCGCCTGCTCCGGAAATGGAATCCTGCTGGACATCAAAGATCCGGTGCATCCAAAGCGTCTGGACGCGGTAAACGATCCGAACTATTCATATTGGCACTCGGCCTCGTTTTCGAACGATGGGAAAAAAGTCGTGTTCACCGATGAGTGGGGCGGCGGACTGGGCGCGCGCTGCCGGGCAAACGATCCGAACAAATGGGGCGCCGATGCGGTGTTTCATTTGAAGGATAACAAGCTGAGTTTCGCGAGCTACTACAAGTTGCCGGCGGCCCAGGGCGACAGCGAGAACTGCGTGGCGCACAACGGTTCGCTCATTCCGGTTCCCGGCCGCGACATCGAAGTGCAGGCCTGGTACCAGGGCGGCATCTCGGTCATGGACTTCACCGACGCGGAGCATCCGGTTGAAATCGCCTATTTCGATCGCGGGCCGATTGATCCAAAGATGCTCGTGCTCGGCGGCGACTGGTCCGCCTACTGGTACAACGGTCACATTTACGCTTCGGAGATCGCCCGCGGCCTGGACATCTTTGAGCTGACGCCGACGAAGTTCCTGACCCAGAATGAGATCGACGCCGCGAAGACGGTGCGAGTGGCTGAACTCAATGTGCAGAACCAGCAAAAGATCGAGTGGCCGCGACAGTTGGTCGTGGCGAAGGCGTACCTGGATCAGTTGGAGCGATCGCAGGCTCTGCCAGCTGATCAAATCGCTGACGCTGCGGAAGGCGATTCAAAGCGCCGAGAGTTCACATATGAAGTCCAAGAGAGCTCGCAAAACTCAAGAGCTTCGCGCCGTCGTTGGAAAACAAGCGCCGCCATGACAAAGAGTGCAGCAGACTCAAAGCGATTGCAGGCCCTGGCGGAAATCCTGCAGCGACCCTCAAAGTGAAGCTTCCCTTTCTGATTACACCGGTTTTGCACCGAAGGTGCGACCTAAAACAGCCCAGGGCGAAGCCCTGGGTACCGGCCACGAAGCAAAGTCCTGTCGGCATTTCGCGACGGTTCCATTCCCTTTTGCCATGTCGGCCCTATATAGGGCTGCCTTGGTTCGCCGGTGAAGCCTCCGGGCTTCGCCCCGGGCTATTTCAGGTCCCGCCTTCGGTGCGACCGAAGAGCACGCGGGACGCGTGCGGTCCCAGGCTGGTCGTGCGTCTCAATTGGCCTACCTGCGAAATCGATATTACCTGACGGGGCGATTGATACGAGACTAGCCCGGCCTGGGAGCGCACGCGTCCCGCGTGCTTTTGTCGTGAGCAGCTATCCAGAGGTCGGGCGGCCATTCTCTCTCGCACATTCTCTCTGGCTGGAAAGCTCTCAATGAAACTTCTTCCCGGCTTCTCCGCGTGTTGCTGATACTTAGCCTTTGGTTGCTGCTGTTGACCGCCTCTCTTTCAGCACAGAGTGACGGAAGATTCACGCTCACGACAGACAGCCTGCAGAACGGTAAGTCGGTCGAACTGAGCAGACTCAACTGGAAGTATCAGCCAGGTGATGATCCGCGATTTGCCGATCCGCAATTTGATGATCATTTGTGGGAGAGTCTGAAGGGCACGGCGATCACACTCGCCAACACTCCACAGAGCGGCTGGCGCGGGATTGGCTGGTTTCGGCTCCAGTTGCAAGTTGATCCATTGCTTGCCAGTCAACCACTAGCATTGGTCATGGTGCATTACGGCGCGTCGGAGGTTTACCTGGATGGCAAGCTCGTACAGACGCTTTGGGACCGTCGGTGCGACACGGGAGACGGAAGTTGCTTACAATCCCAACACGCTGCCTGTCAACATTGTGCTGGATGGCCGTGGAAATCATGTGCTGGCAGTGCGCCATTCGTGTATGGAAATGCCGGATCTGTCCAGCGGCTTGGGCAGATGGATCGCCCGGCAAAGTAACAGACCAGTAGTAAGCGCCTATGCCAATCGCACCAACAACTATGGCGCAGGGCTCGGCATCTGGGTGCAGGAGGCCGGGAAGGCGCGCGACGAACAGGTAGCCAGAAGGGCAGACGGTGGATTATACCTCCTGAATTTCGGCCTGCTGCTGGCCATCGGGTTATTACATTTGCTGCTGTTCTGGTTCTACCCGCGTCAGCGCGCCAATCTCTTCTTTGGCTTGTTTGCCTGCTCTTCCGCCGCCAGCAACATCATCTACTACCGTTGGAGCCTGAGTCACCAAAGCGCAACAGGAATTCTTTTTCAGAATGGGGCGAATAATGCGCTGTCTTTTCTGGCGTTGGGAATGCTGCTGGCATTTATGTATACGGCGTTTGCGGAGCGCATTCCGAAATGGTTCTGGCTCTGGTGTATCGCGGCTGCACTATATATTCCTGTGAACGTGTTTTTTGTGGAGCTGAGCGGGATGGGCGGTTGGTACATCTTTATCCAGGCGCTGATCTGGTTTTCTGTCATTGAGGTCATGCGCGGAATGAGCAAGCCAATCAGGCATGGGATCGCGGGCGCCTGGATCGTCGGCGCCGGAATGTTTGCTTATACGTTGTATATGGCGCTTAACTTGCTGATTCTGGTTAGGGGGTTCTCAGGGCCGGGCTCTTTGATAACGATCAGGAATGTGGTGACGCTCTTTCTGACGGTCACCATTTCGATCTTCCTGGCACGCCAGTTCGCACGCACCAGCCTTGACCTGGAATCGCAGCTTGCGCAGGTCAAAGAACTCTCCGAAAAAGAACTGGAACACCAACGCACTGAAGCCGAACTCCGCGTTCAGCACGCGCAGGAGAAAGCTGAAAACGAACGCCGCGCCAGCGAACTGGAAGAAGCCCGCCAGCTGCAGCTTTCGATGTTGCCCAGGAAGGTCCCTCAACTCTCGCATCTGGACATTGCAGCGTATATGAAAACCGCTTCGGAGGTGGGCGGCGATTACTACGACTTTCATCTCGGCGACGACGGCACACTGACGGTCGCAGTCGGTGACGCAACGGGGCACGGTTTGAAGGCAGGCACGATGGTCTCTTCTGTGAAGAGTCTATTTATGGCGCTTGCTGACCAACCCGACATCTCACACATCTTTCATCGAATGAGCCGCGTGCTCAAGGAGATGAAGCTGCGCGGGTTATTTATGGCAATGACAATGGTCAAAGTGAAGGGCAATAAGTTGACGGTGAGCATTTCAGGAATGCCGCCCGTATTGGTCTACCGCGCGGCGAGCGGCGAGGTGGAAGAGGTTGCCCTTCGAGCAGTCCCGCTCGGCAGCATGACGAACTATCAGTACAAACAGCAGGAGCTGGCGATTGAACCCGGCGATGTCATCGTATTGATGAGCGACGGCCTGCCCGAACGCTTCAACGCCGAGAACGAAATGTTGGATTACGCGGCGACGAAGCACGCGCTCGCCGTAGCCGCCCATCAGCCGCCGCAGGTGATTATCGATCATTTCGTCAGTGTCGGTGATGAGTGGTCGAACGGACGCCCGCAGGATGACGATATCACGTTCGTAGTGCTGAAAGTCAGAGACAGGTGAGATGGGCTGGGCACAGTGACCCGGTTAGTTAGATTGTGCGTCTTGCCAGGCTCATAGCCGGGCGCATTTTAGAATTGTATGAGTTCGTCGCTGAAGGTGAGTTCTAAACAAGTTCGGAGACGATCTATGGATGATGTTGAATCGAAGTACACTCGGAGGGTATGCGAGAGACGATTTCTGGTCGCTCAGGAACGAATTGGAAAGAGAGTATCGCGCCGTATCACAAGACGCTCGAAGACCGATATATTCGTGGGACGAGACTTCGTTTGAGAGTGCAAACCGATTCTGATACGGGCCGCCGATTAATCAAACTGACGAAGAAGTTCGAATCGGAATCCGCCTACTTTCAGACTGTCGGTCGAATTCTCCTGTCGCCTGGCGAATACGAGTTGTTTGCCGGGCTTGAGGCCGATTGCATCAGGAAGACGCGCCACTACCATGATTATAGGGGCGGGTCTTTGCGATCGATGTTTTTGAAGCTGAGCTAGCTGGCCTTCTGTTGTGCGAAATCGAATCAGAGGAGGTCAACGAGATAATGGCTGCACAGCCACCACCTTATGCCGGACCTGAAGTAACTGAAGATGGCTTCTTCACCGGCGGCAATCTCTGCCGTGTGAATCGCGATGAACTCTCTCGCAAGCTCTTGCAGTCTACTCTACCACCTGACTGCTCCAGCTTCCCGTCGTGCATCCCATAGATTCACGGGCGCAACGTCTTCAATGCGAATCACACGCTTTGAGCGGCAGCCTGGCTAGTGAACAGACTTGGCTTCTGGCATCCCGATTCCCTGCTACAACTTGCGTGGGATCAGGGCTTTCATCCTCGAGAAGACAACCGGGCAAACGCAAGGGGCGGCTTGTTAGGCCGCCCCTTGCGCGTGAGAATCAGTTCGGATTCGTTTCGTGCTGCAGGCGGCCGTGACCGCCTGCAGCGATACTCAGCAGAGTGCTATTTCACTTTCACTTCGACCTGCTTTGGTTTCGACTCTTCGCGCTTGCCAAGCGTCACGTAGAGCAGGCCATCTTTGAATTCCGCGTCGATCTTGTTCGCATCTATGAAAGCGGGAAGAGCAAAGCTTGCGCATGAACTCGCCATAGTTACTTTCGATTCGATGGTAGTTTTCCTTCTTCGTCTCTTCCTTGAACTTGCGCTCACCGCGGATGGTCAGCACGTTGTTTTCCAGGGCGACGTGAACATTCTCTCTCTTGACTCCGGGTAACTCCGTCTTGACGACAATCTCGCTGTCAGTTTCGTAAATGTCGCAAGCCGGTGACCAGCTGGCTATCGACCAGTCCTCTTCGTTGAAAGGGGCGAAGGGAACAACCGTCTCTCCATAAAGGCGGTTGAATCTCTGCCTGAAGCTGCTGAAAGGGTCCGCGATCATGTCTCGCAGTACCTTTACCGGAGCCAACCCTGCAGCAGTTTGGGTCGCCATATTGTTACCTCCATTCTTTAAATGACCAGGCCATTCTCAGGCGAGTTCAGCGAGCTGGCTGTTCGATACTCGCGTTTCTCACTGAACCCGCCCTCCTGGCTATTCAGTCCGACATCTCTCGGTTGAAGAGTTGCGGACTATCTTCGTCTGATCCAATGGCAATCGATGTGCCAGCCGCAAAAGGTCGGATATTGACCTGAAAGGCAGGCAGCCGGCTGCGTTGTAAAAGACTGTTGCTGTGAATGTTTGCGCGTCTGATCGGCGAAAGATTCGTCAGAAGCACGGCCCAGTTCCATTGACCGAATATTCAAACCATAGCAGTCAACACCGCCGATAGTGCGAAAAGTTTCGCAATCCAAAATCACAGGTTGCGTGAAAACCCTCTACAGCGGCGCCCCTTGGCCACGATTAAGCCAGAAAATCTAAGGACTGCCGGAGAACCGGCAGTAGGCATAGCGGTTGCCATATAGAGGATGAAGGCGGGAGCGTGAGTGTCACTTGATCCGCAAGATTGAGGAGGACTGGGAATGACGCAAAGAATTCTGATCGCCTATGACGGCTCCAGTTGCGCGGACGCGGCGCTGGACGACCTGCGTCGAGCAGGACTGCCGCGAAAGGCTGAACGTAGTGGTGATTTCGGTGGCTGAGCAATGGCTCGCGCTCCCGGCAAGCTATGGCATGGTCGAGAGGAAATTCAAAGGCAGTTCCCCTGGCGAGATTGAGAGAGCACAAATGCTGGCGGCGCAAGCCTGCAACCGGATTCGATTGTCCTTCCCCGATTGGCATGTCAGTGCCGAGGCTGAGTCGGGCTCACCGGCTCGCATAGTGATTGAGAAGGCAGACCTATGGCCGGCAGACCTGGTGGTCGTCGGATCACACGGTCGCTCCGCCCTGGGACGATTTGTTCTCGGCAGTGTTTCTCAGAGAGTGGTGACCGGGACCGTTTGCTCGGTGCGCATTGCGCGTGGCCGGTCGGCTGAGGGCGACACGCCGGTGCGAGTGGTTATTGGCATAGATGGCTCACCCGGAGCCGAAGCCGCGGTGCGAGCGGTTTCAAGGCGGAAGTGGCCGCGCGGAAGTGAAGCCCGGCTCGTCTCCGCTCAATATGCCATTCCTCCGACGGCAGCCGTCCATATGATCGGGCCGATTGCGACCTGGGTTGAAGAAGAGCGCGAGAAGTTGCACAAAATGCACGCGACCTCGACGAAGGAATTGCGTTCCGCGCGACTCGTCGTCTCTTCAGTGGTTAAGGAAGGCGATCCCAAAAAGCTACTTTGTGACGAAGCCGAGATATGGGGTGCCGACTCGATCTTCGTTGGGGCGAGAGGCATTAGTCGCATCGATAGATTCATGCTCGGCAGTGTTTCAGCAGCCGTGGCGGCGCGTTCGCATTGTTCAGTCGAAGTCGTACGCCTGCGACAAGCGACCGAGTCCGTGGTTGAGGAGCTGTAATGAAAGGCAAGATGAAAATTCTCATTGCATACGATGGTTCGGAATGTGCCGAGGGGATTCTCGACGATCTCAATCGGGCTGGTCTGCCAGACGAGGCTCAAGCGGTAGTAATGTCAGTGGCTGAACTCTGGATCGCGCCGCCGTCAAGCCACGAGATTCTTGAGCCGACGTTTACAGATAGACCTCCGGGCGGGGAAAGAGAGGCTCTGGCATTGGCGCAGAGCGCTTGCGAGCGCATTAGACTGCAATTTCCCGCCTGGGAGGTCGAAGCAGAATCTGTCTCGGGCTCACCTGCGCGAGAGTTGGTTGACAAGGCCGAGAAGTGGCGGTCAGACCTTATTGTTATCGGCTGCGCATGGCCGCACCGCGCTGGGCCGCTTCTTCCTGGGCAGCGTATCGCAGAAGGTCGTCACCGAGGCCCAGTGCTCAGTGCGCGTCGCGCGTAACGGCATGCGGGAGAGTAATCGACCGGTGCGGATCCTTATTGGTGTTGACGGTTCGCCTGGAGCGGAGGCTGCTGTCCAAGCTGTCGCAGCGCGTGGGTGGCCGAAAGAGTTCCGAGGTGCTGCTAGTCTCTTCAACCGGGCCCCATCACCATCAGAGTGCGCCGACGATGGCTGAAGAAGAGAGGTACGCCCTGGAGGTACAAGAGAAGGCAAGGATGGAGTTGCATGAAGCCTGGCTCGAAGTCTCATCTACGGTAGTAAGTGACGATCCGAAGCAGGCCATCGTGCACGAGGCTGATCGCTGGAAAGCCGATTGCATCTTCGTGGGAACGAATGGGTATGGACGGCTGGGGCGGTGGTTGCTCGGCAGCGTCTCGACGGCTGTCGTCACACGCGCAAATTGCTCCGTCGAAGTGGTTCGTATTACAGAGACATGAGAAACCTGATTCCATCGAGTACATGAAAGTTGAGGACGAGTATGAAAACTACAGAACAAGGGTACCAAACGATTCGGGAGAACCTGGTGGCCAGGCGTGCGACTCTGTTAAGCCGTTTGGAACAGATTACACTGGATTTGCGCCGTGCCAGAAAGCCTCTGGACGCAGATTGGGAAGAGCAGGCAGTAGAGCGAGAAAACGATGAGGTGCTGGATGCTTTGGGCGTCGCCACAAACGCGGAGTTGGTGCGAATTGAAGCCACTCTTACTCGAATTGACCGAGGCGAATACGGGCTCTGCGAAATGTGTGGGCGGGAGATTTCCATCAAACGTCTCGAGGCGCTGCCCGATGCAGGTCGCTGCTTAGTCTGTGCAGAAAGGGTCGCAGCGTAAGCAATCGTTAGCTCCGTTATCTCTGCCCTTGTTCTGGCAGGATGCTTCATCTGACGCAAGGAAGGCGAGATCAATGGCGCTGCTATTGATCACCGCTAGCCGGGGGATGAAATGTCGCGCTCCTCATCCAAAACTGAATGCCACTCCACTCGGTCACGATCAATGCTCCTGCGGCTGACGTTTGGTCGTGGCTGGTGCAGATGAGACAGAACCGGGGTTGATTCTACAGCTATATGCGGCTCGAGAATCTGGTTCAGTGACACAAGCGCAATGCAAACCGGACGGATGGAGCCATAATCCATCTCCCACCTTGAGCTCTTGCCATTCCGGAATGATGAAGGCGCCACCTCTCGAGGTAGTTGATATTGAGCCTGGCTGCTCCATTGTCCTGGGAAAAACGTGGGCCTTGTCCTGCAACCGATTGACGAGCAAAGGACACGGCTAGTCGTGCGGGGACGAGGTAACTATTAGCTGTGACTTGGGAAGTGTTTTTTTCAACTTCCTGCTCTGGCGCGTCATTTTTGAGCCGGCGCATTTCATCATGGAACGGAAAATGCTCTTAAGAATTAAACAATGGGCAGGAACGCTATGCCGCAGGACAACGGAAGAACCATGTTTAAAAAAACACTTGCACAGATGCTGATGGCTTTACTGATTTATCCCGCGGCCTATGCCGCTCTTCCAGGGGCACAAACAGTGGTGGGTAAAGATGCGCAACCGGTTGAGAAGGTCAAAATGGAGATCATCAAACGCGGGCGCAGTGCGGGAAACGAAAGTAACGGTCCACCTGCGTGATCATACGAAATTGACAGGATTCATAGGCCAAATAGAGGAAGAGCGCTTCATTCTCAACGATGCGAAGACTGGCGCCGCCAGCACAATTGCCTATGCTGATGTCACTCAGGTCAAGGGGCACGGCCTTTCGACTGGGACTAAGATTGCCATCGGAATCGCTATCGGTGTGGGCGCCACTGTGTTGACGGTATGGATTCTTGCACAAGCCTTGTCTGATTGATAACAACCGTCTTCCTGCCTCTCAAGACAAGAGGGCGGGGATTGGATAGGTCGAATGGGCGTTTTCAGTTTCAGCCCGCATGGCCGATTGTCACCAAGCCATTCACCTGGGAGCAGAGATGAACAACATAAAGCTCGGCACCAACTTTGTAGTGTTTCTGCTTTTCTTCGGCGTTGCCACCCTGGACGCATTTCAAGCTCATAGCTGGCCCAAAGCGGCTCTCTGGGTGGCAATCGGTACCGTGTTCCTGATCGCCGATAATCTCAAGAAATAGTGGAAAACAGTTGGCACTCATTTCACTGCTACTACTGAACCAAATGCCAGCTCCATTTTGCCTTATGTCGGCTGTCTCGCGTTTCGGCCGGAATGCTTAATCGATTGTAGGATGGGCTGAGTCAAACAGAGGCGCTATTCAGGAAGGAATCCGCTGATGGCGGTGAGTATTTACACGTCTGCAAAGCTCGAGAACAGCGCTCGAGAGCCGGGACCACTGCGAATCTTAGTGGGTGCCTTCACCACCGCTATGATTGCAGCTCCCACGCTTCTCCTGGGCCGCTGGGCCACTGAAATAGAAGCAACACCGTTACGCGTGGCAGCGTCAATTATCGGCGGCGTTATCTTCATGGTCGTGACCGGCTCTCTGGGCGAGTGGCTCGTGCATCGGTATATTATGCACCGGCCGAGCCGGCTTCCCGTGCTGCGACTTGCCTATCAGCTGCACCATTGCGCCCATCATTGGGTCCATTTTCCTCCGGATGCCTACGTCAAGTCCGGAAGAATTGAATATCCATCGCTTCTCTCCGCTGAGTCCTACGATCTTTGCGGCACAACGCCGGCGCGGATACTGACCATCGCGTCGTATGCCGTGTTCTATTACATTTTTGCCGTACCATTCGTGGCATTGGGATGGTTCCTGACATCCAACCTCTGGTTCGCGACTGCATCAATCGCGACAGCGGCCCTCCTGGTTTTCCTGTTCATTCGCGTCCACGACGCTATCCACTTTCCGGGCGCAAGCCGATTCGAGAGGTTTAACTGGTTTTGGTTCCTTGACCATCATCACTATGTCCATCACATTGATAATCGGGCTAATACAAACTTTCTGTTGCCGCTTGGAGACCTCGTTATGGGCACCCTCCGCCTTGCGCTTGACGAGACCGAAAGAGAACGGTGGCCGACATACGAAGAAGCCCGGAGACTACCTGCAAAGGAGCGCAGAGCAGGCGTTCGATAGAGCGGCAGACTTCTGCTTCGATCTCAACTTTTCGAATCCGGGAACATGGTTTGGTGCGGTAGTGCGGTCAGGAAATCTTGATCTGATCGATTGGGCATTTCAGCGACCGACCCGCCCTGTGGCTCTGGTGTGGCTCGACTGAGTGCGAACAGCCTGGTGGAATCTTTCGGTGCGTCTGACCAGGTCATCGAACCCCTTTTCCGATGTACCTTAGAATTGTTCGCCGGCCCGTGAATTATCCAAGCGCCGGAGTGCCTGGGATCGTCACGCCGGGGCGTGCCTGGAAGTCCGCGCAGCGCGCGAGGGTAGGGACCAGTACCCTCGCGACCTCGGTCGCCGAGCCATAGCGATCCCGAGGATCCTTGGCCAGACAGCGTTGCACGACCGCATCGAGCGCTCGAATCTCAATCGACTCGCCGGGCAAATGATACTCGCTGTGTAGCAGCGATGTGAGGACCTCGTGCGGTGTCTGACCGCCAAACGGACGTGCGCCGACCAGCGTCTCGACTACCATTACTCCGATAGCGAAGATGTCCGCCCGCTCGTCAACAGGCCCGCCGGTGAAGACCTCGGGCGCGATGTAGCCAAGAGTGCCCATGACCGCGCCGGCTTCTGTCAGCGATTCGCTGATGCCCGTTCCCCCGCCGACGACTTTCGCTAACCCGAAGTCCATGATCTTCAGCTCGTCGCCACCGCCGGCTGCTTCTACAATCATTACATTCTCCGGCTTCAGATCACGGTGCACGACACCCAGGTTGTGAGCGAATTGGAGGCCTTCGAGCAGTTGCCGGAACCATTCAGCGGCTCGGGCAGGAGCAATCACGGCTGAGCGCTGAAGTTCCGCGCGCCAGGTCCGGCCAGCAACGAGTTCCATGATCAGGTAGGCCCCGCCTGATCCGATGGCGCCGTAGTCGTGCACGCGCGTGATGTGGCGGTGGTCGATCCTCGCGGCGGCCCGTGCCTCGCGCTCGAATCGCCGGAGGGCCGCCACATCACCGAAAGACGATCCGATCATCACCTTCGCCGCCACCCGGCGCTGCAGCCTCAGGTCAGACGCCTCGTACACGACACCGAAGCCGCCGCGCCCCAGCGCTCTTTCCAACCGGTACTTGCCGTCGAGCGTCCGCTCCACTGGCAGCGTCAGCATCAGCTGTGCGCCGTCCTCTTCGCAGCGGTCCGTTGTGCTCTCGTAGCAGGCGCCGCACGCCGGGCATTCCTTCAGCAGGCTGACACCCCGCTCCTCGAGCCGCCCGAGCACATCGCGCCGGACGTCGGCCTCCAGTCGCACACGTTCCCGCAGGTGCTGATTCTCGTATACCAGACCGATCTGCGTGGCAATCCCTTCAAGCAAGCGCCTGTCTGTTGCGGAATACGGCTCGTCCGACATCCGGCCGCCCAGCAGCAGCACCCCGACCAGCCGGTAGCCAGTTCCGGTGATCGGCGCAATCAGTCGGACACCCAGGTTCTCCAGCCAGCAACGCTCGTCTTCAGGCACGTCATTCAAGTCGGATGGAAAATCGCGGATCGCCTTAGAGCCTTCGAGTATGCGCAGCAACATCTGCTGCTGTGATAGATGCCGCTGAGTCGGGGCCTCATCCATCACCCGCACGAGCGTTTGCTGCCCCGACAAATTTTGCTCAGCCAGCGAGCCAGAGGGAGAGCGACCCGAGATAAAGTCGCTGTCTCCCTTCTCGCGATAGAATATGTGCAGCGACGTCGGGTGCAACACCGAGTCAATGCGCGCGCTCACGAGCTGCGCGATCTCCGCAAGCGACTCCCGCTGCCGGACTTCATCGATGAGGTGCCCGAGCACCTGCTCCTGCTGATAGTCCTCGCGGAAAAAGCGCCGGTCGAGCCACGTCTGAAGCCGCCGCCTCCAGTGGAGTGCCGCGGCGATGGCGCCGATCCAGACGACGTTCAGCCAACCCGAGCCCTGCGTGAGTATCTGAGCGATAGTGCGGTTGGGATTCGAGAAGATCGAGAACACCAGCAACGCAATCGGAAGCGCGAGAAGCGTGCGGAGCGCCGCTCGTGCAAACAGATACTGCAGCCCGCGGCGGACGAGCACGCGGATATCGAACAGTTGCTCCTTCCAGACCGCCGCCCCGATCGAAACCGGAATGCAGAGCATCGCCAGAAAGCTGAGCGGAGAGTAGGTATTGTACGTCTGCGACATCTCCCCCACTCGGCGACATTAAACGCGAAGTTGCATTCCCACGAACGGGATTACGGCGATCATCGCTCCCGCGATAACCCACTGGATTCGCCGCCGGCTGTCGGGATCGGGCGAGGCGCCGGTAGTTACGCGCGGTCACAACCAACGAGAGCACAAAGCAGACAACCATGTAAACATACAGCGGGCGACCCGTAACCTGGCAGGCGGTCAGGTAGAGCGAGGGATGGGCGACCAGAAATCTGCGTGGCGCTCTCAGACACGCCGAGCCCCAGATAGATAATCATCCCATGGCCGGCCAGAACACGAGCACGAATAGCGCGTAAAGCAGCCACTGTATGGTTCGCCACATGGGACCTGGACTTCTCCAGACAGGGAAGCGGCTGAAGAAGTGATAAGTCAGCGGCAACGTCCACAACGACATCGGCACGCACAACGATAGTAAACCTTTCGCTCCCACCCGGCGAGAAAGATCAAACGTGGCCTGCAAAGTCTCGGAGAAGCGTGACGAACCCGACCGACATCAGGAATGCGCCGGCCAAGCGGACCTGAGCGAGCGTCGCGGACTGAGGAGCGCCAAGGCAGCCCCACAAATGAAGAAGGCCAGGCCGACCAACGCGAAGATGGGCGTGAGCTGCTGGCCAGGGACGAGGAGCAATCGGCAACTCGAGCGACACTCGTTCGCCGCGGCGATCAAGATCGACACGGTAGGTTTTGGCGCTGTCCACAAAAACCCAAGTTTCTGGTGAACGAACCGATCACCGAGTAACGCTCGTCGCCATTGATCGCCACGCAACCGGTCCCCGAGCTGGATGTGCCCAGCCGCCGCTCCCGCGTCGTCAACGTCCGAGACAAACCAGCTCGTGCCGTCCGTTCGAATGCTCCAGCCAGGAGCTTTCTCGACACCGTAGTAACGGGCAACGGCGTAGATCGTAAACGCGAACAAGCCGGCGTACACCACACAAACGAGGAGCACGAGCCAGAAGAATACCGGTCGACGGGGCTGATCACTCATTGAGCTCACATACTGCCTGACCGCATGTTTCGAGACGCGCAGCCTTGCTCATTACACTGGGTTCTCCTTGACCGTCGGCGATGGTGGAAAGAAACGACCGCAAAATTACGATTCTCAATTCTTGTTGATGCTTTCGATACCGTGACAGTCATCAGGCTGAGCGTTAACGGCAGTCTTGGTCAGCGACCATTAGAGTATTACTCCAGAGCATGCTGCGCAACCACATCAAACCGATACATCTGGGCACCTACCGCAGTGCGCTTGACGAGACCGAAAGGTGACGGTGCCGACATACGAAGAAGCCCGGAGACTAACTACTTAATCTTGATCTCCACGACGTTGGCGAGCTTGCCATCAACGTTGACCTGAACGAGCGCATCGCCCTTCCCTATCAGAGTTCTTGGCAGACGAACGTTGAGTTGGTCGAGTCCTTCCATAGTCGGCTGTTTTCCGACGAACTCTACCGGACAATCAACATCACTGATCTTGACGCTGACGTTTGAGGGACTGGTGGCATTGCGCCAGCCGGTACCAAAAAGCACGAGCACGACGACGTCGGTGTCCGGGCCAAGGTCAACCGGAATCGGAACGTATGCTCCCTGTGACTGGTCAAAGGCCAGAATCGCCTCGTAGCTTTGCACGTTTCCTGGCTTGACTCTGACAACAGCGCCGGCGGGAACACCGCGACCATTCGCATTTGCTGTAAACACACCTGGGGAGATGCTCGTCATTGTCGCGAAGCCCAGGTCGCGAATGTTGTTGCCTTCATCCTTCACCATGACCATGGCAGAGCCGGGGGCAACGCCCGCGGGCATGACGAGATTGATCTGAGCCGGGGACACGAATAGAAGACTGCCAGGCCGCTCGACTTGTAGTGAGTCTTTGATGATCACGCTGATTCCGGCCAGACTCGCGGGCAGAGGCAGCGTAGACGCCGCATCACTTGCCGATGACAGGTTCTGCCCGAACAAAGCCACCAGCATTTCGCTGCTGAGCGGCGCCGCATAGCTTGCCGCCGAAACGGCAGCAAGCGCTGGAAGCTCACTACCGACACCCACAACCGTTATGTCCATCGATTCCATTTGACAGGGAACTGAGCCCGTTGCTGGTGTAAAGATATATCCGGGTTTATTTACCGAGTAGGAAACGGCCGACACCAGGCTGCAGCAGCTGCCACTGGCAATTGCGCAGGGATGATCCACCTCGGCACGGCCGTCTGCGTCAGACCTGATGGCGCCACTCATCCCAGGCGCTCCGGGCCCGGGAAACATTGCCGTAAAGCTGTAGTAGATGGTGACGTCCGGGATTGGCTTGCCTGATTGATCGACGAACCTAAGCCTGTGAGCACCAGCCGCGCTCTCTACCGTCATCGCGCAAAGAAACAGAAGGATGGACAAGGCCGTGAGTGCCTCGTCCATTATCCGCAGCCCTCGGCCGTTCATATCATTTATCCCTTCAAGGCAGTCTCCATGCCAATGTCCGAACGAATCGCCTCGAGCATTTTTGATGTACCATCAGAACTGGTCCAGTGCTTAGGGTCGAACTTCGAACCGGCCTCAACCAATAGCGCTACGAACTCATAGCAGCGGTCGCGCACGGACTCGTCCCGGGTATCGCCCCATGCCCACAATGCTACATCCAGCGGAGTAGCTTGAAAGTCCTGTTCCCTGGCGTCAACAGAGGTACCGTTTTGCAGAAGAACCCTTGCAACGTCTGTGTTTGCGCCGAAAGCCGTGCAGTGAAGTCCATTCTTTCCGCTATCGTCACGGAGGTTCGGATCGACCCCTCTTTCGAGAAGGAACTCGACGACATGTTCCCTGCCCCACCAGCAAGCGGAGAAGAATGCCGAATTCATTTGCTTTCCTGTCGCTGCAAGCTTGAGAGTGCCATCCTCATCCAGGAGCCCCCTCACCCGGTCGAGAAGTCCCAGCCCTGCGGCCGCCTCCAGATCGAGTGGCGCACCACACCCCGCGAGAAATTCGGCAGCCTTGGGCTGCCCGTTTGCCAGGCAACTTGCGATGAGCGAATGGCCGTGACCAGCGGAAGATCGATGGTCCATCTCTGCGCCGGCTGACAGCAGCACTTTGATCAATGGTATCTGCACCCCCGCCTCTTCAGGGTGAATGCTTGTTGCCACCAGGCCAAGGGCTGTGCAGCCTCCACCATATGCATCTGATTCCGCGTCGACTTCGGCCCCGGCGTCGAGAAGAACCTTCGTGATATCGACTATGTTCTTCGGAGTCTTCTGACGGAAGTCCTCAACACCATTTGCCGAAACATAATGCAGCAGTGTGGATCGGTGTTCTCGCGTTGAACGCGCCCTTATTAGCTCCGGGTCGGCCTTCAATATCTTTTTCAATGCTTTGACATCGCCCCTGATGATTGCTTCGACCGCGGTTTCAAAGAGAGAGGTCTTTGAGTTGGAGCGGCGTAGCTCGGTGATGTGCTTTGAGAATCTGGGCCAGCTAGCGAAACCGTGCTGCCGCGCTATGAAGAACTGGGCGTCAGCGAGCGTGCAGCGCGATGATTCTTTGAATGCGCGCTATTCCAACGCTCAGCGACTTGCCGTGCTTCGCGATCGATGTCATCGCTTGTCTCCGGAGTGATCTCATGGCCGCTCAGCCGGTGAAGCCTCTTCAGCCATTGTGAAGCAGTCTTGCGAACTGCGAGTGGCTCACCGGATTTGCAGGCCGATTGAAAGTCTTTGGCGAGTTTTCTGTATTGCTCGAGGTCGGGAAGAGGCGGGAGCCTGAGTGCGTCAGACATACGAATCTCCTTTCGCTGAATGCCTGGAGTTCGCACTTATCAGGCGGAAAGAAGGTTCGTCACCTTGGTGTTCTGAATGGTGGGTGGGCACAGCCCTTTCCGCGAACTGGATGCGTCCCTAACGCTGGGGAGACTCTTATCACGGGTTTGAGGGCAAAACAAGAGCGGCTGATTAAGTATGGAGTGCGGCAGGCCACCTGTCGCCGCTTTTGTGTTACGTGTTGGCTATTGAAGAAAGAGATGGCCCTTCTTTCCTTGATCGCTGTAATATCTAAATCAAAAGCGGCGAGAGGTGGCCTCGCCGCACTCCATACTAAATCAGTCGGCGACTGTTTTACTTCGGGCTTCGTGACGAAGTGTTGACGAGTCCGGGAGGGTTATATCGAAACGCGTGCTGGGCGCCATTGTGCAAGCCAAAACCTGTGATCTGCCCGTTGTCATTGATATCCCAGGCGTCCTGCAGAACCCAGCCACTGCCCGATGGGAGGAGCGAGTTGAGGTCGACCATGCCATCGCTCTGGGTCCATCTGAACGCGTGCGTGCCTCCGTTTATCAGGGTACTGTGTCCCACTACCACGCCATTGTTGTTGATCGCCGTGGCCAGGCTGGTGCCTCCGCCGAGGTGGCCCAGATCCTTCATGCCGGCTGCCTCTGTCCAAAGAAATGCGTGTGCACCGAAGAGTGGAAATCCCTTGAGACGAAAGTCCTGCTTCACAACCGGCCCCGAGTCGCTCTCGCCGACCACCTGGCCGGCGTTATTGATGCCGTAAGCAGAACTGCTGGATCCTCCTGAGAGCGTCCCAAGATTCACCATACCGGCGCCTTGAGTGAAGCGAAACGCACGGATCGCGTTACCCTGGGAGAGCTGGCTCTCCCCGGCAACCTGCCCGCTCTCATTGATTGCCCGGCCAACGCTGCGTGATCCTCCAAGAGTGCCGATATCGCTCATGCCGGCGGAGGTCCAGATGAAAGCGTGGACATCCAGCGCCTTGTTCGCAGCCTCACCGGTCACTACACCCTGATCATTGATATCCCAGGCATAACTGTAGTCGCCTCCCAGCGTACCGAGATCCGTGAGCGTGAGAGCCGCGTTTGCCCGAAATGCGTGCGGCACCGAGTCGCCTCCTACGTCGACGAAGCTGCCCCCTACCATTTGCGCGCCGGCGTTGATTCCCTGCGCCTCGCTGATATTGACTGTCTGCAAGACTCCAACATCGATCATCCCGAGACCGTCCACCCAGCGAAAAGCATGAAGCCCTCCCAGGTGTGGATCTGCCGAGGAGAGGTAGGAGCCTCCACACACATTGCCCGAAGCATTGATGCCGAGGCCCATACTTATCGGGCCTCCCAGCGTCCCAAGGTCGTCAACCACATTCGTAGGATTGCACGCGGAGAGATGGAAGGCCGCGCACGAAATGAGAGCTGCAAAGAGTAGCGGTCTGACCACAATTCCTCGCTTCCGGCTCGATTCGAAATCTCTTCAGCGCAATCGACTCTTCATGACGCGGGAGCTGGCCCCGTCGATTCACGAACGACCAGCTCGGGCTCTATGAGCACCTGCCTGCCGGTAATCGGCGTCCTCGCTGACTCAGGCACCAATCGATCAAAGACGAGATGTCCGATGCGCTCACGCGGCACGTGGGCCGTGGTCAGTTGCGGGTAGCAGAACTCGGAGAGCTTGATGTTGTCAAAGCCTGTGACTGAAATGTCTTCAGGAATGCGAAGGCCCTGATCACGAAGCTCGCGAAGCACTCCAATAGCCATGAAGTCGTTGACACAGACGATTGCAGTTGGCCGGAATCCGGATGCAAGAAGCTCGCGCGCCGCGCGACGACCGCCTTCCGGCCCGTCCTGATCCGTAACCGTGCGCCACTCTCGTAAAGGGGCAAAATGAGATACGATCTCGATGAATGCCTTCTCGCGTTCTCCTGTGGGAGAGAGCGCTGAATGGTGGCCTATGAATGCGAACCGCTGGTGGCCCAGCGAATGGAGATAGTTGATGATCCTCTCGGTACCGAGCTTGTAGATCGTGTGAATATTGAAGATTCCGGGGTGAAGTGAAGGCACGTCGTAGAAGACAATTGGAATCCTGCTTTCGGCAAGGTCGCGAGTCAGTTCAGGCGTCATTTCGGAGACGATCACCGCGAGTCCAGCCAGTTTGCGGCTCAGCATAATACGGACGCTCACCGCCAATTGTTCAGGGCGATAGTCCGTGTTTGCGATGACCACTTCATATCCGTGGGCATGCGCATCAGTCTCGAGAGTCCTCAGAATGTCGAAGAAAAAAGGGTTCTCGAGATTGGAAGCGATCATTCCGAGAGTGTGGCTCTTGCCGCCTGCGAGCGTCCTCGCGTGAATGTTCGGATGATAGTTGAGATCGGCGACTGCCTTGAGGACGCGGGCCTTGGTCGAGCTTCTGACCGTGATCTTGTTGTTCAGGACACGCGAAACGGTTGCCGTCGAGACATTGGCGCGCTTGGCAACTTCCTTCAGACTCATACCAGCAAAACCTTCCTAATAATCCGGAGTTGAGTTGGCGATTATCGCACAGCGTGGCTTCTATCGAAACGCGCCCACCGGCTTAGTATGGAGTGCGGCGACTTGTCGCCGCTTTTGATTTAGACGACTGCGGCGATGAAGGAAAGAAGGGCCATGCTCTGTTCTTCAATAGCTCAACACGTAACACAAAAGCGGCGACAAGTCGCCGCACTCCATACTGAGCCGGTGGGCGTCTTCTCTTTTTGCCTTTCTTGAGGTCAACTTGCTATGATCCACGGCGTCATTATCAAAGACTGCACCTCAAAGGACACCTAAACTCATGAGACTACTTCTGCGAGCTTGTATCGTAGCGACACTGTTTACACTCTTAGCCGGTCTGATGGCCGGATGCGCATCCACCGGAGCAAGGAGGGCGGAGCCGGCAAACGCCATAAGCTCGCCTTTGTAACCAACAATGCTGCCGATTTCTGGGCTATCGCGCGCAAAGGCACGGAGAAGGCTGTTGCTGACATCCCCAACGTCGATGTCGATTTCAGAATCACATCCGATGGGACTGCGGCTGAACAGCAGCGGGTTGTTGATGATTTGCTCGCCAAGGGAATCGAAGGCATAGCCATCAGTCCAGTCGATCCCGCCAATCAGGGCCAGCTCGTCAATCGCGCGGCCAAGCAGGCCCTGGTCATTACCCAGGACAGTGATATCGCCGACAGCGACCGTGCCTGCTACATCGGAACCGACAACACCGCCGCCGGACGCCAGGCGGGTGAAATCATCAAGGAGGCTCTGCCCCAGGGGGGCAACATCATGGTCTTTGTTGGCACTCTCGACGCGGCCAACGCCCAGCAGCGCCTTCAGGGCATCAAGGATACCCTGCAGAATACGAACATCAAGATTCTCGACGTCAGGACCGACAACGCTGATCATGTTCGCGCAAAGGCTAACGCCGTCGATACTCTCGTCAAATATCCGGACGTTGCCGGGCTCGTCGGCTTATGGTCATACAACGGCCCGGCGATCACCGGTGCGGTGCGCGATGCCGGCAAGGTAGGCAAGGTAAAAATCATCTGCTTTGACGAAGAGGACGAGACACTTCAGGGCATCAAGGAGGGCGCCATCTATTCGACCGTTGTCCAGCAGCCGTTTGAATTCGGCTATCGCTCGGTCGAGATCATGTCGAAGCTCCTGGCCGGGGACAAGACGGTGGTCCCGGCAGGTAAACAGATGTTCATTCCGACACTACGAATCAACAAGGACAACATCGACGAGTTTACCGCCAAGATCAACAAACTGCGCGGGCGAAGTTGAGAGTTAGGAGTGCAGCGAGAGGTCGCCCCACTCCATAAGTTATGAATCCGGCTCACGTCCTTGAAATGCAGGGAATCAGCAAGCGATTCCCTGGCGTCGTCGCGCTTGATGGCGTCTCCCTCGAGGTCTTTGAAGGTGAGATCGTTGCCCTGATCGGCGAGAACGGCGCCGGCAAATCGACGCTCATGAAGATTCTCGGCGGTGTCACGAAACCGGATTCCGGAACGATCACCATCTCAGGGCAGACTACATCGATCAATTCGCCTCTCGAGGCGAGCCGACTTGGCATTGAGTTCATTCATCAGGAACTGAGTGTCCTCGACAACCTCGACGTAGCGGCCAACATCTTCCTCCGGCGCGAGCCCACCGTCGGCGGCCCGCTTGGCCTCCTCAAGCTGATCGATCGCCAACGCATCTATGCGTCGGCCGATGAAGAGCTCAAGAAGGTCGGCCTCAGGATTTCGAGCCGAACCTCGCTTCGCCAGCTGTCCGTAGCCCAACAGCAGCTGGTCGAGATTGCTCGCGTCCTTTCAGCAAAGGCTCGCATTTTGATCATGGACGAGCCTACGTCCAGCCTGACCCTGAGCGAAACGCGCAGGCTCCTCGCAATCATCAGGGACCTGAGGGCGCATCAGGTGAGCGTCATTTACATTTCACACCGGCTGGATGAGGTCGAAGAGATTGCCGACAGGGTCGTCGGACTGCGTGACGGAAAGAACGCCGGCAGCCTCGCCCGGAATGAAATCGACCGCGATCGAATGGTAAGAATGATGGTCGGTCGTGAGCTCAAGGGCTTCTATGCTCACGGCGAGAGCGCTCCATTGCCATCGCACGATGGCGGCCTCACCATCAGCGGACTACGGACTTCGAAGCATCCGGAGCAGACAATTTCACTCGAGGCGCGGAGGGGCGAAGTGCTGGGAATGGCGGGTCTCGTCGGGGCAGGCAGGTCTGAAGTGGCGCGCGCCATCTTCGGCGTGGACGCCCCACTGTCGGGCGAGATAGCACTTGATGGAAGAAGACTCAACATTCGATCGCCGAAGGATGCGATCAGAGAAGGCATCTTTCTCGCGCCGGAGGATCGCCGCCAATCAGGACTGATCGTTGATTTCACTGTTCGCGAGAATGTCACTCTTCCCGGTCTGAAACGGTACGCCACAGCAGGCCTCGTAAACTCGAATCAGGAAACCGCTGTTGCTGTCGAAATGTGCCGCAAGATCAACGTCAAGACGCCAGGTATTGATGTTGCCGTTGCCAATCTGAGCGGAGGAAATCAACAGAAAGTCGTTCTCGCGAAGTGGCTGGCTCTGGCGCCAAAGGTCTTGATCTTCGATGAGCCTACGCGCGGGATCGATGTCGGCGCGAAGCATGAGATTTATGCGCTCATCCGCGAGCTGGCTGCAAATGGGACGGCGATAATCGCCATCAGCAGCGACATGGAAGAGGTACTCGGGATCAGCGACCGCATAGCGGTCATGCATGAAGGCCGGGTTACGGGAGTTCTCGAGCGCCAGGATTTCAGCGAAGAGCGTATTATGAGGCTCGCAACAGGTGGAGAAAGGTAGAGGCGATGCGTAAGGAACTTGGGATTCTCGTGCTGCTGATCGTGCTCTGCCTCGTGGTCATCGATCATCAATCCGCGCTTCCTCACACCCACCAATCTCCAGAACATGGGCCGACTGATCGGAGCGTTTGGAATTTTCAGTATAGGCCTCGGCCTCGTCATTATCACCGGCGGGATAGAGCTCTCTGTAGGCTCGATGATGGCATTGCTGGGCGTTCTCCTTTCGATGATGCTCACCGAATGGCACTGGCCCCCGTTGCTCGCAATTGTCGCCTGCATCGCGTTGACCATGAGCCTCTCCCTGTTTCACGGATGGCTGGTCACCGGAATGGGCATACAGGCTTTCATCGTCACGCTCTGCGGACTCCTCTGCTATCGCGGACTGGCAAGGTTCGTTACGAATGACGAAACCAAAGGGTTCGGAAGCGCGGTGGGATTTGAGCGACTGCGCTTCCTTGCAGGCGGCAGCGTGCTCGGCATTCCGATGCCGCTGATTCTCCTGATTATCATCAGCGTGGTGATCTGGATCCTGCTCCACAGGTCGGTCTACGGAAGATACCTGTTTGCCGCTGGACGGAACGAGGAGGCTGCCCGCTATTCGGGGATCAACACCAAAGTGATAATCACTCTGGCTTATGTCAGTTCCGGCGCGCTGACTGCGATCTCGGGAATCATCTTCGCGTTCTACACCAATTCGGTCTCGCCTGCATCGCACGGCAACTTCTACGAATTGTATGGCATTGCGGCGGCGGTACTCGGCGGGTGCAGCCTGCGCGGCGGCGAGGGCTCAGTGGTTGGAATCCTGATCGGGACTGCGCTTCTACAGGTCCTGCAGAACCTGGTCAATCTGCTGGGAATACCGAGCTCGCTCAATTTCGCCGTCATGGGCGCCGTGATTCTACTTGGAGTATTGGCCGATCAGTTCTTCAGCGACCGGCGGAGGCGGAGACAGATCGCGCAGATGCGCGAGTCGGCCAAGAACGACGCCGGGCAGGTCACGCAACCAGTGTGACGACGGCAGCTTGTGAGACGCCGGGGCAGGGCTTTGAGGCTGTTGCAAAGGAGATCAATGGAGGCTGGCCTCATTAGAGTCGTCGCGCCAAAGGCGCGACCTGAAATAGCCCAGGGCGAAGCCCTGGGTACCAGCAACGCAACGCGCGTAGCCCGACGGCATTTCGCAACTGTTTCATTGTCGTTCGTAATGACGACCCTTTGGGACTACCCGTTGGGTTTGTCGTGATCCCGGGGCTTTGCCCCGGGCTATTTTAGGTCGCGCCAAAGGCGCGAACCCAATAGCGTCACCACGAGGTGCCATTGACGAGAAAGATTGTAATCGGGAAAGGACGATGACCGTATCAGTCCAGGGTGTGTGGGAGGAACGATGGCATCCGCTGCGTGAGGAGTGGGTGATCATCGCGGCGCATCGCCAGGACCGGCCCTGGAGCGGCGGCACCATCGTCAAGGAAGAGAAGCCCATTCCCCGCTACGTCGACGATTGCTACCTGTGTCCCGGCAACGCTCGGGTGAGCGGCCGAGTCAACGACAATTATCGAGGCGTCTTCATCTTCGATAATGACCATCCTTGCGTTGCCATGGACGCTCCAGATACCCCTTCGACAGAGCAGGGATTGTATCGACGGGTTCCCGCACGCGGCATCGCGCGCGTTGTCTGTTACTCGCCGCGGCACGATCTGACTCTGGCTGAGCTCGAACCGGTTGAGGTTGAGAATCTGCTTGCCGCCTGGCAACAGCAATATCTTGAACTCAGCAGGCTCGCCGCGATCAATCATGTCCTCGTCTTCGAAAACAAGGGTGAAGCCGTCGGTGTCTCGAATCCACATCCTCACTGCCAGATATACGCGACCAATTTCGTCTTCAAAACGATCGAGACCGAAGCGCGCGTTAGTGAAAGCCATCTGGCAAGCACAGGACGGCCGATCTTCCAGGACATTCTCCAGGCGGAACGGACTGATGGGCGGCGCATCATCTTTGAGAATGACTCCGCCATTGCCTTCATTCCATTCTTTGCCCGTTATGCGTACGAGGTCTTCGTAGCGCCCAAGGCGACCCATCCCAGCATCACCGACCTGACTGACGGCGAAGCGCGCGACCTGGCGGAGGTCCTGCAACAGGTTGTCATCCGCTTCGATAATCTCTGGCGGATGCCGTTCCCATACGTCATGCCTCTCCACCAGGCTCCGACGGATGGCGGGGCACACAGGGGATTCCATTTCCACATTGAGTTTCATCCACCCCTGCGTAAGCCAAACCTGCTCAAGTACCTCGCAGGACCCGAGATCGGCGGCGGGAATTTCTTGAGCGACACCTCACCTGAGGAGAAGGCCGCCGAACTCCAGGCCTTGCCCGGCGTTCATTACAAATCAGGGGCTGCCGGCGAGGCCAGGGAGATTGGATAGCCACGTGGGACATTCGCTCAATTCAACGGATCCGCGGAACCTGCTCGAACCCATTCGACGCCTGCACGAACTGATTAGAGAAGAGGTTACGAGCGCTTGTGAGAGATCCTCACTCGAGAGGCTCGCGGCTGTAGCACGGGAGGAAGAGGGCGATACAATCTATGCGGTCGATCGAATCAGCGAAGAGTTGTTGATCGACTTCTGCGAGCGTGAGATTGCGACGATTGCGCCGCTTGTATTGATCGCCGAGGGGCTACCCGATGGCAAGGTTATGCTGCCGCATGGCGCATCCGAGGAGTCGGCCGCCTGGCGCGTGATCGTTGATCCGATTGACGGAACACGCGGATTGATGTACCAGAAGCGCAGTGCGTGGGTTCTGACAGGCGTGGCTCGTAATCGCGGAGATGATACGTCGCTCTCTGACATCGAATTGGCGGTCCAGACCGAGCTCCCACTCGTCAAGCAGCATCTCGCCGATGTTGTTTGGGCCTCAAAAGGCGATGGAGTCGAGGCTGAGAGATTCAACCGGCTGAGCAGCGAGCGCACCAGGATCGCCATCCGGCCGTCGCCCTCGCCAACGATTGCCCATGGCTTCGCCAGCGTTTCCCGGTTTTTTCCGGGCGTTCGAGATGAGCTCGCGGCGATCGACGAGGAGGTGGTACTGGGAGCTCTCGGGCCGATCCAGCCGGGCAAAGCCCATTGTTTTGAAGATCAATACGCATCAACCGGAGGGCAGCTCTACGAGCTCATCAGCGGCCACGATCGCTTCATCGCGGACATCAGGCCTCTCATGCAGGGTGTTCTTCGAGAGCGCGGGCTTCCCCTTGGTATCTGTTGTCATCCCTATGATATCTGCACCGAACTGATCGCACGCGAAGCGGGCGTCATCGTGACCGGCGTGGACGGCATGCCGCTCGACTACAGGCTGGCTGTTGAGCCTGATGTCGCCTGGATAGGCTATGCTAACGGGGGCGTGCGGTTGCAGATCGAGCCGCACCTGCTTTCAGCGCTTAAGAAGAGGCGCCTGCTGTAAGCAAGCTTGGTATCAAGTAGCGTCATGATTGAGCTCGGGCCATCCCACAACCTCGCTGATACTGCAGAGTTCTTAGCTTTGCTGAATCGACCAGCGCCAAGCCTCCCTCCTGAACTGCATCAATTCTTCTCCGCTGACGAGGAGATCATCATAACGCGGGCGCCCGGACGCCTTGACCTGATGGGAGGCATCGCTGACTACTCAGGATCGCTGGTGCTCGAATACCCGATCGCGAACGCCACGCACGCTGCCATCCAGCGCATTACATCACCTGTCATCCAGATAGTCAGCATCAAGTCCGGGCATGGCCATGAGATCCGCGCGGCCGAGGTTCCGTTGGAAGACTTTTTGTCTACTGCCGGCCCGATAGAGTACTCAAGAGCGCGACACTACTTCAGAAAGCGCCCCGACAATCATTGGGCCGCCTACGTGGCAGGGGCGTTTCTGGTGCTCATGCGCGAGGCAGGAGCTGAGATCGAGGGCGGCGCGAAGATTCTACTGGCATCAGACGTACCTGAAGGCAAGGGCGTCAGCTCGTCCGCTGCGCTTGAAGTGGCGATCATGCAGGCTGTGGCGGTCGCGTATGGAATCGAGCTGCCACCGCGAAATCTGGCATTCCTTTGTCAGAAGGTTGAAAACAGCATCGCCGGCGCGCCTTGCGGGGTGATGGATCAAATGACTTCGGCATGCGGAGAGGCCGAGCGGTTGCTTGCGATCCTCTGCCAGCCCGGCGAGTTGAAAGGAACGGTTGAAATCCCTGACGACCTCGCTCTATGGGGCATCGATTCCGGAATCCGTCATTCGATCGGTGGAGCCGACTACGGAACCGTGCGAACAGCTGCCTTCATGGGTTATCGGATAATCGCTGAAATGGCTGGCCTGAGCCATCGCGCAAATCGGGGAGCCGGCCACGTGGAGGTCGACGATCCGAAATGGCATGGATATCTTGCGAATATTACACCGCAGGAATTCAGTGCATCATATGCTCAAGCGCTACCCAGGCAGATCTCGGGTGCAGAATTCCTGAAGCGTTACGCGGGCATCACTGACTCTGTGACCTCCGTGAACCCGGCGAAAGACTATCCTGTCTACCAGGCAACACGGCATCCAATCAATGAAAACGAACGCGTTAACAGGTTTGTGGAGCTCCTGGATAATGACTCCGAAAGTCAGCGCGGCCAGCTTCTCGGAGAGCTGATGTACCAGGCGCACAAGGGCTATTCTGACTGCGGCCTCGGTTCAGAGGGCACTGATGAGATTGTCAGGATTGTCCACGAGCGGGGCTCAGACAAAGGATTGTTTGGTGCAAAGATCACGGGTGGCGGCAGCGGGGGTATAGTCGCCGTGCTTGGTTCGCGCGATGCCGGCCCGGCAGTTCACTCGGTGGCCACCGAGTATCGGCGCCGCAGCGGCCACAAGGCGATGGTCATCTCAGGATCATCTCCTGGCTCGGTTCGCTTTGGCCATTTACGGTTGAGAAGAGAGGTCGCGTAGAAAGGCAGCCTAATGGCAATTCTTGTGACAGGTGGAGCAGGCTACATCGGCAGTGTCATGGTCGATTTGTTGCGGACCAGGGGCGAAGGCGTAGTAGTCCTCGACAATCTTGACAGAGGCCATCGAACCGCTGTCGATGCCGGCGTTCCTTTTTACGAGGGGAATGTCGGCAATCGCGCGCTGGTAAGGCAGATTTGCGAGAAGGAGCAGATCGACTCCTGTATTCACTTCGCAGCGCTGGCCTATGTCGGCGAGTCTGTGCTCCAGCCCAAACGTTACTTCGAGAACAACGTCGAAAATGGAATTGCTTTGCTCGATTCACTGCTCGAATGTGGAGTCAGGCAATTCGTCTTCTCTTCGACCTGCGCGACCTACGGCGAACCTCTTCGAATACCAATCGATGAATCCCATCCACAGCAGCCCGCAAACCCTTATGGCTGGTCGAAACTGTTTCTCGAGAAGATCCTCGCGGCCTATGACGCGGCGTACGGCCTGAAGTTCGTTGCTCTCCGGTATTTCAACGCTTCTGGCGCGATTCCGGAGCGCGGCGAGGATCACAGTCCGGAATCTCATCTGGTTCCGAACGTAATTCTTGCTTCAATGGGCAAGCTCGATCATGTCTCGGTATTCGGAGGCGAGTATCCGACACCCGACGGCACTGCGATTCGCGACTACATTCACATAGCCGATTTGTGCGAGGCTCACGTTCTGGCGCTCGAGTATCTGCGCAAAGGCGGCGCCTCGGACTATTTCAATCTGGGCAATGGTCAGGGCTATTCGGTCAATGAAGTCATCGAAGCAGCGAGGAAGGTGACAAACAGCGAAATTCGAACCAGGATCGAGGCCGCCCGGCCCGGCGATCCTTCACGTCTGATCGCCGATTCCAGCAAGGCTCACTCAGTTCTTGGCTGGCATCCAAAGTTTGCATCCCTGGAAACGATCATTCGGAGCGCGTGGGAGTGGCATAATACACACCCGGATGGCTACGGCAGCGCCTGAGGAGTATGGAATGCGGCGACTTGTCACCGCTTTTGAGTAGCCATTCGCAGTCTGATTTACTGCCTCAATATCCTCAACTGTAGTAGCTAACTCAAAAGCGGCGACAAGTCGCCGCACTCCATACTAAGCCAGTCGTCGCGGTTCCTCGGTAAAGCCCGTAACTGGAAGCGGCCAGGATTGGGTTTGGCTGAGACTTCCGGGTATTCAATTAGACTTCACTGACCCGAGGAATGGTAAACCTCGGGGCTTGCCGAAGCCATTCCACGCCAGTGCGACACCACGCCTCTAAAACTTCTGCTTGACATCACCAGTCAGATTATGTTTGACTCATTTCGAAGCGCAGGTTAAGCGTTTACATTTTCTCAAGACCGGCTGATTCCAATAAGGCCGGGTGCCATACCTGAAGATCGACCAAGGCTGCTTTGCTGGGATTCCGAAATTGACGTGCAGGGTCTTCTGATTCCTGCTCCGTTCAGAGCTTTCTCTCTCCCATTCTACGTGCCATTGACTGCGAACCCGGGAACAACCTCGTCTAAACACCCTAAGGAGGCAGAATGATTTCAAGAGGCTTGCGGCGGTCGTTGATACCTGTGCTCTGTTTGATGGGACTAGCTTCCATTGCCGGCTTAGGTCAAAGCACCAGCGGATCAATCACAGGCACCGTCAAGGACGGCACCGGCGCGCCAATAGCGGATGCCAACGTCAATATCACCAACGCGACGAACAACCTCCTGCGACAGACGCGGAGCAACAGCTCCGGCGTTTTCACTGTCGACCCAGCTGCCTCCGGGTAAATACAACATCTCCGTCGAGAAGGTTGGCTTCAAGAAGCTCGAAAAGACAGAGATCAATCTCAACGCCACCGACCTGGCGAGTGCCGGCGATTTTGTGCTCGAGGTTGGAGAGGTGACCGAGACCGTGACTGTCACTGCTGAGACCGCTCGCGTAGAGATCCAATCAGAATCCGGCGAACGATCCGGTCTGGTGACCGGCACACAGCTCAGGGACCTCGCGATCAACGGGCGCAATTATCAGGACTTCCTGAGAACCGTCCCCGGCGTGCTTGCGAGCACGGTGACCGGCAGCCAGACTTCGTCATCGACCGGCAGCCTCGGCAATTATTCGGTCAATGGCACTCGAACGAATCAGAAAGAGCTGACCGTCGACGGCTCGTCAGATATCGACACCGGCAATAACGTCGACACGCATGCAGCGGTCAATCCCGACGCCGTAGCTGAGGTCAAGGTGCTGACTGCAAACTTCCAGGCCGAGTATGGACGAGCAGGCGGCGCCTTCATCAGTGTGGTGACGAAGTCCGGAACCAAGGACTTCCACGGCAACCTGCGTTACTTTCACCGCAACGAAGGGCTGAACGCCAACAACTACTTTCGGAATGCCCTGGGGCGGAGGGCCGACGGCACTGAGATTCAACCGCGCAACATCTACCGCTACAATGACGAAGGCTACGACTTCGGCGGTCCAATCTTTCTGCCCAAAAAGATCTTCGGTCCACTCGGCGGCTTCAACCAGGAAAAGAACAAGCTCTTCTTTTACTGGAATCAGGAGTGGTATCAGCAGCTCTCACCGGTGGGCGCAAACAATATCCGTGTTCCGACGCTGCTCGAGCGAGCCGGAGACTTTTCTCAGACCACAGACGGCAACGGGAACAAGGTATTCGTCAAGGATCCACTGCTCAACGGCAACTGTAGCGCCACAGATACGACTGCATGTTTTCGCGATGGCGGCGTTATCAACAAGATTCCGCAGAACCGCTTCTACAGCAGCGGCCAGGCGATCCTCAATCTCTATCCCCTGCCGAACGTGTCCGGGCGCAATGACTTCAACTACACGTCGGCTGTTTCGACGAAGTATCCCCGGCGCGAAGATATCCTGCGGATAGACTACAACATCACCGATCGGACGCGGCTTTCAGGTCGCTACACCAATAATCACGAAGAGAGGCTGCTCGCCTACGGGAGTTTTGCGAGCGGGCTCAACTTCCCGCTCTCACCAATCTCATTCCCGCGACCGGGTCGAAACGGCGTCCTGACGCTGACGCACATATTCAGTCCGACGCTGACCAACGAGTTCATCTTTGGTCCGAGCAGCAACTTCATCGACCTCGAGCCAGGCGACAATCAGGCACTGGCGAGCGTTCACAATATCAATGTGCCAAAGCTCTTCCCGAGCATCGGAGCCGGTTACGTGGCAAACTTCCGTTACGGCGGAATCGCGAACAACACGTTTCCCTTTACCGACTTCAACGGTCTGCCGTTCATCAACAAGAATCACACGTTCAATTTCATAGACAACGTCTCGAAGATTCTCGGCTCTCACACTCTCAAGGCGGGCTTCTATGCTCAGCGCAGTCGCAAGGACCAGACCTCCTTTGCGCGGACGGACGGTGACATCAACTTTACCAGCGATCCCAACAATCCGCTCAACACAGGCCATCCATACGCAAACGCGCTGCTCGGCATTTACCAAACCTACACTCAGGCCAACAACTTTCTTAATGGGTTGTACCGCTATTGGAATGTCGAGGGCTACGTCCAGGACAACTGGAAGGTGACGCGCAGGCTGACGCTCGACTACGGTCTGCGGATTTCGTGGTATCAGCCTCAATACGATGCGCGGTTGCAGACAGGCGCGTTCAATCCTTCTGAGTACAGTCTGGCAAGGGCGCCACGCCTCTATTTCCCGGTCTGCCTCGGGAATGTCGCCCCCTGTGCCAGCGGAGCAAGCCGCCGGGCGGTTGACCCAGCATTGCTGGCTCCGGGCTTTGTGCCAACGCTGGCAAACACCCAACCGGCAAACTACATTGCAGCGTTCGTCGCCGGAACGGGAGATCTCGCCAACGGCATCGGTCAGGCCAGCAAGGGTTATCCTCGCGGCGGCTATGATGATCGCGGAGCACAGTGGGGGCCGCGGTTTGGTTTTGCCTATGATGTCCTGGGCGACGGCAAGACCGTCATTCGCGGCGGTTTTGGCATGGCTTACGATCGTGTTCAGGGCAACATTGCCTTCGATCAGATCGCCAATCCGCCGGCCATACTCCAGCCGCAACTGCTCTTCGGCCGCCTCTCAGACCTGGTCCCGGGGCAGAGCGGGCTGCTCGCTCCGTCGGGTGTCGTCGGGTATGCCCGGGAAGGCAAGCTCCCAACGATCTACAGCATGAACTTAGGAATTCAGCGCGACATCGGTTTCAACACGGTACTCGACGTAGCTTACGTCGGCACTCTTTCGCGGCACATCTTCCAGGCGCGCGAGCTGAACGCGACGCCATTTGGATTCCTCTTTACCAGGGCTGCTCAGGATCCGACGCTCTTTGCTGGGGGAGTTGTGCCCGACTCAGATCCGTCCATTCCACAGGTATACAAAGATGCGGGGTTAAAATTCGATGGCTCGAAGGCCCTGACAGCAAACCTGATCAGGCCTTACCCCGGCCTTGCAGGGATCAGGTTTGAGGAGAACGGTGCGTCGTCGAATTTCAACTCGCTTCAAGTCGCCGTCAACCGCCGCTTCTCCCGCGGATTCACGTTCAGCCTCGCGTACACGTTCTCGAAGTTGCTGGGTACAACAGCAGGCGACGGAGACTTCACCAACGCTTTCAACGCAAGGCTATATGACTACCGTCTGCTGAACCTTGACCGCACCCATTCACTGGTTATCACGTATGTCTACGAGCTTCCAAAGTTCAGTGGCCATTTCGGTGGGAATGCTCTGCTTCGTGGTGTTCTTGACGGCTGGCAGATTTCCGGAATCACTTCGCTCATCAGTGGTACTCCGTTCGAGCCAACGGTAGCGATTGCGGGAGTCAACGCCAATCAACGCGTAACCGGGTCGTGGACCGAGCCGCCGCGTTACCGCCTCAAAGGTGATCCGAACGCTGGTCCCAACGGTCTACTGATCAATCCGGACGCGTTCATCATTCCTGAGATTGGCAGCATTGGCCTGGGCGAGCGCACCTATATCAGGAATCCGAAGATCAACGACACTGACCTCTCGATCTTCAAGAACTTCGATCTGGGCGATCCGGACAAAGGCCGGCGACTACAGCTCCGGCTCGAGGCTTTCAACGTCTTCAACCATACCCAATTCCAGGGCATCAATGCAGGCACAAACATTTCGGTGCCCAACGGGAATGGCGGCTTCATCACCGGAGGCGGGATCTTTGCCAACTACAATCAGGCAGTGATCACGAACAACCTCCGGCCCTCCGGAAGCACGCTACCGCTCGGAACTTTCTTCGGGGAATACAATAGCGCGCGCGACCCGAGAATCATTCAACTTGGCGTCAAGCTCTATTGGTAGCCAGAGAAGTTTACGCGCATTGTTAACGGGAGCGACGGACTGCTTGCCGTAGTCCGTCGCTCCACGTCTATAATGGGTAGGTATCGAGCCCGTTTCGTGGCTCAGAATCTGTTCCTATTAAGTGTGTCGAATGCGGATCGCTCTACAAGGAATGAGATCCTAACCTCACTATGATTGCCGGGTTGATTACAGTTCTGCTGTTCTGGCATCTACCATTCCAGCAAACCGAGGATGTCAGGGCGCGCTTCAATCATGCAGTCGAGCTGCAACGGCAGGGCTCGTGGAGCGAGGCTGCTGCCGAATACAGGCAACTGCTCGCTGCCGCTCCGAACTATGCTGAAGCTCAGGCCAATCTGGGCGCGGTTCTGGTTCGTCTGGGGAACTATGACGAGGCGATCGCGGCGTACCAGACTGCGCTACAGATCAATCCAAGACTGACGCTTGTGCTGCTCAACCTCGGCATCGCCTATTACCAGGCTGGTCAGTTCGCCAGGGCAATCCCGCCACTTGAGAGTTTCCTGGCTTCATCTCCGGGACACTCACAGGCCGAGCAGCTCATCGGCATCTCCCTGGTCGAACTGGGTCGCGACGCCGAGGCGGTTGCGCGGCTCGAGCCAACTGTACAAGCGGCGCCCGCAAATTTGACTGCGCTTTATAGTCTTGGACTGGCCTACTTGAGACTCAAGAGGCCCGAGGTCTCTGATGTAATGAGGCGGCTCGAGGAGAGGCCAGATGGTGCAGCTCTCGCACACCTGCTGCGTGGTCAGGACTATCTTGAGTCTGCGGAATTTGAGAAGGCGAAGAAGCATCTCACCGAGGCAGGCAAGATTGCGTCTGAGCTTCCGCGGCTTGAGTTCTTTCTCGGCCTCGCAGATTTCAAGCTCGGCCGGTCTCCTGAGGCTCAGGCTCACTTTGAGCGCGAGCTGGTGAGGACTCCAGGAGACTTTCTGACTCTCTACTACCTGGCGACGGTGCTCGAAAAGAGAGGGGACCTGGACGCCGCGAGGAAGCGCGCCGAGTCCGCTCTCGAGCAGGAGCCGGAGTCGGTCGAGGCAAGGACGCTGCTCGGCGGGATTCTCTTCAAGCAGGACAGAACTGTCGATGCGGTGCGGTTGCTCGAGCTGGCGATCCGCCAACGTCCGGATTATGTAGAGGCCCACTATTTGCTGGGGCGTACTTATCAGCGACTCGGTCGCAAGGATGAGGCCGCTCAGCAGTTCGCCGATGTTGACAGGCTGAAGGCAAAGGATCGCGAACGTGAAGGGCATATGAAGCCGAATTGAAAACTCGTTTGAAAGATCTGCCTCAAACTCGGAGTTGTTATCAGGACCAGGCAGTGGGCATTCCCGCGCACGGAACGTGCGCGAGGAATTAGCCGGTGGTGAAACCACCGGAAGAAATCGCCAAGAGCCGCGCCCTGGAAGGCCGCCGGACCGATTTGCACGAGCACGGGTTGATCCACAATCTTGCGCCGAAATCGCATCGTCTGGGCCCAGGTCCTGCCCCTGCCGGGCGCAAGGGTGGGGACATACCCGGCGGTTTCACCGCCGGCTAATATCCTCGCGCACCTTCGGTGCGCAGGAAGAGCAGCGCCGTTAAGTCGCAACGCGATTCTTGAGACAGCTTCCAAGCCCCGCCCGCATCGTAGGGGGCTCGGCTGAAAGGAAACATCAATGAAACAGATTGGGCGACGTGAGTTCTTAGGCGCGGCGACGGCCGGAAGCGCAGCGATCATCGCAAGCCGGCCCTCGCGGCTTCGGTACGCCTTCAGCGCAACGCAGGCCACAGACTCACGCATCGAAATCCTCGTCAACGAGAAGATCGGCGAGATAGCTCCAAACATTTACAGTCACTTCGTTGAGCATCTTGGCGGAGTCGTCTACGACGGAATCTGGGTAGGCGAGGAGTCGAAGGTGGCGAATGTCAACGGCATCCGCAAAGCCCTGATCGAGCACATGCGCCGCATCAAGCCGGGTACCGTGCGCTGGCCGGGCGGCTGTTTCGCCGATAGCTACGATTGGCGCGATGGCATCGGACCGAGAGCGTCGCGCCCCCGCCGAACAAACTTCTGGCGAGACGATCGCGGGAATCGCGGCACCGGAGACTACCAGCGTCTCGATAACGGCCCCCAGAAGTATGAGCCCAACTGGTTCGGAACCAATGAGTTCATGCATTTCTGCAAGCTCACAGGGGCTCAGCCTTATTTTGCGGCCAATTTGCGCAGCCTCCCGGCACAGTCATTCCAGCAATGGGTGGAGTACTGCAATGGGCCTGCGGGGCAGACTACCTATTCAGATATGCGAGCCGCCGCTGGAGACCGCGACCCTTTCAAAGTGCAATTCTGGGGCGTCGGCAATGAATCGTGGGGATGCGGCGGACGGCTCACTCCTGAGGAGTACTCGCAGGAGTTCAGGCGTTTCATCGCTTACGTACCGCGGTTTGGGGTTGATCTGAGGTTCATCGGTTCCGGTCCTAACGGTGGGGACATAGCCTGGACGCGACGCTTCTTCGCCAACATGGTTGATAAAGGGCAAAACCAGCTTGCCTCGCTTTACGGTTGGGCCCTGCATTATTACGCCGGCACAACGGGCAAGGGAGATGCCGCAGACTATTCAACCGACGAATGGTATGAACTCCTGCAGCGATCGGATCGGATCGGGCAGCTGATCGAGCAGCACTGGACGGTCATGGGCGAGAGCGATCCCCAGCATCGCGTGAAGTTGATCGTCGATGAATGGGGCGCCTGGCACTCGCAGGACGCGAGCCTTCCTGCCGGATACCTCTTCGGTTATCCGGGTACACTACGCGATGGATTGATTGCAGGCCTGACTCTTGACACGTTCAATAGACATTCCGACAAGGTTGTCATGGCCAATGTCGCGCAGTTGATTAACACTATTCACTCGCTGTTTGTTGCCTACGAAGATAAGTTTGTGGCTACGCCGAACTTTCATGTCTTTGAAATGTATGCGGCGCACCAGGGGGGGCAGTCTCTTCGGACTCAATTCTCTTCGCCGATGGTTACTTTCAAGAGGAGTGCTCCGAACTTTCCGCCCGGTGTTGCAGCACAGATGTCACAGCAGCAGAGGGCTATGTTGGCGGCTCAGGCTCAGCCCGTGAATGCGACGATGTGGGGACTTGAGGGCTCGGCGTCGGTCAATGGCAATCAGTTGACATTGACAGTGGTCAACCCGCATGCCAAGGAGAGCCGTGAGACTGAGATTATCGTCAGAGGAGCAAAGGCGCAGTCAGGTCAGGCTACGATCCTGACGTCGAGCGACATTCATGCTCGCAATACTTTCGAGAATCCGCAGGGGCTGGTTCCGTCAAATGCGGCGGTTCAGGTGCAAGGGGGATCATTGGTATTCCGGTTCCCGCCGGCCTCGGTCACGAGACTTCAATTGACACTGGCATAGGATGTAAATCCCCGTGCCGCAGACCTGCTGCAGATTCCCGAGAGGTTGTCGCGCCAAGGGCGCGACCTCAAGTAGCCCAGGGCGAAGCCCTGGGTATGTTGGCCAACAATCGGTCGAGGCCCATCGGGCCGACATTGCCCCGTTGGGGCGAGGTGGTCCGGCTCGCGATTGTCCACCCAGGGCGTCGCCCTGGGCTTTTTCAGGTCGCACCTTCGGTGCGACAGGCTCAGGCTGGACAGCCTGCGCCACGTCCAATAAGGATCGTCTTATGAAAACAACCACCACATCAGTTTCTCGTCGCACTTTCACCAAGGCACTGATCGCAGTTCCATTCGCCGTGCGCGCGCAACAGGCCCCACTCCGCGCGAGGCTCAAGCTCGACACTGAGCGCGTCATTGGCGACATCGACCCGAAAATCTGTGGCAATTTCATAGAGCATCTCGGCCGTTGCATTGAGGGCGGTGTCTTTGACGAAGGCTCTTCTCTCTCTGATGCCAACGGGTTCCGGCGCGATGTGCTCGACGCAACAAAGAAGCTGAACGTCACGCTTCTCCGCTGGCCCGGCGGAAACTTCTCGTCAAACTACCATTGGCGAGACGGAATCGGACCGAGAGACCAGAGGCCGCCGCGTCTCGAGATGGCCTGGGGGACGACCGAGAGCAACCGTTTCGGCACTCACGAGTTTCTCGAGTACACGGCAATGGCGGGAGCGGAACCTTACATCTGCACGAACCTCGGGACCGGCACCTGGGAGGAGGCGCAGCAGTGGGTCGAGTATGTCAATTCATCGGCGGATACCGCGATGACTCGTTTGCGCAAGCAGAATGGGCGCAAGGATCCCTGGAAGGTCACCTATTGGGGGCTGGGCAACGAGATGGACGGTCCGTGGCAGATGGGCCACAGGAGCGCCGAGGACTACGGAAAGTTCGCACTCGAAGCAGCCAAGCTCATGAAATGGACGGACCCGAACGTCAAGCTGATCGCGGCCGGATCGTCAAACTTCGGGAGCGGAGTCGACTGGATCGGCTGGAATCGCACCGTACTCGACTATCTGAAGCATCACGCCGACTACCTCGCCATTCACATGTACGTTGGCAACACGCAAAACGACTATTACGAGTTCATGGCAAGCTCCGGTCGAACTGGATCAGAGAATCAAGACTGTAGAGGGCGTCATTGATGCAGCTCTTTCCAGCGAGCCTCGCAGTCGCCGGATTTACATCGCCTGGGATGAGTGGAACGTCTGGTATCGGGCTCGCGGAGCGCAACAGCGAGGGCGCCGCATACTGGAGGAGCGCTACAATCTCGAAGATGCTCTGGTTGTCGGCACGTTCCTCAATTCCTTCGCCAATCACGCTCACATAGTCAAGATTGCCAACATGGCGCAACTAGTTAATGTGATCGCACCGATCTTCACCAGCGAGCAGGGAATGTTTCTTCAGACAATCTACTTCCCTCTTCAGCTCTTCGCCAACAACGTCAGGGGTAAGGCACTCGATCTCTTCGTCGAAAGCCCGAAATATGAGAGCAAACGTTTGGGCGAAGTGCCCTATCTGAATGCCGCGGCTTCACACGACAACGGAACGCTAGTCCTGAGCGTTGTCAATCGTCATCGGGACCAGACGATAGCAACCGAGATCGACATCGCCGATAAGCACGTCCAGGGCTCCGTCGAGGTTTCGGAAGTGAACGGACCAGACCTCAAGAGTGAGAACGATTTCTCATCGACCAAAGTGCGGACGGTGAGCAGAAGCATTACGGCTGAGGGCGGAAAACTGCGTTACGCTTTTCCCGCGCACTCGTACACGATGCTCAAGATGAGGCTGGCCTAGAGAAGCTCTGTTCCGGTGAGCAGTCGATAGGCTTCAAGGTATGTCTCGCTGGTCGTCGCGACGACCAGCGGAGGCAGTTCCGGCGCGGGCGGCCGCTTATCCCAATCAAGAGTCTCGAGATAGTCCCTTACGTACTGCTTGTCGAAGGACGGCTGTGGTCGCCCCGGCTGATACTGGCTTCGAGGCCAGAAGCGGGAGGAGTCCGGCGTCAACACTTCATCGATGAGAAGCAGGTGCTCATCACGCAAACCGAATTCAAACTTGGTATCGGCGATTATGATCCCGCACTCTTCGGCATGAGCTGCCGGATGCTCTATATAAATCGAGGCTGATTCGCTCCAACTCTCCGGCCAGTTCCTCTCCGAGCGCTTCCGCCATAACGCTGCGCGAAACATTGATGTCGTGTCCCGTCTCCGCCTTGGTCGCCGGCGTGAAAATTGGTTCGGGGAGGCGGCTCGATTCAAGCAAGCCCTCGGGAAGTGTGTGCCCGCACACCTTGCCAGTCTGCAAGTAGTCCTTCCAGCCCGAACCTGCCAGGTAGCCGCGAACAACACACTCGAAGGGAACGACCTCTGTTCGGCGAACGAGCATGGCGCGCCCATTGAGTGACTCAAGCTCCTCGGCCGTCAACCGACTACGCAGTGACTCGGGAAAGAGATTCACATCGGCCGTAATCAGATGATTGGCTACCAGCGAGCCAAGGCGCTCGAACCAGAAACGCGAGATCTGCGTCAGAACCTGCCCCTTGCGCGGAATTGGATTTGGAAGAACGCAATCGAATGCGGAGATCCGATCGGTGGCTACAAGCAGTAGATGGTCACCATCGACTTCGAAGAGATCGCGGACCTTTCCACGACGAACAAACGGGAGTGAGGACAGACCGACGGAGGTGCGGACGCTGTGAGATGACACGGTGACTCTCCCCGAACTCGAAGCTCTTCTATGAAGGCGGCGGTCCCGGCTCAACCTTGCCCTTCTTCCCTTTTCTGAGCTTATCGTCATCGATCGGCACAGGAAGCTTGGGCTCCGGCGTTGGCTTTAGAGTCTTCGGACCATTGTTGGGCAATGGCTCAGCCACTTTATCTGCGGGTCTTTCTGCAGGATGGGCCGCATTCTCTGAGCCGGGAGCCTTGCCGGCCGGTGCTCCGCCGCCCAACGGATCGAGATTCGGAACATCGGCCGAGCCTGGCAGAACGTCTCCAGATTCGATATCCGTCCTGAGCCGGTCGGAGCGCTCATGCGCTCGCGCCAGCTGGACACGCTTCAGGTCCTCGGGAAGCTCCGGAATCTTGCCAAACTTCTCCTTTGGCTTGTCCTTGAAATACTGCTCCATGAACGTCAGCCAGAAGGGCAGTGCGGCCGATGCTCCCGACTCACCCTTGCCGAGAGTCCGCTTCTCGTCAAATCCGATCCAGACACCGCAGGCAATCGACGGGGTGTAGCCGATGAACCATGCATCCGTATAATCGTTGACTGTTCCTGTCTTGCCTGCCAGTTCGCGGCCCAGCGACTTAGCCCTCGTGGCCGTGCCAAACTCGACCGAGCCGCGCATCATATCGACCATTTGTGCGGCGACGTATTCGGAGACGACTTTGTAAGATTTCGGCTTTGCGTCCTCCAACACCCGGCCATCGCGGTCTACAACTCGCTTGATCCTGACCGGCTCGACGCGCACTCCGCCGTTGGGGAAGGTCGAGTAGGCCGAGACCATGGCAAGAAGCGGTTCTTCAGTGGCGCCGAGCGCCGACGGCAGGAACGGGGCCATCGGGTTGGGCAACCCTATTCTGCGAACGAGTTGTTGCGCATTGCTCATTCCCACCTCATCGAGCACGCGCACCGCGGGAATGTTGCGAGACAGGGCCAGAGCCTTGCGCAGAGGAATGGAGCCCATATAGGTATTGTCGTAGTTGTGAGGCTCCCAGTTGCCGCGCCTGAAGGGAGCATCATCGACAATATCATCCGGCTTGAGACCCTGCTCCATCGCCGTTGCGTAGATGAATGGCTTGAAGGCGGAGCCTGTCTGACGATTGGCCTGTGTAGCGTGATTGAACTTGCTGGTAGCAAAGTCGTAGCCGCCGACCATGGCCTTAACCTCGCCTGTCTTCGCGTCCAGCAGAATCAGGGCTCCCTGAACCTCCGGTGATGGTTCAAGCTCGACCGTCAGCGTGTGTTTCGATTCGTCGACAGCCTTGACGACAAACTCTGCAAGGTCGCCGCGCTTGAAAAGCTTGGCCGGCGATTTTGCCGCGATTGCCGTCGTGTTCTTGACTGTGATCACTGCGGAGTAGTTGCCGAAAGAGACCAGCGTGCCATGGTCGTTCGGATCGAGAATCAGACCGGTAATCGTGTCGTCAACTCTGGGTGCCGAAGCTCTCCAGCTCGGATGGCGATAGCTATCCAGTGATGCACCCTCTGACGCAACCACGTTGTCAAACTTCAAATGCCAGCCATGCCGCTTCTCGTAGAGGCGAAGACCATGACGAACAGCCTCGACCGCCTGCTGCTGTGCCTCTGCGTCGAGCGTCGTGTAAACGCTCAGACCGGCACGATAGATGTCCATGGCATCCTGCGAGTGCTTATCGGCAACGAGCAGCCGCTGGAGCTCCTGGCGGACGTCCTCGACAAAGTAGGCGTAGGCCGATTTGTCACTCTTGCCGCGGGCATCGTCCAGATTGAGTCCCAATGGTTTGGCCTTGGCTTCGTCCGCCTCCGCCTGAGTGATGTATCCCGCCTCGGTCATCTGTTGAAGGACAAGGTTGCGCCGGTTCTTCGCCGGAGTCGGATGCAGGACCGGTGAGTATTGCTGCGGAGCCTTCGGCAGCGCGGCAATCAATGCGTATTGATCCAGGGTCAGATCTTTGACCGGCTTGCTAAAATAGTAATTTGCTGCTGCCTCGACACCGTAGGCTCCACCACCCAGAAAGATCTGATTGCAGTAGAGCGTCATGATCTGCTCTTTTGTGTAATAGCGCTCGATCTGGAGCGCGTACATGATCTCCTTGATCTTCCGGATGAAACTCTTTTCCGGCTTCAAAAAGAGCAGACGAGCGAGCTGCTGGGTGAGCGTCGAAGCACCCTGCGCGCGGCGGTTGCGTCGGATGTCTTCAATGGCGGCAGCGAAAAGACGAATCGGATCGATTCCTATGTGATCGTCGAAGCGAGTATCCTCGATCGCGAGAATCGCCTTCTTCATCGTGTCGGGAATCTCGTCAGACGCAAGCGGAATCCGACGCTCCAGGGAGAGCTCTCCGATGACTGTCTTACCATCGTCGGCGTAAACTTTGGTGATTTCGCTTGGACGGTAGTCCGCGAGCCCCTCGACTTCGGCGGCAAAGCTGGTCAGACCGGCTTGATAAGCAAACACGAGGCCGGTAAGGCCGCCCGCAATTATCGAGAGGATTAGCAGAGCCAGCAGCGTCGAGCGTCGGAAAAAGTCTTCCAGGTGACCCGAGAGGTCTGCTAACCTACCGAGAAAGCCATCTTCTCGAGGACCACGAGAGCCACTGTCAGGGGAGAGGAAAGAGTAATCGTCCGGCATCGACGTTCATTATAGCAGCCGGAGAGGCTGGTCGGAAGGCTTCGACGAATCGTGTTTTTCCTATGACGTCGGGAATTTAGAGGAGGTAGTTAATGCAATTGGCGTCCGTGCTGTTAACCATGTACATGCTGGTTTCAGGAGTGTCGACGAGGGTAAGCGATGCCGATCAGATTCGCGAGGTGCTGACTACGCAAGTCTCGAATTGGAATGCCGGCCGTCTCGAAGAGTTTATGAAAGGGTATTGGCGGTCTCCGAAGCTGACATTCTTCTCCGGTGGCAGGAAACTGGCGGGATGGGATACGACGCTGGAGCGGTATCGAAAAGCTTACCAGGCTGATGGGCACGAAATGGGTAAGCTCGTCTTCAGTGATCTGGATGTGACCGTGCTCGGGCCTCAGTCTGCGATGGTCACAGGACATTGGGAGTTGACGATGTCGGATGGGAAGAAGCCGGGTGGCTTGTTTACACTGATTTTTAGAAAAGTTGATGGCGGCTGGAAGATCATCCACGACCACACGAGTAACACCCAATAATGCTCTCAATAGTGCAGCCCTTCGCGACAACGTTGTAGGGGCAGGGCTTGTCCCTGCCCGCCCGGCGCCGTCCGGCGCAGGTAACATCCACACTTGCAATTTTGGTTAACCATGAAAATCCACGAATACCAGGCAAAAGAACTCCTCCGTCGATTCGATGTCCCGGTCCCTCGCGGCGTAGTCGCGAAAACCGTCTCGGAAGCAGAAGAGGCAGCGAAAACTCTCGCCCTCCCAGTAGTCATCAAGGCCCAGATTCACGCCGGCGGCCGAGGCAAAGGCGGCGGAGTAAAACTCGCCCGATCCATGGAAGACGTCAAGTCTCTCGCTGGCGCCATCCTCGGTATGAATCTGGTGACCCACCAAACCGGACCTGAAGGACGCATCGTTCGCACGCTCCTCATTGAAGAGGGCCTTCACATCAAACGGGAGTTCTATCTCGGCGTCGTCCTCGACCGCGTGACGTCGCGCCTTGTATTCATGGCGTCGCCTGCAGGCGGGATGGACATCGAAGAGGTTGCTGCCAAAACGCCTGAGAAGATATTCAAGGAGCACGTCGATCCAGCCGTCGGCTTGCAGCCTTTTCAGGCGCGCAAACTCGCGTTCGGTCTCGGGCTCCCACCAGAGCTCATTCAACCCGCAGTGAAGTTCATGCTCTCACTCTATCGCGCGGCGTTGAGCTCGACGCCTCGCTCGTAGAAATCAACCCGTTCCTTCTCACCGAAGAAGGCGCCCTGTACGCGCTCGACGCCAAGGTCACCTTCGATGACAACGCCCTGTTCCGGCATAAGGACTTCACCCGGCTTCGCGATCTCAATGAAGAAGCGCCCCTCGAGATCGAGGCGTCGAAGTACGATCTGAGCTACATCAAGCTTGATGGCAACATTGCTTGCATGGTCAATGGCGCAGGGCTTGCCATGGCGACCATGGACATCATCAAGCTCGCCGGCGGTGAGCCCGCAAACTTCCTCGATGTAGGCGGCGGAGCTTCTCAGGAGCGCGTCGAGAACGCATTTCGAATCCTTCTTGCGGATCCGGGAGTGCGTGCGGTGCTGGTCAATATCTTTGGAGGCATCGTCCGCTGCGATATGGTAGCGCGCGGAGTTGTCGAAGCCGCTCGCAAGCTCGGCGTGACCATCCCTGTAGTTGTCCGACTTGAAGGAACCAACGTCGAAGAGGGACAGCAGGTATTGCGCGAGTCCGGCCTCAACTTCATCGTTGCGGATGGAATGAAGGACGCGGCTGAGAAGGTTGTTGCTGCCGCGGCGTGAACTTCAGAGAGCTACTCCTTCATATTGGGTGCTGGGTGCCGAAGCTCGGGCCGGTCTGAAATAGACCCCTTCGCCAAAGTCAGCAGGTCGCGAGAGTAGCCGGCGGCTGCCGCCTGGTCGCCGGTAAGCTCGGCCGCACGCGCAGCGCCGGCTATGCTCCGGTATCTCCGCGGCGCGACCGTCAGCGCAGCTCTATACTCTACCAACGCCTCCGCTGGAGACGACGTTTCAAGCAGCATGTCCGCCAGCAACTCTCTGGCGGGTCTTACGGCCCCTGGCGTGACGGGACTCTTCTCAGTGCTATCTTCCTTATCGGCGGCCTGGCGAGCCAGCTTCAGAGCCTCGGCTCGCTTTCCCCGAGCCAGTTCAAGCCATGATTTCGCCGCAATGATCTGGATTTCAATCTGCTTCTTCCAGTCATAAGCCTGACTCGCAGGCTCCGCCCGTTGAAGCTCCTCGAGGGAAGCGATCGCGCTCAGCGCTCCATTGAGATCGCCTGTGTGCGCGCAGCCGAGGGCACGCCCGAAACTTAACGATTGCGACAGCATGCGGAAACGAGCTCCATGGAAACCAGGCAGGTGAAACACGCAGCTGAGCGGCCGCCTTCCAGTCCTGCCGTTCGAGTGCGAAGCGGACCGGCCCAGCAGCAAAAGCGTAAGCAGCGGCAAATTGTGGGACATCGACTCGAGTCATTGATTGCATCTCGCGAATCAGGGCGAGCGCACGGTCATCCTGGGCCTGTTGCAGCCACGCGTAGATCAGGTAGTCGTCAGCGTGCAGCTCGTCAAACGAAGCGGCGCCGGGTGACATGTGAGCAGCGCGCCGCTTGGCCGATGCTGCTGAGGCCAGGTTTGACGTCACGGACTCGTCCCATAGACCGAGGCGCGTGAAGATGTGCGTCGGCATATGCAGCGCATGCGGCGCATCGGGAGCTATTTTGGCGTAAACGCGGGCCGCCGGCAGCGCCTTCTCCGCGAGCGATGGATAGTCGAAGCTATGAATCAGGTAATGAGCCACACCAGGATGATTGGGATTTCTCGGAAGCACAGCGAGGAGGATTTCCGCTGCCCTCTTCTGCTGAGCCAGAGCCTTGTCGTTGTCGTCCGCGAGTCCGCGCATTTCCAGGGCGTAAAAGATGGCCGCCTCATCATCATCCGGATAGTGTTCATGGAGAGCCTCCATGGCCTCGAGATACGCCTCTGCACGTTTCCGATGGGGCACCGTCTGCCAGTCGCGATAGAAGATCGAGATTGCCGCGATATAATCCTGCTCGCGTTTCGTCGTGGCTGAAACACGCGACGCCTGGGCAGCGGCTGCCGCCCCTCGCTCCAGTTCCTGTCGATTGGGTGGCGCCCAGATTGGGTGATAGGAGCTCATGGCGATGCCCCATTGGGCCATTCCGCACTTTGGCTCCTGAGCTGCCAATTCCGAGAACGCCTGCGTGGCCTCCTGATAGCCAAAGGAGTGGAGAAGAGCGACGGCTCGGGTGAATTTGGTTTGCGCTGTCTCGCTGCACGAAATTGGAAAGTGGACGGTTCCCAAACCTGAGACAGCACCGTGATCGCGATGGTCATGCGCCTCCTGCGCGCGTAGAGGCATTTGCAGGAACAAGAGCATCAAAAGCAGGAGAGGACCGATGAGCCTGGTTGTCTTTCGATTGTCCATTTGACTGCCCTTCTTCTTTCCGATCTTTGCCACGAAAAAGCACAAAAGTCACAAGTAAAGACAAAACTGAGACGGCCGGCAAATCCCCTTTTGTGATTTTGTGCCTTTTTGTGGCTATAAAAAGATCGCAAAGAAGTGGAAATCGAGAGCGTCATATCTCGAGCACGACGGGAATGATCATCGGGCGCCGCCCGGTCTCGCGTTGAATGTACCGCTTCAGCTCGAGACGTATCTTTTCCTTGATCAGAGACCAGTCCGCGCGCTCTTCGTGGGTTGCATTCTCGACTGTCTCACCAATGATCGTTCGCGCCTTCTGGAGGAAACCGTTTCCCTCATCGCTCAACGCCAGACCGCGTTGAACGACTTCGGGCGCCGATTCGAGCGTCCCTGAAGCCTTGTTGATGGCTACTATCGGTATGACGATCCCATCGTACGCAAGATGCTTGCGATCGCGAAGCACGAGGTCATCGATCCGGCCAAACCCGGAATCGTCGATCAACGTGCGGCCTACGGTAACCTTGCTCGCCACTCGTGCGGAATCTTCGTCTATCTCGATGACGTCGCCGCTTTCGGCGAGAACGATTCGATCTCTTGATACACCCCACTTGCGCGCAGCTTCGGCGTGGCGATAGAGCTGACGCGTTTCGCCGTGAATCGGGATCAGGAACTTCGGCCGCACCGCCTCATACATGATCTTCAAATCGCCCTGGCGCCCGTGGCCGGAGACGTGAATCCGCGCCGTTCCCGAGTCGATGAGGTGCGCACCCTTCTTGAAGAGATGATTCATCATTCGCGAAATTGCACGCTCGTTGCCGGGAATCTGCCTCGCCGATAGAACTACCGTGTCACCCTCGAGAACGCTGGCGTCCCGGTGGTTATTGACCGCCATCCTCGCCAGTGCAGACATCGGTTCTCCCTGGCTCCCGGTGACCATGAGGCAGACCTCGTTGGCAGGCAGTTTCTTTGCCTCCTGGGGACTGACCAGCAATCCATCGGGAATCTCGAGATAACCGAGCCGCTCCGCAGTCTCGACATTCCGAACCATGCTCCGGCCAAGAAGAGCAACAACGCGATCCGATTCGGCAGCCAGGTCCATGACGATCTGAAGCCGATGAATGCTGGTAGCAAAACAACTGACGACGATCCGGCCGGAAGTCTCCTCAAATATCTTTTCGAACGCCGGAATGACGCTTCGCTCTGAGCCGGTGCGCCCTTCCCTTTCCACGTTCGTCGAATCTGCCAGGAGAGCCAGGACACCCTGGTTGCCATACTCGTTCAACCTTGTCAGATCGATCGCATCACCCTGGACGGGTGTCTCGTCCACCTTGAAGTCACCGGTATGAATCAGGACGCCCGCCGGCGTCGTCACCGCCAGTGCGACGCAGTCGACGAGAGAATGGGAGACTCGAATGAACTCGATATCGAAAGGACCAGCTCGAAACTGTTCCCGCGGACGTATGGTATGCAGTTCGACTTTGTCGAGGAGTCCGAACTCCTGAAGCTTTCCTTCGACCAGGCCGAACGTGAAGCGAGTTCCGTATATGGGAGGATTGACGATGTTGAGCAGAAACGGAAGCGCACCGACGTGGTCTTCGTGGGCATGCGTCAGGACAATCGCAGCAAGCTCATCTCGATGCTCTTCGACGTAGGTAAGGTCGGGAATGGCAATATCAGCGCCGAGGATATCCTCATCGGGAAACATCATTCCGCAGTCGACGATGATCATCTGACCGTCATACCTCATGACGGTCATGTTCATCCCAAACTGGCCGAGGCCACCGAGCGGCGTGATTTCAAGACGTCCGCTAGTCACGTCGACAGTATAACCCAGATCAGGTCAACCGGTTACCTCTACGCAGGCTGACGGCCGAAGTAAGCGCAGCGAGATCGGGAATCGAGAGGGTCTCGGCCCTCCGCATCGCGTCGAGGCCTGCCTCCGCCAGCGCGCTTGCTATCGCATTGTCGCTATCGAGGCGCATCCGGCCCCGATTGGCTCTCAGGTTGTTGAAGATTGTCTTGCGTCTCTGGCTGAAGACTATGCTCGTCAGGTCAAGAAAGAGCGCTTCGTCAACCGTCGGGACGCGAGGCTCATGCCGGGTCTCGAGGCGAACAACGGTCGAAAAGACCTTAGGGACGGGCCGAAAGGCGCCGGGCGGAACGTTGAAGAGAGGCTTGACGTCGCAGTGTAGCTGAACGATCACTGAGAGATAGCCATACTCCTTCCCCCGGGGCGCGCCGAGATTCTTTCGACCACCTCACGTTGGAGCATGAGAGTCATCTGACTGATACATTGACGTTGCGAAATCAGGCTCTGGAGAATGGCTGTCGAGATGTAATACGGAAGATTGGCTACGACTCGGGCGTGCGTGGCTGGTGAGATGGCCGCGCAGAAGTCGAGCTCAGTCGCATCAGCCTGAATGAGGTGAAAGTTGGGTTTGCTACCGAATTGTTGTTCGAGGTCAGGGATGAGCTTGCGATCGAGCTCCACGGCAACGATCGATGCACCGCTGGCCAGGAGGCCTTCAGTGAGGGCCCCTTGGCCGGGACCGATTTCGATGATGGTTTCGCCAGTTTGTGGACGTACGGCCTCAAGGATGCGGCGCCGATGATTTGGATCGACTAGGAAATTCTGACCGAGTGGCGCCTTAGCATGCATTCAGGTCACGTGCCGCAGACTGTCCAACTAAGAAATTGTGGACATTTGATCTCTGGATAGCTGCTTACGACAAGAGCACGCGGGACGCGTGCGCTCCCAGGCGCGGGCATATCGATTTCGCAGGTAGCCCAATTGAGGGCGCGGCTAGCCTGGACCGCACGCGTCCCGCGTGCTCTTCGGTATTACCGGAACGGGTAGCCCGTGATTTCCAGACCTCCCCGTGTCGACGAATCTCAAGGTCTTTCAACCTGATTGCATCCGAGAGCTCCCGCCCCATTCCACCCACTGCCGCAAGTCCCTCACCGCCCATAATCTTCGGCGCAACAAAGAACGTAACCTTATCCACCAACCCTTCATCAAACAGAGACCCGGCCACGCCCGAACCGCCTTCGACAATCACACTTGTGATACCCCGTCGACCCAACTCACCAAGCACTGCACGAACATCAAGCAGATCGCCCTTGAGCGGCACCCCGACAACCTCAACACCCGAAGCCTCAAGCGCCTCTCGCTGCGAGTCAAAACCAATTCCCGTCTCCCTCGGCAGACACTGAGACGGCTCCTCTGGACCTGCCTCCGCCGAAAAGATCAACAAGGGAGCCTCTTTCGCCGTGCGCACCAGCTGCGAGGTGAGTCCCGTATGGAGTCCCGCATCGAGAACCACCCGAACGAGCGGCCGGCGCCGGGGTTCTGCGGTCCGATCGGTTAGCAGCGGATCGTCAATGGCTACGGTCCTCGCACCAACCATGATTGAATCGTATTCGTGGCGAAGCCTGCCCGAGGCTGCACGCGACTCTTCTCCGTGACCCATTTCGAATCTCCACTCTTTGAGGCAATCCGCCCGTCCAAAGTCATCCCGAGCTTCAGCAGGACAAATGGGCATCGCGTCTCGACAAAGCGCGAATACTTCTCATTGAGGCGTCTGGCTTCACCCTCCAGAAGGCCGGTCTCAATTTCTATTCCCGCCTTCTGAAGTTGCTCAAAACCTCGACCACTGACTTCCGGGTTTGGATCAACCATCGATGCCACGACGCGCCTCACGCCCGCGGCAATCAGCGCTGCCACGCAGGGTGCGGTTCGCTTGAGGCCGCCCTTGTGGCAGCAAGGCTCCAGATTGACGTAGACCGTAGCGTCCCGGGCTTCGCTTCCGGCTGCCTCGAGCGCCCAGGCCTCCGCATGCTTCAATTCATCGTAGCGGTAGTAGCCCTGCCCAACGATTCGATCACCCTTGACGACCAGCGAACCGACGAGTGGGTTGGGACTGGTAAGAGCTGTTCCTCGCGCCGCAAGATCGAGCACGAGCCGCATATACTCGAGATCTGTCATTGATGTGCGAGCGGCTATTCGAAGAGTCCGTCGACGTACGCGCGCTTATCGAAGACGACCAGGTCGTCAGCCTTCTCGCCGATGCCGCAATACCTGATCGGGAGATTCAGATCCTTTGCGATGGCCACTGCAATACCGCCCTTGGCTGTCCCGTCGAGCTTGGTAAGGACGAGACCTGTGACGTCGGCCGACTTGAGAAACTCGCGTGCCTGGCTGAGCCCGTTTTGACCTGTGACCGCATCAACGACCAGGAGCGTTTCGTGTGGGGCGCCCGGTACTTCGCGCGAAGCGATCCGCTTCATTTTGCCAAGCTCAGCCATGAGATTGGCCTTGTTGTGAAGCCGGCCTGCCGTATCGACGATGAGTACGTCGGACTGCCTTGCCTGAGCCGCTTTGAGTGCGTCAAACAATACAGCCGCCGGATCGGTTCCCTGGCGCTGTTGTATCAAAGGCACCTGTGCGCGCTCTGCCCAGATCGCCAGCTGGTCGGAGGCCGCTGCACGATAGGTATCGGCGGCACAAATGAGCACTTCATTGCCGTCCGCTTTGATTCGTTGTGCGAGCTTGCCAATGGTCGTGGTCTTACCCGTTCCGTTGACCCCGACTATCATCATGACATACGGCCTCACATCCGCAGCCACTGAAGATTCAGAGGCAACTCCCCGTGCCTGTTCGGCACGCTCGAGGATGTCGATCAGATGAGACTTTATGACCCGCTTCAACTCGTCCACATCGCGCAGACTCTGCCGGTCGACGCGGCGGCGGACATCTTCGATGATCTCCATGGTCGTCTGAACGCCAATGTCGGCTCCGATGAGAGCCTCCTCGAGCTCATCGAGCGTCGACGCGTCAATCTCCTTCTTACCTTTGACGACATCTTCAAGGCGAGATACAAAACTCTCTCTGGTTGAAGCAACCGCGCGCCGGAATCTCCGAACGAATGACTCATCCTCAACAGGCTCGACTGCAACGGTAGCGACCGCAGGTTCCTCAACAACTGCTTCAGCCGGTGCCGGCATCGCAGCATCCTCAGCCGGCGCCGGTATTGGTTCGAGCGGTGTGTTCAGACCGAGTGAAATGAATTCGCTACCGCTCTTCCTTCTCCAGAATCCCATTTTCTTTACCTTACTTCAGTCCCCTGCTATCCCGGATGCTTCGGAGGTGATTCCGGGCGATACGCATTTTGTCGGGCCATTGCGGATGGCAGGGGGCCATCAGCCGGATAACGCAACAGTAGCAGTCCTCCAATAAAGGGTAGAACGCAGAGGATCGTCAATGCGGGTGCAAATCCGATAATTTCGCTGAGCCAGCCCGTGAACGGCGCAAGCAGTGCACCGGCGCCCCAGCCAAATCCCATCATCAGTGCCGAGACAGTACTCGCACCGCCGGGCACAAGGCGCTGCGCCATAACAACGTTGATCGGCACGGCCACATTGAGACACGTCCCTCCAGCGGCCAGTAGAGCACAGCTCGTCCAGGGTAATGCGCCGGCACCCTCTCCGATCGTCAGGAAAGCCAGTGCCAGAAGCGGTGCCGCCACGAGCAACGAGGTCATGCTGATTCGCCGCGCGCCGAAGCGGTCCGCGAGAGAGCCCCCGAACAATCCCCCAATCCCGCCAAAGAGGATGAATCCTGAGAGGACCAGACCTATTTGCGTGAGCCGCAGTCCCTGATGTTCGAGCAGAAACGGAAGGTAACTTTGCACGCTGACGTGCATCGCCGCGCGCAGGACTACTGAAAAATAGAGTAAAGTCAGCGGCCCACGCGCCGCTCGCAGTGCCTGGCCAAGAGGCGGATGGGCCAGATTGGCCTCATCGCTTTCGAGTCTCGGGCAATACTTCAGCAGCAGAAGCCAAACCGCGATTCCCAGCACTGCCGTGTAGTAGCTGCGCTCAAATCCGAAAACAACCACGACGCTGGTAATAAGCACTGGTCCGAAAGCGACACCTATGGTCCCCGCGGAAGAGAAGACTGACATTGCAGCCGCGCTCTGCCGCCGGCTCACGCGAGCCACGATGGCCGCGCTCTGCGGGTGGAACGCACCGATCCCGAGTCCGCCCAGAACAATGATCGCGATCAGGGCCGGCAGCGAGGTTACAACGCCGATGCTCGAAAGGAAGCAGGCGGCAATCAGCGGCCCGAAGACCGACATGGACCGTTTGAGATACCGGTCGGACACCAGCCCGTACAGCGGTTGACACAGCGAGGACGTCACCATGAGCGTTGGCACGAGAATGCCCGCCCGCGCCGGAGTGAGCCTCAACTTGACTGCCAGCACAGGCAGCATGGGCAGAAGAAAGCTGGAGTAGGCGTCCGCTGAGAAGTGGCCCACGGAGAGCAATCCAATGGTCAGTTTGGCACGTCGATCAAGCATCGTTAACCAAAGGAAAGGCACCCACTGATTTAGTATGGAGTGCGGCGACTTGTCGCCGCTTTCGATTTAGATAGTGCTGTGATGAAGAAGAATTGGTCACGTAAATCATTGATCTACTGCACCACCTAAATCAAAAGCGGCGACAAGCCGCCGCACTCCATACTAAGCCAGTCGGCATTGGATGGCTTCTTCAACCAGGCGTTGAAAGATCGCTTTCGACAGGGCATCCGTCTCCCAGCCCATCTCGGGATGCCATTGAACTCCCAGCACAAACCGATCAGGCCTCGGATCGATCAACGCTTCAACTACACCGTCTTCCGAGCGTGCGATGACTTTCAGGTTGCTGCCGACACGATCGACCGCCTGATGATGACTGCTGTTGACGATAGCTCTTTCGGAACCACTGAGACGAGCAAGAAGCGACTCCTCTTCCAACTGAACCGGGTGTGAAACCAGTTCTGGCAAGTCAGTCTTTTCGTGCGTCAGAGCATCCTTCAGTTGAGCGTTGATGTCCTGAATCAACGAGCCGCCCCGGAAGACGTTGAGTGATTGAATGCCGAAGCAGATGCCGAGCACCGGCAGCTGCAACTCCTCGGCAAACTCAAGCATCAGCAAATCCGTCAAATCGCGCTCAGGTACGAGACTCCCAAGGGCCGGGTGTGGCGCCTCGCCATAGCGCTCCGGATCCACATCGCTGTCACTCCCTGAGAGAACCACCGCATCGAGCCGCCCAGCGAGACTCGCAGATAGGCGCGATCGGGAATCAGTGGTATATGAACCGGAGTTCCGCCACTGGCCGTAATCGCTTCGGCATAATACCTGCGAAGATAGAAGGTGTTCCTGGTGACATCGAGGCGGGTAGTGATTCCGATCGCAGGCCGTAATCCCCCGGAAACGTGGGACAAGTCAGCAACTCCTGAGTTTAAAGTTGACCGGTAGATCGTGAGTGTAAGGATATACCCCGAGATTGTCAAAATGCGACATCACTTGCCGGTTACAGAACGCCGGGCTATGCTGTCTCGTCAGGTGGATTCGAGACTTATGTCGACCTCATCAAAAGCTGGCACGGGCAATCAGGGCAAGCCCTTCTGGACCGCCTCACGCATCGTTCTGAGCGTCGTCGCTCTGGTTGTGGTTGCAATGGTAGCTTCCATCTTCTTTTCGAGGGGAACCGAGAAGGTGACGTCTGACGTCGACATCGGCTCCTCCGGCGCCGGCCGGCGGGCGGACCGGTCGAGTTGCCAGGCGGAATTGCGGATGCGAGTTTTCAAATGCTCGACGGAAGCAAGGCGAGCCTTAACGACTACAAAGGCAAGGTCGTGGTTCTGGATCTCTGGGCTACCTGGTGCGGACCCTGCCGCGTCGAGATTCCCCATCTCATTCGGATAGGCAAGGAGTTCAAAGACCGCGGAGTCGAAGTCGTTGGGCTGACGGTTGAGGAGCCGGCGAATACCACTCAAATTGTTCGCAATTTTGCCACCTCCTTCAACATCGACTATGCGATAGGGTTTGCTCCCCAGGAGATCCAGTCGGCCCTCCTGCGCCAGCCAACCATCCCTCAGACATTGATCATCGGGAAGGACGGCAAGCTCTACAAACAATTTATCGGGTTCAGTGAGCGCGTCCCTCCTGCCATGCGTGCCGCCATCGAGCTGGCACTGAAATCAAGCTGATATTGTTGGTATCACTCGTGTCAAGGGCCTCTCCAGGAAAGCAATTTGGAGTGCGGCGACTTGTCGCCGCTTTCATTTAGATATTGCAGCGTATGATTAGGAAGGACGTCATTTCTCTTCTTCGCAGCACTACGAATCAAAAGCGGCGACAAGTCGCCGCACTCCAAATTGCTCCCTGGAGGGGACTCCATGGGCTTTGGATGTGCCACGAGTGAGGCACGTTAGTTTGACAATCGCTTCCAGCCCTCGCTATAGTCCGAGCATGCCGTTTCCTTTAAAACCCGCCTCTCGCGGACGGTCGCGATCGGGCAAAGTGCGCAGCACGACGATCCTGGCCGTCCGTCGCGAAGACAGCGTCGTGGTTGCCAGTGAGGTCAGGTGACGCTCGGCGATACCGTCATCAAGCCGGCGCACGGAAGATTCGCCGGCTGTACAACGAAAAAATTCTGGCCGGATTTGCCGGGTCATCGGCAGATTCATTCGCGCTTTTCCCGATTCGAAGCGAAGCTGGAGCAGTATCACGGACAGACTGAGCCGCGCCGCCGTTGGAGCTCGCCAAAGATTGGCGGACAGACAGCTGATACGCCATCTCGAAGCGATGATCGTGGTGCGGATCGACAGGAATACATTCCTCATTTCAGGTACCGGTGACTTGATTGAGCCGGACGATGGAATTGTCGGCAATCGGTTCCGGTGGCGCATACGCTCTCTCCGCCGCACGTGCTCTCGTAAATACACGGATCTAGCGGCGCGTGAAATCGCGCAGGAGGCGATGCAGATTGCCGGCAAGATCTGCATCTACACCAACGAAAATTGTCGTCGAAGAAATTCAACTGCAAAGTAACCGGAGATTCAACGTAATGGTCAATTTATATGTCATGTGACGATCGATGAGACTCCGCCTTGACGAACTGACGCCTCGCCAAATCGTCGCGAACTGGATAAATACGTCATCGGTCAGGCGGGCGCAAAACGAGCCGTCGCAATCGCGCTCCGAAACCGGATCCGCCGCCAGAAGCTCCCGCCGGAAATGGCCGAAGAGGTGATGCCGAAGAACATCATCATGATCGGTCCGACGGGCGTCGGCAAAACGGAGATCGCGCGGCGTCTGGCGAAGCTTGCCAACTCTCCGTTTCTCAAAGTCGAAGCTTCCAAGTTCACGGAAGTCGGCTACGTCGGGCGCGATGTCGAATCGATGATCCGCGATCTGGTCGAGATCTCGATCGACATGGTCCGGAACGAGAAAGTCGAAGAGGTTGCCGACAAGGCCGAGCGAATGCCGAAGAGCGGATTCTCGATCTGCTTCTGCCTCCGCAAGGTCCAACTCACCTCGATCGACCAGATCGAGGACGACCGCAGCCAGCGGCCGCAGGAGCAATGGAACCGCGAACACGCGAAAAACTGCGTGCTCAGCTTCGCGAAGGCAAGCTGGACGACCGGATCGTCGAAATCGAGGTGAAGGAGCAGAACTTTCCCGCGTTCGAGATCATCACCAACCAGGGCATCGAGGAGATGGACATCAACATCAAAGATATTCTTCCCGGTTTCTTCGGCCAGCGGACGAAGAAGCGCAAGATGAAAGTCGCTGAGGCCATCGAATACCTGATTCAGGAAGAAGAACAGAAGCTCGTCGATATGGATCAGGTCGCGCGAATTGCCGTCGAGCGCGTCGAAAACAGCGGCATCATCTTTCTCGATGAGATCGACAAGATCGCCGGCCGCGAATCCGGCCACGGTCCCGATGTCTAGCCGCGAAGGCGTTCAGCGCGACATTCTGCCGATAGTCGAAGGCACGACCGTCAATACGCGATATGGCATGGTTCGCACCGATCACATCCTCTTCATCGCCGCCGGGGCATTTCACGTGGCCAAACCGTCGGATCTGATTCCCGAGCTTCAGGGCCGGTTTCCCATTCGCGTTGAGCTTCGGATTCGCTGACTATTGAGGATTTCATTCGCATCCTGACGGAACCCAAAATGCGCTGATCAAACAGTATGACGCGCTCCTGGAGACGGAAGGCATCAAGCTGACTTTCCTCGATGAGGCCATCGATCAGGATTGCCCACTTCGCGTTCGACGTGAACGAGAACACTGAAAACATCGGTGCGCGGCGGCTGCACACGATCATGGAAAAGCTGCTTGACGAGATCTCTTTGAAGGGCCCGATCTGAAAGAGAAGAACCAGGTCATCGATGCGGCGTATGTTCAGAAAATGCTTGCGGACATCGTCAAGGAACAGGACCTCAGCCGCTACATTCTGTAGGGTGAACAGAATCCCGCTTTTTGCATTGCGGCAACTTCCAGCCGTTCATATTCCCGGCATGGTTCGGAATGCTGCTTCTCGCCTCTGCCGCCTTTGCTGTAGGATGCGGTAAGGTCGGCGATCCGGTGGCCCCAACGCCGCGAGCCGCATTTCGGGCAAACGCACTTTCGGTCATGCAACGCGGCGACCAACTGTTGCTCAATTTCGCACTCACGCGCCCCGCTCGAGCCCAGCAACTGGATCGCGTTGATGTCTACCGGGTCATTGAAACACCGACAAACGCTCCCGACCCTGACGCCGAAGACTTCGTCAGCCGGTCGACGGTCATCGCCTCGATTGGCTCAAAACAGTTTCAACCCCTGGCGCGCTCGAGTGAGGGCGCTGTCAGCTATAACGTCAGCTATACCGACGCACTCGACCTCAAGCCAATGTCCACCCAGATGCGATATCGCTATGCTGTCCGGGCAGTAAACAGAAGTGGTGTGGCGGGGAGCCTCTCAAACTATGCTTTAATTACTCCTCTCGCCGGTATTGCCAGCCCGCCTGCAAAGCCCACAACGCACGTCACGGAGACTGGAATTGAGGTCTCGTGGATAGCGCCGGCGTCGAATGAGAATGGCTCGCAACCGGTCAATCTCATCGGCTATAACCTCTATCGGAATGTCGGCGGTGTAGTCTCGAAACTCAACGACATTCCCCTCACGCAACCAGGCTACGTCGATCGAGCCTTCCAATGGGGAGTTAGCTACGGCTACACGCTTCGGGCCTTGTCGGCTGCGCCGCCAGGAGGCCCCGTGCCGGGACCGATCGAGAGCAACGAGAGCGCCGCGGCTGTCGTTGTTCCGCGTGATATCTTTCCACCGGCAGCGCCGAACTCCATCACGATAGCCTCCATCAATGGAACCATTTTCCTGTTCTGGCCTGCCAACTCCGAGCCGGACATGCAAGGCTACAACGTCTACCGCAGTGAAAGTGAACAGGCGCCGCCGGCGTCGTGGGTTAAAGTCAATCCGCGACTCTCACAACAATGACGTTCCGCGACGATCGCGTCGACATAGGCAAGCGGTACTTTTACCAGCTTACCGCCGTGGACAGCGCGGGAAATGAGAGCGCAAGATCCGAGACCAAGACTGAAGTCGCAAGCCCTTGAGGCGAGTTTCATGTTGGAAGGTGCCCACTGGCTCAGTATGGAGTGCGGCGACTTGTCGCCGCTTTTGATTTAGATACTACAGGCATGAGAAGAATCGGGCGTGTTAATCATGTTCCTGCAGTAACTAACACAAAAGCGGCGACAAGTCGCCGCACTCCATACTGAGCCGGTCGCCGCGTTTCACTGTTATTGAATTGATAGGAGAACTCATGACGGAATCAACTCAGAGTTTTTTTGGTGCGGTATTGCGCTACGTCGACGAAGCGGCGGCGTTCACCAAGTATCCGAAGGGCTTGCTCGATCAAATCAAGATCTGCAACAGCGTCTACCACTTTGAATTCCCGTTGCGCCATGAGGATGGCAGCGTCGAGGTGATCAACGCCTGGCGCGCAGAGCACAGCCAGCACAAGCTCCCCGTCAAGGGCGGCATCCGCTACAGCCGGATCGTCAACGAGGATGAAGTCAAGGCGCTCGCCGCGCTCATGACCTACAAGTGCGCTATCGTCAATGTGCCGTTCGGTGGTGCCAAGGGTGGCGTTCAGATCTCGCCTCGCGAATATAGCGCTGAGCAGCTCGAACGGATCACACGTCGCTATACGCACGAGATGATCAAGAAGAATTTCATCGGACCCGGAATCGATGTGCCCGCTCCGGACTACGGTACGGGAGAGCGGGAGATGGCCTGGATTGCGGACACCTATATGGCGTTTGCTCCGGGTCAGCTCGACGCGCTCGCCTGCGTAACCGGAAAGCCGGTAACACAGGGAGGAATCAGAGGCCGGCGTGAAGCCACTGGACGGGGACTGTTCTATGCGCTACGCGAGGCAGTCTGCGATACCGAACTCATGGCACAAATTGGAGTTCCGACCGGAATCGGCGGCAAGCGGCTCGTCGTCCAGGGGCTCGGCAATGTGGGATATCACGTTGCCAAGTTCTGCCGTGAGGGCGGAGCAACGATCATTGCCATTGCGGAGCGCGAAGGGGCGATCTTCAATACCTCAGGGCTGAATGAGCAGGAAGTCTTCCAGTTTCGCAATGAGACCGGGTCGCTACTCAATTTTCCTGGCGCCACAAACATCACAACACGAAAGACGCGCTCGAGCTGGATTGCGACGTCCTCGTGCCGGCCGCTCTCGAAAATCAGCTGACCGTCGAGAATGCTCCACGAATCAAGGCACGCATTATTCTCGAAGGAGCCAATGGTCCGACGACCCCGGAGGCCGAGCAGATCCTCTTGAAGAATGGGGTGTTGATCATCCCCGATCTTTATGCGAATGCCGGAGGAGTGACGGTCTCATACTTCGAGTGGCTCAAGAACCTCTCACACGTCAGATTCGGAAGAATGGGCAAGAGATACGAAGAGTCGACCGAGCGGCGCATGCTCCAGGCGATTGAGCTCGCTACGGGCAAGCGCTTCACCGAGGATGAGCGTGCGTTTATTGTCCACGGCGCAGATGAGCTGGATCTGGTCAACTCGGGGCTCGAAGAGACGATGGTGGTTGCCTATCACGAGATCGTTGAGACCCAGCGTAGAAATCGTGGGATAAAGGATACTCAGGACAGCGGCCTTCCTGGATGCGCTCGACAAAATCGCGCGCTCTTATCTCGAGCTGGGCATCTTCCCCTGAGGGAGAGCGTAGCCACAAGACATGAAGCTATTCGTATCGCAATGCGGTTAGCGGGTCTACACGAGTCGCGCGGCGCGCCGGAAGGTAGCAGGCTGCGGAGCCTGCGAGTACTACCACGGCAACGACAATCGCCAGCGTTAACGGGTCGCGCGGAGACACGCCCCAAAGCTGGTTCGCCAGGAGTCGCGTCGCCAGAAAGCTCGCCATCAATCCTATGGCGACCCCCACACCTACCATTCTCAAACCCATTTTCAGGACCATCAAAACGACGTCACCTCGCGAGGCGCCCAACGCCATGCGAATTCCAATTTCATGCGTCTGCCTCGACACGGTATAAGCAATCACGCTGAAGACTCCGAGAGCCACCAGGACCAGGCCAACACCGGCAAAAACGCCAAGTAGAACCAGACTGAAGCGAGGTTCCGCGTAGGTGAATCTCCTCATGAAGTCGTCAAGACTGCCAACAGCGTCAGTGCGACATTCCGGTCGACCGCCCAGATCTCTCGCCGAACCGGGTTGAGAAGAGTCATTGGCGATTTCGATGTCCTGACCAGAATTCCCCGGTCGAAGGCGCCCGTGATCGTGTAAGGAATGAACATTTCAGGCAGCACAGGATCCTGAACACCCTGGTTCTTTGCGTCCGAAATGACACCAACCACTTCGAAAGCCGGATCCTCGACCGGAGAGTCGGTATTGGTGGCCAGGCCATTGACCCTGACAACCTGCCCGATCGGGTCATCCCTGCCGAAGAACTTGTCGACAAAGGTCTGGTTGACCACAACGACTTTGCGCGCATTGTTGACATCAATGTCTGAAAGCGTCCGGCCGCGCAACAATCGCAACTGCAACGTGGGGAAGTATCCTTCGCTGCAAAGCTGGTAGATCGAAAACCATTTTTCGCTGTGCGTCTTGCCCGTAATATCTATGTCGCTTCTGATACCGCCATAGGGAGGAAGCGATGAGGTCTCAGTAGCAGCGACGACGCCTGGCAAAGCATGCAGCCGCTGGAGCAGCTGCGTGTAGAAGCGCTGCTTCTCTTCGGCGGTCCGGTATTGACCCTTTTGAAAGGGCAGCCGTGCGACGAGGATGTTCGACGGGTTGAAACCGAGATCGACGCTCTGCAGCGTCATGAAGCTCCGCATCAGCAGTCCGGCTCCGGAGAGAAGGAGCAGCGATAGCGCAACCTCGAAGACGACCAGAGAGCTCCTCAACCTGCCGCGTCTGAAGCCGCCACCGGCGCCCTTCCCCGAATCCTTGAGAGGCTCTACGAGGTTCTTCCTGACGATCTGGAGCGACGGTGCAAGCCCGAAGAGGACTGCCGTGAAGACCGCGGCGCCGAGGCTGAACAGAAGAACCGGCACATTGAGACGGATCTCGGCCTCATGCGGTATCAGACCGTCCGGCATGAGTGCCACCAGTCCCTTGATACCAGCGTAGGAGAATAGGCAGCCGACCACCGCTCCGCCAAGGGCAAGCAGCATACTCTCAATCAAGAGCTGGCCTACGAGTCGCGTTCGGCTCGCGCCGAGCGCGGAGCGGATCGCCATCTCCCTTTCGCGAGCAGTCGCCCGCGCAAGAAGCATGTTGGCCACATTGCTGCAGGCAATCAGCAGCAGGAGGCTGACGGCAGCCGCAATCGTGTAGAGGGTCTTGCGAAACGGTCCCACGAGGCTGTCGATCCAGCTGACCACGTGAACGCTGAAATTCCTGGGATAGTTGTCCGGATAGAGATGGGCCTCTCGCCGGGCGATGACTTCTATGTCGGCTTGCGCCTGCTGGATGGTAACGCCGGGCTTGAGCTTCGCCTGAAAATTCCAGTACGTCTGGCTCGCCTGCTTGTCGCTGCGATCCATGTTGCGAACCATCCAGAGATCAACACCCAGCTTGGTGAACCTCGCGGGCATCACTCCAACCAGGGTCGTCGCTGTGCCGTTTAGCACGAAGCTCTTGCCGATCACGGACGGGTCCTGATTAAACCGCTGCACCCACCTCAGGTAGGACATCACAAAGACCGGCGGCGCATCCGGCTTCGCATCGTCTGGCGTGATTCCGCGGCCGATCAGCGCGGGCACGCCGAGGAAGCGGAAGGTGTTGGGTGTGACGTAACCGCCATCAAAATGTTCTGTTCCCTCGGCGGTACTATAGAGGACATCCTGACTCGTTCCACCAATGACATCCTCAAAGACATGATTCTGTTCTTTGTAGTCGAGGAACTCCGGAAGCTGATAATAGTTTCGGCCGAAGGGGCTGCTGCTGCTGTTGTCGTGAATGCGGATCGCAACGACCCGTTCAGCATCGGTATAAGGAAACGGATCCAGGAGGATGTTCTGAATCGCGCTGAAGATTGTCGTCGCTGAGCCAATTCCAAGGGCGAGTGTCAGGACCGCGAGCAGTGCGAACGAGGGCTCCTTGCGAAGCTGTCGCAGGCCGAAGATGAAGTCCTTGAAGATCCAGTGCATGCTTGACAGACGAAGGGTCCGCTCTCAGAGTTCCGTTTCTGACCCTACAAACACGCAACAAACGGCGAGACGACACAAGTCATGATTTCGATGTCCTGATTTGTGTCTTGTTATCTTCTTTTGTGTTTTTGCGCTATCGAAAGCTGCTCAGAGCGGTCTCCTCGTCCTCGTAGATTTCGAAGACGGTCAGGAGCTTGGTGATCATGAGGAGGTCTTTGATCTTCTTGGGAAGCTGAAGGAGCTTGAGCTGTCCGCCCTGGTTCTTGGTGGTGGTGAAGCGCGAAACCAGTTCGCCGATGCCCGAACTGTCGACGTAGCTCACACCCTGGAGGTTGAGAATAATGCGCTGACGGCCACTCTCGAGAAGATTGCTGACCGCATCACGCAGCTGCACGCTGCCCTCACCGATCGTGATCTTTCCAAGGAGATCGAGGATGACGACGTCACCTACCCCACGTTCCTTAATTTCCAATTGCATCTTGCCTCTGGTCTCCGTCGCCGCTCTGCTTCGGCATTCGGCGCTTGCTCATGACTACCACCATTCCGCTGTCAGGATGGCGTTCATAGTCGACCCGGTCCATGAAAGTCCGCATATATAGAATCCCGCGTCCCGCCGGATTGAGCAGATTGTGAGGGTCCAGGGGGTCGGGCAGCGTTGTCGGATCGAATCCTTCGCCATAGTCACGGACTGTCACGCGCAGCCCATCGACGCCAATGGTGAAGCGAATGTCTACGGACTTCTGGGGGTCATACTTGTTGCCATGCTCGATGGCATTGGCAACTGACTCGCGGACGGCCATGTTGATCCAGTAACTCGTCTCGTCATCAAAGCCAATCATCTGAGTGACGTTGTCGGTCAGGGTCGTGACGAGGTCAATGAACTCCAGCTGGCTGGCAATCGTGAGCTCGACCACGTTTTCGGCAAGCATCATATGCCGGGTATTCCTTTGCCAGGTATGGTAAAGTGATCGCGAGTCTTGGCTCAGCGATGCGGTTAAACCGTCGTCTGTGTAACATAGGCCCGAAAGTTATGTCAAGCAAAGCCTTTTAGCGACTCGTCAGAACCGCGAAGGCAATCTCGACTCGCGCACAGGAGCACACCCCCTGGTCGTGCTCCGCGACCAGCCGGGATTGAGGGGACCGGGCCCGTTAGCATGCGGCGATATCGGGCGGCGATATGGCGGCATATCGGTCGGGTTCATAAGGAGCCAAACTCTGAGTCAAGCCCCTTCTTCATCCACAATTGCTGCCATCAGGCCCGCAGCCCGGCTGCGAGGAGAGGTCTCTCTCCCGGGCGATAAGTCCATTTCACATCGCAGCGCGATGATCGCCTCTCTCGGCAGCGGCGAGAGTCGAATCAGCAACTATTCAACCGCCGCAGACTGTCTGAGCACGCTTCAGTGTCTCGCTGCGCTCGGGGTAGACGTGAGGCGCGACGGTGGGCGCGTCATTGTTCGTGGCAACGGTCTCGGGCGGTCTTCGTCAGTCGACGCAACCTCTCGATGCCGGCAACTCGGGATCGACCATTCGAATGCTATCCGGCATTCTTGCCGGACAACCTTTCACAACCCGGATCAGTGGCGACGAAAGCATTCAAGGTCGTCCGATGAACCGCATCATCGGACCATTGCGTCTCATGGGTGCGAAAATTGAAGCGCGTGAAGACAATTACGCTCCTCTACTGATCAGCGGCGGCAACCTTCACGCGATCGAATACAGCCTCCCCGTCGCCAGCGCTCAGGTCAAGTCGTGCGTTCTGCTCGCCGGTCTCTTCGCCGCAGGAACAACTACGGTGATTGAGCCGACGCCCACTCGCAATCACACCGAAATCATGCTCCGCCAGTGTGGCGCCCGTCTCGGTGCAAAGAGCGGAGAACACCAGATCATCTCAGTCACCGGGCAGTCAGAGCTCAATCCGCTGGGTGACTACGATGTAGCCGGTGACCTTTCGTCCGCGGCATTCTTCATCGCCGCTGCACTCGTTACAGCTCAAGCGCGGATTAGCCTTCGCAGCATCGGATACAACAAATCGCGAACCGGCTTCATAGATACTCTCAAGGAGATGGGGGCAACTATCGCAGTTTCGGGCGAACGGCTCGAACATGGCGAGCCGGTCGCCGATCTGTTGATAGAGTCATCGAAGCTGCAGGGAGACTTTGACCTCCGCGGTGACATGATCGCCAATCTGATCGACGAAATACCTGTGCTCGCGGTTGTGGCTACGCAGTTGAACGGGACGCTCAATATCCGAGGCGCCCGTGAGCTGAGAATAAAGGAGAGCGATCGTATTCGTTCCGTCGTCGACAATCTCCGCGCCCTGGGAGCCGAGGTCGAGGAGTTCGACGATGGCTTCAGAATCGCGGGACCACAGAAGCTCCGCGGCGGAAGGATCGACTCGTATGGCGACCACCGCATAGCAATGGCCTTTGCCGTGGCGGGCCTGCTCGCAGAAGGTGAGACCCTGATCTCCGGCGCAGAGGCCGCTTCGGTGTCGCTGCCTGAATTCTATAGCCTGCTGCGCGAATGCGGCGCCGAGGTGTCGACTTCCGCTTATTAGATGGACATGGAGAACGCAAATCAGTCAGGCCGGCCCATGATCGCCTCGACTCCGATCTTCCTGGTTGGCTTCATGGGCAGCGGGAAGACAACCGTTGGCGAGGCCCTGGCCACGCTGCTCAATCGCTCTTTCATTGACCTCGACCGGCTGATCGAGGCTCGAGCCAATGAGACAATCGCGGGATCTCATCGCCCGTGATGGCGAGGCGCCGATTCAGAGAGCTCGAGACCAGCATGCTTCGCGAGGTCGCAGGGTCAGCGAGCGTCGTCGTCTCGCTGGGCGGCGGGGCTTTTACGCGTGAGATCAATCGAGAGTTGATCGAAGGTCTTGGCCTCTCGGTCTGGCTGGATGCTCCATTCGAGCTCTGCTGGCGGCGCGTAGAAGGCGATCCTACGGTGCGGCCGCTTGCGCCTGATGAAGCAACAGCGCGCAATCTCTACGATGCAAGGCTTTCGATATACCGGCGTGCGAGATTTCGCGTACCCGTGGACGAGGCAAGCGATGAGGCCGAGATTGCCACGCGAATCGTCGCACTGCTCAACGAAGACGCCTGAGACTGTTACCGGCGCCGGAGGTTGTCGCGCCAACGGCGCGACCTCAAATAGCCCAGGGCGAAGCCCTGGGTATGATGGCCAACAATCGGTCGAGGCCCATCGGGCCAACATTGCCCCTTTGGGGCGTGGCGGTCCGCCCGCGATTATCCACCCAGGGCTTCGCCCTGGGCTTTTTCAGGTCGCACCTTTGGTGCGACATAGCGGGCGAGTCGAAAGGTCGGTTTGAATTTAGCTGTGCCATCAGTGAAAATTGAGTCAGCTCCATGCAGGCTCCCAAACCACAGGTAGAAAGAATCCTCGTACGCGGGACGAACTGGATTGGCGACGCAGTCATGACCCTTCCCGCACTGCGCCGCTTGCGCGAGTCATTTCAAGGCGCGCGGATCAGTCTGGTGACGACTCCGTCAAGCGCGGGAATCTTCGAAGGCTCACCCTTTGTCGACGACCTGCTTGTGTACAATCGCCGCGAGCAGGGATGGCGGGGGGCGATATGGATGGCGCAAAGACTGCGTGGCATGGGGTTCAATCTCGCTCTGCTTTTTCAAAACGCTTTCGAGGCAGCGCTCCTTGGCTATGCGTCAAAAGCCTCAGTCAGAGTCGGCTTCGCCGGAGAAGGCAGAAGCTTCCTTTGACCAATGCGCTTCCTCGGCCGGCGCGAGCATCCAGAAGGCACCAGGTCTACGACTACCTGGATATGGTGGCTGAGGCCGAAAGTGCCAGCCGCCTTAGATCTTCATCAGACAAAATGGACGAAGGCTCGACGCCGCTTCTTGTTTCGACTGATGAACAGAGACAGGCCGCTGCCGCCATCTTCGATCGCCATTCCATGTCGCGCACCGATAGCCCGCTCATCGCTCTCAATGCCGGAGCGACCAACAGTCGTGCCAAGTGCTGGCCACCCGATCGCTTTGCTGCACTTGCCGACCGATTGATTGCCGAGACCGGCGGCAGGGTAGTCCTGGTCGGAGCGCCCGCTGAACGAGTGGTCGCCGGCCAGGTGGTGGCACATATGAAGAAACAGGGCGCGGTCAATCTCGCCGGGGAGACAGACCTCCGCGAATTGATTGGCATATTGTCGCTGGCTGACATCCTTGTGAGCAACGATACCGGGCCTGCGCACATAGCGGCCGCGCTCGGCCGACCTGTTCTCACAATCTTCGGGCCGACCAACGAGTTCCAGACAGCGCCAAGAGGCCACTGCACTTCGATGCTCCGCGCGGAGGGAATCGAATGCGCCCGTTGCATGCTGCGTGACTGCCCGATTGATCATCGTTGTATGACGCGTATCTCGAGTGAAGAGGCAGCCTCAACTGCGCTGCTGTTGCTCGAACGAGGGCGCGTCTCATCGGCGTCGACAGTCAACTCGAGAAACTAAATCATGGAGAGAGCTGTCTTTATAGATCGAGATGGCACGCTCAATGACGAAGTCGGGTATGTCAATCACGTCTCACGTTTTCGACTCTTCGACTTTGCGGCAAAAGCGATCCGGCGGCTCAATGAAGCAGGCTGGCGCACCTTTGTTGTCACCAACCAGTCGGGAGTGGCACGCGGTTTCTTTGATGAGGCCCTGGTGAAGAGAGTGCACAGTTACATGCTTCAGCAGCTTGCGCAGAACGAAGCGAGGGTGGACGGAATCTACTGGTGCCCTCATCATCCTACCGCCGGTCAGCCTCCTTACCGGCAGGAGTGCGATTGCCGAAAGCCGCTGCCCGGTCTGCTCCACCGGGCAGCGCGGGATTTCAATCTCAATCTCGCAAAGAGCGTTGTCATAGGCGACCGTTATCTCGATGTCAACATGGCTCACCAGGCAGGCGCTAAAGGAGTACTCGTGCTGACAGGATATGGGCTCGGCGAGTACGAGTATCAACGCAATAATTGGCCGAGTCCGCCGGACTACGTGGCCAATGACGTGCTCGATGCCGTCAACTGGGTAATCAGGAACGAGCCGGCTCTGAAGCTGACATGAACGTGCGGTGAGAATTCTGATTGTAAAGCTCGGGGCGATTGGCGATGTGGTGCACACGTTGCCGGCGCTTTCGCTGATTCGACGCCATCAACCTTCAGGTTATGTAGCTTGGGTGGCGGAGCGTGGCGGACCGTCGACGCTGCTGGCTGAGAATCCGTGCCTCGATCGACTCATCGAGATCGACAGCAGGGGGTTGGCGCAGTCACTGGTCGGCCGCCAAAACGAGAGCGGAAATTGGCTCGGCGATCGAAAGTCTGCGATCGGAGAGGTTCGATGTCGCGCTGGATTTTCAGGGATTGCTGAAATCCGCGGCGATCGGCCTGCTCTCGGGTGCGACGCGGCGGATTGGCTTCGCCTACGGTGCATTGCGTGAGCCCGCGAGCGGGCTCCTGCTGACTGAGCGCGTGAGAGTCGATGACCAGCAACACGTGATTCAAAAGAACCTGCGGCTGGTCGAGCATCTTGGCATCCCGAACGACGGCAGAGTCGAATTCCCGCTCGCGATCAGTCACGAAGACGAACTTTTCAGCGAGAACGAGATTTCCAGGCTCGGCGGACGAATCGCCATCGTCAACCCGGGCGGAGGCTGGCCCACCAAGCTTTGGCGGACAAGTGACTATGCTCTCATTGCGGACAGGCTCTGGAGCGCATTTGGGCTTCCTACAATCGTGACCTTCGGGCCGGGAGAGGAGCAGATGGCTCGGGAAGTTGTGCAAAACACCAGAAGCAGCGCGGCTGTTGCTCTTGGCGCGTCTCTCAAGCAACTCTTTGCTCTCGCGCGTCGCTCGTCGCTCTTCATTGGCGGCGACACGGGTCCGCTTCATCTTGCTGCGGCGGCGGGCGCACCAATCGTTGCCATATACGGCCCGACGTCTTCAGCGAGGAATGGTCCGCTGGGAAGCCACGGTGAAGAGCCAGTCGCCGAACGGCGTGACCTCGAATGCCGTATCGATTGTTACCGGCGGAGGTGCGCACACACTTCCTGCATGTCCATCCCGTCCGAAATCGTATGGGAGAGTGTCGTCGAACGGCTGACGCGCAGTGGCTCAGCTTTTCAGGTACCGGTTCAGAGACGCCAGATTGGAATGGTTCGTAACGATCGTGCGGGTTGAATCAGCCAGAGGAGCTCGGGCCACTTTGCAGCGATGGCGCGTGCCGCTCGGCTTCGCGGCCGGCATCGCCTTCCTGGTATTCTCCGGGCCGTCATGGCGGTCCGTGATACTTGGGGCACCAATTGCCGCTGTCGGCCTGTCTATTCGAGCCTGGGCCTCGGGCGTTCTGAAAAAAAACCAGGAATTGACAACGGGTGGGCCTTACGCCTACACGCGGAATCCGCTTTATGGCGGAAGTTTTCTGATGACCATCGGATGCGCTGTGGCTGGCGGCAGCTGGTGGCTGGGTATAATGCTGGTCGGCCTCTTTCTGATTGTCTATACACCTGTAATGATGGCTGAAGATGCTCATCTCGGGACGCTCTTTGGAGAGGAGCACCTCCACTATGCGAAGAGCGTTCCTCTTTCGTTCCTCGATTGAGCAGATATCCGGGCGCCAGCGCTCGGGGTTTGACGTCCAACTCTACCTTCGCCATCGTGAGTATCAAGCTCTGATTGGACTGGCGATGGTCTTTGTTGTTCTGAGTCTGAAAGCGTCGGGGATTATCAGGTGGGAGCACTGAACAGGCCTCCGCACAATATGGTCACCAAAGGCGGCCTTCTCGCCGTTCTGCTACTTTCATCCCTGATCGCTGCGCCTGGTCCCTCCAGGAGTGATGGGGCGCGCTCAACCGGCTACCAGGATTCCGCCCAGGATCGCCCCAGGACCGGGCACCCAATCGACTTGCAACGAGTCCGCGAGTCCAGTCTGCTGATCCGCCAACACGGATAACTCCCAGATTTCACGTCGGCGAGAAGCTGGTCTTCGAAGTCAAGTTCAAGAGTTTTCCGATCTACGCCACGGTTGGCGAAATAACCATGGAGTATCCTCGGTCCTCAGACTGATCCGCAGATCCAGGGATTCGATCCGCAACAGCGGCCGCCCAGCGCCGAACCGCCGACTCACCTGCGCGGCCAGGCGATCTCCAAGGGCTAGTGACTTCACTACTCGGAATCGACATTAACAATCGTTACGAAACACTGGTCGACAGTAACGACTTCTCGGCCCTCGTGAGTCTCGAGGAGGCTCACGAGAGCAAGCGTCACCTGATCGCAACCTCGATCTTCGATCGCGAGAATCAGAAGATTGCATTTCACTCAAACCGATGCCTCCCTTGGAGGAGCGCCTCCTTCAATCAAAGATACTCGCGTGGCGCAAAGGAGTCCTCGACATCTCTCTCGTGCTTCTATTTCCTCCGGCTACAGAAAATGAAAGCCGGGCAGATGCTGAGTATCCCGGTCAATCGCTACGGAGAGACGTTTGTCTTTCAGATAGCAATCGAAAAGCAGGAGAAGATCAGCACCGAACAAGGTAAAGTTCGGGCGTGGAGGCTCAAACCGAAGGTGTTTGGCCCCGGACAGATCTTCACTCGACAGGGCGAAATGTGGGTCTGGCTCTGCGATGGCGAGGAGCACGTTCCATTGCGACTGCTTGCAAAGACATCTGGAAGCACGATTGTCGCAAACCTGACTCAAACCGACCGGCCGTGTCCGAAAGCGGGCAAAGGTCAGTGAGAATTCTCCGGTGTCATTCATGCTGACTCTGGCTAACTCTGGCGCGCTAACTCTAAATTGAAAGGTGGAGCAACGTCGCTCATGCTCGAACAGCCGACGATCATCTCTGAAACTAAGGGCGCGATACGCTATCTGACGCTCAACAGACCAGGCAAACGCAATGCCCTGGACAATCAAATGGTCAACGAGCTTCGCAGTGCCCTGACTGCTTCGGAGGCAGACGCGGAGACGCGCGTCATAGTACTGCGCGGCGCGGGCAAGGACTTCTGCGCCGGCATGGACCTCTCACGCCTTGAGACTCTCTCAAATGCATCGATCCTCGAGAACCGCGACGACGCAGCGCAGCTCGGCTCACTCTTCACGACTATCCGGGAGCTGCGCAAACCGGTGATCGCCGCTGTGCATGGACGTGCGGTCGCGGGCGGCGCGGGGCTTGCCATCGCCTGCGATCTCGTAATAGCCGGCCGTTCAGCCCACTTTGGATTTACTGAGGTCGTGATTGGGTTCGTTCCTGCGATGGTTATGGCAGTAGCGCGACGGAATATGAGCGAAAAGCGGGCATTCGAGATTCTCGCGACGGGTAAAATGCTGACCTCTGAGGAGGCTGAGCGGATTGGATTGATCAACTCGGTCTGTGATGACGACCAGCATGAGTCTGAAGTCGAGCGCCAGGCAGCAGCCCTCGCAAAACTGAGCCAGTCCGCCGTCATGCTCACCAAATACTTGCTTTATCAGACAGACTCCCTGCCTTTTGAGCGAGCTCTGAAAGCTGGTGTCGACATCAACACAATCGCACGTCTGACGCCGGATACTCGGAGCGGGGTCAAGAATTTCCTCAAAAAGAAGTAGACTCCAGGATAACTCTCACGTGTTTCTGTTCTGCCGCGCATTGGTGAGATAGAGAAGCACTGAACTGGATTGATTATTGGTGCCCGGAAGAAATGGAAGCAACCAAAACGGAGGCCCCGCCAAAAGCCCAAAGGAACTGGCGAATCGCAATCACCCTCATCGGTGTCGCTCTTGCCATATTTATGGGAGCACTCGAGAGCACGGTCGTCGGCACTGCCATGCCGACGGTCATTGCGACGCTCGGTGGGATCGAGATTTACAGTTGGGTGTTCGCTGCTTACATACTGGCGACCACCGTCATGACACCTATCTGGGGGAAGCTTGCGGATGTCGTAGGACGGCGCCCCGCTTTCTTTTGGGGGCTGGCCGTATTCCTGATTGGCTCGGCCCTTTCGGGTGCGGCGCAGACGATGCCTCAGCTGATCATCTACCGGACATTTCAAGGCCTGGGAGCGGCGGCCCTCTTTCCTGTAGGCATGACTATTACGGCCGATCTTCTTCCGCTGGAACGTCGCGCAAAGATGGTTGGCCTCTTCAGCGCAATGTGGGGTGTGGCCAGCATGTTCGGACCGATTGTCGGAGGCTATCTGACCGACTCGCCGCACTACGGTTGGCGCTGGGTCTTCTACATCAACCTGCCAGTCGGGCTCGCAGCAATCGTCATGGTCTGGTTGACCTACCACGAGACGGCTCCGGAGAAGAAGAGAGTGATCTTCGACTATGGAGGGGCGCTGACACTCGCGGCGTTCCTGACTACGTTATTGCTCCTCATCGAACGTGGACCGCAGCAACGAGTCTGGTTAAGCCTTTTCGAGGCCGCCGCGTGCGCCGCGCTCTTGATACTCTTCATCAGAATCGAGAGGGCCAGTAAGGAGGCCGTGCTGCCGCTCGAGATGTTCCGGAACCGCCTTGTTGCGGCGGCGATGCTGCACGGACTCTTTGCCGGAATGGCTCTCCTTGGGACAATGGCCTTTCTGCCGCTCTTCATCCAGAGCGTCCTCGGAACGACGGCGACTGCCGCCGGCAGCATCCTGACGCCATTCATTCTCTCCTGGGTTTGCTGTTCAATCCTTTCGGGGCGGCTCCTGCTTCGGATCGGCTATCGTCCACTGGTTCTGGCCGGATCAGCATTTATGCTTTTCGGCGCGGTGAAGCTCGCACAAATCTCTGTCAGTACCACCAAGTTTGATCTCGTCCTGGCAGTCATCTTTCTGGGCATGGGTGGCGGCCTGACCTTCGTCGTTCTCATGATCGCCGTGCAGCATGCAGTCGCTCGGGCGCGCCTTGGCGTAGCAACTTCGACCATCCAGTTCTTCCGCACTATCGGGGCAGCCATCGGCACAGGAGTCATGGGATCGCTCATGGACATGGTGGCTCGGTCGCAAAATGGCAACGCCCGGCAATGATCTGCCGACTCTGCGAAGCCTGGGCGGTGATCTATCAAGCATCGTCCGCCACTCCGGTCAGGGCGCACTCCCACCAAGAGCTGCTGAATTCCTCCGGCAGTCACTGGCGAGCTCACTCCGCGTGGCCTTCCTTTTTGTTCTCGTGTCGACGGTGGCTGCCGTAATTGCCGGCCTCTTTGTTCCCGGTGGGCAAGCGCACGAGCTTGCGCATTCTGATCAGTGGCTTGCCGTAGAGTTACTGCACACAATTCTGCTTTTAGTTAAATCACCCTTACTAAATTCAAAGAATGGCTGGCAGAAACACAAGACTGAGATGGCACTCCTTATCGGACGACCAGTTGCTTGATGTCCGTTTGCGTGATCTCCCGATAAGGATCGAGCGCACACCCCTCGAGGAGAGAGTCAATCGACTCTATCGCGAGCTTGATGAGCGGGGAATCACCTTCAGGCCTCACGTGTGGCTCGCCGAGGAATGGTTCACTCCGGACGGCGTGCCTGGGATTGCAATTCCCTTCTACCTCGCACATCCGAGGCTCGTCAGGCTCGAGCGCCGAGAGATGCTCGAAGTGGAAGGCGGAACAGACGTCGAATGCATGCGCATTCTCCGTCACGAAGCCGGCCATGCCCTGGACAACGCCTATCGTCTCCATTTCAAGCGACGATGGCGTGAGATGTTCGGATCATTCGCGCGGCCATACCCTGGGTCCTATAAGCCGAAGCTGAACAGCCGGAACTACGTTCTCCACCTCGCATCGTGGTATGCGCAGGCGCATCCGGCTGAGGACTTCGCCGAGACCTTTGCTGTCTGGCTGACGCCCGGCTCGCGCTGGCGCCGTCGATACCAGGGATGGCCGGTGCTCAAGAAACTCGAGATGGTCGATCAGCTGATGAAGGAGGTTGCCGGGAAGCCGCCAAAAAATAAGCTCCGGACGCGCGTCGAACCGGTGTCGGAGATTTCGCGCACGCTTGGTGAGCACTACGACCGGAAACACAAAGACTATTCGTTCGAATGGCCCGATGTCTATGATCGCGATCTTCAACGCATCTTCGTCTACGGGCCTCGTTACGCGAGCCGGCCTACAGCGGCCAACTTCCTGCGGCGTGTTCGCCGAGAACTCTGCCAGGTGGTTGCGGATGGCACCGGCGTTCATCAGTACACGATCAATCATTTGCTGCAGGATATGATAGACCGCTCCAGACAGCTCAAGCTGAGACTGCCTTCTCCGGAGCGCGAGGCTCGACGTCAGGTGATGGTTACTCTGGCAGTCCACACAATGAACGTCGTACACTCTGGCTATTACCGCATAGCGCTATGAAGGTGGCACCGCAACACAAACTGCGCGTTGTCGTGCTGGTCCACGAAGGATCTGGTGCCGCCGGCAAGCATCGACGGGCTCACGCCTTCTGAGATACTTCCCTGGAAGACCGAGTGGGACGTGATCACCGCGCTCAAGAAACTGGGACACGAAGTCTATCCGGTGGGATTGCGGAGCGACCTCGGCGCAATTCGACAGGCGATTGAAGAGCACAAGCCGCAAATAGCCTTCAACCTTCTCGAAGAATTTCATGGCTATGCTCTTTATGATCAGCATGTCGTCAGCTTCCTCGAGCTCATGAAGCAGCCATACACGGGCTGCAACCCTCGAGGCCTGACTCTTGCCCATGATAAGGCGTTGACAAAACAGATACTCACCTATCATCGCATCCCGGTTCCGGGCTTCTCTGTCTTTCCACTCAAGCGCAAAATTCGGCGTCCAAAGCGGCTGAAATACCCGCTGCTGATCAAGTCATTGAGCGAGGAGGGCTCAGCCGGAATCTCTCGAGCCTCGCTCGTCTATGATGATGACAAGCTGGCCCAGCGAGTCGAGCTCATACATCGTCAGCTCGGAACTCCGGCAATCGCCGAGCAATATATTGAGGGCCGCGAGATCTATGTTGCGGTCATCGGCAATGAGCGGCTCCAGGCTTACACTCCATGGGAGCTTTTGATAAACAGGCTGCCTGAGGGGGCGCCCAACATCGCCACGGCGAGGCTCAAATGGAACTATGCTTACCAGGAGAAGGTTGGCGTGGAGACGCGCGCGGCAAAGCTCGCGCCTGAGCAGCGTAAGCGCCTCGAGCATCTCTCAAAGCGCATCTATCGTATCCTCAGTCTGAGCGGCTATGCGCGCCTCGACTATCGCCTGACCGAGGATGGTAAGTTCTACCTCCTCGAAGCCAATCCCAATCCAAATATTTCGCACGGAGAGGATTTTGCGGAGGCTGCGAAGGACTGCGGCATCAAGTACGAGCCGCTTCTGCAGAAGATAATCAGCCTTGGGATAGGTTACCAGCCGATGGGTTGAGTATGGAGTGCGGCGAGGCCACTTCTCGCCGCTTTTGAGTTAGATGCTGCAGTGATTAGAAGAATCGGGCGAGTGAATCGTACTTCATCGCAGTAATCTAACTCAAAAGCGGCGACAAGTCGCCGCACTCCATACTAAATCGGTCAGCCTTTTTTCTTGGGTTTTGAGGCGCCGGCAAGTGTTCTGATGTATTTCACCTGACCGCTAATCTCAGCAGCTGAGAGCTTATCCTTGTAGGGCGGCATGATGCCCTTGCCGCCGCTGATGGCATCGCTCAGTTCCTTATCGGTGTGCTTGGACTGCCAGCCGGCGTCGGTAAAGTTGGGAATGCCGGGCAGGCTTTCAATGCCCTTGCCATCCTGGCCGTGACACTTCGCGCACTGCGATTGATAGGTGCCCGCCGCGTCGATCTTCGGAGCTCGGATATTGATAGAACCGGCGCCGATACCCTGAATGGCGGCGATGGCAGCAATCGCGCACACAAGCGAGACAATGAGAACCCGTTTCTTCATCGTTTTTGGACTTTCAGTTGGAGGTTTTGTTGCCTGATCCAAGTGCATCCTAATCCTTGAGTCGTTCAGAAATCAAGTTCGCTTCTCCTTTCCAATCCAATTGTGTATGAAAAGACGCGTGACGTGCCATTTTGACCGTTCTGGACGTCAATCAAGGGCAATTCTGTGCCAAAAGTGCCCCAAAACGACCTTTTTTGTGGTATGATAGCGTGTACTATTGATCACAGAGGAGATCAACTTTGACATTCCGAGAGGGTAGCAAGGTCATTTACCCACGCCTGGGTATCTGCAGGGTAGCAGGTGTAGTAGAGCAGGTCATAAGCGGTATTGCGGTCAGGTTCTATTCCCTAAAGCCTGTTGATCATCAGGAGACGACGGTGATTCTCGTCCCGGTGAGCAAGGCCAAAGATGTCGGGGTGCGCCGGCTAATCGATCGCGGTGAGATACCCTAAGTTACTGCGATTCCTGGGGAAAGACATCGAAGTCGCGAGCGATCACCGGAAACGGAATGCCCGCAACGCCGAGCGTATCTCGTCTGGCGAAATCTTCCAGGTGGCCGACTCGCTAAAGGCCATGACCAAACTCAGCAAAGGTAAGAATCTCTCGCCTGAAGAGCAGCAAACCCTCGCGCGAGCAAGGAATCTGGTCGTCAATGAACTGGCCCACGTAACCAAGCTGTCGGCAACCAAGATCGAAGAGCTGGTTGATGCTGCCCTCGCCGGTAAGCGAACGCGTTCAAAAGAGCTGGCTGCCTAGGTCGCCGTTCTGCTTCACCGCCATTTCTGAATATTTTATCCAGCGGTCGATGAGCACCAGTCGCTCTCGTGTCCACAATCCATTGTGGGTGTTGGATTTGCCGTACACTACGTCAGTAAGCAGCATTTCATAGGTAAAACGCCTCCCACCTCCACCAACGGGCCACCTGTCTGCGACCCGCAACGACCCTATCACAGGATATAGTCTACTCCCCGCTCCCTGCATACCAGATACAGTAGAAATCGGCCTGCTCCTTACTGCGTAAGTTCTCGCTTAATTCGTCAGGTCCAACATCAAGTTTCATCGGTGAAACTGTTGAAAGAAAACACTTTACAGGTTTTCAATCACCGTGCTACCTTATCGACATCAGTGATTGAAAGCAATCAACCGGCAGGAGGAAGCCTTGAGAACGGCAACAGCGACAGCAGCCAGATTAAATTACAGCAACGTAGCCGGCATTCGTGTTGCCCAGGCGTGGCCCGGTCTTCCAAACTTTGTTTGGCTCGCCATGATCGTCGTTGCAGCCGGCGCTCTCGCCTTTGCAACCATGGTCCGTTCCTCAGCTGAAGTCCGCAACTCGCGCCGGATGTTTGCGCAGTCGAGCGAGGAGGCGCGCCAGGCTGACATCTCCAATCAGAGACTTCGCGGCCGAATACAGGATACCCGCAGAACTTCTGCCGCGGCCGACCGCATCGCCCAGGACCGTATGACATATCTCAGATCGAACGAGATCGTCATCGCGGTCAAGTAGCCTCAGGATTAGAAGCCTCGCCTCTTTTCGGCTGACAGCTCCTTTACCGCGGCGCGAAGCCCGTTTCCATCTCTTCCTTTGCAGGCTCAGTGCCAGTTTGTCTCTCCCTCATTTCCTGAAATCTGACTTCACGCTGAAGCTTGAGAAAACTGCGGAAGCGCTCGGGACTGAGGACTCCCGACCCAATAGCATCCACAACGGCGCAGTCAGATTCCGTCGTGTGGCGACAGTCCCGAAACCGGCAATTCGTCGCCAGGGAGGCGATATCCGCAAAGGCAGTGTCGAGCCCGCCGCCGTCCCAAAGTTGGAATTCGCGCATTCCCGGCGTGTCTATGATCAGACCGCCTCCTGGAATTGTGATCAGCTCTCTGGAAGTGGTTGTATGCCTTCCCTTCTCGTCGTCTGCCCGAACAGCTCCGACACTGAGCTGATCGCTTCCCAAGAGACGATTGATGAGCGATGACTTGCCCACTCCCGATGACCCGACTATGGCTAGCGTCAATCCATCGCCTGAGAGAGCGCCAAGCTCATCAAGTCCCTCTCCGGAGAGAGCGCTCAAAGGATATGCCGGTACTCCGGGGGCCGTCTGTTCGACTACTGAAAGACGCTCATCCAGCAACCCGCGGTCACAGAGATCAATCTTTCCGACGACAATCGCCGGCTGGGCACCGCTCTGCCAGGCAGCTGCCACATATCTCTCGATTCGTCGAGGATTGAAGTCCTGAGTCACGGTAGTCATGATCAGGATAGTATCGATGTTTGCTGCGATAAGCTGTGGCGAAGACTGTTGTCCCGCCGCTTTGCGAACGAGCTGACTAAAGCGCGGCAGGACTCCGTGGATGACAGCCAATCTATCCGGCGTCAATTCGATTGCTACCCAGTCACCGACTGTCGGCAATGCTGCAGCGTTTTGGGCGAGGTATTTCATCCGTCCCGCCATCTCGGCTTTGACGCACCCGTCCTCGAGCTGAACTCGAAGGCATTCGCCCGCTCTCGAAGGTCACGCGACCGGGTTGAAGGCCTGCCAGCGCGTAGTCTTCGAAGCCTGATTGAAAGAATTGGTTCCAACCGTATCGGACCAGTTCCTGATAGTCGTGATTCACTGTCCGTCTCCTCAATATGGCATCAAGGTCCCGGGCGCCAGGCAGAGACTTGCAGATTGCCGTAGCGCGGATTCGAGACTTGTATGTTGGATTGGCGTGTTGAGTATGAAAGGGCGCCTCGCCGATCCGGGGAGGATCGGCGGTTCCAGGCCAGCCATCACACTCGTTACACTATCGGACAGTCATAGGCAGCGGGAGTATAAGCAGGTAGGCGACGAGAATCAAGTCCTTAACTTCAGCAACCCGCTAGGGATCGAGTCAAGAACGTTCGACTGCAGCCTCAGGGGAAACGTGCCGCAGGCTGTCCAGCCTGCGGCAGACCTCGCCAGTCGCCCAGTTCATCGCAGTAGCCACGTACATGAATTTTTGCCGCAGGCTGGAAGCGTGCCGCAGGCTGTCCAGCCTGCGGCAGACTTCGCAAGCGGCTAGTTCATCGCAGTAATCTGGTTTATGAATTTTGCCGCAGGCTGGACAGCCTGCGGCACGATTACAGCCAATGGCCCGGAGAACTATGGTCGCGCTTCGAACACCAGGTTGAATGGTGTCTCCGCAGCCCGGCGAAACCGGGTGAAACCACCCTTCGTGACAACTTCGTGAATTCGGGCCTCTCCCGCCTGCGCTCCAAGAGCCAATCCGACTTCCTGCGACTTCGATGCAGGGGTACAGATTAACGTCGATGCAGAGTAAAACATGCGTCCGATCGGGTTGAGGTTCTTCTCGAGATCGTCGTGGGCAAATGGTTCGACGATCATCCACGTGCCGTCGGGCTTGAGGCTCTGGCGAACATGGGCCGATGCTCCCGCGGGGTCTCCCATGTCGTGAAGACAATCAAAGAACGCCACCAGGTCATAGTCCTTGCCGGGAAAATCCTTGGCAGCGGCGACCTGGAAGCTGCAACGATCAGCCAAGCCCGCCTTGCTCGCAGCCTTCTGCGCATACTCAATCGAGGCCCCGTGATAGTCGAAGCCGACAAACGGGATTTCGGAAATGCTTCCGCCATGAGGATTGTGGTCACGCCGTGTCCACATCCGACGTCCGCGACCCTGGCTCCAGCTCGCAGCTTCTCTTCGACGCCTTCAATCGCCGGAAGCCAGCCGCTGAGCAGATTGCCAACATAGTTTGGTCGAAAGAAGCGCTCGGTCCCTGCGAAGAGATTCGGGTAATGCTCATGCCAGCCAAAACCCGCACCTGTTTTGAAGCGCTCAACCAGCTCGGGCTCGGCTTTGATTGCCGCCGTGGCCAGGAGAAAAGCTCCGGGCACGAATGCCGGGCTGCCTTCCTCCGCAAGTGCAAACGCCTGCTCTTCAGATAGTCCGAACCGCTTTGTCTTAGGGTCATAGTTTACGTATCCGCCGCTAGCCTGCGAGGACAGCCATTCCCGAACATATCGTTCAGTGGTCCCCGTTTTTTCTGCCAATTCCTGCGATGTCAGCGGACCGGATTTGGCCAATTCCTTGTATAGACCCAGCTTGTCTCCTATGACAACCATGGCCGCATGAAAAGCTGCGCCGATGTCAGCTACAGCCTGCTGCATGAACTGGTTCAACCGATCCTGATCAATAGCCATTTCTTCTTCCTCCTTGTCCTCGAGTTATGGTCAAGAGAACGCAGGCGCATTCTATACGCGGCTATGCAAGGGTTCAATGCGCCGGTTGCCTGTCGCGTTAAATGCGCTCTCGATTAGTTTGACCTTAACCTCCGTATCCTTATTCTTGTGTCGGGGCTAAATTGCCCGTCGGGCAATATATGCCTCTCCCGACGGCGGCGAATGAGGAAGAGATGAATAATAGATGAAAAAGTGATGAGCACGGAGCTCATCGTCTGCGCGCGATCAGTGCAGTGAGAGTTCGCATTCTCGACAGCCCAGATTGAGGAGTGTTAGTCTTGGCCGGACTATGATGCTGCTACCACCCAGAACGATCTACTATGCGCTGGCCGGAGTCATCGTGATCATCATCGTAGGCGCGACCGGCTACCATTTTGTCGAGGGATGGAGCTGGTTTGACGGTCTCTACATGACCATGATCACGCTCTCGACGATTGGATACGGAGAGACCCACCCGCTCTCGCCCCACGGACGGTATTTCACCCTGGGGCTCATCGTTATCGGCGTGATCGGATTCGGCTTTCTTGATTTCCAATCTCACTCAGACGCTGATCGAGACTGAGATCAGCGCAGCGCTTGGGAGGCGCCGCTTGTACAAAGACATTAACAAGCTCAGGAATCATTACATACTTTGCGGCGCGGGCCGAGTCGGTAATCAGATCATCGACGAGTTCCGGCGCAAGGGAGTCGAGTTTGTGATCATCGAACGTCAGGAACAGGTCGCAGAGAGGCTCTTGTCGCACGGCGACCTGGTTCTCATCGGCGACGCAACAGACGAAGCGGTTCTGGAGGGCGCTCATGTCCGGGAAGCGCGCGGTCTGCTGGCTTCAGCGGCAACAGACGCCGAAAACGTCTATATCGTGCTCACGGCGCGCGGGATGAATCCGGACATTTATATTGTGGCACGCGCCACCGAGGCGAGCGCCGAGAAAAAGCTGATCCGCGCCGGGGCCAATCGAGTCGTCTCACCGGTTCTCATCGGCAGCCACCGCATGGCCCAGGCCGCTCTCTCACCGGCAATCGCCGACTTCATCGAGTTGACAACGATGACCGAAAAGTTGGACCTCAATTTCGAGCAGATCAGGATCGTCGTCGGCTCTCCGCTGGACGGCTGTCGCATCGCGGACGCTGATTTTCGCCTCGAACGGGGTATGATGCTCGTTGCAATTACTGATCAGCAGGGCAAGATGGTCTTCAATCCGCCCGGTGAGCAGGTATTGCGAGCGGGTGATCTCTTGATCGCAATCGGAAACCGCGCTGCTCTCGAGAAGGTTGCCCGGGCTTCGAACTACAAGCGCGGAGACACAATGAAGCTGCCGAATCTTCCAAATCTCTCGAGCCTCCAGTGAAGGAAGTCATGGTCATGAAGCGCACGACACAATTTGGATTTGCTCTTTTTGCCCTGATTTGCGTTGCTGCGGTAATAGCGGCTGGTCAGTCGAGGCGTACTGTCGTCGAACGGCCGGTACGCGAGTCAAGCGAGCCGCGCCGCAACATTGGAGCCTTCTTCGACAAATGCAGGGCCGGGAAGCCGGTCACCGTGGCATACCTCGGTGGTTCGATCATGGCTGGTGCAGGAGCCGGCGATCCAAACAAGACTTCGTATCGCGCCATAGTCACCGAGTGGCTCAGACAGGAGTATCCGCGCTCGCTGATTACCGAAATCAATGCCAGTGTTGCGGGCACCGGCTCCCTATATGGGGCGATGCGTGCTCGCCGCGATGTCATTGCCCATAAGCCTGACCTGGTCCTCATCGACTTCGCGGCAAATGATGCCAACGACCCCGAAGATGCGGTCAAGAAATCACTCGAGGGAATGGCCAGGCAGCTCCTCGGAGTCCCTCAGCCGCCGGAGATCGTTCTGCTTTACAGCGGCGGAGCCAGACGCCTGACGCAAACGGAATGGTACGAGCTGATCGCCGGCTACTATCACCTGCCTTCGATTGAATTCCAGCAGAAGGCGGCCGATGGGGCCGATTCGAGCAAGGCGAGCGTCAAAGACGGCAACGAGGTTTCGGACGAGATACATAAAGCTTATGCCTCCGAGATCATTGGCTTCTTCCGGCAGCAGGCTGCTCTTTCGCCTTCACCCTCCCTAAAGTCCCTTCAGCCGCCGCTGCTGAGCGATGAAATGACCTATGGTGAGCTCAAGCCCTTCGCGGAGATCAAGCATGGCGCGCCATGGCATACGGAGTCTTCGACTGACCGTGCGCTGCCCTCGACTCTGCTGACGAGCGACAAGGTCGGAGCCCAGATCGAGTTCCTCTTTGAGGGCACGGCTCTCGGAGTAGTCTTTCGCGCAGGACCTGACGCTGGATCGTTTGAATGCCTGATCGATGGTCATCCAGCGCCCTCTCCACTTGCCCGCGTCGATGGCTACCAGACCAGCCACCGTATCAAGGCTGAGATCATTGCCGGCGGCCTGTCACCCGGGGAGCATCGGCTGACGATCCGAATTGCCGACACGCATCATCCAAAGAGCACCGGCCATCAGGTGAGGCTCGGCTATCTGCTGGTCGGCGGTCAGCGCCCCGAACGCCTCTAAAACGTGAATGAACAAAAGGCAGCGGCCCGGTTCTCGGCCCAGTAATGGTCTTCATCCGGCTGATGGTTTCCATAGAACGCGACGTGACCGCCATACTCCGGCAGCTCGAGAACGATCGATTGATTGGCTGATATCGATGGATCGGTAAGTGGTCCGCAGGGGATGAATGGATCATCCTGCGCGTGAATGATAAGCGTCGGAATGCGAATCAACGGGATGAGTGGCCGGGCGCTCGATCTTGTGTAGTAGTCAAGCGCGTCCCGAAACCCAAAACTCGGCGCGGTCACGAAATCGTCAAAGTTCCTGAGAGTCCGCACTCTTCGCAACACTTCGACATCATACAGTTGAGGAAAGATTGCAGCTTTGCGTCTCAAGCTGGTCTTGAGGCTGCGTACGAAATTCGCCTGGTAGAGCCAGTTCTCGCGGCGCGCGATTGCCACCGAAGACGCCTCGAGATCGATTGCCGGACTTATCGCGCAGACCCCGCGTATGAGCGATGGACCGTCCGTTCCGAGCTCGCCCGCCAGTTTGAGGACCTGGTTGCCGCCCATCGAGAATCCAACCAGAAACAGACTATTGAGGCCGTCGTGCTCCCTCAGCCTGGTGACCAGAGCCCTGAGGTCCGATGTCAATCCCGAGTGATACAGCGTTGAAGACAGACGTTCGGTTCCACCACAGCTTCTCACGTTGTAGCGGATCACGTTGAGACCTCGATCCCAGACCTTCTCGGCTGTTCCGATCACATAGCGAGCGTCAGCTGAGCCCTCAAGACCATGAACGATGATCACCGTGGGGTGCTCGATTCGATTGTTCTGCCAGTGGCAATAGGCAACGACCCGGACACTCGAGTCAATCTCGAACTCGCGATGCTCAATCGGGAGTCTTCCAATCCTCCACCGACGGGGCTTGAGGCTCGCATAGAGTGTCATCAGATGACCGTTTCTGAGCGCGCGCGGCGCATTGAACGGGTGCTGCTGCATGTGCTGTGAGACCTGTTTCAAGGCCGTATGCATCCTGGAATGCCTCTTATGATTCTCGCCGTTGCCTTCCGCCCCAGTCTTTGGGATGATTAACGTGTAAGGTCAGGCAAACCATCGAGGTAACGCGTATGCAATCAGTCTGCGGGCGTTGCGGCAACGAGACTTCACCTACCGCACGGTTCTGTCGTCAGTGTGGAGCACCACTCTTTGTCGAAAGCGACGCGGCCAAAGCTGCAACGCGCCAGTATGCTCCTCAAAATCCTCCCTATCCTCAGTATCCGGCAGCACCCCAGATTGATGCCAATCCTCCCGAGTATCTGAAGCACGACACCGCGCGCCTATACGAGCCGCCTTCTGCCGGCCGTCATACCGCGGCCGGTACCGCCGAGGCCAAAATCATCGAACGCAGCAATCTGGTTCGTCATGATTTTCCTGGTCATCATGTGTTTTGCGGCCGTCGGCATGCTCGTAGTTCCAAGGATCATTCGCCGGGCTATTCGATAGAACAACCGATCGTGAATGTAGGCCCGATCCCGCCGGCAATCCCCGCGCCACCAGCGCCGCCACCGCCACCTCCTCCGGGAGCGAGTGCCTGGCAAGGTCTCATCACTCGATCAACTGGTCTATCCTGGCGCAACTATCGTCAACCGCATCAGCGTCATGGGACAGGAAGTTCTTCAGATGCACTCGAGTGACGACTTTGACACCATCAAAGCGTTCTATACCCAGCGTCTCGGAGCGGCGATCGTCGAGAATGAAGAGCATAAGGCTGTTTTCATGGTCATGGCTGGCGCAGGCAAAACGCTGGTGACCATCGAGCCGGATGACGAAATCACTCTGACCAGGTCTCGATAAAAGCCGTCCGCAGCAACCTGCCAATCCAGATACCGCAGTCGCAATAGGTCGCTCTTCTCCGTTCCAGGGAAATCGGACCGCAACACTAAAACGTGCCGACGGGCTCGGTATGGAGTGCGGCGACTTGTCGCCGCTATTTGCGTTAGTCACTGCAGCATTGCGGTTACGCGCCCGATTCTCTTCATCACTGGAATAACTAAATCAAAAGCGGCGACAAGTGCTCGCACTCCATACTGAGCAACTGGGCGCCTTCAAATGGCGCCGGCAACTTTCCACGATAAGTGTCAAACAAAAGGGCGATGATCTTCTCGACCATCGCCCCTCAAGAGTCGCACTTTCAATCGACTTAGAATCACCCATGCCGCCGCCTGGAGGTCCGGCAGGCATCTTCTTCTCCTCCGGAATGTCGGAGACAAGAGCTTCAGTCGTGAGCATCAGCGACGCGATTGAAGCCGCGTTTTGCAGTGCTGTGCGTGAGACCTTCGCGGGATCGATGACGCCCGCCTTGACGAGGTCCTCGAACTCCTCGGTCTCGGCATTGAAACCAAAGTTCTCGGTCTTGTCCGCCTTGACGCGCTCGACGATCACCGCACCCTCACGGCCGGCATTCTCGGCGATCTTGCGAAGTGGCTCCTCGAGCGCCCGCTTGACGATGTTGACGCCGATCTGCTCGTCCTCATCCTCGAGCTTGAGCCCGTCAAGAGCACGTGCAGCGCGAACCAGCGTCACGCCACCACCGGGGACGATGCCCTCCTCAACCGCGGCGCGAGTGGCATGCATCGCATCCTCGACACGAGCCTTCTTCTCCTTGAGCTCGGTCTCGGTTGCCGCACCAACCTTGATTACGGCGACACCGCCGACCAGCTTCGCGAGCCTCTCCTGAAGCTTCTCGCGATCGTAGTCGGAGGTTGTCTCTTCGACCTGGCGACGGATGGTCGACACGCGGCCCTGAATATCGCCCTGCTTCCCGGAGCCTTCGACAATCGTGGTGTTGTCCTTGTCGATGGTCACCTTCTTGGCACGGCCAAGGTCCTCAAGCTTGACGTTTTCGAGCTTGATGCCCAGGTCCTCGCTGATCAGGCGCCCGCCGGTAAGAATTCCGATGTCCTCGAGCATCGCCTTGCGACGATCGCCGAATCCCGGAGCCTTGACGGCTGCAACCTGAAGCGTCCCGCGAAGCTTGTTGACAACCAGCGTTGCCAGAGCTTCACCCTCGACGTCCTCCGCGACGATGATCAGCGGGCGGCCGAGTTTGGCTACCTGCTCGAGCAGCGGAAGCAAATCCTTCATCGAACTGATCTTCTTCTCGTGAAGAAGAATCAGCGCGTTCTCGAGAACCGCTTCCATGCGCTCGGGATCCGTGACGAAGTAAGGCGAAAGGTAACCGCGATCGAACTGCATTCCCTCGACCACTTCGAGCGACGTCTCGAGTGACTTCGACTCTTCAACCGTGATCACGCCATCCTTGCCAACCTTCTTCATAGCTTCGGCAATGATGTTTCCGATGGTCAGATCACCATTCGCCGAGACCGTTCCGACCTGAGCGATGGCATCGCCCTTGACCGGCTTGGACGAGCTTCGGATATAATCAACGGCCTTCTCGACTGCCTTCTCGATTCCCCGCTTGAGAGCCATCGGATTGGCACCGGCCGCGACCGTCTTGACACCCTCCTTGAAGATCGCGCGGGCAAGAACCGTAGCCGTGGTGGTCCCGTCTCCCGCGACGTCTGAGGTCTTGGACGCCACCTCGCGAACCATCTGTGCGCCCATGTTCTCGAGTGGATCCTTGAGCTCGATCTCTTTGGCGACCGTAACGCCATCCTTTGTGATTGTCGGTGAACCAAACTTCTTGTCGATTACGACGTTGCGGCCCTTGGGTCCAAGGGTGATCGCCACCGCATCGGCAAGAACGTTGATGCCGCGCAGGATTGCCTGGCGCGAGTCCTCACCGTGAACAACATGTTTAGCCATACTATCTTCTCCTTAGAAATGATCTTCTTGAATCACGTGGCTTAGCGACCGGCACGATTCGCCGTACCGCGGCGCGCCGCGCTACTTGGCGCTCTTGGCCTTTGCTCCCGATCCCTCGATAACACCGAGGATGTCGTCCTCTCGCAGGATCAGGTAGTCCTCACCATCCAGCTTGACCTCGCTTCCGGCGTACTTGCCGAAGAGGACGCGATCGCCAGCTTTGACATCCGGTGCCTGCCGGCTGCCGTTTTCGAGGACCTTGCCGTTGCCAACTGCGAGGACTTCACCCTCCTGAGGCTTCTCTTTGGCGGTGTCTGGAATATAGAGACCTCCGCGCATCTGCTCCGACTCCTCGATTCTCCGAACAATGATCCGATCGTGGAGCGGACGAATTGAACTTGCCATATACTAACTCCTTCCGTTGATTGGGGTTACAAAGATTGCTGCAATCTGACAACTGATTGAGGGGAGCTGCTGCCCCAGCAGCCGCACACCCGCATCCAACTGTAATAGGTCGTTATTAGCACTCGGTACGTAAGAGTGCTAATTATAAGGAGGGCACGTTGGAGTGTCAATCCGTAAAGTGAGAATTCGTAGGGGCGGCTCGTGAGCCGCCCTAAATGCTTATTCGTATGGGGGCGGCTCGCGAGCCGCCCCTACGAGGCCAGCGGCGTCGGCCCGGGACGCGTTAAAGCGGGCTCAGTCGTGGCGCAGCGCCTTTATCGGATCCACGCGCGCTGCTCTGAAAGCCGGATAGATCGCAGCAAGCAGTGACACGCCTATCGCAAATCCAATCGCGCCCAGCGCCAACCACCACGGGATTGAGAAGAAACCGATCGCCGGTGTCTGTTTCACCACCCAGCGATTGACGGCAAAACTGGCAACTCGATCCGTCAGCCAACCGGCACTCACACCGAGTGCGCCCCCCGCCAATCCGATAAGGCTCGCCTCGAAGAAAAAGATGCGCATGATCTCGCTGTCCGATCCACCGATCGCCTTCATGATCCCGATCTCGCGAGTCCTCTCCAGAATCGACATGATCATAGTATTTGCAATTCCGAAAGAGGCGACAAGGAGAGCAATTCCTCCGAGAAGCGCGAGTCCCCCATCGACTACAAGGAAAACAAATCTGATCTCATCCACCTGGTTCGCGAGCGAAAACGAATTGAACCCCATCTTCTTGATCTGTTGCTGTAGCGCAGGAACGATGGTCGGGTCGGCGACCCGCACCTCCGCGCGCTGATAACCGGTCTCGCCGGCGAGTGCCTCTCCCATCTGCTCCAACGGATCGCGATTCGCCTCCCGGAAGCGGCGCGCCTGATCCACCGGCACGTACATGTCGGTATCGGTGAGCCGATTGATATCGATACCGCCCTCGCTCGGGAGCACGCCAACAATGCGGAAGCTGTGGCGTACAAATCGTGGGTCATTGGTTACATCTTCAGCCTCTCCGCCCGCTGCATCGTTTCCTGCTATGGCGCTGAGCAGGGGGATGCCGAAGACGCTCGTTGCCTCAGGACTCGAATCGCGAAGTGTGATCAGCACAACTTCAGCACCGATGGCATGCTCCGCCATGGCAACCCGTTCCTGATCGGTAGCTGTCGGCGCCGATTCGAATGGTCCGCCCGAGGGCTGACGCTGACCTCGTCTCCTCCCGCGTTCTCCAAAGCGGGTCAAAAAACGCTCAGTTACGACTACTTCAGCCGTGTCATTGCCACCGAAGGTATGACCTGCGAGAAACTTCCTGAATCGCGGATTGTAGTCGGGCGAAGGCAGGGCTCCCGTGATCCGGTGCCGTTCAACCCGGTTGTGAAACTGGACGTAACTCTGAAAGACGAGAACCGGAAGCGCATATCGGACCCCGGAAAAGGCCTTTATTTCAGCTATTGCCTGATCGTCCAGAACTCGTCGCCTGGTTGCGTTCTGATTCGTCTCAGCGGATTCAGGCCGAGGACCGGAGCCGTTCTCGGCCCCGGCATTGGCGATCATCTCGTCCGCACTTGGACCAAAGACGGTTATCAGGGTGAAGAGGTCCAGCTTGGAAAACGCCTTTACAACGATGTTCTCCTGGAGCCCGATGCCGAAGCTGACCATGGTGATGATCGCGGCAACCCCGATGACCACGCCAAGTGTCGTAAGCGCGGTTCGCAATTTAGCCTGACGCAGATTCCGCCAGGCGAGCGCGACAATGTCAGTGAAGCTCATAGGGCCGCTCCGTGTGCCGGGGCATCATTGTCTGAAACCCCGATTTCATCGCTCAACTTGCCGTCCCGCAGCCTGATTGTGCGGTCCGCTCGTCCTCGAACAAGCTCCTGGTCGTGAGTGACGATAACGATCGTCTTGCCGTCCCTCTCTTTCATAGCGTCGAGAAGGGTCATGACTTCCCCTGCCCGCCCGCTATCCAGATTTCCCGTCGGCTCGTCGGCAAGCAGCACCAGCGGCTCATTGGCGAGAGCTCGGGCGATGGCGACGCGCTGCTGCTCACCGCCCGAGAGCTCTGATGGCCGGTGCTCGGCGCGAGGTGCGAGCCCGACTCTATCGAGCAGCTCCATGGACCTCTTCCGGCGCTCATTCCGGGAAACGCCTCCAAACGCAAGCGCGAGCGCAACATTCTGGCGTGCGGTCATCGTCGGAACGAGATTGAAGCTCTGAAAGATCATGCCGACGCGATGGAGACGATAACGCGACATCTCGCGCGATGTGAGTGGAGAGAGACTCGACCCGGAGAAGAGAATCTCGCCGGATGTTGGCCGGTCAAGGCCGCCGAACAGATTGAGGAGGGTCGATTTGCCTGAGCCGCTTGTACCGAGAATGGCAATGAATTCTCCCTGTTCGATCGAAAGGGTTATGCCGGCGAGGGCGCGGACAAGCTCGCCACCCATCCGGTACTCCCTGGTTACATTTCGAGCTTCGAGAATATGCATTTGTTCAGGTGGCCAAAGGAATGGATTAAGCGAAAGTAGTCATCTGCGCAGGAGCCAGAACATGAGAGTCAGGAGAACGCTCAACAAAAGACAAGTACCAAGTGGGAAGAAAATCCGCACATTTCGGCCGGTAAATGAGATATCACCGGGCAAGTGTCCCAGTCGAAGCCACGAAAAGCGGTCGCCAAGCACGAACACCAGGCCAACGAGAATGAGCGCGATTCCGAAAACAATGAGTATCCGGCCAAGCTGCGAAGCCATGATTCCTTATTATCCGTTATTCAGCCCGGCCGGACCTCCGGTTATCAACAAAACTCGCTGGCGTTGAAGAAGTACCTCAATTCGATCTCGGCATTCTCTGGTGAGTCAGAGCCATGAGTTGCATTCTCCTGAACGCTTTTCCCAAATTCGCCCCGAATGGTTCCCTGCGGAGCCTTTGTGGCATCGGTCGGGCCCATGAAATCGCGCCAGGCCTGAACAGCGTCGGCCTTCTCGAGAGCAAGCACTATGCTTGGGCCACTGGTCATGAAGGCGACGAGGTCATTGAAGAAGGGGCGTTCACTGTGGACCGCATAGAAGCCCTCAGCGAGAGGCCCAGTCAATTGGATGAGCTTCAGGGCTCGAATATTGAATCCCTGGTCAAGAATTCGCTGAATGATGTTTCCTGCCTGTCGCGCAGCGACCGCATCAGGCTTGATTATCGCGAGTGTCCTGGTAGGAGTTTGGTTCGTCATATGTAATCAGAATAATACAGCCGATTCTTCAATGCCAATCGCGAGTCTGGCCTCGAAAAACACTGGTCTTGACTTGAATCTGGACCGATGGTCTAATATCGCTTGCTTTAGGGTGGTAATCGCCCCGCCGGGTAGTAGTGCTTGCTGGTTGCCTCACACAAGCCAATCCCGCTGCCGCAAGGTGCAAGCAACGTCGCAACAAATCTGCCCCCCACAACATCGACGAGTTCGCGCTATTTCGACCGCGGGCTCAAAAGGCTTGTGAGACAAGCGAATCTTTTTGGATTCACTCTCGGTTTCGTTTTGGCAAGCACGGCGAGCCACGGTCGGTCTCTTTATGCCTCAAGCGCAACTCCGGGTCGCGTACGGCCTGGGGTCTCATCGGAGGCCTGGTCGCGTCGAGCTAACCACTGTTTCGTCAACAGCCACGAAACATACACTGATCGCCAATCATCGTTGATGCCAGGCGATCATCTTGTCGCATCGAACCGGACTTTTGATCTTTTCTGAATTGCATGAGGAGAGACCTACCATGAAGAAAGAGTCGTCACGATTGAGACGATATCGCATCCCTGTAATGGCGGCGACGCTGCTGATCCTGGCCGCTGCCTCACTGGTCTGGCAGCAACGGGATGCCAGCGCGCAGGGCGGACAGACGACGATCGTCACAGTTGCGGGCGGAGGATTCGCCGGCTCGGTTCCGGCCAATCAGGCTCCGATGGTTCTGCCATCGATCGTTGCGCGCGATCCGGGTCGGGGATTCTACGTTGTCGACAATCTCAACCAGGGCCCAGTCATTCGGTTTGTTAACACGTCCTCAAACCCTTTGACACTCGCTGGAGCAGTTGATCCCGCCCAATAGCATAGGCCTTGTAGCGGGCGGCGGCGCGAATCCGTTCGACACCACTGCGCGGGACGCTCCAGTTCGGCACCGTCTCCGGGCTGACGGTGGATCCAAGCGGCAATGCCTTCTATCTGCTCGATGTCGCAACCGGAATTCGCGCCGTCAATGTGAGCGCGAACAACTGTTTCAGATATCGGGAAGGAATGTGCCTCCGGGCGCAGGTCGTCTCCATACACAGCATTGATGCGGGCACCAATCCGAATCCAAAGGGATTGGCACTCAGTGCGGCAGGCGAGTTCTATTACATTGGTGGCTCGAGGGTCTTTCGGGTTAGTGGCGATAACGACAATCCTTTCGCGGGCGGCGGTACACCTTCCCAAGGCAACGGAGACGGAGGGCCGGCAACGTCAGCCAGGATTGTCACGCCGATGGCAATCGCCTTCGATACGAGCGGCAATCTCCTGATTGCCGAAGGCGGAGACGCTCGCAGCAATCCTGGCGCGGTGCGCCGCGTGGACGGCTCAAATACGATTACGACCCTCGCCGGCGATCTTTTCTTCCCGGTTGGGTTCGGAGTCGCGCCCAACGGAACTGTCTACGTCGCAGTTGGCAACGCTCAGCAGATTGTCAGGATCGACGGTAACCGAGGCACCCCGGTGGCCGGGTATACGTCGCCTGTAAATCAAGGATCCGCTTGCGATCCCTCCGTGACGCCAACTTGCGGGGATGGCGGACCGGCAACCAGTGCAGGTCTGAACCTTGCCGGAAGCGTGGATGGTATATCGCAAGCTCTCGGGAGCGGATGGCAACGGCGTGATAATCCCGGATCTGAGATTCGGCAGAGTCCGCTACGTCAACACAAGCGGCGGCAACGTGACCATTGCGAATGTAACCGTCGCACCCAATACGATCAATACCATCGTTGGGAACGGCGCCAAGCCGCCATATGACGGGGTCCCAGCCGTTAGTTCAGACATCGTGACACCAACCGGAGTTGTCAGCGACGCCGCAGGAAACCTCTATATTGCGGATAGCGGCCAGGGGCGGATTCGCTTCGTCAATCGGACCGGCGCTGCAGTCACACTATTCCCCGGAACGGGCTCACAGCAGACGGTCCAGCCCGGACAGATCGCTTCGCTCAACTTCAACGTCGGTCAACCGGTTCCGGAGCCGGATCCGGAAAATCCACAGATTCCGCCTGCCAATAATGACGTTGCTGTCGCCAGCTTCCAGACGCCACAGGGTCTGGCAATCACCCCGAATGGAATCTTCGTAGCCGACTCGCAGGCGGGCAGAAGGTTTCCAAACAAGGTGACAGACCCTTACAGCGGCATCGTCAGGTTCATCAACACGTCTGGAGCCACTGTGACTGTCTGTGGAGTCAGTGTGGCGCCAGGACAGATTCAGGACATTGCGGGCCTCCGACCGGGTCCGGGCTCCAATCCGATCGACATCGGCGATGGACGGGTTGCCACTCAGGCGATTGTCTTCGCTACCGATGTGGCGGTTGGTGCAAACGGGAATCTCTACATAGCAGATCCTGGAAACAACCGCGTCAGGGTGGTTGACGCCGGATCGGGAATAATCAACACGCTCTTCTCGTCGCTCAGCAAGCCGTCTGGCGTGTCGGTAGATTCCCAGGGACGGGTATACATCGCGGACACTGGTCAGAATCGCGTGGTGCGTCAGGATACGCCGGGTGGTGGCAATTTTACCTCCATCGGAGGAACTCTCAACCAGCCGCGAGATGTCACCATCGATCTCAACGGGAATGTCTTCGTTACGAACGCTGGTACCAGTCAGGTTCTGCAGTTGACTGATTCGGGCAATTCGGTCGTTGCCGGCAATGGGAGCCGGGGCTACTCCGGAGATGGCGGTCCTGCTGCAAATGCCGCTCTGAGCCTGCCTGTTCCCGGTACAATCCCGCAGACTTGCAATATAGCTACGCTGCCCAATAACAATATCGTCTTTACCGACACTGGTAATGATTCAGTCCGTGCTTTGATTCGTGCGTCTGTAGCAGTGACAACGGTCTCGTCTGCCAGCTTCGCTCAGGGACAGACCATTGCTCCCGAGTCTCTGGCATCCGGATTCGGAAGCGGTCTTGCAACGGCCACGGCAAGCGCACAGACCAATCCGCTACCAACGAACCTCGGTGGGACGACGGTGACCGTCAGGGACGCTGGTAACACCGATCGTCAAGCTGGTCTGCTCTTTGTGAGATCGGACCAGGTCAACTTCCAGGTACCAGCCGGAACAGTCGACGGCCCAGCTACGGTAACCATCACGGCCGGAGACGCAAACCGTCTCGACGGGAAGTGTCACTGTGGCTCGCGTCTCGCCAGGGCTGTTCACTGCCAACTCGAACGGCAAGGGTGTTCCAGCTGCTTATATATTGAGGGTTAAGCCGGGTGGAGCCACCTCTAACGAGGCCGTGGCGACGTTCAACGGAACGGAGTTCGTTCCGGTGGATATCAACCTTGGGCCGGCCGGAGATCAGATATTCCTGATCCTCTTCGGTACGGGAATCCGTTTCAATAATGGTCTCGCGCAGGTTATGGCGAGCATCGATGGGACCCCTTTCCCAGTCGCATTTGCTGGACCGCAGGGTGCATTCGTGGGCGAGGATCAGGTCAACCTTTTGATCCCACGCAGTCTCGCCGGACACGGACCGTCGTCGCTTATCCTGAATGTTGAGGGTAAGCCGTCCAACACCGTGAACCTCGGAAAAATCAACTAGGCTCGCGATCAATTGTGAATTTGAAGGCGCATGCGTTTACCGCATGCGCCTTTTTTTTGGCTGCGTTCCAGAGGCGCGGTAGAGTCAAAGCAATCGGGCGCGTATCAGTCGCAGCGGGCTCGCCGACGCGAGGACGCTATCCGAGTTGTTCGAATGGAGATGGCCCAGGATGCACGATAGCCGCGGGACCCGTTAAGGTGCGCCGCGTGTCACTCGTAGGGGCGGCTCGTGAGCCGCCCTAAAATGCTTGTCCGTGTGGGGGCGGCTCGCGAGCCGCCCCTACGAGCTTCCAAATGGGCTATTGGAGGTGCATCCCACTCGCGGCCGAGGGCCGTTAAGGGCGCCGCGTATCACTCGTAGGGCGCTCGCGAGCCGCCCTAAATGGTTGGTCCGTGTGGGGGCGGCTTGCGAGCCGGCCCTACGAGCGCCTAATGCGCCCCTTCCAGATTGCACGCGCCACGTCACGCGGCGTCGGCCGCGACCGGTTAAGGGCCACCGCGTATCACTCGTAGGGGCGGCTCGCGAGCCGCCCTAAATGGTTGGTCCGTCTGGGGGCGGCTCGCGAGCCGCCCCCACGAGCGCCCAATGCGCCCTTCCAGATTGCACGCGCCAGTCACGCCGCGTCGGCCGCGACCGGTTAAGCGCCACCGCGTATCACTCGTAGGGGCGGCTCGTGAGCCGCCCTAAATGATTGGTCCGTGTGGGGGCGGCTCCCGAGACGCCCCTACGAGCGCCTCAATGCGCCCTTCCAGATTGCACGTGCCAAGCGACGCGGCGTGGGCCCCTCAACTGATTGAGGGGCACCACGTATCACTCGTAGGGGCGGCTCGCAAGCCGCCCAAATGGTAATCCGTCTGGGGGCGGATCTCGAGCCCTCCCTACGAGTGCACATTGGGGCCGCCACAACGTGTTGCTCCGGCGAGCGCACAAGCAAAAGGGGCAGGCGATCTTGCGAACGCCTGCCCCTTCAAATCTAGCCCAAGGCTAGTCTATTTCTTCTTCTTCTTTGCCGCACGGCGCGGTGCTTGCTTCTGCACGGTCACTGGACCAAGGTCCGCCGGTGCCGCACCCGCAGGCGGTGTTGCACCCTGCGGTACGAAGTAGAGCCTCGCCTGGCTGCCATCGGTCGAGACGCCGCTCGGACGCACCGTGATCCGATTCGGATCGATGGTGATTCCGACCGAGCCGTCCGCCAGCCGATCGCGGATGTTCCTGCCGCGCTGCAGATCGAGTCCTTCCTTCTCTCGATCGCTGCGGAAGGTGTCAACCACGAGCGTCGCCTGCGGATCAGCCTGGAGCCGGTTTGCGGCATCCTGAAGGACTGCCTTGCAAGCATTGTCGACGCGTGCGCTGTTCCGCTTGAACGTGGTGCACGGTGTCAACTCAGTGAAGCTTGGCGGTGTTACCACTGGCGGTACCGAAATACCCACGCGAGCCGAGCCACTCGCCGAGCAACCGCCGAGTTCGCTGCTGGCCGCGACGCGAATATCGATCGTCGTGCCCGGAGCAACCCCCGTCGTGTCGAGGCGTGCGCTGGTGCCGCTGCCGGTGATAGCGCCGGCCGAAGCAGTCCAGGTGTAGCTCACGTTGCCGTAGTTCTGACCGCCGGTTACGCCCGGAGTCGAGAAGTTGACCGCCTCACCAGGCTGAACAGTCGATGAAGCCGGCGTCACATCAAGACTCGTGTTGAAGCAGTTGATGTTCGGCGGGCAGTTCTCGACGTGAATCACCTTCGAGTCGAAAGACACGCAACCGCAACCATCATCCACCTGCACCGTAACCGTGTAATCCCCAGCTGAGAGGCCTGCGCTGTCGAACGTCACATTCGGTCCATCGCCGACAATCCGTCCACCCGTGGTCTGCCAAGAGTAGAGCAGCGTGTCGCCATCCGGATCGGATGCATTCGCTCTGAGAGCAACCGTATCGCCAATGCAAACAGTCGCCGCAGAAGCACGCTGAACATTGGTCGCCACCGCCGTCACCGCTCCAACTTCCAGAGTTACGACGGGCGGCTGGTTCGGAAGAATGGGTTCTTCGCGAGCATGGTAATGGCCGAACGAGAGTCCGAAGATGAAGCCGTTCGCGCCGTGACGCGAGTCGATATCCCCAAACCAGTTGAGATGCCGCTGATAGGCCGCGCTGATCGAGAACGAGCGGCGCGGGTAGATTCGAGCTCCGGCGATCAGGTCGACCGGGTTGTTCTCAAGCAGTGACGGCGTCCGGCCGCCGACGTTCCAGATCGAATCGACTTCAACGATGAACTGGAGGTAGTTGCTGAGCGGGAAGTCGAAACCAACACCGCTCTTAATGTAGTCCGGCAGGTCGAGAGCCGACTCGCTCGAGCCAAAGCCCTGGATGACTCCGCAACCAGCGCACAGCGGACCGAGATTCATGTTCTCGGCCTTTGGATTCTTGCGATGAATGTACCCGGTGTTTGCGCTCAGATTGACATACTTGGAAAGACGGCCATCGAAGGAAACGAGGGCGCCCCATTGCAATGCGCCGGTTCCTCGGCCGCGCTCGAGACCTGTGCTAAGGTCGCTGGTTGTGTCGATCTTGAAGATCGGAATGATCGCTACGCCAAACGGATTCTTCGGACCAGTCAGGCGCCACTTGCCGCCAATATAGAAGTCACCGGTATGGTGATCGGAGAAGCGAGACAGGAACGGCGCGTCCGGATAATAGTCAGGGACCGAATTCGGCGGGATCGCGGGAAGAATGCCTCCGACCGGTGCGCCAAAGCCGGGATAGACCGCGGTATCATTGCCGCTTGGACGGGCCACAAATGGGCCTGAGGCAAAGCCACCGACACCACCTACCGTCGGCGCGCGACAGGGACCAGCGAATCCGCCGTTGCGGCAAGGATCCCGACCGTGAACGCCGCTACGTTCTGCCCTGGAACGATAACGCTACGTCCCACTGGCAAGCCTGGCGTCCGTACATCCGGGAGGTAGAAGCCGCTCAGCAGGACCGGCTGACCGACGGTGACAACACGCTGGTATTCGAAGTTTACGAAGATTTCAAAGTGATCTGAGAAACCGATCTGGAAATTGATCGGATAGACCTGCCACGCGAGGTCGCCTGGATCACGGTGAAAGTGATTCGCAAAGAGCCCGATGTTGAACTCACCCTTCCTCAAAGTCTGCGCGTCGTAGACAGTGAAGAGCCCGGTCCCGCCGTTGACCGTCGGGGCCAGGTTTCGAGGGTCGTCGGTAGATCGAGGGGTCTGCGCTGCGGCCAGCGCCCCTAACAGCGGGAGCACCAACAGCAGACCGAGCAATCTTCTCGCAGAACTCATATATCTCCTCCTGGAAGTGGGGTGACTTGTCTTCTTCTTAATTTCCGTTGTTATGATGACTTGGGCCTGGTCTAAAATAACCTTCTCCAGCCTTCCGTCACGCTCCCGAATCGATCCAGTCCGAAAAATCCGAAATTCTGATGCGCGTCTCCGCGACGACCTTCAAAGAGCCTGATACGTATGTCAGCCGACGCACCTCTCGGGCGAGATGTGTCGACTACCGTAATCCATGAAACGATGTGGGGTAACTACTCGCGGAAATCTATACGATAGGCCCCGGTATGTCAATCCAAAAGTTGTTCCATTTACCGGACATACGACGATGTCCCGCATAGCTCAAGACGCTGATTTGAGATTCAACTGGACTGGGGAAGATGCGCCTGCGAAACCCGTCGGCTCAGATTCTCTCTCAACATCGTTGACCAGCGAGGAGACGGAGTTAACGCAAAACTAACCATCACACATTGGGGGAAAGCAAAACAGCTAATGGCAAATCGGGGGGCAATCTTTTAAAAGAGGTATCATCAATAACCTATCCAGAACAATAAATCAAGCGGTAAGTGTACGTTCGGATACATTTAGTGCCACCGGTGGCCACCGGCACTCTCGCGCTCCTCCCGCGCCAGTTGTTGTACTCAAACCCGGCCTCCGGGTTCGGAACCTGCCGTCACGCGTAAATTCCACGCGTCCGCGTTATGAATGCCACCCGATCTACAGCCAGCATGTAGGCCGCAATTCGCATATTCACGCCATGCATATCGGCATAACGGCAGACTTCGTTGAAACTCGCTACAATTATGTCCTGCAGCCGCTCGTTGACCGTATCCTCTTTCCAGAAATACCCCATACGGTCCTGAACCCACTCGAAATAACTGCAGGTCACGCCACCCGCATTTGCCAGGATATCCGGAATTACGAAGATGCCCTTCTGTTCAAGAATGTCGTCGGCCGCCGCAGTCGTCGGACCGTTCGCCCCCTCGCAAAGGAACCGGCACTTGATCTTGTCTGCATTATGGCTGGTAATCTGGTTTTCCGTGGCGGCCGGCAGCAGAACGTCACAATCCAGCTCCAGTAACTCGTGGTTTGAGACAGGCTCGGCTTCCGGAAACTTCTCAAAACTCCTGTTTCGGGCAAGGTAGTCGAGGACAACCGGCACATCGAGACCTCCCGGGTTCGAAATACCGCCGTGTATGTCCGACATCGCCACAACCTTGTAGCCGGTGTCATACATCAACCTCGCCGCCGTAGCCCCGACATTTCCAGCGCCCTGAATGACAACTCGGGTCTCGGAGGGTCTCAGCTTGAAGCGTTTGACTGCTTCATTGGTGACACAGAGTAACCCGCGTCCCGTGGCCTCGAGCCGCCCTCGTGAGCCCGAAAGGTCGATCGGTTTGCCGGTTACCACAGCCGTCACCGTATGGCGGGCAT
>CAVUOF010000027.1:0-46728 GCA_963743045.1 uncultured Acidobacteriota bacterium
TACGGAGGTCACTCGAACATGGCACTCTTTCTTACCGAAGCTGACGTGAGTCAACTTCTCAATATGCAGGACGCGCTCGAGGCCGTCGAAGGCGTCTTCAAGGCGCAGGCCGCTGGCAAGGCAACCAATCAACCACGACGCCGAGTCAGAGCAGGCGGCTCCGTGCTGAATGTCATGAGCTGGAGCGGTCAGCGCGACCGGTCATCTCGGACTGAAGGCCTACACGGTCGCCCGGGGCAAGGCCCACTTCCACGTGAGCCTCTACGATGCAGAATCGGGAGAACTGCTGGCATTCATGGAGGCCGATCGTCTTGGCCAGGTGCGTACCGGTGCGGCGAGCGGCGTAGCCACAAAGTACATGTCTCGCCCCAACTCCCGGGTCGTCGGGAGTCTACGGTACGGGATGGCAGGCGCAGACGCAGCTCGAGGCGATCGCCGGAGTGCGCGATATCAATCTCGTCAAGGTCTTTAGCCGCTCTGAGGCGAACCGGTCGAGATTCTGCTCGGAGATGAAGACCAGGCTCACGAATGTCGAAGTCACCGCGGTCGACGCTGCTGAAAAGGCAGCCACGGACGCGGACATCATCTCAACCATCACGAGCTCGCGCGAGCCGGTCCTCTCCGGGGCGTGGATCAGGCCCGGCACCCATATCAATGCCGCGGGAAGCAATTCGCTGTTGCGAAGAGAGATCGACGACGAGGTCGTAAGCGGGCTTCTATGATCGTTGTCGATGATCTCGATCAGGCGAGGATCGAAGCAGGTGAACTGGTGAGCCCGGTTGAGAAAGGGATAATCGTCTGGGAGCGCGTCCATACACTTCGAGAGCTTATCGGCGGCGGGCTCAAGGCGCGCCAGAACGATGATGAAATCACGCTCTTCAAATCGCTTGGAGTGGGGATCGAGGACATTGGAGTCGCCGGAATTGTCTACCGGCGCGCTGTCCAGAGTGGTCTTGGAAAGGAGTTCTAGTTAGTCATGATTACTGCCAGGCTTCTACTGATGGCTGTACTTGTTTTCGGGTTGGGCCAGAGCATCGCCGCCCAGCAATCCACACCGTCGCAGGCGACGCCCGCGGCGCGCAGGGTAGGGATAGATGTCAACAAAAGAACGCCGTTGACCATGCGCGACGCAATCCTGCTTGCGCTCGAGAACAATCGAGACATCGAAATCGAAAAGCTGACGGTCAAGATGAATGAGTTCGATCTCCGGGCGGCGGAGGGGGCCTATGACCCGACGCTCGCATTCGGTCTTCAGTATGACCGCAGTACGATTCCGGTCTCTTCGATACTCATTGGTCAGAACGGCAGCGTCCTCTCCGACACGCTGACCGGCACCGGCACGTTCAATCTAAAACTGCCGTCACAGGGGGGCAGCGTGGAGGCAACAATCAACAATGGACGTTCGACGACGAGCAACCTGATCTACGATCTCGATCCGACGTTTCCGACAAGCTACACTCTTGCGTTCACTCAGCCGTTATGGCGAAACCGCACAATCGACCAGACGCGACGGCAGCTCCGGGTCGCGCGTAAGAGGCTCGACATCTCGGATAGCCAATTCCGCCAGCGCGTCATTGAAATCATTTCGCAGGTACAGAGCGCCTACTGGGATGGCATTTGCGCGACGCGATGAGCAGATCAAGCGTGAATCGGTGGACCTCGCCCAGCGACAGCTCGAGCATAATGAGCGGCTCGCGGAGGGAGGGACGCTGGCTCGTGCCGAGGTAACATCGGCGAGGGTCGAGGTGGAGCGTCGCACTGATGAAGCGGAGCAGGCGGTTGAAATAATCCAGCGAGCCGAGGGGGCGCTCAAGGCACTGCTCATCTCCCCGAGCAATGCGACCCTCTGGAATTCGGCGCTCGAGCCGGTTGAGACTCCAACGGTCGATCCTGCGCCTCTCATGCCGCTCGACGATGCGCTGAAACTTGCGCTCCGCAATCGACCGGAGATGGAACAGTATCGGCTTCGTGGGGAGCTCAATCAGATTGATGCGGCATACTATCGTAACCAGACCAGGCCGCAGATCGACTTTTTTGCCTCGTATGGCAGCAACGGTCTTGCGGGTGGTCTTCGCTCACAGGCCAACCCATTGACCGCAGGCTTTGCGCAGCTTTACACCCGCGTCAACATGCTCTCGGAGCTGGTCGGACTTCCGCCGATCCCGGTCAACACCAACATCGCCGTTCCGGACTTTCTGATTGGCGGCTACGGCAAGAGCCTCGAGAACCTCTTCCGAAACGATTTTCGCGCCTATCGACTGGGATTGAACTTCAACCTTACTCTGCGCAATCGTACGGCCCAGGCTCAGCTCGGGCGATCGCTCGTCGAGGGTCAGCAGATCGACGTTCAGCGGCAGCAGACTGCGCAGCGAATCGAGCTCGAGGTGCGGAATGCGCTGCAGGCGGTGGAGACCGCCAGGCTGAGAATCGAAGCCGCGCGCAAATCTCGCGACGACGCTCGGCTGCAGTACGAGAGCGAGGTCAGAAAATTCGACGCTGGTCAGTCGACGAATTACTTTGTCCTCGACCGGCAGAATGCCCTTTCATCATCTGAGAGCCGGCTTCTTCGAGCCCAGACCAACTACACCAAAGCAGTGGCCGAATTGGATCGCGCTCTCTCGACTACACTGACGAGTAATTCGGTTGATATCCCCAAGTAACAGCTCTCTTATCGCGGCGAGGCGGGCACAAACCACCGAACCGTGGTAGGATTTCGTTTTGGGTAACAATTTTCGATCAACCAGTGAGGTCCGCATGGGTGTAGAGAGTGATGGTACTTTTAAGTTAATCGATCGTCGGCCTTTCAATGCTGATGGAACGCTGCGCGAGGATATGCCGGTTGAGGCGCAAGCCGGGCGCCAGGCAGAGGCTGCCGCCGCCACGCAGCCGGCAGCAGCAGGGCCGTTGCCGTCAACACAATCGGAGAGCGCAGACCGACTCCATCCTGAGCTTCCGCTCGAGTCCGAAGGCCCCGAGGGAGAAGCCAGCCTCTTCAGTGAGTTCCTGATGGGAATCGCGTCTTCAGCATTCGTCTACCTCGGAATGGTCGAGCATCCCGGAACCGGCAAGAGACAGGTCGACCTCGAGGCCGCCAAAGAGTCGATCGACATGCTGGCCATGCTTCGCGAGAAGACTGAAGGCAATCTGACGAATGATGAAGAGAATCTCTTCGAGAATCTGCTCGCCGAGCTTCGCATGCAGTTTGTGAGCCTGAAACGGTAGTTCGCGGGTAGGAGTGCGGCGACCCAGAGGGAGTTAGCCACAAAGAGCACAAAAACACAAAAGGGGGCCCGAGCTGTTCCCTTTGTGTTTTTTGTGCTCTTTGTGGCTACTCCCCCGGATCGCCGCACTCCATACCGCTCCGTGCGCCCAACTTCTGTGATGGAAATCTTTCACGGAATCGATGATCCATCAATCCGCCGCCCCACCGTGCTTACGCTCGGAGTATTTGACGGACTTCACCTCGGCCATCAGGCAATCGTTCATACTGTCGTCGAGCGCGCGCTGCTCATCAACGCGACACCCACGCTGATCACTTTTGATCCCCATCCCCGCCAGGTCCTGAAGCCCGAGACGGCCCCGCCACTCCTCCAGACGTTCCATCAGAAGATGGAGGGACTCAAGAACCTCGGCATGGGTCAGGTCGTCGTGCTTGACTTCACTCCGGAGCTCGCTGACCTCGCGGCGGTCGAGTTTGTACAGCGTTTTATCTGCGACGGTCTCATGGCTCGGGAGGTCTATCTCGGAAAGGGCTTCGCCTTCGGTCACAATCGACAGGGCAATATCGAGGTCCTTCGAAATATCAGCGAACGGCTTGGTTTTCGTGCCGGTGAGGTGCCTGAGGTCAGCCTCAGACATCACCGCATCAGTTCGACTATGATTCGCCGGCTGCTCAAGGCGGGCCGTGTGAATCTTGCCCGGAGGATGCTTGGGCGACCTTATGGAATCGAGGGTAGTGTTACCGGCGGCAGAGGCATCGGCCGCGAGATTCTCTTCCCTACTGCGAACCTGGAGATCGAGAACCGCGTATTACCGGCTGATGGTGTGTATGTTACACTCACTCTAGTAGATGGAGTGTGGCATCGAAGCGTGACAAACATCGGGAAACGGCCAACCTTTGGCGGTGATCTCGAGTCTAAGATCGAGACGCACATCATCGATTTTGATCGCGATTTGTATGGCGCGACGATCAGGGTGAGGATGCTCCATCGATTGCGAGCGGAGCGGAAGTTCGAGAGCGTTGGAGACTTGCGACAGCAGATCGAGCGGGATCGTGGCCGGGCGATCAGATATTTCGAGTCAGGATTCGTCAGAGGCGCGCTGACTTTCAAGTAAGACTTGAGGTTGGCAACTGTAACTTGCTGGAGTGGCGGCGATTACTGGAATGGCAACTACTGATTTGATCGAAAGGCGTTCACTGGCTCAACCTTCAGAACCGGTTCCATCTTCGGCGGCGACTGAGGCCCTGATCAGTGCCCATCCCGACTCTCCGGCGGCAACTTACGACGCATCCCTGGAAATAAAAGGGCACGGCATTCGCGGATGGCTTCGCGCCGTGCATATCGTCTGGACCTTCGCCCTCTACCATCTCTTCGTCTTTGTCTACCACCGGGGCTGGTTCATTGGAGAAGGTGGGGAGTCCGAGGAACGCCATCTCGAATGGCAGGCTCGATGGCTGCACGGGCAGTTGCTCGCCCTGGGACCAACATTCATCAAGATCGGCCAGTCAATTTCTACTCGAGCAGATCTTCTGCCGCTCGCCTACATCAAGGAGTTGAGCAAGCTTCAGGATGCCGTGCCTCCATTCGACAATGCCGAGGCAGCCAGGATTATTGAGCGCGAATTGGGTGTGGGGCCCGAGATAGTCTTCGCCGAGATCGGAAGCGATCCGATCGCGGCGGCTTCGCTTGGGCAGGTCTATCGGGCGCGTCTTCACACAGGTGAGGACGTCGCGGTCAAGGTGCAGCGTCCCCACCTGGACAAGATCATAAACTTCGATCTCGCAGTCCTGCGGAGCATAGCCCGGTTCATGACAAGATTTCCGCGCCTCGTGCGCGGGGTCGATTGGGAAGGAACTCTCAACGAGTTTGCGCGGGTCATCTTCGAAGAGATGGACTACGTCAAGGAGGGTAAGAACGCCGAGACCTTCCGTAAGAACTTCCGCAAGTGGAAGGAAGTGCATGTTCCGCGGATCTATTGGGAACACAGCTCGCGGCGGGTCCTGACGATGGAATACATCGGCGGCGACAAGGTGCTCGATCTGGATATGCTGCGGGCTCGCGGAGTCGAGCCCAGGAACGTCGTAAATCTCATTGCCAGGACATATCTCAAACAGCTTCTTGAGGACGGCTTCTTTCATGCGGATCCGCACCCGGGGAATCTCCGCGTAATGCCGGACGGGCGACTGGCATTCTTTGACTTCGGCATGGTGGGACGAATTACGGCCGACCTTCAAAGCAAGATGATCGACGCGTTCTTCCATATCGTCGAGCGTGACGTGAAGGGACTGACGCAGGACCTGATCAATCTCAATTTTCTCGCCCGTGAGATCGACTTCGAGCTCATACGCCCGGTAGTCGAGCAACTCTTCTCGGATTACCTCAACCTGAGGCTGGGTGAGGTTCGCTTCAAGGAGCTGACCTACGATCTTGCCGAAGTCATGTACGAGTATCCGTTCACGATTCCATCCAACTTCACCTATATCATCCGCGCGATCATGACACTCGAGGGTATCGGGATAGTCATGGACCCGAACTTTAGTTTCTTCGAGGTTGCCCGGCCATACGCGAAGGAATTCATGCTCAAGCGCGAGGGCCGTTTCCTGAGGGATCAGTACCTCAAGAAGCTTCTCTACGGTGAGGACCACACGATTCAATGGGGCAAAGCCTGGAAGCTCGCCAAGATGGCATTCAAGATGTACTACGACAGCCTCACCGGCCCCGCGTCCGGCGACACCAGAAGGCGCGGCTCTTGCACTGAAGCCAGCCCGCACTGCCGGCTAAGACCGGATCACCGCTCTCAAAAAAAGCTCGTTTCGAACCTATCCTTTTTCGTATTCCATGTCTCTGGAATAGTAAGGCTCGAGGCGAACGCATGGCAGGACGTCAGACCCGTCTGGACAATCTCCCCGACGAAGTATTGGTGCTGGGAGCGATCCTTGGCGATCTGAGGTCGTTCGACAGCCTGGCTTTGCGATATCGCCCGGCGGCCTATCGCGTGGCGCAGTCGATTGTCGGTACGGAGCTCGCAGAGGATGCGCTGCAGGAGGCGCTCCTCTCAGCGTTCAAGGCGCTGCCCTCATTGGAGGAGCCCGAACGTTTCGCTTCATGGCTTTACGCGATCACCCGGCATGCCGCTCTCAGGACGAGCAAGCGGCTGCGAGAAGATAAGAAGCGCAGCGTCGATCTCGATACGGCCCTGATTGAGCATAGCGAAGCGCTTGCTCGTCCAATGGCGCCCACAGATGCGTTCGAGACCGCCTGGGTGCGCGCAGCGATCGACACGCTTGAGGATGATTACCGGTTGATACTGAAGCTGAGATTCTACGATGAGATGTCTCTCAAGCGAATCAGCGACTTTCTCGGTTTGCCGCTGACGACCGTCAAGTGGCGACTGCATGCGGCCAAGAATCGGCTGCGTCTGGAGCTTGCGCCAGGTGCTCAGAAAGCACTCAAGGTGCTTAAAGCCGCGCCTTCGGCGGGGGCGCGAAGGAGGAAATAATGGATAGAGAGCAGGAGCTTAAGAAGTTGATCAACGTCTTGAATCGCATGTCACGGACGGCGGTACGTGTTCAATGGACCGGCGCAGGCGAGAGTGAAGCTCGCTTCGCCGTGACGCAGTTCAATAGAATCCTCGCAAGACTGTTCGAACTCGACGAGCACGTCAAAGGGCTCTTCGCCCCGCTCGCCGAAGATAGCACGTTGACGGTGGTGGCGATGGCGGCGAGGCAGGTGGTTTCGTATTACGAAGACGAAGTTCATACCGAGCGCGGCGGCCGCTTCGAGGGGGCGCGCCGTTTTTCTCCTGGATGGCGGGGAAGCCGGTGGACTTCGAGGAGTTCGGTAACGCGCTCCGGGACTGCCTGCATGAATGGCAACGCCGGGAGCGCGAGAGGAGAGCCGAGCGCCGCTCCTGCGGCTGACGGCTGGGAAGTGCGCCCACTGGCTCAGTATGGAGTGCGGCGACTTGTCGCCGCTTTTGATTTAGTTACTGCAGTGATCGATGATTTGACAGCCCGATTCTTCTTCATCATGCAATAACTAACTCAAAAGCGGCGACAAGTCGCCGCACTCCATACTAAGCCGGTCGCCACGACCTGCTCGCAGACCTTAGTATTTCCTCAACGAGCAAAAGGTTGTTGACTGACCAGCCAAATGTCCATACTCTTATGTGTAATGCTTCACCGCGTGCTCTTTACGGCCTTCACTCCATAAGTCAATCGTTATTCTCGTCTCTCTCGCGCTAATCGGATCAACTGTCCTGGGTCAGACAACCCGACCGAGACGAGTTGCGGCCTCAAAGAAGGCAAAGCCCGCCAAGAAAGAGACTAAGAAAGAGGCCAAGAAAGAGGCCCCGCCAAAGCCCAAGCCGTTGACCGCCAAGGACTATCGTGCAGCCGAAGAACGGCTGGCTGAGCTCTCCTATTGGACGGGACCTCTCGACGGCAAGTGGGATGATCAGACTCGCCAGGGCATGATCGCGTTTCAGAAGGTCTCAGATCTGAAACGGACTGGCACCCTCACCCGCGCTGACTACGAAGCACTAATGGTTGCCGAGAGGCCGGCTGCTCGTGAGAAAGGCCCCGCGCACGTGGAAGTGGACCTCGATCGTCAGGTTCTTTTTCTTGTGGACGATGACGGTGTCGTCGGTAAGATCCTGCCGGTCTCGACGGGAAGCGGCAAGGATTTTAAGTCCGAGGGCTGGACACGCAGCGCAATCACTCCGCCGGGTCACTTCAGGATGCTGGGTAAGATAGCAGGCTGGAAGAAGAGCGCTCTCGGACGGCTCTACTACCCGAACTATTTCCTTGGCGGCATGGCCATTCATGGTTATCCCGAGGTTCCGACCCAGCCCGCTAGTCACGGCTGCATTCGTATTCCAATGTTCGCGGCCGTTCCCTTCGCCAAGATGACCAAAGTCGGCATGCTCGTGCTTGTGCACAACGAGACGCTGCCCGAGGTCTGGAACTACCCGCCAGCCGATCCCAGGGAACATCCACAACAGGATTAGTCTTTTGTTCACTCCTCCGCCAGCAGGTTGGACGGAACGCGCCGTTCCTGCAGACCGAACTGTTCGATGGAGTGCTTGCGGATGTGTGTAATCGCCTCGTCCACTGAATCGGTGATCAGCAGCAGGTCAAGGTCATAAGGCGAGATAGTGCCCTCGTCCACCATACGGCGTAATAGAGCGAGCAGAGGCTGGTAGTAGTCTTTCCCCATCAGGACTACGGGAAAACCGAGAATCTTCTTCGTCTGGATGAGTGTCATCGACTCGAAGAGCTCGTCCATCGTGCCGAAGCCGCCCGGCATGACGACGAAGGCATACGAGTACTTGATCAGCATGACCTTGCGCACAAAGAAGTACTTGAATGTCACCCAGCGGTCCAGATAAGGATTCGGCCGCTGCTCCTGGGGGAGAAGGATATTGCAGCCGATACTCACCCCGCCCGCTTCCCTGGCGCCCCTATTGGCCGCCTCCATGATTCCCGGACCGCCGCCGGTCATGACGGTAAAGCCAAGACGGCTCAGGCGCGCCCCGATTTCTCGAGCAAGCTTGTAGTAGAGGTGCTCTTCCTTAAAGCGCGCTGAACCGAAGACGGTCACGCAAGGTCCGACAAAATGGAGCGCGCGAAAGCCACGAACGAACTCCCACATAATGCTGAGCACCATCCAGAATTCCCACTTGCGAGGCTGTGGGCCTTCGAGGAAGATGCGCTCCTCGCGCTTCGCGGGCGGCGCCGAGTCGTGCTCGGTCACCACCTCCGTCTCAGTTGCCATGGCTGTTGTGGGCGGATCTATGTTAAATGAAGAAAACCGTTTGAGAGTTGGGAAACTCAAAACGGGCCCGGCAACGCGGGTTCGGACAGTTCAGCATGTCGTCGATGCGCAGGAGATAATCGCGCGCCTTGGCGAACTTTGCGCGGTCAAACTCGCTCGCGCCCCGCGGTATCGCGCTCTTCTTCGTCCGACGCAGCCAGCGAATCGAGAATTCGGATGACTGGCGGCACTTAGGACAGCTATAGGTGGCCTGCTTGGTCTCGGGCTTTTCAGTGTAAAAATCCCTTTCGTCCATAGTGCTAGTGTAAACCCAAGTCCTGGCAGGCGCCAGAGTTGATCTGAACGGTGTCCAATAGCGGAGCCACGTACCATGTGGTACGCTGGCGCCCGTTCCTTTGTCCACACCCAACCGACACCATGAATGCGATCCAAAACGAAGCGGCCGTAGCTGAGAATATGCCAGATAAGTCCGGCATTGCCGGGCACCCGGCGGGACTGACAACGCTGTTCTTCACCGAACTCTGGGAGCGGTTCAGCTACTATGGCATGCGCGCGATTCTTATTCTGTATATGACGGCAACCGCGGCCGAGGGCGGACTTGGTTTTACTACTGCCAGGGCGGCGGGCATATATGGTGCCTACACCGCGTCCGTATACATGATGTCAGTCCCGGGAGGGTGGGTCGCTGACCGTTTTCTGGGAGCGCGCCTCACCGTTCTTGTTGGCGGAGTGATTATCGCACTTGGCCACTTCTCGATGGCCTTTCCGGCGCTTTCAAGTTTCTACCTCGGCCTGATTCTGATTGTTCTCGGGACGGGCCTGCTTAAACCGAATGTCAGCTCAATGGTCGGCAGTCTGTATGGACCCACAGATCGACGACGCGACAGCGGATTCTCGATCTTCTACATGGGCATCAACCTCGGTGCCACCATTGCGCCATTTGTCTGCGGTTTTCTGGCGCAGGACCCGCGATTCAAGACCGTTCTGCAAGGCATTCACATCGATCCCCAAAGCAGCTGGCATTGGGGTTTCGCGGCTGCCGGCATTGGAATGACCCTCGGCCTGGTTCAATACCTGCTTCACAGAAGGCGGCTCGAGCACGTCGGGAACCTCCCCGAAAGGCGAGTAGCAGGCAAGGGGGACAAGGCTGCGGCGGAACCTCTGACGCGGACCGAAATCAATCGCCTGATCGTCATTGGAATCCTCTTCGTCTTCTCCTCACTCTTCTGGATGGCATTCGAGCAGGCAGGCTCGAGCCTCAACCTCTTTGCCAAGTCTCTGACGCGCAACTCCATCTTTGGTTTTGAGTTTCCCTCGAGCTGGCTCCAGGCAGCAGGGCCAATTGACGTGATTCTCCTCTCGCCGGTCTTCGCATGGGTCTGGTTCAAGCTGGGCCGGCGGGATCCATCAGGCCCCGCAAAGTTCGCGACTGGTCTCGCCTTCGCTGCAGTCGGATTCGGAGTCATCGCCTATGCCGCTTCACTGACCGGCGGCGGACGCGTGAGCCCGCTTTGGCTGATCGTCGTCTATCTGTTGCTGACCTTTGGAGAGCTTTGTCTCAGCCCAGTCGGCTTGAGCCTTGTAACCAAACTGGCACCGGCGCGCCTCGTGGGATCGATGATGGGAGTCTGGTTCCTCTCGATCTCGCTTGGAAACTACGCCGCAGGCTGGGTTGCTGGCCTCTTTAATGCATCTGACGAAACTGCGCTTGTCCAGCTCTTCGCAAAGGTAGGGCTGGTAACCCTCACCGCGTGCCTTATTCTGGTATTCCTCAGACGGCCCATTCTGCGTCTCATGGGCTCCGTCAAGTGACTCACATTACGAATCTGACGACACCGGGCAGGACGCTCAGTCTTGCCGGTGTAAACCCGGCAGCGTCACCATCGAGCTCGAGCCGCAGGTGCTCAGTCGAATCGATCTTCACGGTGCGGGCGCGAGCCTGCCTGACTCGCGGGTTCCTCATGTGTCGCCCGCGTCCGACGCGGGGCAGTTCTCTGAGCACATCGAGCCGTGTTGCGCCTTCAGTGAGAATAACGTCCAGCAGGCCATCGTCGATCTCTGCTTCGGGGGCGAGCATCATTCCGCTTCCAGCAAACTTCCCGTTTGCGACAACTACCAGGTTGCTCTGAATCGTCATCTCGCGGTGCTCGTCGAGAAGCACACGCAGTTCGACGTTTCGATAGCGGTTGAGTGCGATTGCCGATGCTGCGATGTATCGCATTCTTCCACCAACCCACCTGGGCCATGTGTTTCTCCAGGCGTTCACCTGATGCACAGCTTCGCCGCCAAGACCGACCGTTGCGGCATTGATCATGAATCGAGACTGGTTCCGGCCGGCTTCGTTTACGAAAGTCATCTCAACTGCATCGACTTGCCTGAAACGGCCTCGGACAAGCATTCTGCCAGCCGCCTCGAGAGAGGCAGCGCCCGAAGGAATGCCGAGGGAACGCGAAAAATCGGCGCCGGTTCCCAGGGGAAGCACTCCCAGCCGGGCATTGTGAACAAGCGGACGGCCCGATTGATCCAGATAGCCATTGAGAATCTCGTTCAATGTTCCATCACCACCGACAGCGACCACGCAGTCCTCGCCGCATCTCAGCGCATCCCGCGTTACCTCGACAGCCTCTCCCGGACGGCTGGTGATGTGGGACTTATCACTAAGACCCAATCTGGCGAGATTACCGCGAAAGGAGTTCCAGAGCTCAAGCGTGCGACCGCGCGCCGAGGCCGGATTGACGACGAAGAGCATGGAAGAAGTTTAGGAGAGAAATTGCCGGCGGCCAAATAGCCGATCAGGGGTGGTCAACTCATCGCCGGCGGGTTGCGCGAATCAATGCTTCCATGTGATTCAGATAACGCTCCAGCGCCTCGCGTCCGCCGTTGCTCAGTTGATAAGCGGTCCGCGGCACTCGCCCGTCGAAGTCCTTCTCGCAGATGATGTACTTGGCCTGCTCGAGCTTCCTCGCGTGCACGCTGAGGTTCCCGTCAGTTGTCTTGAGCAGCCCCTTGAGTTCGTTGAAAGTCAACGACTCGTTGACCGCAAGCGCGCTCAGGATACCCAGCCGCACCCGCTCATGGATCAATCGATCGAGACTCGAATCCATGCCTTTGACCTGGCGCACGGGGCGAGCCTTATGGTCCACATCGATCTCGTCACTGCGTGCGTTCAATTTAGCCACCATACCTCCTGGCGATGATCAGTCCGAAGACAATATGCAGCCCGCCAAAACCAGCCGCCATACAGCCATTGGCCCACGCATCCGGCAGCCAGAGCGCGGCGATGCCGAGCGTCATGAAGCAGAGACCCATGAGCGGCACGATGCGTATCGAAAAGGCTCCGCCCGTCATGATTCCAGTGCCATAGAGCAAGAGCCACATTCCCGGAAGGTCATGCAGCATTCCAGCCTTAAAGAAAACGGGCGTTAATACACCGCCGGCGATTAAAGGCGGAGTCAGGCTGAGGACGAATTTTCTTCCGGGTCCGGTGAAGAGCGGCAGATCGGCAGCCCGGGCTTTCCGCAGCATAGCGACGGCTCCGATGACGATAGCCAGTACCGCGCTGACTGTCCAGATAGCGAGCCAGGTCGCGGGTTGCCGTTTCGATGCCAGGACCGAGGCGGCCAGTCCGATAAGTCCAACGACGCAACCACCCCAGCCGGGGACAGCTGTGAAGGAGGTGGCGTTCTCCATGGTCTCCCTGATGAACTTCAGGTTGTCCATGGCGCGCGAGTGGAGGGTTTTTGGCGCGGCCGTGACTGGCATGGGGAATATGATACACCGTTTCCGCAATTTCAAGGAGTACTTTTCACCGCAAAGCCGCGACACGTAACCACAATGAAACGCGCCGATGGCTTGGGTATGAGTGCGGCGACTTGTCGCCGCTATTGCGTTAGCACTGCGGACTGTGGGTTACCCGCCGGGTCCCCCTTCATTACTCCAATAACTAAATCAAAAGCGGCGACAAGTCGCCGCACTCCATACTGAGCAAGTGGGCCATTTCAATGGAGACCGGCGCTCCAGGCAGTGGCTGATTGAGTTAGAATTTGTGGCCGCGGTTACCGCGAATCTTGAGTCGGTAGTCGTCGCCCTGCATGAGAACCATCTTGCACATCTCATGAAGGCGCGATCTGAGGCGCACGCCGACCCGATCCATGAGGGACTCGTCTCCCGGCGTTGACGGCTCGTCCAGATAGTTGGAGGTGAAGATCGTGATCTTCTTGTGGTTGTAGCGCGTGTTGATGATCTGCGTCATCGTATCGCGCACCCATTCGGTAGGCTTCGATGCCCCGAGCTCATCCAGAACGAGGACATCGGCATCGTAAACTGGCCCAAGCACTCTCAGCTCTGAGACCTGAGAGACCGGGTTGTAGCTGTCCTGAATCTCCTTCAGCAGATCCCGAAAGTCATAGAAGAGGCACGAAACGCCTTTCTGCCTGACGAGCGCCCGGATGATTGCCGAGGCGAGGTGAGTCTTTCCAACTCCGCAAGGCCCCAGGAGGAGCAGACCAATCTCGAGATTGGGGTACTCGTCCACAAGGTGTTTCGAATCACGCAGCGCGTAGGCTTGAGACAGGAAATTGGCGCTCGGCGCAGTCCCCTGCGGGTGGTAGTTATCGAATGAACACGCCTCGTATCGGGGAGGGATGTGCGCCGCCGCAAGTAGTTGTGCCTGGCGCTCACTGAGGCGGCACTTACATGGCCGGACACCCTTCCCGGCCACCGATTCCCAACCGGTTCCGTGGCAAAACTCACACACTGCGGGCTCAAGTCTGCTCGACTTCAACGCTTCCTACCCCGCGGCTACAAGACAGCCGGACAATTCCATTAAGGGTCAAGCACGATTCATAGTGGTGAAGTCTCGTGCTCATCGTCAGGTCCTGATCGCCGCGGATTATATGAGACGCCTTCGATGATATCAAGTATAAGGTCATCAATACTCGGAAGAATCACCAGTCGCGAGAAAAATTTGTCTTGCTCTCTCTCATGACAAAGCCATTGGCGAGACTACAGCTTTGCGATACAATTGTTTTGCTCAGGGTGCCCCTATGCAACGACTGCTCAAAGTCATCCGAATCGGTCTCGCCCTTGCGGTAGTCTCACTCACTGCAACTTATGCCCTTGCGCAGGACCAGGCAAAGACCGAGCCCAGGAAGGCGAAAGCCGGGCAGGAAGCACAGTGCGACGGAGCCCTCGAAATCGTCCCCCAAAAAGAGATGACCTTCACGCGCAAACGCCGGCCATCGCGTCCCGCCTCGAGCGCTCCGGACGCGACACCCGCGAAGACGGACAGAAAGCCGACATCCACGTGATTGGGCTGATGGCCTCCTGTCTGAACGCGCTGACTGCAAGATTAGCAATCTTGCGATAATGAGACCAAGACCAGCCTATCAGACTCCAGCCGCAGCGACTCGCGTGCTGGAAGTACTGTTCCTGTTCCTTCCGCTCCTCGCACTCGTTCCGAATTTCTTCGTCATTCCTGATCTTGCAACTGGAGGCCTGTCGACGCAGGAGTTTGTCTACACGCTGGCGGCAACTCTCCTCGCAGGAATGGGTCTCGTCGCTCTGCTGCGCGCGCCCAATACTGTGCAGGTCAGCAGGTTTGAGATGTGGCTGCTTGGTCCCCTGCTTCTCTTCCTGGCGTGGCAGGCCGTTTCACTGATCTGGACGCCGGATAAGTCTGAAGGAATTCGAATCTTGACCATCTGGTTGGGCTTTGCCGTATTCCTTGGCGTCGGGTTGCTGCTTGCCGGACCTCGCGCCGCGATGCTCATACAACTCTCCCTGTCTGCGGTCATTCTGATACTCGCAATCTCACAGTTCTACGAATACTCTCAATACGGCGACGAGATGTTCGGTGTCTTCTTCAGTCACGGAATCACTTCCGAATTGCTGGCGCTTCTCGTTCCTCTGCAGGTTGTCATCTTCCTGAGCAGCAAAGAACTGTGGCGTATGGCCCTGGCCCTTCTCTCGGCAGGCTCCGGGACAGCGGCCCTCATCCTGACACTTCGACGCGGACCGCTGCTCGGCTTCTTCATAGCTCTCTGTTTCCTGCTGGTTGTGATCATCTTTCGGTGGATCGATTGGGAAAAAAGCCGACTGACCACCGCAGTCATGGTCATGGTGATACTGGGCGGTACATTCGGATATGTTAAACGGCATCAGATCGTCGCGCGATTGCGTGGGGCTGTTGAGCTTCAACGCTCCGCGCGACCTGAGGCCACCGAGCTCGGCCTGACGAGCAGGCTTGCGATATGGGCGGTTGGTTGGGAGACCGCCAAACATAATGCTCTTGTGGGTGTCGGGAATGGCGGATTTCAGTCGGGATATGGTCCGGAACGGAAGCACGTGATTGACAATCCTGCCTATAGACGCCTTCTCGAGGCCGCCTCAGCTGAAGACTTTGATGAGGTGCGAAGCCCGATGGCTCACAACGAGTACCTGCAAGTCTTCGCTGAGCTCGGCATTGTCGGCCTCGCGCTCTTCGCACTCTTCTGGGGCGCCTTACTTTGGCTCCTTTGGAAACAGCAAAAGCAATCCAGGGCCGGCAACCCAATAGTCGTTGGGGCAATCGCTGGTCTTGTGGCGTTCGGAGTCAGCTCTGCGGTGAGTGGCTTCTCGTTTCGAACCACGCCCGGGCCGTTGCTTGTCGGTTGTCTCCTCACAGCCGCGTTCGCGGCGACGCGCCAGGTAATCACCGATCCGGCACACGCCAGGGGCACGAAGCGAGCCCACGACAAGCGGTCTCCGGCTCACACGGCCAACATTCCTGAGGCTGCTCCGGCTTTCCAATTACCGAAGTGGGCCGCGATCGCGGCCATCTCACTCGTCCTGGTTCTTTGCGCTCTGAGCGCCTGGCGAGCCAGCAACGTGCTTGCGAGTCAGCAGGCGCAAAGCCAGATCGATTTCAGGTTCAGTAAGGAGAGCGCACCTTTCAATGAGGGATTGGTAGAGCGCTATCAGCGTGTGCTCGACCTCGACCCGTGGAATGCAGGCGCTCACCTCGGGTATGGGCTGCTGCTCTACCAGATGAAACGCATCGATGAAAGCATCCCCCATGTAGAATTTGCGAACCGGCACGGTTACAGCCGGCCGCTAGCCTACCTGCTGCTTGCGTTTGATTACGAACAGGCCCATCGCCTGAACGATGCTTCGCAACTGCTGGCTCGATGCCTTGAATCCTTTCCGCAGTCAATCGTCACTCGTGCCGCATATATGGCTCTCCTGCAGAAGGATGGCCATGATGATCTCGCAGCAGAGCAGCGGCGTCTGCTCGAGTCAAGCGATGAGCAGACCGGTAGAAGCTGGGAACTCGCCTTGCAGTTGAAAGATACTGTGGCGACCAATGAAGCTGTCAGGCTGGGACTTATTCCACCCGGGAAACTCTCGCCGATGATTGCACGAGCGCTCGTTCAGGCGCGCGCCTACCATTACATCCAATAAGTTATTCAAGCTGAATGTCGCAGACCCGACTGCCGGCAGACTGACCAAGAGTTGCAGATTTACCCAGGTAATCGACAAACCGGCTGGCGAGGTCGGGCCAGGCGTGCTCGCTCTCGATCACCGCGCGTCCTATCTTCGCCAGTATCCGCGGCCATCGCTGGCTTGGCGATAAGGTTGTCGACGGCCTCAGCAAAAGCGACCTCGTCGTCGGCGAATGTTATCCAGCCATTTCCGATGCGACTTACCTCAAGCGTGCTTGTACTGACAATCGGTTTTCGTAGCGCCGCATATTCGAAGAGTTTCAGGGGACAAGCCGCATCGGAGACTGGCTCGCGAGTGAATGGCAGCAAGCACACATCCATCGTCGCTGCCAGCGCCATGGCTCGTTCGTAAGGAACCGCCCCGGGAAGCTCGACGTTACCCAAACCCATGCGTGACACCGCGTTCTTTACATCAGTCCAGCGACGGCCGCCACCGACCAGCCGAAACAAAACGTGAGGCAATCTTCGGGCGACAGCCAAAACCAGGTCGAAATTGACCCAATACTCAAACGCACCGACAAATCCCACGCAAGGCCTCGATTGTCTCACCAGGTTTTCAGCCGCCCTGTCAAGTTCTGTGATGTCGACTCCGTTGGGAAGCAAAAGCGCTGGTCTCGCTATTTGTTCTTTGAGAATCGTCGAAGCCACACTGACGGTGTCTGCTCGGTCAATCATCCTCGACAGCACACGGCGCGCGGTTCGCAATCCGCCAAATCGCGAGAATCCCCCGATCTCTCCCTTGAGCATCCCGACTAGATCGTCTGCAAGATCGAAATGTACATGACAATTTACCGTTTCGAGCAGCTGAATCTGAGGCAGGTTGTAAAGGAGAACAACATCTATCGATCGCTCCTTAATGAGGCGTCGGACATGACTTGCGGACGATATTGCGATTAAGCCCTTCTTCAGAAGTTTTGAGTTTGGGACGTGCCAACGGCAAAAGGCCTCCAAGGGTCTCGATACCTCGAGTTGCTCAAGGGTGAGGCCCAATGGGAGCTCAGTAGCCAGCCCTGGAATATCCTGCGCGCTGATATCATCAAGAGCGATCGGTGGCGCTTTCAAGACTAATACTTCGTGCCCCAGGAGACACAATTGGGTCAACAATTGATGGTAGCGGCTCCGATTCGCAGAACGCCACCGAGCCAGATATGGAAAGAGAATCTTCAATTTTGCATACTCATCGGCCTGCGCGAAGCCAACCTCGTTTGATCAGTGCTATCGTGAGGCTGATGCACCACATGGCGAGATACCGTGGCGTTGCCAGTAGATCTCGCAGATAGAGTCGTCGATTGTCCACAAAGAAAGCGCCACCAAGATAATAGAGAGCATCAAGGCTCAATCCAACCACTGCAGGCCGCCACCATCCGAGCAGAGCCGCGACGATTCGCACAAATACGAATAGTGCCTTTGGTCGAAGGAATAGCAGCGTGAAGAGTACGAACGATCCGATGCCGCCGCGGACCATGGCGCGCAATATCTGTCCCGCATACTCGTACGCAACCTGCACCTGTCCTTGCAACCACCGTGCACGCTGGCGGGCTGCTCCAAGACTCCGGCGCGGCTTCGGGTCAATGACGACGGCTTCTGGCACAAAGACCACTCGTTCTCCAAGAGAGGCAATCAGAACGTCAAGTTCAAGATCCTCCGCAAGGGTATGCAGTCTGGGCGCAAGCGTTGCAAACAAAGAAGGCCGAAATAGCATCCCCGTTCCTCGAAGCGGCACGGACCATCCAAGACGCTGGCGAGCCTCATCGTCAACCCGTTGCATAATCACTTCTGACCATCCGGCGAGTCGGGCCTGACGAGTTGGAGCCTCTGGCTTTACAAAAGCTTGAGCAGCTGAAACACCATTCCGCAGGGTGCGTGCAAATGCAGCTAAGCTGCCGGGTTCCAGGCGGCTGTCAGCGTCCAGGACAAGAATCGCCGCACGACCTTGCCATTCCATGCGCTGGGTCTCCATCCACCAGGCAAGTGCCGCGGCTTTCGAACCAGGACCGTCGTCCCTCAGAGTCACGCTGCGCTCCCACGAGTCCAGCCTGACTCGCGGTCGCATCAGAACACCTATCGGCAATCACATGGAGGACGGAACCTTCCCACTCACTCAGCAATGGCACGAGTGTGGCAACGGTCGGGCCAATGACCTCAGCTTCATTGTGAGCGGCAATTAAGATTGCGCACCCTCCAGCCTCGGCTTGAAGTTTCTGGAGGGGACTTTCGGGCAGAGTCGCTCTGATCACGAGCAGGCTAAAGCGGAGACCGCTGTCGATCAATAGAAAGACCCAACTTAACCATGAGAACAGCATGAGCCAAACGCGCGGACCATCCGGGGGCTACGTTGTGCTATGTTAGCTGGTCTCGCGAAAGATTGCTACCAGGACTTTGGCGGGCATAATTGAGCTTGGTGGTCTGCCTCCGACGCGATAAGATCTCGAGTAAGCAATCACCCCCCGACAAGAACGTTGAGGATTCGCCTTGCAACGCTCACAGCTACGGCGCAGATGGTATCGCATTGAGTTGCGGGCCACCCACTTCTTTGATCGGGTCGGACTGCCCGAGAATCAGAAGATCTTCCTTTTGACAGTGCTCGTAGGTGCTGTATGCGGTGTCGTCGCCGTCTCATTCCACACTCTTGCCAAGGCACTGGAGCGAAATATCATCCGTCACGCCTTCAAGGCGACCGGCTGGGAGCAGGTGGTTCTTACTCTTCTGATTCCGACGCTCGGAGGGGCGGTCGTGGGGGTGCTCCTGCAATATTGGGTACCCGAGGCGCGAGGAAGCGGTATTCCGGGTGTGAGAGCGGCCTACCTTCTCAACTACGGCCGAATACCTCTCAAGGTTGCGCTCGGCAAAATGGTGACTGCGGCCATCAGTCTCGGCACCGGAGCGTCGATCGGCCGCGAAGGCCCGACCGTTCAGATCTGTGCTTCGGTAGCATCATTTCTCGGTCGCTTCTTCGCCGTCTCCCGCCGGCGCCTGATGGAGCTTCTTCCAGTGGGTTCGGCCGCAGGAGTGGCTGCAGCCTTCAATACTCCGATGGCGGCAGTGACGTTTGCCTTCGAGGAGATCGTTGGTGACCTGAACCAGCGGATGCTCGGCGGCGTGCTGATAGCGGCGGTCATAGCCTCGGCGATCTCTCGCGGCATGGAGGGGCCAGGACCGATCTATGCCGAAGTACCCGCATATGGTCTGAACAATCCCGCAGAGCTCGTCTTCTACGTTCTGCTCGGTGCAATCGTCGGCTGCGCCGGAGTCTTCTTTTCGCGAACGCTTTTGCGCCTTCGAACTATCTTTCGCAATCTTCACAGCGTGCCGGGCTGGATTAAGCCGGCGATTGGGGGATTGGGAGTCGGCATCGTCGGTCTCTTCGCCCAGCAGGCTATGGGAAGCGGCTATGACACTCTCTCGTCAGCACTCAAGGGCAACTTGCCTTTGACTGTCATGCTGACGCTGTCACTGGCCAAGCTGGTAACCACAGTCCTCTCCTACGGCTCCGGCGGAGCGGGAGGTATTTTCGCACCCTCGCTCTTCATCGGGGCGATGGTAGGTGGAACACTCGGAGAGCTGGTGAAATGGGTCTTTCCGAATAGCCCAACCGCTGTCGGCGCGTTCTCACTGGTCGGGATGGGGGCCAGCTTCTGCGCTGCGATCCGAGCTCCGATCACCTCCGTGCTCATCATTTTCGAGATGACGAGCAACTACTCGCTCATCTTGCCATTGATGATCGCCAACGCGGTTGCCTACATCATCGCCTCCAGGCTGCAGCCCGTGCCAATCTATGACGCGCTTCTCCAGCAGGATGGAATCAACCTCATGCATACACAGCCAGTGGCCGCTCTGCACAAAGTCACAACAGCGAGCGTCATGGACCCGGGAAGTCGCGACTATGCCGCTGGAATTGAGCGTGCGTGAGGCCCTCGATTTCGCTGAAGAGAGTCGACATCATGGGTTTCCGGTCGTGGATGACGGCCAGCGGATGGTGGGTTTCGTTACCACGAACGACCTCAAGCGCTGTATCGCCGATGGTAAAGAGGATGCGCCACTGATGGATGTAGCAATCAAGAATATCGTCCATGCGCATCCCGACCACACCCTGGACAGAGTCATGGTCAAACTTGGGCAGGACGGAACTCTCGCTCCTGCCTGTCGTAAGTCGAGTCGATACTACGAGGCTGCTTGGGATCATCTCGATGCGCGACGTCCTAAGAGCACAGGCCCGGTTGAGCGAGAGCGCGGATTGAAACTCGACGGTACAGCCTCCGGTTTACCCATGCGCGGCGGGCAGGTCCAGACACGAAAACGAGCTTTGGTCCTCTCTCTTGGGCTCGCAGCCGCGACGACGGCCATCTACTACCTCTCCAGTCCGGCAACCGCCTCCTACTACGATTACACCTTTCGCATTGCCGGCGCCTTGATCCATGGACGGCTCGGCACAACTGAGACTCCACCGACGTGGCTCAATGAGATGGTTCCGCTTGGTGGACAGTATTACTCTGTCTTTCCGCTTGGCAGCGTATTGACTATGCTGCCGGTCGCCCTCCTTCACGAATGGCGCTTGATAGATGTATTTCCAGGAGCTGCAATTGCGGCCATCATTGGCGGTGCTCTGACGTTCGTTTCGTTTCAGCTGGCGACCGCTTACCAGGGAGACAAATGGCGCCTCATTGTGCTGGCTCTCTTCATTCCGTTCGGAACCTGGACGCTGGCAAATCTGGCCTTTGGCGGCGCCTGGCAGATTGCGCTCGGCTTTGCTTTGCTCGGTCAACTGGCCGCGCTCTATTTCATTCTGGTGTCTCGGAACATGCTGGCGGCGGGTCTCTGTTTCGCGCTCGCGGCCGGCAATCGCACCGAGATTTTTCTGGTCGCACCGGTCTTTGCGTGGCTGATTATCCATACTCTGCCTAAGGAGAACTGGAGGCGAGCCATTACAGTATTCGCTGCACCCGCGTTTGTGCTGGGTCTGCTGACGCTCGCCTACAATTATGCGCGGTTCTCATCGCCTCTCGATTTCGGCTACGCGCGAATTCCTGGCATCCTCGACGAGCCCTGGTACCAGCATGGAATCTTCTCGATTCACGCCATTCCGCTCAATGCCCGCGAGATGCTTTTCGAGCCGTGGAGGATCCTCGACAAGTTTCCGTACCTCAGGCCTGGTGGCTTTGGTGGGTCGATCTTCTTAAGCTCGCCGGCGCTCTTTCTGCTCTTCCGGCGCTCGCGCGGAGAGCAGCAAGGAGTCTCGCTGATCGGGCCATGCTGGTGTGCTATTGCTGTCTTGACGCTTCTCCTCTGGTGTCATGGAAATCCAGGAGGCTGGCAGTACTCCTACCGTTATGCAATGGTTCTGCTGCCGTGGATGTTCATGATTCTTCTGAGGAACAGTCCACCGCGAATGACAAAGATAGAGCTCCTGCTCTACATGGCTTCGTTCCTGATGAACGCCTGGGGAAGCTGGCTCTTTCTGCGCACGGACTTGAGGGCGGTGTAGGTCCTTACTTCTCCATCTTGATGTTGACCATGGCTGAGATCAGAGGGTCCTCGAGTTGAATCGTGGAGTGGGTCAGCGCGAACTTTTCTGCCAGCATATCGCGCAGTTCGCGAAGGATGCGATAGCTTTCACCTGGACGGTCGATAACCACGTGCGCTGTTACCGCGTGTCGATTCGACGTGATCGTCCATATATGAAGATCGTGAACCTCGCGAACACCGGGGACCTGGCGCATCGCCTCCCCGACTGCGGTGACGTTGATATGTGAGGGTGTTCCTTCAAGAAGAACATTGACCGCATCGGACACAAGCCTCCAGGAGCTGTAGATGATCAGCCCGCTGATGATCACACTGAAGATCGGATCAGCCCAGATCCAGCTCTTCCAGAGAATCAGTATGCCGGCAATGACCGCGGCTACTGAACCGAAGAGGTCACCGACGATGTGGAGGAACGCCCCACGAATATTGAGGTTCTCTGAGTCAACCCTCGATACGAGGAGGCGGGCTGAAACGAGGTTGACGATCACGCCACCAAGTGAGACTACAATCAGTGTCCACGCACGCACCGGTTCAGGCGCCATCAGTCTCCGGTACGCTTCCCAGCAGATGAGCAGGGAGATGACGATCAGAGTGACCCCGTTGGCGAGAGCCGCGAGTATCTCGAGCCGGTAGAATCCATAGGTCTTGCGTGCAGTCGCCGGCCGCGTCGAAAAACGCACCGCCAGCAGTGAGAGGGCGAGCGCCGCCACATCGGTCAGCATATGACCGGCGTCGGAGAGGAGCGCGAGGCTGTTTGCGAGATAGCCCCCGACTGCCTCGGCCAGCATGTAGAAGACATTCAGAATGAGGACGGCGAGTAGCAGGCGCTGAGAGTCGCGGCCTGAGGTGGCCAGCTCAGCTACATGCCTGTGGTCGTGACCGTGATCGTGTGCGTGCGCGCTTCCCGCCATGAGCGCGGATCTTAGCCCAAAAAAGGAGTCGATACCAAGAAGCACTCTTCCATTCCGGTGATGTGGCGATTCTCATGTTGATTCAGTTGATGCCCGCAGGTGGCTTGAGTCTGTCATCGAGCTCGAAAGCACGTTTGAAGGCAGTGCGAGCGCCCGAAGTATTGCCGCTCGCCTGCAATGCCATACCCAGCTGATAGTGGGCGCGAGCATACGTCGGATCGAGCCTGATCGCCGCGTGAAAACGCTCGATTGCCGCGGTCAGATCGCCGCGCTTGGCCATCGCCATCCCAGTATTTGTGGCGAAGATCGCGGCCTGATTGTCCGACTTCAGCTTATTGAGCCTTGTGCCCTCCTGAAACTCTACCCGCGCCTGCTCCACATCGCCTCGAGCGCGCAAGGCCGACGCCAGGCTGTTGTGAATCTCCGGGCTCAAGGGTGCGAGCCTGATGCCTTCTCGAAACTCGGTGATCGCCGCATCGATCTGGCCCTTCTGCTGAAGAACCGACCCAAGCGTGTAATGCGCCTCGGCATAGTCGGCGCGGGCCACTAGTGCCGCTCGTAGCGCCGCCAGCGACTCATCAAGCCTTCCCTGCTGCCAGTAGATGACGCCTATCGTGTACTGCGCTTCAGCAAGCGAGGGCTGCAGCGATATGCTCCGCTGAAGCGCGGACAGCGCGTTTGCATAGTCATCCTTGTACTTATAGGCGAGACCGAGATTGTAGTAGCCTTCCGCATCCTCCGGTGCGAGCTTGAGGAGCTCCTTGTAGGCTTCGATTGCGCTCCCATAGTCTGCCTTCTGTATGTAAGCCAAACCGAGGTTGTGATAGGCCACCTGGTTGACGCGATCCAACTTCAAAACAAGCCGAAACTCGGTGATCGCTGCATCTGCATCGCGTTTCTGAATGAGAGCCAGACCAAGCCCATTGTGAGCTTCGATCAAGCCTGGAGCTATCTTGAGCGCGGTCTGAAACTCCTCGATGGCAGCCTCAGGATCGCCATCCTCCTGAAGAACTGCGCCGAGCGCACTGTGGGTGGCCGCCATCCCGGGTCCCAGATCTACTGCCCGGCGAAGTGCCTGAATGGCGAGGCCGAGATTTCCTGTCTTTCGGTGCGCGAGGCCAAGGTAATACCAGGCCTCAACATGTTCGGGCTCGAGCCGCGTCGCTTCGGTCAGGGATGTAAGAGCGGAATTGTACTGTGCCAGTAGAAATCTAATGACACCGAGTCTGAAGTGCGCCTCTTCGAAATCCGGTTTGAGCCTGATCGCAGTCTCGAGTTGAGCGATCGCTCCTGCCGAGTCGCCTCGGTTGCCGAGCGCGTAGCCCAGCGCGCTGTGCGCCTCGGCCGAGTCCGGCTTGAGTGTGACCGCCTCGTTGAGCTGAGCAATTGCCTCATCGAGTGCACCTGTCTGCTGGAGGGCTGCTCCAAGATTGACACGGGCCTCAGCGAAATCGGGGGCGAGTCTGACCGCCTCACGAAATTCGCCAACCGCCTGATCCAGCCGGCCGCCCGCACCGAGCGCAAGGCCCAGCGCATTGTGGGCACGCGCATCGTTGGGTCGGAGTCTCAAGGCCGCCCGCAGCTCTCGTTCGGCGGCTGCGAGATCTCTCGTTTGCAGACTCGCAATGCCTCGGGCGTAGTGCTGGTCGGCAGTCTCCGCTTCTCGCTGTGCCAGAGCGGTTCCGCAGACTGGAAATGCGCAAATGAGAAGGCAGAAGATGCAACGCCAGAGAGCATCCACTTGAAATGTGGTGCGTGAAAACAATTGCGACAAGTCGCGTCGCTCCATCAAGACTCAGGCGGCTCGCGGATACGCGGGGGCAAACTGGCGTGTGGTGTGCTCGACGACGCTGGATGCCACATCCTCGAATCACCCAGCCGGGGCGAAGCACCCAGCCTGGGAGAAGGCGGCGCAGCAGGCAGGATCGCCGGTTGCTGATAGCGCGTTGCGAGACTCGCATCACGATAGTATGAGATCAATCTGGACAATTGCCGGACAAGCAAGAGTGCAACCAGGGAAATCGTGCTGAGGCCGAGCACGAAGGGAAGGATCAACGATTCCCCGTGCAGGCCCATCTGGGCGAAGTTGTAATAGGCAATGAAGTTCAGCCCGGTCCCCGCCAGTGCCAGCAAGGCAATGGCATGGAACATCCAGCCGAACTTTGGGCGCGCCACTCTTCCGACTTCCACCGGCGCCGGCGGCCCGAGGTCTACACCGCAGTTCTTGCAGTAGTTGAGCTTTTGGCTGTACTCAATCCCGCAAGCAGGACAAAACATGTGGGCCCCTCCCTGAGTCATAACTATATGCTTTGGTTGAGAGGGGCGCAAACTGGCCCACCGATTTAGTATGGAGTGCGGCGACTTGTCGCCGCTTTTGATTTAGGTTCTGCAGTGATGAAGAAGAATCGGGCGATGTAATCATAATCCTGCAGTCACTAACTCAAAAGCGGCGACAGGTCGCCGCACTCCATACTAAATCTATTGCTTGGTCAGCTCTGGCGTGTGCTTGATGACACGAGCCTCTTTCATGAAGACGATCAGCTCGCAGATATCGGTCACGTAGTCACCAATTCGCTCGAGGTGCTTGGCGACAAGAACCAGTCTGGCGGCCCGGGCGGCAGCCGCTGTATCCACAGCCATGATATCGAGCAGATCATGAAAAATGGTGTGATAGAGAGTGTCGATCTCGTCGTCCCTCTCGATCACCGCCCGCGCTGCCACTGCATCCGATGCGGCAAACGCTTCCAGCGAATCACGGAGCATCCCTCGAGCTACTGTCGCTCATTCGAGGCAGGTCGATGTATGGCTTGAGCTGAGGCTCGTTGTTGAGCTCGAGCGCCGCCCTGGCCACATTGCAAGCGTGGTCGGCGATCCTTTCGAGAATTGGCGTGAGCTTCGCGGCCGAGATCACGAATCGCAGATCGCGGGCTTCGGGAGTACTTCAGAAGCAAGCACACGAACACATGTCTGGTCGCCTTCGAGCTCGAGCAGGTCGATGCGGTCATCGTCCGCGAGCACCTCCTCTGCGAGGGTGGAGTCGCGTTCGGTGAGCGACTTCATGGCGCGTTCGATCATGCTCTCGACTTCGCCACCCATGCGCGGCACATGGTCCTTGAGCTCTGCCAGATCGGATTCGATTAGACTCATAGACGCCTCCCGTCCCTACCGATGCTCATCCGAAGCGGCCCGTGATGTAGTCTTCAGTTTTCTTATTGTCAGGGGCCGTGAATATCTTCTGCGTTTCATTGAACTCGATCAGCTTTCCGAGAAGAAAGAACGCCGTGTAGTCGGAAATGCGGGCAGCCTGCTGCATGCTGTGCGTGACGATGACGATCGTGTACTGCTCACGCAGCTTGAGGATCAGCTCTTCGATCTTCTGAGTGGCGATCGGATCGAGCGCCGAGGCCGGCTCGTCCATCAGGACGATCTCCGGACTGACGGCAATTGCGCGCGCAATACAGAGCCGTTGCTGCTGACCGCCCGAAATCCAACAGCAGATGTCGTGCAGGCGATCTTGACCTCATCCCAGAGGGCGGCATCACGGAGCGCGTTCGACCCTTCCGTCCAGCTCAGACTGGCTTTTGGTCATGTGATTGATTCGCAAGCCGTATGCCACGTTGTCGTAGATCGATCTTGGAAATGGGTTCGACTTTTGAAAGACCATCCCGATCTTTCGACGGAGTGCGACCACATCCACGCCTGGGGCGTAGATGTCCTCCCCGTCGATCACGACATCGCCCTCGACCCACGTTCCCGGAATGATGTCGTTCATCCGATTCAGGGAGCGCAAAAAGTCGACTTGCCACAACCCGAAGGCCCGATGAATGCAGTCACTCGCCGCGAAGGAATGTCGATGTTGATGTCGTAGAGTGCCTGTTTGGGGCCGTAGAAGAAGTTCATCGACGACACCCTGATGTTCGGCTCTGGTGCCGGAGCGGCCTTCGCGAGCCCGTGCGGTCCAGCCGTATCCTTTGTCCGCGCGGCGACCACATCCTTTAGCGATCCGAGCGGCTTGTCCTTCGATTCCACCGATTCCTGAGTGCTCATCCTCTAGCTCCGACTGGGACCAGGGCTCCTCTAGCCCCAACTTGCGGCCGCCAGTCATTGATATTTGTTTCTCGTCAGAAAACGCGCGGCAATGCAGGTGCCAAGCACGAGTGTGATCAACACCAGCGTTGCTGCCCAGGCCATCGCGTGCCACTCCTCGTAAGGCGAGCCTGCGTAGTAGTAGATCTGAAACGGAAGCGACGCCATCTGTCCGTTGACATTGAAGCTCAGGTAGTTCAGGCCAAGCGCAGTAAACAGCAGAGGTGCCGTTTCGCCGGCGATACGGGCGATTGCCAGCATGGCGCCTGTGGCGACACCCGGAGCTGCGGTCCGCAGCACGATTCCGAGACTGACCCGCCAGGTGGGGCGCCAAGAGCCAGGCCCGCTTCCCGTAGATTCATAGGTACCAGCTTGACCATCTCTTCAGTCGTCCGCGCCACAATCGGCATCATAATAATGCCAAGAGCTACGCCGCCGGCCAAGGCTGAAAAGTGACCCATCGGGTGAACCATGAAGGTCCAGACTACTACTCCCAGGAGGATCGAAGGCACTCCGATCAAAGTATCGATCAGAAAGCGAAGAACGGTGCCCACCTTGTTCGACCCGAACTCCGCAAGGTAGAGCCCGGCCATGATTCCGACAGGAAGGCCAATCAGCGATCCGATTCCGACCATGATCGCCGAGCCGACAATAGCATTTGCGATACCGCTATTCGGCTCACCGACCGGTTTAGGCTCATTAAACAGAAACCCCGGACGTCAGCGCGCTCAATCCGTCGAAAAGAATATACCCAAGAATCACGAAGAGAGCCGCGACCGCAAAGGCAGCGCAGAACGCCGTCAGCCCTGTCATCACGCGGCTGATCATTTTTCGTCGCTCAAGGCTAGACATGCGCACCCCTTCCTTGCCCTCGCGTGACACTCCAAACCAGCAGGCGCGCAAAAACGTTGATGATGAACGTCACCACAAATAACACCAGGCCGAGTTCAATCAGGGACTGGAGGTAAATCTCGGAGGTTGCTTCGGTGAACTCGTTGGCAATGACTGAAGCAATCGTGTAGCCGGGCCCAAACAGCGAGGTCGACGATCTGTGCCCGATTCCCGATCAGCATCGTGACCGCCATCGTCTCCCCGACCGCCCGACCGAGACCAATGATGACGGCGCCGAGGATCCCGGATTTGGCATTATCCAGAACGATCAGGGCCGCCTCCCATTTGGTCGCGCCGAGAGCCAGAGAGGCCTCGCGCTGAGTACCAGGAACTGCTTTCAAAACGTCTGTCGAAACGGCCGTGATGATAGGTACAATCATCACCGCAAGAATGATCGACGCCGTCAGTATACCAAGACCATTCTGATTACCCTGGAAGAGCGGTATCCACCCAAGCACCGACTGAAGCGCAGGATAGATGTGAATCCTGAGAAACGGCGCCAATACGAAGATTCCCCACATGCCGAAGACCACCGAGGGAATGGCCGCCAGCAGTTGCACCAGGAAGAGAATCGGGCTGGCCAGCTTTCGTGGAGAGGTCTCGACAAGAAAGAGCGCGACACCGACGCTGATCGGAACGGCAATTACCAAAGCAATGATTGACGAGACGGCAGTTCCGTAAACGAAAGGCAACGCTCCGAACTGTTCGGCAACCGGATCCCAGATCGTCCGCGTGAGAAAGCCCCACCCGAACTTGGCAATCGCCAACCTCGAATTGCGCCATGTCTCGACAGACGATCAGGACAACTATTCCCGAAATAAGCAGGGCAAAGAAGAATGTCGCGCCCTTGAATAGCAGGTCACCGAGATTTCCCGCTCTCGAGGTCGCAGTCTTTGCTCGCGGGCCCGGTTTGGACGTCAAATTGGATGGTGGGCGAAGCACCTCGTCCATCTGAGATGCTCCGCCGCTTCCGGATACGCTCATAATTGTCAGGCTCGCACTCTAGCTGCGAAATGGCTTGCCCTGATAGTTGATCGATTTGATCTTCTGCTCAGCCTTGGCCACTACTTCGGCTGGCAGCGGCGCGTAAGAAAGGTCCTTCGCCATCTGCTCGCCATCATGTATCGCCCACCAGAGAAAGTCCGCGAGCGGCTTCCCCTTGGCTGCATCAGTCTGATCCTTGTAGACGAGGATATAGGTGAAGGAAGCGATTGGATATGCGTCCTTTCCTGCGGCATTGGTAATCGAAATCCGCAGATCGTCGGGCATCTGCCCCGCGGCACTCGCGGCAGCCGCCGTAATCGACTCTAGACTTGGCGACACAAATTCGCCATCTGCATTCTTGATCGCCGCGGCCGGCAGTTTGTTTTGCAGGGCGTAGATCAATTCGACATAGCCCAGCGAGTAGGGCGTCTGTTTGACTTGTCCTGTGACACCCTCATTGCCCTTGGCACCCACACCAACCGGCCAGTTGACCGACACTCCAGTGCCGGTGCTGCTCTTCCAGTCAGCGCTTATCTTGGAGAGATAGTCGGTCCAGACGAACGTAGTTCCACTGCCATCAGATCTATGAACGACAGTGATCTCTTTGTCGGGTAATTTCACACCCGCATTCGCCGAAACAAGCAAAGGGTCATTCCACTTCTTGACCTTGCCAAGAAAAATGCCGGCAATTGCCTCCGGAGTAAACTTGACGGTTACAATCCGGTAGATTGTAGGTCACAACCACTGCTCCCAGAACCGTAGGTATGTGCAGAATCGGTCCTGGCGCCGCCTTCAGGTCTTCATCCTTCATCGGCGCGTCGCTGCCGCCAAAATCAACCGTTCGAGCGGTGATCTGCTTGATACCGCCGCCTGAGCCGATCGACTGATAGTCGAACTTTGAGCTCGGATTCAGTTTGTTGTATTCACTAAACCATTTCTGGTAGATGGGATTGGGAAATGTCGCACCCGCTCCCTGAAGTCTCACCTCTGCCGGCGCATTCGTCGACGACGACGATGCGTTACAACTGACGAGCGCAAACGCCGAGATTCCGGTCAGGACGAAGAATCCTATTGCGCGTGTCCACCTGGTCATAATGGTTCAGCCTCCTTGATTTGGTTTCATATGATACAAGAGTCGCCCCCTAAACCAGAATTACCGGGTGACCCGCGGTGACGTGGGCTTTCCCACGCCGCTCAGAACGTAAAGACTATCTGCTCCTGCACCCGAAACTGCCGGGGCGTATAAGCGTTGAGCGGGACAAAGAAACGGGGATACTGCCCGGAGTTGCTCAGCTCATTCTGAATGAATAGCAGATTCTGCAGCTGCACATCCCTTGCCCAATCCGATATCCCACCTTATGTGATGCGCGCGTGTGTTGACGCCGGTGATCGTACCCAGGTCATCGTCCGTCAATGGTGAAATGATCGCGTTCGCCCCCTTGATCGAAAAGAGATAGAGAAAAGCCTGGTCACCAAATTTGTTGACACGGCCCACTCTCACGTAAGTCAGCAGTCCATCACGCTGTGGGAGCCCGGTGCCGACGTTGCGAACCACCTGCAGGTTGAAAAGGACCGGGTATTCACGACTTCCCAGCTTGAAGCCTGCGTAATTCAACTGGTATGCAAGGCGCGCGAGTTCATATCTCGGGGCGGTTAAGATCGCTCCTCCGGGCGTAGTCGTCGCATTGCCCGTTTCCGGCAGCGGGCCCGAGAGCGTGAGTCCGATCCCGCCCTGCACGATCACAGGGAGACCAGCAGCCGTTGAAGCATATTGGATGTGATTCGGTTGGCGATAGACCTGGAAGTTCGCTGTGAATTGATGGTTCGTCCGCTCCGTCAGCCGTTGCGTCGCCTGAATTCCCTGGTCGAACAGATTTGAGTCGCGGGCGGTCGAGCCGGGAACATCGCCGGCAGGAGCAAGATTGCCAGCGTTCACGATCGCTACGTTCGGATTGCTGAAGATGTACTGACCGGCACGGAATTCGATACTGTTGAAGCCCCATACCGGATTGGAAAAGGTCTTGATGAATCTCTCGTTGGATCCGTTGAAGCGTATATCGTCATCGAAGATAAACCGCGAATTGTCTGCGAAGACCTCCTGCAATCGCCCAGCCTGAACGTTCAACCATTTGCTTGGATGAAGGTCGACCCAAGCTTCATTTATGAAGAAAGGATGCCTCACTGACGTTGACGTGAAATCCTGGTCGAGCGTATTGGGATTTACCTCAGGTCCACTCGCCAGCTGCCCGTGAAACGAGATCCATTTGTTGACGTCAGTGTCCAGATTCAGGCGCAAACGATATCTCGCGCGCACATTCTGTACATGCGTCAGCGCCGACTCTCCCGGCTTCGGATGGTCATACGCGGCACGGAAGATCATGTCCGCGCGAAGTCGAAAGTCGCCGCTGAATCGGATCGGCCCGATTCTCCTGACGGCTGTCTCGAGCTCCCCGGTTCGTTTCGAAAGCGATTGCAGAGTGTCAGGCTCCTGTTGCTGTGCCGCGGTCTGATCAGTCGGCAGTGGCAGATCGCTGTCGCCTGGCAATCCTGCGGAGCCCGAGGATGTGAGGCTCGCCATCTCTCCGGGGAGATTGCTGCGCACAGCCTCGCCGGCTGAGAGCCTCGCCTCTGCAATATCGAGTCGCCCCTTCAGATCGTTGATCTGCTCTTTGAGTGCCGCCGTTTCGCCTGTCTGACGAGCCAGTTCCTCGACCCGCTTCTCGAGCGCCGCTACCTGATCAAATAGGGCGCTCGTGTCGACTGGGTTCGGCGATTTCTTTCGAGTCTCTTTCGTTTTTGAATTCTTCGGTGCCGGATCGGCTGACGCTAAAAGCAGGCTGGTACACAACAAGACAACCAGCGCCGATAGAAGGGCCGGCTTCAGGCGGCAATGTCCCGAGTTCATTTGAGCTCCTTCGTGGCTTGTCGGACGAACTGTCAGTTTCCGTACCCGTGCGGGGAAGCAGTAGTCGGTCGATTCTAGGTGCATCGACTTAAGAAGGCATCAGAGAATTCTTAAATGCGTGTTAAATGCAGGAGGGAGGTGCTGGCGAGGACTTTATGTCTCGAGCCTAAGGGATAACACGATGAGTTACATACGAGCCTTGAACCGGCACTCCGCCGTTGACCTTGACGCGGAGCAGAATCTGAAAACAGGCCGGCAGCTGTGGGGGTGACGTGGGGAAAAGGGTAATCCAATTGGGCTATCAAATCATTTGTGAGTCTTCGGTGGGCGTGCAATGACCCTGACTTGGTCTTGTGCCGTCCAGGTAACGGTGGGAATGGCGACGGCTCTGGCGGGCCACGTTTCCCTTGCGCTTCTACAGGTAACCGTGTACTATTCTCCTGTAGAAGCAGAAGGGAGCATATGGCCGACGAGCGTATTGAACTGCCACAGGGAACGCTGGATTTATTGATCCTCAAAGCCCTTGCGTTAGAACCACTGCATGGGTGGGCGGTTTCCGAGCGTCTTCAGCAGAGCTCGCGCAATGCGTTGCAGGTTCCTCAGGGCTCGCTGTACCCAGCCTTACATCGGCTGGAAAGGAAGGGTTGGATCAAAGCCCGCTGGGGTACAAGTCAGAATAACCGGCGAGCCAAGTACTACTCACTCACCCATTCCGGACAGAAGCAGCTCAGCGTGGAACGCGAGGCCTGGAGAAAACTTACTGCCGCTGTGGGCCATGTGCTGGATGCCGTGTAAGAGGAAAAATGTATGCTGGCCGATCTTCGCTATCGAATACGCGCGATTCTTCGTTCGAAGACGGTAGAGCGCGAACTTGACGAGGAGTTGAAGCTTCATCTGGAGTATGAGACCGCCAAGCTGATGGAAACCGGCCTTAGCCGTGACGAGGCCGCTCGACATGCGCGGATCGCCTTCGGCGGCGCGGAACAGGTTCGCGAACAATGTCGCGACGCACGCGGCGTCGCTGTTTGGGAAGCGCTCCGGCAAGACCTCCGCTATGGCTGGAGGCAACTCCGTGGGAACCCCCTATTTACCTTAGCTGTGGTGCTTACCTTGGCAGTTGGCATCGGCGCGAACACAGCTATCTTTACCGTCGTAAAGGGTATACTCCTGCGTCCCCTCCCCTACAAAGATCCGGGACGCCTGGTCATGATTTGGACAGACGACCCGGCGCGCGATGTTCATGAAGAAGGCGTCTCGTACCCGAACTTCGAGGATTGGCGCGCGGCGAACCGCGTATTTGACGATCTTGCGATTTGCAGCAGGAATAACTCTGTTACGCTCACTGGTAGCGAAGTGCCGCAGCGAGTCGAATCGGCGGTCGTATCATCAAACTTCTTCTCCATTCTCGGCGTCCAGCCGCTGCTTGGGCGGCTTTTCTCACCTGAAGAGGTCTCCCAGGGAGAACGGGCGATTGTCGTGAGCCACGCGCTTTGGCAAAGCCATTTCGGCGCCTCTCCGGATGCGATCGGAAAGAATGTCGAGATTGACGGTGTCAACTGGCGAGTTATTGGGGTGATGCCAGCATCATTTCAGTTCCCATCCACTGAGATTCAATTTTGGGTACAACTCACCGCTTTCCCCCGCTGGAGAAATATTCAGAGCGCACGATATTCCGACTGGGGGCGTGTGATCGGACGTCTGAAGCCAGGCGTCACTTTAGACGAGGCGCAAGCGGACATGAGCGCCATTGGCAAACGCCTGGAACAACAATATCCGCCCAGCCCGACGGACGATTTCGCCGGGTTCAAGGTCAACCTGGTTCCACTAGCGACGCAGATCACCGGAAAAGAACTTCCTTTGACCTTGTGGGTGCTGTTTGGAGCAGTCTTGTTCGTCTTGACGATCGCCTGCGTGAATGCGGCGAGCCTGCTGCTGGCACGGGGGTCCACAAGAGGGCACGAGATCGCCCTGCGTAAAGCCCTGGGTGCTGGACAGAGAGAGAATCGTCAGACAGTTGTTAACCGAGAGTCTGATGCTGACGTTCATGGCTGGCGTGCTGGGTTTCGCCCTGGCCCACACTGCTTTGCGAGGCTTAATCGCGCTGGCTCCGCCCAATCTTCCACGTTTTGGCGAGGTGAGCATCGATTCGGGCGTGCTCCTGTTTTGTCTCGCTATCTCGCTTTTGGCCGGCGTTCTTTTTGGACTCGCGCCGGCTCTGCGTTTGTCCCGAGGCAGCTGGCCCTGAATAGCCGGAGTGGGAGTCTGACTCGCGAGAGCGTCCGCACCAGAAGCGTACTCGTCGTATCCCAATTTGCCCTCTCGTCCATGCTACTGTGCAGCGCGGGCCTTCTGATCCGGAGCCTCCTTCTCGTCGAAACCGTGCAACCTGGCTTCCATCCAGAGCGAGTACTAACGATGCGGATCGCCGCCGTACCGGGCAACGACGTCGCGGCAGTACGTTTTTTCAGTCAGGTTCTGGACCGCGTAGAGTCGCTGCCTGGCGTCGTCGCAAGCGGGATGATTGAGGACGTCCTCCAACGCCGGAACCCGGACTATAAAATGGTCGTGACAGGACGCTCAGAGATTTCATCGGAGCCGGTAAGCGGCGACGCGATCAGCCCTGGGTGCTTCGAGGTGTTGGGCGTCCAGCTGTCAAAGGGACGGACGTTCACAGACGCAGACCGTGGCGGGATACCGGTGGCAATCATCAATGAAACCATGGCTCGCCACTTTTGGCCGAATGAAGACCCAATTGGAAAGCAGTTTCGTGAAGCCGATGCACTGCCGAAGCGACCCGGTTTTACAGTTGTCGGCGTGGTTGCGGACATGCACCGCCAGGGTCTTGAACGCCAGCCAATTGCGCAGATCTTTTGGCCCTATTTTCAGCGAGTGACTTCGACGACGGACCTGGTGATCCGAACTTCTTTCGACCCGTCAAGCCTTGCAAATGATGTTCGCCGGGAAGTCCACTCGATTAACCAGATCGTACCCGTGTTCAACGTCGCTACCCTTGACCAGCGGCTCGACGAATCGTTGGCGCCCCGCCGATTTCAAAGTGTTCTCATGGCCTTGCTAGCCGCGATCGCGCTGGGCCTCACCGCAATTGGAATCTATGGACTCATGCACTACTCCGTCGCCCAGCGGACCCACGAGATTGGAATTCGGATGGCCCTGGGTGCACGCGCTACCGAGGTCTTGCGGATGATCATAGGGCAAGGCATGACTTTGGCCGCGATAGGTTTAGGAGCAGGCGCGGCAGGATCGCTGCTTGTGACACGCTTTCTGTCAAGATTGCTGTTTGGGGTGACACCAACGGATGCGTTGACTTTTTCTCTAGCGGCCATGGCGGTTGTCGCAGTTGCTCTTCTTGCCTGTTGCACTCCTGCCTGGAGGGCGGCAAGAATTGATCCGCTGGTGGCCCTACGCGATGAGTGAAGGAAACCTCTGGCTGGCACGCTCTACCGGCCTCATCAACGGGCAGGGCTCGACCCTAGGGGATAACGCGATGAGTTACATACGAGACTTGAACCGGCACTCCGCCGTTGACCTTGACGCGGAGCAGAATCTGAAAAACAGGTTGGCAGCTGCGGCGCCGACTCGCGCGGAATTGGTGTTCAGATGGGTTATCAGGTCGTTTACATATTCTGGTCGGGTCACATACTCCACGGCGGCCTGGGTTGCGAGGGTGGTCACTCCTGCCAGAATGAACAGGCGCCTGCTCGGGTCCAATCCTCTCAAACGGCTTACAACCGCATAGTCCCCGGTGATCTTGTTCCTCGAGCGTTCCTCCTGCGAGGGTATATATTGAGACTGCTCACCCGGCCGGGGATTTGTGAGCACTATTCCGAATTCGGGCTCTCCTTTATCACCCTTGAGCCACCTGAATACGATCTCCTGCTGTTCGGGCAAATCGCGAAGGAATTCGTTCTCCGCAGGCGAGCCGAGAACGACAATGTTCTGGGATTTGACGTCATCCCAGGTCAACAGGAGACTTCGCTTGACGCGAAAGGCATGGCCTATGCGAGTCATGAAATCTCCCAGGAAATAGACTCCCATAACTTCGCCGATACCGGTGTAGTGCTCGTTGAGAACGAGGCCCTCATCCTCCCTGGGCGGCTTATCGTTCTGCTTGAGTGCCGGTGAACTCGTCTTCGTGGATTGTGGCTGATAGCGCTTCATTCCCTGCTGGGGGTCGCCTTCGAAGAGTGCGTTGCTGAAGACGACAAGTACGGGCTCGGGCGAGTTGAGCAATGGAACCCCACACAGGCTCAACATGCCTGCGCTCTGACGGGTCACCAGCGCTGGATGCGACCTGCGATTTCAGTCTCTCCATTTCCGATCGGGAGACATACAAAAGGGCGCCGAGGCCAAGTGCGGAACAGAATGCCAGTACTGAAATTGCGTAAAGCCAGCGTCGTGGAGTGCCTGTCTCCTTCGATGACGCATGAGAAACGGCGTCGGAGCCGATCCAGTTGCCGTGAGGCTTCGGCGCATGATGCCCCACCATTCGCAGCCGGAGCGTAAGAGAGAAGAGCGGCGTGTAGTGGCCCTTTGGAAGATCGATGACCACCCTGTCGTCCTTACCCTCTGTGGCGTAATACTCCTGTAGCTTGGAGCGAAGCCTGCCCGCCTGGACCCTGACAACGGAGTCAGTTCTTGTTCGTGTGTTGTAGTCGCTGCTCCGCCCAAAGACCTCGGTCGCAATGACGTACTCCTTGAGCTGACTATCCCCGCTATCGACAGTCTTTTGGACTACAAACCGAAGAAAATTCTTGAGGTTTTCGGAACCATGAGGGTATGACCTTGAAGGATGCGCTCCAACTGCTCGAGCTTCTCTTCTCTGGTCATCATAAATGAAGGATGTAACGCAGCTGTTAACGCGCGAACTGCTCGCCGTAAGCTGCTGAATTAAAAGCAAGTAACCGTATTATACGCCTCTTAACGGCGATTACAACTCGAAAAGGGTGTAAGGTCCCAGCCGAATCGGTCAAACATTCAGAGGATTGGAAGCCGGCGGCCCGGCGTGGATTGGAGCACGTCCTGTTTCAAACGCTCATTCACGCCATCTAAGTGCGGAGGTTATTTGGCTGCCGAGCATCAACTTTCGGGGTATCTTTCGCCAAAGGTTTAAATCCTCGAGTCTCCGGTGGCTTCTGCTGGGATGAATTTCACTTTCCTGATGACTGAACATTGGGAGGGTGGTTCATCCACCTTCCGCGCCCGTTCGACCATCGACTCGCGTGAGCTCTAGTCCTGATAGTCCTGAGAAGGCGGCCTTACTTTGGCCTTCTCAGGCGCTCTCAGACTCTGAAATGATTCGACACCCAGGAGACTGACATGCGAATAGCAGCGCGACTGTTTATTACCTTGCTCGCCGTGGCGGCCTTTCTGCCGCCCGAGCGGACGGCAGCCCAGGCGGTCTTTGGCAGCATTTACGGCACGGTAACCGACTCGAGCGGAGCCGCCGTACCCGGCGCGACAGTCACGATCACTGATGTCGCGAAGAACATCACCTTCAATGAAACAACAAATGATCTCGGCTATTTCAATCGGGCAAAGCTGGTTCTCGGAAGATACCGAGTGGAGATTCAAAAGGAGGGATTTAAGACAGCCGTCCAGGAGGATGTTGCAGTCAATGTCGACGTTTCCAACGCACTGCTCACAATCGTCCTTCAGGCCGGGACGGTGACCGAACAGGTGACGGTGACGGCTGAAGCACCTTTGCTCAAGAGTGACCGCGCTGACGTCGCCACAACGTTTGAGCAAAAGGAGTTCAGCGATCTGCCGACCATCGACCGCAACTTCACCCGCTTCGAGCTGCTCACTCCCGGTACGGCTCGCTGCTGTGCCGGATGGGATCACGCAGCCAGCGAGAATCCTCAGGGAATCACTGCAGATTCAGGTCAATGGCCAGCACTTCAGTGGAACATCCTACCAGTTGGATGGAACCGACAACCGCGATCCGATTCTCGGAATCATCGTCATCAATCCAACCCTCGAATCAATATCAGAGGCAAAGGTCACGACCCAGAACTTTGACGCTGAATTCGGTATGGCGGTCGCCGGCGTAGTGACCTCGCAAACGAAATCCGGAGGCAACGAGATCTCACGGCAGCGCTTTCGGATACCGCCGAAGCGGTTTCGGCCAAGCGCGCAATCCTTTCTTGAACTGAAAGACGTGCCGGCTACCTTGTGGGGCCAGTTTGGGGGCTCGCTGGGTGGCCCAATCATCAAGAACAAGACTTTCATCTTCGGAGATTATCAGGGCCAGAGAAGTAAGAATGGCGGATCACGCCTGCTGAGCGTGCCGACGGCAAGGGCGCGGACAGGTGATCTCAGCGAGTATGGCGTGAACATCTACGATCCGACAACCGGAAACCAGGCAAATGGAACCGGGCGGAGCCAGTTTACGGGCAATATTATTCCGGCTGCCCGTCTCTCACAACAGGCGCTCAATATTCTCAAGATTTGATACCGCTGCCAAACGTCCCGGGCGCCGGGGTACAGGACAACTTCACCGTCTCAGGCAGCGAGCCCTTCAATACCAACATCTTCAACGTGCGAGTTGATCACTATTTTAGTGACAAGTTTCACTCCTTCGGCAGGTACAGCTTTGGCCAGTACAAGCGGGACGGACCAACGGCCTTTGGCAGGGTGGCGGTGCGGAGCTGTTTTCATTGGGAGGATTCTCTGACGTACGGAACCAGAGCATAGCGGCCGGGTTCGACTACCTTGTTTCTCAACAATGGTTGACCGACTTCCGTTTCGGATTCCTCCGCTATCGTGTCTTTGTCAACCCCTTCGACTTTGGGAATCAGACCGGCGGCGGAGGCTGGCATCCCGGGTCTCAATCTGGTAACGAGCATTCACCTCAGGTCTGCCGTACCTTGACATTCAGGGAAAGGGGTCGTTCCGAGCTGGGTCGGGTCTTGATGTGAATCGCTGTAACTGTCCGCTTGACGAACAGGAGCAGCAGTTCCAGTTTGTAAACAACTGGACCAACACTCGCGGCAGCCATACCATCAAGTTCGGCGCGGATATCCGGTATGCAATGAACCTGCGCGTACCGAGCGACGCTCATCGATCCGGTCAGCTCCACTTCGATAACGAGCGCACAAGCCAGATTGGCGGGGCGGGCGGCGGTCTTGGACTCGCGACCTTCCTCCTTGGGGACGTGACCACTTTCGAGCGCTTTGTCAGCACGCAGACCGATGCGGCAGAGCGTCAGAAGAGGTTCTTCTTTTACGGTCAGGATACGTGGCGCGTGACGCCGAATCTGACAGTCAACTACGGCATTCGTTGGGACATGATTTTCCCCGAGAAGGTCAACAAACCGGCTGCCGGAGGCTGGTTTGACATCAATACAAGCCAGATTCTTGTCGGAGGCGTCGGTGGCGTCGACAGCAACGGGAACGTGGAAATGACCTATAAAAACATCGCTCCACGGCTCGGCATTGCCTACCGATGGCACGATAAGACGGTCATCAGGGCGGGATACGGCCGAACCTTCGATATAGGAGTCTTCGGCTCGGTGTTTGGGCACGCGGTCACTCAGAACCTGCCTGTACTGGCAATTCAGTCGCTGAGTGGGCCGGGCGGGAATAACTTCCTTAGCGCCTTCAACCTCGCTCATGGACCTCCAGCCTTCACCAACTTCTACGGCCTGGACAAGGTTGCAAAAGATCCCGACAGCAAAGCCGAATACCGCGGTGCCGGCGAGCGGGACCTTCTTTCTGCCAAACAACGTTTCGGCACGTATTCGCACTGACAAGATGCGGTTGGCCACGGTGGATGCATGGAATCTCACTATCCAGCATCAGCTGACTCCAACGATCTCGCTCGAAGCGGCATACGTAGGGAACAAGGGCACGCATGTCTTCGCCGGTGGAGGGCCTTCCTTCAACGCCAACCAGCCGACGCTTGTTGGATTCTTTGATGCGCAGGGCAACCGCACCAATACCAACAGCCGCAAGCCTCTCTTCAATCAGTTCGGTCTCGAGCAGGGCTTCGATTACTTCTGCAACTGCTCATCGAACAACTACAACGCCCTCCAACTCAAGGGTGAGAAACGCTTTTCGCAAGGCTATTCGTTCCTTGTGCACTACACGTGGTCGAAGGTGATGAACTTCGACAGCGACTACTTTACGCACGATGCTCCGTTGAACTATGGGCCGACTGAAACTGATCGCACCCACGTGTTCATCTTCACCAACCTCTGGGAGTTGCCCATAGGAAAGGGAAAACGATTCCTGGGAGATGCCTCCCGGGCCGTAGACGTCCTGATCGGCGGCTGGCAGATCAATCAATCGACCAGCATTCAGAGCGGACTGCCCTACTCTCTCTCCTATCAGAACTGTGGTGATGACCGGGACACGGGTCCATGTCGAGTCAATCTCGTGGGAGATCCAGGCATCAGCGGTCAGGGAGACACGGACAGTACGGGTCGCAAGCTCTGGTTCGCGGCCTCGCCGGCTGCGCTCTCGGCGCCGGGTATCACGCAGGGTCCGTACCAGCGGCCGCTACGAGGAACCTTTGGGACGTCCGAGCGCAATCAATTTCGAGGTCCGCGTTTCTTTCAGACCGATCTCTCACTTCAGAAGAACTTCGTGATCACGGAGCGGGTTCGCGGCGCATTCCACTGGGACATGTTCAACTTCTTCAATAAGGTCAATCTGGGTCAGCCCGATACGTGCGTTGATTGCAGCCTTGGCGCCACAGGGAGCGCTGGCAAGATCAACGGTACCGCATTCGGAGCGATCCAGAGGCAGATGCAGTTCGGATTGAGATTCAACTTCTAGCTGCGGTTTGCGTTTAGGCTCTTGGCCACAGGAATCACCCGCAGTGAAACTTTGACTTGGGTGACCTCCTGTGGCCATTATTGTGCCCGCGCGATATGTGCGACCCTCCACGATCACCCGCGCCCTTCGGGCACGGGACGGGCAGGGACAAGCCCTGCCCCTACAACGTTGCGATGTGCAGCATTGAACTCAACTGGGCGTGTCGCGAAATTGTAGGGGCAGGGCTTGTCCCTGCCCGCCCGGCGCCGTCTGGCGCCGGTAATTCTCCCCAAGCTCTAAATGGCTAGAGTGCTTCTCACTATTGCATTGCTCTCAGCTCAGGTGCCCCTGAGCGAAATCAAGCTCAGCGACGTTCATGGAGAGATTGTCTCGCCTCTCAAGGGCGCTTCCCTTGCAACAGTCTTCATCTTCGTTCGAAGTGATTGCCCGATATCGAATCGCTACGCGCCCGTGATCTCGCATCTGGCTGAGAACTTTTCCTCTCGGGGCATTGCCTTCTGGCTGATCTATGTGGACCCCGAGGAGTCGAATCAGACCATCAGCCATCATCTTGATCAATACCACTTGAAGATTCGCGCCCTGCGCGATCCTCACCACTCGCTGGTGACTTTGACCGGTGCCAGGGTGACGCCGGAAGCGGCAGTTGTTCTCAAGACCGGTCAACTTGCATATCGAGGCCGCATTGATGACAGGTATGTGAGCCCTGGCACCAGCCGTCCCGAGCCCAGCTCAAACGACCTTGAACGGATGCTGAAGGCTGTCGCCGCAGGCCAGACAATCGTTCCGTCGACGACCGCAGCAATTGGCTGCTTCATATCGGATATCTCGCCAACCCGTCGTAAACCGTGAAGACCTGTCTCTGCAAGATCGTTCTTTCAGGAGTGTGCGCTGTCTCATGGGTTATGATCGCGGCCGCCGGCAAACCTGCGCGCCTGACGTTCAATAGTGACGTCGCGCCGATCATCTTCAAGCGGTGCGCCGAGTGCCATCATCCAAACGGACCAGCCCCTTTCAGTCTGCTTACATTTCGAGAGGTGCAAAAAAGAGCCGGGCAGATCGCGGCCGCTACAGCCAACCGTTATATGCCGCCGTGGCTTCCTGAACCCGGCTACCGTGAATTTGAAGGTGAGCGGCGACTGAGCGAACGCGAGATCGCCATCATCAGAGAATGGAACGAGCAAGGTGCCGCTGAAGGCACTGGCACTCCACCGGCGGTGCCTGAGTTCAAGACTGGATGGCGTCTTGGCGTACCCGACCTGATTGTTCAGATGGCGCATCCATACGCGCTGCCGGCTTCCGGCGGCGACGTGTTCCGGAACTTTGTGATTCCTGTGCCGCTGACAGGCCCTCGCTATGTTCGGGCTATCGAAATCCTGCCGGACAATCCAAAGGTTGTGCATCACGCCAATCTTCTGATCGATCGCGAGCAGAGTCTGCGGCACCGCGCCTCCACCAGGCAGGAGCTCGGCCCAGAGCTCGGATTTGATGGAATGGATGTCTCAATAGGATCCTCGACCTTCGATCCTGACAGCCACTTTCTTTTCTGGAAGCCCGGCAGCGCGCCGGCAGTCGAGCCGGCCGACATGTCCTGGCGAATCGATCCAAAGACCGACCTCGTACTCAATCTGCATCTTCAACCGACGGGCAAGCCTGAGTCGATCAGGGCCTCTATAGGACTCTATTTCACCGATCAACCGCCGAGCCGGTTCCCGATGCTCCTTCAACTCCAGAATGACAGGGCGATCGATATCCCCGCGGGCAAAGCCAACTTCGCTATTGAGGACCAATTCCAACTACCGGTCGACGTTGATCTCCTGGGCATCTATCCACACGCGCACTATCTCGGTAGAGGGATCGAAGGGTATGCGACTCTTCCAAATGGCAGCCGGACGTGGCTGATTCGAATCGGCGACTGGAACATGGCCTGGCAGGGGGTCTTTCGCTATGCCAAACCTGTCTTTCTGCCGCGTGGATCGACGATTACCATGCGCATCGTCTACGACAACTCGGCGTCGAATCCGCGCAATCCCAACCATCCTCCCGTGCGAGTGACCGCCGGCAACCGATCGGTAGATGAGATGGGTCATCTGTGGATCCAAGTTCTTGCGCGAGGCCCGGGCGATCAGCGTATGGTGTTACAGGAATCTTTCATGCGCCAGCGTTTAAAGCGCGACCCTTCCGACGAAGCGGCTCTACTGAATCTGGGTGGCGTGCTCGAGGCGCAAAAACGTCCCCAGGAGGCTCTGACGTTCTACGAGGAGCTCCTCAGGAGGGACCCTGGCAACGTTGTAGCACTCAACGGCAGCGGTGTCTCCCTGCAGGCTACAGGTCAGCTCGAGAAGGCTGCGGCGCGTTACCGTGAGGCTTTACGAATCCGGCCGGACGATCCGCAGGCACGTTACAATCTTGCGAATGTGTTGCTCGGATTGGGAAACGTTGATGAAGGTCTGAATCTCCTGCGCGAACTGGCGCGGCTGCAGCCCGAGGATGCCGGCGCGCAGAATAGCCTCGGGAGCGCTCTCTTGATGAAAGGAGAGGTTGCAGAAGCAATCGTCAGTCTCAAAGAGGCTGCGCGGATTGATCCCGGCAGGACCGATGCTCACAGCAATCTTGGCTATGCGTTTGCGACACTAGGTCAGTTCAAGCAGGCTGAAGAGCAGTACCGGGAGGTCCTGCGACTCAATCCTGCGGACGCTGACGCGCACAACGAGCTGGGCGTTCTGCTGGCGCGCCAGGGCAAGCTCGCAGATGCGATCTCGCAATTTGAAAGCGCCCTTAAGATCAACCCTTCTCACGATGAGGCACTGGCCAATCTGAGGCGCGCACGCGCACAACTACAGAGATCGAATTGATGAGTACCAGCAATTTGTCAGTCCACCACTCATGGCGCCTGAGACCCTCAATGGCGATATCGATCCTCGTTTGCTCTTTTGCGTTTGCCTGCTCCGTCTGCGCGCAGGAGCCATCGAGCGCGCAACCGGCCGATCCACTCTCAGAAGCGAGAGCGCTATTTGTTGCAGGGCGCTATGACGACGTCATCAGGAAACTGACGCCGGTAACGCCAAAACCGAGTAGCATTCAATTCAACTATCTCCTGGGCATCTCCTATTACCAGAAGCGAGACTACGAGAAGGCGGTGCCGCTGCTCACGCCGGTCGTTCAGATCGCGCCAGAGTCGACCCGCGAGTTCCGCGAAAGCGCGCAGGCACTCGCCCTTTCCCACTATCTGTTGGGCCATATAAAGGAAGCTCTTCCTTTGCTCGAGAAGGTCATCCAGTGGTCTCCAGAGAACACGGAACTACGCTACGTGCTGGCCATCAGCTACCTTCAGAGTCATCAGCTCGAGCAGGCCAGAGATGCCTTTGCCAAAATGTTCAAGCTTCAACCGGAATCGGCCGCCGCCCACCTGATGACCGGGCAGATGATGGTTCGCCAGCAGTTTGAAGAGTTCGCCGAGCGCGAATTGCGCCGCGCCCTGGAAATCGATGCCTCGGATTCCGCAGGCGCACTATCTTCTTGGCGAGCTGGCAATCCTTCATGCCCGGCTCGAAGACGGAATTGCCGAGATGCTCAAGGAGATTGAGATCAATCCCGGATTCTCAATGGCTTACTGGCGCCTTGGGGATGCATATACGCGGGCACTCAAATGGGACGAGGCGGTGGCGCCATTGCAGAAAGCAATCTGGCTCAATCCGTACTTCAGCGGACCGTTCATTCTCATGGGCAAGGTCTATCTCCGGAAGAAGGACTTTGGGAACGCGGAGGGCATCCTGCTGCGAGCGATCGAAATGGATCCGAATAACAATACGGCCCATTATCTGCTCGGTCAGGTTCTTCAGCAGACGGGACGAACAGAAGAGGCGCGGCGTGAGTTCGCGACTGCCGAGCGGCTGCAGAGCCGTTCAGTGAGTCAACCGAAGCAATGACCCGGAGGTTGTCGCGCCAACGGCGCGACCTCAAATAGCCCAGGGCGAAGCCCTGGGTATGAGGGCCAACAATCGGTCGCGGTCGGAGTAGGAATGCGCATTGCTGTGCACCCCCTCCACAGATCCGGACGTGCGGAGTTACCGCATCCGGCTCCTGTCTCAGGTAATAACCGCACACCGAAGCCTAAGCCTTCGCGACGGGTACGGATGACAGATTCGAGGTGCGGGAGCCAGCGAGCGGTGCACTTCCTTGTGAATGCTCCCACGTGAGGCTCGGTTTTCTGACTGCGACGTTGCAGCGCCCGGTGCCAGAGCTGGTCACAAGGTAGAAAAGGTTCAGACCGGACTGTTCAAGGGCACCCCATAATACTGGTTGTGTCCTCGCAGTACCGCGCTCACCCACTCGCCCTGTTCCTGCAGTCCGTGCATACGTCGCTGAAACTCCTTCTTCAGGTCTTTCAGCTTCGCTTGCATCCGCTTCCGCATCGTCTTGCGAAGCACCACGAAAACCCCCCTTCTCGTCTTCCCGCAGATATGCGTGAACCCGAGAAAGTTGAAAGTCTCCGGTTGCCCTCGCCGCGTTGCTTCCGTTGCTCGCCGCACGTCCGTCCGAACTCGATCAGTCGAGTCTTGTCCTCATGCAGCGTCCAGCTCGAACTTTGTGCAATCGTTCACTCAACTCTCCCGGAACCGGTCAGCTTCCTCCCGATGCTCGAAGCCCACAACAAAGTCGTCAGCGTATCGCACGATGATCATCGCTCCTCGCGCTTCCCGCTTTCGCCATTGTTGCAGCCCACTGGTCGAACACGTGGTGAAGATAGATGTTCGCAAGCACTGGACTGACCAGTCCTCCTTGCGGCGTTCCCTCTTCGCTACGCTCCATTCCCCTCTTCCATGCACTCCGGCTCTGAGCCATTTCTGGATCAGGGCCGTGATCCGTCTGTCTCCTACCCGGTACTCGATCATCCTCACCAGCCATTCGTGGGAGATGCTGTCAAAGTACCCACGAATGTCTGCATCCAGTACCCAGTTGATTGGTCGCTGCTCGATTCCCACCGCCAGCGCGTCCAGCGCATCATGCTGCGATCGCCGGCCGGAACCGTACGAGAAGCCCTTGAACTCCGCCTCCCAGATGGCCGACAGTACTGGGCTACCACTACTGCACCATCTTGTCTTCCAGTGCCGGTATGCCCAGACCTCGCTGCCCCCCATCCGGTTTCGGGATATACACTCGCCTGACTGCCGGTGCCCGATATGCTCCTCGCGTCAGCCTGCCAGAGAGGTCCTTGAGTCTTACTCAAGCTGCTCTCCATAGTGCTCCCACGTCCCTCCATCGATCCCTGCCGCGGCATCCCTCTTCAAGCTGAAGTATGCCTCCCGCAGGTGCTCGACGTTGTAGACGTGATGAAGCGAGCGACAACAACCGCTGCTTTGGCCATCGCCGCACGCTTACCGTATGCGTCCGAGCGCCACTAGCACGCCTTTATTCCGGCTCTGTGTCCGGGACCTGGTCGCCCTCTTCCGCATTCCCCTTGACCAGCCGCCTTCCCTCCATCCGCTCCGCCGCCTGCCTCAGGCGCAGGTTTGTTCGCCGACTTCTTCGGTACTATGCAGCTGTCCGACTGCCGATTGTCGTTCATCATCGGCGTTCGTCTATTGACTTCCCGACACGTCCCGCAGCTCCATCTCTCGCACGCGGGCAACGACCGGATCTCCCGGTTCCCGCTCAATATGTTTCCGCACATGCCCGGGGTCTTCGACCGCGCGGAGCCTGCTGCACTCGCCTTTCGCGCCAGCAGTCTTGCCTTCGAGTCATCGCCGAGGCACTCGGCACTCCGGATTCGGCCCTTTCGCGGCTCAATACCCGACCTATGCGTTCCCCTGTCAACGCTTCGCCTGCGGAATTACTCCTGCCTACCCATGACTCGGAGCCAGACTGGTTGGCTAGGCCTTGTCTGTAGCGGACTTTCACCGCCAACATATTGCCGACTTACCGGCGCTTCGCCCATCGGGCCAACATTGCCCCTTTGGCGCGTGGCGGTCCGCCCGCGGTTATCCACCCAGGGCTTCGCCCTGGGCTATTTTAGGTCGCACCCTTGGTGCGACAACGCGAGTGAATAGTCGGTTAACTTTTCGGCTAACAGGATTCAATTGCAACGATATTGCCGAGACAGCCTGCTAGTCTTAGTCATCATTATGCAGCGCCAGATCCGCGTGACGCGCGCGGCCC
>CAVUOF010000028.1:0-152377 GCA_963743045.1 uncultured Acidobacteriota bacterium
AGGTACCAATGAAGGTCCGCCCACTGAAGACTCCGGCATTCAGGCTGTATTTACCATCCCGGTCAAATTTCAATCGCCCCTTGAACGATTCCTTGTGCTGAGCCTGATTGGATGTGGTGACGCCTGCGCTGTTCTCTACGTAATGGTAGCGAACATAGAGCAATGCCATCTGGAGGTCAAACCAGGGTGAAAGCTTGCCCCCTCCTGTCTGGGCCGGCTGGGCTCTATCGACGTGTGGCGGCGTAGTATTGTCATCGCCTTGCACGGACATGTCGTCCCAGCCGTGCGGGTCAGGGGCTTGAGCTCGGACTACACAGAATCCTGCCGCCAAAAAGAGACAAGAGAAGAGGGCTCTAAGGGTGCGGACGGTGATGGTTGATCGCATCTTGGCCGGAGGCAGCCCCTAGTGCAATTCACCACTCTGATAACTTAGAGTGGCGAGCTCGATCAGATAGTCGTACTTGGCGTTGGCGGTCTCGAGTTGAGCCACCGTAACGTTTAACTGCGCCTGGCTCAATTCAACAATTGAACTCAGGCCGAGCCGGTAGCGCTCCTGAGCGAGGCTGAGCGCTTCATTCGCGCGGTTGACAAGCTGTGCGGCGAGCCCGATGCGTTGAGCTGCTGCATCGGCACCTAGCCATGCAACACGCACGTCCCGGGCCACCCTGTTCTCTTCGTGACGGAGCGTCTGTTCCATTGCTCGGGCCCTGTAGTCCGCCTCGGCCTCTCGGGCCTTGTACAGCCGGCCATTGAAGATCGGAATGTTTACGATGACGCCGGCCGCGTTGTAATGGCCGGCCAGTTCACTAGTATGAATCGGTATAATGCCCGCACTCCAAACGGCGCTCACCGACGGCCACTTGAGGGCCTTCTCGGCCGCAACAAGCTTGTGCGCCGCATCCCGATCAAACTTGAGCGCACTCAACTCCGGCCTTGCGCTCAATGCCAGTGTGACCGTGGAGGCTTCGTCCGGCAGAGAGACACCGGGAGCCCTTTCGTCCGCCAGGTCGAATGTCAGTTCCTCGCTCCTGCCAATCGCTGCCGAGAGCTCAGCGTAAGCTGCTCTTACATCATTGCGCGAGCGCGCCAGCAGCAGTTTTGCTTCCGACAGGTTGTAGTCGGCAATGCTCACATCGAGACCGGACTTGAGACCGCTTTTCTGCATGGCATCAGCCTGTTCCACAACCAGTTGTCTGGCCGAAACCGTCTGCTCCGCCACCTTGAGCACAGCTTGCGCGCGCAGCGCCAGATAGTAGGCACGATCCACCCGGAATAGTACCTGAGCTTTCGTTGCCTCGGCGGTTTCGCCTACAGCCTTTGCATGAAGGCGAGCGCTCGCAACGAGATTCTCTGTGCGCCCGAAGTCGAGCAGCAGCTGGCTGGCGCCGACCCCGGTCGCGGCGCGGCTGAGAATGATCGGGTTGTTCAGGCCACCGGCAGCGATTCGCGAGTTGTCTTCCGCCCCGGCGCCCGTGGCGGCGCCGAAGAAGTTGGGGTAGCGCGCGGCGTTCGCCTCCGTGGGGACCTCATTTGCTGCCTGCGCCGTGAGCAATGCAGCGCTCAACTGCGGATGATTCCTGACTGCGAGTTCTTCCGCCTCTTTCAGAGTCAGGTGGATGTCCTGCGCGGCACAAACCTGGGCCGCGAGGACCAGCAATGTCAGAATGCAACCGATTTTCACGAACCCACCTCCACTGCCTGCTGCACCAGCCCGGTAACCGGCTTGCGATCGTAAACAAGCAAATATGCCGCCGGCACGATGAAAAGCGTAAGCACAACTGAGACACTCAACCCGCCGATGATCGCGCGGGCCAGTGGAGCATAAGCCTCGCTGCCCGTACCCAGCTTGAGCGCCATAGGCGCCAGGCCGATTACCGTTGCCAGCGAGGTCATGAGGATCGGCCGCAACCGGACGCGGCACGCCACCGCGACTGCGTCGCGAGCCTTAGAGCCCTCGGCGATCAGTCTATGAGCGAAATCCACAATCAGGATGCTGTTGGAAGTTGCAATGCCGACAAGCATGACGACGCCCATAAGTGACTGCACGTTGAGCGTTGTTCCCGAAAGCCAGAGCATCAGTAATACGCCTATCAAGCCCATCGGTACCGCCAGTAGAATGAGAATGGGGTCGACGAATGAGCGGAACTGCGCCACCAGGATCAGGTAGACAAGGAGCGTTGACAGAAGAAGCCCGATACCAAAGCTCCGGAAGGAAGCGCGCATTCCCTGAACCATTCCTCGGAGGTCGATGTGCACGCCTTCGGGCTTCCGTGTATTCTCGATGATTTGGTCGATGGCCTTCGCCACTGCTCCCAAATCCTCTCCTTTGGTGCTCACGTAGACGTCGATCACCCGGCGAATCTGGTAGTGATCCACCTCCGTAGGAGCATTGGTGCGTGCGATGTGAGTCACGGCATCCAGCGTCGTGGTCAGAGCGCGGCCTGGAGCGCGGATTGGAATGCTCTTGAGATCGTTCAGGCTTTCAACCTTACCCTCTGGATATTGGACAGTCAGCATGTAGTCATTGCCGCTTTTCGGATCCACCCAGTAGCTGGGTGCAATCATCTGGTTGGAGATGAGCGACGTGATGATGTTGCTTACCACCTCGCGCGTGCTCAGGCCAAGTTCGCCCGATCGGGTCCTGTCAACGTCAACAGTGAGAGCCGGATAGTCGAGATCCTGAGGAATGTAGACATCGCTCACTGCGGGGATGTTGTGCACCTGGGAGGCGATCTGCGACGCGACAGTGTAATCATCATCCAGATTCTGACCGCTGATCTGCACGTCAATCGGCGCGGGCAAGCCCATATTCAGGACTGCGTCGACGATACCTCCCGACTGAAAGTAGGCGCTCAAATGCGGCATCTCCGTTGCGATGCGCTGCCGCATGACGATTCATGTAGGCATAACTGCCGGTCTTCGCATCCTCTTTCAAACTGACCTGTACGAAGGCAGTGTGCGGTGCCGAATTGCTCGTGTAGATTGAAGAGAATCCCGGTTGGACACCGATGTTCGAAATAATCATCCCCAATTCCTGAGGCGGAACCAACTGCCGGATAAGATTCTCGACCTTGATCACCTCCTGTTCGGTGACCTCCAGGCGCGTTCCCGAAGGAGCCTTGATGTTGACCAGAAACTGACCGGCCTCGGTTCTTGGGAAGAATGCCACGCCAAGCAACCGATAGATCAGGAGGCTCACCAGGAACACCCCGAGCAGCACGCTGATTGTCAGTACCGGGCGCTTGAGTGAACGCTGCAGCAACCAGTCGTAACCGTTGAGCAGGCCCTCAAAGCGTTTGTTGAACCAGATGTTGAAGCGAGCTCCCGGCGAACGCCGCCGTTTCCTGACAACCGGAGACCCATCTTCTTCGCCCTCCCCGGCGCGCTCGGTCGCCTCGATTTCACCATGAGCTTCGTCTACATGGTGGCCGCCGTGATGGCCTTTGATGTATTTTGCGCAAAAGAGCGGGACGACCGTCAGCGCCACGACGTAGGATGCAAAGAGCGAGATGACAACCGAAAGAGCGAGCGAGCTGAACAGGAACTTGCTGACGCCATAGAGCAGTGTCACTGGAAAGAAGACGACAACCGTCGTGAGAGTTGCCGCGAGCACAGGAAAAGCCACTTCGCGGCCGCCCAGCTCTGCCGCGACCTCAGGCTTCTCACCCAGTTCGAGGTGTCTGAAGATGTTTTCGATGACGACCACAGAGTTGTCGATCAATCGGGAGAATGCGAGGGCCAGTCCGCCGAGAACCATCGTATTCACCGAATCTCCGCCGATGTAGAGGATGATGAACGTGGCCAGAGCTGACAGAGGAATGGAGAGGCAGACAGCGACAGTTGCCCTCATGCTTCCGAGAAAGATCAGGATCAAGAGCGACGTCAGAAAGACCCCGATCGCTCCCTCGTGCAGGAGTGTCTCAATCGCGCTCTTGACGAAGAGCGATTGATCGAAGACCACATTGGCTTTCAGCTCTTTCGGGATGCCGGTCAGGTTTGCAACGGCGTTTTTTGTTCCATCGACCACTGCAATCGTATTGGTGTCTCCACCCTGCTTCAGGACGGGCAGGTAGACCGAGTTCTGGCCGTCTACCCTTACGACGTTAAGCTGAATCTGCTGGGCATCCCGGGCCTCGCCTATGTCCTTCACCCTGACGGCTGCTGTCCCCACCGTTTTGAGAGGAAGTTCGTTGATGTCCTCAATCGTGTTGAGCTGCGAGTTGGTGTAAATGCTGTAGTCGAGCTGGCCGATTTTTACGTCTCCGGCTGGAAGGATCAGATTGGCGTCGTTGACCGAACGGACCACATCCATCGGGCTCAACTGGTGCGCTTCCATGCGCAGCGGATCGACGTAGACCATGATCTGGCGGTACTTGCCGCCGAATGGCTGTGGCACACTCGCGCCGGCAACACCCGCGATCTGGTTACGCACCGTGTACTGAGCGTTGTCACGAAGTACGGCTTCGCTCAAGCCCTTCGCCTTTCACGGTAACCAGACAGACGGGAAGGCTCGAGGCATCAAACTTCAGGACAACCGGAGGCAACGTACCCGGTGGAAGACGCCGCAGGTCGGCCATCGCCAGGTTCGAGATCGTAGTAACCGCTGAATCAGAGTCGGTTCCCTGCTGGAAGATAAACCTTGATCAGGCTGACACCCGGAAGCGAGCGCGATTCGATGTGTTCGATCCCGCTTCCCAGAGTGAAGAATCGCTCGAATCGACCCGTGATGTCGGTTTCGATCTGCTCGGGTGGCATACCGGAATAGAAGGTCGCCACCACGACCACCGGTATGTTGATTTTCGGGAAGAGATCAACCGGCATGCGGACGAGGCTCGTCACGCCGATGATGGTGATGAAGAGACAGAAGACGATGATGAAGTAAGGTGCGCGGATGGCGAAACGCGACATCAGCGCGCTCCCTTCGCAACTGCTTTGCCGTCGCCCAGCACAGTTATCTTCGGTTCGACGTGTACCCCGGGTTTGAGCTGGCTTTGATTTCCGATGACAACCAGATCTCCATCATTCAAGCCGGAGGCGATCTCAATGCTATCTGCGGTCTCGAGGCCCGTCCGGACTTCGCGCACCTCGATGGTATGTTGTCCATTGACGAGCATGACGGTCGTTTTCCCCTCCTTGCGTGAAAGTGCCTGGACGGGAACCGTCACTGCGTTCAGACGGTTAGCCAGTTCGATATCGGCCGCAGCGTACATTCCAGGCTTGAGCAGGAGCCTTGGATTGGGTACGTCGACCTCGGTCTCCATGGTGCGTGTGGCCTCATCTATCTTGCCGGAAAAGCGGGCAACGCGTCCTTTAAGAGTCTGATTGAGCGACGGCACTCTCACGGCCACGACCTCGCCTAACCTGATGCCTGGTACTGCAGATTCCGGAACGGGCAAGACCAGTCTCAACTGATCGACCTGTGAGAGACGGACCACGGGCATGGCCTGCGTCTGGGAGGCAGTCCCGGCCTGGATCATCGCCCCTTCGTCGGCAAAGCGTTTGCTTATCAGGCCGGTGAATGGTGCCGTGATGCTGGTGTATTCAGCGATCGTTTTGACCCGCGCTTCACCTGCCTCCTGAACGCGAACCTGCTCTTCAGCAACAGCCAGGGCTGCCTTGTATGAGCTGAGCTGCGCATCGGCGATCTGCACCCTCGATAGAGCATCGTCGACCTCCTGCTGCGCAAGCAGATTTGGGCGCGCTTTGGAGACTTCCGACAGGCGGTCATAGGTGAGCTTTGCTGCATCGTATACCGATTTGGCCCGCTGGACCTCAGCTCGCGCGCGCACGACATCTACTTCGCTACGTTTTCGTGTGGCCGCAGCCTGCGTCAGATCGCTCCTGAACTCGGGGACTTCAAGAGTCGCGATCACCTTGCCTTTTCGCACGTAATCGCCAACGTCGACACTGATGCTCTTGAGATAGCCGGCAACCTTGGCGTGGAGTTCCACCTCCTGCATCGGACGAAACTCTGCGGCGAGCGTCAGCTTCTGAGACAAGATCCTCTCGTGTGGCCCTGGCGACAGCGATGGCAACAGGTCTTTCGCTTGCGGGGCCCGGCGGATCGGATTTCTCTGTACTTGCAGCCCTACCTTGCCTTGAACAGGAACCCACCATGGCGGAGAGCAGCGCGAGCCCGCACGCCAGGCAAAGCCTTGATCGTTTGTACACAAGTTAACTCCGGTTGTTAGGTGTCATTCTCGGTCTGCAAAACCGTAGTCGATGCTAACTCACTCTAACGGTGGAAGCCGCGCAGGACTTGGATGTTGATCGTGAGAAAGCAAAGAACGGAGCGAGGGCCGATGGACTTGCTGCCAGACTGTCGGTCAGTTGGCGTGGATTAGTGTAGCACGGTTTCAGACTAAATCGTAATCTGACGCTATAACCCAGATGCAGCGGAATCCTTAGCGAAACCTGAGGTTCCAGCGGCTTCCGCCCAACATGAGAAGTTATGAGTACGGGTAGAAACGGAGGGAGGAGAGAATCCGGCTTGGAATCAGGCGTAGCCCTTTTCCCTTAAGGCAAACAAGTAGAGTCCCGCACCAATGTAAGGAACCAGAAGAATGATTGCGAGAAGGACAGCCTTCGATGCCCAATCGCGAGACGAATTCATGACGTCGTAGATCGCGAAGATATCGAGGATCGCCGCGACCACGCCAAGTATAAGACCCATAGCCACCTCCAGTTCTCGAACCGGCTCGAGCCGATCGTAATTAGCCTTACGACCTCTTTCCGGCCGTTGTTCCTCTTTTATCGGCAGTGTTTGACGTCGGACTAGGCCAGGCGCTTGCGGACAAGTTCGTTGACCACCTTGCCATCCGCAGTCTGTCCGGCGAGCCGGGCCATGACAGCCTTCATCGCACGGCCGAGGTCCTTGGAGCCCTGGGCTCCGATCTCAGTCAGCGTTTGATCGACAATGGCGGCCAGGGCACTCTCATCGAGCGCAGCCGGCACGTAGGCTTCGATGACTTTGATCTCGGCAGCCTCTTTGGCTGCGAGGTCAGGTCGTTTTGCCAGCTCGTATTGTTCGATGCTGTCGCGCCTCTGCTTGACCAGCGACTGGAGAACCTTGATGGCTTCCGCGTCTTCGAGGGCTGCCATCTTCTCGATTTCGCGGTTCTTCAGAGCAGACTTGACCATTCGGAGAGCGGAGAGGCGCTCAGCGTCTTTGGCCTTCATGGCAGCTGTGAGATCCTGATTGACCTGTTCAACAAGCGTCACGCCGGCCATTTATATCAGAGGATGGGGGGCACGCCAAGGCCCAGCGTGGCGCAGGCTATGGGCCAGTGCGTCTTCTCGCGCCAAGGGCGCGACCTGAAATAGCCCGGGGCGAAGCCCCGGGGTTCACCGCCGAACCAGATGGGGCAGCCCCATCGGGGCGACATTGCAAAAGCGAATCGGACCGTTGCTGAAATGCCGCCCCTGTAGGGCTACGCGTCGTGGGTGGCCAGTACCCAGGGCTTCGCCCTGGGCGGTTTCAGGTCGCACCTTTGGTGCGACTGCGTGACGAGGCTAGGCAGATATTCGGATTTTGAGAGAAGTTCCAGAACCTGCCCGTGCCCGAAGGGGCGCGAAGAGGGTCAACTGGTATCAAACACCCCGATATGTTAGTGTTGATTGATTTAAGAGGCTCGCGAAAGTGGCGGAATTGGCAGACGCGCCAGACTTAGGATCTGGTGCCGTAAGGCGTGGGGGTTCGAGTCCCCCCTTTCGCATCCCCACAACCGCCAGAAGGGAAGGTACAGGCTTTGAAGGTGGAAGTCGCGGTCACAGATGCCGCCGAATGTAAGAAGGATTTATCGATAGAGATTTCCTCGGACGAGGTGAAGGCCGAGTTCGAAAAGACCTACGACGCATACACGAAGTTTGCCAAGGTCCCGGGTTTCAGGCCCGGCCGCGTCCCGCGAGCCGTCGTCAAGCAGCGCTTCGGCAAAGACGTCAAAGACGACGTCCTCAAGGAGCTTCTTCCGCACGCTCTCGAGCACGCGATCGTTGATAATCACCTGAGAGTCGTTGGCTCGCCCGAGATCAGCGACGTGACCATCGACGAGGGGCAGCCGCTCAAGTTCAAAGCCAGCGTCGAAGTAATTCCGGAATTCGAACTTCGAGACTACAAAAAGCTCAACGCTGTCAAGCGCCTGGCCAAGGTCACCGACAAGGATGTGGATCAGGTTATTGAACACCTGCGCGAGCGAGCGGCGCAGCTCGTTCCATCGAGGATCGTCCCTCTGAGACGGGGGACTTTATCGCCGCAAATCTGGTTGGCAAGTACCTCATCAGCGATGGAGAGGACCAGCCTGAGGACTTGCGCGCCGATGACGTTCAGATCGAGCTTGGTGGCGAGGGTGTTCAGTCCGAATTCAACGAGGGTCTCACCGGAGTCAAAGCGGGCGACGTGCGGGAGTTTCGCGTCTCCTATCCTGAAGATTTCTCTTCCAAGGGGCTGGCCGGAAAGACCGTAGACTTCACAGCTACGGTGACGGCAGTGAGGGCGAAGGGAGTTTCCTGAGCTGAACGACGACTTCGTCCAGGAATTGAGCGAAAACCAGGAGTTGACGCTCGAAGAGTTCCGCAAGCAAACGCGTGCCGATTTGGAGCAGAGAGCCGAGTTCGATGCCGAAGCCAGGTTGCGCGACGATCTCTCAAAGACGCTCATCGACGGCTATGACTTTCCTCTTCCCGAGTCTCTGGTTGAGGAGCAGACCCGGGAGATGCTCCAGGAATCTCGCCTATCGAATGATGCGACAGCTTCCGCCGGAAGCGATGAAAGAGATCAACTGGGAGGAGCGCCGGGCGGAAGCAAGGCTTCGCGCAGTCCGGGATTTGCGCTCGGCGATTGTCGTCGGACAGATCGCGGACAAGGAAGGAATCGACATCGATCAGGCCGAAATTGACGCTGAGATTGACCGCATCGCACGCTCAGTTCGAGAGCCTGAAGAGGCCGTGAGGGCTCGCTTGACAAAGAGTCGGGGCCTGTCTAGTATCGAAAACAGGCTTCGATTTCATAAGGCGCTTGATGCCGTCGTCAAACATGCCGAAGTCACGACGGAAGAGCTGACACAAGAATCAACTGATAGTCCGCCGACATCTGCGACTGAAGATCAGGCGCCGCCGGCTACCCAACAAGCCGAGTCTTCGTAGCGGAAGGAGCAGGCGACGAAGGCACGAGAAGTCACCACATCAGGCTGTCTCTCACTTTCGTCACCTTAATCTTCCAATGCATCGCATGTTGAAACGTTAAGACAGGTAATCAGCCAGGTAGTTTAGCCAACTAATTAAGATGACCACTCCATACGCTCATCTGGTGCCCATGGTCGTCGAGCAGACTTCGCGCGGTGAGCGCGCGTTTGACATCTACTCGCGACTGCTGAAAGACAACATCATTTTCCTCGGCACGCCGATCGACGATCAGATTGCCAATCTTGTCGTCGCGCAGCTGCTCTTTCTCGAAGCCGAAGATCCGGAAAAGGACATTACGCTCTACATCAATTCACCGGGCGGTTCGATCACCGCCGGGATGGCGATCTACGACACGATGCAGTTCATTCGCTCCCGACGTGACCACGATTTGCGTCGGCAATGTGCGTCGATGGGCGCGTTGCTGCTGGCGGCCGGGCGCCAAGGGCAAACGATTCGCGCTGCCAAACTCGCGCATCCTGATTCATCAGCCGTCGGCGGCGGCATCGCAGGGCCAGGCCACGGACATCCGGATCGCATGCTGAAGAGATCATGCGCATGCGCGAACTGACTCCGAGATCCTCGCCAAACACACCGGTCAGACATACGAGCAGGTCGAGACGCGACGTCGAGCGCGACCGATCATGTCCGCCGTGCAGGCCAAGGAATATGGTTTAATAGACGAGGTGATCGCGCATCGAGAATCATAGAGGATAGGACCGAGAACAGGTAGAGAGTAGAACCTCACAGCGACCTGTAAGGCTCGGAAGTTTTCTCGCTTGCACGCATTGGGGTGTTGTCTATGATTGATCCGTGCGGGCAGGCAATGGAAGTCCCCCGTGTCACCAGTTCGCAAGCCTGGATCATCGGTCGCCCAATGTTCATCCAATCTCAAAAAGCGGAGTCCGCAAGACGATGAGGAAGAAGCCGACGACACGCTGCGCTGTTCGTTCTGTGGCAAGATCGCAGAACGAAGTCAAGAAGCTCATTGCCGGCCCGACGGTTTACATCTGCAATGAGTGCATCGACATCTGCAACGAGATCATCAGCGACGACTCAGCAGGAAGCCGCTGCAGCGCGTCCGCCGCTGCCCAAGCCGGCGAGATCAAGAACTTTCTCGACGAATACGTAATCGGCCAGGAAGAGACCAAGAAGCGACTGGCCGTCGCCGTCTATCAGCATTACAAGCGCATCGAGATGGCTCGCCGGCGCTCCGACGTCGAAATTCAGAAATCAAACATTCTGCTGATCGGCCCGACCGGTACCGGCAAGACGCTGCTGGCCCAGACGCTGGCGCGCATGCTTGAGCGTGCCGTTCACGATCGTCGATGCGACCACGCTGACCGAAGCCGGTTACGTCGGTGAAGACGTCGAGAACATCATTCTCAAACTCCTGCAGGCCGCGAACGGCGACGTCGAGCGCGCGCAGCAGGGAATCATCTACATCGACGAAATCGACAAGATCTGTCGCAAGGACGAGAACCCGTCGATCACCCGCGACGTCTCGGGCGAAGGCGTGCAGCAGGCGCTTCTGAAGATTCTCGAAGGCACGGTCGCCAACGTTCCGCCGCAGGGCGGACGCAAGCATCCGCACCAGGAATTCTTCCCGGTCGACACGACCAACATTCTCTTCATCTGCGGCGGCGCGTTCGTCGGACTGGAGAAAGTCATCGAGCGCCGCCTGCGCCAGAAGTCACTGGGCTTTCAGCGCGAACTTCGAGCAATCGAACGCAGGCGCGAATGTCCGACATGCTCGCGCAGGTGCAGCCCGAAGATCTGATCCGGTTCGGCTTGATTCCGGAGTTTGTCGGCCGCCTGCCGGTGGTCGGAGTGCTGCACGAACTGGACGAGGCGGCGCTGATCAAGATTCTGACCGAGCCGAAGAACGCGCTGGTCAAGCAGTATCAGAAGAAGTTCGAATTCGACAACGTCAAGCTGCGCTTCACTGAAGATGCCTTGCGAGCCGTTGCGCGCCAGGCGTGCGAGCGAAAAGTCGGCGCGCGCGGGCTGATGATGATTCTTGAAGAACTGCTGCTCGAAGCAATGTACACGCTGCCGTCCCAAAAGCGGGTCAAGGAGTTTGTCATCACCAGCGAGATGGTCGCAAATCGCCGAGCCGTCTTTCCCTGGCGAAGGCCGGTTGACTTGCTGACCCCGATGTCAGACAGGGGGACGAGCCAACAGGCCGCAGGAGATTAGAGATAGTCCTCGATTCATGTCCAGTATTTCCGGCCATCAGAGCTGTCAAACTTCGGGCCATCATATTTTTAAGACGGCCCTCCGACCCGAGATTGAGACAAGTAATAGTCCACGAGATTCGTCGACTCAAGTTCCGATAGAGTAACTGGGGAGTTAACAGGCTGAGCCAGGAGTGGCATGCCGCTCAGGCTTGAGGTCAGGCATATATGCAAGAATTTCATGATCAGCACCCCGAGCGACGTCGCGCGTTATCCGATGGTCCCGATCCGCGACGTCGTAGTCTTTCCGTACACCAAGGCAGCTTTCAAGATCGGCCGGCCAGTCATCAGTGCGCGCTCTTGAAGCGGCCCTCGCCGGGGAGCGAATCATTTTTCTCGCCACGCAGCACGATGCTACCGTCGACGAGCCGACACCGGAACAGATATATCAGATCGGTACACTTGCCTACATTTCACATTCGCTGGAAAGCCGGAGAATTGACCATCAAGGTCATGGTTGAGGGCCGCGAGCGGGCCCGCGCTGTTCGTGTTGAAAACAGGATGGCTTCTTCATCGCTACCCTCCGGCGCGCTCCGGTGGTCGCGGAGAGTAACCGGCGAACAGCCGAGCTCTGGTAGCTCGCATCAGGAACGCTGGTCGAGCAGTACTCAAGCTCGCACCGGAGCAGAACCGGATGCCGTTCAGGCTGCGCTGCGCGCTCCAGGAGCCGGGCCAGATGGCCGACAATCTGGCTCGCATACTGAAACTCTCGGTCGAGGACAAGCAGGGACTGCTTGAGATCTATTCGACGCACGAGCAGACTGCTGCGACTGATCGAACTGCTCGAGATCGAACTCGACAAACTGAACGTCGACCGCACCATCCAGACGCGCGTCAAGCGGCAGATGGAGAAGGCGCAAAGAGAGTACTACCTCAACGAGAAGATCAAGGCGATCCACAAAGAGCTCGGACGCAAGGACGAGCGCGCTGAAATCGAAGAACTGAGGAAGAAGATCGAAGAGGCGGGCATGACCGAAGGAGGCCAACGAGAAGGCGATGCAAGGAGCTTCGCCGCCTCGAGCAGATGCCTCCGATGTCCGCTGAATCGACAGTTTCACGAAATTATCTCGATTGGCTGCTTGCCGTGCCGTGGAAGGAGCGGAGCGAAGAGATTCGCGACATCAATCACGCGCAGGAGGTTCTCGAAGAAGATCATTACGGGCTGGAGAAGATCAAGGAGACGGATCCTTGAGTACCTTGCCGTGCGGCAGCTGGTCGAAAATCCGAAGGGCTCGATTCTCTGCTTCGTCGGCCCGCCGGGCGTCGGCAAGACTTCGCTCGGCAGGTCCATCGCCCGCGCGACGGGCCGGAAGTTCGTTCGGCTGTCGCTGGGCGGCGTTCGCGACGAGGCCGAGATCCGAGGTCATCGGCGAACCTACATCGGGGCGCTGCCAGGCCAGATCATTCAGATGATGAAGAAGGCCGGCACCGTCAACCCGCTGATCCTGCTCGATGAAGTCGACAAGCTCGGCGCCGATTTTCGCGGCGATCCGTCGGCGGCACTGCTCGAGGTTCTCGATCCGGAACAGAATCACACCTTCCACGATCACTACCTCGACGTCGAGTACGATCTCTCGCAGGTCATGTTCATTGCCACGGCCAACGTTCTGCATACGATCCCGCCGGCGCTCCAGGACCGCCTCGAGATTCTCCGGCTGGCCGGGTACACCGAGCGAGAGAAGCTCGAAATCGCGAAGCGCCATCTGGTAGCCAAGCAGGCTGCAGACAAACGGTCTCAAGCCTGAACAGGTCGAGTTTGCCGACGACGGCATCACCACGATTATCGAGTACTATACACGCGAAGCCGGCGTTCGCAATCTCGAGCGCGAAATCGGCTCGATCTGCAGAAAGGTCGCGCGCCAGCTGGTGCAGTTTGGTGAGAGACACGAGGAAGGCGAAGAGCCGTTCCACTTCGTGGTTGATGCCAATGCCGCGAAGAAGCTTCTTGGGCCCACCAAGTTCCGCCCGCAGCTGGCAGCGGAACGCAGCGAGATAGGACTCGCGAGCGGACTTGCCGTGACCGAGGTCGGTGGCGATGTCCTGCAGATTGAAGCGACGCTGGTCGATGGCACGGGAAAGCTGACTCTGACCGGCAAGCTCGGCGACGTCATGCAGGAGTCGGCACAGGCGGCGATCACCTATATACGATCGCGCGCTGTAGAGCTCGGCATCCCGCTGGATTTTCACAAGAACTACGACCTCCACGTCCACGTGCCCGAAGGAGCCATACCAAAGGATGGCCCCTCGGCTGGAATCACGATGGCCACGGCGATGGCGTCGGCGCTGACCAGGATTGCGGTGCACAAGGAGGTTGCCATGACCGGTGAGATCACGCTTCGCGGGAAGGTTCTGCCGATCGGTGGTCTCAAGGAGAAGCTGCTGGCTGCGCATCGCGCGGGTCTGACCACCGTGCTCATTCCCAAGGATAACGAGAAGGATCTGATCGAGGTGCCTGCCGACGTGCGCGATGCCATGCAACTCAACCTCGTGGAGACGATGGATGAGGTGTTACACCTTGCGCTCGAGCGGCTGCCAATGCCCCGTGCCGCACAGGGCGCTGAGGTCGGAGGCCAGATTCCGGACGTTGGCGGCCAGATGACAGGGTTTGGCGACCAGCAGTCTGCTATTTAGTCGAAAACCATCGAGCCCATCGAGGAGCAATTTGGAGTGCGGCACCTGGGACCGCGGGCGTCCCGCCCGCATGACTTCAAAAAAGTCTAACTGCGAGAGCATGCGGGCGGGACGCCCGCGGTCCCAGGCGCCGCACCCCGAAGGAAAGACTATGATTGCCAGGTACGTCGCCAGCGCGAGCAGCCCGGCCTCGTTCCCGAAGGGCAATCAGCCGGAAGTTGCCTTCCTTGGGCGGTCCAACGTTGGCAAATCAAGCCTCATAAACAGACTGCTTGGGGTCAAGGGGCTCGCAAGAACCAGCTCGACGCCGGGGCGCACAAGGGCGCTCAACTTCTTTCTAATCGATGAGTCCTACCGTTTTGTCGATCTCCCGGGATATGGATACGCCAAAGTTTCCCAGACCGAACGGCGAGCATGGGGGCAACTTATCGAAAAATACCTTGCGCAACGACACCAGCTCGTGCTATCTATTTTGATTGTAGATGCTCGACACGAGCCTTCCCCGTTAAATCTCCAGATGAAATCCTGGCTACAGCAGTTTAGGCTTCCATATCTGGTGGTCTCGACAAAAGTTGACAAGTTGTCGGCCAATGAGCAACGCGCCTCATGGTCGCGCGCGACAAAGGTCCTCGAGACCGATCGCGTAATACCCTACTCTTCAGTCACTGGCGTGGGTGCCAGCCAGCTGTGGGAGGAGATCAGAGCCAGCCTTGCAGCGCTGCGTGTTTGACTCCGGCCGTGACATCCGATGCCAGACTCTTTTTACCCGACTTTGTGCGGCGTCCAGACAGGCTCAATGAGAGCAACCGCGAGAGAATGCTAAAGCGCGCCGACGCCTCCGGCGCGCGACCGAATGATTAGCTAATCCCATACATCGAAAGAGACTCGATTCGCCAATCCGGCGGGCGGCCATGCAACGCGAGGTGCGCGGCGGCCCAATCCGCCAAGGAGCGGCACGACTTCAAATAATATGGCTGAGAGAACTGTAGACAGATCGCGAGAAAAAATGAGCGAACGTGAAGATAACCTCGAGAAGGACTTTCTCGACATAGCAGATTTGAAGGAGATGAATATCTCCAAATTGACTCAGATCGCCAAAGATCTGGACGTGCCCGGCGCGACCGGAATGCGCAAGCAGGAGCTGATCTTCAAGATCCTTCAGGCTCAGACCGAGAAGTCGGGCCTCATCTTTTCGGAAGGCGTTCTGGAGACGTTGCCGGACGGCTTCGGATTCCTCCGAGCTCCGGAATACAACTACCTGCCTGGCCCGGATGACATCTATGTCAGCCCGTCCCAGATTCGCAAGTTCGATTTGCGGACAGGTGACACCATCTCAGGTCAGATTCGACCGCCCAAGGAGGGTGAGCGCTACTTCGCACTGATCAAAGTTGAGGCGATCAACTTCGAACCGCCGGAGCAGGCGCGCGACAAGGTCTTCTTCGACAATCTGACACCGCTCTATCCGAACGAGCAGCTTCGAATGGAGACGGTCTCAGATAATCTCTCGGGGAGGGTCATCGATCTGGTGACGCCGATCGGCAAGGGCCAGCGCGGGTTGATCGTTGCGCCGCCGCGTACCGGAAAGACGATGCTTCTCCAGACGATCGCCAATTCGATCACCGAGAATCACCCTGAAGTGACCCTCATTGTCCTGCTTATCGACGAGCGCCCTGAGGAAGTCACCGATATGCAGCGGAGCGTCAATGGCGAGGTCATCTCGTCCACCTTCGATGAGCCGGCGGCCCGGCACGTTCAGGTGGCCGACATGGTCATTGAAAAGGCGAAGCGCCTGGTAGAGCACAAGCGCGATGTCGTGATCCTGCTCGATTCGATCACGCAGACTGGCTCGAGCTCACAACGCCGTCGTTCCTCCGTCGGGCAAGATTCTGTCGGGCGGCGTCGATTCGAACGCGCTCCAGCGGCCAAAGAGATTCTTTGGTGCGGCGCGAAATATCGAGGAGGGCGGCTCGCTTACGATCATCGCGACGGCGCTCGTCGAAACCGGCAGCAGAATGGATGACGTCATCTTCGAAGAGTTCAAGGGTACCGGCAACATGGAGATTCACCTTGACCGCAAGCTCTCCGATAAGCGCGTCTTTCCGGCGATCGACCTGCAAAAGTCAGGAACGCGTAAAGAGGAGTTGCTGATCCTGAAGAAGGACCTCGATCGGCTGTGGGTTTTGAGGCGCGTACTGGCTCCGCTTTCAGGGGTGGAACAGATGGAGCTCGTTATCGAGCGGCTCGACAAGTCCAAGAGCAATGCCGAGTTCCTCTCCTCGATGAATTCGTAGGGTGGAGCTATTTGGCCGGCTGCAGTTGAAGCGCGACCTGGCGGACATCGTCGTTTTCGATGTCGACATCCTTGCTGGTTGGCGCAAATCCTCGAGCCGTCGCGCTTACCCGGTAGGTCGCCTTTCCGGCAGGAAGTCTGAAAGCAAACTCTCCGCCGGAAGTCGAGACGGTTTCATGCTTGAAATGCTTGCCTTCACCAAGCCGCTCGATCGTTACTTTGGCGTCCGGTAACGAATAGCCATCATTTCTCAAGACCGCGCCGCGGATCACGGCATAGGGCTCGCGCTCACGCTCGAGCTCGACGGCCTTTTTCAGCTGAATCTGTTCTCCAGACTTCACTTCGAGCTTCCTTGTCTGAAAGACTTTATAGCCGCTCATAGTGAAGGTAAGCTGGTACTCCGCGGCGCCGAGGCCGTCAATCGCGAAGTCCCCACTGGAGTCGGAATGGGTTTCGTGGACATCCCTGGGATCGCCCGCGTTGACCGCCCGGACTGCGACACCTGATAGAGTCTTTCCGCCGGCCTCCCTCACCTTGCCCCTGATTCTTCCGGAGCCCTGGCCAAGTGCTACTCCACAACAGAGCAGCAAGAGCCCAATTCTGACGCTGAGTTGGTTGAACGGCACGATAGTTCTATAATTCCGCATGTGCCACAAAAAGCACCGAGCGCAATGTAGGTCTTGTGTCTCTTGAGCCTTTTCGCGACTTCGGCGAATTATAGCAGGCAAATGATGAAATCGCTCTTAGCTGCCGCAATCCTCAGTGCCATCGCCTGGGGCCAGTCTCAGGAGCCTCGTCCAGCGGCCACGATTCGCATCGACACCGATGTGGTTGCGATTGACGTTACGGCCGTCGATCATAAGGGAAACTATGTTCGAGACCTGACTGCCGACGAATTCACTATCCTCGAAGACGGTCGCCCGAGGAAGATTGACTTCTTCAGCGTGAGCGACGAAACGGAGCTTTCGCGGCCGCTTGCGCTCGTCTTTGCACTCGATCTGTCTGGCAGCCTGCGTCCTGACGAGACCGCCACACTTCGTGGCGCGGCGCAGAAGTTCACCGAGATCATGAAGGGCGATTCGGTCTTTGCGGCGCTCGCCTTCAATTACAACGTCAAAATCCTGCAGGACTTCACTCCCGACTCGCAGAAGCTTTCAAAAGCCTTCGCTCGCATGGACCATTTCGAGGGATCGACGCGGATCTACGACGCTATCGATCGCGGCATCACCATGCTCGCCCACTACGGTCCAAAGATGCACAAGGGAAGGCCGATCAGGCGCGTGATCGTGGTAATCAGCGACGGATTCGATTCGGCGAGCATCATCGATCGCAGAGAGATGGCCAAGAGGGCTTTGATGGCGGGAGTGACTGTCTTTTCGATCACACTTGCCGTCGTATGTTCTCTCGGCTAGCGTTTCGCATGAGCGCGTCATCACGCCGCTCGATGCGACGCGCATAGTTTCAGTTACGGGAGGGCGTGATTTCGCTGCCGACGCGAAGGATTTCACGCCGGTGTTCAAGGCATTGGCCGAGGAGATCAGATCGAGCTACGCGATTGCCTACTATCCCGATCAGAGGGATGGCAAAACGCATGAGGTGAGGGTCCAGACCACCCGGCCTGGAATTCAGCTCCGTGCAAGCCGTACCAGTTACATTGCCCCCTCACCAGGCTCAGTGCCGAAACTGAAGGGCTAAGACGAGGGCACGATGGCAAGCGTCGATGAATACCGACTGGTGGTGAGCACAATCGATGCCGCAGACTGTCTAGTCTGCGGCAAACTCCGATGAATGCCCGCGAGGAGAAAATTGGCGCAGGCTGGACAGCCTACGCCACGACAGAGCAATTTCTTGGAATGGGTTGACGATGAATAGAGGTACGCCCGACGCTCGAGAATCCTGACTGTGCGTTTGGGGCAGGCTGGACAGCCTACGCCACGACAGAGCAAAATTTCGATGAATGCCCGAGTGGAGAAATTTTGGCGCAGGCTGGACAGCCTACGCCACGGTCGACGGCACATGCTGATCAGACGAACTCAATAATCTTCATCGGGATCGGTATCTTCATCTATTGTTGAGGCCACCGCGTCGAGCTCGATAGGATCCAGGCCCACTACCTCAAGCAGAGAATCACACTCTGAGCAGGTCAAAGTTTCACCCTTGTCGATCTCCTCATCGACATGGATCTCGGTATCGCACTCCGGGCAGACAGCTATCGGCACAATGTCACTCCTTCTGGTGAGCAGTTCATGGCAACCGCGTTCAAATGAGCAGTCGGCGATGCGAAAGAGAATCTAAACCAAGGACGCGAGGTTGGCAATGCGCCGAAATCTGCCGACATCTATTTGAGCGCATGGCCGGCATGCGAAGGCCGCTGCCATTGGTTTCCGGAAAAGGGAGTTGCTGGAGACCAATGTGGTGGGCACGGCAACGCCGCTGGAACGCCGAGTGCCCGCAAAATCTAGCGATTTTCATCTTGCACCATTGCACAAGCTGCTGTATACTGCCGCGCGAAGATCACAAGATGCAGGTACTTTTCTGCTCGCGCGCCGGAACCGGACCAAGCGGAGAGGTTTTATGCATGGCAGGCGGCGCGAGTGCGTCGCCGAGAGATGGCGCGAGAGCGCTGCTGGAAGGTGAAGAGAACAATCAAATCCCGTGAAGGAGCACCACTATGGCCGTTAAGCAAATGACGAAGAGTCAGCTGTCAGCTCACCTGGCCGAGCGATTTAACATCTCGAAAAAGCAAGCCAACGAGTTTCTGGATGAGTTCGCGAAGGTCGTTATCGCTCAGACGAGGAAGACAGGCGTTTTCACTATGCCGGGAATCGGCAAGCTCGTCAGGTCGAACCGCAAGGCGCGTATGGGCAGGAACCCGGCGACCGGCGAAGCAATCAGATCCCAGCCAAGACCGTCGTCAAGTTCCGCGTTGCCAAGGCGTGCCGCGAGAACATCGTACCCACGAAGAAGTAATTCTGGCACCGTACCGCAGGCTGGACAGCCTGCGGTGGTTCACGCAAAGGGCTTACGGCGCGGGTGCAGGCTGCCCGCGCTCGATAGTCCGCGCCAGATTGGTGATCAGCTCTCCCGGCGGCGTCTCAATTCACCCAACACCGCCTCGCGCTCCGTCCCGCCAATGTCGATGGAGAGCCGGTGGAGTGCGAGCGAGACGATCTCATTGTGGTGAAGCTCTCCTTCGTCGCGGGAGAGATCAAGCCAGAGACGGTGCGTCAGCTCAACGTCCTCGGGTGTCATGTCGGGACGATGCGCGCCCAGCTCGTATGCTCGCTCCGTTCCGTCGGGAGCGATCAACTTCAGTACCCTCAGCGACCGTTTGCGCTCATCCGTAATCTGCTCCCAGACACCTCCGATCATTCTCGCCTGTTCGTCGGCTGACATCTTGGTCGAGACTCCGGCCACCATAGTCGAACATTCAAGCTGTACCGCCGTCATGACCGTAGCCTGAAACGCATTGTTCGAGGCCACTACCAGCAATCGGATCTGCTTGCCCAGTTTCTCGGCAACCGCCACAGCTCGTGTGAAGAGAAGCTGTTCGTAGTCGGTGAAGAGGGTGTCTTCATAGATTCGCTCCTCGCCCGCGCTTGGCCCGCTCAACACCCTGACCGTCATAACGGTGACATCCTGCTCTTCGGTGTTGACCTCGGTCAGGGCCTTCTTAAGGTACTGCAGATTGTTGTAATCGCGCGCAGTCACGAGGATGCCGCCGGCCCTGACTCCCACCAGCTCGCGAGTCACCGTCTGCTCAGGCACCAGATTGAACTTGTCGAGGTCGGATGACTCACGACGTTTCCGCGTTGTTCTTCGTTCCGAGATTGTGAAGAGAAGGAAGAATCCGGCGGTAAAGACCGCTCCCGATATCGTCGCCACCTGTTTGGTAAGCAGATTGGTCAGCGCCAACGCGAGCAGTATCAATGAGACTGCTATCAGCCCCAAAGGAATCTCAACCGATCCGATGCGCGGGTTGAACGGAACGCGCCATTCACGAGGACCTGGCCGCTTGAATCTGAGCAGCACAATGGCTGCCGACATGAAAGTGAAGCTCCAGATGACTCCAAAGGCATAGGCCTCGCCGAGCAGGATGACGTCACCTCGACTGGCGATGATCGTGACCACCTGCAGAACCGCCACGAGGTTGATGATCCTGTACGTTGTGCCATACCGCTTCTGAGGCGCGCGAAACCAGTCGGTCAGGACTCCATCTTCGGAGACTCGATTCAGCACGCCATTCGACCCGACTATCGCCGTGTTGACCGCGCCGCCAAGGATCAGGAAACCGACGATGACGACGAACGCCTGGAATAGAAGTCTCGCCGTCATAGGTCCGACTAAATTCATCGCCAATCCCGAGAGGAGATTGTCGTAATACTGAGCGCGCTGCGAGTCGGGGATGATCATTACCGCGAAGAACGAGACGAGCGAGGTAAAGACCATGCTGAAGATGAAGATCACCAGGCCGGCTTTCTTCAGATTGTGCAGCTTTGGATGCTCGAGCTCGCGCGCAACCTGGGCAAGGGACTCTTCACCGCTCATGGCAAGCACTGAATGGCCAAGCGCAATCATCAGCCCGATGACCCCGATTGAAGGAAGGGCCGTCCCGCTGAGCCAGCCAAGCGCGCCAGGGCCAAATGTCAGGTTGCGGGGAACGGGAAGCGGCGGCAGAGGAGCGGGATGTATGAGCAGTGTGATGCCGCACCAGGCGATGATCAGCACAACCATGCCGGTGGTCACCTGCATGATCCGCAGGGCCCGCTCTGACGACTCGTGAATGCCGATTGTGTTGAGTCTCCAGAAGTAGGCGACGATGCCGATTGCTATCAGCGAGGCCGTGAGGTTGGGTGGAAGAAGATTGGCGCCCGCTCCGACAATGCCGAAGTGCTGAGCCGTACTGTTGATCAGTCCGGCAATATACTGACCTGCCGTTACACCAGAGATTGGCCCGGTGAGTATGTAGTCAAAGATGAGCGCGGAGACCGAGAGCTTGGCGAGAGTGCCGCCCATCGCCTCCTTGACCACACGATATACTCCACCGCGGACGAACATCGCGCAGCTCTCTACGTAGACGGCTCGCACCGCGTACGAAAAGAGCATGATCGCGAGAATGAACCAGGGCGCGGACTTGCCAATCGCCTGCTCAGTGATTCCCCCGATGTAATAGGCCGATGATGCGAGGTCGTTGAGGACAATCGCCGCCGCGCGCCAGAACGAGATGAACGAGAGCATGACGGTCGTCGCAACTACAATGCGGAGGCGCTTGCTTGAGGGATCGACCGCCGGAGTTTTGGTTTGCTTCATAGGCTCGAGACAGGCAGGGATGGATTATAGCTCAGGGCTCCTGCCTGTGTCACATGTCTCCATTGGGCGCCAACGATCGTAGGGTCGGCTCGCAGGGGCGGTCCTGCGGGGGCGGTCGTAGGGGCGGCTCGCGAGCCGCCCCCACACGGCCTTTACTCCACCAAGCCCTGATTGCGAAAGGAAGAGGGCGGCTCACGAGCCGCCCCTACGAGCGTCCCTACGACGCCGCCCCGTTAGAGGAGGGCTTCCTTGACGGCCCTCTGAGGGTAAACTACAATTTTTTCTTGTCCCCTCAGCTCAGTCTTGCGCTGTCAGCAGTCTGCCGGGCGGCTGCCGGGACCGGTAAGGGGTGAGTCATGACCGCCGTCGAAAAAGTTTTTACTAAGATCTTCGGGTCAGCCAACGAGCGATTGCTGAAGAAACTCTGGCCGATAGTGGCGCGGATCAACGCGTTCGAGCCGGAGGTGAAGGCGCTCTCGGACGAGCAATTGCGTGGTCGGACTGTCGAGTTCAGAGAGCGGCTGCAGCAACGCCTCGAAGGCTCGGCAGATCTCGCTCCTGTGGCCAGAAAACTGCTCGAACAGGAGGCGCTGGACGAGTTGCTGCCGGAGGCCTTTGCCTGTGTGCGTGAAGCCTCGATACGCACCACGGGAATGCGCCATTTCGATGTGCAGCTGATCGGCGGCATGGTCCTCCATCACGGCATGATCGCCGAGATGCGGACTGGAGAAGGCAAGACGCTCGTCGCGACCCTTCCCGTCTATCTCAATGCCCTTCTCGGCAGAGGCGCCCACGTGGTTACGGTCAATGATTATCTGGCAGGCCGTGACGCCGAGTGGATGGGCAAGATTTACCGGTTCCTCGGGCTCGAAGTCGGATGTATTCAGAATGACATGAACGACTTCGAACGCCAGGAGGCCTACAACGCCGACATCACCTACGGCACCAACAACGAGTTCGGCTTCGACTACCTGCGCGACAACATGAAGTTCGATCTCGCGACCTGCGTGCAGCGTGGCCACTATTTCGCAATTGTTGACGAAGTCGACTCGATTCTGATTGACGAAGCTCGAACCCCGCTGATCATCTCCGGCGCCTCGGACGACTCGACCGACAAGTACTACGAAGCGGACGCAGTGATTCCAAAGCTCACCAGGGATACGGACTACCAGGTCGATGAGAAACAACACACCGCAACGCTGACCGAGGCCGGGATTGAGAAGGCCGAAAGAATTGTGGGCTACGGGAATCTCTATGATCCGTCCAATATGGAGATTCTCCATTGCCTGGACCAGGCACTTGAGGCTCACACCCTCTATCACCGAGACAAGCAGTACATCGTCCAGGACGGTGAAGTGGTCATCGTTGATGAATTCACCGGGCGAATGATGACGGGGCGCCGCTGGTCTGATGGCCTGCACCAGGCGGTCGAAGCCAAGGAGGGCGTCAAGATTGAGCGCGAGAATCAGACCCTCGCGACGATCACCCTTCAGAACTACTTCCGCATGTACCAAAAGCTCGCCGGCATGACCGGAACGGCAGAGACAGAGTCCGTAGAATTCGCCAAGATCTACAATCTGGATGTGACCAGCATTCCGACCCACCAGCCGATGGTCCGCAAAGACAATCCCGACGTCATCTACCGGACGCTCGATGAGAAATGGGATGCCGTCGCCGAGGAGATAAGGGGGCTCTCCGAGAAGGGGCAGCCGGTCCTCGTCGGCACAGTCTCGGTCGAGAATTCTGAACTGATTGCGCGCAGGCTGAAGCAGATGGGCGTGCCGCACAACGTCCTCAACGCCAAGCCTGAGAATGCCGGACGCGAAGCCGAGATCGTGGCACAGGCCGGCCGCCGGAGCGCGGTGACAATAGCCACCAACATGGCCGGCCGCGGCACGGATATTCTTCTGGGCGGCAACCCCGAGTTCCTTGCACGAGAATTGCTCAAGAAGCGTGAGATCGATCCCGACGAAGCCGATCAAGAGCAGATCGAGGCCGCGATCCTCGAAGTGAAGCCAGAGACAGAGGCATGAGCACGATGAGGTTGTCCGACTCGGAGGTCTTCACATCCTCGGCACCGAGCGTCACGAGTCGAGGCGCATCGACAACCAGCTTCGAGGCCGGTCGGGACGCCAGGGCGATCCGGGATCGTCGCGTTTCTTTCTCTCCCTCGAAGATGATCTGATGCGCATTTTCGCGGGAGATCGCGTCAAGGCCATGATGGCCCGGCTCGGCATGGAGGAGGGTGTGGCCATCGAATCGAAGATGGTCAGCAAGCGGATCGAATCCGCTCAGAAGAATGTTGAGGGCCACAACTTCACGATCCGCAAACACCTGATCGAATACGATGACGTCATGAACAAGCAGCGCGAGACGATCTATAGTCTCCGCCGCCAGTTGATCGAACAACCGGATCATCGTGAAGAGCTGGACACAATCTCGGAAGATCTGCTCGACCTCGCGCTCGATCAATCCCTCAGCCTGCAAACCTCGCCGAGCGAGTGGGATTTGCGCGGGTTCAAGGTGCAGATGCTGCACCAGTTCGGCTTTGATATTGATGTCGAGGGGATGGATCTCGAAAGGCTCGAGCGTCCGCAGATCCGTGAGGTCATACTCGAAAGACTGAGGCAGAAGTATGCCGATAAGGAGTCGCTGGTCGGCGCCGAGGCCATGCGCTACTACGAGCGGATCATCTGGCTCAACATCGTCGATGCGCAGTGGAAGGACCACCTGCTGGCGCTGGATCACCTCAAGGAGGGCATCGGCCTTCGAGGTTATGGCCAGAAGGATCCGCTGGTTGAGTACAAGAAGGAATCCTTCAGCCTCTTCGAAGCAATGCTCGATCGCATCGATAGCGAGACCGTCCGAGCTCTCTACCTGCTGCAGGTGACAGTCGAGGAGCCGCCGCAGCAGCGAATGCAGAGGCGCCCTCGCCGGGGCAGCCAAAGTGGGTTGACCTTCACCAAGGCGAACGCTACGGCGGCCGCCGCCGGTGAGGAGGATGGGAAACCGAGGACGGTTGTCAGCGACGCACCCAAGATCGGCCGCAACGAGCCTTGCCCCTGCGGATCAGGCAAGAAGTATAAGAAGTGTCACGGGGCTGAGATCTAGCAGACTGGCCCACTGGCTTAGTATGGAGTGCGGCGACTTGTCGCCGCTTTTGATTTAGTGACTGCGGTAATGGGATAGAAGTAGCCATCTTTACTCTCAATATCGCAATATCTAAATCAAAAGCGGCGACAAGTCGCCGCACTCCATACTAAGCCGGTCGACACGTTTCAGAGTGTGCCAATTGACACTCTCACCCGCCGAAAGTAGAATTCTCGCGGTTTCCCCACAACGCGCTTTCAAAGACTGAACAAAGGAGGTAGAGCATGGGTAGCCTACTCTGGACAATCATCTGCGGCCTGGTGATCGGTGTGCTCGCCAAGCTGATTATGCCGGGCAGAGACCCCGGTGGATTCATCATCACGATTCTCCTCGGCATCGTCGGCGCATTCGTCGGCAGCCTGATTGCCAAAAGCCTCGGGTACGTGGAGACGCAGGGGTTTACCTATCTCATATTCTCAGTCATCGGCGCGATTATCATTCTCGCGCTCTATCGCCTGATCATCGGGCGACGATCTGCGGTCTAGCGAGAGCCGGAGTCTTGACTCGTTAATCGCTGCAGTCGTATGTTGGATGTTTGCACCCGTAGCTCAGCTGGATAGAGCGTCAGCCTCCGGAGCTGAAGGTCCCGCGTTCGAATCGCGGCGGGTGTATTGAAGCAACAGACTCGCAATGCCGCCGGTGACCTTCGGCGGCATTTTACCTTGCCCGACTTATCCTGGAGGATGATTACAATATGGCTGCGGCCCAGACCGGAAAGAAGACTGCAAAGAAGACTGCAAAGAAGAAGAGTAAAACCGCGAGCGTCGCTGCTCGCAAACCAGCCGTCAAAGGCAAAAGCAACAAGCCTGCCCGTCAAGGCAGTTCGCGGTCAACTTCACGCCTGCCCCATCGCTTGCAAATGATCTCGCGTCGCTTCGTCGTCGGAGATTCCGAGCATGATTTCCCGCTGAAGCAATTCCCTGCCGCGCATTCCTATCCTTATATATAGGACAATCTCTCTCGAGCAATAAAATAGGGGTGGCCAGACCACCCCTATTGCTACTTGCAAATGAGCACGGGCACCCGCTCGGGGCCCGGCGTATACAAGCTACTTCTTTTTTGCGGCTTTTTTCGCAGCCTTCTTGGCTGGAGCCTTTTTCGCTGCCTTCTTCGCTGGCATAGGTGTCTCCTTTCTCTCTAGGTGGCCGGCCACAAGATCAAGTGCTGAATTATGTCTTGTAGCCTAGTGCAATGAACATACAATATCTAGCTTATAGACTTGTTCCCAAAGTGTGTCAAGAAAATTCTTCGAGAGCGCGGGCTCAACGCTGAAACTGGCACACCTTTTGTTCGCGCTGAATTTAAGTTCACGACAGCGACGCGCAGTTGCGATGTCATCAATGTCATAAGATAATGCCCGCCTTACGCTGAGTCAGACCCACAAGGAGAAATCATGCCGAACCAGTCGAATCGCCCGGACGCTCGTCACGGGCCTGACACTACTGCTTGCGCTCAATCCGATTGCGGCGACAACATTCGCGCGTGCCCGCGTTGACCCCCACGTTGACCTAAGAGACGACGAGAGCGCGCAACGCGAACGGAACTGGGAGGAGCAACTGCGCGCCGTCCCGAGTCCTGAACGACTCAAGGAGTACATGCGCATCCTGGCGGCCGAACCGCATCACATCGGATCTCCCGCCTGCAAGAGGAACGCCGAGTGGATTCGAGATCAATTCAAGTCCTGGGGTCTGAACGCGAGTATCGAAGAGTTCGAAGTGCTCTTTCCAACTCCGAAGGAACGCGTGCTCGAGGTTGTCGAGCCGACGCGGTTTACAGCGACTCTCAAAGAGCCTCAGATCACCGCCGATCCCGACTCCGGTGACGCAGGCCAGCTCCCTACATACAATGCCTATTCCGGTGATGGTGACGTGACCGCACCGCTGGTCTATGTCAACTACGGTGTGCCCGCCGACTACGAATACCTCGAGAAGCAGAACATCGACGTCAAGGGCAAGATCGTCATTGCCAGATACGGCGCGAGCTGGCGCGGAATCAAGCCCAAAGTCGCCTACGAGCACGGCGCGGTCGGATGCATCATCTATTCTGATCCGAGAGATGACGGCTACTTCCAGGGTGACGTCTATCCCGATGGTCCATTCCGTCCTGAGCAGGGTGTTCAGCGAGGAAGCGTCATGGACATGCCCATCTATCCGGGAGACCCGTTGACTCCGGGGTGGGGCTCGGTAAAAGGCGCGAGGCGCCTCGATCGCAGCGAAGCCAAGACTCTCATGAAGATTCCAGTCCTGCCGATCTCTTATGGAGATGCGCTACCGATTCTCAGGCAGCTGCGAGGACCGTCTGTTCCGGAGGCATGGCGCGGAGCTCTTCCAATTACTTATCACATCGGTTCAGGTTCGACCCGCGTTCATCTGAAGGTTGTCTCCGATTGGAGTCTTCACACCTTGTATGATGTGATCGGTCGAATCGACGGCTCCGTTTTTCCTGACGAGTGGGTCATTCGAGGCAATCACCACGACGGCTGGGTAAATGGCGCCTCTGATCCAACCAGCGGCCAGATTGCCATGCTCGAGGAGGCGCGCGCGTTCGGAGTTCTCCTCGGCAAGGGCTGGCGTCCCAAGAGGACCATGATCTTTGCTGCGTGGGATGGGGAAGAGCCGGGTCTCCTGGGCTCGACAGAGTGGGCGGAGCAGCACGCCGAAGAGCTCAGCCGAAAGGCTGTTGCCTATATCAACTCCGACAGCAACGGGAAGGGTATGCTCGGTGTCTCAGGCTCGCACTCTCTCGAGCGATTCGTAGGCGATGTGGCGCGCTCTATTCCAAATCCGAAGGGAGCCGGGATGGTTTCGGACGCAGTGCGCGAAAGGCGCGGCGCCCAGACACAGGGCGAAGATCGACGCGATGCAAGGGCGCCGGGGGAGATGCGCATTGGCGCCCTTGGGTCGGGCTCAGACTACACTGTCTTCATCGATCACCTGGGAATCGCATCACTCAATCTCGGCTTTGGAGGTGAGGGCGGAGGCGGAGTCTATCATTCGATCTACGATTCGATCACCTGGTATGAGAAGTTCTCGGACTCGACCTATGAGTACGGCCGGGCGCTTTCGCAGATGGCTGGAACTGCCATGCTCAGGCTCGCAGATGCGACGATTCTGCCGTTCGACTTCACTAACCTGGCTGAGACGATCAACGGTTATGCGGAGGAGATCGCCAAGCTCCCGAGTGAAGGAGTCGACCTCACGCCGCTTCGAAAGTCGGTGGAAAAACTGAGGCTCAGCGCACAGGCCTACGATCGCGCTCTTCGGTCCTTTGCTTTCAACGGCGGCTCGAATGCCGAGCACGTCGCAACCACCAAAGCACTGAACGAATCGCTTCTGCTATCGGAACGGAGCCTGCTCGCTGAGGGCGGGTTGCCGCGACGGTCCTGGTTCAAACACCAGATCTACGCGCCGGGCTTCTATACCGGCTATGGCGTCAAGACTCTGCCTGGCGTTCGGGAGGCCATCGAGCAGAAGAATTGGAGCGAGGCATCAGCTGAGGTTGGTGTGATAAGCAGAGACCCTCGACGCGATGGCAGCGCATATCGACGAGGCGACCAGGTTGATCGAAAAGCAGTAACCGCAAAAAACGCAAGAACCACTCTGTGCTTCTTGCGTTTTTGCGGTTATAGGGCTGCGGCGCCTGCCGATCAGTTGCCGCGCTTCTTTGCCGTCCAGGTGCCGGAGTAGCCGCCGGCTTCCCACTTACCTGCAAGATCAGTGCCGGTGCGTTTGCCAGGGAGCGCAAACGGGTTGCCCTGGTATGTGGCCGAGAGCGTGACAACGTCGCCCTTGAGGTCCACACCGACGATGTTAATGTCACCGCCGTCCTTGACCTCGGTCAAAAGTTTTTCGCCATCCTTTTTGATGATTAGCGTGAATGGAAGTCCACCCTGGCCTTCAACGGAGATCATTGCGTCGTAGGTTCCATCGATCGGACCCATAGCGGCGGATGCCGGTGGCGCGCCTCCGGCCGCGATCGCCGGGGCTGCGCTGCCCTGCTTCATGGCTGTCCAGCTTCCGGTGGCATCGCCGGCCTTCCAGTTCCCGGAAATCTGTCCGCCATCGAACTTCCCGGTGATCGTCGCCGTCGAATCGCCGGTCGAAGCGGTGATGGTAATCGTGTTCTCAGCGACGGTGACGGCGGTGACTGTCATCGGCACCGGCGAATCCTTCAATTCAGCACTCCATTTGTCGCCATCACGTTTGAGCACGAGGACAAACTTGAGGGTTCCGACCTCGTTGCCGGTGGCGGTGACGTCATAGCTTCCTTCGACAACATTCGTACCATTTTGAGCTGCACCCATTATGGTCATTGTCGCGGCCAGCATCGATGCTGCGAAGAGGGTGGCGGCCAGATTGAGTCTACTTTTGAGCATGGCTTCAACTTCTCCTAGTTTCAGAAATTGCGTATCAGCAGATCGGGTAAGGTGGCCGCAACGGGTTGCACCAGCCGGATTGCTCGCCAGAGTCTACTGCCGACGTCAAGCCAAAACAAGGACAACATGCTGCACGGGCGGAGATCGTGCCGCAGGCTGTCCAGCCTGCCGGCAGCACTCCATAAGAGGCTGGTAGCTTCAAGTCGATTAGGCGATGGTAGTTCTGCCGCAGGCTGGACAGCCTGCGGCACATCTCCAGCCGGCCGGCAGATCGAACCTGGCCTTGACAAGACTTCGTCCGGTTCGCTATTTTTGCCTGTTGTCTCTTAGAGAAGAATCGTATCTACAGACTGTCAAAGGAGTGAGTTTTGGCGAAAGGGCGAGTTTCAAGCCATCATCAACTTAGGCACGATCCACTGATGGATCGATATGTGCGAGTCGAGGGGCTGGGTTCAGGATCGTTCCCGTCCCCTGCTCACCGTAATCACCATTGTCGTTGCTGTAATTGCAGTCGGGCTGCTGGTCCGCTGGGTAATAAATCACCGGGCAAACTCGGCTGCCGAATCTCTGGCCGAGGCTTATAGAGTGAATGACGCGATTGTCGCGAATCCGCTCCCTCCGGCCCGCAACAACGGCTACGCGTTTACCACAGAAGACGAGAAGCATCACAAGGCATACGAAGCCTTCGAGAAGGCGGCGCGCGACTATCCTTCTTATAACGGGGACCTTGGCCGCTACCTTGCCGCCACACACCAGCTCTATTTCGATGCTCCAAAGGCTGAAGCCACGTTGAAAGAGCTCTCTGCCCGAGATTCCATGACGGGCGGCCAGGCACGGCTTGCGCTTGCTCAGCGCTATGGGGCAACCGGAAGATATCCGGAGGCTCTCGAGGAGTATCAGAAGCTCAAGGCCGCGCCTCGCGATGTCCCGAAGGATCTCATCGAATTGAATATTGCGGAAACACTGAGGAAATGGGCAAGAGACAGAAAAAAGGAAGCTTCGGATGCATATTTTGCATTGATCAGTAAAGATCGCAGCTCGCCCGTGGCGACCGTGGCGCTTACGCGGTTGACGACCTTCGACCCGGCTCGCGCTGAGAAGCTTCCGAACGCTCCGCCCACCGGAATCAAGTAGGCTTCAGCTAACTCGCAGGAAAAGGGAACGCGCTGTGCTCGCTGCAGAAGATTCCAGGATTCGCGCATGGTGGTCGCATCGGCAGGGTCTCGATGGCAGTCTCGCCGGCAAAGGACGGCCCGAAATTCTCGCAGAGAACGGGCTGGGCGAGAATCTAGCCGGGGTCGGACCCTATCTGACTCTCTTCTCACGTGGAGGAATCACCAGAGAGGCTGTTGATCGCGCCGTCGCAAGTCTTGAAATCTGCGAACTCCCGAGTGCTCGAGGTTGCACCTATGTGGTACCGGCGTCCGATTTTGCGCTTGCTCTCAAGGTGGGTCAGCCATTCGGCGACGCGGAGATGAAAACGGCCCGCAGACTCGGAGTCGGTGACGCCGAGATTGACGCCTTGTGCAACGCTGTCAAGAAAGTGCTTGCGAAAGAGGCGCGCTCGCCCGATGAGAATCCGCCTCGCGACCGATGGGGCCGTGCGAAATCTCGGCGAAGAGGGCAAGAAGAAAGGCCTCACGACTACGCTGCCGGTCGCTCTCGGAAGGCTTCAGGCCGAGGGGGCTATCCGTCGAGTTCCTGTTAATGGCCGGCTCGATCAGCAGAGATACAAGTACGTCGCCTGGAAACCCAATCCCCTAAGTGGTGTCAAATTGTCCACTGAGGAGGCGAATACCGAACTTGCCCGCCGGTTCTTCAGCTGGGCCGGCCCGGCGACGCTCGCTGAATTTCAGTGGTTCTCAGGCCTTGGCGCCGGGGCACGGAATCTGGCGGTGGAACCGTTGAGGTTGGAGCCGGTGGACGCAAAGAGCGATCGACTGATGCTCCCGTCAGACCGGGAGGCGCTGGAATCATTCAAGGTTCCGGCCAAGCCGCAGTATGTGCTCGTTAGCAGCCTTGATGGGATCACTCATCTCCGGCGGAATCTCGCAAGCCTTCTTTCAGCGGACGACGGAAAGCGGAAGGTCGTAGGGGAAAAGTCGGAGGTTCCGATCAATAGCCTTCAGGATCTGCCAAATCACGCAATCATGGATCGAGGACGGCTTGTCGGCCTGTGGGAGTACGATACTGCCACCGAGTCGATCGCGTGGAGGATCCTTCATCAAGGACCCGGCAATTCGCGATGCCGTGGAGTTGACTGAAAGGTTTATTCAAAAAGAGGTGGGCGACGCGCGCTCATTCAGCCTTGATAGCCCCAGGAGCAGAGTTCCTCGCATAGACGCACTGCGAGCGGCTTCAGGCCGCTCATAGCCCGCAGACGCCAGGCGAATCCCTCGCAGACCTCATCCCAGACTTTGATGTGCCTTGTTCCATAGGCCGTAGGCTTTGATGTGCCGCAGGCTGTCCAGCCTGCGGCAGATTCCGATGAAGGCGGCTACCCGGGAGATCTGCCGCAGGCTGGACAGCCTGCGGCACATAAGCCTGCGGCACACGGATCTGAGCAACTAGAGCCGCGACTCGGAAACCGCACCGCAATCCGGGTGGACAGACCTGGGGTTAAACCATATATAATGACCGAACTGCCCGATTGAATGCTGCTGGGGTGGATTGAAGGAACCAGCCAATCCTGGTTAACCTTACTTTACTAAAACCTAACCGTAAGATCGGCGCCTAACGTAGCACTGAAACGGCCCTATGCTGCCCGCGTTGTAGAAAGAGGTATTTTGTCCGCCCGAGTGGAAGGTAAGCGCGAAAATCAATCGCCGTTGAGTGCTGATGAAGTTGCTCGGGCTCTGTCTCGTATCCTGGCGAGTAAATACTTCATCAATGCTCCGAAGAAGCAGAAGTTTCTGCGGCTGGTCTGTGACTTCTATCTGAATGGTCGAGCCGCCGATCTCAACGAATACCTCATCGGCCGTGAAGTATTCGATCGGGACGACTCCTACAATCCATCCGTTGATCCGATCGTTCGTGTCGGGGCTCACGATGTCCGTAAGAAGCTGGACCTCTACTACCAGACGGAAGGGGTTCAGGACGAGATCAGGCTCGATATCCCAGTCGGCGGCTACGGCCCCTGTTTCTCGCGATCTGTCGCCTCTGTTTCGGCCCCGGAACTGGATGAGACTCCTCCCGAGATTCACACGGCTCCTGCCAGCCCGCTCGTAGAGCCACCTGCCATAGAAGTGCCATCCGAACCGCAAGTTGTCCGGGTCGAACCTGTAGAATCCCGGAGACTGCTGATGCTGGCCGGAGCTCTCGGTCTTCTGAGCATGGTTTTGCTGGGCTGGGTGGTATACCTTCGCCAGCAGACTGATGGAGCTCGGACGGTTAACGCCCTTGGGGAAGTCTGGGCGCCGTTCTTTTCACAGGACGAACCACCACTGATCGTCCTCAGCAACCCGCCTGTCTATCGGTTTTCGAACGTAATCGATCCACCAGCCGTGATCGACAGATCTCTCGAATTGAACGATCAACAGGCAGCGATTGTGACGACGGCTCTCAAGGATCGGTTCGTCATGAAGCAGAACCGGGTTCCCAGGCTGGTCCTCTCTTTCGACTCCTACACCGGCATCGGCGAGGCGATCGGAATCGGACGACTGACCGATCTCTTCCGCTCGGCCGGCCGGGCCGTTTCGGTCAAGCAGAGCAGAACCGTCTCGGCAGAGGATTTGAGGGATCACAATGTGATCATGCTGGGCTCCACCTGGGCGAACGAATGGTCGGGGAAGCTGGCTGTAACGCAGGATTTCGTTCATACCGGCAGTGCAACGATCGAGAACAGGTCTCCCCGGGCGACCGAGGAGAAAGAGTACAAGCCATCCTTCGACTCGACCAGCGGCCAATTGAGTGTCGACTATGCTCTAATTACGATTAAGCCAAGTATCTCCGAGAACAGCGTGGTAATGGTTCTTGCGGGCATTCACAGCCAGGGCACCCAGGCGGCAGTCGAATACGTCACAGGCAGGAGTTATCTTAGCGATCTCGAGCATCGTTTGCGGCAGATCGGAGAGGGTCCTAAAACGCCCCGTTACTTCCAGGTGCTTTTACGCGTGGGCGTCGAAAACGGCATTCCAACGACCATCACACCGATAGCGATCCATGGATTGGCAGTCACGGCCAACTGAAAATGGACATTCCAGTGTCTTCGACCACAAGTCGAGCCGCCACCCCGACTAAAACTGCAAACCCATCAAGATCAATAACTTGACGGTCGGTCCTAACAGTTAGATAGCTGTAAGTAGATTGACCACCCACGCTGGCGAGCCTAGTATTTTGGCGCGCCGGTCAACCGGCCAAGTCTTGTCCCAAAGGACGTTTCAGTCCAAAAAATTGCTGGGCAACTGAAAACAAAGACAGATAGATCGACGAGACTGAGCGATAGCTTGCAAGTTGGGATTACGCGGTAGAACCGGTAGAGAGGCCTTAAAGGCATCTCCGAGTCGGGTTTCTACTGGTAATCTCCTGATTTGCCTGCGCCTCTGCAGCCGGCCTCAAATAAGCCTGCCGCGGGAGCTCGTGGCAAAGAGTCTTGCGGTCGTTCAAGTCAGCTGCCCTGGTTGGACGCAGCATCTCTCCCAAGGATAGCCAGGACTGTAAGTATTGCCCGTGATTGGAGGATCGACAATGCAATGGATTAATAGGACGAAGCCCTTGAATTCGAGAGGTCGACGCACATGTGAGGAAGGGAAGCACCCGGCAGCTACCCTGCTCATGGTGACGATCGGACTCCTGCTCGTTCTAGGGCTCGCCTCGACACCGCTCAATGCTCAGGTTACTGGCAGCGCCACGCTCCGTGGAACCGTCAAGGATGAAAACGGCGCGGTAGTAATCAAAGCCAGCGTGATACTCGTCAACGAGGCGACCAAGGACGAGCGCAAGACGACTAGTAATAATGAAGGCATCTACGTCTTCAGCTCGGTCCATCCTGGATCATACACGCTGGTTGTCGAAGCCTCGGGCTTCAAGAAGGGGGAGCAGACAGCACTCGCCCTGGGTCCGAGCGACAATCGAGGTTACGACGTCATACTTCAGGTCGGACAGGCCGGCGAGACCGTAACGGTCACTGCCAATGCAGAGGTCCTTCAGACGGAGACGGGCGCCAAAGAGAACACCATTTCTTCCGCCCAGATTCAGAACCTTTCGATCATCAGCCGCAGCTCGCTCGAGTTGCTGCGCATCCTGCCAGGCGTTGTCGCGCCTGATGGCCCCGATCTCGAGAGTATCTCCTTCGGTGGCGGTGCTAACCAGAACAGCGCATACCACGTCAATGGCCTCCGCGGTGAGAACAATACTGTCACGGTCGATGGCGCGCGGATGATGGACATCGGTTCGAACAATGGAACGATCATCACGGCGAACCCTGATATGGTTTCGGAGGTCAAGGTTCAGACCAGCAACTATGCTGCCGAGCATGGAACGAGCTCGGTTCTGATCAATGCGACCACTAAGGGCGGCGCGAAGGATTTCCACGGTTCGCTTTACGACTATTCGCGCGACCACACTCTTGGCGCCAATGATCGGTCGAACAGCATCAACCTGATTAAGAAGCCGGACAGCACGTACAACTATCCGGGCGGCAATATCAGCGGCCCGGTCTACCTGCCGAAGAAGGTCTTTGGGCCGCTCGGCGGGTTCAACGAGAACAAGGACAAGCTCTTCTTCTTTGTAGGCTACGAGTACTACTACCAGCGCGTCGACGAGGGTTCGAAGCTCGGTCGCGTTCCGTCGCTCAAGATGAGGAACGGTGACTTCAGCGAATTGCTTCCAATTCTCGGACCCGACGGCAACCCGATCGCCAATCAGCCGAATTACTTCGGTATTGCGCGCAAGCAGCTGACGGTGCCCGCGGGCTGCGTCGCTCCCGGTTATCGTTGGCGGTCAGCCGGCGCCCAAGAACAACCTGGGCCCCTGCGCCGATCCTACGCACCTGGGACCGGTGCTCGTGAACAACTACCCGGCTCCGAACTTTAACGATCCGAGTGGCCAGTACAACTACGTCTACAGCGTGCTCCGGCCAAACGATCGCAACCAGTTCACTTCGAGGGTCGACTACAACATTAGCGAGAAGACGAAGCTTTACGTGCGTCTCGCTCGCGAATACGAGGACGCAGGGATTTCCGCGCGGCTTGTGGTGGGATTCATCGGACTATGAGCTTCCCGGTGGCCTGACGAGCAAGAATCTTGGTCGCTCCGTCGTAGTCAATCTGACCAATATCATCAGTCCGACGATGACCAACGAGGTCCTCTTCGGCGCCAGCAAGCTGAAGCTCAACTATAACTACGCCGATCCAAGCAAGGTCTCGTATTCATCGCTCGGCGTGACCAAGACTGGGTTCTTACCGAACAGCAGTCCGTACATCCCGGTAAGCGTAGTTCCGTGGGGTGACGGTGGCTTAGGCAATCTCTTCACCGCCTACGGTTATCCGATTCTGGCGTGGAATGACTCGTTTGCGGTAACGGACAACCTGACAAAGGTCTACAACTCGCACACGCTCAAGTTCGGCCTCTTCATTGAGCAGGCCAACAAGCGGCAGCAGTCGAATTCGGACACCGACATTGAGATCGCCCAATGGGGGCAGTCAACTGGCACCGGCAACAACTTTGGTGACCTCTACACAGGCCATCCGATTGAGATGACGATGGGCACCGATCGTCCGATCGACAATTTCCGATACTATAATTATGAGTTCTACGCGCAGGACAGCTGGAAAGTGAAGTCTAACTTCACGCTCGAGTATGGGCTGCGTGTCGGCTACCTGCCGAACAACTTCGAGCGCAAGGGGCTCGGTATTCTCTTTGATCCGTCGACCTATAATCCAAAGCAGGGACTCTTCATCAACGGGGACCACCTCAAACCCAACGGGATTCTGAGAGCAGCAACAGGTCAAATCCCGCTGGGCGTGCTCGACAACAACCCACCTCAGTGGATGCCCCGCCTGAACTTCGCCTGGGACGTCGGCGGGAAGGGCGACCTCGTAGTTCGCGCCGGTGCAGGGATCTTCTACAACCGTGTTCAGGGCAACTACGACTATTACTCGAGCGGCCAACTGCCGAACACTTATAGCGCCCATTTCGATACCTGGTCCGGCGACACCGGCAACGGCAACGGCCTTACCTTCGGTGGTCTGAATCAACTGGATCCATTTTCCGGAGTTGCCGGTGTCAATGTAAATTCGCGCAACAAGGATTCAAACAACATCCCGCGTGTGGCCAACATGAGTCTGACCATTGAGAAGAAGCTGCCGTGGAACAACATCCTGAGCGTGGCTTACGTGGGCACGGAGGGCAGGCATCTACCGCAGCAGAGGCAGCTCAATTTCGTTCCATTAGGCGCGCTGCTTTCGGGGACGGTGGGGAATTCGGACCTCTCGAAGCCGATCAACCGCGCGGCGCTTGATGCCAATGCGATCAAGCTCTTCCGGCCTTTCACCAACTACAACAGCATCGGCCTCTATGAGTTCACCGGAACCTCGAGCTACCATTCGATGCAGGCGACTTTGAGCCGGCAGGCAGGGAAGAACCTGCAGTACTTTGTCACATACACTTTCAGCAAGGCGCTCGGTACTGTGGCAACCAGCGAATCGGATGGTTCGGCATGGGCTGATCCGGTCGACACTCGCGGCAGAAGCTGGGGTGTGCTCCCGTTCGACCGCACTCACATTGTGAATCTCTCCTACAACTATAATCTGCCTGATCTGGCGAAGGGTGCGCTTGATCACGGTGGGTTAAGAGCCGTGTTGAATGGCTGGCAGATGTCGGGCATCACGACCTTCCAGTCCGGCACCCCGATTAGGTTGCGGTTCTCTGGTGATTTAGGGGCTGGTGGAGGTCAGGCCATCGCCTGGTGGGGAACAGATGCCTACGGTAGCGGTAATGGTAGCGGTAATTCGAGTACCTCTAGCGGAGCGATTACGCCGGTGTACCTGAAGAACCCTGGTATGAGTACCAAGGATCTGGGGAGCAAGATACTCGACATCAATTCCATCGGGATTCCGTCTTTCAGCAATACTGGACCCGCTCAACCGCCGTTCTACCTGCGGTTCCCGAGCCGTAGCAACTTCGACGTCTCGTTCTTCAAGAACTTCAAGATCAGCGAGAGCAAGAGCTTTCAATTTCGATCGGGCTTCTTCAACATCTTCAACCAGGCCTATCCGACCAGATATGACTATTCGAACCCGTCTAACAGTGACATCAATCTAACATTGACGACCGTCTGCAATAGAACCGTCAATGGTGTTCCCAACGGAGTCGGTGGCACCAAGGATAATGTCTGCGATCCGCAAGGCGGGTTCCATTTCAACGATGATACGGTGAAGAACTTCGGGAAGATCACCGACAAGCGCGGCCGGCGCATAATCGAGCTGGCACTAAAGTTCTACTTCTAAGTGGAACGGTCTCGGGTTTAACCCCCAGCACGGCGCGAGGCGGACGTTCCCCTTGCGCCGTTTTTCTATTGAGCGCGGAGCGGGATGGCCAGATTGATTCAGATCAGCCGCATCGCTATCAGTCTATGCGTCTTCATGGTCGGTGCCACTGCGCAGCAGGTCCCGCTCGACATGCCGCGAAGGGGGAGTGACTCGAACGATGCCCTGATTGAGGGCCATGTTCTCCTTCCATCGGGTCAGGCGGTCACTTTCAATGTCAAGATCATTCTCAGGGATATGAAGAATCCGCTGGCAACGCTGTACACCAATAAGCACGGAGAATTCCGCTTTACTAACCTCAGTGAGGGCGACTACTACGTGCAGGCGTCGCTGACGAGAACACATATGACCCGGTGACTCAGATTGTCAGGCTTGGGCGCGCGCAGATTTATGAACTGACTCTGACCTTGCACAGGAAGCTTGATGTCTCCGGCCGCAAGGTGGAAGCTAAGACGGTCTCGAGCACGGAGTTCGATCCCAACGTGCCCGAGCCCGCCCGCAAGGAGTACGATCAGAGTGTTCGCTCGGTGGGCAGGGGCAACGTGCAGGAGGCGATTCAGCACCTTCAGCGCGCACTGACGATCTACCCCGATTATGTCGAGGCTCGCAATGATCTCGGTGCACAGTATTTGAAGCTCAAGCGGCTGGATGAGGCAGCTTCGATATTCCAGGAAGTGCTCACGAAGCATCCGCGGTATTTCAACTCACGCTTCAACCTCGGATTGGTACTCATCGAACAGAAAAGGAACCTGGAGGCGATCGCCCAGCTCAATCAGGCGATTGCAATAGACAGCAGTCGGCCTGCTGCGCATCTTTGGCTCGGCGTAACCCTGATGCAGATTGGTGATCCGGCGAACGCCGAGCGTGAACTGTCGGTGGCTCTGATTACCGGAGGCCCCGACTACGCAGTTAGCCACTACTATCTCGCGCAGCTCCAGATGAAGCGCAAGGACACGGCGGCGGCAGCAGGCTCGCTCAAGGCGTATCTGGAGGCCGCGCCCAAGGGCGAGTTTGCCAAAGAGGCCAGGCAACTTCTCAAAGAGCTCTCGGGCAATCAGAAAGTAAAGTGAAGACTGGAGATTCGGAATGAGACTGGCATGCGTACTGCTCGTCTTCTGCCTGATGCCGACTGTTCGGTCTGCACAGGACGGCGACAAACTGGTCTACGCTGACTTTGAGACGAGCAAGGACAATCGGCCCGTGAGCAGCAGGGGTGGCTTTATTCAGATCACCTCCTATCAGGAGCGGCCAACGCTTCAAAGCAAATACAAGGGCCTTGCCAGCGCCAATCCGCCGGCGCCCGAGATTGTCCACCCAAAGCGGGATGATCCGAACAAGGCGATTGCGTTCGACTACGAGTTGCTGGCATTGAATCAATATGCAGGCGTTGGCGTCGAGATTCATGGTCAGGAAGACAAAGATGGCAAGCCGGTGGCGGACGACGTCAGCGGATACAAGTGGCTGACCATGCAGCTTTATGTGACTGGAGTGAATCAGGTCGGCGTCGAGTTCATCAGCAAGGGAAATGGGATCGAGGTAGGAAACGGCTATCCGCAAATGTCGTTTCACGTGAGTCCGGGGTTCAATACGTACAGAGTGCAGCTGAATGCGCTCAACCAGCCTTCATGGGCTGACGTCAAGGTGAAGACTAAGGATGTTTTGAAGAAGCTGACCTCGGTGAGTATTACGGTCTCATGCAATCAGTGCCAGCAGACAAAGGGCACGGTTGTCATAGACAACCTCGTCTTTCAGAATCAGTGACTACCGCGGTTGCACAACGGGTGCGCCCGACCTCCGCAAGAGGCCATTAGTTGCCAACGGCGCGCTGCCACTGTCGGCACCAACGGTGGACCTGACATGGGCCAGGCCAACTGCCCTGCTCGCAATCAATGGTAAACAATAGGACGAGGCCCTTCGGGCCAACATTGCACCTTTGGGGCGTGAAGTCCGCCCGCAATTATCCATCCTGGGCGAAGCCCTGGGTTAAAGACGCCACCTCAACGAAGCCCTACAGGGGCGACACACGAGAGGAGCGTCACATGCCGCAGTCGTTGTCTTCCATCCTCGTTCACCTGATCTTCAGCACGAAACAGCGTGAACCTTTGATCTCACCTGAAATACAACCGGAGCTGTACAAATATCTGGCCGCGTATTTTTAGAGCAGCCCAGTCGCCCTCGCTGTCAATCGGCGGATATACAGATCACGTCCACATTCTCTTCGCGCTCGCACGGACGAGGCCGATTGCCAGTATTGTTGAGGAGGTGAAGGTAGCGTCTTCAAAGTGGCTCAAGACCAAAGGAATTCGGAATTTCCATTGGCAAGCCGGGTATGGCGCGTTCTCCATCGGTGAATCGAATGTGTCAGCGTTGCGGAGTTACATTGAGCGTCAACCGGAACACCATCGGAGGCACTCATTCCAGGATGAGTACCGAGCCTTTTTGAAGAGTTACAGAGTTCAGTTTGATGAGAGGTTCGTCTGGGACTGAGGCTGGTTCTCGGGTCAATTCCGCCCTTACAGGGCTCAATTCAGTGGGGCTGGCTACCCGGCTGCGTCTGGGCTACCCAGGGCCTGTCGCCCTGGGCTATTACAGGTCGCCCGTTGGTGCGACATCTGGAGATTTGGCCAGTTTTCTTGGAAGAGGCATGGGCGCCGCAAGTTGTCGCGCCAACGGCGCGACCTTGAAATAGCCCAGGGCGAAGCCCTGGGTATGATGGCCAACAATCGGTCGAGGCCCATCGGGCCAACATTGCATCTTTTGGGAGCGTGGCAGGCCGCCCGCGTTATCCACCCGGGCGAAGCCTGGGTCAGGATTCAATCTTGAACGAAGCCGTGCGGTTGGTACTGCTCTTGCCATCGGTGACTGTCACTTTCAACTCGTAACTTCCCACAGGGAAATTCTCGATCGGCAAGGCGCTCGCGTACTTTATTCGCCCGTGTTCGTCGGCCGCCGGGAGATCGGCAGGAATCTGCGCGAGACTCCGCCCGTTCTGCAGGACGTCCAACGTTAATTTCAACTGCTGACTCCCCTTGGCGGGCCACGCCGTGAAGAAGAACGCCAACTGCCTGGCCGACTTATGTATCGGCTCGCCCAGATTGGGATAGACGACCACCTGGCCGAAATGGAGCGGCTCATCCTTCTTCTGCTCCTCGGCCGTGAGCTTATCTGCTCTCTTAAGCAGCACGAGGCTACTCATTCTGAGCTGCTCAGTTGCCGGCGGCACCTCCAGGGTCATGCTCCTGACACTCGCCTTTCCAGTTAGTGCGTCATAGGCCACGGCTTCGAGCGTGTATCGACCCGGCTTTAGCTCGGCTTCACGATAGAACAGGATCTCACCCTTCCTGGCGGCATCAAGCTTGTCGACCGTCCCGCTCAGCGGATAGTGCTGGCTGAGCTTGTCGACGACGTTCTTCGCAGAGTCGCGCACGAGCACGAGAATCGAGAAATCCGAGCTGAAGGTCTTCTTTTCGTTGTCCGAAGCGAAAGTGAAGGCTGAGGCCGGTACCTCGACGAGGATTGGAGTCAATCCCGGTTGCTGCGTCTCGGGGAAGCTCAGGGCCCCAATTCTCATACCGAATTGATTCGAGGCGTGTGCCTGGCTCAGAGCCGCGATCGCCGGCGCCTCATACCCGAGTATGGGAGAAGTGATCGTGTTATCGACGGCATAGTAGCCCTTGCGAGTCTGCACATCGAGGTTCGCCCGCGACACCTTCAACGAAATCTGACGGAAGCGCCCATCGTAATCCTGATTTTTAGGGACGTAGGTCAGCAGATAGTGGAGCCGCATATCTTCGTCAATGCGGCGCAGGCCGATGCTCAGGTCATTGGTATCGTGGATCAGGAACCCTCCGGTCTGATCAGCCAGCTCGCCGAGACCGCTATGAGGATTGAGGCGCAGGAGGTCTTCGTTTCGCTCCAGCGCCTTCATCAACGGGCCCTGTGGATCCTGACTCCGGTGGACCTGATTCATCCGGCGCTCGGCCATCGAGTTGATTTCGCGCTTCGTCTCGAGATTGGGGCTGTCGATCCTGAGTCCTGCGGCGTCCACGGCGTAGACGCTGACACCGGCGCGGTTGGCGGCACTGATCACGGACCGGAACTGTTCGGCTACCGCAGGAGGCAATGAAAGCCCCTCAGAGAAGAAAACGATGGTCTTACGGCCTGGAAGATTGCGCATCGAATTGGCGAGCGCGAGCAATCCATTGATCGTCGCGTAGCCCTGCTGATTGCGTTCCAATATCTCAAAGGTCTCGGACATCTGCATCTGCATCTGCACGAATGCCTGCTCGACGACAGCTTGGCCACTGGCGCCGCCCGAAGCCGAGGCGCCCGCGCTATCGCGCGATCCGCCAGCCGCCGAGGCAGCGGCCTGACCCGCCTCAGCCTGCCTGTCGAGCGCTGCGCTGCGTTCCGCAAGGGTGCGCACCTGTTCGTTGCTGGAAGCGTAGGTCGAGGTGCTCCGTGACGTCGCCTGCTCTATCGCCTTTCTGACGAGTTGCGGCCGATCGGTATACTGCTGAAGCGTGAGCAGTGAAAGATCGATGGCAAAGACGCCGGTGAAGTCGTTCGCCATGAGGCCTTCATCGGCATAGGCGGTGGCAGCCTTGCGAGCCAGTGTCCGGGCCTCCGGCGACAGCCTGTCGAAAACCAGCGCGATCAGCCCCGAGGTACCCGGAGACGCTGCCGGCGCGCCGCTCTCGGCAGTTCGTTCGAGCGGTTTCCCAGACGAAGATGCGCCGCTACCGGGGCTTGTCCCTGACTCTCGAAGCACGAGGCGGAATGATTCGATGTTCTGGCGCGCACCATCCTCGTAAACCTCGAAATCTGACCGGCTCAGGTCCCTGACCGGATGCCCTTTTTTGTCGCGAACGACGACATCCAGCGATACCTCAGAGGTGCCGATGCGGATGCGTGAATCGTCCTGCTGGCCCGGCGTTGGGGATGCCTTTTGAGCCGGTGTCTGGGCCGGGAGGGGGTAGTTCGAGGTGGCCAGAAGGCTGGCAAGTAAGAGACAAATTCGGACTTTCATTGTATTTCTCCGCCGTGGATTGCGGCCATCCAATTCTAGTAGGTTCCCAGTTGAAGAACCAGCCGCAACTGGCGGACTCAGGTCACATGGGGTATATTTTACAGACGTCTTCAAGGTCATCCGACAGGCATGTGTCCAGGCCGATGTCCATATAACGCAGTCCGAGACGGAAGTATGCGCCGGCTGATTGCAGCAACAGTTTTGGGCCCAGTTCTGGCATGTCTCTTACTGCTGATCCTCGCAGGCGAGGCCGCTGCGCAGAAGACTGGTCCATCAAATGAACAGCGAGTCTCGACAGCCACTCTTGACGTTGAGAGTGCCTTCGCGGAAGCGACCCGGCTTCACCAGGCTGGTGACCTCGATGGTGCGATCCGCGGCTACCAGGCGATCCTCGCAAGGTATCCCAACCGAGGCGACGTACGTTCCAATCTCGGTGCTGCGTGCGCGCGACTGGGCCGATACGAAGAGGCCATCGAGCAGTATCGCCAGGCGCTCAAGCTCAATGCCGGGAATCAGACCATTCGCTACAACCTGGCGCTCGCTTACTACAAGGCTGCCTGGTTTACTGAGGCTGCAAATGAGCTGACATCTCTCGTAGCTTCGATGCCCGCGGATGCCGCCGAGCGGCAATCAACGATCTTCATTCTGGCGGATTGCCGCGTTCGTCTCGGCGAATACAGAAAAGCGATCGATCTGCTTTCTCCGCTTGAGCCCGTGTACGGAAACGATCGCGCGTTCGCCTATCTTCTTGGAAGTGCGCTCATCAGTGACGATCAGGTCGCAAGAGGCCAGGTGCTCATCGATCGAGTCTTTCGTGGAGACGACTCCGCGGAGTCGCATATGTTGATCGGCTCGATTCTCCTGCTGGCGGATGATAAGCATGGCGCCATCAAGGAATTCGAGCGCGCACTGCAGCTCAATCCAAAACTGCCGGGGCTGCAGTCGTGCTACGGCAGGGCTCATATGCGCCTCGGTGATGGTGAAGAGGCGATGAAGGCATTCAAGAAGGAGCTTGCCGACAATCCGAATGACTTCGATGCCAATCTCTATCTGGGCATAATCCTGAAGCGCGACAAGATGCTCGATGAATGCTACGAGTACCTCTCGCGAGCATCGCGCCTGCGCCCTCGTGACGCATACTCCCGATACCATCTCGGAGCACTCTTCGCCGCGCAGGGAAAGCCGGCAGAAGCAATGCAACTGCTCGAGGCCGTCGAAAAGGAGTACCCCAACTTCATCGAGGCTCATGTTCTCCTGGCCTCCGTCTACTACAGGCTCAATCGCAAGGCGGACGCAGATCGCGAGCAGCAGATTGTCAAGAAGCTGAATGCCGAACAGCAGGCAAAGCAGCCGGGAGTGGAGGAGGGTGTTCTGAACAACCCAGAACAAACGGGCCGCTCAAAGCCGCCCACCGATCCGCCGAACAGTCATCGCTAAGCGTCAGGATTGAAGACATACCTTCTGTGATCCATACCAGATCAAAACTGCAGATGACGAGCCTGCTCTTAACCGGGGCCCTGCTCGCTTGCGCCTGGTCCGTTGGGGCTCAGTCGACGGGACGTCAGAGCACCAAACGGCCGCCGCCCGCGAATCCCAAGCCGCAGGTCAGTGCGGACTTCGACCAGGCAGTCAAGACCGCGGATCAAGCCCGCGACGCGGGCCGCCTTGATGATGCTCTTGCACTCTACGGAAAGGCACTACAGATTCGCCCGAACTGGCCCGAAGGCTGGTGGTACGCGGGAACCATTCTCTATGACAAGGATCGGTACGCTGAGGCCCGGGATGCCTTTCGAAATCTGGTTGCTCTCGACCCACAGCGCGCCTTCGGCTGGGCAATGCTCGGTCTCTGTGAGTTCGAAACCCGCGACTATGATCGTGCGGTCATCTCTCTTCAACGCGGCCGCTCGATGGGACTGTCTTCCAACAAGGAGATCGAGTCGGTAGTGCGCTATCGCGCCGGCCTTCTCTACATTCGCTTCGAGCAGTTCGAGTATGCGTACGAAATCCTGAGTGAGTTTGTGCGGGAAGGCTATGAGAATCCAAAGGTGGTTGAGGCCTTTGGACTGACGATGCTCCGTCTGCCCTTCCTGCCCAACGAGATTCCTCCAGACAAGCGAGAACAGGTGCTCATCGCCGGGCAGGCCGGATACAACATGGCCGCGCACCGCCGTGACGAGACGAAGCAGGCATTCAATCAGCTGCTTTCAAAATATCCGGAAACTCCCAACGTCCACTACGCATATGGGGTCTACCTGTTGAAACAGGACGCGGACGCTGCCCTGCAGGAGTTTCAGCATGAGCTGAAAAGCTCTCCGTCACACGTTCCGTCGATGCTCCAGATGGCCTTCGAATACTTCAAGCGCAACGAATTCGAGACTGCCCTGCCCCTGGCCGAGAAATCGGTTCAGCTCGCACCCAAGATGTATGCGGGTCGTAATGTGCTCGGCCGCGTGCTGCTCGAGCTTGGGCAGACGGATCGCGCGATAACGGAGCTTGAGGCCGGCATTCGCCTGGCGCCAGAGAGTCCGGAAATGCATTACGCCCTCGCGCGTGCCTACACACGCGCTGGACGTAAAGAGGATGCAGCTCGCGAACGCGCAACCTTCCAGCAGCTCGAGAAGGCATTCAATGCCAAGCGCCAGGGCATGCCAGCGGATGCTGAAGATAGTCTTGGCAACATACCCGTCTCAGCCCTCCGGCTCCCCCGGGCCTTCCGGACCGACGAGGCCCAGGCAGTGAATCACGGGACGATGAAGTGCACCGTCCGCAAAAGAATTGCCCGCCTCTCGGTGGCTGGTCTCTTCCTTTTGCTGATCAGTAGCGTGATTGACGGCAAGGCCACGTTCTCTACAAAGATTCGACAGCCAGGTAAAGAGCAGGTCTCGCAGGCGCCCACCAGACAAGTCAGAAGATGGCATCCCACAAAGTTCCCCGCCTCCACAGTCTTTATTGGCGATCAGGCCTGCGCTGAATGCCACAAAAGCAAGGTCATGGCGGCGCGACCAAATGCGATGACCATAGCCATGGAACCCGTCAGCGAATCGAAGGTCCTGACTTCAAATCCGAAGATGTCGGTGACCATCGGCGGATATACGTATCAAATCACACGCAGAGGTCAGGAGAGCATCTACACCGTGAGCGATGGCAAGCAGACGATCTCGCTTCCTATCCTCTACGCGTTCGGCCAGGGAAAGGCCGGCCAGACGTACATTTTGAAGCAGGACGATATCTTATACGAGAGCCTGGTCAGCTTCTACAATGAGATCGGTGGACTGGATCTGACCATGGGCGCGCAGAGCGTCAAGCCCCAGTCTCTGATGGCTGCCGTCGGCAGACCGCTTTCCAAGAACGAGGCGGTCAGTTGCTTCGGCTGCCATTCAACCGGAGCAGTCGGCGGGAGCCAGCTGCATCTCGACAAGCTCGTGGCCGGAGTCCGGTGTGAAGGGTGTCACGGCCCCGGCGCCGATCACGTTGGTGCAGGAAAGGCAGGGCAACCCAACGCCGCATTGATCTTCAATCCCGGGCGGTTGGGAGGTGATGAATTGGCACAGGAATTCTGCGCTTCCTGCCATCGCGGAAACGAGGAGTTCTCATCGCTCCAGGGGATGCAGATCAACAACGTCCGGTTCCAGCCTTATAGGATCTTTCACAGCAAATGCTATTCTGATGATCGCCGGATAAGCTGCACGGGATGCCACAACCCGCACGAGGCAGTCAAACAGGACGCTGCCTACTATGACGCGAAGTGCATGTCGTGTCATGAGTCTGGAGCTGGCGGGCAGAAGCTTCCAGTCTGCAAGGTTGGTACGAAAGACTGCAGCTCGTGCCATATGCCGAAGACGGCGCTGCCCGGTGCTCATTTCAAGTTTACGGATCATTACATCCGGATAGTCAGACCAAACGAAAGGTATCCGAGCTAAGGGAATACCGTGACTGTCCAGTCTGTGCCATGTCGCACCAAAGGTGCGACCTGAAAAAGCCCAGGGCGAAGCCCTGGGTGGTGGATAATCGCCGGAGAAACGCAACGCCCCAAAGGGGCAATGTTGGCCCGATGGGCCTCGACCGATTGTTGGACAACGTACCCAGGGCTTCGCCCTGGGCTATTTCAGGTCGCACCTTTGGTGCGCCACTTCTCACGATGGCTTGGTGGCATTGAAGGGACCCTTGCGACGTCTGCCGCAGGCTGGACAGCCTTCGGCACGTTATGCCGGGTTGAAAACTGTGAAATCTCGATATTCCATCATCTTTGCCGCGTTTGTTGCGTCTGTTCTCGCGATGCCCTGGCTTATCTCACCTGCCAGTCTCATGGCGCAGTCTGAGAAAGCACGCGTCACTTTCGTTGAGGTGCCGGCTACCGAGAGCAAGATCACCTGGACTCACGACAACGGGCGCTCTGAAGCGCACCATCTTCCAGAGACCTGCGGCGGTGGCGGAGTCTTCTTCGACTACGACAACGACGGATGGCCTGATATCTATCTCGTCAACAGCGGTCCATCCGACTTTTACACTCCCAAAACGCCCATCAGGAACGCGCTCTATCACAACAACCACGACGGGACCTTCACCGATGTAACCGAGAAGGCTGGTGTCGCATGTGGTGAGATGGGCCACTTCGGCATGGGTGCCGCTGCGGCTGACTTCGACGGTGATGGCTGGCAGGACCTCTACGTCACCAACTACGGACGCAATGTTCTGTTTCGCAACAATGGTGACGGGACGTTCACGAATGTCACCGACAAGGCGGGTGTCGGAGCGCCCAACTGGTCCACGTGCGCGGTCTGGTTCGACTACGACGGAGATGGAAAGCTTGACCTGTTCGTCTCGAGTTTCGTCCAGTACAGCGCAACGGGAACCATCTCATGCGGCGACAATCGTGTCGGCCGGCGCTATTACTGTGTGCCGCGAGTCTTCAAACCACGTCCGAGCTTTCTTTTCCACAACGATGGCGGAGGCAGGTTTACGGATGTGAGCAAGGAATCGGGCATCGCCAATTCGCTCGGCAAGTCGTTCGGCGCAGTCGCCACTGATGTTAACGGTGATGGACTGATCGATCTCTTTGTGGCCAACGACACGGTGGCCAACTTTCTCTTTATCAATAAAGGCAAGGGCAGGTTTGAAGAGGTTGGGCTTGCTTCCGGTGTAGGCTACAGCGATTCAGGCAATCCACGTTCAGGTATGGGCGTAGACGCCGCCGACTTCGACGGTGACGGGTGGCAGGATTTGTTTGTCGCCAACATCGATCAGGAGCTCTTCAGCCTCTATCATAACGAGAAAGACCTGACGTTCATTGACCGGCCCGGTGAGATCGGCCAGGCGACGCGACTCCTGAGCGGGTGGGGTCTGAAGTTCTTCGACTTCGACAATGACGGTGATCCGGACCTGATCCTCGCAAACGGCCATCCTGACGACATGGTCGAGGTCCAATCAAGCAAGGTGAAGTACAAGGAGCCGCTGCTTCTCTTCGAAAACGTCGGTGGCAAGTACAGGAACGTGAGCGCTCAGTCGGGTCCGATCTTCCAGAAGGACTTTCCGGCGCGAGGTCTTGCGGTGGGCGACTATGACAATGATGGTGACCTGGACGTCCTGATTATCAATAATGGCGCCCCGCCGATATTGCTTCGGAATGAGGGAGGCAATCGCAATCACTGGCTCGGTCTGGAGCTCGTCGCGACGAAGAGCAATCCTGGAGCCGTCGGTGCGATCATCAGCTGGGAGGCGGGCGGAAAGAGATGGCGCCGGTTGAAGACAGCCGGGGGTAGCTTTCTTGCCTCGCATGACCCGCGAGAGATCCTCGGAGTCGGCGATGCCGCGAAGGTTGATTCGGTCGAGATCAAGTGGCCGAGCGGGAAGATCGACAAGCTGTCCAATCTTCCGACCAATCAGTACATCAAGGTTACTGAAGGTGTAGGGGCTGCGAAGCTCACCGAGCGCAGGTAGGCAGGATTGTTGCTTCTTTGCGGTCTTCCTTTGCGTCTTTGCGGTCTTTGCGCGAGGAGTCTCTCGCAGCGAGAAACTCCGCCACGCAAAGTTCGCGAAAGATCGCAAAGGGGACGCAAAGAGACTCCGGTTCCTGGAATACGCACGGCCGCTGTTGGTTCACTTTAGCGGACCGCTCTTCGTTGCGGCAGGACCTGCGTCGCGTCTTGCAAGATTTGATGGGGCGCTTGTCTTCTTCGCAGCCCACAACACTGAGTTTGCAACCAGCCGCTGCATTTCAGGCATCTTGAAGATCGGATATTCCTCGTGACCCGGCCGTATGTATACAAAGCGGCCCTTGCCTACCGTCCATACAAGAACCTCGCGATTGCGATGACCTGTCGGCCATGTGCCCTCGAAGATCACAGCCTCCGGAGGGGGCACCTCGAAAGGCTCGGTATATATCTCCGTATGAGGAATCGTAAAGTCCTTCAGTCCTTTGGCGATTGGATGATCCGGTGCAACCACCCAGAGCTGCTCCGGGTCACCAGTGTTCCTGTATGAGCTCCAGGCACCCGTAGCGTTGAGCGCCGTCTTCAGCACCTTCGAGAAGTGCGACGAGTGGAGCGCGACGAACCCCATGCCCGATCACGAATGTGTTTCACCACCCGCTGCACAACCTCATCCGGAACGTCGTTGTGTTTCTTGTGACCAAACCAGACGACGACGTCCGTCTTCGAAAGAGTTGCCTCGCTCAATCCCGTGTCAGGATCTGAGATCTGCGCAGTGCTCGTTTCGAACTCAGACATCTTGCCAAGATCAGAAGCGAGCTCTCCGCTGATTCCATTCGGATAGATTTCGCGCGGTTCAGTCTGTTCAGACCAGAAGAGCACCCGTGTCCGGGCGATCCGGCTGCTGACAACGCCGAGCGGCAGAGCCAGCACGGTTGCGACGATGAGAAGTGTTAGTTTGTCCATAACAGAGTCACTCTACACCACCGAAGCGCCGGGGTCCAAGCTCGCGCGGTGCCTTAGTCCCAGCTCCCTCTGCGACAATTTCTTGAGCCTCGGCGAGCCGCCTGACAAGAAAATGGATTTCTTTCGTCCATTTTGGTCTGCGACTCTGTCGCGCCATTACTTACGTAATCACATTTCCACGATCGATGATGCCAATTTCGTTCATAATCGCGTTCTATTACTCAGAAAAGTAACCTGACATGTAACATTTCCTAACCTGCGTTACTCGGGTCATCTTCGCTGTCTGGCAGCAGGCGAATTCCATCCGAAAAAATAAACCTGGTTCAGAAAAATGGAGACAAAGTCCTGGGTCCGACGTTAGCCTGTCCATAAGTGTATTTCCCACAAAGCCTACCCTCCGGGTCTTCAACGGCATAGTCCTTGCTCAAGCTTCTTTGACTACAAACGACGAAGCGGTCTGCATTGTGCGCTCAGCCGCTCCTTTGAAGACCGGTCCTGATTGATTTCGATTCGCCAATGGCAAGCGATCCAATCCTTTAGCAAGGGCCTATTAGCAACTGCAGCCAGTGCCATTCGGAACTCGCAACAATCGGGCTTTCAACAAACAGCACAAACATGAGGCATGGAGGGATGAGTATGAAAACACTGGCTCTAAGGCTGGCATTCTCATTGTCGGTCGGCTTTCTTCTATTGGTCCCTGCAACGGAGGTCCGCGGCCAGACAAGCAGGGGCACGGTGAGCGGGATAGTTAGTGATTCGGCAGGGGCTGTACTCCCCGGCGCAACTGTTACTTTGACCAACGTCGATAGCGGGGTTACGCGCACGACGGTCACGAATGGCGACGGTCTCTATCGACTTGATGCCGTCGACCTCGGAAACTATTCGGTCAAGATCACGGCCAGCGGATTTGGCGCAGTGGTCAAAACAAATATCAGTGTTCAGGCGAATCAGACTGCCCAGGTCGATGTGCAGCTGACACCCGGAACGCAGGAGCTGTCAGTCGACGTCACCGCCGAGGCAGGCGCGCTGTTGCAAACAGAGGCGCCGGTGCGGGGTGGCAATATCGAGTCGACGAGAATCACTGAGCTCCCGAACAACAGTAGAAATCCCGTTGCGCTTGCGCTCACCGTCCCCGGCGTTTCGACCAACCGCTATGGTTTCGGTGTCGCGACCTTCTCGGTCAATGGCTCGCGCGGCCGGTCGAACAATTTCCTGATTGACGGTACTGAGAACAACGACATCTCGGTGGCTGGCCAGGCGTTTCAGATCACGAATCCTGACGCCGTGCAGGAAGTGTCGGTGCAGACATCAAACTATGATGCGGAGTTTGGAAGAGCGGGTGGCGCTGTGGTCAACACGGTCACCAAGTCAGGCACCAACAGTTATCACGGCACGGTCTCTTATCTCGTTGAGGCGACTCGCTACGATGCGACCACAAATACCGCGGCTCTCAATCCGGATGTACAGAAGCGAGGGCATTTGCTGCCTGGGACTGACCAGTGGTTCTCGGGCACAGTCGGAGGGCCGATCATCAAGGATCGGACGTTCTTCTTCGGAGCCTACCAGGAAGAGCATCAGAATTCTGCAGGCTCGGCCAACCTGACGACGATCTCAGGCGCGGGCAGGGCGGCACTCAGAGCCCTCTATCCTGCCGGAGCCAACAAGAATGTGGACCTCTTTCTCGCCGGCACTGCGGGAGTGGACGCAACGTCACAGTTCTTCACCCAGAAGCTGAGCACCGGACAGGACATTCAATTTGGTACAGGCGTAGCGTCTTTTCCAAACACCTATCTCGACCGGCAATGGCAGGTGCGTGTCGATCATAAGCTTGGTGAAAGAGATCAGATATCGGGTCGCTACATGTTTGACAATCAGGACGCGCCAACGGGCGGGGGCGCCGGCTTCCCCGGCTTCATCACGAGCAACAAGAATCGTTATCAGAACTTCCTCTTCACCGACACACACGTCTTCTCGCCCAGCATCACCAACGAGCTGAGGCTTGCATACAATCGCATCACGCTCGACTTTCCGAATGATGGCAAGGATCCAAGTAGTCAGACTCTTCCATTCATCGATGTCGGGACGGCGTTCGGCGGTCCGGATGCCGGAATCGGCGTGGCAACCAATATTCCGCAGGGCCGTATCGCCAATAACTACCTCATCCAGGACACGGCGACGTGGGTTCGTGGAGATCACACGTTCCGCTTTGGAACCGAGCTGCTGAAGCAGCGATCGAGGCAGTTTGCACCGATCGTCGAACGCGGCTCGCTGACCTACAGGAGCAGCGGTAGTTTCTCCGAGTTTGCCAATTTCGTTGATGACTTCGGCGGCTCCGCAGGAGGACCGAGGCGCGACTTCGGAAGTCCGTCCTACTATCCGGAGCTCTTCCGCCAGGCATATTTCGGTCAGGATCGCTGGCGAGTGAATAGCGCCCTGACATTGACGCTCGGCGTGCGTTACGAGTATTTCGGTCTGCCGATCAATTCAATCTCTACGGCCGCATTCACCGGGCTCTTCAACGTCGATCCGGTGACCTTCGATGGGCCGTACAACAAGCCGAACAGCGTCGAGGCGGACAAGAATAACTTCGCTCCGACGATCGGTATTGCATATTCGCCCTCGTTTTCGAATGGCTGGCTCGGTCGCCTGTTTGGTGAGAACCGCACAGTCCTGCGGGGCGGTTACCAGATCGGATATGACTCGTTCTTCAACAACATCGCGTCGAATGCTCAGGTTTCGTCGCCGAACGTGGTCGCGACGACGGTGACATCGGTTGTCTCAACAGCCAATCCGCGGGGTCTTTCCAACATATCGGCAGCGCTCCCGCTGAAGCCGCGTCCGCTGTCTCCTCTCGATGCACAAACCCTGGTGATAGCCAACCTCGTCAATCCGTACTATCAGCGCTGGTCATTCGGAATCCAGCGTGAGATAGCCGGTAACTTCATCATTGATGCGTCGTACGTTGGAACGAAGGGGACACGGCTCTTCATCAACGAGGATCTCAATCCGCTCGTTCCTGCGGCTCGACGAATCACTCCGGCGGGATTCACGGGCTCGACTACCTGCACGCCCGGAACAACCGGTTGCCTGATCTCGGGCCGGCTGGACAATCTCCAGGGATCACGCCTGATCCGGACAAACGGGGGCTCATCCATCTATCACTCGGGTCAGTTGCAGGTCAGCCGTCGTTTTGCAAAGGGCTTCACGGCGAGCGCTGCATACACGTACTCCAAGCTGATCGACAATGCGAGCGAAGTCTTCGCCGTGGGTCAGAACAATCAGCCCCAGCAGTCGGCGGTGCCCTCAGTCTTTGGTGGTCAGGCTGCCGAGCGAGGAATCTCGTTCTTTGATCGTACGCATCGAGCGAGCTTCACTTACGTCTATGCCTTTCCGTGGTACCGCGACCAGCACGGCCTGGTCGGAAGGGTACTTGGAGGTTGGGAGATTTCCGGTGTCACGACCTTTGAGTCGGGGGCGCCTTTGAATGTCTCGAATGGGCAGGATGCCGACAGCATTGGCGGTAACCTTGACCGTCCCGACTTCAATCCCTCCGGGCAGTCGGGAGTGCGTGCAGTACCGAATGCCTCGAGTCCGACCGGCTATGTAAACCCGGATGCGGGAAATGCGCCGATCGATCCGCGCACCGCCCAATTCATTGGGATCGCCGCGAACTCGGGCCGCACTGGCAATCTCGGTCGCAACACTTTGAGAACACCGGGAATCAACAACTTCAATTTCAACATCCTGAAATCGGTGACTATCAGGGAGAGCATGAAGCTCGAGTTCAGGACTGAGTTCTTCAATATCTTCAACCATCCGCAGTTTGGAACTGAGAGCGCGAGCGCGTTTGTAAATCCGCCAAATGCGTTCCCATCACGCACGATTTCAGCGAATGTGTTTACTTCACCGGCGGGTCGCTTTCTGGCGCCTGAGTTTGCGGACGGCGGCGGAAGGGTGATTCGGTTCCAGTTGAAGTTCGCCTTCTGAATCTGGTCTGACAGACCAGCAGGATTCATCACGTGCCGCAGGCTATCCAGCCTGCGGCATTTTTTTGGAGAAGTTACCGGCTCCAGACGGGAGCAAGAACGTAGGGACGGGTCTCATTGAGCTGTGGCCAAAGGCGCGACCTGAAATAGCCCAGGGCGAAGCCCTGGGTACCGTACCGCAACGCAACGCGCGATAGCCCTCTCGGGGCGGCATTTCGCAACCGTCCATTGTCGTTCGTAATGCCGTCCCTTTGGGACTACCCCTTGGTTTTGTCGTGAATCCCGGGGCTTCGCCCCGGGCTATTTCAGGTCGCGCCCTTGGCGCGAACCCAATTGCGTCGTGAGTGCCTCGATAGTGCTGCACTTGCGGCGACGATTGTAAGATATCCAGTTTTTATGAATTTCGGGAGCCAGAAATCCGAAATCTCAGTAAGATATCCGAAATAATAGAAATCGCACCTGTCTTGGCAATTACTCACCTTCCCTAAGTTACCTACCTGCAGCAACAACCCCTTCATTTCCAAGAGATCACTATTGGCATACTGATTGCTTGTTTCTTTGGGCAGTAAGCTTCCACAGATTTGGATCAATTGCCTTAAATTGATAAGTCTGAAAAGACGAATACCCACGGCATGAGAATCATATCCATCGGAAACCCTTTACTTTGTATTTAGAATTTTCGTAGGAGGAATTAATGCAGCATCGGCCCCAATTGAAGAAGGTAATTACCCTCTTCGCAACCCTCATTGTGCTCGCGCTCATACCGACGTCGCTGTTTGCTCAGCTGACTCGTGGCTCGATCGCCGGAACAGTCCGCGACTCGAGCGGAGCGGTAGTTCCCGGCGCCACTGTCAAGGTCACCAGCGTGACCACAAACCAGCAGAGAACGGCGACCACCAACGCTGAAGGCTTTTACCGCGTCCCCGCAGTCGAGCCCGGCACATACAGCATTCTGATAGAGAAGTCGGGATTCGCCGGAGTCGAGATCAGAGACGCTCAGGTCAAGACTTCTCAGGAGACTACGTTCGACGCTGAGTTGAACGTTGCCTCAACGCGAGAGGTTGTCGACGTCAGCGCACAGGCTGAAGCGATCACGCTCAATAAGAGCAATCCGACAATCGGTCTGACCGCAACCTCCCGACAGGCAGTAGAGCTGCCACTGTCAGGAGCGCGCGATGTCAATCAACTCTCCCTTCTCTCGCCGAACGTATTTCGCGCCCCCGGCTCTACGGGAATCTCTGCCAACGGGCAGCGTGCAAGAAACAACAACTTCACGATCGATGGCTCGGACAACAACGACATCAGCGTGACTCTCTCGACGACGCCGATCATTCCTGAGGCAGTTGCCGAGTTCCAGATTCAAACCAACCCTTACAACGTTGAGTTCGGACGCAATTCGGGCGCCCAGATCAACGTCATTACAAAGTCTGGCACCAACCAGCTCCACGGTGACGTGTTCGAGTATTATCGAGGCAGCGCTCTTAACGCGATGAGCAATGTCGAGAAGCGCAACGGCCTCCTGGAGCCGGCGCGGACCAACCGCAACCAGGCGGGATTCGACATTGGTGCGCCGATAATCAAGGATCGCACTTTCATCTTTGGCCTGCTGCAGGCAGATCGGACGCGAGTCGGACTTGCTCCTGGATCCACGTCCACGATTCCGACACCAGCCGGCTTTGCTGCGCTGAATAATGTTCCTTTGCGCGCCGCCTCTTCCTCGGTTGCTGCTCAGACTGCGGCCAGTCGACAGGCTGTGCTCCAATCCATCGGCTTTCTGAATGACGTCTACAAACTGAAGCCGACATTCAGCGGCGTCAAAACAGTGCTGGCCAACGGTGTGCCAATTGAAGTCGGAAACACGAACCTTCCATTGAGCACTCCAAACAACACCTGGAACTGGCTGGTTCGGGCGGACCATCAGATTCGGACAGGCGATAACCTGACGGTCCGGTACGTCTACAACAAGCCCGTCGACACGAACGTGATCAGCAACCTGCAATTCGGCTCGCTCTTTGCAGGCCAGCAGGCGATTCTCGATCAGAATCTGGGGCTCAGCGAGACACACGTCTTCACACCGGCGATTCTCAATGAGTTCAGATTCTCGTACGTTCGTCGGAATCTGGCCTTTCCTGAGAATGATCCGACCACGCCGAGCACGGCGATCAGCGGACTCTTCAGTATTGGCGGCGCGAACAACTTCCCTCAGGGACGAGTTCAGAACAGCTTCCAGTTCTCGGACACGCTGAGCTGGCAGAAGGATCGCCACTCGTTGAAGTTCGGTCTCGACATCCGTCGCATCCGCCTCTTCAACATCGCGGCTTTCGATTCGAAGGGGACCTTCACCTTCAACAACCTGGAAGACTTCCTAAACAACAAGGCAGTCACTTTCGTGCATGCGCTGCAGACGGCAACTTTCGATGCCCGGCAGACGCAGCAGGGCTACTTCGTCCAGGACGACTTCCGCGTGACGCCCAACCTGACGCTCAACCTGGGCATTCGTTACGAGTACTCGAAGGTGCCGTTCGGCGCTTTCGGTGCAACTGACCCCCAGAGTCTGGCAGCGGCGGTGCCGGGACCGATCAAGACGGACAAGAACAACTTTGCGCCGGCATTTGGTCTCTCATACAGCCCACGGGTCGACAGCGGATTTCTGGGCAAGGTACTCGGGGATGGTAAAACGGTCTTCCGTGGTGGCTACCGGGTGGCGTATGACATCCTCTTCTACAACATCCTGACGGTCAATGCGTCGAACTTCCCGCGTGTAGTCGTCGGGCGGCTCGACAACGCGTTCGATGTCTACCCGACAGTTGCGTCGGTCAGCGGGGCGCCGGTATTCAATCCGCTGGCAACCTATGTCAACACGCCGCAGGACTCGGCGACGCCGTATGCGCAGCTCTACAGTTTCTCGATTCAGCGAGAAATGTACCGCGACTTCCTGGTCGAGTTCGGGTACACCGGAAGCAGGGCGGTCAATGCGATCAACCAGCTCGAGGGTAACCCGGCCATTCTGACGCCGGCCCAGGCGCTGACGGTTCAGACGACCAGGAGCACGACTTCAATCCCGACCGTGCAGGCTCGACGCCTTCAGCCGCAGTTTGGCTCGCGCGTCCAGATCGCCACAACGGCGCAATCCACTTACAACGGCGGCTTCCTCTCCGTGAACAAGCGGTTCTCTCATGGCTTGCAGTTCGGTCTCTCGTATACCTACAGCAAGAACATGAGCAACAACGACGAGTCTCTCGGAGTGGGCGCCATCACGGCAGGATCTCCTCAGGTGCCGCAGGACTATCTCAACTACGGCGCCGAGAAGAGCCCGTCCGCATTCGATCGGACGCACAGGTTTGTGATCAACTACATCTACGAGATTCCGTGGTTCCGGAGCTCGTGGGCACAGATGCCTGTCGTCAAGCAGGTATTCACAGGCTGGCAATTTAGCGGAGTCACCGCGTTCCAGTCGGGTCAACCCTTCACGATCGTCACGGGTGTTGACTCGAACGGAAACGGTGGCGGCGGCGACCGTCCAAACTTCAATCCGGCGGGGGCATTTGCCGAGGATCCGCTGACCCACAACCTTCGGACATTCACAACATCGAAGGTTAACGGTCAATACCTCGTCCCGCTTGGAACCAATGGTCTGCCTCTGGCCTTCAGCCTTGGAAACGGCAACCTCGGGAAGAACACCCTTCGCGCTCCAGGATTCTGGAACACCGACATCAGTCTCTCGAAGAAGTTCAAGTTCCTCGAGAAGCAGGCGCTGACCTTCCGCGTCGATTTCCTCAACGCGTTCAATCAGGATAACTACGGTATTCCTGTCAACAGCCTGAACAGCACGAGCTACGGGCTGAACACGAACAACTGGGGGAACCGGTCGATCACTCTGGGTGCGAAGTACACCTTCTAAGAATCAAGCCTAGTACTTGATTATTGAGGCGCTGCCATCTGGCAGCGCCTTTTTTGTTTTTGGAGGGTGATCCCCTTCGCGCTCGGGGCCGAAGGTCGCACCAGAAGGTGCGGCCTAAAAAGGCCCAGGGCGAAGCGCCTGGGTGGATAAATCGCGGGCGAGACCGCTACGCCCCAAAGAGGCAACGTTGGCCGAATGGGCCTCGACCGATTGTCTGGGCGTTCTACCCGAGAGCTTCGCCCTGGGCTTAAGGTCGCGCCGTTGGCGCGATAAACCTTCGGCCGCCGACTCCTCCAGCTAACCGCCGTACACCACGCATCCAAATTCGTGAAAATCGCAACGGCGTCATAATTCAGAAATCTGGATAAAATCCAAAAAACTGAACTACTGAGCGGCCGCCAATACCTCCCACCAGTTAGCTAACTCCAACAAACCCAGCATCTTAATGAGAATTGACCAAGAGGGCACACGCTTTGCCTTTTCCAAGAATCTGCTTCATCGCCGCCAGGGCGAAAATTTCACCGAAGCAGGATTTTCCTTAGAAGAAGCACCAGTCCGATTTTCTAATTCAACCGCAGTATCCCGGAACTGAAAATTGAGCAGTTCTCGGTTGCGCTATTCCGCAAGCCCCAGGAGGACACCTTAGATGACTCGAACCACGTTGCTCAGGCTGGCCGGAGCACTTGCCTTATTCCTCACATGCAGCCTGACGGCCATTGCCCAGGTTAGCTCTACCTCGGCGATCAGCGGCTCCGTCACCGATCCGTCAGGCGCCGTTGTTCCCAGTGCGACTGTGACGATCAAGAACAGCGCGACCGGGGCCGAATTCAAAGCTACGACAGCAGAAAACGGCACCTTCAGCGTGCCGGCGCTGACGACCGGATCCTATACCGTGACCATCCTCGCACGCGGTTTCAAGCAAGCCGTTGTAGAAGATGTCAAGCTGGATGCCGGAAGCCCTTCAAGCGTGAATGTCGTTCTCGAGATTGGAGCTCAGACCGAATCCGTAGTCGTCCAGGGCGCCAGCGAGATACTTCAGACCCAGAGCGCCAACATCGCGACGACGATCACCGGGCGCCAGATTACCGATCTGCCTTTCACATCGCGTGATGCGCTCGACCTCGTGCTCCTTCTTCCGGGTACGAGCACGCCAGGCCGTCCGAGGACCTCGACCGTTAATGGGCTGCCAAAGGGCGCGCTCAATATCTCGCTTGACGGCATCAATGTGCAGGACAACACACTCAAGTCTAGTGACGGTTTCTTCACTTACATTCGAGCGCGCATTGACGCGGTTGATGAGGTGACGCTGTCGACGGCAACACCTGGCGCGGAGAGCTCGGGCGAGGGCGCCGTGCAGCTTAAGTTCGTCACCCGATCAGGCAACAACGAGTTCCACGGCAGCGTCTACGAATACCATCGCAACCCGGCGCTCAACGCCAACTACTGGTTTAACAATCGCGATCTGCCGCCGGACCCGGTGACCGGCAAGGCTCCGCGGGCTCGCATACTGCTCAATCAATATGGGTTCAGGCTGGGCGGTCCAATGTGGATTCCCAAAGTTTTCAACGGCAAGGATCGTGCTTTCTTCTTCGTCAACTACGAAGAGTACCGGTTGCCGGAGCAGACGACTCGGCAAAGAACAATTTTCAGCCCGCTCACACAGCAGGGGCTCTTCCAATACAACACCTCATCCGGCGTGCAGTCGGTTAACCTCCTGCAACTCGCCGCCAAGGTTGGCTGCAGCGGCTGCACCACGACCCTCGACCCGACTGTGACCAAGCTGCTGGGTGATATTCGCAGCTCAACCGGTACGACGGGCGGGATTCAGGCCTTGACCGATCCCAACCTGCAGCGCTTCACCTTCACCAACGTTGGCGGTCAGAACCGTTACTTCCCGACCGTCCGCCTGGATTTCAACCTTACCAGCAAGCACCATCTAGAGAATATTTACAACTACAACTACTTCGGCTCGAAGGTGGACTTCCTGAACAATGTTGACCCGGCTTTTCCAGGCTTCCCAAACCATGCGAGCCAGATCTCGAACCGTTTCTCGAACTCGACTGCTCTTCGTTCGACGTTGACGCCAACGCTTGTCAACGAAGTGCGCTTCGGCTTGACCGGCGGCACAGTGCTCTTCTTCCCAGAGCCCAGCCCGGCAGATTTCAATGGGCCGGTGGCCAACCAGCAAGGTTTCAATCTGGGGATTTCAGCCGCAGGAATCACGAACGCTACAGTGACCAACGCGCCTAGCCGTCGCAATGCACCGGTCTGGCAGGTTCAGGACACGGTCAACTGGACGCGGGGCGCTCACAGCCTGAGTTTTGGCGGGAGCTTCACTCAGGTCAACTACTGGGCTAAGGCGCAGACGATCGTCCCGAGTATCACCTTTGGAATCGATACGACCGACCCTGCAAACGCCATGTTTGTTGGCAGCAATTTCCCGGGCGCAGCAGCCGCGGATATCACTCGGGCGGCGGCTATCTACTCGGTCCTCACGGGCCATATCACGGCGATCAACGCCAATGCCCGGCTGGATGAAGCCTCGGGTAAGTATGTCTTCCTGGGCTCGCAGACCGAGCGTGACCGCCAGCGTGAAATGGGTTTCTTTGGTCAAGACTCATGGCGCGTGCGGCCAAACCTGACTCTTACCGGCGGTCTCCGATGGGAGGTCCAGTTCCCGATCAGAACGCAAAACACGGTGTACGCCGCGAATACGTTCGACGGCCTTTTCGGCGTGTCCGGGCCTGGAAACATTTTCAAGCCAGGCACTCAGACGGGTTCAGAGACGGTCTATACGTCGTTCGGTCCTGACGACCGCTCTTACAACACTGATTGGAACAGCCTCGCGCCAAGCTTCGGCTTCGCGTGGAGCCCTAACTTTCGGAACGGCATCCTGAAGCGGGTCTTCGGCGAAGGAGGCCAGTCAGTGTTCAGAGGCGGTTATTCAATGGCCTTCGATCGCGAAGGCATTTCAGCCTTCACGAGCATTCTTTCAGCGAATCCGGGCATTGCCATCACGACCAATCGAAACCTGACGCTCGGCAACCTGGGAACACTACCGGTTCTGCTGCGGGAGACCAACAGGCTTGGGGCGCCGTCATTTCCGGCATCGCCGATCTATCCGAACAGCGGCCTCGTCACGGATGGCGCAAACACATTCAATCAAAACCTGCAAACTGGCTATGTGCAATCCTGGAGTATCGGACTGCAGCGCGAGATCAACAAGAACACAGTGCTCGAAGTTCGATACGTCGCAAATCGCGGCGTGAAGTTGTGGGATCAGTATGACCTCAATGAGAGGAATCTCGTTGAGAATGGCTTCCTGAACGAGTTCAAACTGGCTCAGTCGAATCTCAAGGCCAATATCGCGGCAGGCCGCGGAGCCAATTTCCGCTATGCGGGACCGGGAACGGGGACAGCTCCGCTTCCGATCACCCTCGCTAATTTTAGCGGCAAGCTCGATCCGAGCGTCGCCGGCAACTACTCGAATGCCAACTTTGCAAGTGCCACTTTTGTCAACACCCTGGCGGCCAACGGCCCGCTGCCGTTGACATATGCCAACACGCTTATCGGCAACGCAACCTTCCGCAACAATGCTCTGGCTGCGGGCCTGCCGGCCAATTTCTTCGTTGTCAATCCCGGGCAAACTAGGGGGTGCCTTCAGCATCGAGAACAACGGACGCACCTATTACGATGCGGCCGTGGTGGAAGTGCGCCGGCGTCTCTCACACGGGTTGCTGATTCAGGGAAGCTATTCCTTCGCCAAGGCAATGACGAACATTCCGGTGAGCAGTTCGTCAGTTTTCTATCAGCCGAGAACTCTGCGCGATATGAGCCTGGACAAGACGGTTTCGCCGTTCGGCATCACTCACGCCTTGAAGATGAATTGGATATATGAACTGCCGTTCGGCCGGGGCCAGGCGTTTCTCGGCAACGTCGGCGGCGTTGTCAACCAGTTCGTTGGGGGTTGGGAGTTCCACGGCACTGCCCGGCTCCAAAGCGGAAGCCCGAACGATCTCGGAAACGTTCAACTCGTCGGGATGACGCGAGGTGATCTGCAGAATGCAATGTCTGTTCGTTTCGACGATGCAGGCAAGGTTGCCTACTACCTGCCGCAGGACATCATCGACAACACCATCCGCGCCAACAATGTGAGTGCGACCTCGGCCACCGGTTACGGTGCGCTGGGCGCGCCCACAGGCCGGTATATCGCTCCCGCAAGCACGGCTGCGTGCATTGAAGGCTTTGCGGCTCAGTGCGGCACAAGCCACCTCATGCTTTACGGACCGAGGTTCACCCGATTCGACTTGAGCGCCGTAAAGAAATTCAAGATCACCGAGCGCATCAATTTCGAGTTCCGCGCCGAGTTCCTGAATGCCTTCAATAACATTAACTTCCTGCTGGGAAGCGCAGCCAACGATGTAACTGCAATCGGCGGCTTTTCCAGCTCAACTTTTGGACAGCTGACCAACGCTTATCAGGATACCTCCACCACGAACGATCCTGGTGGGCGGATGATTCAGTTTGTCGCTCGCATCAACTTCTAGGCTGAGAATTTGAAGTTCATGACGGGAAGTCTTCAGCCAGGCTGGGGAGGGAGCCGTAGGGTTCCCTCCCCGTTGCCATTTCCCTCGGTTGGCTATTGTCGACGAATTCCGCACGATCTCAGCATTTCTGGAGATGAAATGGGAAGAGTGATTCTAACTCTGATGGTGGTCTGCACGCTGGCAGCGGCGGCCGGTGCACAAAAGAAGGCGAAGCCGTGGACTGAATGGAGTGATAAGGAGGCGAAGAAGATACTCGACGACTCGGCCTGGGGGCAGACACAGACCGAGACAAGCACCTCTGAAATGGTTTTTACCCCGAAATCTGCAACAGGACGCGCCAGTCGCAGCGCTCCAGGTGATGTCGGTTCGACGTCGACTGGAGGCACCTCGAGTGGGGGCAGCCCGACGGATGATTCGCAGGGTTCCTACAACCAGGCAACGTCAATCAAATATCACATCCGATTCCTGTCGGCGAAGCCTGTGCGCGAAGCCGTTGCCCGCACGGTCCTGAGCGCCCAGAAATCAGCAGACGCCAAGCTTACCGAACAGCTTCAACAGTTCGTCGACCGCAGTTTCGATGAATGGATAGTCGTTTCCGTGGTTGCAGAGGCGAAGGACCAGCGCTTCTCAGGCTCCGCCATGCAGATTTTCAATAGCGCAAACACAGGAATCCTGAAGAACAGCACATTCCTCGAGACCAAAGGGAAACGACTCTTTCTCGAGGAGTATCGCCCGCCCATCAGCGATGGACTGGGTGCCAAGTTCGTCTTCAAACGCCAGGAGAACGGCGAGCCCACAATCCCATCGGCTGGGGGCGACCTGCGCTTCTACTCCGAGCTCTCGAAGAACATAAAGCTCAATATGAAGTTCAAACTGTCCGAGATGAACTACGACGGCAAACTCGAATACTGAGTCTGATCCGCCTTGCTGTGCTCGACGTCGAGCGCAGACGTTACTCACAGGCCCCGATTTCTACCTCAATCACACAGGACCACGGCTGGAGGCGTCTCCGGCCAACAAAGGAGTCAGCATGCTAAAGCCCAGGCATTTAATTCTCTGTCTTCTGCTTGCGCTAATTCCGGCAGATATTCGCAGTTAATGCGTCGGCGCAGGTCATTCGTGGAGCTCTCGACGGTACGGTCACTGATCCGACCGGTGCGGCGATTTCAGGCGCCAGAGTAATCGTCACGAATGACGCCACCAACAAGGAAATCGCCACGACGACCAATGAACGAGGCTATTTCACACTCCAGAACCTCGAGGCCGGCAGCTACTCAGTGAGGGTCGAGCAGTCTGGCTTCCGCAAATACATCGCGAAAGACGTGGAAATCAGGGTCGGACAGACGACTCCATTGAACGCCTCACTCCAGGTCGGCACCCAGGAGCAGGTCGTTCAGGTCACGGCCACCGGAACTGAGACGACCGTTGACACTTCGCGTTCGACTGTCGATGGAGTGGTCACTGCACGGACGATTGAGAATCTGCCGCTCAACGGCCGCAATTTTCTCGACCTGGCGGGCCTCGAACCGGGAGTTCAGGTGCGTGACGGCGGTGACTTTGATCCCACCAAGAACCAGATGTCCGGCGTCTCCATCGGAGGGCGCAGCGGCCGCTCGACGCGCATCCAGGTTGACGGCGTGGACATCACCGATGAGACAGTCGGCACGACCACCGCCAACATCTCCAACGAGACGATTCAGGAGTTTCAGGTCAGTCGCTCGACGCTCGACGCGAGCACGGACCTGACTTCGAGTGGTTCGGTCAACATCGTTACTCGGAGCGGTGGCAATGAGATTCATGGCTCCGGCTTCTTCTTCTTCCGCAACCAGGATCTGGCTGCAGACCTGCGCCTCAACAAGACCACACCGACCTCGGCGAAACCGTCCTTCGATCGCGAATTGGGTGGCGGACGAGCAGGCGGTTACTTTATCAAAGACAAGTGGTTCTACCACCTCGAGTACGAGCAGAACAATCAGGACGGCCAGCAATTCACCAGCATCCCGGCCTTTCCGCAGTTCAGCAAGGCATTCGGTGTGCCTCTCGACGAGCGTCTGGGAGGAGCCCGCACGGATTTCAGCGTCAACCAGAATCTCAAACTCTTCTACCGGTACGGTTACAACTACAACTTTGGTGTGACTGGCTTTGGTGGCGTGGACCTCGCGGCCTTCGCCAACAAGAACAACACAAATACACACGTCGTCGGCGCCGATTATGCCAATGCGCGGTGGACGCATTCGGCTCGCTTCAGCTATCTCAACTTCAACAACTTTATTGTGGAGGGCAACTCGGCAGCCGGCACGCCGACTACCCTGGACCCCGGGGGCAAGCCGATTCTCGTCAGAATCCTGGGTGTCCTGCAGGACGTCGGACCGGACCTCCTTGCGCCACAGCAGACATTTCAGGACAACAAACAGATCAAGTACGATGGAAGCCTCGCCAGGGGGAACCACACGTTTCGCTTTGGCGCCTCATACAACAAGATCGGTGAGGCCGTCTTTGCCAACTTCTTCGGCCTTGCGCCGCGCATCAGGGCAAGCCGCAACTCAACCACGATTGCCTTCGCCAACGCGAACGGCGGTGCAGGCGATCCTCTCAACTTTCCGCTCAACCAGATGGTTATTGGCAACGGACTGGGGGCGTTCAGCGAGCGGCCGGCGCTTGGATTCAAGAACGGCGGCACGATTAATGACCGGCTGGGGTTCTACTTTACGGATGCCTGGAAGATAAGGCGCAACCTGACGCTCAACTACGGGCTGCGGTACGATTATGATAGCGCTCTCTCTGACAGCGATCTGGCACGCACGCCCAAGCTGGCCGAGTTCAGTCCGACGCTCGCCGGCAAGCCGAACAACGACAAGAACAACTTCGCGCCTCAACTCGGCTTCGCCTGGGACGTGCGCGGTTCCGGCAAGCTTGTTGTCCGCGCGGGCGCGGGGCTCTACTACGATACGAACATCATCAACAACTTCCTCTTCGACCGTGTGCTCAACCTGCCTCCGGGCTTGGGCAATTCCACGCCGGTAATCACGTCCGGGGCGCCCGACCTGCTTGATCCGGCAACAGGCAAATGCATTTTCCGCGGCACAAACTTCAGAACGACTCCTGGTCAGTGTGATACTCCAGGCGGTGTAAATCTGTTTACTGGAACACTCAAGAATGCGATCGCGGCAGCACAGCTTATGCAGTCGACTCTACAGCAGGTGACGGCCGGGTTATCAGCCAATTATCCTCCGCCTGGCGTCGCGCCGTTGTTTGACCAGGTCCTGGATGCCGAGGGCAGCATCATCTTCAACAAATACAAGCGGCCCTACGGGTTCATGTTCAACGCCGGTGTGCAGTACGAGCTGAGGCCTGGCCTGGTAGCGAGTATTGACTACCTGAGAAACCGTGGCGTTCACTTCAACCAGACCACCGATCTGAATCGGATCGGCGCAGCCAATACGCTCAACGTGGCGGCGGCGCGCTCGTTCATCGCGTCCACCAATAATGATTTCAAATGTGGTAACAGCGCCAGTTCGGCGGCGACGGACTGCGCGATCAAGGCGGGAGCATCAATCTTCGATTATGCCGATGCCGGTCTCGGAGGAGGCAGTGCGCTTGATGGCTTCGCGTTCCAGGGGCTCAACCCCAACTTCCGCGGCATGGGTCTTATCCAGTCGCTCGGCTTGTCAACCTACAACGCCCTGACGATCAACGTGCGGGGCCGGTTGGGGAGCTACGGCTGGCTGAGGACCATGACGGGCAATTTCAGCTACGCACTCTCCCAGTTCGAGTCTTCAGGTATCGATCAGGACTTCCTCTCCGGCTCAGCCTTCAACGACGCGCCAACCAAGTTCTTCGGGCCGGCCGGGCTGGATCGCAGGCATCAGTTCAGCATGGGCCTCCTGATCGACCTTCCGAAGGGTTTCAAGTTCAACACGATCACGCGAGTTGCTTCGCCGCTGGCTCAATCGGCCTTTCTGTCCCTGGTCGACGGCGGAGCGGCAGAGATCTTCTTCACGGACCTGGATGGCGACGGCATTACGGCGGATCCACTTCCGGGAACGAATCGCGGTGCCTTCGCACGCAGTGTGAAGGACGGAAAGGCACTTAACGGTTTGATCGGCGGTTTCAACCAGCAGGTGACCAGCGGTGCCTTGACTCCGGCAGCCAACGCGCTGGTTTCAGCCGGCTTATTTAGCGCGAATCAGCTCAAGGCACTCGGTGCAGTCTTCAACAATGGCACCCCGGTTGCACTGGCTCCGGCAGATCAGGTCGGCATGGACTCGTTCATCAACACTGACATCCGCGTATCGTGGTCGTACCGGATTAAGGAACGGGTGAGTATCCAGCCGATGATCGAGGTCTTCAATGTATTCAATATCGCCAACTACGACACGCCGGGCAATCGTCTTGGGTCTTCGCTGGACGGCTCGCCTGGATCGATCAACGGTACAACGCCTGGTTTGCGGAACAACCGCTATGGCCTTGGATCAGGCTCCTTCGCGCCGGGTATTCCGCGAGCGTTTCAGTTTGGTATCAGGGTAGATTTCTAGAAACTGACCGTCTTGCACTCTCCTTTGCGGTCTTCCTGGCGTCTTTGCGTCTTTGCGTCTGAAGAGTATCTCGCAAGAGCCTGTCACGAGATACTCCTCGCGCAAAGACGCAAAGACGCCAGAACAACGCAAAGAAAGCTGGACTCAGCTCGTGGCCAGCAGCTCTTTCAGCTGCCTTAAGCGCCTCTCCAGCCCTAGTCTGACCTCTGCCTTCACTGCACCCCAGGTCGTTGGATGCTCGGGCTCACCCTCGAAGTAGAAGGGACAGGGATCAGGCGCAACCTCCTTCTGCACTTCTCTCAGGTCGATGGGATCAATCGGAAAGACGACACATGGCGGGACGGCATGCTTTGTGGTGTAGATCATGCACGCCGTTGTATTCTCGTTTTCAACGAAGAATGGACACTTAAAGACGATCTTGCAGCAGAGCCCGCAGCGATTACAGCCGCCGCGCTGGTACGGCTTCCAGCGGTATAGAATGCTATCCGGCAGAAACGTCGCGAAGGCCCAGCGCCGAATCGCGCCGTAAGAGTGCGTCGTATAAAAGAGTCCTGTTACCTTTCGGACAATGACAAAAGCCTTCTGCTGATAGACCCATAGATCGTTAACAGCGGGCACTTCGATCTCCGCTTCGGGACCCTTGAGCGGTTCAATCTGTACAAGCCTTTGCGGCGGCGTGCTGGGTGGTAACATTTCTCCCTCGTCTGATAGTTCTTCTTCTCTGCTAACCGCCAATGACCTGCAGCTGATGAAAGTCAGCGACTGCATCGAGCTCGGCCTGGATGTCTCCGGTCGCGATTCCGGAAGTAAATGCCAGGGACTTAAAGTCAAAGAGCTTCGGGTCAAGCAAATGGCTCGGTACAGAGTTGCCGAGAGCGGTAAGCATTGATTTGCGGAGGCCGGGGATCTTCACTTCAATCTCTTCGATCAAACGTCCTACTTGACGACGCTTGAGATTCTCTTGTGACCCGCAAAGATTGCACGGGATGATGGGGAACTCTTCGAGGGCTGCGAAACGCGTGATGTCACGCTCCCAGACAAAAGCCATCGGCCGGATGATCGTGTTGCGGCCATCGTCTGAACGCAACACCGGTGGCATCGTCTTAAGCGTACCTACGTAAAAGAAGTTGAGAAGGAAGGTTCGCAGAATGTCATCCGCGTGATGGCCGAGCGCAATCTTCGTGCATCCCTCCTCAACCGCGATGTTATAGAGAATACCTCGACGCAAACGCGAGCAGACTGAGCAATACGTCTTACCCTCAGGTACCAGACGTTTGACCACCGAGTAGGTGTCGCGCTCGACAATCCGGTATGGAACTCCCAGCTGCTCGAGATAGTCGGGTAACACGTGTGCGGGGAAACCTGGCTGCTTCTGGTCCAGGTTAACCGCGATGAGTTCAAAATCTACCGGCGCCTTGCGCTGCAATGCCAGCAGCAGGGTGAGCAGTGTATAGCTGTCTTTTCCGCCACTCAGACAGACCATGACCCGGTCGCCATGGGCGATCATGCCGAACTTCTCGATCGCTTCACCCATGCGTCGAAGAAGGATTTTCTTCAATCTTTGAGCTTGTTCAGACACCGCCTGCACAGCTTAGAGTAATCATTCACGGTCGTCAAATAAGGGTCACAAGCGCCTTACTCCGCCTTCCTGCGAGCCGAATGGAAGTGGTCATAGCCTCGGGGGGATAGCGATTCGATTCGGCCACGACGCTCGAGCATGATCGGACTGTCTCTCATGGAAACGACTTCACCAATTCGCGTCAGGCGCAGACCGAGAGACTCAACGATAGTTGAGAGTTCCGCCCATGCCGAGTTGGGAGCGGTAAATAGCAATTCGTATTCCTCGCCGCTGGTGAGAGCCATTTCGAGAATAGTCGAATCGCCGTCAGCAACACGCTCAAGGCCGTCTGATAGAGGTATCGCCTCAGCCTTGAGAACGGCACTTACCCGGCTTTCCTGACAAATGTGGCCAAGGTCCTGAGCGAGGCCATCACTGACATCAATCATTGAATGAGCAAGGCGCCGCTTTCCAACCTCGCGTCCAAAATCGACTCTCGGTTCCGGCCGCAGGTGAGCTCGCACTGCATTGCTATCCATATCAATAGCGGGGTCAATAGCGGCTTCAGGGCGCCTCAGCAGCTCGAGGCCGAGCGCCGATTTTCCAAGATCTCCAGTTACAAAGATCGAGTCTCCAACCTGTGCGCCCTGGCGGCGAACTGCTGAACCCTGATGGCATTCACCGAGGACAATCGAATCGATTGTTATCCGGTCGATGGATGCAGAGGTGTCGCCGCCAACCAGTCTCACTCTGTGCCGGTTCGCGAGCTCCAGATAACCGTCGAAGAATTCTTCCCAGAAATGATCGTCGGCGTCGGGAGGGCTTGCGAGCGTGATCAGCGCGTTTCGCGGCTCGCCGCCCATGGCAGCGATATCGCTCAAGCTGACTGCGAGCGACTTGTGGCCCAACCAGCTCGGAGGGGTCCAGCGTCTAACGAAGTGAATCTCTTCGATGAGCAGATCCGCGGTGACGAGTGTTTCGAAACCAGCGCTCTGTTGAAGGATCGCCGTGTCATCGCCAATCTGATCACCGCCCGCACGCTCCCGGATGCGTTCGATGAAGGCAAACTCGCTCTTCATGTCTCAGCCGGCGCCTCGAACGACGCCGGTGCCGGCCCTGTGGGGTTTGATCAGGGATTCTGCGGTGCGCTTGATGTCGGTCTTCCTGACACCGCGAACAAAGTCAGGTTGCGAGTCGACGTCGGATGCCTTGCGCCCGAAGAGGACCGCCCGGGCGTACTCGAGTGCGCGTGCCGGATGCGGCTGAATGGCTATGGCATACGAGGCGATGGCCACGTTTCGGCCAAGGTCGAATTCGTCATCCGTGACCGGAGCTGCCAGCCAGGCGTTCGAGCTCAGCTGTCGTTGCCTGGCGGGCTTTCTGCTCAGCCGCCGGCGCGCTGCCGAAAACGACGTAAGCGATTCCGGAGACGAGTCTCCGTTCCGCTACGAAAGACGCATAGAGCTCGTGATCTGCCCGCGTTTGTCGCCCCGTCTGCCCCTCTCTGAAGGATCGACGAGGCCGGTCAGGCGGCCGCCAGCCCCGGAAGCGAAGGCATTCATGACGTCAAGTGCATAGTAGTCGTCAGACTTACCCTCAGGCCCACGGAATCCGATGGCCTGCGCAGTGAGCGGAACCTGAAGCTGCTCTGCACGCTCTTCCGGCGAGCTTGTCGAGTCCGGGAGGTTGACCTTCATCGCCTGATCAACAGAGCCTCTCTTGAAACTATCGGCAAAGACGCGTGAGACCAGTGCCGATCCATCCGTATCGCCGACAATGGCAACCATTGGAAATTGCCGTTTGATCGTCTTAGCGTACCAGCCCTCGAGGGCGTCTGTCGTCAAAGCCTTGACGCTCGCAGGAAGCCCATAGCGCGGCAGCGAGTAAGGATGATTTGGGAAGAGGGACGCCATCATCAGTTCGACGGACCGCGCACGTTCATCTGCTTTCTCCTCGGTCTGGCGACCGAGAAGAGCATCGCGCTCCCGTCCCACTTCAACCTGATCGAAGTAAGGATTCTCAGCGATATCGACCAGGAGTTTGATCGCCGGATCGGCATTGCGGGAAAGGACCTCGAGAGTGAAGCCGAAGAAATCCGGTTCATTGACGATCTCGATTTCACCGCCGTAGCTCTCGAGCTCGAGCGCGATCAGGTCGGCCTTCTTTGAAGTGGTGCTCTTGAGCATGGCCCGAAGCATGAGCTCAGTGGTCCCGCTAGTCGACTGGTCTTCGAGGAGGCGACCACCCTGAAAGAAGACCCCAACAGCGAGTATCGGCTGGACGTGGTCCTCGCGAACGTATGCTCGGGGCCCGCGATAGATGGAGAAGTCTTTGACCGGGAGCGGCTGATCAGCCACGAGCAGGTTTTCGGCTTCACGCGAAGGCCCGCGCTCGGTGCCCTGCTTGAAAGTCTTGAGCGCCGTAGCGGACTTGACCTCCTCGGGCTTTACCGGTCCGAGAGCCGAGGGAGAAAATACACCAACCAGCTCCGAATAACTCTCAGGAGTAAAGGTGCGAGATTGGGCACGCTGCGGCTCGTACTCGTGAACACTGCTGTTTTGGAGCGTCAGGTAGTTGACTGCCGCCGCCTGCACGTCCTGTGCGGTTACGGCTCGAATTCGGGGCAACAGTCCGTCGAGGATTCTGAAGTCGCCGAATTCCGATTGGTAATGCGCCAATGTCCGCGACTCATCACCTACGAGAATCAGGCTGTCGTAATAGCGTTTTTCGAAGAGATTCCTGGCTCGGGCCAGTTCTCCCTCACTGAGAATCTCGCGTTTGAACCGCTCGATCTCGCGAAAGTATTCGGCCTCGGCTCGGTCGATTCGTGGTGGATCGACAACCAGCTGGACACTCAGCAGGCCCATACCATTGAGCGGGAGGTAGTCAGTAGCCACGCCGCTGACCATTCCGGCCACCGAGGGCTTATCGCCGTCGCGCACATGTTCGCCTTCTCTGAGCACTCGCCCCAGCCTCGCGCCACGGCCCAACCCCAGCGCTGCGGCGAGAACTTCCACAGTGGCGGCGTTCTTGAGGCTCTCCCTGGTGCCTGAATTCTCCTTTCCTCCGATCTCAATACCGGGTACGTGGTAACCGATAGTCACAACGGTCTGACCGATCTCTCCTCGATCGTTCCGATATTTCAGTTTGTCCTGTGGCGGCTCAGTTTCCCCCTTCACCGCCACCAGCGCTTCGCGAGGCGCGATTGTCCCGTAGAGCTGCTGGATGGAGCCGATTACCTGTGGCGCAAAAACGCCGCCAACAATCGCGATCACGATCTTCTGAGGCTGGTATTGGGCCTGGTAGAAACTCAGCAGCTGGTCGCGGGTGACGCCGCGCAGCTTCTGGAGTTCCTTTTCGAACCGAGCCGGAACCATGTGCCCCGCGTGACCACTAGGGAAGGCGGTCGCCATGAGGCGCGCCTGACCGAAGGCAGCGACATCTTCTGGCACTCGGCTGAGATCGTCAGCAAGAAGAGCAGCCTCACGGCTGACGTCCTGCGCGGTTAGCTGGGACACCGTCGGATGCTGCAAGAGATCAGCCTGAATCTCCAGAATCTGCTTCAGACTCTCGACGGGAGCGTCGACCTCGAGGGAGGTTGAATGAGGAGAGACATCCGATCGCAGAAGGCCACCAAGGCGACGTGTCTCTACAGCAGCGGACACCGTTTGCCGAGCGCGCTTGCCCTTGAAATACAAGCGGGCCATGAGACGCGCGAGCCCGGGAGGGTCGACTGGCTCGTTGAGGTCGCCTACCTTGACCAGCGTGGTGATCGAGACAAGCGGAGAGGATGCACGCTGACGGATGAGAACGGTGAGCCCGTTCTTCAGGGTGTAGCGTGTTGTCGAGCCGTCAGTCAGCTCGCGTATGACGCGTCCGTTCTCGGGCACGTTTACCGCGGCAGTAACAGGTCCGCCAGGCTTGGGGGTTGGCTTCGGTGGAGGCGCTGTCGGTCGGCCGCGCCCACTCTGGGCAAAGAGCAAGCCCAGCAGCATGAGCGTTCGGAACATGAGACTACTCTATCACTGAAATCAGGTCACAAAAAGGCACAAAAAACACAAAGGGGTCATCGTAGGGGCGGTCGTGGGGGCGGCGTAGGGGCGGCTCGCGAGCCGCCCCCACCACGCCTCTTCGCTACGAGAAATCTATTTATTGTGGTGAAGGGCCTGTGGGGGCGGCTCGCGAGCCGCCCCTACGACCGCCCCACCTGTCCCTTTGTGTCTTTTGTGCCTTTTGTGGCTGATTCGATCGCCTACTCGGTGCCGATTCTCATGCGGTAGAAGGAGCGCCACACAAAGAATACCGAGATCGCGAAGAAGACTGCTGCCAGGAGATGGCTTATTCCCGTTCCGGCCTCGTTCGTCAGTTTCACGGCAAGCTCGACGGCCAGCAACCCGAAGAGGGTGGTGAACTTGATGACCGGATTCAAGGCTACCGAGGAAGTGTCTTTGAAAGGATCGCCGACGGTATCTCCGACGACAGTAGCATCATGGAGCGGAGTGCCTTTCTGCTTTAACTCGACTTCAACCACCTTCTTTGCGTTATCCCATGCACCGCCCGCATTGGCCATAAATATCGCCTGAAACAGGCCGAAGATGGCGATCGAAATCAGGTAGCCGATGAAGAAGAAAGGCTCGACGAAGGCAAAAGCCAGCGAGGCAAAGAAGACAGTCAGGAAGATATTGAAAGTGCCCTTCTGCGCATACTGCGTGCAGATCTGGACTACACGCTTGCTGTCGCTCACAGACGCCTTCTCGACGCCCTCGAGCCTGATGTTCGCCTTGATGAACTCGACAGCCTTGTAGGCACCGGTGGTCACCGCCTGAATCGATGCACCGGTGAACCAGTAGATCATTGCCCCCCCGGTGATCAACCCGAGCACAAAAGGCGCATGCAGAAGCGAGAGGTTGCCGATCAATGCAGGCTGCAGCCCGTCAGTCAACAACATGATGATTGAGAAAATCATGGTTGTGGCGCCGACCACAGCCGTCCCGATAAGGACTGGCTTGGCGGTAGCCTTGAAGGTATTGCCCGCTCCGTCATTCTCCTCAAGAAGATGCTTGGCTCGCTCGAAATTCACATCGATGTTGTAATCATTCTTCAGCTGCCGTTCGATGTCCGGCTCATGCTCGATCAGCGAAAGCTCGTATACCGACTGTGCGTTGTCTGTCACAGGTCCGTATGAGTCAACCGCAATGGTCACCGGGCCCATTCCCAGGAAGCCAAAGGCAACCAGCCCAAAGGCGAAGACGGGACCGGCCGCTGCCGCTACCATCAACGTCCCGACGCTCAGGCCTTGCATCTCCCCGAGCGTGCTGAAGAGATAGGCAATCGACATCAATATGACGATTCCGATACCGAGCCAGTAAGCAGAGAAATTCCCCGCCACCAGTCCAGAGAGAATGTCCAGCGATGCGCCTCCCTCTCTCGCCGAAATGACCACTTCCTTTACGTGGCGGGATTCAGTCGATGTAAATACCTTGACGAGTTCGGGAATGATCGCCCCGGCCAGCGTGCCGCAGGAAATGATCGACGAGAGCTTCCACCATAGTGTGTGGTTCCCGCCAAGATTCGGAATTATGAGATACGAGACGGCGTACGTCAGAACCACTGAGACGATCGACGTTATCCAGACGAGAGAGGTGAGCGGGCTTTCGAAGTTCATGTGCTCGGCCTTCGCGTACCTCGCTTTGGCCAGGGCCTCATTGAAGAAGTAGGCAATAGCGCTTGCAAAGATCATCATGATCTCTCATGACGAAGATCCAAACAAGCAGCTGCACCTGGACCTCGGCACTTGGAATGCCCAGCAGAATGAACGTGATCAGCGCTACACCAGTCACTCCGTAGGTTTCAAATCCGTCCGCGCTCGGACCAATTGAGTCGCCGGCATTGTCGCCCGTGCAATCGGCAATGACTCCCGGATTCCGGGCATCGTCCTCTTTGATCTTGAAGACGATCTTCATGAGGTCGGAGCCGATGTCGGCAATCTTAGTAAAGATGCCGCCGGCAATTCGAAGAGTTGCCGCGCCGAGACTCTCACCTATGGCAAAGCCGATGAAGCAGGGTCCGGCATAGTCTCGCGGGATGAAGAGCAGGATGCAGAGCATGATCAGCAGCTCCACGCTGATCAGCAGCATGCCAATGCTCATGCCGGCCTTGAGCGGAATGGCGTAAATGGGATAAGGGCGGCCACCCAGGCTCGCAAACGCTGTTCTTGAATTGGCGAAGGTATTGACTCGAATACCGAAGAGTGCAACGCCATAACTTCCGGCGATGCCAACGAGACTGAAGAAGAGTATCACCACTACGCGAATGAAATCGTATTTCAGCAGCACACCGAAATAGAGGACGATGATCAACGCAATAAAGATCTCGAGTATGAGTATGAATTTACCCTGGGTCGCAAGATAGGTCTTGCAGGTCTCGAAGATAAGCTCCGAGATGTCTCGCATCGACTTATGAACCGGCAGCTTCCTGAGCTGAAGATAGATAAGTAAGCCGAAGAGGAAACCCGCCAGGCAGACGATCAGCCCACCGCTCAGCAACGTCCGCCCATCAATGCCGAGAAAGGACACCTGTGCAAGATCCGGCAGCTTCAGATTGGCTTCCCCGCCTGGCTCATGCGAGCGAGCGGCGCTCGAAGACTGAGCGTGCGTAACTGATGTAAACGCCAGGAATGCGATGCTGAAAGCCGCGACGGATGTCAAAAGCCAGCGGCTAAATGGACGAGTGGCGATGCGGTTGCCAGTGCTGGTTGTGGATGCCTGAAGTCCAACTCGCCGCGTTCGAGTGACTTCCTGGCCGGTCAGAGACCGCTTCACCGAGATCCGTTGCATAGGTGCGAGAATCCTTTCTACGTTGATGGATGCTTGATTCGTTCATTAATCAATCTTGGCAATCATTTGTGGCCGGTCTCTGAGAGAGGGCCCAAAAGCGTGCAATTATCACTGATTGGAGCGTAAGTGTCCAATGTCAGGGGTGAGGACTTGACACGCGCGCCACCGGAAAATATACTTTCTCGTTTGGACAGCTCTGGCCATCGCTATGGCTGGCCATGGCTGGAAGGCTGTCGTTGAAAGAGGAGAAGAATGCCAAACCATAAGTCGGCCGAAAAACGAGATCGGCAAAACGAGCGCCGGAAAGCGATCAACATCGCAGGTCGAAGCAGACTCCGGACTCAGATCAAGAAGCTCAGATCGGCCCTTGCTGAAGGTGATACGTCTGCGGCGAAGACCCTGCTGCCCGAGACTGTTTCCCTGATCGACAAGGCAGCCCGCAAAGGCGTCCTTCATCAGAACGCAGCGGCTCGCCACAAGTCGCGGCTGACACTCCGCGTCAATGGCATGAAGTAAACCCGCCAGCCACCTACCTCTTCTACGAGAGCCCCTTGATCAGGGACTGAATGGCCCTGAAATGCTGTGATGAAGGGTCGCACATTTCAAACGTCGCCATTTCGATTGAAGAGGTGATCGCCCCTGCCGTGACCATTCGTTTCATGCCTGCCTCACGATTGAAGGCGAATCGCGCCGAAATCGCATCACCAACAAGGTGAACCTGGTATCCCAGCTGAATCAGATCGTGGACTGTCTGATGAACGCAGACGTGAGCCTCGATTCCACAGACTATGACCTGCTCGATATGCCGCTCGCGTAACTGCGTGTCGAACTCCTGAACTCCGCACGCTGAAAAACACACCTTCTGTATCGGAATGGCATCCGTCGGAAGATGCGTAGCGATGTCGGAGACCGTCTTGCCGAGGCCCTGCGGATACTGCTCCGTCACGATAACCGGCACTTCGAGCAATCGTGCAATTTGAACGAGGCTGCCGATACGCTCGGCGATGAGTCCAAAGTCGAGGATTGCCTTCCGGAATGCCTCCTGCATATCGATCACTGCGAGGGCAGCTCGATCAGCATTCAGCAGGCTCGGGTGACGCATAGTAGTAAGCCTGTTCGGTTCCGAAACCCACTAACAAACGGCTGGCCGCGAAACTCTGGCCTGGCTGGTCGCTCAGGAAAAAGAAAAGGCCAGACCTTTTGAGGGGTCTGGCCTTTGTCGTCTCGTAACCGAGCCTGCGGTTAGCAAGCTGCCGGGAAGACTGGAACTATGTAGTTGGCGCCAACCGCGAGTGTCAGCTTGTGGAGGTTATGACCACCGCTGAAGTCACCCGGATGGTTCGGATTTCCAACGGCCGCGTTCGCATTGAAGTTGATCGCAGCACCCAGGATTCCGATGTCACTCGTTGACCAGAACTTCATCCAGCCACTGTGACCGGCCGGGATTAGCGCGTTCCATCCACCAACCACACGCGGCAGATTGTTCGCCCCGAGCGAGATCTCGAGGTGGCACTGGCCGCTGAAGCTGGTGCTGAACGTGTTCTCAGCGTCGTCATAAATGACCGCAAAGAGAGTACCGAGCGTCGCCGCGCCGGTGACCAGGTTGCCACCGATGCGATTGACAATGAGCTTGGTGTCATTGCTGTCAATCCGTGACGGGATCGAGTCGTCGGCCAGAACTCGCGGTACCCTGTTGTACGCGATGCCGTCGAAGCTGACGACAGTCGCTGACGAGGCTCCGCCGCAGTCCGTTGGAGTTGCCGCTACGGCCGCAATGGCTTCGGCGCCAAGGTTGGCTGCGTGGCCAGTGGCATATCTCACATACTCGTCGCCAATCAGGAAGTTGAAATTCGTCGGGCATCCGTCGAATGGAGAAACCGCGATCACTACGATGTACCCGCGAGTACCGGGGTCAGCATCGGATGTGTTGAAGCTCGCAGTCTGGTTGTTCGTGAAGCAGATGAACGTATCTGCAACGCCGCAGCTGGCGCCTTCAATGAAGTAAAGATGCACGAAGGCGGGGCTCGACGAGCTCGTGTTCGTGATGTTGATCTTGGTGTTCTCCGTCGCTGGAGCACTGGCGGATGAAGTGTAGGTGTTGTAAATCAGAATCGAGCCGGCCTTCTGATCGCTCACTTCGGATGCTGCCGGGTATGGGAGCCCGGGATCGCGGCAAGCGCAGCAGAAGAAACGACCACCAGAGCGCAAAGCGCCAGGAGGCCGTTAATCAGCTTACGTGAGGTTCGCATATGTAGTCTTCCCCTTTCGAAGTTGGTAACCAAAGATTGAGTCGCCGCTTTGACCAGACAGTTGCTTGCGCGATTGTCTCTGTGCAACCGTCCGCAATCAGTCTCAGACATCGACCATTTAACGTCGATTGAACAATTTGTGATGCCCGGTGATGCTGGGCATTCTGGTTGTCAAAGCTGCCAGGGCAAAGGCACGTGTCATAGCACAGACACCATGAGGTATCGCCAACTGGCAGAGGGGAGTCTACGCTAGTTCCTGATTACTGTCAAATCGATTTTCGTTCTTAAACTCGACCAGTTTCTGAGATTGGATAAATCTAACCAAACCTGCTTGCGTGGGTCAAAGTGATACAATCGCAGACTTTAGTGTCCCGCCGGAGCGCTTGTTATCCATGCTGTCCACCAGAGATCCCGGGTAAAGCCGCATCCGTCAGCCAGCCGGGCCACGGCGAAGGCCTTATGCTCTGCTGACTTCGTCGCCTCCCCGAAGGGCTCCTGCTTGTCAAGCATATAAAGCTGCTCAACCAATGAATTGGACCGCTCCAGAAAAGCGAAAATATCCTCTCTCGGCTTAGTCAGGACCTTCGCCGGCGCAACGTGAGGCAGTACGTCGGCGAGTTCGATGTGCGTATTGATATATTCGTCTTCAAAGCGCGCGTGAAAGCCGTGCTCTCTGTGAATAGACCGTGAAGCCTTTCGGGTTGGCTCCCACCCAGCCGTTGTAGTGCATCGTCGCGTGGTGCGGATTGGACGCATCCTCCGCATAATGCGCGAGGATCCCGGCATCGTTAATTACCCGCTCCTCGATCCAGCCCTTCCGCTTCTCGTCGTGCTCGGCGCGCCAGAGCCGGAATTCAACCCGGACACGCTGGAACAGCTCCAGAATCCGGTAAGGAAGAAGTCCGACTTCCGTGGGTTTCTTTCCGCTCTTGAGGACCTCCGCGGCGAAGTCGTACCGGTTGACGAGAGCTGGTAAGGGTCCCCCTGGGAGCCAGCTCGAGGTCGATGAAATGGTCGGCTGCTGTTTGCTGGCTCATGCCCTTGTCCAGATCGGCCTCGACGCGGTCCCTCCACCGGTCGGGCTCGGGTGAGAGATAGGCCAGTTGATCGACCGATTTGCGGAAGAATCTGGGCATCTCTTCCGGGAGCTTGAGTGCCGCTGCACGGCCGCTCATCTCATGTCCCTTGGGTCCCCAGCCAGCCACGTGCCACGGGGTCAGGGCCACGATTCCGACGAGGACGAATATCGGTATCAAGAGTCGTTTGGCATTCATATCGCGAGTCTCATATCAGCGGCGTTTGGTTTTTGGAGCTTTTTGTACCGCAGGCTCATGGCGGTCGTCGTCATCACCATCCCCATCGGCGACCGACCGAACGAACGCGCTTCGCACCGGGCCGGGCATCGTCGATTCTGCGCCACGAACAGCTTTCCAGATTATCTCGTTGAACTCGATGTCCGGCGCCGCATCCTCACGGCTGAAGTCGAATTCCGCCGAACGTTGGGAGCCGGGAGCAGCGGTGGCGTTCTTCTCGTCAAGTGGCACCCGGGCTGCCAGTGCGCCAAAAGGCGCAAGCTCGGGCTTGAGCTGGAAGGCGTTGTACATCGGTGTTGCCGCCGCATCATACTGGCTCATAGGCGGCAGGCCAAGAATCAGCTCCATCGTCCGGAGCATTCCGGCAGTCGTATACATGGTTGAATCCACAGCGCCACGCTTCGTGTAGGGGCTGACGACGAAGGCGATGGAACGATGCGCATCGACGTGGTCAGGGCCGTTCTGAGCGTCGTCCTCGATCACGAAGATGGCCGTTGATGCCCAGTAGCTGCTGTGGCTCACCGCTTCTACCAACCGGCCGAGTGCAAGGTCGTTGTCGGCCACGTGAGCCCTTGGCGTGGGTGCGCCGGCCCTCGTGCCCTGGGTATGGTCTCCGCCGATGCGGACGATCTGAAACTGAGGAAGCTTCCCGCTCTTCTCATAGGCGTGGAACTCCTCGAGCCAGATGTCGATGCGCTTGTTGTCCGTGATGCCGAGATTCCATGCGGGAAAAGGCGGGCTGAAATGGCCTTGCAGTGCCGGCTCAAAGGTGAAATTGATGAGCTCCGGCCTGGAATCTGCAGGCCAGTCTTCATTGTCTCCACCTCCACCGGGCTTGGTGTCCTTGACACTGATGAACTCACCGTAGCTGCGATAGGTGAGATGAGCTCGCTGGCACGAGTCCCAGATGAATCCGCGAGTCGGCCTGGCTATCTTCTTGCTGCCTTCATAGTCATATGTCCGGCCACGGCTCGAGAAGTTAGTGGGCCACGTTTTGACAACATAATCGGTTGCGTAGGCGCCCATCGACCAATTGTGTCCATCAGCTGAAACCTCGGCGTTGTCGTAGAAGTTATCGAGAAGCACGAATTGCCGGGCTATCGCATGCTGGTTCGGCGTGACATCTTCGCCGAATAAGCAGAGCGATGCATCGCCATTGCCCTGTTTCATGTCTCCCAGGACCTGGTCGTAGGTCCGATTCTCCTTGATTACATAGATGACGTGCTTGATCGGAGAGCTCTGCCCCTTCCGCGCAGGTATCGGCGAGGGCTCCAGCGGGGGTTTTGCCGCGCTCAGAAGGGAATCGGTGTACGGAGAATTCCGGTAGGTGCGCCGGGTCAATTGGATGAGGCGCGACTTACCAGGGACGGTAATAATCGAGATCGTCCCTCGAAGAAGGCTGCCGATATACTGTGTTCCTTCGTCGCGCACACGCGTCGGATTGGGTCCCTGAGGATTGGCCGCAGATGCGAGCCCTTTGCCGTTTGCGACGAAGAGCTTATGCCCATCCCGGCCGACTCGCACCGAGGTCGGGTACCATCCGGTCGGAATGAAGCCCTTGATTCGGCTCGGTCCCTGAGGGCTGACCTCGACTACGGCGACATCGTTATTGTCGGCGTTGGCTACGTAAAGCGTGCGCTCGTCTGGTGAAAGCGCGACAGCGTTGGGCGTGCTTCCGATTGGCGACTTGGGATGGAGCGCCGTGGATATTGCCTCGACCTCCTTGCGAGCGACGGTGTCGACAACCGAGACGGTGTTGCTGTTGGCATTTGCCACATAGAGCCTCCGTCCGTCACGCGTCAGCTCGAGATCATTTGGATGGTCGCCAACCCTTATTTCTCCTACCGCCTCGAGACGCCCGGCATCGATTACCGAGACGGTTCGTGATCCCCAATTGCTGACATAGACGGTGCGTCCATCCTTCGAGACGAGGCAGTCATAGGGGTACTCTCCCACCGGGATATTGGTGAGAACTTTGAGGGAGGCCAGGTCGACTACAGAGAGCTTGTTAGAGAGATTCTCGGCCACGAAGAGCCGTTTGCCATCCGGAGATACCGCGATGCCGGCCGGAAAGAGAAACTCCCCTCGGCCCGCTCGCCGCGCTGAGTCGCGTCCGCGGTCATCGAGCGCGTGATATTCCGGGCTGCCAAGAGAGATTCGTCCCGACTCGGTCGCGTGGCCCGCGGCAAAGTCAAAGAGCAGTACCTCGTTGTCATCGCCACCCGAGACAAAGAATCTGTGGCCGTCGGGGGCAAAAGCCAGTCCAAGCCATGACTTTCGCACGGTAAGTGTCTGTGTGCTCTTTCCGGCAGCCACATCGATAACATCGATCTGTTGCAGTCCGTAACCGTTCGTCGTGCTGAGCAGGTACCGGCCATCAGGACTGAGCACCATGTTGAGTGGCAGCTGACTGACAGTTATCTGCTCACCTTCCGGCGTCAGGGTCCAGCCATTGGGCAGCAGAGTACTTGTCGCGGTGCGTCCGGGCACGGTTCGTGTGGTAGCCTTCCGAGCCGTCTGCGCAAGGACCGTCGTCACAAGAAGTATGATAGCCAGGACGAACGCGCCGCTGGCTCGGGTCAGAGCTTTTTTGGTTTTCATCAGGAAGCCACCTTGGTTGAGAAGGGACGAATGTAACACAAGAAGCAACGCGAAGCCCAAAGCACGCGGACCCACTGGATTATATGGAGTGCGGCGACTTGTCGCCGCTTTTGATTTAGTCATTGCAGGATTCTGATTTACACGCCCGATTCTTCTTCATCACTGCACCATCTAAATCAAAAGCGGCGACAAGTCGCCGCACTCCATACAATGCTGATCGGCACTTTCCGGCCTGTTTCAGGAGTGCGTTCTTGCCTTGCGCAGGGTAGGTGTCAGGCGTAGTATTCGGCGGTCAGAGATAGGAATTGTTGGAAGAATAGTTCTTGCGCCGCGTAGCCCGCCCTGCGTGGTGAGGTGGTTATGAGACATCCGAACGCCGTCTCTCTCGCCAAGCGTTTGATCGACTCGCGCCTCAAACGAAACGGCCCGTCTGAAGAAGCAGTTACTCCCGCCTACGACATCAGCGACGAACAGATCGAATGGGCGATGGAGATCCTGGCCACCCATCTCGATGCCTGTATGCGCCAGGGCATTCCAACCGATCTCAGCGAAGCCGTCGACGATGCGCTCGAGTTCGCCGCGCGGCATGAACGTGCTTACGAACCCATCCCTGAAAGCGCTCGCTGGCATTCGGCGCTGGTGGTGCTCGATGAGCGCGATGCCGACTGAGCATCTTATCCCACACGGGCGAGTCCGAACCGCGGCTGACTGCGCACGTGGCGAATCAATCGATCCGTCTCGCGCGTGTGACACCGCTCACTGAGCAGGTGATCTGCTTCTCGGCGAGCCTGCTCGAGAAGCTTCTGGTCGCGAACGATATTCGCCACCCTGAATGCCGGAATGCCCGACTGGCGGGTTCCCATCACCTCGCCGGGTCCTCGCAGCTCGAGGTCTCGCTCGGCAATTTTGAAGCCGTCACTCGTCTCTTCCATGATCTTCAAGCGTTCCCGCGCCTCCCTCGTGCGCTCGTATTGAGCGAGAAGCACGCAGTGACTCTCGGCAGCTCCCCGTCCGACCCGACCACGAAGCTGGTGAAGTTGTGAGAGGCCGAATCTCTCAGCGTGCTCGATCAGCATGATCGATGCATTGGGTACGTCGACACCCACCTCGATGACGGTCGTTGCGACAAGAATCTTGATTTCATTGGCGACGAAGGCATTCATGACGCTCTCTTTCTCCCGCGGCTTCATGCGCCCGTGAAGCAGTCCCACCGAAATCTCGGGAAAGATCTGGGTGCGCAGGTTCTCGTACATTTCGGTCGCATTTCGAAGATCGAGTTTCTCCGACTCTTCAATAATCGGATAGACGACGTATGCCTGGCGTCCTTCGTTGACCTGGGCGCGTATGAATTCGTATATCTTTTCGCGCCGGTCATCGCCGCGAACGTGGGTCGAGACCGGGGTGCGCCCCGGGGGAAGCTCATCGATTACCGAGACATCGAGATCGCCGTAGACCGTCATAGCGAGCGATCTCGGTATTGGCGTAGCGGTCATGACAAGCACATCGGGATTGAACCCGCGCCGGCGAATCTCGGCGCGCTGCAGGACACCGAACCGATGCTGCTCATCGATCACGGTCAGGCCCAGCTTCTTGAATGCGACAGCCTCCTGAATGAGAGCGTGGGTCCCGATCACCAGGTCGACTTCGCCCTCAGCAATTGCTGCCTGGACCTCGCGTTTCTCTTTGGCTCGGAGGCTGCCGGTGAGCAGTTCGACTCTGTAGGGCCTGGTTGACAGCAGACGCCTGATGTTTCGCGCGTGCTGCTCAGCAAGAATCTCGGTTGGTACCATGAATGCGGCCTGATAGCCGTTTTCAATGGCGGCGATCACGGCCTGCACTGCGACAATCGTCTTTCCACTGCCGACATCTCCCTGAAGAAGCCTGTTCATCGGCTCCTGGCTCGACATATCGCTGAGTATCTCACCCAGTGCCCGGCCCTGAGCGCGTGTCAGGGTGAAGGGCAGAATCGAACTCATCGCCGATCGTGCCCGGTCGTCGATGTCGATAATTGCGCCTTTTGGCTCGGCGATCCGTTCGCCACGCCGCACACCCATGGCGATCGACAGCCAGAAAAACTCTTCGAAAATCAGCCTGCCGTGAGCCGGTGAGCGAGCCTCGTTGTAATCCTCGATCGGTGCATCTTCGGCAGGGAAATGCGCATTGTGAAGAGCCGCCCTTCGCGCGACCAGATTCTGGCGTGCGACCACCTCTGCGGGAAGCGATTCTTCAATCGTCTCCGGCAGGCTTCTCAGGACGTGATGCATGATCCCGCGCAACTGTCGCGTGCGTATCTCACCCAGCTTTCGGTAGATCGGAACGCGGCGAGCCGTGTGGATCTTATCGTCTTCCTCCTCGGCGTCTTCAACCGGAGGCAGAACCTCGTATTCGGGATTCTCAACTTCGTAAAGGCCCTTGTAATGATTGCGTTTCCAAAGGCCAAAGAGAATCACTCGAGTTCCTCGCCGGAAGAGTTTGTCGAGATAGATCTGGTTCCACCAGAAGGCGCGGATCTGATCTTCACCGTCAGTGGCCACGAATTCGTAGAGACGCAGACGGCCCCCCTTCAGTGGGACAATGCCGCCGACTCGGACAGCCACCTCGACGGATGCAAACCGGCCGTCCTCCAGGTCCGCGATACGGGCGAGATGAGAGCGGTCCTCGTAGCGCATCGGCAGGTAGTGCAGCAAATCCTCTACGGTTGCCTGGCGTACGTCTTGCTTGGCTGATATGGATGCGATCTCCAGCGCGAGCTTCTGAGCGGTCATCTGGCCGACTCGGGGCAGCCCATGTCGATGAAGCTCTATCAGTGGCGTCTCGAGAGGAGAGCATGGTTAGGCAGGCTATGGAAGGTTACCCGCGCCAGACGGCGCGGGGCGGGCAGCGGTCAAACAGCGTAGCCCCTACAATCTTGCCCGACAATGAAACACGTTCTCGACGACACCATTGGGGTTGCGCTAAATGTGCGACGAATGGTCTGGCGGCCCCTCCAGGGCGCAAGGGCTCTCCGGCGACGTTCCATGGGGCTGCGCTCCGCTATGCCTCTCGCTACTGTTCCATCCCTGCGGGATGGCCGACTGCCGGATTCCTGACAACAATTACGATTTTTGCAACAACCTCCAAGCCCTGCCCGTCCCGCGCCGTCTGGCGCGGAAATACTCAACCGTCAGGGCCTTTGATTTGAATCCGTCTGTCATTATTACCCAAGTCCGAGATCAGGACGCGATAGGCCGGATCCTTGATTGCTGCCCGCTGGCCCCACTCGATGATTACTACGGCGTCAGGCTCCGACAGCATTTCGTCCAACCCGAGGTCAAGCGTTTCACTGCCTTCCAGCCTGTAGAGATCAAGATGATAGAGCCTGAGACGGCCTTCGTAGCAATTTACCAGGGTGAAGCTGGGGCTGCTGATCTCAGAGGGATCTATTTCGAGGCCGGCACCAATGCCTTTGGTAAATATCGTCTTTCCAACCCCGAGATCCCCATCGAGCAGGAAGATCGTCGCGCCGATAATCGACTCGCCTGCGCGATAGGCCAGCTCGAAGGTCTCCTCTGCGGAGTGTGTGACAAACTCTCCAGTCTGTATCGGTGAAATCACTTGCGAATCAGGCGTTCCTCATCGCCGCCGGTGCGTAGAATGGCTGGGCCAAGGTGGTCGGTGATGCTCGATGCAATCAGCGAGCGCGCGCCGAGTGAGGCGGCAGCAAGATCGCCCGCCAGTCCGTGAAGATAGACTCCTGCGACAACACACTCGAAGGCCGGCGCGGGCCGCTGGGCGAGCAGACCTGCGACTATGCCTGTGAGCACATCACCTGAGCCGGCGGTCGCCATTCCTGCATTGCCTGTCGGATTTATCGAGACTTCGCCGTTGGGCGCGGCGACGATCGTCCGGCTGCCCTTGAGCACTGTGATGATCCTGTTCGACATGGCAAAGTCTCGCGCAACATTAAGTCGATCTTCAACTACCTCGGCTGTCGCTCTCCCGGTCAGCCGGGCCATCTCCCCGGCGTGCGGGGTGATGATGATCGGCAGATCATCGCTGCCGCGAAGGGCCGCCGGCCATGGCGCAAGCGAATTGAGGCCGTCCGCGTCGATGACAATTGGCTGGCGCCGGCCTTCCACCAGGGCGCGCACCAACCGCCTCGTGCTTTCGAATGAAGATGTAAGCCCCGGCCCAACCGCGACGACTGTCCGGTGTTCCGCCAGCTTCAAAGCATCTTCGATGGCGGATTCGGACGGGCCGCCTGAATCTGCTTCGTCGAGAGGCGCCGTCATCACCTCGGGCAAGGCCATGGATACGAGAAGCGGCAGTGCAGAGCGGGAAACCGCCACGGTCGCGAGGCCCGCTCCCGCGCGAAGAATTGCTTCAGACGCGAGAGCTGCCGCTCCCGTCTTCCCCGGTGATCCGGCAACCAGCAGGACATCCCCTATCGAGTTCTTGTGTGCGTCGGGTGCGCGTCTGGAGGCTCGGAGCCATCGCAGCTACCTGTGACTCCTCAGCCAGGCTGACGTGCGAACCGGCTTGAGCAAGCAGCCAGTCGGGCGTTCCGATTGCACCGATGACCAGCTCGCCATTGGCATAGCATGCCGGGGGAAGGACATTGCCGGGCTTGGGCCCGGTGAAGGAGACCGTCAAATCGGCACTCACGTGAGGCCCAATCGGACGGCTACCGTCCGATGAAAGGCCCGATGGAATGTCAACCGAAACAACGAAGGCGCCGTTCTCGCGCAATCGATTGATGGTTGCGATCGCGGCTGCGTATTCGCCTTCAGCACGGCGTTGGAGACCTGTTCCGAGAAGTGCGTCGACGACCAGCTCAGGCTGTCCTTCCACTGGTGTATTCAACAGTCCAAGCTGAAGAGCGCTGGCGAAGTTCGCCGCTGCTTCACCGCGAGTCTCAGAGATATCGGCGAGCAGCCTGATCGCCACTTGTGCTCCCCTGGACTGGAGGAGTCTGCCGATCACGGCGCCATCACCACCGTTGTTCCCCTTGCCGCAGAAGACGAGGCAGCGCTTGCCGTCAACCGAGCCGAATCTCGAGCAAATCGCTTCGACTACTTGCTCGCCCGCCGCCTCCATGAGTCTCGCGAAGGAGACGTGCGCCCGCTCAACGGTCAACCGGTCGAGCATGCGCATCTGTTCGGCTGTGAAGACTCTCATCGGTTGGAACTCCAGACGGCAAGAGCGCCAAGCTTGTCACTTGGCGCTCCACTCTCTGAATCTTGTCTGCGGCCTTTCACTGAGTCCCGGGGAACGCGGGCGTCCCGCCCGCATGCATTCAAAAGGGGCTGCGGCGAGAGCATGCGGGCGGGACGCCCGCGGTCCCAGGAGACGCTGTGAATCGTAGAGAAGAAGCCTCGGCGGTGCTGCGCTATCAACCGTTGAAGGTCAGCCTCTTGTTGCTATTCCACAGTTCATCCCAGGTCAGGCACTCGCGCCGGTATGCGGCCTCCCTGCCAAGGATCGCTGTAAAGGTACTCTCGACACCGTACTTCGTGTCATCCCTGTGCTCACCACCGCCATTGACGCTGGCCACGAAGGCCGCCGCCTCCTGATCATAATGTTTGTCGTCCGGCCCTTCGTACGCATAGATGATCGGGTTCTCTTTATCGTTTTTCCCGCGGATGCCTTCGATTCTCGCACCGCCGGTCCCACCCTTGCCTGCGACAGTGGTGAAGGTCCCCTTTGTACCCCGAATGGTCTCCGAGACATCACCCCTGACGCCGTCGATCTGCACCGCGGTGTTATTGGAAAGCACCTGGTTCGGATACTCGTAGACGACATTGAAGTGGTCGTAGATTTCGCCGATATCCTTGCGCACGAGGCGGCCACCCGATCCGTAGGCCTTGACCGGATGCGCATCGAGCATCCAGTTGATGACATCGATGTTGTGGATGTTCTGCTCGACGATATGATCTCCGCAGAGCCACTTGAAGTAATACCAGTTGCGGACCTCGTAGTCGCGCTGCGAGGGCATCTTGTCTCGCGTCTCGCGACGCCAGAGGTCGCCCTGATCCCATGCCGAATGGGCCATGGCGATCGTTCCGAGCGCTCCCTTGTCGATCAACTCCTTGCACTTCCGATAGGCTACGCTGTAGTGCCGCTGCAGGCCTACAACCACCGTCAGCTTTCGAGAGGTCGCGCTCTTGCCCGCCTCGACGACCTCGTGTACTCCAGGCACATCTACAGCGAGCGGCTTCTCCATGAAGACGTGTTTGCGCGCGGAGACAGCGGCGCTGAAATGTTCGGGACGAAAGCCGGGCGGCGTCGTCAGGAGCACTGCATCGACTTTCGAGCTCATGATCTCCTGGTAGGCCTTGATCCCGAGGTGCGCGTTCCTGGGATCGACTCCAAATTTGGTCGTCGCTGCGTCGAGTTGATCCTTGAAGTAGTCCGCGAGTGCGACAATCTTGGCGCTCTTCGTGGCTTCGAGCAGGCTGGCATCGCGGGTGCCCTGGCCGCCGTTGCCGACCCAACCTATTTCGAGCATAGAGTTTGCCGTTGACCCGCGAACCGACTCGGGTTTTACGATGGTGAAGGTCGAGGCGGCTGCTCCCGCGGCAGTTGTCTTGACGAAATCTCTGCGCGACACGTTTTTCATGTTCATGTGGACCTCCGGTTCGTAGAAAGCGGTGTGTACCTGGAATTCTATGCAATCACCCACCAATTAGTAAAGAGAACTAATCTGGCTGATTTGGGCTCTCGGGCTGCAATCGCTCGAATTGACAAACCTCAACCGCGGATTCTAGAGTGCGATCAGTGTCCTTGAGATCAATCAGCAGGCTCAGTCTTGGAATCCTCCTCCTGGCCTCTGCCGGGTGCGCCACTCCACTCTACAGCGTGGCGCCGTTGCCGGCGAGCATGCCGCCCGATCGTGCTGAGACAAAGACGCCTGGCGGCATTGCAGTCGAGGCATCCCTCCTCTCTGAGCTTCAGTCTCAGGATCAATTTGATGCCAACCTGCCATTTGCAGGCATCATCGCAATCGAGGCTCGATTCATCAATCAGACAAGCCAGCCCATCATACCCGGCAAGCTCGGGCTCGAGCTGAAGTCGAGCTCAGGAACCAGGTACAACAGCCTTAAACCTTCCGCGGCGTTGAAGCGGATCATGAAGGTTTATGGCAACACCTATTATTTTAAAGAGAGCTATCGCCGGACTCGTGACTCATTCGAAGCCGTCGGAATTCCGCTCGATCGAGCGATCGTGCCGGGAGCCGATGCGCATGGATTCCTGTTTTTCAAAGCGCCGAGCTGGTCCGGAGAATCTGACCGGGCTGGTCTTGACAATGAAACACGGCGGTGCACCGGCAGCGCTCAAGCTGAATTGAGAACAGTGTCGGAACAAGGCGCGCATACCAGCAGGAATCCGCTCAAGGGATTCGTCCAGGGTTTTACAGCCTTCTTTAGCGGAGTGCGCCTGCTGATCCGGCATCCGGGCCTCCTCACACTGTCGGTAATTCCGATACTGCTCACTGTAGCTCTGTTGATCGCGCTCGCTGCGGCAAGCGGATGGATTGTCGGCACTCTGCTTGGTCATCAGGCGTCTCAGGTCCGTGTGACGGCTGAGGCGGTCGCGGTGGTACTCGCGCTCTTTCTCGGCTACCTGATCTACCTGCCACTCGCAAGGGTGCTACTTGCGCCATTCAGTGAGGCTCTCAGCCGCAAGGCCTTCAGTTTCCTGAAAGTGGGTCAGGCGCCGGCAACCCGCCTGGTATGGACTCGCGCGATGGCGGAGGGCCTTAAGCTGGTGGCCCTGCAGGCGGCCGTCTGGATTGTCGTGGTCATAGTTGGCGTTATCATTCCGCCTGTGGGGGCGGGCGTTGGCGTGGTTGCGGCGGTCTTTTTTGCGGGCCTCGATTTCCTGGATATTCCGCTGTCGGTGAAGGGCTACAGGCTGAAGGAGAAGCTGAAGTTTCTGATGAGCAGTCCGGGTGTGACGATAGGGTTTGGGCTCGCCGCCTATCTTTTGCTGTTTATTCCTGTGGTTAATGTGCTGGCCTTGCCGATCGGCGTGGTCGGCGCCACCAAGCTGATCTCGGACTCGGAATGAATCGTGCCGCCGGAGGTTGTCGCGCCAACGGCGCGACCTCAAATAGCCCAGGGCGAAGCCCTGGGTATGTGGCCAACAATCTTCGAGGCCCATCGGGCCAACATTGCCCCGGTGGGGCGTGGCGGTGCGCGCACGATTATCCACCCAGGGCTTCGCCCTGGGCTTTTTCAGGTCGCACCTTTGGTGCGACTGTCGCAGGCTGGAGAGCCTACGCCACATGCCTATCGGCGGAGAGCCTCATAGATGCGGGAGCCATCGTCGCGAGGCAGGTGAAAGTACTGCGCTCCAAGCATCCGCGCCACGTCGCGCGCTTCGCCTCGCGACGTGAAGCGAGCCTGCGTGTCGATCACTACGACATCAATCGGTCGTCGTTGAATCTCCGCACCGAGCCGCTCGAGCTCATTCCTCACCCCGCCGCTTGAGATGGCAACATTCGCTCGCCCATCAGTCAGTAAAACAATCACCGTCTGAGGCTGCCTTTCTGAAAGCAGGATCGCCGATTCAAGACCCGCTGCAAGCGGGGTCCCTCCACCGACGGGCAAAGACTCCAGGACGCGTCGTGCCCGCTCGACGCTCTGAGTCGGCGGAAGAACCACCTCCGCACTTCGCCCACGAAAACTGATCATTGCCACGCGATCGCGATTCAGGTAGGCATCCTTAAGCAGTCGCAGAATTGCCCCTTTCGCCTGATTCATTCGATTGAGAGCCATGCTCCCGCTGGCGTCGACCACAAAGAGAAAGAGAGCTCCAGCCCTGCGCTTGAACCGCTTATATCGGAGATCGCCCGCTTCGATTCGAAAAGCCTTCGAGCCAGCACTGCGCTGCTTCTGCCATGGTGCGGCCGCACGAAGGGTGGCATCGATAGCAATGCGGTCGCCCGTAGCGCCCTCAGGCGATGAGCCGGAATAGCGGCCTCGCCGCCGGTCTGTCGTTTCACCGCGACTGCCCGGTCTTGCGTTCGGCGTTCTTCGGCTGCCCGATTCGATCAAATCCGGCGGTAGAGAAGTGTCTCTGGCATCAATCTGAAGTGCCCTCTCGGGCACGGGCTGAAGTGCCCTCTCGGGCACTGGCTGAAGCGCCCTGTCGGGCACTTGGGCGGCTGCCGGCGAGGGAATTGATGGTTGCTGCGTTTCGTCACCGTCGAGTGGCACAGAAGCGGGCTCCGGTGCCGCAACGCTCGCGATCGTCGCGCGCGGAGCAATCACGAGCTTCACGGCCATTTCCAGATCGGCCTCAGTAACTCGCAGGTCCCCTCTGAGGGCAGCGTTTGTGCGCGCTGCGCAGGTGGCAAAGATGTCTATGCCATTTCCTTCAACCCCACTCAACACTGCCGACGAGGCCAGCATCGCAGACTGCCTTCTGGTGATCTTAACTCGGGGCAGGCGCAGCCGCGCGGCGCTGATCATTCCGCGGATTTCGTCTGTCTGCGAATCAAAGGCAGTCGCGAAAGCCGCCGGATCACGCCTCTCGAAGGCCGCACGCTCAAGAATCTCAATTCTCTGTAAAGGTGATTGTGTCGAGTTCTCAATGACGAGGATTGCCGCGCGAGTCGCGATTGCCGCGCTGACCTGACCCTCCTGCGAGTCAAAGGTTCCGATCAGATTGAAGCGAGTGGAAATCACCCGGCTTACGCCTTCGCGCTCGATCGAGACCTCTCCATTGGCTAATGCCATACCGATCTGAGCAGCAATATGCGAGTCGAGAAGATTTACCTGGTCGATGAACAGCAGGCCGCCGTCGGCTTCGCTCAGAACACCCGGCTGCCATTGACGAGTACCGGCGGCACAGGTCTTCTCCAGATCGAGTCCGCCGAGCAGGCGGTCTGCCGTGATGTTCACCGGCAGTGCCACAAACGGACGATCAGGCATCAAAGATTGGAAAGAGCGTGCCAGCGTCGTCTTGCCGCTTCCAGCGGGTGCGCCGATGAGGACTCCCTTGAGTCTCGGCTCGATAGCCAGCAGCAAGAGTGCATGTTTCGCCAGGTCCAGTCCGGCGACGGCTGCAAAGGGAAATGGTCTGCGCCTGGTCATTGGCCGTTACCGCGGCTTAAGTCCCGTCGCCCCTTTTCTTTGATGAAGCCCGTGACAATCATTTTGACTTCCTGATGATCGATGTCGGCACCGCTGTTCATGCGGCGCATATCCTGCTCCGTAACCTTTCCCGAAAGCTGGCCGAGGACCCGGCGAATCTCGGGATGGCGTTCGAGCGTGTCCGATCTGAAAACGGGTGCGGCCTCATACGGCGGAAAGTAGTGCCGGTCGTCCTCGAGCTGAAAAAGCCCGAGCTTCTCGATGAGACCGTCGGTGGAATTGCCGGCAATCAGGTCAACCTGCTTTGATGCGAGCGCCCGATATGTCAGCGAGAGATCCATCTCACGTGGCGGCGCGGCAAACTGAAGAGCATACGCACGGACAAATCCCGGGTAGCCGTCTTCGCGCGACATGAAATCCTGACCAAACCCGGCGCGCCATTGCCTGGTGTAGCGGGTGGCCTCCGAGATCGTTTTTATTCCGAGCCGACTGGCGTCCTCGCCCCGGATCAGTATTGCAAACGTGTTGTTGAATCCGAGAGCGCTCAGCCACTCAGCCTGGAATCTCTTTGCATATTCGTCTTTGACGCTCTGAAACACCTTTTGCGGATCGGTCATCGGCGGCTCTTTCAGAATCGACATGAGCGCCGTGCCGGTGTACTCGACGTAGCCGTCAATTTCGCCTGCCAGCAGGCCTCGATGGCAGAGATCGCCGCCAAGCTCAAAACGGCGCTCTACCGCGAGCCCCGTATTGACCTCGATCATCTGCGCGAGCAGTTCTCCGAGAATCACCTGCTCCGTGAAGTCCTTGGACCCAATGACGATCGGTTTGCCATCACTGGCCGGACCTCCTCTCGAGGAGGCTTTCCAGGAGGGCACCAGCTCGCGGCCGAGGAAGAATGCCAGGCCGGCGATGATCAAACTGGTGGCAGCGATCGTCGTTATTCTTCGGACGCGTGATTTGCTGCCGGCGCGTTCCGGGGAGAGCGACTTCTCGAGTCTTCCGAGCCCGAAATCGGCGGCCAGCGCGAGAAGTGCCGCTGGAATTGCGCCGGCCAGAATGAGCGTGTTGTCGTTCATCCTCAATCCGCGAAAGATGTATGTCCCGAGTCCGCCGGCGCCAATTGCGGCAGCGATCGTCGCGGTCCCGACAGAGATGACCGTTGCCACGCGGATTCCGGCAATAATGATAGCGGTGGCCAGAGGGAGCTCTACGTTGGTCAGGATCTGCCAGCTGGTAAGCCCCATACCGAGTGCAGCCTCGTGGACGCCGCGGTCGACACCTCGAATTCCGGCGAAGGTATTTCGAATGATCGGAAGCAATGAGTAGAGAAAGAGTGCGATGACCGCCGGAAGACGGCCAATGCCGTACCTGCCTAGCAGTGGGATCAGAAAACCGAAAAGCGCGAGGCTCGGAATTGTCTGCAGGACATTGGCTACCGCGAGCACCGGCCTCTCCAATGAGGGACGTCGAGTGAGCAGTATTCCGACAGGCACTCCAATAGCAATTGCCGCAGCTGTGGCGATCAGCACGAGCAGAAGGTGCTCGGCAGTGAGCTGAAGGACTTCTTGGCGGTTGCGAGTCAGGAAATCGATCAGGTTCATGGCGCGAACGTCTCAGCCGGGTTCTATGATGCAGGCTCGACACCCGCCAGCGACTCGTTGAAGACTCGCGCCTCAGGATGAGCCGACCGGGCGAACTCGGCGGGTGTGGCCAGTTCTACCATCTTTCCATCCATAAAGAGACCGATGCGAGTTGCGAGCGTGAAGGCTTCGCGCACGTCGTGCGTGACAAAGACAATGGTCTTGTTGAGTCTTCGCGCAAGGCTGCTGAACTCGCGCTGAAGGTCGAGCCTGGTAATCGGATCAAGAGCTCCAAACGGCTCGTCCATAAGAACGATTGGCGGATCCGCAGCCAGCGCTCGGGCAACTCCAACGCGCTGCCGCTGACCGCCTGAGAGTTCTCTTGGATAGCGTTCGCGATATCGTTGAGGATCTAAGCCAACGAGATTCAGCAACTCGTCAGTTCGTTCGCTAATGCGGCCTTCGGCCCATCCTTCGAGACGCGGGATCAATCCGACATTGCGCTCGATGGACATGTGCGGAAAGAGGCCTATCTCCTGGAGCACATACCCGATGCGGCGTCGCAGTCGAATGGGATCCCAGGAGGAAGTGGAGGTACCTTCAACGCGAACTTCACCCGAGCTCGGAAGCAGCAGACGATTGATGAGTTTGAGAGTTGTGGTCTTTCCGGAGCCGCTTCGTCCCAGCAGCACTACTCGCTCACCCGGCTCGATGCTCAGAGTCAGGCCACTGAGCGTCGGAGTGCTGCCCCCGTCATGCTCTGAAGACGACATGATCGAATTCAATGGCCGATGACATGCTTGTCAGCCGGTGACTCCCGCTGCGGCAAGATACTCACGCATGACCTTGGCATATTGAGGAAAGGAGACTTCAGGCTCGAGAATCTCGGGATGCCAGACTTTCTCCCATTCGAAGCAATAGAAGCCCTGATAGCCGCCGGTGGCGAGGACGCGGACCTGCTCCTTTACCGGCACGCTGCCGGTGCCCGTGAGCACATAGTGATGCTCACCCTTGTCGTCCGGCTTTGAGTCCTTGAGATGAACATGCCGGACATAACTCCCGAGAGCCTTGAATGTATCGGCCGGCTGCTCTTTTCCGGTGACAAAGGTGTGATGCGCATCCCAGAGCAGCGCGACCCGGTCGCTCGCTGCTCCTTTGAGGATTTTGAGTAGCGTTGCCGAATCGGTGAAGTCTCCGTGAGATTCGATAACTACAGTAACGCGGCTGCCCCTGGCGTATTCACCGAGCTCGTGGAGGCCTGCAGTCACTCGCTCTATCGTCGCCGCCCGGTCGCTTCCTTCGATGTACTTGTCACCGAAGACTCTGACATAGGGAGCATTCATCTTTGCAGCGAGATCGATGAAGCGCTTGCCTTCGTCCATCTGCGCCGAGCGTTTTGCGGAATCCGATTCGTGCATGCGGGCTGATGACCCGAGGTCCGAAATGCGCAGGTCGAGGGCTGCGAGATCTGCCATGCTCTGCTTCAATCGCTCGCCGGAGAATTCAGGAACTTTGGTGAGGTCCATTTCCCCAAGGATGCCTCGCAGCTCCATTGCGGCGTAGCCGAGGTCATGTGCGTTGGCCAGGATTTTCTTCCATTCCCATTTTGGGCAGCCGAGCGTGGAGAAGGCAATCGGGAGCTGCTTCGCGGGCAATGCGGCAGTGACGCATGGCGGCTCCGAGAGATTGAGTGAACTGTCGTCTTGGGATTTTGGGCATGACGGCATGCTAAGTTGCCCACGTCACGCTGTCCAGCAAACGCAGCGACTCGTGCGAATGGCGTTTACGGGCGCTCGAGGGCGGCTCGTAGGGGCGGCTCGCGAGCCGCCCCCAAACGAACCACCGCCGACAAATGATGGCAAACATAGCTGAGAGGCAATTGGGGGCGGCTCGCCGAGCCGCCCCCACGGCCGCCCCCAAACCGCATCGGTTGACTCACCGAGCGCGCCTCTTCCTTCGCGGGAATCTTATTGCTAGGATATTCCACTCGCGGAGAGTTGGCAGAATGGCTATTGCACCGGTCTTGAAAACCGGCGGCTGCAAGGCTATGCAAATTCGACTCCGGTTCCCTCCGCCATTTCTTTTTAACAACTTAGACGAGTTGAGATAAGGAAAGCTCTGACGATTTCCAGGCGGTCGCGCCAAGTTCGCAATGATGGCCAGATGGCGTCAAGATTAACTCGCGATGCCTGCGAATAGTCCGCGGCACGGTCACTGGAAGCGGAGTGGACGAGGGAACCTGATGCGTGACGTGACTGCGTTGCGGTGCGAGTTGCGAATGGAAGTCTAAGAAGGCGTGGAACGTCAAAAGACCAAAAGGCGAAAAGCCCTGCCTCCGCGAGTGAAACGAATGGATCGTTCCGCTCGGCTTCAATCTGCTCGTTCCTGGCTGAAGACGTACAGCGGCCAAAACATCGCTTCAAGTTACCGGAAGCGTTTCGGAGTTGATTGGGTCTGCGCATTCAAAGAGCTCGAAATGCTTGGAGTCAAAATAGATGATGGGTACAAAAACAACCTCTTGAAATCACTAGCGGGTGGTGTCGCGGCCCGCAGGCGAAGGAAGCTTCGGCGAAAAAAGGTGTTTGACGGATTCTCTGATCAAGACGACACGTTTGCCTATATCGCGGGTTACACTGAGGCGGGGTTTGCTTATGGACTTACCTGGGAAGAGTTTGAACGACTCGGCCCGGCGGACTCAATCAATCCGGAGGCCGACATAGGCATGATCACCGATGAACCGGAAGACATCCCGTTTTAGAGGCAACTTCAGTCCGGGCTAACAGAACCTGGTTAATAGTGAAGCATGGCTAAGACGCAAATTCCTTCAAAGCCTGCGACGAAAAAGTCTGAAGACCTCAAGGTCTTCATTTCGCATCGCGACTCAAAATGCGATGAATGCGGTGAGGAGTTGGGACGGAAGGCGTGGATTACTTTGGAGGAGAACAAAGGAGCTTTGTGCCTGGCATGCGCGGATTTGGACGAGTTGGTTTTTCTTCCCAGCGGAGATGCTGCATTAACCAGACGGGCGCGGAAGCATTCGGTGCTTTCAGCCGTGGTTCTAAATTCAGCAGAGCGCGCGGGCGATACGAGCGTCAGGGACTGTTAGTTGAAGAGAACGCATTGAACCAGGCGGAAGCTGAGTGCCTGGCCGATGCGGAAGCGAGAGAACGTCGCGCCGAACGGCAAAGAGAGCGACAAGCGGAGCTGGACCAAAAGTATGTGGAACAGTTTGCCAAAAGAATCCGCGAACTTTCCCCGCCTGTCCGGTTAAACGAGAATTTCAGATCGCCGAACACGCCTGTCGCAAATACAGCGGCCGCGTTGGCCGGTCAGCGGCAGCCAGGAGTTTCGACGAAGCCGCCGTGCTGCTTGCGGTGGCGGCGCATATTCGACACCGCGAAACAAATTACGATGAACTGCTCGCAGCGCAATGGGACCGCGCCGACGCGAGAGCACAGGTCAAACACCGGGTTGATGAACTAATGCGGCGCTGGCAGGGCGAATAGCAGGATGATGAAGACGATCAGAAACCGGAATGCCAAAGATCGAATGGAAGCAACTCGACGGCATCAATAAGGGTCTCGACAGCGTGAAGCGTCAGGCCGGAAAGCCAGCGCACAAGTTCTTTCAGGAGTTCTTTGCTGAAAAAGGGCATTCCTGAGGACGAGTCACCTTTTGATCTCTGAAGACTGCAGCGCACAGAGAATTCGGCTGAAGATCGGTTTGACAGCACTAAAACAGTTTCTTGGCTGCCACCCCCATTTTTATTGGTTAATCCGTGGAGGTACGATCAGGTTCAGACCCCTCACTCTCCGTCATACTTCCCGCCTATCCGCTATGACGACTCTGCAGCTTCACCTCTTCAACTGCATATACCTGGCCATTTCGGTGATCGTAGCCATACTCACGCGAGCCACGGCGCGTCGCCTGTTCGGAGCGCTCGCTGGTGCGGCTGTCTGCGGACTGCTGGCGATATCAGGCATCGCGCTCGGAGAAAGGTTGTCATGGTGGCACATGTCGATCACCTGGGCGCCCTGGTACCTGATACTGTTATGGATTGACTTCACGGTTTGCGCATATGTTTTCCTGATTCTCTGGCGAATCGTCCGGCGCTTTGGCTGGCGAGGACTCGCCTTTGTTGTGTTGGCTTCGGCGGTCATCGGTCCTCCCAGAGACTACTGGTATATGAAGAGGTTTCCGGAATGGGGAGCCTATGGGCCAGGAGTTACGCCCTTTGTTGCAATCGCCGTCGGCTACCCGATCATGATGGTTGTCGGATACGCTGTTATGCGAATCATCGCCGGACCAGCACGGGGAGACAGGCTGGCGCGGGCTCTGTGGACGGTGCCCTGACAAGGCTTCGGACAATCATTCCGCGACGCTGTAGCGGCAGGGATTGGAGGCTGTCTCACAAGAATCCAAATCGAGCCCGCTCCGAAGAGCATTTGGAGTGCGGCAGGCTTGTCGCCGCTTTTGATTCAGCGTAGTGCAGTGATAAAGACGAGTGAGCTGTAAATCATCAGCGCTGCACTAACTAACACGGCCGGCGACAAGTCGCCGCACTCCAAATTGCTCCCTTGGAGAAGCCCTTACGATAATAGGCAGTGAGACATCCTCTTCCTTCGCGGGAATCTTATTGCTAGGATATTCCACTCGCGGAGAGTTGGCAGAATGGCTATTGCACCGGTCTTGAAAACCGGCGGCCGAAAGGCCTTGGGGGTTCGAGTCCCTCACTCTCCGTCACACCTCTCGGCCATCCTCTTTGAATGCGGCGTCGACCCGGCTAGTAGGAGGAGATCATGAAAAGCATTGGCATCGTCGGATCAGGAATCGCCGGATTGCAGCTCGGCTTGTTCCTGCAGAAACATGGGGCTACGCCGGTCATTTACAGCGACAAATCTCCCGATCAGATACGCGAGACTCGCCTGAGTTGTCTCGTAATCCGATTCGCTCACACCCTGGAACGTGAGCGAGCACTCGGTGTCGACCATTGGAATTTCCCCGACTTCGGAATTGAAGGCGTTCACATGAATCTGGGCATCGAGGCTCCGATCACCTGGATCGGCTCGATGAGTCCGCCTGCGAGCGCTGTGGACATGCGCATCTATCAATCCACATTGCTCGAGGATTTCGCCGAGCGCGGAGGAAAGGTGGTCATCGAGAACCTCTCAGCAAGCGATGTTACGCGCCTTTCGGAGCAGCACGATCTGATGGTCGTCGCCTCGGGCCGCGGCAGTCTGGCGGAAATGTTCCCCCGGGATCCTGAGCGCTCGCCGTACTCTCATCCGATGCGCCATCTCACCGGAGCATTCTTTCGCGGTCTCGATTTCCCGAATCCTCTCGGAGTAGTGCAATGCGTCTCGCCTGGCAACGGCGAAATCTTTCAAGCCCCCTTCATGACTTTTAGCGGGCGCGTGTGCAGCCTTCTCTTCGAGGGCATTCCGGGTCAGGCATTCGAGGTTCTTATGCAGACGCGCTACGAAGACGATCCGCAGAGATTCGATCAGACTGTACTTGAACTGCTGCGGGCACACGCGCCTGCGATTTATGCGAAGGTGAACGAGAAGGAGTTTGGTGCAGTGCGAGCGCAGGACGTCATTCAGGGTGCGATCACTCCGACCGTTCGACGCGGCTATGCGGCGTTGGGCAACGGCAAGTTTGCACTGGCTACAGGTGATTTACATATTCTGAACGATCCGATCATCGCACAGGGTGCGAATACAGCCTCGCGCTGCGCCGAGCGGCTCTCCGGTGAACTGCTGAAGGATGTTCAGGCCGATGAAGCCTTCTGCCGTGAAACGGCAGAGAAGCTGTGGCAGGCGGGACGAGCGGCCACGGAGTGGACAAATCTCATGCTGCAGGCGCCTCCTCCCCATGTCCTGGAGCTGTTTGTGGCAGCTGCACAAAACCAGGCGCTCGCCGATGAGCTGGTGCAGAATTTCGATTCGCCCGAGCGGAATCTGGAGAACTTCGGGAGTCCGGCGGGCGCAGCGGCCTGCCTGAGCCGGCACGCGCACTAACCTACTTTCTTCTTAGCCACAAAGATGCCCTGGGGCACAGAAGGCGTCCGCCGGCATGTCTCACAATAGCTGGCTGCGAAGTTATGCTGGCGTGACGTTTGCGGCCTCTGTGGCTTCTTTGTGGCTACCCTGCTCCGCTCTCTAAAGCCATTCACGTCAGAATTCCGGCAGTTGGCCACATCGTCTTAGCCCTTCCATCCAGGATCGCGTAGATTACTTGAGGCATGGCTATGCTAGGTCTCAGATCAAATAGTCGCCTCGCACCTGGAGCCAGGGCGATCTGGGGAGCGCTGCTTCTCTTCTGGCTGGCGCTCGGGCTCTTCTCGGCAGGAGTCCCCTTCATCCAATTCCCGCAGGTCAGGCGACCTGTGCCGCCTTCGGCGTCATCCGATCTCTTATGGCGGATGTTCGCCTCTCAGCTGGCCATTTGGGTGGCATGGCTTGGCATCGTGCCAGTCGTCATCTGGCTGCGTCGCAGGTTTCCACTCAGCAATCTGATTGTCGCTCTGCCGGTTCATCTGGCAGCTATCGCAGTTCTCTGCCTGGGCCATGCTCTGCTGGCGGCCTGGTTGTCGCCGATGGGTCCACCTCTGATGATCCGGGCGGGTTATATGTGGATGCGCGATCTTCCGTTTTGCACACTCTTCTATGGCCTGACCTTCGGATTGATCAGTGCCCTCGATTTTTACCGCCAGTTTCGCGAACGAGAACTGCGAGCTTCGCAGCTCGAGGCTCAACTTGCCCAGGCCGAGCTCCAGATGCTCAAAATGCAGCTCCATCCACACTTTCTCTTCAATACTCTGAACGGGATCACGGGTCTCGTCCGCGACCGCGATAACGAGGGCGCAGTCCAGATGCTCGTCGGGTTGAGCGATCTGCTGCGCCAGACGCTCGAGAATTCGGGCAAACAGGAGGTCAGGCTGAGCGAGGAATTGGAGTGGCTCGAGCTCTATCTGAAGCTCCAGCAGATGCGCTTCTCCGATCGCCTGCGTGCGCGCATCGTGGCAAGCCCCGAGACGCTCGATGCACTGGTGCCGAATCTGATTACGCAACCGCTGGTCGAGAATGCCATCAAGCACGGACTGGCCATGCGTTCCGGTCCCGGAACAGTAACCTTGACCGCATCCTGCACAGGCTCAACGCTCGAAATGCGAGTCTCCGATGACGGAGCGGGTCTGCCCGCGGGTTGGGAACTGTCTCACTGCAACGGTGTTGGCCTGAACAACACGAACGCCCGGCTTCGGCAGCTCTATGGGACAGCCTCTCATCTGGACGTTCACAACAGGGAAGGCGGAGGTGTCGAAGCAGTCTTATCCATTCCGCTACGCAGGCAGTCTCCGGACGCACGAGATGGCCCAGATCTAACACCAGGAAAATCAAGGCGATGATTGTAGATGACGAGCCGCTGGCGCGGCGCAATCTGCGCGCATTGCTCAGGGCGGACGCGGAGATTGAGCTTGTTCGGGAATGCGGTAGCGGGAGCGACGCCGTGACCGGCATTCGCACGCTGCAGCCGGATCTCGTCTTTCTTGATGTGCAGATGCCGGAAATGAACGGCTTCGAGGTGCTCGACAAGCTATCCGGGCAGCCGTTGCCAGTGATTATCTTCGTCACGGCATACGATCAATACGCTCTCAAAGCCTTCGAGGTGAGCGCCCTCGATTACCTGCTGAAGCCATTCGATGATGCCCGCTTTGACAAGGCGCTGCGTCAGGCGAAAAAGCAGATCGAGCAGCAGGATGCCGGCGAGCTTGGCCTGAAGCTGCTCTCTCTGCTGGACGGAAGGAATGTGCCGGCAGCGGCGCAGGCGCGCTACATCACGCGATTGATGATCAGGAACACCGGGCGCGTGATCTTCATGAACGTCGATGAAATTGACTGGATCGAGGCATATGACAATTACATTCGCCTGCACGCAGGCAACAAGGCTCATCTGCTTCGGCGGACGATGAATGAATTGGAATCGGTCTTGAATCCGGCGCAGTTTGCGCGAATTCATCGCTCATCGATTGTCAATCTCGATCGTGTTCTCGAGATGCACCCGCATTTCAATGGAGACTACATGGTCGTTCTCAAAGACGGAACGGAATTGAGACTTAGCCGCGGGCGCAAGGAACGCCTGGAAGAATTGCTGCGAGCCGGCTCCTCTTGAGCCTATACGCAGCGCAGACCTTCGTTCGACCTGGGAGGGTGAACATGAAGACTCAAACGCGTTGGGTCCTCGGACTCGTGTGGCTCGCAACCGTTGGCAGTTGTGCCGTAGCTCAGGATATCTCCGAGCCAATCAATATTGGTGAGTCATTGCGAGTCTCGTCAACGGTCCTCAATCAGACGCGCCAACTGGAGGTCTACCTGCCGGCGGGCTACAACAAAACCACCCGCCGTTATCCGGCGATCTACGCGTTGGACGGCGAAGGGACGGGACCGGTTGCCGCGAGCGCAGTGCGTTTCATGAGCGGCTATTCAGCAATACCTATGATGCCGGAGGCCATCGTAGTCGGCATCGTCAATGCCGATCGCAATCGTGATATGCCCATTCCGGGGGCATATGGCAACGGGAGCGAAAAGAGATTCATGCAGTTCCTCACTGACGAAGTGATTCCACTGATTGAGCAAAGGTATCGAACTCAGCCGCTGAGAATACTCCTTGGACATTCACAGGGGGGCTTGTTTGCCGTCTACGCGCTGGCCGAGAAGCCGGCGCTCTTCCAATGGCAGTTGTCGATTGATGCTCCAATTGCTGGTTTCCCTGAGATCAAGTCGATGCTGGGGAAGGCGAGGCGGATGATTGTCGAGACGCCTGACTATCGTGGTCGCCTGGTGAGCATTGAAAACCTCTATGGCTGGAGAAAGGAATGGACAGCATTTGTCGATGGCGCGCAGCCGGGCTTTTACGGTGAGCGACTCGAGATCAAGGATGAGACGCACGAGACGATGGCCTACAAAGCCGTCTACGAAGGTCTCAAGCGCCTCTTTCACGACTACGCACCCAACGTTATCAGGAACAGCGGCACAATCTACGCTCTGACGGCCCTCGACTCGATGTACAAGTCCCTCACGGATTCCTACGGGTACAAGGTTGAAATTCCGGAAGCACTCCTGCTCGTATCGGCAAGCCAGAACATCGCTATACGTCATGGCTCCGAAGCTCTCGATCTGATCAAGCGTGCAGAGGCTGTCTATGGAGAGTCATCGGCTACAAAGAGCTCAAGGCTGAGGGAGAAGAGGCAGCCAAAGAAGGACGCGATCCGAGGTTTGAAGAATGGACAAGACTCAAGTCGCCTACTGTTGAACAGATGAAACCGTTTCTTGGCTCGTGGACTGAGAAGCGAGGTGGCTTCTATGGTGTCATGGCTTTCGAGATCGTCGACGGTCAGGTCCGCGCGCAATACACGGGCCACCCGCCCAGTGGGGACCAATTTCAACTCGTAGTTCACTTCGTGCGTGTTCTCGATGCGAGGAGAATAGAGTTTGGATTGCGCAACGGCAGGGGTCCCGGGATTACTGTGCATCATGCCGAGCTCGTCGATGAGAACACTCTCGAGGGCCTAACGGAAGATGTCGGGTTCATTCAGAGCAAGCCACCCGTCGCATTCACCTTCAAACGAGGAATGAGCCTCCGCGGATCGGCACAAAGACCAGGGCCGGAGTCGATGCGCGGCGACCTTGCTATTGGTACTCGAGCGCCCGATTGGAAGCTCAAGACCGTTGATGGCAAAAGCGTCAGGCTGTCGGACTTGAGGGGCAAGGTAGTTGTCCTCGATTTCTGGGCAAACTGGTGCGGGCCCTGTATCAGGCTCATGCCGCTTTTTGATGATCTGGAGAGTCAATATCGGGAAAGGCAGGTTGAGTTCTTCACCTTGAGCATCTGGCCGGAGGAATTCGACCCGGCGGCCTTTCTGCGCGACCACAAGATGTCATCAACCTTTCTGATCGGTGACAATGCGGTAGCCAGAGAATACCGGATATGGGGACTGCCAACCTATTTCGTGATTGACCGGATGGGCAACGTCTCTTACGTCCACGTGCTTCTATCGACGGAACCCGAACCTCTACGAAAACGCCTGAGGGAGGCGATTGAGAAGAGTCTGAGCTAGAGAACCGGCGACTCAGTTCGTCTTTGCCGGCTCCTTCGCAGGCAGGCGGTAGCGGGCTATGATCACGGTGACATTGTCCTTGCCACCCTTCTCGAGTGCGAGATCAACGAGATTCCGGCATCCCTCAGCAGCCGGTTCAGCCCGAAGCAAAACCTGCGAGATCTGTTCGTTGGCAGCCATCTCGGTCAGACCATCCGTACAGACCAGCAGACAATCGCCATCCCGCAGCTTGAGACGCTGAGCTTCGACGTTGATTCGGCCATGACGGAGCCCCAGGGCATGCGTCAGCACATGCCTCAGCGGATGGGATGAGGCACCCTCCGGCGTCAGCTCGCCAAGATCAACGAGCGTCTGGACTAGTGTCTGGTCGCGAGTCAACTGATGCAAACGTCCATCACGCAGCAGGTAGGCGCGTGAATCGCCCACGTGAATCACAAAGAGGTCGGCTCCGATGCTGTAGGCGGCGGTCATCGTGGTACCCATTCCCATCAACTTGGGGTCTTCTGCCGCCTGACGGCCGATTTCGGCGTCCACCTGCTTATAGCGCATGGTCGCGCGCTTCATAGCTTCCCGGGCCAAGTTTGTCGTCAACCCTCATGATCCAATCGGGAAGTTGAAGGATCAGATTCATCATGGTCGTGATTGCCAGCCGGCTCGCAACCTCTCCGCCCTCCGTGCCGCCCATGCCGTCGGCAACCACCATGCCGTAGCCGATCTCTTCCGACCGGGCGGACATGTCTTCTTCCGGAAGATTGGTCAATACGGTTTTCAGGAAGCGGCCCGCCTGGAAGATCAGGAAATGGTCTTCGTTGTTTAAGCGCACCTTGCCCTGGTGCGAGAGCCCGGCTACATCGACATCTACCAGCGAAGAGTAGGGCTCCGGTGCCTCAAGTTTTTCCGGCGGTAGAACGGTCTCGGCAGTTTGAGTTGTAAAATCGTCGCTCATAAGAATTTCAGGAATCGAGTGCCCACTGGCTTAGTATGGAGTGCGGCGACTTGTCGCCGCTTTTGGGTTACGTATTGCCCATCGAAGGAAGAGATGACCTCTTTCCTTCATCACTGTAATATCTAAATCAAAAGCGGCGACAAGTCGCCGCACTCCATACTAAGCCAGTCGGCGGACTCATGTCTTTAAACCGTTGGGAACCATCGGCAGCGATCTCAGGCGAACTCCGACTGCATCGTAGATCGCGTTGCTCACCGCCGGCGCAAGCCCAACTATCGGGGTCTCTCCAGCGCCAGCCGACGGCAGATCTTTGCGATCGATGAGCACGGTCTCAAGGACCGGGCTATCGCTGAAACGCGGCACACGATACTTCGAGAATCGCGGGTTGAGAATCTTGCCATCGGCAAAGTCGATCGCTTCGAAGAGAGCGCCTCCTATGCCCTGGATGACAGCGCCCTCGATTTGATTCTTAAGACCCAGCGGATTGACGATTGCGCCGCATTCGAAGGCAGTGACGACTCGTTCGATCTTCACCCGGCCGCTTGCACGATCGACTGAGACCTCAGCACAGGTCGCGACGTAACCGCCCTTCTCAAAACCACCGGCAATTCCGCGCCCTCGGCCTGTAGTCCGCTTGCCATCGCCCCAATGGAATCCAGCGGCCGCAGCCTTGAGCGCCGCGATCAACCGCTCATCCTTAAGATTCTTGAGCCTCAACTCGAGCGGGTCCATCTTCAGCTTCTCTGCGAGCTCGTCGATCTGCACTTCACGAGCGAAGTGATTGGCCGTCGCGGCAAGGCCCCGGTACGACCCCTGTCGCAATGGCGAATCGGATGCGTGAAACTCGATACGCTGATTCGGAATCTCGTACATCGGGCGAATTGCCGACGCTCCCGAGTTGTAGTTGTGGAATTCCCAGGCGGTGATCATTCCCTCGTTGGTCGCACCGCAATTGATGTCGATCACTCCGGCCGGACGGAAGTATGCCCAGGTGAACTCTTCTTCACGCGACCAGGTGACTTTTACTGGCTTGCCTGCGGCCTTCGCAAGCCGCGCTGCCTCGAGAGCGGCCTCGCCCGTGTGTTTGCCGCCATAACCCGATCCTGTATCGGGGACGATCACGCGGACGCGCTCTTCAGCCACATGCAATGCGCTGGCCAGCTCGCTGCGGACCCCGAACGGGCGTTGAGTTCCCGTCCAGACCGTCAGCTTTCCGTCAGTCCATTCAGCGACGGCAGCCCTCGGCTCGAGGGGTGCATGTGCGATGTAAGCCACCGTGTAGGTTCGCTCGAGCTTCTGATGTGCGGCCGCCAAACCGTCTGGAATAGATCCTCGCACGAAGTTGGAACGCCCCTCGGAATCGCGCCCTCCTCTTTCGCCTGGCGGCTTTCTGAGGTAGTCGAAGAGCTCCTTTGACGACGGCTGCGGTGTCGGCTTCCACTCAGGTTTGATCAGCCCGAGCGCGTGCGCGGCGCTCTCCTGGCTCGAGGCGACAACGCCGACAAAATCGCCATCATGAACGACAGTCACCCCCGGAATTTTTTCCGCCTGGCTCGTCTCAACCGAAGTCAATTTTGACTCGAACGAGGCTGGCCTGAGTATCTTTCCATGCAGCATTCCGGGACGCTTGATGTCGAATGTGTACTCATGTCTGCCGGTCACTATGGCGCGGCCGTTGACCTTAGGCAGATCGGTGCCCGCAATCTTCCATTTATCCGGTGCTGTCACAGGCGTGTCGTCGCTGATCGCTTTGGTGAGCTTCTGCCCTTTGGTTAATTGACCGAAGGTGAGCGATCTATTCGAAGCCTGATCTGTAACCTTGCCATCCCGAACTATGAGACCTGCGCGATCGGCAGTCATCTGTGCTGCGGCGAGGTCGATCAGTGTTTCGCGAGCCGCGGCTCCCACTTTGCGAAGCTGCGGACTCATGACGCGCGTCGTCAGGCTTCCGAAGGTTCCGGCATCGAACGGCGTCAGCGCTGTATCGCCCATGACGAGCTGGATGGAAGCGGGCTGCGTTCGCAACTCCTCGGCTACGACCTGGGTCAGTGACGTACGAATGTCCTGGCCAACTTCGACCTTCCCGGTGAAGACGGTAATCATTCCGTCTTCTCCGATGTGCAGCCAGGCGGCGAGCTCTTTGGGCTGGGCATTGCCGCCGCGGCGTCCGCCACCCGACTCTTGCGCAGAGACTCTACTTCCTCTGACAAGGAAGATGACGACTGCTCCGCCACCCAGGTACTTGAAGAAGTCGCGGCGCGCTATTTCGAAGTGATACGCAGGCCCTTCGCTGAGCTCATAGCGTTCAGGCTCCATGGCTGGCTCGATGGCTGGCGGCTCGTTCTCGAAATCGATTGAGTTGTCTCTCATCGGCCACCGCCTTTCTGCGCGGTGCTCCGGCCTGCGCGCTGTATGGCCGCGACGATCCGCGGGTAGGTCCCGCAGCGACAGACATTGCCTTCCATGGCTCGGAGGATTTCACTCTCGGACGGCTGGCCATTCTTGAGCAGCAGGCCAGCACCCGACATGATCATTCCAGGAATGCAGTAGCCGCACTGCATCGCGCCCGCCTGCAGAAAGGCCTCCTGCAGCGGATGGAGCCGCCCATTCTGCTCCAGCCCCTCGATTGTAGTGATGCGTTTGCCGGCCATGTTGGCAGCGCGAGCCTGGCAGGATCGTGCCGGCTGCCCGTCGATCAAAACAGTGCAGGCTCCGCATTCGCCCTCGCCGCATCCATACTTGGTTCCCGTGAGTTCGAGATCATTACGTAGAACGCTAAGCAGCGTCCGGTCAGCGTCTATCTCGACACGTCTCGGACTTCCGTTAATCAATAACTCGACTGACTTCATTTTTCCCCCTAAAAGGCTTAAGTCTGGCTTGGGGTATAGCCCAGGACTATGTCGAACCGTGCGGCCAGTTCGTCGGCGCGCGAACCCGCCAGGGGAGTGAAAGGAATGATTACCGAGGCCTTGGCCTTAGGATCCTTGATCTCGTTGAGCACGCCATCCTTGGCATTCAGCGGTTCCCCCTTTGACGTAACACTGGGTTGTGAACGTCTCCTGGCCTTTGATCTTGACTGCAAAGTGAACGTGCCCGGTGCGGCCCGGGTAGGGAACCGGCTTGATCGTCCTGAACAGGTACTCGCCGCTTGATCCCGTGAGAAAGCGGCCGAATCCCTGGAAATTCGGATCTCTCTTGCCATTGTTGGCGCTCTTGGGATGAAGGTAGACACCATTATTGTCGCACTGCCAGATCTCGACCATCACATTGCGCAAGGGGTCGCCTCGCGGATCTAGGATGCGGCCGCTCAGCAGAGTCGCCTGTCCCGACGCCGGTGTCGTTGAATCGTTGATCACCAGCAGGTCGTTGTCAGTGTCGAGCGGCAGTTTGGTCGGATAGAATGGTCCTTCGGTTTGGCGCGGTGTTCGCACCAGCTCATCGGCATAGACCCCGGGGACAGTGAAGATTGCGGCCCCGGCCGAGACGGCCGATAACGTGTGAATAAATCGGCGTCGATTCAACTTCAGCTCGTTGGCTTGCATACAGGTCCTCCGGAGTTAAGGGGTTTGGTCGGCTATCTGCTGTTAAGAGAATCGTAGGCTGCTAGCAGAGGCAAGTCAATTGAGCGCCAACACGGCCCGACGGATGAACTGGTCAGCGCGGTCTCGAGGGCGCGCTCCGTGCTTCCGGTGTTTCAGCGAATTAAGTCACAAAAAGTCACAGAATACACAGAGCACTGGAGCGAGCCTCCTGGCTCTTTGTCGTGGCATTTTTTGCCGGTTCTTTGTGGCTCAACCGCAAGTTCGCCGACGCAGGCCCAGAAAGCGGACGTACAGAACGCCCCGCATCTCCTCATGCCTCGTCAAATTTCGTGCAATACCGTATCGTTCAATCCTTCAGAACGGACGCTCCATAATCCATCATCAGGGAAGCCCGGCGCGTGAGACCCGGAGGAGCCTCTCCAACCTCCCGCCATCATAGCCACCACATACAATAGCCCGCCATTCCCAGGCAGATAGCACGGCAGATTCTCACGCTGCCAGTTGTGCCCGTTTGGCAGATAGCGATTCTTTTCGGTCTCCATCAGCAGGGCCTGCACGGCCAATTTCGGCTCTCCCAACCGTGCAGCCGTCATCGCGGTCATTGGATAGTCCCACCCCCACGTCTTATCCCATTGCCACTCTCTGAACACCCTCTCCAGTGTCCGACGCATGATCACTCGATCTGCGGCATCGCCCGGCAGCACACCCAACGCTGCAAGCATTGAAGGATGATCATAGTTGCGCTGGCTGTACGTCTGAGGACAGTTCTCATGCGCGAGATAGACTCCATCTCCTACAGGCAGCTTCGACATCCCATTGATCACCCGCTCGAAGCGCTCATCCCGTTTCATTCCAAGGCGCTCGCGCCACTGCTGGGCAATACGCAGACCATGGATCCAGTACGCAAGCTCAAACGTGGGATTCCAGGTCTCCCGGGGCGGATGATTCTCCTGCGCCGGAATGACCGGAGGCCCAAGCACGTACCTGCTTCGAGTCTCTTCGAAGAAGGCAAATGAGGCCATGAACTCCGCCGACTCGAAGACAATGTTCTTGTATTTTTCGAGCGTCGCCCGGCTCGGATGAGCCAGATAGCACATCTCGGCCATGACCATCGCATGTGGCTGCTGCCAGATCAGGAGCGTGCCGATTGCGGAAGGGCTGTCGCGTCCTTCGGGCCCGACCATCTTAGGCCAGCGTGCTCCGAGGTAGCCTTGTTGACGTGCTCGGTCGCGCGCCGGCTGAAGAATCCTGTCATACCAGCCCAGGCTCTTCTCCAGAAACCGGACCTGATTCCACAAGACGAAATGTGAGGCGTGCCACCAATGCATTTCGAGGTGAAACTTTCCATACCAGCTGTTGACTGTCAGGCCTGTCTCCTGCGGCGGCATCGAGCCCGAACACTGAATCGCTGTGAGATAGCGCGATAGGACTATCCGGCGCTCGAGCTCCTGCGCTCGAGGATACTCGACTTCCTGAAAGGTCTACGACTCCGCCTTCGTTCCAGAATCGCTGCCAGAAATCTGCACTCGCCTGGAACGTTTGCCCAACCGGCGGCAATGACTGGCTCGGTTCGGAAGGCGAAAAAGCTATTGCGAATTGAAACTGGGAGCCTCCCTTTGGCTCCAGCAGGAACTCGTGGGCGGTCGACCGTCGAAAGCCTGCGGATTGCTGCCAGGCGATATCAACGAAATATTGATCGTCGTCGAGCTGCCTCTTCAGCGCCGCCATGCTACCTGTCTGCCGGATGACCGTTGATTGGTGCTTTGGCGTCGATTTCCAATCGGCCCCTTCCATATTCGGCGAGCCATACGGAAACGTGAACCGCACCGCGATCCTTCCACCAGCGAGCAGGGGCGATTCGATTGAGACTGCGAGCATATCCAGCTCAGGGTGAACTGCGGTGAGCACGGAGACACTCTTTCCCTCGAGCTTGAAACGGCTGGTGAGTCTGCCGTTCCACATATCCAACGTCTGCTCGATTGCGGTGATATCTTCGACGTGGGCTTCGGTTTGATTCGAAAGAGTCAGCTTGAGACCTATCCGCCCCAGATTTAGCCGGTGAGGGTTTTCGCGCAGCCAGTTGAAGAGCTCTGTCTGTCCTTCCGGGTTCGTTGCATAGCCCACCTGCCGGCCGTGAGAGTCGTAAGAAGTGAGCTTCAGGACTTTCGAGTCCAGATTTGCGGGGCGAGGAAATGTGTGCCAGGCCCATTGAGACAACGTGCACAGTGGCATCGACTGGTAGGCTTCGGGAAACGTCTGGAGTCCGGTGATGTCTGAGGTGAAGGCAAATTCGCCGTTTCCGAGCGACAAGCTCGAGAATGGATCGAGCTTATTCAGCAGCGGATTATGTCGGGCAACAAGCGCCCCGCGGTCGATAAGAGTTGCGTCTCCGCGGGAACGTCGAGATAACGCCCCAGATAGACCCCCAGGTAACGTCGATGACGCTGCGACCCCGGCCAAAAAGCTGCGACGTGAAATTCTCATCCGATTGGTCTCGAGTAAAACTCCTGTTCGAGAGAGTTGTAGCGGCGCATAATCTCCGGCCATTTCGGGGATGGTGCTGGAAAGAAGCGCTTGAGACTCACATTACGAGCAACGTACTGGCGAGCCTCCGAGAGCGAGGCAAATCGTCCGCCGGTGACCGCCTGAACAAGGACGTTACCGATGACCGTGGATTCTCCAGGACCGGCAATGACAGGCAGTCCGGTGGCATCGGCAGTAACCTGGTTCAGATAGTTGTTGCGGCTGCCCCCACCGACGATCTGTACACCCTTAAGCCTCTCTCCAGTGAGCGATTCAATCGTTCGCAGCACCGAAGCGTAGCGCAATGCGAGCGAGTCGAGAACCGCTTTCGCAATGATGGCGATTGACTCTCTGCCTGACGGAGGCCGCTGGGCAGTCGCTCGAAATTGTTCTCTCAATGCTTCGAGCATGTTTGGCGGGTTGAAGAGTCGCGGGTCATCGGGAAAGATCACCAGACCTTCCCCCAGACCCTCCGAAGATGAATCTCTCAGCGACTGCACTTCAGCGATTAGATTCTCGTATTCGAAGTCGAAGCCCTGCTGCTGCCACTCCCTTCGGCATGATTCCAGTATCCAGAGTCCCATGACGTTCTTGAGAAATCGCACCGTGCCATACGCACCACCTTCATTGGTGAAGTTCTCTCGCGCAACATTATTATCGATCAACGGCGTCTGTCGCTCGATTCCGACCAGAGACCATGTTCCCGATGAAATGTAAGCCCATTCCTTCTCGATCGGGGCACCGGCCACTGCGCTGCCGGTGTCGTGTGTGGCCGGCGCGATCACACGCGCACCGTGCAGTCCCGGTTGATCTGCCATGGCTCCAGTCAATGGGCCCAGATCCGTGCCCGCGGCGACTATCTCCCCAAGCAGCCGGTCCGGCATCTCGAGGCGCCTCATGAGGTCCAGATCCCACGTCCCAGTCTGAGCATTGACGAGCTGTGTCGTAGTTGCATTTGTATACTCGGTGACGGCCCGGCCGGTCAGATGAAGATTGCAAAGATCGGGAATCAGAAGCAGTTGCGAGGCACGCTCGGGGAACCCCTCGCGCGCATGGGCGAAGAGTTGGAAGATGGTGTTCAGGTTGAGAAACTGAATGCCTGTCCGGGCAAATATCTCGTCGCGTGGCATGAGCTCGAAGACTCGCTCCATCATTCCCAGCGTGCGTTCGTCCCGATAGCAGATCGGGTCTTCGATCAGGGCGCCGTGCTCATCTATGAGCCCGTAGTCCACGCCCCAGCTGTCCACTCCAATGCTGCCGATAGGCATCTGGAGGAGAATCGCTCTCTCGGCGGCGTGTCGTGCCCCGGCCTCGATTTCGTCGAGAATGCCCTTCAGGTTCCAGCGCAGATGGCCGGAGGTGAGCCGTGCCGGATATTGAAACCGGCGGACTTCTTCGAGGAAGAGTTCGGAGGATGACAAGCCGGCCAGGAAGACCCGCCCGCTGCCGGCACCAAGGTCTATCGCAAGGTAGAGAGCCTCAGTCATTGGTATGGGGCCGTGCTAGGTCGCACCAACGGTGCGACCTGAAAAAGCCCAGGGCGAAGCCCTGGGCTGACAATCGCGGGCGGACCGCAGTCGCCGGTAAAGGGGTACAATGTTGGCCCGATGGGCCATCGGAACGCCGGATTGTTGGCCACATACCTCAGCGGCTTGCCCTGGGCCATTTAAGGTCGCGCCGTTGGCGCGACGACTCCGGTCGCCGACTCCAAATATTGTCAGACGATGCCGGCGGCAACGCCGAGGGTCGACGGGCGCTCTTCGGCCTTTCGCGCTCGATAGCCACTCGCTCGATAAGCGCCGACCGGATCGATCGCGCCTCCCGCTCGTGCGCGGGCCATTGCAAGGATGGGCGAAACGTCTGTCGTAAATGCCTGCTTCAGCGTAGCGAGAGCCCTCAGCGGGTCGCACTTCTCCTGGGCATCCTTCAGCGCCTCACGGTCCACGAGGTGAGCCTGGGCATACGCGCGCGTGAGCTCCACCGCGCTCATCATGAGAGACTCGATCGGATCGGTGACATTGTGTGACTGATCCAGCATGTAGGCTGGTGCGAAACCCGGCACGCTGTTCAGCTCCGCGTCGACAAGCTCATTGAATATCAGGAAAACCTGGAATGGTTTGATTGAGCCTGCATCGAGATCGTCATCGCCATACTTGCTGTCGTTGAAATGGAAGCCCGCCAGCTTTCCGAACTGTATCAGCCTCGCGACGATCATCTCGATATTCACATTGGGCGCATGATGGCCGAGGTCGACAAGGCAGAATGCCTGAGGACCGAGCTCGCGAGCGCAATAATAACTTGTTCCCCAGTCATTGATGACTGTCGAATAGAAGGCAGGCTCGTAGAGCTTGTGTTCAAGATAGATGCGCCAATCGGGCGGCAGTGCCTTATAAGATCTCGGTCATGCTCTCGAGATAGCGCTCGAGGGCGCGCCTGAAATGCTGTTGTCCGGGAAAGTTGCCGCCATCGCCTATCCAGACGGTGTGTGACTTCGAGCCGAGAAGTTTCCCTATCTCTATGCATTCCAGGTTGTGAGCGATTGCCTGCTGTCGAACCGCGCGATCCGGATGGGTCAGGCTTCCGAACTTGTAAGACAACTTCTGCCCCGGCTGATCCTGGAAGGTGTTCGAGTTCATGGCGTCGAAGTGAAGCCCTCGCTGCGCCGCAAAACTCTTCAATTCAGAAGCGCTATCAGGCTTATCCCAGGGAATGTGGAGCGATACGGCAGGCGTCGACCTGACGAGCCTGTAGATCGTCGCGCAGTCGCTCAGCTTTTCGAAGACATCGCGCGGTTCACCCGGCCCTGCGAAGCGCGCGAAACGCGTTCCGCCGGTGCCGACGCCCCAGGAAGGGACGGCGACCGTGAAGCCGGCCACTCTCGCAGTCAGGATCTTCTATATCGACACCGCGCCGCTGGAGAACCTTCGAGAGATGCCCGTAATCCTCGTCCAGCCATGCCTGGGCTTTCCTGTTCTGTTCCGACACGTGACTATCCTGGATCTCAAAATTGGTGGTCATATTCTCCTCGCAACTGTAATGGACCCGGGTCAAAGCTCAGCCCGTCAGCCGCCTCACCTCCTCGAGAATCGACGTCTCGACATCTGAGCGCTGCAGGCGGTCATAAAGGACGCGCCCTGCTACCATGGTCAGAGTGACATCGCTCGCCCGTGAGCTGAACATCAGCGTGTCAATCGGATCGGGGTGCGGTGTGCCGTGAGGCGTTTCAAGATTGATAGCCACCAGGTCAGCCTGTTTGCCGACTTCAATAGAGCCGATCTCGCCTTCCATGCCGAGCGCTCTTGCTCCCTCTATGGTCATTAAACGCAAGAGCTCAACAGATGGAAAGAGCGCCGCATCGCGATGAAATGCTCGCTGCAGCAGGCCCGCGAATCGCGCCTCGTCAATCAGATCGTACTGATTGTTGCTCACCGCGCCGTCGGTGCCAAGTCCGACTCGAACACCTGCGCGCATCAGCCTTCCGAGAGGGGCGATACCGTGGCCGAGCTTGGCATTCGATTTCGGACAATGAGCAACACGCGACGCGCTGCTTGCGATGCGCTCGACGTCTCGATCATCTATTTTGACGCAATGGATGAGCAGCGGGCCACTGCTGAGCGCGTCGTGCCGCTCGAGGTACTCGATGGCTGAGCAGTCGCCCGGAGTAACAGGGATGGCTCTCTTTCGCAGAGCATCGGCGAAGGCTCCCTTGCCCTCACGCACGAGCGCGATTTCGTCGTCTGACTCAGCCGCGTGAATAGCCATGTCGAGCCGGTTTGCGCGGGCCAGTGCAGAGACGCGTTCATACAGCAGCCCTGAAACCGAATATGGTGCATGCGGCGAAACGCCAACCTTGAGTCGTCGCCGAGCCTCAGCCGGTGCTGCTTCCAGCGTGCGCGCATGAGCCTCGAGCTGCTCTTCGAGCCTGCCGATGCTGGCGCCGGCCTGAGCGGGGTCAGGACCGAAGACCTCCTGAAAGACTACGCCACGCAAGCCGGCCTCAATCAGCGCTTCCAGGGGCGCATTCGCATCCGAGGTGTCGGCCAGGGTTGTGATGCCCGAGAGAATCGCCTCGCGGCACCCGAGCCGTGCGCCTGCAAGCAAATGCCTGGGACTCAGTTCTTCACGCTTCAGTCTGATGAGCGTGGCGATCCAGGTTTGGAAATGGGGTTCTTCGAGACGGCCGCGAAGCAGCGTCAATTCGAGGTGAGAATGAAGATTGACGAAGCCCGGAACGATCAACGCTTCGCCGAGGTCGCGCACGGAAGCCCCGGGATAACCTTCGAGAAGTTCAGTGCGCGTTCCGACGCCGACAATCCTATCGCCTTCGAGGGCGATGGCTCCATTTCTGATCGGTGGAGAAGTGACCGGTGCTATCCAGCGTGCGGCTAAGATTGCAGGCATAGCTGACGGGCGTCAGTGCTCACGGCGCAATGCGCTCCAGAAGTGCTTCGATGGCGCTTCGAGATCGATGCCCTCATAGCGCAGTCGCAATTCACGATCGCTGAGGATATAACCCTGTAGCCACACATCCGCAGCGATTGTCATGCCTTCCCGAATCTCTCCGATCGAGTCGGCGCGATTGACAAGCACTTCGAGCTTCAGTGTTCCCGTGTCAACTGTCGCCAGAATAAGATCACTCGCCGTTCGCGGGTTCTTCAATTCACGCCAGGAGATGATCGGTCCACGAATCGCATAATCATTCTCAGCGCTCGACCGTTGTTTTCGTCGCCGGTTCAATGGAGTCAGCATCGGCCTGTATTTTCGGGAACTCAGCCTGGCGCGGTAAGCAAGCCCGGAGACGGTGGCTGTAATCGCCTGATCACCGAGGGCGGACGGATTGATCTCGGTCATGTTCTGGAGCTCGAAGACGAGCTCCGTATTGGTAGCGGCGTCCACTGCCCTGACGATGGCTTCTCCGTCCGCTTCGTACTCGGTAATCTCCCATGGAAAGAGGGTCACCAGGTGCCGGCTGCGAAACGCCGGGCGGCAATCGGCATAAAAGAAGCCCTCAGGCGATTCGTGCAGGACGGTCCAGACCTCGAGACCCTCTCCCAGATGCCAGCAACATCCGTGCAGCGTCGCCTTTTCGCGGCGCACCCTGCTGACGGCACCGTGATGGTGGGCCTCTTCCGCAAGCGCGTGATAGGCGGCCTGGTCAGATACGCAGAATCCAATTGCGTCGAAGGGTTCTCCCATAGTCGGAACATCAAAAGGAGCTTGAAAGGTTTGTCATCGTCGCTTCCGATTGCGTTTCGCTACCGCCGGAGCGGTTGCCGCAGGTGCGTGCGATCTGACACCCCTGATATTGCGGACAGGCCCGCGAGCAGGCCGGCGGTTGTTCCGAATCATCTCGGCAAAGAGATCAACATCATAGTCGCATTCCCGGGCCATCTCCTCGCGAATGGCATGCAGCTCTTCGAGAAATCGTGGGCGATGATACATACCTTCACTGGCTGTTGAACCGGCGCGCATGGGCATCTCAATCTACCGTCCTGGTAATTCCGTTTCTAAAGTTCGCTAACAAGAAACTCAGGCGTCACGATTTCGGGCACAAAAAATCCCGCCGCCGTATTCGAATAGCTTGATTCTAGCCTGCCTGTGGACATTAGCCAGAAAGCCGAAGTTCCAGGTGACCAGGTAATCAAGCTTGTGAAGCGAAGCCACGGCCACATGCAAGGCATCGCCAAGGTACTTGCGCTGGAAGATCCCTCGAGAGAGATACCCATCGGCAAGTATCGCAGCCTCGTCTGTCACCTCGAGCTGTGGCAATCCGCGAATCAGCGAGAGATAGCTTCGCCGGTAAGGTTCTCGAGTCCGTTCCAGCTCCCGCTGGACGAGCGGCGAAATGCAGGCCTTGAAATTCTTCAGCTCGTGCTCCCACCACCTGATGGTCAGGTCGCGTCTGAACGACTCACCCTGGTCCAGATACGCCCCGATTACCGATGTCTCGAGATAGATGCTCGTCATCTGTTTACTCTACCACTGCGACGCAACCTTGATCGCCGGACTCTGCGGTGTGAGTCTGAGCCGGTAACGCCTCAAATCGAGTTGGACCCGGAAATGAGACAGATAATCGCCTCCAAGGATGCCGTGCTGCTCAAAGCCCGAAGTCTCGTTGACGGGCTCGAGGTCGAGAATCAACGCCCTGGCATTGTTCTGCCTCAGACCATTGACGGTCAGCGCCTCGAGGCCGATCGCTTCCGCACCGTCTTCAATGCCCGCCGCGCCGACGACTCGGAAGGTCGTATCCTTCAATTTCAGTTTTTCGAGCCCATGACGCTTGACGGCTGCCTTCGATATCACGGTCGAGGTCGCGCCGGTATCGACGATGAAGTTGAGTGGAAGCTGCGCGGAATCGAGATGCGCTTCCGCGCTTGTCAGGCCGCCGCTCGTGCTCCGAATCGGGATCTCGATTCCGTCCGCAGCCGTCTGAGCGGGCTTGTCAGCGGCCACAGGTTCGTCGCGCAGCGCGGTCCGGTCGAGAGTCATCACCTTGTTCTGGTAGTCGAGCGTCATCGAGAAGCTCGCCAATACCGAGAGGCCTATATATCCATCGACCATCTCAGTCTTGGGAGCGTCCGGAGCGGAGTGGACGGTACGAATATAGATTGGAACGTAGTCGATTCTCGCAGTGCCGATGGATATTGAATCGAGGACTCCATAGACGATCGGGAACGATCCCGTGCCTCCTACGGCGCGTGCGTTGCCTCCTCGAGCAACTGCGCGGATCCCAAGATCGGCGGCGGCCTTGTCGGAGAGAACCGAGAGACTCGCGCCGGTGTCGATGACGAACCGCAGCGGCCCCTTCCCGTTGACCATGACATTGATGTATGGGCGGTAGCGGAGCACATCGAAAGGAAGTGTCGTTACCTCGGGGCCACTGGTGCGATTGATCTTGGTCGTCCCCAGGTAGCGGTAGAAGTCGATCAGACCTCGAATGCGAGCGCGCCTCTCCGCGTCGGTCTTGGGTGCCACCTCAAGAAAACGCTGATATGAATCGGCGGCTTCGGCGTAGAGCTCGAGCCTCGAGCAGGCTCGAGCAAGAGAGACGTAATTGTCCGGCTCATTCGGATCGAGAGATACGGCTCGCTTCAATCCGTCGTAGGCGCTCTTCGGCCGGTTCTCGAAGAACTCGACTTCGGCGAGCCCCGCCCAGGCAAGGGCCTCTTTCGCGTTGAACTTTATTCCGGTCTTCAGGGCCTCGACGGAGATCCGAAATTCGCCGGATCGCAGGAGGGCCGTGCCCATGAGCGTGTGTGCCCTCGCATTCAACGGATCGATCGCGACGACCCGAGCCGCCTCCTGGAAGGCCTCCTGAAGCTGCGCACGCTTGATGAGGGCAAAGCTCAGGCCGAGCCGTGCATCGTTGTCGTCGGCGTTGTGCTCGACCAGTTGCCGGTAGATTCGTTCAGCCAGCTCATAGTTGCCCTGTCGCAGCTCGCGGTCGGCGCGCTTCATGGCGGCAGAGCGCGATTCGGCTGCCGCCGTGATTGAAAGCAGCATCGCAACTGCCATGAGGAGCAGTAAACGAAGCGGAATCGGTATGGTCCTTCTTTTCGACATGGGGACACCTCTTACTTCAGTATCTCGCCTGTCTTGTTTGACCAGAGCAGGAGATCAAGGTCGTCAAAGTCAATTCTAGTCTCCTGCGCAAATTTTCTCATCAACTCTTCAATTGCCACATAGGTTTTTTTCGTCGTCGGCGGGTCAGGCGAACTGATCACTCCGAGCTCATAAAGAGTGCGGAGGATGTGTTTGTCGAGAATCGCGTAGCCACGATATCCGATATTGCGCAGGAAGTGACTCGCCTCCTTGTATCCTACACCCTTAACACCCGGATTGGCGGCAAGGAAATCACGTCTCGAATCGCGATCGGCTCCAAACGACTCGAGTCGCTCTCGCAAACGCAGCCCACAGTCGCCTCTCAGATATCGCCTGGTATGAACTATGTAGCCCGACCTTGACGTCGGATAGCGGTGAGCCCCGGAGAGTGCCGCAGCCAGTTGACAGTGGCTGGCATTGCGCAGGTAAGGCCGTACCCGGTCAACCGAGCGGAGACCCATCCGCGCACTTGCTCCGGCAGTGAAGATGCAGAAGACCAGCTCTTCGAAATAACGGTTGTCATCGCCGGTTTTCTTTACCTGGGCAAACTCATTCAGCCGGGCATTGATGGCTGCCCTCTTGGTACGGTAGTCCTGGAGCAACGTTTGGATCACTGGCAAGATTCTAGGAGCGTGCACGAGGTTTAGCAATCAATCACGACAACCTTGCTTTCGGCATCCCGTAAGGGATGCAAGAAAGTAGCCGGGGCAAGCGAAGCGCAGCCCCTGGAAACGCCAGCAACGAAGACCCGCGCCCTGAAGGGGCGCGAGACCGCTCGCGATCAATCGACGTGTCTGGTCTGGCGTCCCTTCAGGACGCGGTTCTTTTTTTGCTTACGATTCCAGGGGCTGCGCTTCGCTTGCCCCTGGCTACCATCTGCATCCCTCACGGGATGCCCAGATTAGGATGCAGACGATTTTGAAACACGTCGGAGGCCGGAATTGTGGGCAGGTCCTGGTGATGGAGGGGCGTCGTGCTTGTTCCTCCTATTCGGGAAAGCTAGAATCCCCGGTAATGAAAAGTTCTCCCTTCTCTCGCCGAGCATTCATTGCGGGCGCCGGTCAACTTGGCGCGATCAGCGCAATCGGCGCTCTAGCGCCGCGCTTCTCTCGCTCGCTGTTTGCCCAGGATTTCAAAACCGACCCGAGACTGATCGTCAGATCCGTTCGGCCTCAGGATTTAGAAACGCCCGTTGCGCTGCTCAATACCTGGATCACTCCAAACAATCTCTTCTACGTCCGCCATCACATGTATCCGGCAGACGTCAAAGCCGAAGAGTGGCGACTGAGCATCGATGGCCAGGTCGAGCGGCCTCTCTCGTTGCAACTGGCGGAGCTGAGGAGTCTGCCCAGAACGACTGTCACCGTGACACTTGAATGTGCCGGTAACGGCCGAGCATTCTTCGATCCGGCGGTGGCTGGAATCCAATGGGAACGCGGAGCGGTGGGCACCGCCCGCTGGACCGGAGTGCGACTGGCCGATCTCCTGAAAAGGGCGGGAGTCAAGCAGAGCGCGCGCTACGTCATGCTCGATGGCGCAGACAAACCCATGGGCACGATGCCCGACTTTGTTCGCAATGTCCCGCTCGAGAAGGCGATGCACGCGGACACGATTCTCGCTTACGAAATGAATGGCGAGCCGCTGCCAATGCTCCACGGATTTCCGCTTCGCGCGATTGTGCCGGGTTGGGAAGGGGCGTACGCGGTCAAGTGGCTGACTCATATTCAATTGATTGATTCGGAGCACGACGGCTTCTTCGTCAAGACTGCATACCGGTATCCGGGCAAACGCATCGCACCGGGTGCAGCAGTAGACCCGAAGGACATGGCGCCTCTGACGGGACTTCTTGTGAAGTCGATGATCAATGCGCCGCTCGAAGGCGCGACAGTCAAGGCAGGCAATGTCAGGATTACAGGTTTTGCCTGGGCCGGCGAGGCCAACATCAGCAAGGTCGTTATTTCAGTGGACAACGGAACGACCTGGCAGCCGGCGAAGCTCGGAACAGAGCGCGAGCGCTACGCGTGGCAGCAGTTCGAGCACGAAGTGAGAATCACCGAGCCGGGGTCATATCTGATTCTTTCGAAGGGCACGGATGACCAGGGGCGCGAGCAGCCGGTATCGCCAATGTGGAATCCCTCCGGGTACTTGTGGAATGGAATTGATCGAGTGCGAATAAATGTCGAAGCTTAGCTCGGAAACCGCAAAGAAGAGCGTGGCGTCCATGCTGCTTGTGCTGGCTCTCGCAGGCCTCTCGTCGACTGCGCATCCTCAGGACTCCAACCAGGCAAAGGCCGCAGAGGTCCTCAATAACAAGTGCCTCGTCTGCCACGAGATCGACCTCATCAAGCAGCAGCGCTTATCTCGCGCCGGATGGACGCGAGAGGTCGACAAGATGATTCGATGGGGAGCCTCGATCAGCGCCGCTGAAAAGGAACCATTGCTCGATTACCTCGCGGACAGTTTCCCCGCGCAAGCCACGACAAAGATTCCGGCCTCAACCAACGGCAAAGCGATCTTCGAGAAACGATGCACCATCTGTCACGAAGCGGACATCGTCGAAGGACAGCGGCTTTCTCGGATCGGCTGGACAAGAGAAGTAGAGAAGATGGTCCGCTGGGGTGCAGCCGTCGACGAGTCCGAGAAGGCGACCCTGGTTGACTATCTTTCAACGCTCTATCCGGTGCGTCCCCTCCACGCGAAGTGACACCAGTCTTTCCCGCGCCACCATGGCCCTCAGCAGACTGCGGATAGCGTCTCATCAACTCACGGTAGGCACCTCCATCGTAAACAAGCCGCTCACCGCTCGGATCGAGTTCAAAAAGAATTCGAATGCGGTTATACCGGTCGAGCGCAGGGTCGCTCAGCCACTCAGTCACACGATCGCTCACATTCGAAGTACCTGATCGCCGGCTTATGGTTCTGGTCAACCTCTCCGCCGCCCGCTCGGCCGCCTCGCCGATCAGTAAGAGCGCGGCCCTTGCTGCGGGAGTGCCGGCAAACTCATCGGCGCAGATGCGAGCCAGACGCGCACACACGAAGTCATCGGTGCTTTCAGCGATGAGCTCCAGAATCCGTTGCGAATCTCTCGAGCGACCGGCGCGGGCCACGGCCGGCAGGAGGATCCATCCTTTCGTCCGGCGCGTCACTGCCACCGGCACAAAGATGCCCTCCTCTGAATTACCCCGTGCCGGACCAATGACTCTGACAATGCGGCCCCGGCGCAATCGCCTCAAGATAGGAGCCTTGATATCTGGCTGCCTCCGCAAAGCGGAGAGCCGCTCATCACAGACGATTGCCCGGTTGCCCAGATTGTTTTGAAACGAGCCAAGCAGAAGGACCCCGGCGAGCAGAACCTGGAGAGACACTATCGAACATCTTTCTGAGGCGGCTGAACGTCAGAGGCTGGAGGGAAGGTTGTCGAAGCTCGTGCCATAGCGGTCCTCCTGCTCGGCTATGGCGCTCAGGTAGTCGAAGATGAGAAGGCCTTTGCCCTCGCGTGCGGCTATCAGGTGGCCCGAGAAGAACGAACGAGGCAGGCTCTTGCGCCGTGATTCAGTCCGCCACCTGGCGAGAACCTGAATCGGCAGAAAATAGACCTCACTGTGGCGACTGAATTCGACGAGAAAGCCGGCAATCGCACCGACGCGTGCCATGCGCTCAAGGAACGCGACCTGGTGCTCGTGGAGGTTATCGAAATCCAACAGGTCGCGGCGCGTCGACTTGGCGTCATAGAAGATCGCCCGGCCATCCGGAGCCAGCGTGCCGCCATAGTCGGGCTCGGCCTTGGATTCCGGCACAAACCGGTGATTCGAGCGCCAGGACCGCGCGCCGTTCGCAGCACCGGCCTCATCAGCGATCAGCTGAACGAACTCTTTCGAGCTCATCGTCGATGACGCTGTGATCGAGTGAATTGCGAGGCCCGTGCGAGCCCCACCGCGATCCAGAAGGAATTTTCCTGGAATGGCCTTCCGGGAGATGCACGCCCGTCCCGCGCGTTCGTAAGCGAGATTAGTGCGGTTGATCGCTTCCTGGAATCCGCTACCGGTTTCGGCACCTCGACGGATCATTCTGATTAAGGTGAGCTCAGGCCTGCTGCTCCATCGCAGCCGTGTCGATGTCAAAGTTGGCGGAGACGTTCTGAACGTCTTCATGGTCGTCGAGGGCTTCATACAGCTTGAGCATCTGGTCTGCTTCGCGTCCCTCGAGGTGGATGTAGTTTTGAGGGATCATCGTCACTTCCGCCGAATCAGGCTCGACGCCCGCCTTCTTGATGGCTTCGAGTACGGCAAGAAACTCTTCGGGAGCGGTGAGGATCTGATAGCTGTCCTCGTCGGTCTGCATATCGTCTGCGCCGGCATCGAGCGCGACTTCGAGCAGTTCATCCTCCTCGCGCCCCGCTCGATCGACGACGATCGAGCCCTTCTTGTTGAACATCCAGGCGACCGATCCCGATTCGCCGAGGTTGCCGCCGTTCTTTGAGAAGATGTGCCGTATCTCGGAGACAGTCCGGTTGCGGTTGTCAGTGGTGACGTTGAGAATAATCGCCACTCCACCGGGGCCATATCCCTCGTAGGAGATCTCCTCGTAGGCGGCGCCTTCGAGCTCGCCCGTGCCTCGTTTGATTGCCCGGTCGATCGTATCATTCGGCATATTCGCTGCCTTGGCATCGGTCACTGCCTTGCGGAGGCGGGCATTGGTGTTGATATCCCCCGACCCGCCCGAGCGTGCGGCGATCGAAATCTCCTTGATACACTTTGTGAAGAGCTTGCCGCGCTTGGCGTCAAGCGCGCCCTTTTTGTGCTTAATTGAATGCCATTTCGAGTGGCCCGACATACTGGTACCTCTACAGCAGGAAAGAGTTAGGTGCGGTTAAGCGAGTAAATATAGCACGCCGGCCGTGCGGACGTAAATCAGAAGATTGATCCCATGTTGGCATCAATCAGAGCGGGCAGAGCGGGCAGAGCGGGCCAGGGCAGGCATGACCACGCCGATCTCGTCGCGAACGACGGCATCGGCCATATCGTCGAGAGGCGTCGCTGTGCGGTTCACGATCACCAGTCGGGCCCCATGCTCGTTTCGCCAATTGCGGCAGGGCTGCCGCCGGATGGACCACCAGGGACGAACCGACGGCGATCAGTAGATCGCATTCCATGCACGCGCGTACAGCCCGCTCCATTTCGCGAGCAGGCATCGCCTGACCGAAAGATATAGTCGCCGGTTTGAGCAGGCCGCCACAACCATGACACTCCGGAGATTCGTCACCGGTGCTTACCCGGTCGAGCACAACATCCATCGGCGTCCGGTCGCCGCAGGTCAGGCATTGTGCGTCGATCATTGTTCCATGCAGCTCGATCATGAGATCAGAGGATTGTCCCGCGCGTTGATGGAGACCGTCGATATTCTGAGTGATCATGGCGATCAACTTGCCTTGACGTTCGAGCTCGACGAAGGCGCGGTGGCCGGCATTTGGTTGAGCGTCTCGCATGGCCGGCCAGATGGCGAACTTCTGTTTCCACGACTCGACTCGAGCAGAACGGCTTGAGCAGTATTCGTCGAATTCGATGATGCGATTGGTGGACCAGATGCCGCCCGGCGTGCGGAAGTCGGGAATACCGGATTCAGTTGAGATGCCGGCGCCGCTGAAGCCGACGATGCGCCCGGCATCCGCTATCCACCTGGCGATTTCGTGAATCATTTCAAGGAAGACATTTGGAGTGCGGCGACCGTGGGACCGCCACGAAAAAGCACAAAAGGCACAAAAAACAAAGATAACCGGGAGAATGCCGCGGAATCCTTTTGTGCCTTTTGTGCTTTTTCGTGGCCTTCCCACGTTCCCGCAATCCAAATTTACTTTGCCGCCAATACCCGATTGAGGTCACTCAATGCGCGCGAGGTATCGCTCTTCGTCTCAATAGCGCGAGCCACCCGGCAGATCGCCTGGTTGATATCACCACCGCGCTGATTATCATGTCGCTTCATCACAACTCCGACCTGAACTGCCTTCGGCGTCTCCATTCGCAGGAAGAGGACTTCGCAGCCGGTACCGACGCCGGCCGCACTATACAAGGACTGAGTCTGTTCATTCGGTTGCTCAGGCACGCGGTCAGTATTTCTTGGCCGCTCACTGGTGCCGGGCCAGGGATTTGCTGATTGCGCCTGAGTGCCAACGAGAATCGACCGCACCGGTTTGCCGCTTCCGCCATCGGCAAAGAGAAGCCGTAGATGACCATCATTGATCTCCGCCCTGGTCAACAGCAGCTTAAACGCCGGCTTGCCTTCAATGCTCGAGACCGTGATCTGATTGCCCTGCATCCAACCGCTCATAGTCCGAACGGGCTCGATCGAGGCACCGGTACTCGGCCGCTTCGTCTGCGCACTCGCACCCGAGACGCACAGCGCAACCATCACCGCCGTCAAGATCATTCTCATACGCTCACCTTCACAGCCTTCCGGCCTTATATTCCTGCGCAATGTACTCGCACGCGCGCGCAGTAATGGCCATCATTGTCAGCGTCGGATTCTGATTTGCGCTCGAAACGTAGCAGGCGCCATCGGTGACGAAAAGGTTCTTCACGTCCCACGCCTGGTTGAATTTGTTCAGAACCGAGCTCTTTGGGTCGTTGCCCATCCTGGCAGTTCCGGTCTCGTGAATGATGATTCCCGGCACAGAGGTTGGTCCGGTCCCGAGTCGGATGTCTTTCGCTCCAGCCGCCTCGAGCATCTCGCCTGCGGTCTCACCCATGTCCTTAACCAGTGCCCGCTCGTTATCACCGAACGCCATATCGATATGGAGCGCCGGAATGCCCCACGCGTCGACGACCTCCTTGTTGATCCGGACGTGATTCTCCTTTCGCGCCAGGCATTCACCAAAGCCTCCGAGGCTGATTCCCCAGGGATGGTTCTCACGGACCTGCCTCTTGAGATCCTTGCCGAAGCCGGGAACTCCTCTGGCGTGCCCATACAGCGACTGGCTCGCACCGCCCTGAAAGCCGTAACCTCTGATGAAGTTGCCTTGTGCTTTTGTCAGGTTGCGGAAGCGCGGAACGTAGATGCCGTTCGCGCGCCCGTCGAGTTCGAGATAATCGCGCTTGAGCTCAGGCATCATCCCGCTTGCGCCACCTCCACCGACGTGATCCATGAGATTGCAGCCGAGCATTCCCGAGCTGTTCGCCAGACCTTCGGCGCCGTCTGCCGACTTCGAATTCAAGAGGATGCGAGTCGACTCGAGCGTCCCGGCGCAGAGCACAACAATTTTGCCAAACGCCTCGTGATGCTCTCGCGAGACTCCGTCTACGTAGTGAACACCACTTGCCTTGCCCGTCCCCTTATCGAGCAAGACGTGGCTTACAACGGCGTGCGGAACAAGCGTCGAGCGCCCTGTCCGCGCGGCTGCAGGCAGCGTCGAGGCGATGCTGCTGTAATAAGAGCCGGTGTCGCAGCCTCGTTCACAATGCCCGCAGTAGTGGCAGGCGGCCCGCTGATTCGGCGTTCCGACGTGAATCGGCTGGGTGAGGATCGCCACTCTTCCGATAATCAGGCGTCGGTGCGGATCACCCATCTTTGCGATAGCATCCTTGAGGACTATCTCGCCGCAGGTCAGATTCATCGGCGGCAGAAAGACGCTGTCGGGAAGTTGCGGCAGATTCTCGTACGAGCCGGAGATTCCGACGAATCGTTCGACTCGCTCGTAGTAGGGAACAAGGTCTTCGTAGCTGATCGGCCAGTCAACGCCGTACCCATCGTGAGTGGCGGCCTTGAAATCATAGTTCGAGAGACGATATGACTGGCGCCCCCAGGGGAGGCTGCGTCCTCCGGTCTGACGCGAACGGATCCAGAAGAACGGCTTGTCGGGCGGCGTGGTATAAGGATTCTCGAGATCGTTGACGAACCATTGACCGCTGTACTCATTGCATGCATAACACTTGCTCTGTATCGGCTGGTTCTTCTCGAGCGCGCCCCGGTCACCGAAGCCGCGGTACTTCAGCTCCCAGGGCCAGGCGAGCATCTTGTATTCCTTTTCAGGATCCACCTTGCGGCCGGCTTCAAGGACGAGGACCTGAAGGCCACGCTCCGACAGTTCTTTGGCTGCCCAGCCGCCGGTAGCTCCGGAACCGACAACAATTGCGTCGTAGACTTTTCTTTGTGCCATTTTGCGCCGCCCCAGGTTCTGGAAACGTTCTTCTACAGGTGTGGATTATTGCGAACGGATGTTATCGACCACTCGATATTGTGTCAAACATGACTGGTCCCCTGGATGTATCCACGGGACGGGGGGGTGCCGAGAATACCACTTGCAATTCTCGCGACTTGGAATCAGGATAAGCCTCTTGGAGGACTCTAATGGCGCATTGCCCAGCTTGTGGCAGCCGTCGCATCCGTAATGGATACCGCCTGGCCCCCCTCCCTCTTCGTGCCCTGGGGATACGCGAACTTCTCTGCGACTACTGCAATCGGCAGTTCCGGGCATTCTCCCCTCGAGCTCCGAAGCAGGTGGTCAGAACAAAAACCAGTTCACGATCATCGCGTTCGACCGGTGAGGCGGCCGCTGCTGCGACCATCACCACCACCACCGCTGTCGATCCCGTTCGACCGCCACCAGTACCAGCACAATCTGCCAATCATCGCCCTGCTAAACGGCCGCAGTGTCCGCAGTGCGACTCGCAGTTGACTTACCGACGCCGTCGACGTACCTGGGAAAGGATGGCTCTCTCAATCTCTGGCAAGAGAGCATATGTATGTGAATCGTGCGGTGAATCTTTTTATGCCCCACCGGCCCAACTCGATGAAGAGCTCTCAAGGTGACACGGCAAAGCGCATAGTCTGACCGCCGTAAACCAGGGCCCCCGCTGTTACGTCACTGGATATTGGAGTAAATACCAGCGTAACCTCGAATGCCTCTCCCGGTTTAAGCATCACCCTGCCCTCTTCAACCTTCTTCTGGCCACCTGGGACCTTTTTATCTTTGAGTTTGTATTCGCGGCACTGCTCGTCCAAAAGGTAGGCGCGATCCGAATTGTTGATCAGCCACCGGCCGGCGCTCATTACATAGAGAGGCAGATCGAACCGGGCCGGCTTATCGAGGGCATAGGCGACGAGCTTGACCGACGTTCCAGCAGGCTCCAGCTTAACGCCATTGATTGCCAGCGATGGCCAGTCCGCGTCGTTGCCGGATTGCGGGAGGCAATGGTCGAGAGCCGGCCGGCCCCTGGTTGCATTGTTGTCACGGCGTCCGCATCCAGTAAGCACTGCTACAAACACAAGCAGGCCGCAAAGAACGTGAAAATCACAAAGCTTTGTGCAACGTGCCGCAGGCTGTCCAGCCTGCGGCAGAACGGCAACCCTGGTGTTGTTTGAATAAGCACTCCCGACAGTCTGCCGCAGGCTGGACAGCCCGCGGCACGTTCTGCAATCAACCCACAAAGGGCCGGGATTGAACAATGTAGATCTTCTCTCCGATCACTAACCACTCAATATCCTGGTCACGACCTCCAAAGACCTGCTTGATCTCAATGGCCGCCGTGGCGAGCCTGGCCACCAGTTCATCAGTCAGCACTGCTCGGTTCTTGTCTATTCTCACCTCTCGCACGCCGCCACGCTCGTCAAACCTGAGCATCGTGTCATCGCTTGACCGCGTCAATACTCGGACTGAGCCCGGGGTACCCGAGGTGGCCGGATAGAAGATGAGCTGTTCCGGAACACTTCGCCCTTCAACGACCCTGATGCCCAGTCCTCTCTTGGCATTGATGTAGACGGCCCCTTGTTCCTCCTTGTCGAACGGGTTGGTGGTGATCAGAACTCCGGCTGCGTCAGCATTCATTCCCTCCTGCACAAGGACCGCCGGATAGACTGCCGCGTGATTGATTCCGGCACTCTCGCGTGCCTCGTAGGCCTCATAGTTCCAGAGCGAAGCCCAAACGGTCTTGATCGCTTCAGCCAGCGCGGCATCTCCGTGAACATTGGGCACCGTCGTGTAGAGTCCGGCGCCACTGAAATTGGGCAGATCTTCAGAATTGGTCGAGCTCCGGACAAAGACGCCACGATCCCCGAACATCGTCCGCGTCTTCACTGTAACAGCATGCGCAAACGCCGGGCTCAACCTGCCGTGCTGGATCGAGGCGCGCAAATCCGCCAGCCGTTTCCGTCGATAGGCAGCATCATGATCGAAGCGGTCATTCCCGAGCATAACCGTTATGCTGTCATCAAGATGATTCTCGGCAAGGAACTGCTCGTAAAAATGAAAGGGAATGCTGAAGCCCGCCGGCACCTCAATCTTGCGCACAGCACCCGCGCGCAAGCCGTTTACTACCTCGCCCAGGTTTGCGGCCTTTGCGCCAAACCGCAAGGCATCGCCGCGGCGCTGGTCTTTGAGCTCGGTCAACTGCTCGAACTTGAGGTCCGCCTCCGGCGTAAGCAGGTCCGATCGTTGAGCAAGCCTCTTGCCGTACTCCGCCGTCTCCTTCAAATCGGCGGGCCGTAGCGTGAATCCGTCCTCGCCCGTTTCGAAGTAGACGAACTTACCGACCATCGGCTTGAAAAGCTGGTCGGCGTTCTTGAGATAGGCGTTCGGAATACCCCAGCCGCGAGCAAGCAGGTTGACGTGCGAGAGCGGAGTCGAGAAGGTCGTCGTGATCACGCCGGAGAGCGGTGTCAGAGAGATCGGCGGCTCACGAAAGATGACGATCTCGTTGCGATCGATGATCGTCTCGGGTGTCACGCGGTCGATGATCCTCAGGACACCAACGTTATGAGCCAGATTGAGGGGCAGGTAGTCGCCGGGGCTGTCGCTCTCGGATTCAGGCAACACCGGTATCTCCTTCGCCTGCAAGGATGCTGCGCGCTGCCGTTCAGAGTTGGACTTGAAGTAGACCTTTGCATAGAAGGTAGCGCCAATCCGCGCGTAAGCCTCCTGGAGCAGAGCCGGAGTCAGCTGATCTCCCTCCCAGAATTCGAATGAGAATTTGTCCGAGCGCTCGTGGTAGGCGATGGTCCCGAGAAGGAATCTCCGGTTGGCCTCGACATAGTTATGGGTGAAGAATTCCTGGCCTCGCTCCAAAGTGAGATAATTCGCGTTTACGAACTCGGTGTGAAAAGCGTAGCGCTTCGAGTTGACGTAGTAGACCGTTCCGTGATTCGCCCGGTCGATGACGAACATCAGATGCGGCAAAGCGTAGAACCGCCCCTGATAGTAGACTCTTGAAAGAGCGTCAAACTCCGGTCTTGATGCGATCCGCTCCAGTGAGCGCGGCGGCGAGGGCGCCTGCTGCGACGACAACAAGCAAGCCCAGAACTATTAATATAAGGTGTACGGCCATCAGGAACTGCGCCTACCCGCTTAGTATGGAGTGCGGCGACTTGTCGCCGCTTTTGATTTAGTTACTGCGGGATTATGAAAGTTGACTGGCCGTTAATTCTTTAACACCGCAGAAACTAACGCAAAAGCGGCGACAAGTCGCCGCACTCCATACTAAGCGAGTGAGACCTTTACCAGTCTAGTTCATGTCAATCCTTGAGCAAAAGATGCGTTCAAGCCTGCGTCGCCTCGGCGTAGGTCGCACCAGCAGCGTGGTTGTAGCGGTCTCGGGCGGCGCCGATTCCACGGCTCTCCTCGATGCGCTGGTCCGGCAGCAAACGAAAAGAGGAGTGCCGGCAAGTATTGTCGCCGCTCATTTCAATCACTTGCTTCGGGGTGCCGAATCGGATGCGGACGAGGCCTTCGTTCAGGCGATGGCGAATAGGCTTCTCGTCCCGCTGGTTACCGGACGCGAGGACGTCGCTGCTGCAGCGCGCGCCGGCAAGAAGAACATCGAGGCAACTGCTCGCCGCCTGCGATACAGCTTCCTCATTGCCACGGCACGCGATTGCGGCGCCACCCACGTACTCACCGCGCACAATCTGGATGATCAGGTCGAAACATTCCTCATGCGACTTCTGAGAGGCAGCGGTCCCGATGGCTTGCGCGGAATCCATCCAGAAGTAGATGTAGGCGAAGGCGTAACTCTGATTCGCCCACTGCTTGAGGTGAGTCGGGAGCAGGTGCTCGCCTATTGCACCCACTTCAGCCTTGAATTCCGTACAGACAGCTCGAATGCCTCGCCCGACTTCACCCGCAACCGGGTCCGCCTCGAGCTGGTCCCTTTACTGAGAGCCTTCAATCCTCGCTTCGATGAGGCAGTTGCTCGGGCCGCTACATTGCTTGCCGAGGACGAGGAGTACCTGGAGCGTCAGGCGGCAGCAGTCATCGAAGAGTCTGCGGGCCGGTTGGAGGCAGCCCGACTCGCCTCAGCACCGAAAGCCCTGAGACGGCGAGCCATACGTCTCTGGCTCGGGCGGGTCCGGGGAACTCTCGCGCGCGTCGAAGCATCCCATCTGGAGGCTCTCGAGCAGCTTGCAATCGAGGGCTCTGACGGTAAAGTCGTCGAACTGCCAGGAGGGTGGGCGACCCTCGAGGATGGCTGGCTTACGATGAAATGGCGCGATGAGGCGCAAAGGGGGCAAGATTAAGACTTATCTCTTCGTTTTTGTGGCCCCTGCTTTTTGCGGCTCCCCCTCCGGTTGGAAATCGTAGGCGGTTTGGGCCAAAATAGGCTACAATCGGATGAGTTGCGAACGGAGGTAAGGTTTGAATTCGACAATCAGACAGGTAATCATCTGGGTAGTCATCATCGGGGGCGCGATTCTCGTCTACTCGATCTTTCATGGCTCTGGGGGAAATCCACCCGCATCGCTGACTTATAGTCAACTGGTCTCCAAGATTGAGAAGGGCGAGATCAAGTCGGCGACTATCAAACCCGGCGAAGTGACCGGTAAGCTGACCAATGGCGGGGCGTTTGAGGGCAAGCTTTACGGCGAGGCTGTTGCCGGCGAGCTGGCAAAGTCGATGTACGCCAAGGGCGTCGATGTGACCATGGACCCGTCGTCCAGCGGCGGTGTATGGATCACGGTTCTGGCAACATACGCGCCATTCCTGTTTATCGTTGCGTTCTGGATATTCATGGTTCGCCAGATGCAGTCCGGCGGCAACAAGGCTCTCTCGTTTGGCAAGAGCCGGGCCAAGCTGCTCTCCAACCAGCAGAAGCGTGTGACCTTTAAGGACGTCGCCGGGGTAGAGGAGGCGAAGGAGGAGCTTCAGGAGATAATCGAATTCCTGAAGGAGCCGCAGAAGTTCCAGAAGCTTGGCGGGCGCATTCCTAAGGGAGTGCTAATGATGGGCCCTCCGGGCACAGGCAAGACATTGCTCGCCCGCGCGATTGCCGGTGAAGCCAACGTTCCTTTCTTCTCAATATCCGGCTCCGATTTTGTCGAGATGTTTGTGGGCGTCGGCGCCTCTCGGGTGAGAGACCTTTCGAGCAGGGCAAGAAGAATGCTCCCTGCATCATCTTTATTGACGAAATCGACGCGGTCGGGCGGCATCGTGGCGCCGGCCTCGGCGGTGGACACGATGAGCGCGAGCAGACACTCAATCAGCTGCTTGTCGAAATGGACGGCTTCGAATCGAATGACGGAGTGATCCTCATTGCTTCGACCAACCGCCCCGATGTTCTCGATCCGGCGTTGCTCCGACCGGGACGGTTTGATCGCCGTGTGATCGTCCAACGGCCTGACGTCAGAGGACGCGAAGGCATTCTTGCCGTTCATACCCGTAAGATCCCGCTCGGCGAGGACGTTGATGTCTCGGTCATCGCGCGCGGCACGCCGGGCTTCACTGGAGCCGATCTGGCGAACCTGGTGAACGAAGCTGCCTTGAATGCGGCCCGCTACAACAAGAAGACCGTCTCGATGGCGGACTTCGAGTGGGCCAAGGACAAGGTGCTCATGGGCTCAGAGCGGAAATCGGCTGTGATGTCGGACGAGGAGAAGCAGACCACCGCCTACCACGAATCCGGACATACGATCGTCGGACTCAAAGTGCCGAACGCCGACCCGATCCATAAGGTGACGATCATTCCGCGAGGCATGGCTCTTGGTTTGACGCAGCAGCTTCCCGAGGGTGATCGCTATACGCACTCGCTGGAATACATTAACGGGTCAATAGCCATTCTCATGGGCGGCCGTATTGCCGAGGAGGTATTCCTTGGCAGGATTACGACCGGGGCAGCAAACGACATCGAGCGCGCCACTGAGTTGGCGCGCAAGATGGTATGCGAGTTCGGGATGTCGTCGCTTGGTCCGTTGACGTTCGGGAAGAAGGAAGAGCAGATCTTCCTTGGGCGCGAGATCGCTCAGCATCAGGACTACAGCGAGGATACGGCAATCAAGATTGACCAGGAGGTCAAGCGGATTGTCATCGACCAGTACGAGCGGGCACGACGAATCGTTCTCGAAAACCGGGAGGCTCTCGACCGCCTGGCCCAGACCCTGCTCGAGCGCGAGTCACTGGATTCGATCCAGATTCATCGCGTTGTAGCCGGATTGCCTCTCGACGATGACAGCCCATCGCCGACAACAAGCGACAAGGGCAAGCCGGCCGGCAAGGAGCCGATCCTGAAGCCGATACTGCCGCCGATTACCGGCAGCAATCCGGCAACTGCATAGCCACGAAAAGGCACAAAGAGGCAAAAAAGAATATAGCCACAAAAAAGCACAAAGGGCTCAAAAAGGGATCCCCGAGCGGGATCCCTTTTTGTGTCTTTGTGCTTATTCCAGCAACTGCGTAGGCAGGAAAAAGCATAGCCACGAAAAAGCACAAAAGGCACAAAAAGAGGGTCCCCGAGCAGAATCTCCTTTTTGTGCCTTTTGTGCTTTTTCGTGGCTACCTCTTTTTCGTTGCAAGAGTCGCCAGTATCTTATCGTCGATCATTCCGTTGGTCGCGACGATTCCGCGCAGTTTTGGCGTGCCTACTTCCTGGACTGCTGCAGAAACAGCATCTGCGTTTTGCGCAGCACTGAATCCCCTGGATAGTCATTTGACGTTTCCTGCCCAAGCGCTATGATATTATGATATATGGAGTTTCACAATCTCTTAAATTATGAGTCATGCCCAATAGGCGCAACAAAAGGGCAGCAAAGGAGGGTTACAGATATGCCGCTGGTCAAAGTAAAGCGTTTCGCACAGGTGACTTTGCCATCCGAAGTGCGAAAGCAATTCCACATAGCCGAAGGTGACTACCTCGAAGCAGAGGCTGTCGAAGACGGCATTCTGCTCAAACCCGTTGCCGTGGTTGAGCGCAAGCGAGCCTGGGCGGATATGTTTCAGGTCATTGACCGAGTCGGAGGGCGTGCGCCGAAGTCGTCTCGCAAGACTGAGAAACACGAGGAAGAAGAGATCGCTCAGATAATCAAGGAGCATCGGAAGGCTACGCGTAAACACAAGTCCAATGCGTAAAGCTGTTCTGGATTCCAGTGTACTCGTCAGCGCCTTTCTCAAGAAAGGAGGGGTTTCCTATGCGCTCCTGCAGCAAGCTTATGCGGGAGCCTTTTTGCCGTGCTTTGCGGATGAGATTCTGGATGAGGTCAACAACGTGCTGCGCTATCCAAGGCTACGGAAGAGGAATCGTTATATTGACGAAGAGATCAGAAAATATGTCAGCCTGCTCAGCACTGTGGGGCAAATGACCTTCTCCCTGCCTCGACTGCGGGTCGTCATCCGCGACCCCAATGACGATATGATTATCGCCTGCGCCGTTAAGGCCAAAGCCCAGCACATAGTCACACGAGACAAAGACTTGCTCGACCTCGGGCACTATCACGAGATCGAGATCGTTAGCCCCGAAGACTTCCTGACCGTCGTCCGATCTGATGAGACCTGAATACCCATCAATTGACGAATCTGACCGTGGAGTTTTCCTCATTCTCTGCCTTACACGAAACAAAAAAGGAATCCGCTCGGGGATCCCTTTTTGTGTGCCTTTTGTGCTTTTTCGTGGCTATGCTTTTTCATAAGAGCGAGAGTCGCCAGTATCTTATCGTCGATCATTCCTTGGTGGCGACGATTCCGCGCAGGTTTCGCGTCTCCGGCGTGTTGTATCAGAAGATGTTCGCTGTTCGTATCGGTCACATTTCCGCCCGCTTATTTAAGAATGACCTCCGGCGCGCCCACCAAACGAGCCGCGCGTCGCCGCGATAGGAACGCACACGACGATGGGCACGTCGGCTCCATTTGGTGTTAGACAAGCAACACGGCTACGGCCACGTCAACGGGACGAGGCTCCCAATGGTTTAGGATATACGCGATAAGCAAGACCTTCACTTTCAAGGATACTCGATTAACGCGTTCACCCAAGGCGCAGGTACCAGACTGGTTCCCGCGCAACGCGCACAGGTCGAGCCTGGCGCTGCTGCAGTGCCGATACAATCCGGGCAGGCGACGCGCAGAGGCAGAAGATTTTCAAAGACTCCATCCACGAAGGTAACGCCGGTATCAGGACTATTCCCCATTTCAGGTCTCCTCCAGCTCCGGGCACTCTTTGTTGAGCGTCCGAATAAAAGATGCCATTGCGCCAAAAACGATGCGTGGTTCTTCCAACCATGGGAAATGGCCGCTGCGTTGCAAGATGCACAATTTGGCTGGCCTGTACGCACGCTTGATAAGGTAGGACTGCGCCGGACTCGTGATGAAGTCGTGGCGACCCACGAGAATCAGCATGGGCACGGTGAGTTCGGCCAGGCGGTGGCGCACTTCATACATAGGCGTTTGAAGCCGTGACGTTGAGCCAAGCCATAGCGGAGATTTCGTCAAAGTGGAGTCGCGGCCACCATTCGCGCCCAATTCTTGGGTCGTCAAAATAGAGGTCAAAGACGCTCCTGAGCCAGCTGCCAAGCGCGACGTCGGTTCGCGCCACACGCCCGGCCGTCCATTTAGCAACAGCCTCTGAATACCTGGAGTCCCGAGCACGCCTCGGAAGGGTTCGACGCAGGTCCGCAGCAACCTCTCGCATGCCAAGCTGCGGCGAAATCAGGATCATTCCCGCCACTTGGGCAGGATAACGCAGTGCATAGTTCAGGGCAATAAACGCTCCGTGGGAATGTCCGAGAAGGATGAACTTCCTGAGGCCCGCTAAAGCCCGAAGGCTTTCGAGGTCCCAGACAATGTGACCGACACTTAGCTGTGATGAGTCAGCAGGCCGTTCTGAGCGACCACTGCCACGACTATCGCAAAAGTAGACAGTGCAATGCTCCAGGAGTGGAGTCAGGCTCTCTTCGAGATAGCGACTACCAGTTCCCCATCCTGGACCTTGAACGATAAGTGGTGGTCCTTGGCCCAGGATCCTGAGCCACAATGAGTTCCCGTTTACGTCAAGCCTGCTGCCTTCTCCGACATGCTGGGTCAGAGCGATTGGACGAGTGTTCGCCATGACGATGTTCTTCTTCAACCAGAGGTCTAACGTAGAGTTAGCCGGGCGACGACGGTGTGCCGATGGCTCCGGTTGAACAACCAGGAACGACTCCTTCAACGTAGAAAAGAGTCGTGTATACGAACACGCCTGGGTCATTGAACGTCGCGAGCACTCGTTCTGTTGCTTCTTCTGCTGCCTGAGCGCCGCCAAACACGCGCGCGCTGAAAGGAAGTGCGCTGCGCCACTGTGTTTCCCAGTTCCAGCGTCGTTCCTGATCGCCTCCAAAGCCGCAAAACGCCTTGTCCGCAACAATCTCGATCCTGATGTCTCGCAGACCTGCCTCTTTGAACATCGATGGCAGTTTACGTCCGATGTTGTTGTCGAAGCCGAATTCAGCGTTCGCAGCGGAGAACCAGCGCTCTATGTCCCGTTGGACTGTTGGGTCAGTGGGATAGTGTGCCAGGCAGAATCCGTCGAAGTTGCAGCACACCACGCGCCCACCAGAGCGAGTGACTCGAACAAATTCTGACAACGCGGTCGCCCGCTGGGCAACCCACTGAAGCAGGTGCTTGGACCAGACGACATCGAACGCTCCGGTTCGGAAAGGCAGTTGCAGCACGTCGCCCTTGTTGAACTCGACGTTGGACAACGCTTCCGCCGCGGCAGCTCGTCGAGCGTAGTCAAGGTAGGAGTCGTTCCTATCTAATCCGACGACTCTGCAGTCTGGGAACCGGGATGCGAAGAGGCGCGCTGCACTTCCAGAGCCGCAACCTGCGTCCAATAGCGTATCGCCGCGAGCCAGGTTCGCATGGCGCAAGTCGTCTTCGAACCCATACATGCGCGCTTGTCGATCAAGTCGAAGGGGCTCCGCGTCGCTGTGGATGACGTAGCTCGAATGTTCGTTTGAAGTTGCCACAGATCGACCTCCCAGAAGCGGAGACAAATGGCGACGCCTAACGGGCGCTCAACTTTGCCGACGAACCATCTCGTTTATCCAGATCGGGGCGAACGGAGAGGTGCAACCCTTGGAGACCGGATAGTCGCGATAGACTCCCAATTTCTCTCCGATAGCGATGGCGCGCTTGCGATGCTTGGGGAAGTGAATGCCGATTCCTGCAAGACAGAAATTCATCGTCCATTGCACTTCCGGAGCAGCGTTCCCCATTTCGGACTCGATCCGGTCCAGAAGCGCTGGCAAATCGAGCCCGTCCGGACTCTTAGCGATTCGCTCTGACGTCAGGCTCCATCCGGCGCGCGCCGCCCACGGGTCATCATCTTCCATCCATGCTTGGCGGAGAGTCTCCTTGTCGGGATGGTTCTTGACAACATAAGAATTCAGCCAGTCTGCGACTTGAACAAAGTTGGCGGACCGCACCATCCGATCCATCTCGTTGCGAGACAGGTCGTTGGGCTTGATCAGGAGGATTGCCAGGAGCTGGGCATCGATGTTTCCAGTGTCCCAGAGCGCGATGGCTAACTGGTGGTTGGTCTTGATCTTCGCGGCAAGCTTCCGGATATCACCTAGCCGGACGCCGAACTGATTGTCCCCAGCGCCATTCTTTCTGTTGTGCGCACGGACCTTCTCGTTGCCGAGAGACTTCAGTTGCGCGAGAGCATCCTTGAGAGTCATGGCCATGTCTCGAGCGCGTCGGAAATGCGGGATAACCATGTATTATCTGGTTTCGGAATAAATCCCGATTCCATTTGCGTTCCGAATAAAGGCCGACGCGCATATATCGCCTCACACGAAAAGCGCAAAAGACCGGAAGGGGAATCTTCCTTTTGTGTTCTTATGTTTCTTGAGGCTGTCTATTTCTCATCGAAGCCAACGTCGCCAGTATCTTATCGTCGATTATTCCGTTGGTCGCGACGATTCCGCGCAGGTTTCGCGTCTCTGGCGTGTTGTAGAGAAGATGCTCGCCGCTCGTATCGGTCACCTTTCCGCCCGCTTCTCTAAGAATGACCTCGGGCGCGCACGTGTCCCATTGATTGGTTCGCGAGCCCAGATGAACGTAGATATGCGCTCGACCGTCTGCGAGCATTCCAAACTTCAAGCCGACGCTTCCTGAAGTGATCGACGATCCGATTCCCAGAGCGTGCTGTAAACGCACCACAACCTCACTTGGGTGAGAGCGGCTCGCGGCCATGACCATCTGCGACGGATCAGCCATTTGGGAAACATGCAGGCGCCTTGTAGTCAGCGGCTCTTCAAGAAATGCGCCGGCTCCTTCGGCCGCAAAATACATCCGGTCAGCACTCGGCTGGTAGACAACGCCCACTCGGGGCACTCCATCGAGGGCCATCCCGATCATGACCGCGAACTCACCTATGTGGTCCATGAACTGCTTCGTTCCGTCTATCGGATCGATAATCCAGACTCGTTTCTTATCGAGGCGTGAATGGCTGTCTGGTGCTTCCTCGGAGAGGATGCCGTCTTCGGGAAACTGCCGCCGCAGTTCGTTGACAATCAACTCGCTGGCCTTGCGATCGGCGCTCGTTACGGGATCGTTTGCGCCTTTCCATTCAACTTCATAGTCGCCGCTGTAGAACTGCATTGTCTGCCTGCCGGCTTCGCGCGCTACGCGACGGGCGACTTCCAACTCCTTCTCCAGGTTGAAGCTTCGTGCTAAGCTCATCGACCTCACTTTAACAAGTACCCCCGCAATAAGCGAGTCGAGGTTTCTAATGAGTAACGGAGCAACTGCACTGGGCACTTCCCGCTACCGCGAGCGGTTTCAGGCAACACTCGCAGGCGGCCATTTCACGCCTGCGCTGGGTGATTCCGGCTCAGGTCCTCTCTGGCTATCCTCTATCGGACTCGGAACCTATCTCGGTCATCACGACAGCGCGACGGACGAGAGCTATCGCGCGGCTGCAATCCGTGCGGCGGAGATCGGCTGCAACGTTTTCGACACCGCTGCCAATTACAGGTTCCAGCGGAGTGAGCGCAGCCTCGGCGATGCGATCGCTGCTCTCACGCGCGATGAGCTGGTGGTCTGCACCAAGGGTGGGTACGTGCCGTTTGATGGCGAGCCGCCGCGCAGCCAGCAGGAGATGATCGATTATCTCGATCGAGTCTTTATTCGAACCGGCATCTGCCAGTGGTCGGACTTCGTCCGCCGGAGCCATTGCATGACGCCGCGTTACCTGCGCCACCAGCTCGAGCAGAGCCTGAGGAATCTGAGACTCGAGACGATTGACGTCTACTATATTCACAACCCCGAATCGCAGCTGAGTGACGTTCCGCCGGAAGAGTTTTATCGACGGCTTGCCAAAGCATTCGAACTTCTCGAAAGCATGGCGTCGGATGGCAGGATCGCGTCCTACGGCACGGCTACATGGAATGGATTTCGCGTGGAGAGTGGCAATCCTGAATACCTCTCACTGGAGACAGTCTGCGAGACTGCGCGTGCGGTCGCGGGTGAGACGCATCGCTTCAAGGCAATTCAGCTCCCGATAAACCTGTCGATGATCGAGGCGGCTACGCTCAAGAATCAGACTGTCAAAGGACGGTCGATGACACTCCTGCAGGCGGCCGAAGAATTGGGAGTGACGGTCTTCGCCAGCGCGTCAATCCTCCAGGCACGGTTGGCCGCAGGCAAGGCAAGCCCGGACATATCTTCTGAGCTAAGGACCAACGCTCAGCGCGCGATTCAATTCGTGCGCAACATACCTGGCGTGACCACGGCACTCGTCGGAATGTCCCGCGTCGAACACGTGGAAGAGAATCTGGAGGTTGCGAAGATTGAGGCCGCCGCTGCAGGTGGCTGATCCCGACGGTCATGGCCTCTTTCCGAAACCGAACTGATCGCCTGCTCTCAGCGGGTTGCTTCCGGCAAAATCGATCTCGAGCAGTTTCTCACTCTGCACTTGATGACCGGCTTCGTCTTCGAGAGCTGCGATGATCTTTCTGCTCTGAACGTCGATAACCTCGCCTGTTGATGGATATCCAAAACGGCCATTGATGCTGAAAGTGATCCAGCCGGGCTGGTCTCGGAGCTTGATGCTCGCCACTTGCTTCAGAGGCATTTGACGTGCATCAAAGATGTGGACCGCGGTGTTGGCGCCGTCCACGACCCACAATTCCTTGCCGTTCGGGGTCATACCGATGCCGTGGCTTGGGCAGCCGTGTCGCTTGACCGGGCCTTTCTGAACGCCCGCCACTTCAACATGCTGAAGCATCTTTCCCGTCTTCATATCGCCCACCTCGAAACCAAGGAGGTCATTGACGTTGACAAAGCAGAGTGACTCGTCGCCGTTGATTGTGAACGGACGAATGACGCTGCTGAACGGGCCCACCTTCCTGATCACGCTCTTCGTTCTTGTGTCGGCGATTGAAAGCTCCGGCGACTTGAGCCCGGCAAGATAGACCTTCGAACCGTCCTGCCCGTAGATCGTATTGTGCGCTCCCGAATTGGTGATGATCTTGGTGATCACCGAACCGGTGGCGGCATCGACGACATTCCAGTGCGGGCCTTCGAGCGAGGGTACATAGAGAAGGGCGCCGTCCGGAGAAATCGCCAGCCGGTCGCATCCACCCTCGTAGGCATTATCCCAGAGAATTTTATCGGTCAGGAGATCGATGCAGATGACGCGGCTCAGGTTGGTTACATAGAGTCTTCCTGTTTTGGCGCTCGCAGCGATTCCCTTGACGTTCTCGGGAGGCTTGTCAGGTGCATCAGCAGGCGGCTTCCACGTGGGGATGCGTTTGACGAACTTGTAGCCATGATCGATATCGAAGACGAGCACGCCGATGCCGCCGTGCTCGACGTAGTTGCGGATGCCGGGTGAAGCAACGTAGAGCAGCCGTTGTTCGGCCGGTGCCGCTTCGGGTCTGGTTGCCAGCAGCAGGGCTACAGCAGCGATAACACTCAGAATCAACTTGTTGGTGTTCATGGATTTCCTTAACTTACCCGCGCCAGACGGCGCGGGACGGGCAGGGACAAGCCCTGCCCCTACAACGTCGTCGCGAAATGCAGCATCGGCGAGAAAGATTGTAGGGGCAGGGCTTGTCCGCAGGCTGGGCAGCCGTCCGGCACGGTACCCCTAATCAGAGCCCCTGGTCAGAGATAGACGCGCTCGGACTGTCGAATCATGCGAAATCGCTCGAAGGCACGGTGTTCATCCTCAATCCCGAGAAATGTCCGGATCGTGTTCCCGCGAAACGAATGGGCAAACATTTTTGGCGCGTTGCGCACCAGATAGAGCGGGCTGTGCCAGAACGCGGCGGGCATATGTCGGAGCTTCATCCATCTCTCAGCCCGCCAGCGCAGGAACTCAACCTCTTCAGCCTCCATATGCTCCGTTTTGACAACTGCCGTCGTCCCGTCGTACTCCTCGAGATTCTCATTGATGATCAGATTGAGCCGCCGGAAATCCGCGGTCATAGGCGTGCGTGGATACGGAGTCGGATGCTGAATGTAAGGCCAGTCAACATAGCGCCGCGCGAATTCGAGGTTGGCTTCGACGGCCTCTCGAGTGTCGCCGGGGTTTCCGACGATCAGCCCGCCGATGACGTACATCCTGTTGCGATGCAGATAGTCGATGGCTTTCAGTGTGGCGTTACTGCGTGAGTCGCGCTCAGTGTTCTTGGAGCTCGCCCGCAGAAACTCCAGATCGTCTTCAAGGATGTTCTCGATTCCAAGGAAGACATACCTGAAGCCGGCTTCTCGCATAACCGGAGCGAGTCGTCACCGTGGTTCGCAATCGAAGACGTCATCGCCTGAACGGTGTAGTCCATGTCGTTCAGAGCCGGCGTCGGTGATCGCTTTACAGAGCGCGGCGAAGCGCTTGACGTTGAGAGTGATATTGTCGTCGACGATAAAGATCGCGCGCGCACCATGATTTCGGGCATCGCGGATGTCCTCGAGCACGCGATCGAAAGTGTAGGTGAAGAAGTTGCGCCCGCGCATCTCGATGATCGAACAGAAGCTGCAATCGAAGGTGCATCCGCGTGAAGTCTCGATGACATCAATCGGGCGCCCGAGCATGGTATAGCCATCGAGGACGCGAGCTGCGCGATTTGGGAGATTGATCTCGCCGCTTTCGAGACTGGTCACTCCTCGATCAGGATTGTGATAGAAGCGATCGCCGCTGCGATACGAAAGGCCCGCGATATGATCGAAGCCGCATTCGCTCTCGATCGCCCGGAGAAGCTCCCGGAAGGTGATCTCGCCTTCACCGCGGACGACGAAATCGACCTCTGGAAAAGAGGACCCGCAATAGGCATCCATCGCGAGGCTTGGATCGTAGCCTCCGACGACGATTCTCACCTCTGGCAGCAATGAACGAATAAGCTCGACGATCCTGCCTGCAGTGCGCCGTTGAAACGTCATTATTGAGAGGCCCACGACATCGGGCTTCTGCTCGCACAGCAGACGCTCGACGGTGTCTCGGACTCTATCCTGGACGAGCACCAGGTCGGCGACCGCGACTTGATGGTGCGGATCAATATTGCCGGCCAGGGAAGTGAGCGCGCCATTCGGCATGCGAACGGCCACGGTGGGCATATGCTCGAATGAGTCGGGCATTGACAGGAGCAGAATCTTCATTGAGAGGAATTATCACGCTCGTGCCGCAGGCTGTCCAGCGTCTGGAACGACCTCTTTAAGGGAGCAATTTGGAGTGCGGCGACCTGTCGCCGCTTTTGATTAAGCACTTGCAGAACTAGTAGTAGTAGTGAGCACTAGCTAACGCAAAAGCGGCGACAGGTCGCCGCACTCCAAATTGCTTCTGAAATCATCGACGGAGAAACTTTTTATTGACTGGCGACGTTTACCCATGCTAGATTGCCGGTTCGTTTTGGGTGGCTCTCCAGGCTCAGAGCCGCCGGCAAACCGGTTTTTGGAGCTCATTTGATGTACGGCAAGCACAAATACAACTCGGACCTCTTGATACTACGCGAGGGCGTAAGCGGAGGGTCCTTTGTCAGTGCACAGGCTGAAATCTGGTCATCCACTAAGATTGGATTCCGCCAGGTCCAGCTCATGGATCCGCCGCTCGGATTCCGGGGGAGACTACAACCTAGTCCGTAACTAGTCTCCACAAAGGGTTTAAATCAAACCCCGACCGGCATCCGAAATTGGATACCGGTCGGGGTTTTTGATTTTTGACAACGGCGCAAAGCGGGACGACGGCACATGTCCTTACCGCGCCGTCTTCTCAATATCAACGCCGCAAGGAACGGTGAAGCCGAAGCGTTCGAGGCACGAGGGAACGCGCGTTCTCCTTATTAAGTAGTCGGTTAGAGTCCGACCACCGTTCCACGATTTCTCACAACTCGATCCAGCAATGGAGGAAAACATCATGGTGGCAACCGTTAACCTTTCATCCTCAGTCCTTTTTCATGATGCCGCTGAGGTCGAGCGATTGGTCAGCGACTTTGAGACCGCGAGCATCAACCCGGCAGACTGGAAGCACCGCGATCACGTCGCCGTAGCAACCTGGTATCTGCTCACTCGTCCCGGCGAAGCGGCGGCAGTCGAAGCCATGTCCGAAAGCCTCAAGCGCTTCGTCCTGCTTCATGGGATCAAGCCATCGCCGGGGCGGGGCTATCACGAGACGCTGACGGTGTTCTGGATGAAGGCCATCAACCGCTACCTCGAGGCTACGAACCTCGACTGCTCGCTCATCGACCTCATCAATGGGGTGGTTGAGCGCTTCGCAGACAAGGGTCTCTCGCTCGAGTACTACAGCCGGGCGTTGCTCGATACGCCCGAAGCGCGGAGCGGCTTCATCGAACCGGATCTGAAACCTCTTGATGACGGCGGAGTGTAAACCGGGTGTCATGCCCGGAGGAGATGAGTCATGGCCTCAGCTACGTATCAGCAACTACTGCGTCGAAATGTAAACTTCCGGCACTTATGGGCTGGACAGGTCATCAGCGAACTGGGTAGCTGGTTCTCTTTCATAGCCGAACTTGGGCTCGTGCGCATGCTCTCGGGGACGTCACTGGCAACGACGATCCTGCTTGTTTCGCGGATGCTGCCGTTCCTCGTTGTCGCGCCATTCGCAGGCGTTTTCGCAGACCGTTATTCGCGAAAGCACATCATGATCGCGGCCGACCTCTTTAGAGCTCTGGCTGCGCTTGGCTATCTCATCGTCGGCACGCGTGGACCGGTCTGGGCGGTGTTTATATGCAGTGCGCTTCTCTCCTCCTTCGGCACCTTCTTCGAAGCGGCCAAGAATGGCGCATTGCCAAACCTTGTCACCGGACACGAATTGTTGACGGCAAATGTTCTCATGTTCTCGACGCGCTTCCTGCAGTTCACGCTTGGTTCGGCACTTGGCGGACTGACGGCAGCGCGGTTCGGATACGACGTCGCATTCATAGTCAATTCCATCTCGTTCCTGGCGTCGGCGCTATTTGTGGCGTTGATTCCCGGAGGGTTGATGCGCCGGAACCGCGCGGGCAGCGCTGTGGCTTCCGATTCGATCGTCGAGCCTCCAACCTCTCCAGCTTCAGTGGATGGTCCCGAGGGGTTACCGGTCGCTGGCAGCGAGCAGCCGGCAACTATCACGGCGAGCTTCTGGAATGATGTTCGTGGAGGCCTGGCGTACATCTGGGCGACGCCTTTTGTCCGAGGGCTCATTCTGGTCAACATCTTCTGGGCCACCGGTGGTGGCATGAGCAACCTGATTTTCGATCAAATGGGAGGCCATGTCTTCGCCCGCGGCGGCGGTGACCGCGGGGACTGGGGAGTCGCGCTTCTTTATTCGGCCGGTGGGGCAGGGCTCTCGATCGGAATGATACTCGCGAGGCGGGCGGGCGCTTGGGTCAAGGATCAAAGGCGAGCCGGACACTTCATCGGCTGGATGCTCCTCGTGCACGGATTGCTGTTCGCGCTTGCAGGTTTGATGCCCACGCTCGCAGGCATGGCGCTCCTGATCGTCGCGAGCAGATTTCTGCTTGGCATGGAATTCGGAGTTCAGGAGACTCTCGTTATGAGGGTCCTGCCGGACGAGTATCGAGGACGCGTCTTCACTACGGACCGGGCGCTCGAATTGACGACGATGATGCTCTCAATGATTGCGGGCGGGTGGTTGCTCCGCTGGTCGGGTCCCAGGGGGCTCATGGTGCTCGCAGGCCTACTCGCTGCCACGCCCGGCTGCGGCTGGTTATTGGCCATAGCCTTCAGGCGCATTGCCGTGCCAGCCCACGCCGTGCGCGAGAGCTTTGGGTAAGCGGAAGCCCGTTGGGGCGCTCGTAGGGGCGGCTCGCGAGCCGCCCCCAATTGCCTCTCAGCTATGTTTTTCGCGGCTATCCCCTGTCGGCGGTGATGCGTCTGGGGGCGGCTCACGAGCCGCCCCTACGCTTGCCTGGGAATCTCTGTACCCGTCAAAGCATTCCCATTGAGGATGCCTACGATTGCGGGTCTCGTTGCCGCGTCGCTCTGACACCGTGGATGATGGCAAGGCCGACCAGGCAGATAATCATGACGCCAATCCACTTTTGAGGGACGTGCAGCAGATGGGCTCCATAAGAAAGCCCAACAATCAATATGATGTAGCCGATGAGGTAGAGTCCGAATGACATTGTTTCCCTCTCCTGAGTGTCCGAGGTTTGCGAAACCCGAAAGGGGAACATCGTCGAGCGCCGCTATCGAATTATGGCTTAGAGAAAAATGAGAATCAACCCACCGGCCTAATGAACCCGATTATCCAAAAATCTTGAAGCACATATTGAATTGTTGTAATATCCCGCCCAACCAGATTGACATCAAAAGTACTGACCATCAGGCACTAGCGCTTTAGGGTTTTGCGTCCGTCCCGGATCGAGCAATCGACAAGGAGGTAGCCCAAAATGAAAGCTCTCCGCATGCTAGGTGTCACGGGAGTGTCTCTCCTTCTTCTCTCAGCAATCTGTTTCGCGCAGTCAACCGCAACCGGCACGGTCTCGGGTCAGGTCACCGACAACCAGGGCGACGCCGTTGCCGATGCCGAGATCATCCTCGGCGACATCGCAACAAATACATCGCAGCGAGCCAAAACCAACGAATCGGGTCGCTACACCTTCGTCAACGTTGAGCCCGGGATCTACGATCTGTCGATCACCAAGACCGGGTTCAAGGCCGTCAGAATCAGTGGTGAGAAGGTCAGCGTCGGCCTCGTACTGACGGTCAACGTGACGCTCGAGGTCGGGTCGGTGACTGAGACGGCGGTCGTCATGGCGACCGGGGGAACTGAGTTGCAGACTACGAATGCAACCGTAGGCACGACGGTCTCCGGCAGGACGCTCGAGCTGCTCACCAATCTGGGGCGTGATGCCAATGCTCTCTTCGTGCTGCAACCAGGCGTCGCCGCTACTGGTGAGGTCGCCGGAGCGGTGCGGGATCAGAATACTTATCAGCTCGATGGCGGCAACAACAGCGACGACATGGCCGGGACGACGAGCACGTACACTCAGGCGGCGGGCTTTATAGGCTCTGCAGCCACGGGTGGAACGCCCTCGGGTGTCATGCCGACTCCTGCGGAGAGCATCGAAGAATTCAAAGTCGGAACGACAAACCAGACAGCCGATTTCAATAATTCGGCGGGCGGCCAGGTTCAGATGGTCACGAAGCGCGGAACCAGCCAGTGGCACGGTTCCGCATACGAGCACTACCTCGGCAGCAATTTCGGCGCGAACTCGTGGTTGAACAATCACACACCGGTCAAGAACACTTCAGGTCAGACGATTTCAGCATTCACACCGCTGCCCTCGAGCCACCAGAATCGTTTCGGAGGCGCGGCGGGAGGGCCGATCACTCCCTCTTTCTGGGGCGGTCAGACGTTCCTCTTCGCAAACTATGAGGGGCGCCGCTTTCCGCAGAGCACCACGATCGAGAAGCTGGTGCCGACGGCACTCATGCGCGCTGGTGTGATCCAGGTGCCGGACAGCAGCGGAACGTTCCGGCAGTACAATCTCAACCCGACGCCGGTGACGGTCAATGGCGTCACCTATCAGCCGGCAACATGCGGTGCTTCGAATGTGGCCTGCGATCCGCGAGGCATCGGGCTAAACCCGATCGTTTCGCAGCTCTGGTCGAAGTATATGCCGCTTCCAAATGACCCGACGTTTGCAGCGGGTGACCAGTTCAATACTCAGGGCTACCTGACCAATATTCTTCTGCCTCAGAATTCAGATTTCTTTGTCGCCCGTATCGATCACGACTTTGGCGAGAAGTGGCGATTCATGGCGAGCTACCGCTACTACAACTTCAAGCAGCTTGCCAACGTTCAATATGACATCGGCGGGGCGCTGGGCGGCAGTTTTGGCCAGGCAGTATCGACTGCGCCGCGTGTCCAGAAGCCGTCCTATTACGTGGTCGGACTGACGACGACGATCAATCCCCGGTTGATCAACGATTTTCACTACAACTACCTGCGAAACTACTGGGAGTGGGGAACTGCGGGAGCGCCACCGCAGCTGCCGGGTCTTGGAGGAGCGATTGAGATTGGAGGCGAATCAGTTAATGCGCTGATTCCATATAACGTCAACACGCAGAATGCGAGACAGAGGTTCTGGGATGGCCAGGACCATGTCCTGCGCGACGATCTGACGCTGATGCGCCGGGATCATCAATTCCAGTTCGGAGGAATGTACCAGCGCAACTTCAATTTTCATCAGCGCAACGACAACGGCCAGGGAATCATGGCGGCCAATGTCTACCAGATCGCGAACAACCCGGGGCTTACTTTCGCAGCCGGAGGGGTCAACTTCATTCCTTCGGCAGTGCCGTCCGCCCAGACCAGCGCATGGCAAACTCTCTACACGGAGGTTCTCGGCATAGTGGGCCAGCCCCAGTCGCTCTACACGCGAAAGCTGCCCGATCTTAGTCTGCTTCCATTGGGGACCTCTGCATCGGACAAGAGCGTCATTCCGACCTACAACGTTTACTTCAGCGACATCTGGAGGATGAAGCCTTCGCTGACGCTTTCGTACGGGCTCGGCTACACGATTGAGATGCCGCCATACGAGCTTGATCGCAAGCAGGTCATGGTTGTGGATTCGGGAGGCAATCCGATCAACAGCGAGGACTACCTGGCGCAGCGACAGAAAGCCGCTCTTGCCGGACAGGTCTACAATCCGACGATTGGCTTCGCAACGATCAACAATGTCACGGGTAAGCCCAAGTATCCTTACGACCCCTTCTACGGTGGGCTGAGCCCACGCGTTGCCGTTGCCTGGAACCCGAACTTCTCAAGCGGAATCGCCGGCAAGATTTTTGGGGAACAGCGCTCGGTCATTCGTGGTGGCTATAGCCGCGTATATGGACGGCTCAACGGAGTCGACCTGGTGCTGGTTCCACTGCTCGGGACCGGCTTGATGCAGGCTGTCTCGTGCCAGGGCGCAGTGAGAGCCTCGGCCGCGGTCAACGGCAACCAATGTCTCGGGACGGGAGGTGCCAATCCACTGAGTGCGTTCCGCATCGGTTCCGATGGTCTTGCGGCGCCTCTTCCGACAGCGGCGGCGACTCTCGCGCAGCCTTACTTTGCCGGAGTGGGTGGCAACGCCACGGCGGGTGACGGGTCAGCACTCGACCCGAGATTCAAACCCAATCACTCTGATTCGTTCGACTTCACAATCCAGCGAGAGCTGATTCCACGCAAGGTGATCCTCGAGGTTGGTTACATCGGCCGGCGGATCAGGGACGAGTACCAGGCAATAGACCTCGATGCAGTTCCCTATATGACGACGCTCGGTGGTCAGACGTTTGCGAGCGCCTTTGCAAATGTCTACACCGCAGTGGCGGCGGGACAGGCACCTCAGACACAAGCCTGGTTCGAGTCTGCACTTGGTGGCGCCAATTCGGCTTACTGCACAGGGTTTGCGAGTTGCACGGCTGCGGTTGCCTCGAAGCAGGCTTCTAACATCCGGTCGACTCTCGTCTACAGCCTTTGGGGAAGTCTCGCCAGTCAGAATTCATGGACCCTTGGCAGAACATTGCCTAGCTCGAATCCACCAGGTGGCTGCGTTGCTGGTTCGGTTGTCTGCCAGCAGCTGACCTCGATCTTCATGGAGACGGCCCTCGGTTACGGCAACTACAATGCGGCGTTTGTCACTTTCGAGTTCCGCGATTGGCATGGCATGACCGCGCGCTCGAATTTGACATGGGGGCGCGCTCTCGGGACCGGAGCTCAAACGCAGTCGACCAGCTCCTTCAGCGTCCTCGATCCATGGGATATTCATGCGATGTATGGACCGCAGGCGTATGACGCAAAGCTTACTTACAACCTTGCAATGCTCTACGAGCCCCCGTTCTTGAAAGGCCGGAAAGGGCTCGTCGGAAGCCTTCTGGGTGGTTGGGCGATTGCTCCGCTCTTCCAGGCGAGGACCGGGTTGCCGGTACAGGTAGCGATCAACACCGGCACCAATTCGATCTGCCAGTCCTTTGGCGAGATGAATTGTGCCTCAGGGAGCACCAACGAGAATGCGGTGCTCGCCGTGCCTTACACGGGCGGCAACAGCGCGCACAAGGATCTGGTACTGAGCGGTACCGTCGGATTGAATGGCAATCCATCAAGAGGCGGCTCGGGTATCAACATGTTTGCCAATCCCGATTCCGTTTACTCGGGATTCAGGCGGTTGGTGCTTGGGCTGGATCACAGCGGCAATGGTGCAGGCGTGATTCGAGGCTTGCCGACCTGGAATCTCGATATGAGTCTCTCGAAGGATTTCAGATTTACCGAGCGCATGGGGCTCACGTTCCTCGCGCAGTTCGCCAACATCTTCAATCACTTTCAACCGGGCAATCCGAGTCTCAATATCGACTCACCCCAGACATTCGGCGTGATCAGCAGTCAATCGACAACGATCCTCTCACGTCAGATTGAATTCGGATTGAGATTCCATTTCTAGGAGCAGCCACAAAAAATTCACAAGAGGCACAACAAAACCAGTTGTGCCCTTTTGTCCTTGTGCCTTTTTGTGGCTAAGACATGTCCTGGTAGGAGGAGCCACGAAAAAGCACAAGAGGCACAAAGGGAGCAATTTGGAGTGCGGCGACCTGTCGCCGCTTTTATTTAGTTATTGCAGCCTCTAAATCAAAAGCGGCGACAGGTCGCCGCACTCCAAATTGCTCCCTTGAGTCGCCAGGTTGCGGCTAAAACACGCCTTCGATCGTCTCTTTCATCAGCAGGTCTACAACTGCGCCGAGGTTTTCACCATTCTCATGGTAGGCACGGAGCTGGCGGTCTGCGCTGTTGCCGTTTTCCATGATCGTATAGATGTAATTGATCTCGTTGCGTGACCCGAGCTCGTCCACTACATCATCCACAAATTCGAGCAGCTCGCGAATGAGGTCTCTCACAGGCACCTCTGTCTGCTTGCCGAAATCGATCAGCTTGCCGTCGAGACCATAGCGAGCCGCCCGCCACTTGTTCTCACTTATCAATGCTCTCCGGTAGAGTCGGAAGCCAAGGTTCTGGCGGTAGAGACGGTAGAGCTTCGCAGTGATCGCCTGCAGCAAGGCCGCGATGGCGATGGTCTCATCGACCTTCGATGGAATGTCACAAATGCGGTATTCGAGTGTCGGAAAGAATGGATGCGGCCGCACGTCCCACCAGTATCTTCTTGCCGTTGTCGATGCAGCCGGTCTTGATCAGCAGATTGACGAAACTGTCGAACTCGCCCCATGAGGTGAAGTAGTCGGGGATCCCGGTCCGTGGGAAACTGCTTGAAGACCTCCGAACGGTAGCTCTTCATCCCGGTATTGCGGCCAATCCAGAAAGGCGACGAGGTCGAGAGCGCGAAGACATGGGGCAGCATGTAACGCGCCGCGTTCATGACGGCGATGGCGGCGTCCTTGTCGGCGATTCCGACGTGGACGTGCATTCCGAAAATCAGCAGTGCGCGCGCCGACTGTTGCAGCTCCTGGATCAGTTGCTCGTATCTTTCATTGGCCGTGATCTGTTGATCCTGCCAGTGCGAGATCGGGTGGGTGGAGGCGGCTACAATGGCGAGCCCTTTGCCGTGTGCCAGCTCGGCGATGGTGCGGCGCAGGCGAATGACATCGGCTCGACATTCTTTGACGTCGCGGCAGACGCCGGTTCCAACCTCGACCATCGACTGGTGCATTTCAGGCTTGATCTGCTCGCCGAGGATCATCCGACCCTCGTCGAGCATTTCATTCACCCGGGAGCGCAGCTCACGGGTGTGAGGGTCGATGATCTGAAACTCTTCCTCGATGCCGATCGTGAAATCGTTGTCGAATGGCATGGTGTCGCGATGGTAAGTCGTAGCCCGTGAGAAGACAAGACGTCATATGAATTGCGGCTACCTGGGACCGCGGCGTCCCGCCCGCATGACTTCGCATCTGATGAGCTTCGAAATCATGCGGCGGGACGCCCGCGGTCCCAGGGTGCCGCACTCCATACTCTTCAAGCGGGCTTGTCTTTCTTCGTCCGTGGCGGCTTTGCGGGCTCGATTTGGCTTGATCGGTTCGGTGATCTGCTCAATGACCTCCGAGATCACTGCCGACGCGGTCTCCGCTACGTGACCCACGCCGGCCACGAGCTCTTCGGTGAGCGTGCCGGCGATCGACGGCCATTGGCTGCCGTGATCCTGATTGAGCAGGCGGTTCCATCGATGGTAGCGAGCGGTCTGCTCGCCACTCTTCGCATATTCAATGAGCAGATTTGCGACTGCATCGACCACCCAGTTGAAATAGGGCTCGCTGACCGACCAGATGTCCGCGTCAGGCGCCGGATTCATGAAATCGATGGCATAAGGAATGCCGTCGCGGATGGCGAATTCGACTGTATTGAAGTCGTAGCCGAGTGCCTCGTTGAGAAGGAGCGACTCGCGGATGATCCGATCTTCGAGATCCTTGTCGAGAGGCCGCTCCTCTCGCGGCAGGTATCGGCGGTTGCCCGGATCGTAGGGCATGACCAGGACGTTCTTCCGCCCGACACAGTAGCAGCGCACGTAGTCGGTGAAATTGATGAACTCCTGAAGAGTCATGCAGAGAGTTCCGGTCCGATCATACGCGGCCCACAGGTCCTCCTTCGAATCGACCTTGTAGACATCGCGCCAGCCGCCGCCGTCGAAAGGCTTGAGGATTGCCGGCATACCGACTTCTTCCACTATTGCGTCCCAATCGAGAGGGTAGCGAAGATTGCGAAGAGAAGCGTCGGTCACTCCGTCTTTGTAGTCTTTCTGCGGGAGGAGGATCGTTTTGGGGACTGTCACGCCGAGCCTGGTAGCCAGCGAGTAGTTAAAGAACTTATCGTCAGCCGACCACCAGAAGGGGTTATTGACGACTATCGTGCCCCCGAGGACGGCATTCTTGAGATAGGCACGGTAGAAGGGCACCTCGTGCGATATTCGGTCGAAGATCAGCCGATAGCCGGAGGCCTCGGCCATCCGAACGCCGCCAATCTTGACGTATTCGGCTGTGAAGTCGCTCTGAATGCTATTGATCTTTTCGATCAAGGCGGGTGGAAAGGTATTCTCCATGCCAACAAGAATTCCAATTTTCATTCGCGTATCCTCTTCTCCTGCAGAAAGATTGCGTTGCGGCAGCGGTCCATTTGGGAGACTGGCGCCGGGTAATTCTATGAGTTATGATGGCTTTTTAAACTAATCGATAGTCTATGAACTAGAGTGGAAGGTGTCAATTGCGATGTCTCTAGCGGCATCATCGAGCGTAGTCGGAAGAGCGGGAATCGGGTTTGCATTCGCGCTCGTACTGGTCGTTCTGCTTTTCGCGGGCCGGCCGGCAGCGGCTCAGAAGCCAGAGAAGAATCTCAAACCGGAAGACATCGCCGAGAAGGTCATCCTGGCCTACGGTGGACGTCCGGCCGTCTACACCGTTCAAAAGAATGGCATCCTCAAAGGGCTCATCACCTTCAAGGCTGCGGATGGCGATCGCAGCGGAAAGACGGTCACGAAGTTCATTCGCAAACCTCACCTTCTCGAGGACCTCTATCTTCTCGATCTCGAGCTACAGGATACCAAGTTTGTCGTAGGCTTCGACGGCGAGCACAACTGGTCGTCAAACAACGGAGAGGCGCAGCCGCCGAGCGCCGAGACTCTGGATGCCTTTCGCGCATCCCGTGTACACAGCTACGAGGCGTTGCTCCGCTACAAGGAGAATGAGGGCAAGCTGGAGCCTGTTGGCACTAAGACCTTCAGTCCAGGCAATGAGCTTGATGTCATCGATCTGACGCTACCGGATGGCGCGCGAACGCGTTACGAGATCAGCCACAAGACTTTTCACATCATCTACCTCGAGTACGACGGCAAGGCGACAGCACAAGGGACTACGCCGAAGTACCGCCTCTACTTTAAGGATTTCCGAGCGATTCAGAACACGCTTGTACCGTTTGTAACGCTCGTCTTTCAGGACGGCAAATTGATCGAAGAGCGCAAGCTGGTCGAAGCCGCCTTTGGCGTCCAACTCGAGGATGCCGCGTTCAAGGTTGAGAACGCCGGAAAGCCCACCGAGACCGCCTCCCGACCCTAGCGCTCCCTCTTCTTTGCGGCCTTTCTTTGCGTCTTGGCGTCTTTGCGCGAGAAGTATCTCGCAGCAGGCTTGTCTCGAATACTCCTCGCGCAAAGACGCCAAGACGCAAAGAAAGGCCGCAAAGAAGAGAGGTCAGCTCTTCGAGATGACCTCCGATATCC
>CAVUOF010000029.1:0-72913 GCA_963743045.1 uncultured Acidobacteriota bacterium
CCGCGTGCTCGCCAGCCCGGTGCCGATCGACGCGCTGGTGTCGATGCGCTTCAACGTGCTGGTCATCGACCTCGCCGTGCTCGGCCCCGCCGGCTGGTCGTATCTCGAGAAGGTCTGCGAGCGGCTCCCGGCGCTGGGCGTGATCGTCTGCACCGGGCGCTCGTCGGTGAGCCAGCGCGTCCGCGGGCTGCGGCTCGGCGCCGACGACTGGATCACCAAGCCCTGCCACCCGGAGGAGCTGATCGCGCGCGCCGAGGCGGTCGCGCGGCGGCGCCGGCGTGCCGAGGCCGCGCGGGTCGAGGCCGGCCCGGTGCGGGCGGGCGAGCTCGAGATCCGCGCCGACCAGTTCCAGGCCTTCGTGGGGGGCGCCTCCGTCGACCTCACGCGCCGCGAGTTCGAGCTGATCCAGCTGCTGGCGGACGCCGCCGGTCAGGTGCTCCCGCGCGAGGAGATCTACCAGCGGGTGTGGGGCTACGCGATGGTCCACGGCGACCGCTCGGTCGACGTCTTCGTGCGCAAGCTGCGCCAGAAGCTCGAGAAGGCGTCGCCGCGCTGGCGCTACATCCACACCCACTTCGGGATCGGCTACCGCTTTGCGGCGGAGTCGCTGGACCCGGTGCCCGAGGTTCCGGTCGCGCCGGTCGCACCGGCGGATGGCGTCGCCGACCCGGTGTCGGTGCCCACTCCCGTCTGACGCGTATCGTGTGAGGCGTGGGCCCCGACCGCGCGAGGCACATCCGCAACATCCTCATCATCGTCGCGCTGGCGGTGGTGGTCTGGCTCGTGCCGGGTGGCGGCACCGGCTCGTCGCTGATCTACAACGTCCTGACGCTCCTGTTGACGGCGGGCCTGCTGTTCTTCGGCTACCGGCTGTACATGGAGAACCGGGCGACGATCTTCGGGCTCGGCGACAACGTGCGGGCGGTGCTCTACGGATCCCTCGCGCTGGCGTGCGTGGCGCTGCTGGCGACGAGCAAGCTGTGGAACGACGGCGGCCTGGGCGCGCTGCTGTGGGTCGCGCTCCTGTCGGCCGCCGCCTTCGGGCTGTACCGCGTCTGGCGCGCGTACTCCGAGTACTGACTTCCTTTGCACTCTCGCGCGGATTGCGCCTAGTTCCCTGACGCCCCCGCGGCCAGGCTTGGCCGCATGCACGCACAGCGAGGTCAGGCGGCGGTCGAGCTGGTCGCAGTGTTGCCGTTGCTGGCGGCGCTCCTGGCCGGTCTGTGGCAGGCGGCCCTGATCGGGGAGGCGGCGTGGTCGTCTGCGAGCGCCGCGCGAGCGGCCGCGCGCGCCGCGGCCGTCGGCGGGTCCCCGCGCAGCGCCGCCCGCGCCCACCTGCCGGATCGGCTCGAGCGCGGGATGGCGGTCGCAGTCGACGGTCGCGGCCGGGTTCGGGTCACGGTCCGCGTGCCATCGCCGTTCGGGCTCCACCTCGGCGGCACCTCATCGACGGCCGGGTTCGCCCCGCAGCGATGAGGCGAGCGTCCGGCCAGTCCACCGTCGAGGTCATCGGCCTGCTCCCGCTGCTGCTCGCGGTCGGGCTCGGAGTGTTCGCGCTGCTCAGCGCAGGGTCGGCACGCGAGGCGGCGAGCGGGGCGGCCGAGGCGGGGGCGGTCGCGCTGCTCCAGGGCCGCGACGCGCGGGCGGCGGCCCGCGACGCCCTCGGCCGCTGGCCGCGCGACCGGACGCGCATCGTCGTGGCCGGCCGCCGCGTCACCGTGCGTGTGACGCCGAGCGGGCCGTTCGGCGCCCGCCTCCGGGCGACCGTGACGGCCGACGCGGGCGCCGGCGCTGACGGCGGGCCGTCGGCGCGCCTCCGCGCGCCCCGCGGCCGCGCGCGGCACGGGCGCTCTCCGCGAGGCGGTCCATGAGCGGTCTTCTCGAGCGCGCTGCCGCGGTCTTCGTCGCCGCTCCCGAGCCGGCGGCCGCGCCGCCGCGGTTCGCCTCGCGCGCGCTGGTCCTCGGCGCCGGGCACGACGCGATCCCGGTCGCGGCCGCTCTCGCCGGCGGGCTGCGCGAGCGCGAGCGGGCCGCCGGGGCGCTCCTGATCGCCTGGCCGGCCGAGGAGCCGCCGCGCTCGGCGCTGGCCACCCCGGCGGCGTCGCGGCTCGTCGCGGGCCTGCAGGCGCGCGGGCTCGAGGCGGTCGCGCGCGGCCGCCTCGCGTGGCTCGCGGTCGCCGACCTCTCCCTCGCTCGCCGCGCGCTCGCCGCGGTCGAGGTGCCGGCCGTGATCGCCGTCACCGGCCCGCGGTCGCCCGCCACCGACGAGCTGATCGCCGACCAGGATCAGCTCGTGCTCGTCGTGCCGCCCGACGAGGACGCACGGCTCACCGAGCTCGTCCGGCACGGGCTGGCGGAATGCGGCGTTCCGCTCACGGTCCGAGGCCCGCTCGCGACGCCGGGCGCCCGCACGACCGCCCTCGCAGGGTGGGGCCGCTTGAGGGCGCCGGCATGACGCGCGCTCGCAAGCGATGGCTGTTCGACGCCGCGTCAACGAGCCGCCCTCGCGCGGGTTCGCGGCCCGCTGATGCGCGCCGGGCGCCGACGACGTTCGCCTCCGAGCGCGGGCAGGCCTCGGTGCTCGTCGTCGGCGGGCTCGTCGCGGTCGTCCTCGGGGCGCTGGTGCTCGGGCTCGTCGCTCGCGGCGGCAGCCGGGAGGCGCGGGCGCAGCGGGCGGCGGACCTCGGCGCGCTCGCCGCCGCCCGGGTGATGCACGACGCGTATTCGCGGCTGTTCGAGCCGGTGTTCGCCGACCGCGAGCGGCCCGGGGCGGATCATCTCGGCAAGGCGGAGTACCTCGCGCTCGGCCGGGCGGCGGCGGCGCGGGTCGCGCGGGCCAACGGCGCCGCGGGCGTCCGCGTGGCGTTCCCGGACGGCGCGACGTTCGCGCCCGTCCGCGTGCGGGTGACGGTGCGCGACGTGTTCGAGGTCCGCGCCGGCGCCGCGCGCCGCGCGGCGCCGATCGAGGCGGTCGCCGAGGCGGAGCTCGCGCCGCCCGGCGAGCTCGCGGCGTCGGGCGGCGGCTACGCCGGCCCGCTCGCCACGCGGCAGGGCGAGCGCATGCGGCCGGACGTCGCGCGCGCATTCGACCGGATGGAGCGGGCCGCGCGCGCCGCCGGCGTCGGGCTGATCATCACGAGCGGCTACCGCTCCGACGCCGAGCAGGCGATCCTCTTCGCCCGCCACCCGGACCCGCGCTGGGTCGCGCCGCCCGGTCGCTCGCTGCACCGGCTCGGCACCGAGCTCGACCTCGGACCGCCGGGCGCCTACGGGTGGCTGGCGGCCAACGCGGAGCGCTTCCACTTCAAGCAGCGCTACAGCTGGGAAGCCTGGCACTTCGGGTACACGCTCAACGCCCACTCGGCCCCGGCCGCCCACGCCGACGGCGCCGGCGGCAGCACGCTGCCCTCGTTCGTCCCCGCCGCCTACGCGCCCGCGATCGCGCGCGCCGCCCAGCGCTGGAACGTCTCCGCGACCCTGATCGCCGCGCAGCTCTACGCGGAGTCCAACTTCAACCCGTTCGTGACCAGCCACGCCGGCGCGCAGGGGATCGCGCAGTTCATGCCGGCGACGGCGGCCGCGCTCGGCCTGCGCGACCCGTTCGACGCCGAGCGCGCGATCGACGCCCAGGCGCACCTGATGCGCGACCTGCTCCGCCGCTTCCCTGCCGTGCCGCTTGCGCTCGCCGCCTACAACGCGGGCCCCGTGCCGGTCGCCGCCTGCGGCTGCGTGCCCGCCAACGGCGAGACGCCCGGCTACGTCGCCCGCATCCTCGGGCTGATGGGTGGCGCCGGCGCCGGCGCGCCGCAGGCCCTCGAGGTCAGGCTGGTCGGGTGAGCCCGCTAGGCCACAGCCTCGGGCGCCGTGCGCTGGATCGCGTCCCAGCCGACGTCGTGCGCGCGCTCGCGCTCCTCCGCCGCCGCACCGCCTCGCAGCCCGAAGAGCCGCTTGGCGTAGAGCAGGTAGGCGACCACCGCGACGTTGATCACGAAGGCGAGGAGCTTGAACACCGTGAGCCGGTTGACGAGCTCGTAGATCTCGAGCGGGAGCAGCGACGTGGTGACGAGGAAGGTCAGGTACTCGGCCCAGCGCTTCTGGTACCAGAGGCCCCACGCCTCGATGCCCTCGACCAGCGCGTAGACCGTGAAGACCGCGCCGACGAGCTTGATCTTGTCCGACTCGAGCGTGAAGCCGCGCTCGATGTCGTGGAGCAGTCCGTGGGTCGCCGGCCGGCCGCCGCTCGCGCCCGTCTGAAGGTCGGCGATGATGCGGTACGCCTTGCTCCGCAGCGCCTCGCGGTGCGAGGCGAAGACGAAGATCAGCACCGCGATCGCGCCGAGCACGACGAAGTGCAGGGCGCGGTTCACCGCGATCAGCCGCAGGACGATCTTGTCGCGCAGCGGCTTGCCGCGCGGGGGCAGGCTGATCTCGTCGGGATCGGGTGGCACGTCGCGGGCCGGCGCGGCCGGCGGCGCGACGGGGAGCCAGGAGTCGCAGCGCACGCAGCGGTGCCAGCGGACCCCCTCGACCAGGCGGGCGACGGGGCGGTCCTCGGGGCGCAGCTCGCGGGCGTCGATGCCGATCAGCTCGTGGCCCCGGAGCCCGCACACCAGCAGCTCGTAGTGGAAGCGCGGGCGGAAGCGACTCGGCTCGACGAGCTCGACACCGGGCAGGGGCGAGGGCGATTTCACCCGCAGGAGGGTGGCACGTCAGCCAGCGGCGCCCCGCGCGCGCTCGAGGATCTCGGCGATCAGCGCGCCCTTGGCCTGGGCGTAGTCGTTGATGTCGTCCCACTCGCGCTCGGCCGCGAGCCGATGCTTCAGGCGCGCGTAGGCGTCGCGGTCCGCGTCGGAGGCGCGCAGCCGATCGCGGAACTCGAGGTGGCGCGTCACGTCGGGGCTGCCGGCGACCCACAGGTGGACGTGGACGTCGCGCTCCGGCGTGCGGAACATGCGGTGCTCCGCGCCCTCGTCGACGCGCAACACGTAGCCGGCGCGCTCCAGCGCCGCGCGCACCGCCGGATCACCAGGGTCGGCGACCGCCACGAGGATGTCGACGATCGGCTTCGCGTCGAGGCCGGGGACCGCCGTCGAGCCGACGTGCTCGATCAGCTCGGCCGTCCCGCCCAGCGCGGCGGCGATCCGCGCGCGCTCGCGCGCGAACCGCTCCGGCCACTCCGCCCGAGAGGGCACGAGCCGCACGCGGCCGCCCTCGCGCCCGCCGATGAGGATGCGGTCGAGGTCGGGCTCGGTCATGGCGTCTGTAGCGGTGGATCGGTCACAGAACCGTTCAGGATTGCAACGGCTCGCCAACATCGCACGCCCGGTCATTGCGCACCATGTACCGGTGCACCATCGCGTCGCCCTCGAGCCACCGGGAGCCGACCCGTGCGGGCACGGCGGCGCGGCGGACGGCGATCAGGCCCGCGGTCATCCCAGCAGCGAACCGGGCTGCCGCCCGGACAACGTCACCGTCCGGTGATCAGCACGTGTTCCTCGTGTGAAAGCCGTATGCCGGGGCACGCCGTGTCGCTGTCACGGCGCGCCCCGGCGCCTGCCTCAGTGGGCGCGGCCCACGCGCAGAGAGCGCATCTGGGCGAGGGCGGTGCCGGCGACGGCCAGCGCCACCAGCAGCGCCAGGGAGGCAAGGATCACGGGCAGCGCGGGATCGCTGTCCTGGACGATCGTGCGCTCGGGACGCACCAGCGTTGGCGGCCCGGCAACTGGCGAAGGATGCCGCGTTCAAGGTTGAGAACGCCGGAAAGCCCACCGAGACCGCCTCCCGACCCTAAATGCTGTTGCCTCAGAGGCAGCTTCCGCATCCCGAAGGGATGCAAGAAGGTAGCCAGGGGCAAGCGAAGCGCAGCCCCTGGAATCGTACGCAAAAAGAACCGCGTCCTGAAGGGACGCCAGACCCAACACGTTGGTCAATCGCGAGAGGTCTCGCGCCCTTTCAGGGCGCGCAGGTCTTCTCGCCGAGCATTCCAGGGGCTGCGCTTCGCTTGCCCCTGGCTACCCTCTCGCATCCCTTCGGGATGCCGAAGCAATCTCACTTCGGAAGGTTGACCGCACACATCATCAACCTCCTGACACAACTTCGGCTAGCTTCCACGGAGCACGGTAGGGTCTCATTACATACTTCTGAGCCTCCGCATCGTCAATCATTCGCTCCTTCTCCGCATCCCACCTGACCTGGCGCCCGAGCCTGAACGCGATGTTGCCCAGATGGCACGCGATCATCGAGTTGTGTCCGATCTCGACATCCGAATGCGGACGTTCCCGTGAGCGCATGCAATCGAGAAAGTTCTTGACGTGCAGGAAGTGATAGTCCTCGTTGCCGGCGCCCTGGCGAGGCACGCCCGCTGAACGGTAGCTCTTCATGCCTTTCATCCGGTCAGTCTCGGGATAGACCTCCCAGCCGCCTCGATCTACAACGAGCACTCCATCGTTGCCGTGGAACTCCACGCCGTGGTCTCGCTGCTCGGGCCCGCGCCCGATTGCTGTCGCGTGCTCCCAGATCATGCCGTAGTCGCCACAATCCCAGAGCGCCTGCTGCGTGTCGGGAGTCTCCTCGGCATCGTCCGGGAAGCCAAACTTTCCACCCACCGAGACCGCCGATTTTGGAGCCTTGATGCCCATTCCCCAGTTGGCGATGTCGATCATGTGGGCTCCCCAGTCCGTCATGAGACCTCCGGAGTAGTCGTAGTACCACCTGAAGTTGAAATGGAACCGGTTCTTGTTGAACGGGCGTTTCGGGGCCGGTCCGAGCCAGAAGTCGTAGTCGACTGTCGAAGGTGGCTCGCTGTCCGGCACTTTCGGTATGTTGCCCATCCAGTCCTGGTAGGCCCATGTACGGACGAGTCGGATCTTGCCGAGCTTGCCGCTCTTCACATAGTTGACCGCCTCGAGGTAATGCGAAGCGCTACGCTGCTGCGTGCCCATCTGAACGACGCGATTGTTGCGGCGCGCTGCGTCGACCATGACGCGGCCTTCACCGATCGAGAGAGAGAGCGGCTTCTCGACATAGACATCTTTTCCCGCCTGACACGCCATCACGGTCGGCAAGGCATGCCAGTGATCGGGTGTCCCGATGATTACCGCATCAAGATCCTTGAGCTCGAGAACACGCCTGAAGTCGCGAGTCACGAGACTCGGCGCCTTGCCAGTCTGAGTCTGCAGCGTACTGGACAGTTTGGCGCTCTGAGCATCGTCGACATCACAGAGCGCGACGCATTCCGTGTTCTTGACTCGCAACGCTGCGCGCAGGTCTCCGCTGCCCTGCCCACCACAGCCGATGAGTGCGAGCCGGATGCGGTCATTAGCGCCGGCTACGCGATCCTGAGCCAGCGAAGACCTCGTCATCAGGGGGAGGCCGGCGAGGCCCGCGCCGGCAACACCGATCGCTACGGAATCTTTGATGAACTTGCGACGATCTGATTTTGACATGGCGTCACTCCTGTCAGACTTCGATTTCCAAGAGATCCGCTGCGAGCGTGGTCAACTTGAATACTTCGCGAGCCTCAGCGAGCAGCGGACGCGCATCGGCATAGCGCGGGCTGATGTGAGTTATGAGAAGCCGCTGCGCCGCAGCCTCCCTGGCGATCTGGGCCGCTTGTTCGGCCGTTGAGTGGCCGTACGCGCGAGCCTCTTCCGAGAAGTCTCGAGTATAGGTGGCCTCGAATATCAACCAGTCCACGTCGCGTGCAAGCTCGACGGCCGTGGCGCACGGCCTTGTGTCGAGACAGTAGGCGACTGCCTTCCCTCGCCGGGGAGGCCCCAGCACCTCGGACGGCTGAATCGTCCGACCATCGGCCAGGCGAACCTCACATCCCGATTGGAGCTGTCCATAAAGCGGGCCTTCTGGAATGCCCAGCTCTCTTGCGCGCTCGAGGTTGAAGCGACCCGGCTTCTCCTTCTCTTCGACGCGGTAACCGATTGCGAAGATGCGATGATCGAGCGGCCGGGCGGAGATCAGGTACCGGTCGTCGTCGTAAACGACCTCCGCTTCGGCCAGACCCGATTGAGCCAGCCGGAACGAACTCGCGGCGAGCTCTCGAAGCTTCAAGGGGTAATTGACGAAAAGAATCTTCAGCCGGCTCAGAGTCTCGAGATACTCGCTGATTCCCGGCGGCCCGACGAGCACCAATTCGCGCTCGCGCCGGTCGAGGCCCATGGTCGCCAGCAAGCCGGGGAGCCCGTTGAAGTGATCCCCATGGAGATGCGTGATGAAGATTCCCGCAAGCCGGTGGAATGAGAGCCCGGCTTTTGCGATCTGCATCTGCGCGCCTTCGCCACAATCAAAGAGCCACCATTCGCCCTCGCCGGTGATCGCCAGCGAGCTCACATTACGAGAAAGGCTTGGCTTTCCGGAGCTCGTTCCAAGGGGAATAATCTTCAAGGCTTTTACCTGTCATGACTTGAGCGCTCCCTCTTCTTTGCGGCCTTTCTTTGCGTCTTTGCGTCTTTGCGCGAGGAGTATGCGGGACAAGCCTGCTGCGAGATACTTCCTCGCGCAAAGACGCAAAGACGCAAAGAAAGGCCGCAAAGAAGAATGTTGGGTGCTCTTCACCTTACAACTGCAGCGACTTCACCTCGAGAAACTCCTCCAGCCCGTACTTGCCCATCTCGCGGCCGTTCCCCGATTGCTTGTAGCCGCCGAACGGGGCCACTGGATTGAAATTTCCGCCGTTGATTTCGACCTGTCCCGTTCGCAGCCGTCGCGCTACGCGGACCGCCCGCTCCTGGCTGTTTGACCAGACTCCTCCGGAGAGGCCGAAGATCGTGTCGTTCGCGATTCGCACCGCATCATCCTCATCCTCGTAGGGAATGATCGAGAGCACCGGGCCAAAAATCTCCTCCTGGGCGATGGCCATATCATTGTTGACATCCGCGAAGACGGTCGGCCTGACAAAGAATCCCTTTTCGAGGTGCTCGGGTCGGTCCGGACCACCAGTCACGAGAGTCGCGCCCTCTTCGATGCCTTTTCTGATGTAGTTGACCACGCGCTCGCGCTGGATCTCCGAGACGAGCGGTCCCAGCTTGGCCGTGCCTTCGCTGGGGTCACCCACTGTGAACTGTTCGGCTGCCTGTTTTGCCAGCTGGACGGCCTCGTCGTACCGCGATCTGGGTACGAGCATTCTGGTCAGAGCAGAGCAGGTCTGTCCTGAATTGAAATAGCAATTGCTGACCCCGCTCTTCACCGCCTTAGCGAGATCGGCATCGTCGAGGATGATATTAGCGGATTTGCCGCCGAGCTCCAGCGCCACGCGTTTGACTGTCTTTGCCGCCAGCTCGCTCACGCGACGGCCCGCGCGCGTTGAACCTGTAAACGAGATCATGTCGACATCGGGATGAGCAGCGAGCGCCTCGCCCGCAACCGCACCGGTGCCAGTGACGAGGTTGAAGACGCCTGCCGGGAGACCTGCGCCCTCGACGATCTCAGCCATCAGAAAGGCCGTCAGCGGCGCAACTTCACTGGGTTTGAGAACTACTGTGCAGCCGGCGGCAATCGCCGGCACAACCTTCAAAACGACCTGATGAAGCGGGAAATTCCACGGAGTGATGCAGCCGACGACGCCGACAGGCTCACGAACAACGAGCGAGTTGCCTATCTTCTCTTCGAACTGGAATTCTCCAAGGAGCTTGACGAACGATGCGGAGGTGGCCGCCGGCAGGCCGGCCTGAATGGCCTTCGCCAGCGGCAGGGGCATTCCTACCTCGGCGGCAATGATCGCAGCAATCTCATCCATGCGTGCCGCCAGTTGCTCGGCTATCTTTTGCAGGTATCCGAGGCGCTCAGCAGGGTTGGTTGTGGACCAGGTTTCAAAAGCAGCCCTTGCGGCTGCTACTGCGCGATCGATATCTGCTGCCGTCCCGTCAGGAATCCGCCCCATGACCTCTTCAGTAGTCGAATTGACGACTTCGAGAGTTCCTTTTCCGATCGGTTCCACCCACTTGCCGTCGATGTAGAGCTTATCGAGTGTTCTGACTCCGGTTCTGGCAAAAGCCTCCATACCACCCTCCCATTTTAGAATTGTTGGATCAACAGAGAAGTATAGTGTAGCATCCGGTCGAAGTCACCCGGACTGGAAGGGCACACTGGCTTAGTATGGAGTGCGGCGACTTGTCGCCGCTTTTGAGTTAGATACTGCAGTGATGAAGAAGAAGCGGGCGTGTAAATCACAATCCTGCAGTAACTAACGCAAAAGCGGCGAGAAGTCGCCGCACTCCATACTAAGCGGGTCGCCGCGCTTAAATCTCAATCGTGAGGCTGATAGATGAACGAATCCCTTAAAGGCAAGGTCGCGATAGTCACCGGCGGTGGCCGCGGCATTGGCAAGGCTATCGCGCAGCGGCTGGCAGGGGCCGGCGCCAACGTCGTTATTGCGAGCAGAAAGCTTGAAAACCTCGAAGCGACGGCTCGCGAGTTTCTTTCCCTCTCCGGGAAGACGATTCCGATCGCTTGTCATGTCGGACGCGCTGATGAAATTGAGAGACTGGTGAGCGAGACAGAGAGCCGCCTCGGTGCGGTGGATGTACTCGTCAATAACAGCGCGACCAACATTGGTCAGGGACCGGCTCTCGAGGTCACCGACGAGATGGTCTCGAAAGATGGTCGAGATCAATCTCCTTTCATCGATCAGGTTGATCCGCCGGATAGTTCCGCGTATGATCGAGCGGAAGAGCGGTGGCTCGATAATCAACATCGCCTCGATCGCAGGCTTGCGCCCCCAGCCCGGAGGCCTGCTCTACAGTGCGACAAAGGCGGCCCTGATCATGATGACCCGCACCTGGGCCATCGAATTCGGACCGAGCGGGATACGCGTCAATGCCATCGCTCCCGGCCTGATCCAGACAGACTTCAGCGAATACTTCTGGAAAAACCCGGAGCACCGGCGGGAGCTGGAAAGGACTCAACCAATCCCTCGTGTCGGTCAACCCGAAGAGATTGGCGGCCTTGCGCTCTACCTTGCCTCAGACGAGTCATCATTTGTCACCGGACAGACATTCGTCGTGGATGGCGGCGCCACCGTCAAATAGTATTACCGCCACAAGCGGCAGGCTGGCCATACTGTGGCATCATCTTCAACTCGACCGCGATGCCCGATTCACCCCGGGCATAGGAATTGGTCCAAAGCCATGGAGGTTAGAGAAGTGAAGAGAAATCTGATGTTAGTAGTGCTCCTCTCCGTCCTCTTCGTGGTCGGTGCCGCCACCGTCACGAAAAGCAGCTCGGCAGGCAGAGCTGCACAGAATCAGGGATTCAGTGACAGCGATATCGAGAAGGCCGAATTAGGCCTCACCCTATCGCCAGTGCCGCTCAGTCAAATTGGAATTGGACGGGGTCGAACTCTGGTTGGCCTGGGGAGTTACCTGGTCAACACGTCAGGCTGCAATGACTGCCATACCAACCCTTCTTACCTGGAGGGTAACGATCCCTTTATGGGGCAGCCGGAGAAAATCAATGCAGCGGGTTTTCTTGGCGGAGGTCAGCAGTTCGGGCCCTTCACTTCGCGCAACCTGACGCCGGAGTCCTGACGAGGGCAACCTGCCTGCAGGATTGACCCTCGACCAGTTCATTCTTGTGATCCGCACCGGCATAGATCTTGACAGGGCGCATCCACAGATGGGCCCACTGCTCCAGGTCATGCCGTGGCCGACTTTCGGGAAGAAGACTGACCAGGAGCTCGAAGCCATCTGGAACTACCTCCTTCATATACCCCACGTCGCCAAGCGCAAAGCCAAAGACATAGCCACAAAGTCGCGCACGCAATACAAAAAGGGCGGCAACGGATATCCCGTTGTCGCCCTTGTTCAATTTTGTGTGTCGGCTGGAAGTTGCCGGTTTTGCCGACGTCTGTCTTCCCCAGCCTTCTGATGGGCGCGACCAAGTGATGCCACACGCTTCTGGTTTGGCTGCTTGGGCGAGCGGAGAATGTTCAGTGCGCAAACTTTCTCATGGGAGTGGGTCAAACCGCGCAAATTATGGCGGGTTTCGATTAACTACAACATTTTTCCGCACGTCCAGGCTCTGACGTTGGCGATATAGAGCGGGCATAACAGTTGCAGACACAAGATTCTTGAAAGTATGAAGGGCCGTTCTTCGGTGAAACTACATATTGCAACTGAAGAACACCACTGCGGAGATGACAATGAGAACGCTGATGACAACAGATGGATCCGCCGAAGCAACTGCAGCCCTCAGGTCCGCAGCTCGACTTCTTCGACATGACAATAACGAAGTCCATGTTCTGTGCGTTGCGCCTGAGTACGATTTCCCGGGGGCGAGAAGCGGGAACGAAGAGCTAAGAACCCGCATTCGAGAGATATACCAGCAGCGCATATCAAAGGAGACTGAGGAAATCCTAAAGGGAGCGCAATGGCTCTTATTGGAAGATCACCTTGAAGCTTTCCCGATCTCGAAATTCGGCTCGCCCGCGGATGAAATCATAAGGTCTGCTGCTGATTACGACATCACGGTAGTTGGAGCGCGGAGCCGGTACAACAGGTCGGAATTGGGGCTCGGACCTGTTGCAAGCAGAGTTGTCGAACATGCCTCAGGTGTTGTTCTCGTTGCTCGCGAACTAGTGGGCGACCCAAATCTGCGAGTACTGGTGGGAGTTGATGGCTCACTCGCTTCAAAGCAAGCGTTGAGGACCTTGTCTGCGTGCTTCGACTTGGACGAGGCGGAGATCACATTTATCCATGTCGCCGAAATGCCGTGGATTCATCTTGGCTTGGAGCGAGATTGGTTTGATCCGCGCGGCGACGTGTTTGAGAAAGCTGACCCTGAGCGTCAGCTTGAGAATGAGCTTCGAAAGGAAGCTGAAGAAGTGATAGAAGATGCGCGCGCTATGCTTGAAGACTGCGGCTATTCCTTCGAGACGGTTATCGAGGAAGGCAATCCCGCCACGCAGATCCTCGAGGAATCCGAAAGAAAGGAGTACGACCTGATCGTTCTCGGCACGACCGGACTCGCCGATGTGAAACATGCCGATGCTCGGAAGTGTCTCAGCTAAAGTTGCCTGGAATGCGCGGTGTTCGGTTGCGTTGGTAAAGTGCGAATGAGCGGTCAATTTCGCCCATGGAAGACAAGACCAACAAGACGATCGTTGATCATAGCGATAGTTCAAAGACAATCGGAATCCTCACGGCTGGCGGCGACGCGCCAGGCTTGAACGCTGTTATCCGTTCTGTGGTCAAAGCCGCCACAAGATTGAACTGGAGCGTCCTTGGAATTGAGGATGGATTTGAAGGACTACTGGGCAAGCCTCGAGCTCGTCGGCTGACCCTGGATGATGTACGTGGCTTGTTACCTCGTGGCGGCTCAATCCTGCGGTGCACCAACCGTGGGCATTTTGGGATTTCCACCACCGGCTGCGGAATCCTAAAAGATGAGTCTGCGTATAATGACGCCCTCGTAAACTTCAAACGGCTCGGTTTGGACGCGCTTATCGTCAGCGGAGGTGACGGCTCTCAGCGGATAGCGTTCGAACTATTTTCAATGGGCATGCCGCTGGTCGGCATTCCCAAGACTATCGACAACGATCTCGACGAGACGGATTTAGCCTTCGGATTCGACACCGCGCTCGAGGTGGCTACCGAAGCTGTCGACCGGCTGCACACGACGGGAGAGAGCCATGGGCGTGTCATGCGTCGTCGAGGTGATGGGCCGGCACGCTGGCTGGATTGCACTCTTCTCCGGAATCGCTGGAGGAGCGGACGTGATCCTCATACCCGAAATACCCTTCAAGCGTGAGAAGATCGCAGCCAAGATCTTAGAGCGCGAGAAGGAGGGAAGGAACTTTTCTATCATCGTCGTCGCAGAAGGGGCGCATGCATCAGGTGAAGAACCAGTTTACCTCACGTCCGCTCGGAGCAGTGGCGAACGCCGCCTGGGAGGAATAGCCGAACGCGTGGCCAGTGACATCATTCAAACAACCGGAAGAGATGCACGAGTGGTCGTGTTGGGTCACTTGCAGCGCGGCGGTTCTCCTGTTGCCTTCGACCGAGTGATTGCATCGGCATGTGGAGCGGCGGCCATTCGTGCCATCGCCGCGGCGAAATTTGGTCAACTTCTGGCGTGGAGAGGAACTGAAGTAGCTGCCGTCCCGCTCGAAACCGCCATCAAGAAAGTAAAGACGGTCCCGCCCTCTCACTGTCTCGTGCAGGCAGCCCGTGACATCGGCATTTCTTTTGCTGGCGATGAAGATTGAGGACACTGATCAAATCTTGGGGCTTCATCGCGTTCCGCTCTAGTTAGATTCGAGGCATGGCATCTCGAAGGGAGCCTGTCGGGAAAAATCATATAGCCCACTCAAGGGAGCAATTTGGAGTGCGGCGACTTGTCGCCGCTTTTGTGTTACTTATTGCAGACTCTATCGAAGAAGAGGGCCTCCTCTGCTCCAATACAGCAGCAGGTAACTAAAAGCGGCGACAAGTCGCCGCACTCCAAATTGCTTCCTTGAATAGGCCCAACGATGTTTTTCCGACAGCCTCCCGTATGGAGGGCGGAATCTATGCCACAGGCGATGGCCGCGCTTGGCGCGGCCGAGGTGCCAGCAGCTTCTCAAGCTCGTCGCGATCGAGCGTCTCCTTGCTGGTCAAGTCGGCGGCTATCCTTTCCAGTTCTTCGCGCCTGCGTGTGAGAATCTCCTTGACGCGACTATAGGATGTATCCACGATCCGCCGAACTTCTTCGTCAATCATTTCTGCCGTCTGCTCGCTGTAGTTGCGCTCTTCGGGGATAAAACTGGCCGGCAGAAAACGCGAAGCCAGGGGCTTGCCATAGGTCAGATGTCCGAGCTTTGCGCTCATCCCGAAACGCGTGACCATCTGCCTCGCCAGCTCCGAAACACGTTCCAGATCGTCCGCCGCGCCCGTTGAAATCACGTCGTTGTAAATGATCTCTTCGGCAACGCGCCCGCCAAGCATTACTGCAAGCTGATCCTCAATCTCCGGTTTCGTCATCAGGTATCGTTCCTGGGTCGGTAACTGCAACGTGTAACCGAGCGCTCCAATCGTTCGTGGAATGATCGACACTCGATGCACCGGATCGGCGTGCTCGACCGAGAGCGCCACAAGCGTGTGCCCGGATTCGTGATAAGCCACGCGTTCCTTCTCCTCCTTCCTCATAACGCGATGCTTCTTCTCCAGACCAAGCATGACCCGATCAATAGCTTTTTCCAGGTCCGTCGTCTCAACGCCGCTCGCGCCCCTCCGAGCAGCAAGCAGCGCTCCTTCATTGACCACGTTAGCCAGGTCGGCGCCAGCCATTCCGGGTGTGCGCGCCGCGATTGTTTTCAAGTCTACTTCCGGAGTCAGCCTCACGGTGCGGGCGTGCACTTTCAGAATCGCCTCTCGGCCTTCGAGGTCGGGGCGGTCGAGGACAACCTGCCGATCGAAACGGCCGGCGCGAAGCAACGCCGGATCGAGCACTTCCGGCGTATTGGTCGCGGCCATAATGATGACGCCCTTCGACGTGTCGAAGCCGTCCATCTCAACCAGCAATTGATTGAGCGTCTGCTCGCGCTCATCGTTGCTCATCAGCATTCCACGGCCGGCCGATCGTGATTTGCCGATTGCATCGAGCTCATCGATGAAGATTATGCAGGGCGCCTTCTGCTTGGCCTGCTCGAACAGGTCGCGGACGCGTGCGGCGCCCACGCCGACGAACATCTCGACAAACTCCGAGCCCGAGATTGAGAAGAAGGCTACTCCCGCTTCGCCAGCGACCGCCTTTGCCAAAAGGGTCTTGCCGGTTCCGGGCGGGCCGAGCAGGAGCACTCCTTTTGGAATCCTTCCGCCAAGCTGCTGATACTTCTGCGGGTGTTTGAGAAAGTCCACGACCTCGACCAGCTCTGCTTCGGCTTCGTCCACGCCTGCAACATCCGTGAAAGTCACTTTGTTCTGGCTTGACTGATCAAAGATCTTGGCCCGGTTCTTGCCGAACGTCATCGCTTGTCCGGCCCGTTCGCTGAACCGCCGGGCGCCCTGGCTGAATAGGTACCAGAGAAGGATCACTGGCAGGGCAATTGGCAAGAGAGTCCCTATCCAGCCAGACGATTCAATGCGACCTTAGAACCTGACCTGATGATCCCGAAGTTCCTTGAGCAGGGCAGTCTCCTCAATGCTCGGCAGCCGACTGGTTGAGATCTTTTGCAAGCCGCCCCCTTTCGCCTCTTCTTTGAGGACTCCCACCAACTCGCGTTCTGTGATGCTGACTTCCGCGAGGTGATCGGCCTCGATTTCAGTGAGGAATTCGTTGTAGGAGACTTCTTTTGGGCGGGCCGCGCCGAGGCCTCTCGAAAACACGTAAGATAACCCCACCGCAGTGAGGAGGAGGAATAGCCAGATTAGCCAAGGTTGTAGGGCTGGTCTGTCCATCAAGGTTTCAGACGTGCAATAGATATGCCGGTGATCAACAGTCCCACTGGCTTGCACGCTGCCGCGACTGGGGATGTTAATACTGCGCGGTTTTACTCAGGTCTGTGGGAAGATTCGCACGTATTCCCCACGTCGAAACGAAAGCAAAGCCAAAGACATAGCCACAAAGTAGCGCACTCAATACAAAAGGGCGGCAACGGATATCCCGTTGTCGCCCTTTTTGCGCGTTTTTCCTGGTTCGGTTAGAAGTTGAGCTTCAGCGCCATCTGGCCGATGCGGGGATCTCCGCCGGCGGTCAGGCCGCCGAAGGTCCTGGTCGTGAGGCTGGAGAAGCTGTTGACCGTACCTTCGTCGCTCAGGTAGTTCACACGATTGAAGATATCGAAGAACTCAGCACGGAATTGCAGCTTGAGACGCTCTGTGATCCCGAAGGTCTTCGAGAATCCCATGTCCCAGGTGTAGAGGCCGGGGAAGCGCAAGCTGCCTTTACCGACTGTGCCAAAGGTGTTCTTGATGGTCGGGTCCGAGGCCAGCTTGAAAGCAGCGGGACTGATCCAGTCCGAGCAAGGTGCCGTCGTTCCCGATGCTGCGCAGGCTCCTCCTGCGTAGGGGTCGCTTCCAGTGAATGTCCCGCGATCTTTGCCGATACCCGTGCCCGAAATATTCGATCCCTGAAGGACGGTCACGGGCCGCCCTGTTTGGGCCTGGACCAGTCCGCTGACCTGCCAGTTGCCAAAGATTGCGTGCATCCATCCGCTCTGCGCCAGCGAGGGCAGCTCCCAGACGAAAGAGGCCACAAAGCGATGCGTGTGGTCGAACTCGGACGGCCCTCGATCGAACTGGTGGCGTCCGTCAGCATCCCACGGGAGCGCAGAAGAGGTATCGAAGCCGGTCACGCCCGCTTGCACCGGAAGATCGTCGATGCTCTTTGAATACGTGTAGTTGGTGAGGATTGTGAAGCCTCTCGACATCCGTTTCTCAGCCGAGAGCTGAAGCGAATGGTAGCTCGAGTTGATATCCTGAAGGTCCTGCTGGACCGTGCTGAAGAGAGAGCTGCCTGCAATCGCGTTGAGTCTCGGTCCACCTGCCCCACCCACGGGCGCCGGGTTGAGATTGAGCGTCTCCATGAGGTGGCTTCCGTGAGACCCTACGTATGCAGCGCGCGCGAGGACGCCGTAACCTATCTCGCGCTCGATCGTCAGATTCCACGTGTTGAGCGTCGGGACCTGATATTTGTTGACCGGGTCCCAGCTCAGGACGAACGTATTCAACCCGAAAGGCGTGTTCGACGGCGGTGGAATGGTCGCCGGGAACGGGTATGCAGAGGCCTGCGACTTGCAGCCAGCCAGCGCCTTGGCCGGCGTTCCTGGCAGAACGCAGAGCGGATCAGTAAATGTGCCCGGCGTGACTGTTGTCAGTGTACTGAGCACGAACTGCGGGCTGAACGGTGTCAGGTCGGCAAACCTGTTGTTGATAACGCCCGGTATTCGAGTGTCGTAAGCAATCGCAAACCCGCCCCGGATACTGGTCTTGCCGTCACCAAAGACATCGTAGGCAAACCCCACTCGTGGTGCGAAGTTATTGAGACTTGCATTGACGCCGTTCTCGGGAACGCCGGGATCACCCGGGAAGTAGACACCTGCAGGTGCCAGCGGGAACTGGGTTGAAACGGTCTTGGAAATCAGGCCATCGAGCCGGAATTGCTCGACTCGTCCCTTGATCTCACGCCACGGAAGGCCCGGCTCCCAGCGAACGCCGAGGTTGAGCGTCAACCTTTTTGTGACACGGAAATTGTCCTGAAAATAGAGACCCGCGAAGGTATTCCGATTATTCTTGAATTCTCCAGCACCCTGGCGGAACGCAAGATTCCCGCTGTAGTCGCCGAGCTGGCCGGCCAGAAATGCGGTCAGCGAAGGAAAGCTGAACTCAGACGGCTGGAAGAACTGGTTGTCGAGGTCCACGCGGCTCCGTTCAATGACTCCCCCGAAGCGGAGATCGTGCTTCCCGATTACCCAGCTCACATCATCGCTCCAGGTGAAATTGTTTCTGATAAAGCGGGCACTTGGATTGTCACCGAAGCTGAAGGCGCCGTTGATCCGGATCTGCTGGATCGCCGGTTCGCTTGACCCGAAAGGAAGAAGCACGCCCAGGTCCTGAACGCTCATGGCGTTGGCTGCCGGACCGCGGCCGGCTGCGTCACGCGCGTAGCTGAACCTCGCGTCGTTGATCAGGGTCGACTTGAAAATGTGCGTCTCATGAAGGAGCAGATTCTGTGAAACGATCGTCGAACCGTCGGAATATGACAGAAAGTTGGCCGGATCGAAGACGGCGTTCCTCTTGAAGCGGTCATAGAAGTAGCGTCCGGTGAGCTGGTCGTTCGTGCTGAAAGAGTGATCGATTCTTCCAGTGACCTCGTGGAAGTCCTGCTGGTCGGGTCGCGTGAAGGTTACTCGTCCGGAGGCATCAGCAGCAATGGGAATATGCTTGAGGAGCTCAATGACCGCCGGGTCTGATGCTAATGCTCTCTGGGCTGCGCTGGGAACCGTGGCTGTATTTCCCTGCAGCAGGTTGCGCTGGATCGTGCCCTGGTATCCAGCGAAAAAGAAGGTCTTCTCCTTGATGATCGGGCCGCCGATGGTTCCCCCGAATTGATTGCGCTTGAGGGCATCGCGCGTCGGCGCCTGCCAGGGCTTGGCGTTGAAGACCGCGTTACGCAGGAACTCGAACGCGCTCCCATGAAAATTGTTGCTGCCAGACTTGGTGACGACGTTGACCACCCCGCCTGCGTTCTGACCGTACTGGGCACTGTAGTTGGTCGTCTGCACGCTGAATTCCTGAAGGGCATCCGGCATCGGGAACGGCTGATTGACATTGGTGTACTCGTCGACGTTGTTCCCGCCGTCGAGCTGGTAGCTGACCTGGTTCTGGCGCGATCCATTGGTGATGATCGCGACGGCGCCCGGGAACGTCTTCGTTGCCCCTTGTAGTGTGCCTCCGGCGAAGGTACCGGTTGGGCTGTTCGGGTTGGTCGGATAGTTGAGCGTCCCTGCGACGAGCAGGCTCAGGTCCGCCGCGTTGCGGCCGTTGAGAGGCAGTTCGGTCAGGCGGCGCTGTTCGATGACCTGCTTCAGGGTGGCGGTCGAGACATCGACCTGCGCGCTGTTGTCAACGACGGTCACCACTTCCGTCAGTGAGCCGACCTGGACTTTGAGATTGACGGTCAGGGTTTGATCCGCGAGGACCGTCACTCCCTTCTGGGTGATTGGCGGGAATCCCGCAGCCTCGACGTTGACGTCATATTCTGACGGGCGAAGTGCATCGAGGATGTAGATGCCTTCGGAGTCGGTGGTCGCGGTACGCGTAAACCCGTGAGCCACGTCCGTGGCCGTGACCCTGGCGCCGACGACCACGCCTCCGGAGGGATCCTGAAACAGTGCCGACGATTTTACCCAGGCCCTGTGCCTGGGCGAGTGCTGAGAGGATCAGCAGCAGAGGGACAGCGGACAGCGAGAATCGCAATCTCATAACCAGCCTCCTTCATTGAGCAGTCGTGGTAACAACCCATCCCAGGAGAAGCCAGCGTTTCTGGCTCGTTAGCTTCGAGCTCTATTGGTCTGACCACCGCACCATTGGATTTATCACGGGAAAGAATAATCGTCAATCACTGTTGTAAGGCCGTTGCTGCACTTCGCGTCAACGTTGTAGGGGCAGGGCTTGTCCCTGCCCGTCCCGCGCCGTCTGGCGCGGGGGACACAACGCATGGGCCGATTCGAGGTCTCAGTGAGATCCCCCGCGAAAATGAACCGATATGATTACCCGCGCCAGACGGCGCGGGACGGGCAGGGACGAGCCCTGCCCCTACAAGGGTGCCTCGAGATAGGTCTTCACCCGCCCATTTTGGCGAGCAACTCGCGCGCCTTCTCCTGAGTCGCTCTGCTCTCATGCGCTCTCGGCCCACGCGGCTGCATCTGCAGAAGCTCCTGCAATTGCTTCTTTGCATCATCCTTCCGGCCTGCGTCCTTATACGCCTGAGCCAGAGCAAACTTAATCTCCAGATTATTGGGCGCGATGCGCAAACCGTCTTCGAGATACTGGACTGCGCGCTTGTCATTGCCGCCCAGCAAGTGAGGCAATTGCCGGTCGAGCTCACCGAGCGCAAGATAGCCGCGTGCATCCTCGTAGCGTGGATTCAATCGAATAACGGTCTCCATCTCGGCGCGCACCTTGCCAACCGTGCCCAGAGCCTTGAACGCACCCTTCTCCCTGGCATATGCGCCATATGTGGCGCCGAGCCAGAAATGGCCTTCCACGCCATCGGCGCTTGCCGCTATTGCACGCTGCCCTGCGGCAATCCCCTGCTCGTAGTAGCGCGACTTCGTGTTGTCGGTGGTCAGATTGCCGACGAAGTAGTAGGAGCGCGTGGCACGCCAGAGCAGTTGGTAGTTATTGGTGTCGGAATTGAGCGCGGACTCGAGAATACCCAACACTTGCCGTTCGCGAGCCAGGTCGGCGCCATAGCCGAAGAGGCGGTCGACTTCGCCAATAGCGTCAGGCCTGGCTTGAAGCAGCAAGAGCAGCAAACCTATGCAGACTACTGAGTGATGTCTGTTCATATCAGCTGACCGTCTCTGAAGCTACCGCTTCCAGATCGAGCTCGACTCTGCGTCGATCATGCATAACTTCTTTACCCAGTTCTGTCAGTGAGACCGTTGGATACATCCCGCCGCTTTGACGGACACAGCCGGCAACCACAAGCGCATTGATCAGCCTCGTCAGCTCGTCCTGTGAATATCGTCCAAGCAGACCGTAGGTCGAGAGTTCTTCAAGTCCGGTACCAATGACATTCTTTGCCCGGGAGCCGCGCAGAACATTGGCGACCATGCCCTTGCCATAGCGGCCGTTCATCCTCGCAATGCAGCTCAAGGTCTTTCTCACGGTCAGGTGCTGCTCGTCATTGTTGGCCGCGACGACTTGCCCCCCGGGCGCTGCCGGTATCCTGGATACCTTCAACTGAGCCGGAGCAATTGAGCGACCGGCCGTCGTCATCGGGCGGCAGTTGGCGCACTGGCAATGCTCGATTCGCTTTCGATCGCCGAAGTATCTAAGAAGAAACTGTCGCAGACAAGCGCGGTGGTAACCGTAGTCAACGACAGTTCTAAGTTTCTGCCTCTCCCAGGAGATTCTCCGGTCAAGCTCGCCCCAGTTGATCCGCAGGGCGTCAATCGACACGCGGTCGATGAGCCTGACTGCCGGACGCCGCTCGATATGTCCGGCCTTTTCGAGCAAAGCGAGCGCCGCCTCCGCAGCCTTTCCGCTTTGCCCGAATTCAAGTGCCAGCGATCTGGCAGAGCACTCGCCGCCCGAACCGGGAGCATTGCAGAGCTCCAGCGCCCGCTTGTAAACCGACTTCACCAGCTCCGGCTGAGGGAAGCCGCTATCGATGAAGAAGTTGTGCAGCCTGGTATCAACGTAGTTGAAGAGAAGCGTGCAGGTTGAAGGCAGCCCGTCCCGGCCTGCGCGTCCAACCTCCTGGTAATAGGCTTCGACCGAGCCCGGAAGATTGTAGTGCGTCACAAATCTCAGGTCGGGCTTGTCGATACCCATTCCGAACGCGTTGGTTGCGACGATTGCCTTGAGCTCGTCGCCCATAAAACTGTCCTGGACTCGCCGCCGAGTCGCGTCATCGAGCCCCGCGTGGTAGGCGGCGACCTTCAGGCCGCTCGCCTGGAGTTCGCTTGTTATCGAATCGACGCCCTTTCTCGTCGAGGCATAGACGATCCCTGCTCCCACTGCTTCACGCGCTATGTTGCAGGCTTGCTCTACGCGTTCACGCTCGGTACGGCAGGCGATTACGCTGAGGACGAGATTCGGACGATCGAATCCGGCGACGAAAGTGGCGGGCTCGCGCAGGCCGAGCTGCGCTTGTATTTCTGCTCGCACTGCCGGCGTAGCGGTTGCCGTCAGGGCGAGCATCTGCGGTCTTCCGATGGCCTCGGCCGCCTGGCGTAAACGCAGGTAGTCGGGGCGGAAGTCGTGCCCCCACTCCGAGACGCAGTGAGCCTCATCGACCGCGAACAGTCCGACCTGCAGCTCCCTGAGTGAATCGATGAACCGCGGGCTGCGAAAGCGTTCAGGCGCGATATAGACAAGGCGATAACTTCCGCGTGCAATCTCTCTCAGTCGAGCTGAAACCTCGGCTTGCGGAATAGAGCTGTTGATGAATGTCGCGGGTATCTCTCGCGCTTCCAGCGAATCAACCTGATCTTTCATGAGGGCTATCAGAGGCGAGATGACCAGCGTCGTGTTTCTTCCGAGGATCGCAGGAAGCTGATAGCAGAGAGACTTGCCGCCTCCGGTAGGCATGACGACGATCGCATCCCGGCCGTCGAGGACTGCTTGAATAACATCCGCCTGCCCTTCGCGAAATGAGTTGAAGCCAAAGTATTGCTCAAGTGCAGCCCTGGCATGATCGAGAGTGAGCGCTCCCATAATCTCGAATGTTATCACACGCCTGTCGTCTGATTGCCCGGCGTCCCCTTGAGTTTGTACATGGCCCGCCGAAGGGAGCAATTTGGAGTGCGGCGACCTGTCGCCGCTTTAAGTTATCTATTGGTGCATCGGAGCTGAGAGGCCTCTTCGATAGACTCTGCAGCAGGTAACTAAAAGCGGCGACAGGTCGCCGCACTCCAAATTGCTTCCTTGAATATGCCCGACGATGTTTTTCCGCCTTTCCGCGAGCCATCGACGACCAATTTCAATTGTCTCGCTGGAATGCGAAACTATGGCCGATTTTCGACGGCGCTGACGCTTTAGAAAACAGGGGGTGAAACCTTGCCCAGGGTCATTCTTATAAATCCTTCGCTATCTACTTTTGGCTACAGCTTCTTCACGCCTCGCTGGTTGTTTGTGCTTGCCTCCGCAACCCCCGCCGATCTGGTCGGCGATCCCTTAGTTATCGACGAAGCCCTCGCTCGCTTTGATCCCGAGATGGTTCGCGCCGGTGACATCGTCGGTGTGGGCATCAACAGCGGCAACTGCCTTCGGGGCTATGGTATAGCCAGAGCCGCCCGAGCGCGTGGGGCCCAGGCCATTGTCGGCGGAGTGCATGCCACCATCTTCCCCGAGGAGGCGCTCGAGATGGGTGCCAGCGCAGTCGTCACTGGTAATGGCGATCTCATCTGGCGCCAGGTCGTCGAAGACGCACTCGGCGGCCGCTTGAAGAAGAGATATGACGGTGGTCGAGTGGCCGGAGAATCACTGGCCCAGGCCCGCTGGGACCTGCTCGATCCGTCGAAATACCTCTTTGCCACGGTACAGACAATTGCGGGTTGCCCCGAGAACTGCAGCTTCTGTTCAGTCTGGGTTACGGATGGACGTCGGCCGCGCCGGCGGCTGGCCTCCAAGATCATCGAGGAGGTAAATCAGCTCGCCGGCATCGGATTCAAGTACATTGCGTTCGCTGACGACAACTTCAATCCAGCTACCCGAAGCCGGATCGAGCGTGAGCCGAGCGCTGCTCGAAGGCGTGAATTCGAGCGCATGCGAGAGGAGCGACTCGAGTTCTTTGCTGAATATGACCGGTCCGTGCCGGCGCATGTGCGTTCGATCACGCAGACGACGTACGAGGCCGTCGACGACGAGGAGTACATCTCCGCCATGTATCACCAGGCCCGCATCCGTGCCGTGCTCATTGGAGTCGAGTCGTTCAATCCTGAATCGCTCGCGAGAGTCAGCAAGGCATGGAACGCATCAGGTGAGCAGATGGTCGAACGGATTCGCAAGTTTCAGGAGTGGGGTATTCTGGTGCTCAGCTCAATCATTACCGGTCTCGAGACTGACACTCGAGAGACGCTCGAGACAATGCGGCAATTTGCGACGAGCTCTGGAACGATGCTGGCCCAGTTTACTCAATACAGCCCCTATCCCGGAACCAAGGACTACTTCGAGATGGTCCAGGATATGAAGACGCGCTCGGAGGTTGTGACCAGGACGAAGCGGAGCATGACACTGCTTCAGGATCGCTTCTGGTTGACATCCCTGCGGCCGCCCGATTATCTCGGCCATCCTGTCTTCTCGCGCGACGAGCTGCTGGTTGAGAACAAGCGCTCCTGGGATGCGTTTTACTCCTTCAGGGCGACCCGGGAGCGCACCAGAAGCGAGTATCTTCGGAAGCAGCCCTGGATCGCGCGAGCGGTCTATGTCTGCGCGTGTCTGGCCTTCAAGCGAATCTACGCCGGCCACGGAATCTCTGCCGACAGTGTGCGGCGAAGGCGCGTGGGCCTGATGACTCGTACGCTCGTCAAACTCGGCGTCCAGGCCTATAGTCTATTGTCGAGGAGAAAGGCCTTGGAATCTCGAAAATGAGTGATCCTGAATCGACAATACCGGGCAGCGCGATAGAAATGCTCGTTGGCCAGTTTCCGGAGACGATTGCCGGAAGCCGGTATCGCGTCGGCCGGCTGCTCGGTGAGGGCGGTCAGAAGCGAGTCTATCTTGCGCATGATACCCGCCTCGATCGGGACGTGGCGATCAGCCTGCTCAAGACGTCGCTCGATGCCGAGGGCGCAGCCCGCTTCGCTCGTGAGGCTCAGACAATGGGCCGTCTGGGTGAGCATCCAAACATCGTCACGATCTATGACATCGGAGACATGGAGGGTCGCCCATATGTTGTCAGCCAATACGTCGAAGGCGGCTCCCTGGCCGACTTGCTTGCCGGCACAGGCAGACAGCCGCTCGCCTTGCCGCAGCTTCTCGATCTCGCATCACAGGTCTGCAATGCGCTGACGCATATTCATGAGCGAGGTATTGTTCATCGTGATCTGAAGCCCGGCAACATCTGGCTCGGCAACCAGGGCCAAGCCAAGATCGGAGATTTCGGACTGGCGATCGGTATTGATTTCGCGACCATCACGATGAAGGGTACGCTCGTCGGGACTGTCGCCTACCTGCCGCCCGAAGTGGCCCTTGGTCTCGAGGCGCGTCCTCAGAGTGATCTCTACTCGTTGGGCGTGATTCTCTACGAAATGGCCACCGGGAGACGTCCTTTTCAGGGCGACCACCTTATGGGAGTCATTTCCCAGCACATCAACACGCCACCGGTAGCGCCTTCCTGGCACAATCCAGAGATCCCCCGCGCTCTGGAGATGCTCATTCTCAAGATGCTCGCGAAGACACCGGAGGAGCGGCCGGAGAGCTCGGCTGATGTCGCAAACGCGCTCGGCGCGATCGGTTCGCAGCGCGATGCGCCCGAGGAGGATGACGACGGGCATGCGCCTGACAGCCGATCTCTTGCGAGGCTGGCGATGGGTGTCTTTGTCGGGCGTGCTGCCGAGACTGAGCATTTGCGCCACAGCCTCAACCAGGCGGTAGCCCAGGATGGCCGGTTGATCATGCTCGCCGGTGAGCCTGGAAGTGGAAAGACGCGCATGGTCGAGCAGCTTGCCACCTATGCACGGCTCCGAGGCATCCACGTTCTCACTGGAAAATGCTATGAGGGGGAAGGTGCACCAGCCTTCTGGCCCTGGGTGCAGATAATCCGCAGCTATGTGCAGGACCGTTCGGCGGAGGACCTGCGGGCGATGATGGGCCCTGGTGCGATCGATATTGCTCAGATAGCTCCGACCATTCGTGAGAAGCTGCCCGATCTTCCCGAGGCTCCTCTTCTTGAGCCGGCGCAGGCACGCTTCCGGCTCTTCGACAGTATCACGACCTTCCTCAAGCACGAGTCGCGAGAGCGCCCGACGCTCATTGTTCTTGACGATCTGCACTGGGCGGACAAGCCGTCACTCCTGCTGCTTCAGTTTCTGTCGCGCGAACTGAGAGAGACTCGATTGCTCGTCGTCGGCACTTACCGCGAACAGGAGGTTGACCAGAAGCATCCTCTGGCCGAAGCGCTGGGTGAGATGGCGCGCCAGGGGCCGATCGAACGCCTCCAGTTGTCAGGCCTCAGCGCAGGCCGAGGTGGCCCAGTTCATTGAATTGACCGCCGGCATTGACGCGCCTGAGCGGCTGGCCGCGGCGGTCTACAAGACTACCGAAGGGAATCCCTTCTTCGTCAATGAGATCGTCCGATTGCTGGTAGCTGAAGGGCAGTTGAGCCGGAGCGACGTGAGCGGCATGTTCACGCTCGGCATACCGCGCGGAGTACGCGAAGTAATTGGCCGCCGTCTCGATCGGTTGTCGCCTGACTGTCACCGTCTGCTGACGCTGGCCGCGGTGGTCGGACGCGACTTCAGCTTTACACTCCTTGCTCCACTCAGCGGAATTGGAGAGGAGCGGCTGCTGGAGGCTCTCGACGAAGCCGTCGCGGCACGGGTGATTGTCGAAGTGCCACGAGCCGCGGGCCAGTACAGTTTTGCGCACGCGTTGATCCGCGAGACTCTCTATGACGAGCTCACGGCGGCCCGCCGAGTGCGCCTTCATAAGAACGTCGGCGAGGCTCTCGAGAAGACGCATGCGAAATCCATTGATGCCTATCTGCCCGAGCTGGCCTATCACTTTCACCAGGCGGTTGTCGAAGGTGAGGCGGGGGAGGTCAGCAAGGCGATTCATTACGCGGAGCGGGCCGCAAAGCGCGCCACAGTTCTTCTCGGTTACGAGGATGCAGCCGCCGACTATGAGCGGGCGATCGACGCCCTGAATCGAAAACAGGAGCTCACGCCTCGAGACGAGGAGCGGCTGGTCCAGTTGACGCTCTCGATGGGTGAAGCTCAAATCAAGGCCGGCAACCTCGTGCCCGCGCGACAGACCTTCCAGCGCGCCGCTGAGCTGGCGCGGAAAATCGGCGCAAAGGGTGCGCTTGCGCGAGCAGCATTGGGTTTCTCGACCAACCTTACGGGTCCCGCCGGGAGAGTCGATGAGCCCGTGCTCGAGATATTGCGTGACGCGCTCGCCACTCTTGGAGATGGCGATAGCGCTCTGCGGGCCAAGCTGCTTGCTCAGCTTTCGCAGGCTCTCTATTACGAGCCGGAGCTGCGCGACAGACACAGTCGCGAAGCAGTCGAGATGGCGCGCCGGGTTGGCAACCCGGAGGCCCTCGCAGCTGCGCTCTATGCGCGCCATATGGCCATGGCAGGAACAGTGAATGTGACCGAGCGGCTGGCGGCAGCCACTGAGATGCTCCGCCTGGCGGAAACGACGAATCAGGGTGAGCTGGCGCTGCGCGCCCATTACCGCCGATTCCTGGACCTGCTCGAGTTGACTGCGGTCGAAGCGGCGGACCTCGAGGCCGAAGCCTGCATTCAGTTGTCGCAGGAACTGAGACAGCCGCGCTATCTCTGGCTGACCGTCTCGCTGTCGGCCGCGCGCGAGCTGATGAAAGGACACTTCGAGGAGGCCGAACGGCTCTCTCAACAGGTCCTGGCGATTGGCAGGCGCGTTCAGGATCCTGCGGCCGCCCTCTCTGTTTGGGGTGCTCCTCGTCAACATCCGCGTCGGACAGGGCCGCGCCCGGGAATTGATTGCCATGGTTTCGGATTGGCTCGAGAAATATCCCCAGATTCCAGGTACGCGGACGACGCTCGCGTGGCTCTTCAGCCATCTTGGAGATCGCGCTCAGGCACGTCAGGCGTTTGAGGCTTCGTTTGCCCACGACTTGAAGGATCTGCCGCGCGATGGGAGCTGGGTAACTGTCCTTGCAAGCCTCGCCTTTGCCTGCTATTTCCTCGGTGATGTGCGGCGAGCCGGCACCATCTATGAGCTGCTGCTGCCGTATTCGGGACGTTGTCTGGTAATCGGAAGTTCGGGCGTATGCGCAGGCTCGACATCCCTCGCTCTGGGTTTGCTGTCAGAAGTTCTATCGCGGACAGATGACGCGGCCGGCCACTACGAGGACGCGATCGAACAGAATTTACGAATAGGGGCAGCTCCCGCGGGCGCTGAGAGCCGCTTAGCCTATGCGCGCTTGCTGATCTCGAGAAATGGTGATGGAGATGTCACCAGGGCGCACGAACTGCTGGCTGACTGCATTGTCTACGGCGGAAAGCCTCGGGATGGTGAGGCTGGCAGAGCGCGTACGGCTGCTGCAGGAAACGTCCGCACAGGATGAAGCAACGGAAGTGATCTGATGCAGGAACGTCTTCAAAAAATTATCGCTGCCGCGGGTATTGCCTCGCGCCGCAAGGCTGAGGAGTTGGTGGAGGCGGGCGAGGTTACCGTCAACGGCCGGGTGGTCACTGAGCTGGGTGTCAAGGCAGATCCCGACAAGGACGATATCAAGGTTCGCGGCCGCCTCATCAATCCGAGGCTTGAGTCGAAAGAGAGCATCTACATCCTGCTCAACAAACCGGCCGGCTACCTGAGCAGCACGAAGGACGACCGCGGCCGTCCCCTGGTAACCGATCTTATCGGCAAGTACGGACGTAAGGTTCATCCGGTAGGCAGACTCGACTTCAATACTGAAGGACTGCTCCTTCTAACCAACGACGGCAATTTCACTCATCTCCTGACAGCTACCAAGATCGTGCCGAAGAGGTATGAGGTGAAAGTCAAAGGCCGGCCCCGGCCGGAGCTGATAGGCAAGCTCGTACGCGGAGTGAAGGTTGATGCCCATCGCACGGCTCCCGCAGGGATTCGATTGATCAGGGAGACTACCGCGAACGCATGGTACGAGGTTGTGCTCTATGAAGGGCGGAATCAGCAGATCCGCAAGATGTTCGACTCGATAGGCCACTCGGTGGTCAAGCTGCGCCGTGTGGCTATCGGGCCGTTGCAGCACGAACGCCTGCCGTTAGGCAGCTATCGACTTCTGACCGAAGTCGAAGTGAAGCGTTTCTTTGCGAAGTCAAAATCACGGGGGACCGGTAGCCACAAAGATGCACAAAAGTCACAAAAGTAAAGATAAAAGGGAGAATGCCGCCGAATCCTTTTGTGTCTTTTGTGCATCTTTGTGGCTACCCGGTCCCCCGTGATTTGGATAGCCGCACTCCAAATTGCTTCCTAGATGGGGTCCTTGAGGCTACGTTCGCGCGTCAGTCGCGGCCATGACACCGCCGTCACAAGCCGGTACAGAAGCAGCGCACCCAGTATCATGCCGTAGATCACAGGAGTGCGAATATCGGCCTTGACCAGCCAGAGATAGTGGATCACTCCGAATAGTGCTGAGAAGTAAACCAGCCGGTGAAGCAGCTGCCATCGCCTGCCTGTCAGAAATCGCACCGCTGCCTTAGTCGATGTCAGCGCCAGGGGAATGAGCGTCAGGAATGCCGCAAATCCGACCGTGATGAACGGACGCTTGGCGACGTCCTTCGTTATTCCCATCCAATCAAAGAACTGGTCGAGCCAGATGTAAGTAGTGAAATGAAGGCAGGCGTAGAAGAAGGCGTAGAGCCCAAGCATCCTTCGAAACCTGATCAGCCACGGCTGTCCGGTGATGACTCGCAGAGGTGTGACGCTCAGGGTTATGAGTAGAAAATTGAGCGTCCAGGAGCCCGTCGAATGGGTGATAACTTCAATTGGATTGGCGCCGAGCTGGCCCTTGTAGAAATCCCAGGCGAGCAGTGCCAGGGGAATCAGGCAAGCGATGTGAATGACAACCTTGAGCCAGACAATCTGCTTTTGTTTCACGGCTGATCAGTAGTACTTCTTGAGGTCCATGCCGTTATACAGGCTTGCTACCTGATCGGCGTAGCCGTTGAACATGAGCGTCGGACGCTTCCTGATTTCGCCAATACGCCGTTCCGTCGCCTGGCTCCAGCGGGGATGATCGACGTTAGGATTGACGTTTGAATAGAAGCCGTATTCGCTCGGTGCAGATTTTGTCCAGGTGCTCGTTGGTTGAGACTCCACGAATCGAATCTTGACAATCGATTTGATGCTCTTGAATCCGTATTTCCACGGAACGATGAGTCGAATTGGCGCGCCATCCTGATTCGGAAGCGGCTTTCCATAGAGACCATGGGCGAGAATGGCCAGCGGATGCATGGCTTCGTCCATTCTTAGGCCTTCAACATAAGGCCAATCGAGGACGCCGCTTCTCTGTCCCCACATCTGTTTCGGATCGAGCAGCGTAGTGAACTCGATGAACTTTGCTTTCGCGGTCGGCTCAACCTGCTTGATCAGCGCACTCAAAGGAAAGCCTACCCAGGGGATGACCATCGACCAGCCTTCAACGCAGCGAAGGCGATAGATGCGGTCCTCCGGTGGGCTGAGCTTGATCAATTCGTCAACATCGTACGTTTTCGGTTTCCTTATCTCGCCCTCAACCTTGACGCTCCACGGCCTGGTCTTGAGGCTTCCTGCAGTCTTGCCGGGCGAGTACTTGTCGGTCCCGAACTCGTAGAAGTTGTTGTAGCTGGTGATGTCGTTGTACGGCGTTTGCGCCTCGGATGTCTTGAATGGATTGTCGTTGGGATTGACAGGTGCCGAAGCGGCTCTCGGCGCCCAGAGCCAGTCTCGGATGCCGAGCCCCGCAGCCGCCGAGCCCAGAGCAGCAGCCCCGAGAATGAACTTCCGGCGGTTGGTATAGACCTTCTCGTCGGTGATCTCTGATGATTTGATGTCGCTTTGCCGTTTGATCAGCATGAAGACTCCTTGACTCTTTTACGACCGTAACCTTTCTCCTGGATTCAATTGTCGGACTTCGGTCCGCGTACTGTCAATTTGCCCGTCAGAGAAGATATTCCGCCAGACCGCCGTTTTATTCCCGGTGATCGCTCTGCGCCGGACGGCGCTCTGGAGGGCAGGCGACTGGCCGCTGCCTTACAAGCCTCCGCAGCGAATGGGGCGACGTATGGGGCGGCTCGCGAGCCGCCCTATCGCCGCCCCAAATCCCGCCTAAAGCCGCGGGGCGGGCGGTTTGTTCGGCGCGTCCCATCCCTGGGCCCCTCGCACCTTCAGCTTCCGCCGGTAGACCTTATCCCCGCACGTCGCATAAAGCGTGTCGAACTTCTCGCCTCCAAAAGACAGATTCGCTACCCGGCCATTTGGAGTCGGGATGATGCAGTTAACCCGTCCCGCCTGGTCACACACCTGAATCCCCATCCTCGTAGCCACATACAAGCGTCCGTCCCTGTCTACTCGCATGCCATCAGAGCCGCTGTCATCCGCCGTATCCGGAACATGCAGCCAGTAGTACTTCTGCTTTGACGTCAGCGAACCGTCTGGAAGAATCTGATAGCTGTAGACCCAGTGAGTTCGCATGTCATCGACATAAAGCAACGACTGATCCGGCGAGAGCGTCACTCCATTCGAATAGAGAAGGCCTGTGTCCACGACCTGCTTCTCACCATTCGGCTTGATGAGCCAGATGCGACTCTTTGCTTCACCGGCCGGCCCGGGCTCCGTGACATAGATGACGCCATTGTGAGCCACGACGAGGTCGTTGCCCTTGATCCCATCGGCGATGGTTGTCACCTTGCCGTCAGCTGTGTACGCGAGCACACGGTCTTCGCCGCTCGCCACTGCAAACAACCGGCCATCAGGACCAAAGGCCTGGCCGTTCCCCCGCTTCGAGTCGGAGACGAAGAGACTCACCTTCCCATCGAGACCAACCTTGTAGAATCTTGCTGTTTGGAATATCGTTGAAGAAGACCTCTCCACTGGCATTGGCGGCCGGCCCTTCGGTGAAACGATAGCCATCTGCCACAAGCTGCCAATTCTCGCCCGGGATGAGCAGGTCGGTGAGCGCCGCGTTCTTTGATTGTCCGGTCTTAACGGGCTGAGGCCAATCACGCCATAGCCAGCGCATGGCATCCGGGAAGAGAGACGTTCCCATTTGCCCATTGTGAGCACCCTCGCCCCACGCATGTTGGACCTCGTAGCCGGCGAATGTGAGGGCCCTCTCGAGTGTCTGATTCGCCATCCACCAGTCCCCGCCATAGATATTGAGATCGTTCGCACCGTCCTGCATGAAGACGCGAATCGGTTTCGGCTCGAACTTGCGCACCAGCGTCGAAAGCCGGTCTGCACCGCGCAGGCCGACATACGTGCCGATAGTGCTGAAGACGCGGCTGAACGCGTCCGGCCGTTCCCATGCCGCATTGAATGCGCAAATAGCGCCGCTGCTCGAGCCTCCGATGGCGTGGTCGTTACCGCTCTTTGAAATATGAATCGCTCTTCCATCTGAGGTCTTCTGCTTCTCGACCTCAGGCAGCAGCTCATCGAGAATAAACCGCGCGTAGTTATCACCCAGGCCGTCATACTCGTAGCTTCGGTTGAAGCGATCCAATGACGCATTGCTGTCCTGAGCCTTGACGCGTCCATGCATGACGAAGACGCCGATAGTTACCGGCATATCTTTCTTGGCTATCAGGTTGTCGAAGACGACCGGGGCGTTCCACTGAATGCCATCCTGATTGACGTAGAGGCATGCCGGGCGATCGGGTGAATACTGCGCCGGAACGTAGACCCAATATTCGCGCCAGGTACCAGGAAATATCTTCGATTGATCGAAGGTGAATTTGAGCACTTCGCCTTTGGGCACGCCCGGTTGCACGGTCGAGTCTGGGCTGGTCGGATAGCTTTCCTTGACCTGGCTCAGGTTCGGAACCGTGAGGACCATCGACAATACGATCAATATGGACAGTGTGGGGATACGGAGGCCTCGCCTCATACTGGAAATTCTCCTTTCCGAAGGTCAGAGATTGTCGCTATTAGACTGGTTTGTGATGGTCTAGTCCAGCCCGGAAAGGGAGTTATGGCGTGCGGCTACCCTCGGACCAGGTAGCCACAAAGATGCTCGTAGGGGCGGCTCGCGAGCCGCCCCCACCCGGCCGATTCCAAATAGTGCCTTCCATGGCCAAGAAGCGTCTGGGGGCGGCTCGCGAGCCGCCCCTACGAGCATCTTTGTGGGTAACGAAAAAGATAAGAGAATTCTACTGACTTGAGGCGAGGTAACTCTTCTGACCGGAATAGCGCTAAGTGCTTTAAACTATGACTCTCTTACGGTTGCGGCTTGACAAGGGTCCCCTCACACCTTAGAGTCGTGTTTTGCTGCCGGAGAGCAGATCAAACAGCAATGGAGATACTTTTAGCCGAAAGCCTGGGCTTTTGCATGGGCGTCAAGAGGGCTGTCGACCTCGCCTACCGGGCGCTGGAAAAGTCTGACGGTGAGCCCGTGGTGACGCTGGGGCCGTTGATTCACAACGCCCAGGAGATTAAGCGACTCGCCGCTGATGGCATTGATGTGGCAGACGAGAACGATCGCCCCTCCAACGGCACGGTCATCATTCGCGCTCACGGCGTTGCACCGCAAGTCTACGAAGACCTCAAGGCTAGAGGCCTCCGCGTCATGGACGGCACCTGCCCGTACGTTCATTATTCGCAACGAAAAGCTGTCGAATTGCGCAATGAGGGTTACACAGTCGTTATTGTAGGTGACCGTAACCATCCGGAGATCAGGGGTATTCTGGGCTATGTCGAGGGGGACGCCTACGTCGTCAAGAGTGTCGAGGAGACACTTGCACTGCCTGCCCTGGAGCGAGTCGGCACAATAGCTCAAACCACACTGACCCCAGAGAAGTACCGGACAATCGTCGGGTTGCTCCAGCAGCGCGTGCCCGAGGTAAAAGTTTGTGAGACGATTTGCGACGCAACCGAAGAGAATCAGGCCGCCGTGCGCGAACTGGCTTCCGAGGTTGAGTTGTTGTATGTCATTGGCGGCCGTCATAGCGCCAATAGCAACAAGCTTGTCGAAGTTGCGAAAGAAGTCTGCCCCAGATCGCTGCTCATCGAGACTGAAGACGAGGTTCGCCCCGAAGACGTGCGAGGTCTTGAGCGTGTCGGCGTAAGCGCCGGCGCATCGACACCTGACTGGATGATCAGAAAAGTCGTCGAGAGACTGCGGACGCTCGAAGAGGCGGCCGCCGGGCTGCCGGTCGAAGCCTGAGCCACTTCAAAAATCGTCGTGGGTCAAGTTCAGCTTGCATCGTTGGCAAATAGATGCCGACGGTTTATGATTCGAAATCTCTTAACTGTGGTGCCGCTCTGAATAAGAGCGGACGAGAGATGGAGAGAACCAAAGTCCACGGTACCGCGCTGTGTGTAGCAGCCGCGGAGTCTGTTTAGGAGGAAGTCCACTTTCAATGTCAACCAATAACCCAAATCAGTCCGCGAGCACCGGTAGCGAAGGCCAGCAACCAGCTCCGGCCGCGGCAGAACAAGAGACGGCATCCCTCGGCAACGAGGCTACCGACGCCGGCATCAGTACACCCCAGACCCCCCTCGCAGCTTCTACTACTGCCGGCACTGCTGCCGGTCCTGTCGAAGCTACGGCTGAGACTGCGCCCGTCGCTGAGGATAGCGCCGGCGAAGAGACACCGGCATCGGCCGAGGCCGCATCGCAGGAAGCCACCGGAGAGACCGGGGAGATGGGTGGAGCCGAGGATTTCGGAGCCATCCTTGATGCCCATGAACGGCAGCACCACGCTGAAGTCAGCGAAGGCGAAGTCGTCAAGGGCACGGTCGAGAAGATCACTGAACAGGGAGTGATCATCGACATCGGATTCAAATCCGAAGGCATGGTGCCCATCAATGAGTTCCGCGATGGCGACCAGCTGACGGTCAAGATTGGCGATCAGGTCGATGTCCTCGTCAAGCAACTCGAGAACAACGAAGGCTACGTCGAGCTCTCTCGAGCCGATGCCCTTCGCATGCAGACTTGGGACAGGATTGAGCAGGCCTATCGCCGCGGGACGACGCTCAGCGGCCGCGTCATGGATCGTATCAAGGGCGGTCTGCGCGTCGATATCGGCGGTATTCCAGCATTTCTTCCTGGCTCGCAGGTCGACATCCGTCCCGTCCGTAACCTGGACAGCTTCCGAAACAAAGAGATCGAGGTTCGTGTCCTCAAGGTCAACAAGAAGCGCGGCAACATAGTCCTCTCGCGCAAGGTGGTGCTCGATGAGCAGAACGCCAATCGCAAGGAGGAGACGCTGCGCCACCTCGAAGATGGGATCATCGTCGAAGGTCAGGTCAAGAACATCACCGAATATGGCGCCTTCATTGACCTCGGAGGCCTCGATGGTCTGCTCCATATTACCGATATGTCGTGGGGCCGGATTCAGAATCCCAATGAGATCTTCAGGGTCGGCGAATCAGTGCAGGTCAAGGTCCTGAAATTCGATCGCGACCGCGAGCGAGTCAGCCTTGGCTATAAGCAGCTTATTCCGGATCCCTGGGCGTCGATCGCAGAGCGCTACCCGGTGAACATGCGAGTCAAGGGCAAGGTGGTCTCACTGACTGATTACGGCGCCTTCATCGAGCTCGAACCCGGGATCGAAGGCCTGGTCCATGTCTCGGAAATGAGCTGGTCCAAGCGGGTCAAGCACCCTTCCAAGCTGCTTACAGTCGGACAGGAGATCGAAGCGCAGGTGCTCGAAGTCGATTCGCACAATCGCCGGATCAGCCTCGGCATCAAGCAGATTGAAGCCAATCCGTGGGAAACGCTGGCGCAGCGCTACTCGGTCGGTACACGGATCAAGGGGCGCGTTCGCAACCTGACCGATTTCGGCGCATTCGTCGAGATCGAAGACGGCATCGACGGATTGGTTCATGTCTCGGACATTTCCTGGACGAAGCGGATCAAACATCCCAGCGAAGCGCTGAAGAAGAACCAGGAAGTCGAGGCAATCATCACGGCAATCGATACCGAGAACCGGCGGCTGTCGCTGTCGATCAAGGATCTGAGCCCAACGCCTGGGATCGCTTCTTTGAGCAGCACCGGCCCGGTGATGTGCTTGCCGGCAAGGTGACGCGGTTTGCCAACTTTGGGGCCTTCGTCGAGCTCGAGGATGGCATCGAAGGACTGTGTCACGTTTCGGAGCTTTCCGATCAACACGTCGACAAGCCTGAGGATGCGGTCAAGATAGGCCAGAAGCTGCCATTCAAGATCCTCAAGATGGACCGTGAGGCGAAGAAGATCGGGCTCTCGGCGAGAGCCGTTGGCAAGGACGAGCCGATCATCGATGTCCGGAACTACAGCTCGAGCGACAGCGGAATGGCGAGTCTCGGGGAGATAGCCGACTACAACATCGCCACCGAAGGCGACAAGAACTAACCCTGGGACCGCGGGCGTCCCGCCCGCATGCTCTGGCCCGCATGCTCCGGAAGGTTGCGAATTGCGAGGTCATGCCGGCGGGACGCCCGCGGTCCCAGGCCCGGGTCCAAGTTCCTGCCAAGATACTGAATGAAGAGAAGCAGCCTCATCTGGGTAGTCGTAATCGCAGGCGTGCTCCTGGTCGGCTTCAGCCTGGTGCTCATCGCAGCTGCGGTCATGCTCTCGGATGGCGGCGGCTTCAGCGGGCTCTCGGGTGATCGCGTCGCAGTCATTCCCGTTGAAGGCGTGATCAACGACGAGACCGCGAAGTCGGTCAATCGATATTTGAAGCAATACGGTGATGATGGCCGAGTCAAAGCGATCGTTCTGCGGATCGACAGCCCCGGCGGAGGCGTCGCTGCGTCGCAGGAGATCTACCGCGAGGTGCGGCGCGTCAAGGAAGAGAAGAGGAAGAAGGTGCTCGTCTCGATGGGCTCGGTTGCAGCTTCGGGCGGGTACTACATTGCGTGTCCAGCCGATCACATAGTAGCCAATCCGGGGACTGTCACCGGAAGCATCGGCGTCATCGCCGAATGGCTCAACTATGAAGGATCTGGCTGAATGGGCAAAGGTCAAACCGGTGGTCTTCAAGAGCGGTGAGTTCAAAGACACGGGCTCTCCGACACGCGACCTCACCCAGCGTGAGAAGGACTACTTTCAGGGAATGATCAACGATCTCTACGGCCAGTTCGTGCACGCTGTTGCCGAGGGCCGCAAAGGCCGCAAAGATCTTGATGAGCCACGCGTCAAGGCGCTGGCCGACGGCCGAGTCTACACCGGTCAGGCGGCGCTCGAGAATGGTCTGATTGATGAGATCGGAGACTACCGTGATACGCTCACGGCAGCGGCGCGCATGGTAGGAATCAAAGGTGAGCCCCAGGTAGTCACGCCCCCCAAACCACGAGAAGGCTTTTCTCTCCTCGACCTGCTCGGCAGTACCAAACTCAAGAACTTTCTGCCGAGCGAATTGCCACGCCAGCTGAGTGAGATCGACGGGTCTGTGAAGTTCAAGTACCAATGGAAGTGACTCGATGACACTCTCAAACGAAAGACACGAGAGCTCTGACCTGGGTGAGCACAGGGAAAGGTAGCCGAGATGACAAAGGCAGAGTTAGTCGAAGAGGTAGCCCGTGCAGCTGAATTGACCAAGAAGGACTCGGAAGTAATAGTTGACGAGGTCTTCAAGAATATCATCCAGGCGCTCAATCGCGGCGAAAAGATTGAACTCCGGGGATTCGGCTCCTTCCGAGTCCGGCAACGCGATGCCCGCCGCGGCCGGAACCCGAAAACCGGCACTCCTGTGGACATTCCTGCGAAGCGAGTCCCCTACTTCAAGCCTGGCAAGGAACTCAAAGAGCTGATCAACAGCGACGGCGACGAAGATCCCGAGAATTCGGGAGAGATCAGCAGCATCGAAGTGGAGTCAAGAGCCAACATCGAATAGTCGCGCCAGTATCTGCCTGCCGCCGACGTGGGCCGATAAGCAGCCGGAACGGGTGCGACGAGGCGGCTCGATCATCTGAAGATGGATCATCTGTGGAGCCCGTGGCGCGCGCAGTACGTCTCCAACGTGCAAGCAGCATCGGCCGAGAAAGAATGCCTCTTCTGCCGGCTGGCAAGAGCTGATGGGCAGGAGTCCGACGCATCACGTCATATTCTTTATCGTGGGCGCGACAATCTCGTAGTTTTGAATCGTTTTCCATATACCAGCGGCCATCTGCTGATTGCGCCATACGCTCACCTTGCGCTGCTCTCCGAAGCGGACAGGAACTCGACGGATGAGCTCATGGAGCTTGCAAAGGTGGCTCAGCAATCGTTGGGTATCGAATATCGGCCGGACGGATACAACCTCGGTATGAATCTCGGCCGGGCGGCCGGCGCCGGCGTCGAGAGCCACTTTCATCTGCACGTTCTGCCGCGCTGGAATGGCGATACCAACTTTATGTCTGCTGTTGGCGGAACGCGCGTCATGCCGGAAGAGCTGGACGAAACATTTCGAAAGTTGAGAAAGCATTTCTCGCGCAAGGATGAGGGATGACTGTTCGCCTGCCCTGAGCCCAGCAGCGCGAAATCTCTGATTGAGTCGTTCCCCCGCGGTTCATCCCACGTCATTCTCCGCGTCTTATCGGCCTTCCAAGGAGGTGCCTCCCATGCAGTCAAAGACGTCAATGCTAACGTCAGTCTCTTCGATCCGATTCTCGATTCTACTTGTCAGCGGGCTCCTCCTGGGTTCCACGGCTATCGCGCAGACGCCGCCCGGTACAGGCTCGACCGGCTCGGGGCGTGCATCGGCACCCGCCAGCCATACTATCCGTGGCAAAATCTTTCTTCCCAACGGAACCCTTCCAGATCAGCGCATTCGGGTGACCCTCGAGCTCAACACGGGCGGTATTGCGGGTGAGACCTTCTCGGACTCGGTAGGCAACTTCGAGTTCCGATCACTGCCCAGCAACTCCTACCGCGTTACCGTGCCTGGCGATAATCGAACCTACGAAACGACTCAGGATACAGTCGAGGCCTACGGCAATTTCGCGCGAACCTTCATGGTTCAGATATATCTGCGCGAGAAGGGTTCCGACAAGCCGATGCCCAGGGAGAAGTTGCTTTCGGCCGGTAATATGCAGGAGGTTCCGAAGGCTGCAAAGAAGCCATATGACCAGGGTCTCAAGCTCGTCAAGGATCATAAATACGAAGAGGCCATCACTCAGTTTCAGCAGGCCCTCAAGCTCTTTCCTGACTACCTGCTCGCGCTCAACAAGCTTGGCGAACAGTACCTGGCGCTCAAGAAGGTGGACGACGCGCGCGCCAGTTTTGAGCGGGCACTTGCCATTAATCCGAAGTTCCCCGTCGCGCAGATCAATCTCGCCATGCTCCTCTGCCGAACAAACCAGTATCAGGAAGCCATCGAACACATTGAGTCTGCAAACCGGCTGGATGACAGCTTTCCGATGGCGCATATGACGCTCGGAATAGCATTGATGAACAATGATCCGCCTGATTTGGACCGTGCCGAGAAGGAGCTTCTTAAAGCTCGGGAATTGGGCGGTCCTGACCTCGCGTACGCTCACATCTACCTCTACAACATCTGCCTCAAGAAGCAGGCGTGGGCTGCCGGTGCAGACCATCTGGAGACGTATTTGAAAGAGGCGCCTGGTGCTCCAAATGTTCCGGCGATTCGTGACACCTTGACCAAGCTGCGAAGTGCAATAGCTTCCGGATCGGTAAAACCGCCACAGCCCGACGGGGCCACGTCATCGAAACCTGCAGCGGCTCCCAGTCCTCCAAAGCCTGCGTCCGAACCTCCTTCCAAGCCGGCGCCGGAGGCAGTGGCTGGGTGGGTTCTGAAGCTGTCAGCACGTATCGCACCAAAGGTGCGACCTGAAAAAGCCCAGGGCGAAGCCCTGGGTGGATAATCGTGGGCGGACCGCCGGCCCCAAAGGGGCAATGTTGGCCCGATAGGCCTCGGTGGATTGTTGGCCATCATACCCAGGGCTTCGCCCTGGGCTATTTGAGGTCGCGCCGATGGCGCGACGTCCTCCGGTGCCAGCAACTCGATCCAAGACAAAATTTCCAAACTCCAACTGCCGCAGACTGGACAGTCTGCGGCACGATTGCGCAAGACGTTTCTATGTCTTCAACAAGGGACCAGGTAATCGATTGCTGGCATATCAACTGTGACCGACTCCAAGCAGGACAATGACTCAAATTCTCAATATCGGGACGATCTGATCGTTCAGATGAAGACCGACTGGGACTGGCGCGCGCGAGAGAACGCCAAATGGTTCATCAACACGTTCAAGGTCGATCAATCTGACGACGAGTTCTTCGAGACTGGATACCTCGACTTCCAAAGAGTCGTTCTCAATGATCTGCCGCTTTTAACAGCCAACCGCAATCCAAAGAATCTGCGCGTTCTCGAAATAGGCTGCGGCATCGGCCGAATGACACGCCATCTTGCGGACCATTTTGGCGAAGTCTGCGGTGTCGATGTTTCGGCGGAGATGATCAGACTGGGGCGCGACAAACTGCGATACTGCGAGAACGTCAAGCTCTTTGAAACGAGTGGCATGGATTTCGAAGGCTTTCCTGATAACTACTTCGACCTGATTATCTCCCTGCACGTTTTCCAGCATTGCCCTGAAAAGAGAGTTGTCAGCTCGAGCGTCAAAGATGCCTATCGCGTACTCAACAGGGGCGGCATCTTCAAGTTTGTGACAAGCGGAATCACCAATGAGGAGTTCCTGCGGGCACCCAAGAATACCTGGGAAGGCGTTGGATTTTCAGGTGACGAAGTTCGAGCATGCGCGCGAGAAATGGGCGCTCAGCTGGTGAGCGTCATGGGTGAAGGCACGCAATACTGCTGGACCCTGCTGCGCAAGCGACTCGCCAGCGGGCCATCGGTATCGGGTCCAGCCCCGCGCATAGTCGGGTTCGACAGTTCGTTTCTCTCACCGCGCACAGAAACCAGCTACCTTACACTGCTCGTCAGCGGAATCGATGCCGAGGATGGGGACTGCAACAGCCTCGAAGTCGAGTTGGGCAGCCGCAGGCTTGCTCCGTGCTATGTCGGGCCTCGCAGAGCGGCCGGCCAACTGGAGAATGAGCCGGGAGAGTGAGCCGGTGCAGGTTGATCTGCTCATCCCGGATGACGAACCGGAAGGCCGCCCGTCCATTCGCGTCCGATTTATGCAGGGTGAGCCGTCCAATGCAGTGAGCATCGGGATGCCGCCGCCACCTGTGAAGATTCCTCAGATCCACCTCGTGACCAACGTCCCGGATGGAGGCACCGATCTCTACGCTGGAGGACCCGGGTCAAAGATTCGCCTGCTGGTTCACAACCTCGAAGGGCGAGTCAGTGCAGAGGACTTGAAGATTCTGGTCAATGGTGCAGGTCTCAATCCGGAGAGCGTTGAATTCATTCCCGGAAATGCGGCATGGCTGATAACGGTCCAGCTGCGGGATGTTGAAGCCGGACCAGCGGAGATGCGGATACTTCACCAATCGAAGGCGTCACCTGTATATCGGGCAGAGCTCAAGTAGCTCTTACTCAGCGCCGGCTCATGACGTAGACGCCCGACGAGAAGGAACCCGCGTAGAGGCGCTGCGGATCGAATGGATCCGCTGCCAGCGAAAGCAGCCTCTGCGAAGGCAGGCCGCTGATATCGAGCGACTCCCAGTCGCGCCCGCGATTGCGCGAGTGATAGAAACCGCCTCGGATATAGTCTCCTACATACAGCTCATCCGGGTTTTGAGGATTTATCGCCAGAGCGCTGACGGCGCAAAGCTGCGGCAAGCCGCCGCCGCGGTGCTCCCACGTGCGTCCGCCGTCCGTCGATCGGAAGAACGCATTTGCCGTCCCTACGTAGATTGTATCGGCTGTGCGCGGATCAAAGGCGACCACCTTGACTCGATGGCTCTCGTCGTCGAGCCGAATCTGGTCGAAAGTCACGCCGTTATCACGTGACTCAAAGAGACCATCCTCAGTTCCGATCATCAGAAGTCCCGGGGCATGCGCGCTCGTCGCCACGGTATTGAGAGCTACGCGGCCGGCTCCTCTGGCGACGTTTGCAGGCAGCTTCATCTGCTTCCAGCCCCTGGCTTCGTCATCACACCGGAACAGTCCATCCCATGATGCGGCGAGCAGCGAAGGAGGCTCATCGGCATTGCGAGGGATCAGTGGAATCAGGGCGAAGACCTGGCTATCGAGGTCGATAAACTCGGGCGGTTCAGGCTTGGGCTTGGGTTTCGGCGGAGGCGGTTTGTGCGCAACCGTCTGTCGCTGCTTGCTTGTCTGCTTGCTTGTCTTGCTGCGGCTGGCGGCACTCTTCGATTTCTGTGGCGCCACAAAAAAGGTCTGCGGCAGCGTCCTGACCGGCGTGGAAGAGGGTGTGACCTCTTCGGCAGGCTTATCTTCATCTTCGGCTCGTTTGACCGGTGCCCAGGTGCGGCCATGATCATTAGAGCGGAAGAGACCGTGGTTGGTTCCGGCGTAGATTGTCTCCGGATGCTTCTCGGGCTGGTAGAGAGAGTAGACGTCCCGAACGCCGATGCCTTTCATGGTGTGCTGCCAGGTCATTCCGCCATCCGAGCTCACGAAGAGGCCGCCATTGGTCGCGTCAAACACAACTCCGGCGTAGACGCGCCCGCGCTCGGTCCGGTCCGCCAGAACGGCGCGCACTTGTCTCGAGACAAAGCCCGCGTTGCTTGGCTCGTAGGTCTCTCCCCCGTCATTGCTGACGAATACTCCAAAGTCTTCGGTTCCCAGATAGACGCGGTCCGGCTTGTCGGGATGGATAGCTATAGCATTGATCACCTGACGCAATGATGTGACTCGTGCCCACGAGTCAGGCCTCCCTGCATTCGTTGAACGCCAGAGTCCCTCAGTTGTCCCCGCGAAGATTAACTCCGGATGCGTCGGATGCTGGTAAATGACATGCGTTCGACGGCTGGTGTTGGGGATACCCTGAATCTTCGTCCATTTCTCGCTGGAGTTGAGAGAGCGATAGATTCCACTGCAGGCGCTCATGAGGATTGTGTCGGGATTCGATTCATCGATATGAATCGAGAAGATGTCCGAGTCATCGATCATCCCCTGCTCCCTGGATGCGGCGCGCTTCCAGTGTTCGCCGCCGTCAGTCGTCTTCCAGGGTAGATGCCAGGTTCCGACATAGATCGTGTCGGCATCGCGGGGATCGACCGCAACTGAGTGAATGCCGCGAAGCTCGGGATCGCCTTCGGGCGTAATCCTTCGCCAGGATTCCCCGCGGTTTTTGCTGCGATAGATGCCGTCACGCGCGGCGACGACAAGCGTGTCTGCATGACTGACGGCCTGAACCATGCCGCGCACAGATCGACCGCGCATCTGTTCCAGCTCACGCCAGGTCTGCCCATCATCGTCGCTGCGAAAGACGCCGCCACCCGAGCTGTCATCGCGGGCATCGTTGATCTGCTTCGCGCCTACGAAGATGACTCCCGGCCGCTCGCGATCGAAGAGTATGACCGTAAAGGTATAGTCGAGAGCTTTGATGCCCGGTTTGACCCGGTGCCAGCTGTTACCGGAGTCGGTCGAGCTGAAAAGCTGTGCGTCCTGCGTGCCGAGCAGAAGATGACTGGCTTTTCTCGGATCGACAGCCATTGCATCTACGTCGCCGCCGAAAGGCCCGGTCATTTTCCAGACTCGGGCGGCGTCACCCCGTGCTGACGATGTCTCCACCTGAGCGCGGCCGCTTGGAGGTGCGAACAACAGGACGGGCGAAAGTAGAAGAGATATGAAGAGGGCGAGCTTGGAGAGGTTGAAAGACTTCATCAGGTTGATTCTAAATCTAAAGCGACAAGTTTGGAACCAAGAGTTTCGTCCAAACTTTTTTCACATCCGGCATACATCTGAGCTCCCATTAGCCGCCTTTATCTTAATGAGTGCACAAGGTCTTCCGGTTCTGGAGGCAGCGCACTTGCTTCACCTCTCTGCGTGCCTGCCCCCCGCGCAGGGTTCGCTTGAGGTGGAGCAGGATGAGCACCGGGGACCGAGTGTGACAGTCGCGACAGTAGTTGCGGCGGTCGTGAGCGGACCCGGCGAGTCTTCGATTCATTGCCTGGGCATTTTGGACTGAGGTGGCACATTGTGTTCAGGCCGTGGGTAGTAGGTGAGCCGGGCCCGCTCTCGCTCAAGAGAGGGAGCCACAAAAAGGCACAGAAGGCACAAGAGGCAGCAGCAAGAAGGCCAACAATTGCCAAGGTGCAGCCGACCATCCATTGCGTCCTGCCTCCCTACTCATTCGGGTGGGTGAAACCACCGGTTGTCGCACCAAAGGTGCGACCTTAAAAAGCCCAGGGCGAAGCCCTGGGTGGATAATCGCGAATGGACCGCCACGCCCCAAAGGGGCAATGTTGGCCCGATGGGCCTCGATCGATTGTTGGCCATCATACCCAGGGCTACGCCCTGGGCTATTTCAGGTCGCGCCCTTGGCGCGACGACCTCCGCGCTAGTAACTCTTCCAAGACTGTCTTGTGTTTCCTATCCTTCTTTGTGGCTCTCGCTCATCGGCTCGAAGCCGCCCGCGCGCACGAATAGGCCTCTATTGGAGACAGCAGCACGATCAGCAGCCACATGGGAATGGATATCAGCACGGCAACTACAAAACCGCCGGCCCGGTTCAAGCGCAGCGAGCCAGTTGTCTGGACGACACGATGTTGAAAGCGGCTGATTGACCGGCTCGAAAGTGATCCGCTCACGCGTTCATCGGCTCCCAATGGCGTAGTTTCGCCCCCGGTCTCTCGCCGAGTCCCACACCTGCGGCAGAATTTGTCGCCCGTTACTGCCCAGTTGCTGCAGGCGCCGCATCGTTCTGTCAGCTGCTCCGTCCGATCCCAGGAAGTCATCGCCTCCATCCTCCAGCTGTCTCTGGGCAAGAGATATGCCAGGCAATGTGAGACGTGCAAGTGACTGATTCGCAATAAGATCTGATATAACGGTCGCATTTCTACGGGTCGACGCAGTGCCAGTGGATGGCATCAGATGGAGTCCCTGGCTAGCAGAGCCACTTTTCCAGAGATACTCTCATCAAATACAATGCTCTCAGTCTTTAAAGTCCTCTGGAAATCCCTTCTTCAATAGTCGACAATAGGTGAGCTTCTCTCGGGAGAGTTCAATGCGTCGCGCAATCTTTTTCCTGTCGGCCATGGTGACCCTGTCGCTCGTGGCCATCTCAACTCCGGCACAGTTTCGAGCCACCCAACCGGTCGGTACTGATCCGCTTTCACTTCAGCAGCTCAATCTGCTCTTGCGCACTTCGGTCGGGCGAAACATGACTGAGGCCGATCTCGCCACGATCGTTCAGCGCAATGGCTTATCGTTCGAGTTGACGCCGGAGACTGCCAGCCGGCTGCGAGCCAATGGTGCGCATCCGAATCTGATGAATGCCATCCGAAGGGCAAGTGCGCGCAATAATCCGGGGCCTGGCGCAAGCGAGCCGGATGCGGTCATCGAAGAGGTCCGCAAGATCGTGCGAGACTACCTCGAAGACCTGCCCGACTTTATCTGTCAGGAAGAGATCACGCGCTATGTCGATAACGGAACCGGCGCCTGGCAGAAGGTCGACGCCCTCTCATATGAGCTGACCTACAATCACAAGCACGAGTCATACAAACCGGTTAATTCGCTGGGACGCCCGAACACCAAGCCGCTGGAGGAATCCGGCGGTGCATATTCGACGGGCGACTTTGCGACGGCGCTGGCGGTTCTCTTTCAGCCCGACACCAATGCGTCGTTCAAGGCTGCAGGCAAGGATAAGCTCGGAACTCGCGACGCTCTCGTCTATGACTTCCGCGTTCCGCAGCCAACCTCGAAGCTGACCATCAGATCGGAAGGCGCCCAACCAATAATTGCGGGCTATAGTGGGAGTGTCTGGGTCGATGCCAAGAGCAAGCAGGTGCTGCGAATTGAGCAAGCGGCCGACAACCTTCCGTCCGACTATCCCGTAACCCAGGCCGAGACCATAGTAGACTATGACATGGTCAAACTGCGTGGAATTGACGTGGATTTCCTGTTGCCTACAAGGGCCGAGTTCACGATCGCGGACCGGCGGCAGAAGCAATATTCCCGCAACATGATCTACTTCAAGTTCTATCGGAAGTTCGAGACCGACATCAAGATCGTCGACGAGCCCACATCCACACCCCCAAAGCCGTAGCAGCACGGGTCAGTCTTCTTTCTGAAAGAAGATTACGTACTCGTGCTTGAAAATGTAGAAGCCGCCCGCCATGGCACGATAGCGCCAGATTCGCTCCAGGTTGCGCTTCGCCCGATTTCCCTGCATGTCCTTTACGACGATGCTCTTCAGCCGGTAGCCGCGCTGCATCACTTGCTGCATCGCATACCAGCCGAGCGGAGTCCACTCGCCGCCGCCATACGTGTCACCGATGACGAGTACCAGGAACCTGCCAGGCTCGAGGAACTTCGAGACGATCTCTACTGAGTGCCCGAATCGTTTCAGGAATGCGTCGACATCGGGCGCGTTGGAGAGGTCTTCGGCGCGCTCAGAGAACCGGATGATCGAATGGTATGGCGGATGGAGCAGCACCAGTTGCGCCTGCTCGCGACCAAGATCGCGCAGTGCCCGTTCAATCGCACCGGGCGTGCGTTTAAGGTCGGTGCTGTCTCGCGTCAGCACCCTGGTCGTGACCTCAAACGGATTCGGCTCACTCTGGATTCGGGCCTCGGCAAGTTTTGCGAGCTCAGGCTTGAGCTCGATACCGATCCCATGGCGTCCCAGCCGCCGGCATTCGATGAGCGTCGTTCCGGATCCCAGAAAGGCGTCCAGCACAACATCGCCGCGACGTGTGTAGCGACGCATCGCTTGCGAGGGAATCTGTGGTACGTAGTTTCCGTGATAGTCGGCGACATGCGCGCCGGATCGATCACGTTCAGGAATAAGCCAGAGCGAGTCCGTGATGATCTCGTCGTATTCTCGCCACTGATTGAGGTCGAGGTCGTTGATCGGCTTCGCCGTCGCCCTCGCCGTCGATTGATTTTCGCGGCTCTTCCTCGCCATTGGTCGGGCTTGCCTCCTCCGATTACCTGCGCCGCAGAACGATCGTCCTTGGAATGCCCTGAAGATCGTCGAGCATCTCGATACTCTGCCATCCGGCATCCCCGTTCGCGAGCTCGCGCACCGGCTCGGCCTGAGAGTAACCTATTTCACAGATCAGGAAGCCACCGGGTTTGAGTCGAAGCGGTGCCTCGAGGAGAAGTCTTCGATAGAAGGTCAGGCCGTCCGCGGAATCGGAGAGGGCAACTCTCGGCTCCCACTCTCGCACTTCGCGCTGCAGACTGGCCACCTCAGCTTCGGCAACGTACGGAGGATTCGAGACAATGACGTCCGCGACAGGTCGGGCCGCGACCGCTGCGAGAAGGTCTCCCTCAAAGAAGGCCACCCGGTCGCTGACTCCACATCGGATTGCGTTGCGCCTCGCGACGGCCAGGGCGGGCCGCGAAATGTCATTCGCGATGACGAACGATCCGGTAATCTCGCGTGCCAGCGAAATGGCGAGGCAGCCGGAGCCGGTACCGACATCAAGAATCAAAAGTTCGGGCAGAGGCTTCAGGTGATTTCTGGAAAGGCGGATGACCTCTTCGACAATCATCTCACTCTCGGGCCTCGGAATGAGTACGTCGCGATTGACTTCAAACTCAAGCCCGTAAAACTCCTGGTGCCCGATTATGTATTGCAGCGGCTCTCCTGCTGAGCGACGTTCGAGGATCCGCGCCGAATAGAGCCAGCTCTTGCTCTTCAAGCTCTCGTTGCAGGTTGACGATCAGGTAGGTGCGGTCGTGCCCCAGCGCGTTTGCCAGCAGGGACTGCGCGTTCAGCTGGGCATCGGGAACTCCCTCTGACTTGAGGCGCAATGTCGCTTGCCGGAGCGTTTCTGCAATGGTCATTGGGTTGGCCGCACAAAACGCGAAGAGCGCCGTCACGCGCTATTCAGCTTCTCGGCCTGGTAATGCGTGACGAGGGCTTCGATAAGCTCACCGAGATCGCCCTCCATGATCAAGTCGAGCTGATGTGAGGTGAAGCCGATCCGGTGATCAGTGACCCGGTTCTCCTTGAAGTTGTAGGTACGGATCTTCTCGGAGCGATCTCCGGAGCCTACCTGCGACCGGCGCTCGGCCGAGATTGCATCCTGCTGACGCTGGCGCTCAACCTCGTAGAGGCGCGATCGCAGGACGCGCATCGCCTTCTCTCTGTTCTTGATCTGTGACTTCTCGTCCTGCATCGAGACTACGGTATTCGTCGGCAGGTGGGTAATGCGGACCGCGGAGTAGGTGGTATTGACTGACTGTCCGCCCGGTCCCGAGGAACAGAAGGTGTCGATCCGAATATCCTTCGGATCGATTTTGATATCAACCTCCTCGGCCTCAGGGAGCACTGCAACGGTCACTGCCGAGGTGTGAATTCGACCGCTCGCCTCAGTCTGTGGAACTCGCTGCACACGATGGACTCCCGACTCGTGCTTCAGCTTCGAATCGACATGATCGCCCTCAACGATCGCCTCGGCCTTCTGTATGCCGCCAAGGCCGGTAGGAGATGAGTCCGTGACCTGAAAGCGCCAGCCCAGCCGCTCGGCGTAACGCGAGTACATTCGGAGAACATCGGCAGCGAAGAGACAAGCCTCTTCGCCACCCGTGCCGGCCCGGACCTCAAGGATCACGTTCTTGTCGTCGTTCGGATCGCGAGGCAGCAGCAGAAACTTGAGGTCTTTCTCGACCTGAGTGCGCCTTGTGACGAGGTCGTCGAGCTCGACTTCAGCCAACTCTCGCATGTCGGCTTCGTTGGTCTCTTTGAGGATTTCGCGGGTGCCGGCGATGTTCTCGTCGAGTCTTCTGAGGGTTCGGAATTGCTCGATCACCGGCGAGAGGTCCCGATGCTGCTTGGCAACCTTGGCGTAGCGCGACTGATCGGCGATCACCGTCGGATCGGTCATCTGCTGAGTCAGCTCGTCGTAAGTCGCTTCAATTGTCTCAAGCTTCTCGAACATCGATGAGTTGTCCCGATTCAGGCCAAATCAGGCCCAATTCAGACTGTGACTGGCTCCAGCTTCAGCGACTCCTTGAGAGCCAGAATTGCTACCTCGAGCTGATCATCCGACGGCTCACGTGTCGTCAGGTTCTGCAGCCAGATTCCAGGCCGAGTGATGAACTGAAAGAACGAGCTTGTCTCCTTGCGCCCGGCCGCCCTGATGATCTCGTAAGATAGCCCGGCGACCAGCGGAATGAGCGCGATACGAACCACGCCATTCAGCACCAGGGAGTCGAAACGGACCACCGAGAAGAGAACGATTGAAACCAGCATGACAACCATCAGGAAGCTGGTTCCACATCGAGGGTGCTGGCGCGGAAAGCGACGGGCGTTTGAGACGATCAGCTCCTGACCGGCTTCCCATGTGTAGACGGTCTTGTGCTCTGCACCGTGATATTCAAATACCCGGCGAATGTCGCGAAGGCGCGAGAAGATGAAGATCATGAAGACGAAGAATGTCATCCGGATCAGGCCGTCCACCAGATTGAAGCTGATCGATGGACGCACGGGCCGAAGATAGGGCTGCAGCCAGTGGAACAGCGCGCGGTACCAGGGTTCAGCCGCCGTAGCGCTGAGTACGGCTTTCGGCACGTTGCCCCAGCCAAAATAGATAAAGAGAGCGTTCGTCAGCAGCAGCGGCAGGATTATGAAGAGGACAACGTTGAAGAAGAGCGCGAAGAGGATCGAGCCGCCGGCCATGGCCGTCGTTGTGGCAGCCCCCTGCTTCTCCGCCGCAGGCTTCTCGATCGCCAGCATAGGCGCGTCCATGACGTGGGCAGTGGTTGCCAGTGTTCCGCTGAGCGCTGCTGCCCCGACAGCCTTACTGCGTACTGGAGCTGCATTTTCGCCCATCGCCTCGGTCTGTTCTTCGATGAGTACATTGGCCGAAAAGTTGAGCGCTTTGATGCCGAGCATCATCGAATGGATGAGAACCGCTCCTCCACGAACAATAGGCAGTTTGAGTATTGGATACTTCTCAGCCAGTTTGGGGAGCCGCTCAGCGCGAGTGACTATGGTCCCATCCGCCCGGCGCACAGCGACCGCGTAGGAGTTGGGGGCGCGCATCATAACGCCCTCCATGACCGCCTGGCCGCCCACAATGATGTCTTTCTCGGGTTTCATGACTCAGCCCTCCGTCCTTCAGCCGGAAACTCAGCAAGACGACGATTATACCGCTAATGCTTGAGGGAGAATACGAAGGCGGTCCGGATCGACCGCCCAGCCAGGAAAGTCAGAAAAGCAGGAAAATTCACGCTTCAGGCAGGAGTCGTCTCTGTCTTCTTGCCGTACTTCTTCTGAAAACGCTCGACACGACCGGCCGTATCAATGAGCTTCTGTTTGCCGGTGAAGAACGGGTGGCAGGCAGAACAGATTTCGACGTGTATATCCTTCTTGGTCGATCGCGTAGTCCAGCTTTCGCCGCAAGCACAGGTTACCTTCGCTTCTTCGTACTTCGGATGGATATTGGCTTTCATAGTTACCTCAGTCTCCCCATGGCCGAATTCCGGCCAATCAGGCAAAAATACAGCTTATCTGATGATAACGCACGCCGTCAAGCACCGCCCCAAGGGCTTCTTCAAGGAAGCAATTTGGAGTGCGGCGACCTGTCGCCGCTTTTGATTTAGTAGTGCTCAGTGATGAAGGATTAGCAGGCCTCTCATTCCTCATCACTGGGCACTACCTAACGCAAAAGCGGCGACAGGTCGCCGCACTCCAAATTGCTTCCTTGAGTATGGCTACCTGTCGACCATCTTCATCGCTGCCGCGCCGTAACGCTCACCACTGGCTGCCCCGACCGGTGCAATCTCGTCAATCCGCGCCAGCTCTGCAGGAGTCAACTCAATATCCAGAGCCTCGATGTTCTCCTCGAGATATGAAATGCGCTTCGTCCCCGGAATCGGTATCACCTCGGCGCCGCGCGAGAGCACCCAGGCAAGCGCCAGTTGCGCCGGCTTGCATCCCTTCCTGGCAGCCATCTCCTCGAGCGGCTCAAGCAGCTTGAGATTGGCAGACAGGTTGTCATCGCTGAATCTCGGAAAATTCCGCCGCGCATCATCTGCTGGAAGCCCTGCGATGCCCTTGACGGTTCCGGCGAGAAATCCCCGTCCCAGCGGACTGAATGCAACCAGCGTAATGCCGAGCTCCCGGCAGGCCGGCAGGATGCTCTCTTCGATATCCCTCGTCCAGATGGAATACTCCGATTGCAGCGCATGGATGGGATGGACTCCAATGGCTCGCTTGAGCGTCGTTGTAGAGACCTCCGACAGTCCCAGGAGCCGCACCTTGCCTTCCTCGACGAGTCGCGACATTGCGCCCACGGTATCTTCGATGGGAACGTTCGGATCCATTCGGTGCAGGTAGTAGAGATCGATCCACTCTACCTGGAGGCGCTGAAGACTGGCGTTGCAAGCCTGGCTGACATACTCGGGGCGGCCGTTGACTCCTGACGAAGCCCCGGCATCACTGGTCAGCCCGAACTTTGTAGCCAGGAATGCTTCGGAGCGGCGACTACGCAGAGCCTGGCCGATGAGAATCTCATTGGCGCCCTTTCCGTAGACGTCGGCAGTGTCGATGAAATCGAGACCGAGATCGAGAGCCCGATGGACCGTTCGAATCGACTGCTCATCATTGCGCTCGCCGTATGACTGGGACATGCCCATGGCACCCAGACCAATGGCCGAAACCTGAGGGCCGTTCGGGCCCAATTGTCGAGTCTTCATATCTGAAATTGCCTCACAAGTGTGTGTCTGCCGGGGCGTGAAGTCTACTAAAGGCAAAGGGAGAATGAAAGCCGCCCTTTCCTGCGCCTTTTGCTGAATTCGCCGTGCTACTAATTTTTTAATTGACAATCGAAAAAATGTGCAGTAAGGTGCTCGCGAATTCTTTAATAGTTGCGCAAAATAGTTGCGAAAGGAGTGAAACGCGTGGCGAGGAGAAAGTCACCTACGTTGACGGAGGTCGAGCTTGAGCTCATGAACGTTCTCTGGGAGAAGGGCTCGGCGACCGTCGGTGAGGTCGTTGAGGCGCTCCAGTCGGAACGGACGCTGGCTTACAGTTCAGTGCTCACAATGATGCGGATACTCGAGCAGAAGGGTTACGTCGAGCACCAGAAGGAGAGCCGCGCCTATGTCTATCGCGCGATCGTCGATCGACAGCAGGCACAACGGAGCGTGGTCAGTTATCTGATCAAGAGGTTTTTCAACAACTCTCCGGAGCTTCTCGTCGTTAATCTTCTCGAACACGACGACATCGACCAAAACGAACTGGCGCGTCTCAAGCGTCTGATTCAGGAATCAGAGTAATTGGCAGCTCCCGCGCTGCCCTCAGTGATGACTTATTGCCTCAGTGTATTGAATGCCTCTTCAATGCCTTCTTGATGGAGGAAGAAATGGCCGGAATGCTTGAGTTTCTTGACCCCCTGGCAAGAATTCTGCTTCAAGGAATGATCAATAGTCTGTGGCAGGCCGCTCTTATCGTCGGGCTTGTCTTCCTGCTATTTCGTGCTCTCAACCGGCCGAGCGCAGCGACGAGGCACGCCATCTGGCTGATCAGCCTCGCGGCAATCAGCATCCTTCCATTTGTTCCGATGCTTTCGCGCCCGGCGGAGCCAGTCCGCTCTGCGGAGACGGCGGTCGAGACGTCGTCACTATCGACTTCAGCCGCTGCTGAGAACGGCCTCCCGGCGGAACCCCCGATACCAGTAAGGAGTGCGGGACAGAATGTCGATCACGCGCGGCTTTCAATAGTCATTCCTTTGAAGCCGAGCGTCTCACCGCAGATCAAACTATACACACCCAATGCGCCCGTTCAGATTTCGCAGGGCATTCGGCGTCAGGCGTCGACAATGGTCGGAGCTCTCAATCGCTGGGTGGCCAACGCGCTCGACGGTCGAGCCGCTCTTCTTATCTTCCTGGTATGGCTGGTGGGCTGTCTCCTCATGTTTGCGCGAATTGGCCGCAGTTACCTCTTTCTGACCCGAATCGGACGGAGCCTCGACCCTCACCCCGAGTCCGATCGTCAAGTGGCGCGGCTTGCTGCAATCTGCAACATCAGGCGCAAGGCGCATACCTACTCGTCATCTCTCGTCTCAATGCCGATGACCACCGGCTGGCTTCAGCCGCTAATAATCATTCCGCGCGGTCTCGGTAAGATTCTCACGGCGGCGGAGTTTGAGAGTGTCCTGGCACACGAAGTGGCGCACATCAACCGCTGGGACTATGTCACCAATCTCTGGCTTCGCGTGGTCGAGGGAGTGCTCTTCTTCAATCCGGCTGTCTGGATAATCGGGAGCCAGCTCGAAATTGAGCGCGAGCTCGCCTGCGACGACTGGGCAGTCAAGCTGACCGGCGAGCCTAAGCGCTACGCCAACTGCCTGACGAAGCTCATGGAGATGCTCGTCGAGAGTCGAAACCCACTCGCCCTCGCAACCGGAATCATTCTTGCAAAAAATGTCATCTCAAGGAGGATAGAAATGCTTCTCAATCATCATCGGAATGGAGCGACATCGGCCTCGAAGCCGGCCCTCGCCTACGCTCTTTGCCTCTCTGCCCTATTCGTGGCGAGCCTTAGTCTCCTGTCTCCGGTGATCGCTGTTCCATTGACGTCGGGTCTCTCTGGAGAGCAGATGGCTTCACTGCATCTGAATCAATCGCAGCAGAAGTCAGCGGTGACAGTGCCCGCCAAACCTGCGACAACCGCCCAGACGGAAGCGACTCTCCCGACAGCGGCTCAGACCTCTCCGCAGATTGCGACCACTATGCCGTCCGCTGCGAAGGCGCCCGTTGTCCTGGTGCTTGATGATGACGAGGAGATACCGACTCTGCCGGACGACGATGAGACTCCAGTCGTGGCATCTATACCCGCTCGCACCCTCGTGGGATGGAACGGACAACAGATCGCGCCCCCGGCATTGGCGACGTGGTCGGTAGCGCAGACTCCGGCAGCCGCAGCGCCTGTGGCCAGCGATGATCCGAGGCCGGCCCTCACACGCAGGCCGGAACCGTCCCCTGGATCGCCAGCTGACCGGCGGCAGGATCGAGCCCCGCGTGTCGTCGCCCGAAGCGGCGACAATAGCACTCCCCCGGCTATTTCTGAGGCCGAGCTGCTTGGAATCCTTGTCGATGTGGTCAAGAGGGACGCCGATCCCGGCGTACGCCAGGAAGCGCTTCAGGGAATCTACCGGATGAAGAGCCAGGCCAGCGCTGATGCACTGCTCTCGCTTTACGACGCGATTCCCGATGTGAAGACCAAAGCTGAAGTCCTTGGCTATCTCATCCGTCGCGATGGCGACAACAGCAAGGCGGTGGCGAAGCTCCTCTCGATTGCCAGGACCGAGAAAGACGAAACGCTGCGAAACAAGGCGATCGGCCAGCTCGGTCTGGTCAAGGGGGACGAGGGCGCCAACAATCTGATCCAGATCTACGACAGCACCCAGGATGCGAAGACCAAACAGCGTCTGATCCGCAGTCTTGCCCTCAACAAGAGCCGGAAGGCGATCGACAAGCTGATCCAGATTGCCAAGAATGATTCTGATCCGACTGTCAGGCAGTCCGCGATCCGGGGGCTCTACAGCATCGACCAGCGCTACTACATGGAGCTCTTCGACGGCGTCAAGCCCAACGTCAGCTTCAATAATGACTTTGAGCACGCCAAAGAGTTTGCCAAAGAGTTTGCCAAGGAAGGCAAGTTCAAGGGCGATTTCGACAAGTTCTTCAAGGACAAGGAGAAGTTCAAGTTTGATTTCGACATGGATGACTGGCAGCGAGGCATTGAGGACATGAAATTCAAGCTCGAGGAGCTGAACCTCGACGCTCCCAACATCAAAATAGCCCCGATGCCCAAGCTACTCAAAGCGCCCACTGTCATTGTTAAGTAACAGTCCTACCCACGACCTTTGAAGGAGAGACAACTGATGACTTCAATGATGGCAGGCTCGTCAAACGGTCCGTTACTCAGACTCGAAGGCGTGAGCAAGGTTTTCATGACCGACGAGGTTGAGACGCACGCGCTGGCCGGTGTGCATCTCGAGATAGAGGCGGGTCAATACATTTCGATTGCCGGTCCCTCGGGATGCGGCAAGTCGACACTGCTTTCAATTCTCGGGCTGCTCGACACTCCCACTGGCGGCAGTTACATACTCAATGGACGGCCGGTGGAGAGCCTCAAGCTGTCTGAGCGCGCTCGCATTCGAAACAGGGAAGTGGGGTTCATCTTTCAGAGTTTCAATCTGATTGGCGACCTCAACGTCTTCGAGAATGTCGAGCTCCCTCTGACCTACCGCGGCATGGGCTCAACCGAGCGCCGCCGCCTGGTGCGTGAAGCTCTCGATCGCGTGGGAATGAGCCATCGAGCGAAGCATCTTCCTTCACAGCTTTCAGGTGGTCAGCAGCAGCGCGTCGCGGTCGCGCGAGCGCTTGCCGGCCGGCCGCTGATTCTGCTGGCTGACGAGCCCACCGGCAACCTCGACTCAAGCAATGGCGAGGCAGTCATGGACCTCTTGAGCGAGCTCCATCGGGAAGGCGCGACGGTCTGCATGGTGACTCACGACCCCCGCTTCTCGCGCTATGCTGAACGCGAGGTTCATCTCTTCGACGGCAGAGTCGTGGAGGAGAGCGACGCAAAGCACTAGGAACTGGAGGCTGCCACCTCCAGCCTCCAGTCTCTATCCATCCCCGGCAGTCCTGACAATAAGCCATGCCAAGTCTTGCTCAAGATCTGCGCTACGGTGTGCGCATGCTCAGCCAGGAACCCGTCGTTTACGGCGATAGCCGTCCTCACGCTGGGTCTCGGGATCGGCGCAACGACGGCGATATTCAGCGTCGTCAACTCTATTCTGCTTCGCCCGTTACCGTATCAGGACCCTGGCCGGCTGGTCTCCTTCAGTGAGACCAAGCTGCCTCAATTTCCGCAGTTCTCGATTGCTTCCGGCAACTTTCTGGATTGGCGCAACCAGCAGACGACACTCTCGGGCCTCGAAGCATTCCAGAACACGGCCTTCAATCTGACTGGCAGGGAAGAGCCTGAGCGGCTGCGTGGCGCCAGGATTACTCCAGGATTCTTCTCTCTTCTAGGAAAGTCGCCGGTCATCGGGCGAGCCTTTTCGCCCGAAGAGGAGCAGCCGGGTCATGGCCGGACAGTGATATTGAGCTACGGTCTATGGCAACGCCGCTTCGGTGGAGATCCCAAAATCATCGGCTCAAATCTGTTGCTCAATGCCGAAGACTACACGGTAGTCGGTGTCATGCCGGCCGACTTTGAGTTCGGACCTCGCGAGACGGACATCTGGACGCCAGCAGCATGGACCGACCAGGAGCGTCAGAACCATGGCGGCCACAATCTTGGAGCGATCGGCCGTCTCAAGCCGGGAGTGACTATCAACCAGGCAGAAGCCGAGTTCAAAGCAATTGCGCGGCGGCTCGAGCAGCAGTATCCGGACGCCAATGGCGGCTGGAGTGTCATCCTCTTTCCTTTGCTCGAGCGCAGGGTCGGAGACATCAAGCGGCCGCTGCTGATTCTTCTTGGCTCAGTCGGATTCGTCCTCCTGATCGCCTGCGCGAATGTTGCCAATCTGCTGCTTGCGCGAGCTGCGGGGCGCGAGAAGGAGCTGGCGATTCGGGCAGCGCTTGGGGCCGGCCGGACGAGGATCATCAGCCAGCTGCTGACGGAATCGGTCTGCCTGGCGTTTGTTGGAGGCGTCCTGGGGCTGTTGCTCGCATTCGGGGGTTTGCGGCTTCTTATCAAGCTCGCGCCGACCAGTCTGCCACGCATTAACGAAGTCGGCCTCGACATTCGCGCGCTCGGATTTACCCTGGGCATTACCTTGCTGACGGGGATCATCTTCGGGCTTGCTCCCGCTCTGCAGGCTTCGCGCCGTGATCTGCACGACACGCTCAAGGAAGGCGGCCGCGGAAGTGCACAGGGAATGCGCGGCCAGCGCCTGCGTCAGTCACTGGTGGTCGCCGAAATCGGATTGGCGGTAGTGCTCCTGCTTGGCGCCGGTCTTATGATTCGAAGCTTTTCGAGGTTGCTCAAAGAAGATCCCGGATTTCATCCCGATCATCTGCTGGTTGGTCACATAGGGCTGCCGGCGAAGAAATACAACCAGAATCCGCAGCGCCTGCAGTTCTATAACAGCCTTCTTGAGAAGATCACGAATCTTCCCGGTGTGGAAGCCGTGGGAGCGACACAGTCACTTCCGATGCTCGATGACTACATACTCGGCTTCGTTATTCAGGGCAGACCGCCGGCTTCGAGCGCCGACCAGCGGAGCACCAACTACTACTCGGTAACGCCTGGCTATTTCAAAGCCATGGGCATCAAGCTCATTCGGGGACGGCTCTTTAACGATCATGACGGGCCCAATTCGCAGCGCGTCGCGGTGATCAATGAGACGCTGGCGAAGAAGTATCTAAGCGATGCCGATCCCATCGGTCAGCACATACACGTGACAAACGGGCCCGAGACGTTTCGGGAGATAGTCGGAATCGTTGCGGACGTCAAACAGTACAGTCTCGAGGACGCTGCGCCTGGCCAGACCTACGTTCCATACGCGCAAGAGCCGTACTTCAATGGCATGACCCTGGCGATTCGCACCAGCGGAGACCCGAACAGCCAGATCGCTCCATTGCGAGCCCAGATTCTGAGTCTCGACAAGGATCAACCGCTCGCGCGAGTGCAGACGATGGATCAGATCATGAGCGATTCGGTCGCAAGCCGCCGTTTCTCCATGCTCCTGCTGGCCGTCTTTTCTGTCGTTGCTCTGATTCTGGCCGCAATCGGCATCTATGGAGTGATGGCCTACTTCGTGACTCAGCGGCAGCACGAGCTGGGTGTGCGCATGGCCCTTGGCGCGCAGCGGCGCGATGTACTCAAGCTGGTCCTTGGTCAGGGGCTCGTGCTGGGTGGTCTTGGTATCGTTGGAGGACTCGCGGCCGCGTTCGCGCTGACGCGGGTCATGCAATCGCTGCTCTTTGGAGTTAGCGCCACCGATCCATCGACTTTCATAGTCGTGCCTTTCGTTCTGGCTATTGTCGCGCTGCTTGCCTGCTATGTTCCTGCGCGCCGTGCAACTGAGGTCGATCCGATGGTTGCACTTCGATACGAGTGACCGGTGAGAAGATGACACTGATGCAAGACATCCGTTATGGCATTCGAATGCTCCTGCAGAACCCGGCTTTCACAGCTATCGCTGTGCTCACCCTGGCGCTGGGCATCGGTGCCAATTCAGCGATCTTCAGCGTCATCAACAGCGTCCTTCTACGCCCGCTTCCGTACGACGAATCCAATCGGCTGGTAATTCTCTGGGAGCGCAGTCCTCAACTCGATGGGATGTCGATCGCCTATCCGAATTTCATCGATTGGCGCAATCAGAACAAGGTCTTCGAGAAGATCGGTGTCTACCGTCGTCAGTCGTACAACCTGACAGGCAGCGGCGAGCCGGTGCAAGTACTCGGCGGAATGGTCTCGGCGGACCTCTTTGAAGCCTTACGCATCAAGCCGGCGATTGGTCGGATCTTCAACCAGGAGGAAGACAAACCGGGCGGCAAGGAGGTCGTAGTCCTGAGCTACGGCATCTGGCAGCGAAAGTTTGGAGGAGACCCGGGCGTGCTGGGTCGAACGCTGTCGCTTGACGGGAAGAACTACACGGTCATCGGTGTGACGCCCGAGGGTTTTCTCTTTCCATCCCGAGTGGAGCTCTGGACGCCCGTCGGCCAGGTGTCGGCCCAACAGAATTGGGTCAATCGCGGCAATCACCCTGGCCTGTATGGCCTGGCAAGGCTTAAGCCGGGCGTGACAATCGAGCAGGCCCGATCGGATATGGAGAGCGTTGCGGTTCACCTTGAACAGCAGTATCCGGCCTCCAACACGAGCAACCGCATATCGGTCGTGCCGATGCTCGACAATGCGGTACAGAACATAAAGCCTTCGCTCTATGTTCTCTTTGGCGCAGTCGGGCTGGTGCTTCTGATTGCTTGCGTAAATGTGGCCAACCTGCTGCTTGCGCGCTCGGCATCACGACAGCGCGAGATTGCTATTCGCACAGCGCTCGGCGCGGGCCGCTCCAGAATTATTAGGCAGCTCCTGACTGAGTCGGTTCTGCTGGCTCTGGTGGGTGGCGGCCTGGGTCTGGCAATCGCGCGCTGGGGCGTCAAGCTTCTTGTTGCCGTCAGTCCCAACTCCATTCCGCGCGCGAGTGAGATTGGCCTCGATGGGCGTGTCCTCCTCTTTACCTGTGCAGTATCGCTCCTGACAGGCATTGTCTTCGGTCTCGTTCCGGCATGGCAGGCAAGCAAGCCGGATCTCAACGAAACATTGAAGGAGTCGGCCCGCGGTACCAGCGGCGGACTGAAGCGTCAGTATATGCGGAGCACGCTTGTGGTCCTCGAGGTCGCCGTTGCACTGGTCCTGCTGATCGGCGGCGGGCTTCTCATCAGAAGCTTCTATCGCCTCATGCAGGTCAACCCCGGCTTCAGGCTCGAGAAACTGCTCAGCTTTTCTGTAAATCTTCCGTCAGCCAGATACTCGGAGCAACAGCAGGTTGTCGGCTTCTACACTAATCTCCTGGATCGGTTGAAAGCGTTGCCTGGAGTGGAATCGGTTGCCGCAACATCAGGGCTCCCTCTGGGGAACAACGGCTGGCAGACCTCGTTCTCAATCGAAGGCAGACCTGAGCCGGAGCCCGGCAAGTGGCCATTGACTGAAGCAGCAGCCGTGGCACCCGGCTATTTCACGACGATGGGGATGCCGCTTCTGAAGGGCAGGACATTTACCGACCAGGACAATCGCAAGGATGCTCCAAGAGTAATGATCGTCGATCCCTCATTCGCCGAGCGCTACTGGCCTGGCGAAGAGGTTATTGGCAAGACAGTGCGCATGGGGCGCCGGCAGGACGCGCCTCCTACCACGATTGTCGGAATGGTCGGACGAGTGAAGATGGAGGGTCTGGACAATGACTCCAATCGCACTCAGGCCTACTTCCCGCAGCACCAGATGGGCCAGAGCAGCATGACGATCATTTTGCGGACAACGACGGATCCGCTGGCCGTGGCTGCCATCGCTCGGAAACAGGTGGCCGCCATCGATCCGGATCAGCCGATCTACAACGTCAAGACGATTGAGCAGCTGCGTGACGATTCGGTAGCGCCGCGGCGCCTGAGTCTGCTTCTGCTCGGAGTGTTTGCGGCCGTTGCGCTGACGCTTGCTTCGATTGGAGTCTACGGTGTGATGTCATACTCGGTCACACAACGCGCGCACGAGCTGGGCATCCGAATGGCGCTCGGGGCGCAGCGTGGTGACGTAGTCAGGCTGGTGACGAAGGAGGGTATGACGTTGGCGGGCGTGGGGCTCGTGCTGGGCCTCGCCGCAGCATTCGGACTGACGAGGCTCATGTCGACGATGCTCTTTGGTGTCACCGCCACGGATCCACTGACGTTTGGAACGATCTCGGTCTTCCTTGGAATTGTCGCGTTGTGCGCCTGCTATGTGCCGGCCCATCGCGCGACGAGGATCGATCCGATTGTCGCCTTGCGATACGAATAAAGTTGAGAACGCTGCTACGAGAATGAGAGGAGGCGCAACTATGTCTTTGAGAATCAGAATCGCCGTTGTACTTGCAGGCCTGTTGCTTGTTTCAAGCATGACAGCAGCGCAGGATCAGGCGGTTCGCACCTATTCGAGAAGCGATTTTGTCAATGTTGATGGAGGCAGCCTCACTGAGAAGATGGATCGCGCCATTCAGCAGTTCAAAGCCGCAAAGAGCGGAGACACGCTCTGGATCGCGTACCACTTTCCGGCGCGGAGCAATGCCTCTATAGGGCCGTTCGGCGACATGAACTACCGGGATGACGATGGTATTCGTCTTGAGCGCCATTCGAGTCCCGAAGGTGCCGCGGTATTTCTTTTGACTGACGTGACGGCGAGCAAGCCAGCAGTTAAACGAGTCAAGACTCTCGATATCAACGAGCCCTACCTCTTTGAGAACCGGCCTGTCTACTGGCTCGGAAACGTAGATGCAGGCCAGAGTCTGACTGAGCTTGAATCTATCATGCGAGCGGATGCGGAAGACAAAGTCGTGGCTCGCGGAGCAACACGGGCTATCGGCGAGCACGACAGTCAGCGTGTGGTGCCCTTGCTCAAGGAGATGGCTCTCAAGCAGACCGATATCGACTTGAGAAGGTCCGCTGTTTCGAGCCTCGCCCGTGTCGCAAACAAAGAGAGCCTCGATGCTCTCGATGAGCTCTTTGCTGCGACCTCAAATCTCCAGCTCAAGCAGGACATCGTCCGAGGCTACTCCTATGCGGGCGATCGCACCGCTGAAAAGCGAGTCCTCGATCGTCTGACAACAATCGCCCAGTCCGATCCCCAAATCGAATTGAGGCGTGAAGCGCTCAGGAGAATCGCCAGCTTCAAGGGAGACGCGGTCACCGACAGGCTGTACCAGATTTATGATCAGTCAAGTGATCGGGAGACCAAACTCGAAATCTTGAAGCGAGTCGCCGGCGGTGAGAGCGGCAATGACCGCTCGATTAAGCGACTGATCGCGATCGCCAAAACGGGTAACGACGTCGAGTTTCAGCGCACGGCGATTCGAAGGTTGTCTGCCGATGCGAGCGAGGAACAGCTCAAGGCCCTGATGGATATCTATGACAGCGCGGCCGGCGATCCGGTTAAAGAGGAGGTCATCAACAAGCTGGGCCAGAGCAGCAGTTCGAAGGCAAAAGATAAGCTCGTGGCAATCGCGAAGAATGACCAGAACTCACGACTGCGGCAGGCGGCGGTAAGAAGGCTCTCAGGCAGCAAGGCCTTTTCAGTCTCCGTCAACTAGTGGGCTGTATCGGTGAAATCGCTAGCGACACCGGCTGCCGCGCCAACGGCGCGACCTGAAATAGCCCGGCGGCGAAGCCCCGGGTTCGTAGGCGAACCGTGACCGAGTCCCAAATGGAGCGCCGTTGGGAAATTAGAGTCAAATGCTCGCAATGCCGCCCTGTTGGGGCTGCGCGTGATAGCTGGCGAATTACCCAGGCTTCGCCTTGGGCTGTTTTAGGTCGCGCCGTTGGCGCGCCGTGGCCGCATGGGCGGTTACGCGTGGGCTAAGTCCGACCTTGGGGTTTGATCTCACTGTTACAGTGCACTGGGAAGAGATAGCTGCGAAGACGCAAAAAGACACGAAAGGCGGATGGATCGAACCGTCATCCTCCTCTCGTGTCTTTTAGCTTTGTGGCTAACCTGTTGTGAAATCGGCTGCGATGTGGTGAGAGAGAGGAGCGAAGTGCCACTTTGTTGTGAGTACTGCAGTCTAACTGGTGACCATCATGATCCACCCGGCAAAGAATGGATCTTCAAAGCGTGAAATCCTCGCACCCAGCTTTTCCTCGTCCCGAAGAATCTCTTTGTCCTTGAGAGCCTTGATGGCTTGTTGCATGGTGGAGTTCGGAAGTCCGCTGACCTTGAGAGAATCCTTCGAGAGCAGATTGACACCCCGCATCCGAATCACGGCGATCAATGCCTTCCTTTGCTGCGGGCTGAGGGTGTTCCAGAGCTGAGTGTAGAATGGATCGTCACGCCTCAGAATCAGGTCGAACGCGGCGCTGACATCCGCAGCCCTGAGCCTGGTCTTGCGGGTTTTGGCCAGGTACTCCCAGCTGTCATGCGCGAGCCGCTGGATGTTGTACGGCACCTCCTCGGCCAGGGCGAGTATGGCTTCCGAAGCCGCCGCCTCAATGGATATGCCGGTCTTCTCAAAAGCCTTGTTGATAAAAGCGAGGAACAGTTCGTGCGGGACCGAGCCCAGGAGAATCCTCTCGCCGAGCCGGTAAAACGGCCGGGATGCACTGGTTATCATGTCCGTGAGCATGCGCGTCTTTGAGCCCGCAAAGACGTAGCCCAGATGTCGATGTTGCTGAACTGCTGCGCGAATCTGCCCTTCCGCCGATTCGCCGCCCACCTGAATGACCTTCTGAAATTCATCCAGGATCAAGCCCACCGGACGCCTGCTCCTGGCAGCCAATTCTTCAATTCCGTTAAGCGCGTCCACGATGAGCGGGATTTGCCCTGCTTCACTCTCGGATTTCGCCCCGATCGTGGCGCCGACTCTTCCGTCCAGATCGAAGGTGAACCTCGGCTCGAGGCGTGAGAAAATGTCCCTCAGCCTCTGGCGGGTCTTGGCATGGGCCGAAGCCAGATGATGCGCCGCATCGGTTACAAGCCGCTCAAGCAATTCCCCGAGCGATGGCCACGCCTCGACGTTGTAACGCAGGACAACCATTCCTTGTTCATGAGCCTTCTCACTAGCCGCCTTAAGGATCGATGTCTTGCCGAAGCGGCGCGGGCCGATGAGAAAGAGTTTGCCGCCGCTACGAATGATCTTGATGACTGCCTCCAGCTCATCTTCGCGGTCGACCAACTCGCTGGCGTTTAGTTCACGAGCGTATTCGAAGGGGTTGGGGACGGGTTGCTTGAGAACTGCCATATGCCTTTAGAATGGTATTGCGTTACATGATATCCTGACTCGAAAGTAGTATTATGTATTCTTAGTGTTATAGTCAATTGCGTAGCAGATATTCTCTGAACAGACGGGAGCCTTAATCTCCCTGTGATGCATCTTGTGCTCACGCTTGAAATCGCTAATGCTGATGTTCGCCGAGGGTGCGATTTTTGACATGTGGCCAGGCAGGCACGCCAGGGATGCAAATGGCATCCGCAAGACTTCAACACCCATCGATAATGGTTACAGGCGCCAGACGGCGCCGGTGGGCAGGGACAAGCCCTGCCCCTACAAGGTCGCGGACATTGTCTAGTCTGTCGCTATCTGGCTACCTTTGGCTTTGGTCCAGTGGGGCTGGCTTCGGTCTCTTGAGGTTGAACGGGCTGGGCTATCGAGAAGCGAAATGGCGAACGCAGTGTGATGATCTCGAGTTGACGCGACCGGTCCCGGCTCTCTCGCACCAGGACGGTAACTGAGGGTGAGCCGGCAGACTGAAAGAGCGCCTGCCTTTCGTTTCGCTCATTGACCTGCGCGAACGGAGGGCCAAGTTTTGCCTGATAAAACCGTGTGACGGTCGCGAAATCGTCCTTTGTGCGCTGTGTCAGCAGTTCCCGCCCGGGTATTCGGCTGTACTGACCGGCAGTCGCACCCTGGTATTCATATCCGCTCAGGTCCAGAGGCTTCTCGTCAGTCGCTGCCAGGTCGCCTCTCTCTGCCGCTCTTTGCGCGTCCTCACGGGCGCGCTGAACCGCCTCCAGACGGTTCTGCACTTCTCGACGCACCTGCTCCTGCTGCTCAGTCACAGAGCCGGCCAGTGTGAATCTGACTTGATCCTCCGCACGCAGGCGCTCCAATCTCGCACGGTCCTCCGAGGACAGATAAATGCGTCTGCTATTTGCCTGCTGATTGATCGCCGCACCGAACCCGGCACTCATGAGAATCGCGAGAACGAAGCCACCCCACTTTAAGAACCGCCGCTTTTTCGTCCGCAGCGAAGCTGTGTTCACCGGGGGAGCCACCACGATCGGCGGCGAGTAGGCTGGCGGCACAGCCGCGAACGGCTGATGGTAGCGCGCTGTCTCTCCGGCCACCGCATCGACAATGCTCGGTGGCAGTGTCGTGGAACTGGCGCCGGTCACGACTTGTCCCCGGTGGCCGTAGCTTCGAGTAGCCGCTTCCATGGGATCGCTGTCTGCGGCAACGAGCCACCGCACTGACGGCAAAACCTCGCCATATCAGGAGATTCGTAACCGCATGTTGGGCAGGTCGGCATGGGTCGTACCTCAGTCGCTATCCTAAGGAGAAAGAGCCGAAATGTCGAGACAGGGTGGGGCTACCCACGCCTCGCGTTCCTGCGCTTTTTGGCGGCGAACCTACTGTGGATCGGCTGCGATGTAGTGCGAGGTAATGAGATCGTTGTAGCTTTGATACTTTCCTTCGTCGAAGTCTTTGAGGAAGAGTGAGATTTTCTCGAGTATCGTGGCAGACCTGTGACCCGGAAGGCGCGCCGGATGCATGTAGCGGCCGGATGCTGAACGGATAAAGAGGCTCTTGTCATTGATCGGCAAATGGCGAACGTTGTTGGCAAAGGCCGGGAACGAGCCACCCTCAAAGAGATACTGTTCAACGTTCGATGTGTAGAAGCCGGAGACGACATAGCCATTCTTGCGCAGATAGTCACCGACTCCTGCAAGAGCCTTCGGGCCGCCAAAATCTCCAACCACAGGAATAACGAGATTCTTGCGCTGAAGGTTGCGCACAAATTCAAAATCGTCCGGATCGGCCAGGAAATTGCCTGGCTTCCCGTGAAGATCGGTCTGAACGATCAAATCCTTCAGCGTCGGGAAGAACCCACCGCGGGAACCATCCATTCTGAAAGCGATCTCGAGTCCTTCCTGTTTGAAATTGCGATAGACGTAGTCGAGACTCTCGCGGTCCTTCTCGTTAAGCGGAAACAGCGCGTCCTTCTCGATCACTCTTCGTATCTCGGCAAGATTGGCTGCGTAGGTCTGGTCGTCGGCCGGCAGCTTGTCGATGAAGGCTACGAGTTCTTCGGCCGAGATATTCCGACCTGGGATGCCGGTCTTCGGAAGCGGCTTGCTCAGTAGTCGCGAAAGGAACTGGACGCGATCGGCGGAAAGCTGAAAGACAGCCTTGAACATGAGATGCTGAATGATCGCCTGGCGCCTGATGTCCACGATGAAGACAATCCGCGGTTTGAGCTTGGCGATATAGGTGAAGTTCTGTTCAGGACCAACACCAACATAAGCGCCCCCAGGAGCCGTCAGTTGGCGCAGTTTGTCTACCACCGTCAAGTAGGACGTCTCGTTGGAGGTGAAATTGTCGGATCTGAAGAAGCCCCCATCTTCCGATAGTTCATGGCTGAGTCGCGAAAATTCAGCAGCCGAGAGTGCCTCGGGTTGGGACGGGTGAGATTGACGGCTGGAAGAGCCCTGCACGGCGACTATGATCGCCGCGATCGAAAAAAGACCAATGAGCGCCGTAAGCGAGGAGACCAGTAATCGGCGCCGCTCTTTCGGAAACAAGAATTCTGAGGGATGGGAGTTCATCAGTTTTTTCTCAAGTTCTAAAAAGGCGCAACGGCACAAGTCGTACCAATCATACTTGTGCCATTGCGCCTTTGAAAAGAGAACTCAGTTCTAACAGTGTTTACTGCGGCTTACGCATCGAATAGCTTCCCGAGCGTCTTTGGCAGGGCTCGTATCGAATCTGGAGCCTTGTAGTTTGGATCGCTCAGCACATTCTTCGTAACGAAACCGGTATCCATAGGCGCCCTTCATATCATCTTTGTCCGGCTTGATCACTGAACCCTTCAATGCAAGCCCGCCGAAGACACCCTTGCTCCGCGAGTATGACAGAATTTTGGCTGTCATTTTAGCGTCGGTGCTGGCTGCAGCTTCTCTGCCCACGGGCCCGGCTGCTGCGCCAGCCTCGCCGCCAATCTCAAACTTATCGGAGAGCAGTGAGTTCAGACCGTCCTTATTCATAAACAGCAGAATCAAGTCGGTAGCTTCTGCTCCGATCTGCAGTCCAAAGCTTCCACCGCCAATTTCGAAATAAGCAGGCGCGCTCCAGGAACCGTTGCTGGTGCGGCAGCTCGCGACACCGCGGCCGCCCTTGCCGCCAACGATGAAGCCAGCCTTGACGACTTGTGGAAATACAAACACGCACTCCGCATCGTCCAGGACGCCTTTTGGAATTGTCTTATCGGGAGCATCCATAATTTCTTTGAAAACTTTGGAAGCTTTGTCCGACTGCTCAATTGGTTCCTTCAGTTTCTTCGCGTCCTGCGCAAGTGCGAGCGCTGGCAGCGCAAGCAACAGGCAGACAACCATTATGAGGTGTTTATTCGTGTCCTTCATTGTCAGCTCCTTTGTTATGTGCCAGCAATCACTGATGACGATTCCAGCTCCTCTTTCTCCCGGGTAACGTCCCCCGATATTTGTCCTTGACCTCCTTCGCAAGACAAACTCCCGCGAAGCAAGCCAGTTAAAGACTTCCAGTGTATTCAGAACATACCGTGGGGGAAAAATACCTTTATCATAATTAGAGAGCCGGAGCAACGTGGAAGCGGTGTTCTTAAATCGTGGTGGAATGACCGCAGACAAAGGACTGCTTCGCATCCCGAAGGGATGCAGAGATGGTAGCCAGGGGCAAGCGAGGAGGACATCTCAAAATTCGTTTCGCGACTTAGCGGTGCTTGCTCTTCCTGCGCACCGAAGGTGCGCGAGGATATTAGCCGGCGGTGAAACCGCCGGTATGCGTCCCCCACACCCTTGCGCCCCGGCAGGGGCGCGAACGGGAGCAGATAATGCTATTTCGGCGTAGACATCGTGGATCAACCGCGTGCTCGTCGATGACGGCGTTGTTGTGTTCCTCGACCTTTCAGCATGTATTGCTGATCGACCGGACCGCGCGCTCGCCGTTTCGCGCCCAGAGCTCGAAGATCGGGACGTCGAGCAGTGTGCCGCCGTCGAGGATCGCGGTGCGCACGAGCTCCGGGTGCTGGGCGAGGAGATACTGCGCGGCGGTGGCTCCGTACGAGACCCCGTACACGTCCACCTGCTCGTAGCCGAGCGCACGCACGACCTCGGCGACATCCTCCATCGCGGGCGCGGTCGTGTACTCGCGGACGTCGGCGTCGAAACGCGCAAGACAGTCCTTCACATAAGCGCGAATCGCGTTCGCGTCGGTGCCGAGCGGCCTCTTCGGCAACGGGCAGTCGAGGCGGTTCGAGGCACCCGTGCCCCGCTGGTCGAGAAGGACGATGTCGCGGGTCTCGTTCGCGGTCGAGAAGAGCTGCGACATGCCGACCGCCCCGGCGATCGCCGAGCCGCCAGGCCCGCCCGCGAGGTAGAGGAGTGCGTCGGAGCTGGGGCGCCCGTTGCGGGCGGGCACGACGGCGACCCGCAGCCGGATCGTCCTGCCGTTCGCGGCGGCGCGGCTCTCGGGGACGACAAAGGTGCCGCATCTCGCCTCGACGGCGCCGCCGAGCGTGCACGGGCGCAGCGGAAGCTCAGTGGGCCGTGCGGCACCGAGCGGAACGAGCGCGAGCGCGGCCGCGAGGACGAGCCCGAGACCGTGCGCGGGCCGCACCCTCCCGGCCGCGCTCGTCGTGTCATCGCAGGCTGCGTCCCGCGAGCGCGCGCGCCATGTCGAGCGTCGAGAGGACGCCGACGGGCTTGCCCGACTCGTCGTCGACGACGAGCAGGTGCGCGACGGCGTGCTCGGTCATCATCTGCGTCGCGCGCTGCAGCGTGTCGCCGGGATGGATCGTGAGCGCGGGCGTCGCGGCCGATGCGCCGGCGGACTGCGCGTCGAGGTCGCGGACGCCGGCGGCGGCAACGAGGTCGAGATCGGAGATCACGCCCCACACCGTCGAGGTCGTCGGTCCCGGTGACGACGATACAGTGAACGCCCCGCGCCGCCATGAGCTCGGCGACCGTCGAGAGCGGCGTGTCCGCGGAGCACGAGAGGACGCCTTCGTGCATGGCGTCGCGCACCGTCGTCCGATCGAGCCCGATCGCGCCGAGTGTGGCCCTGGTGCTCATCGCAACCCCTTTCGTGGCTTCTCCACGAAGGGTGAACCCGTTCTCGGGTGCGGTGCATCAGCGGTCTGCCGGATCGGAGCCGTGGGGAACTACCCATGCGAGGATGCGCCCCGGTCCGGATGCGGCGCACGGCGCGCGCCGCGACGCTTGGTGACGTGACAGCAATGCCTCGCCACGGGGAGAATGCGCCGATGGCCGACGTCGTCGACGTGATCCTCCGCGACGGGAGCACCCTGCGGCTCCGGCCGCCGACGCGCGCGGACGCCGACGCGATCCTCGACTTCTTCCGCGCCCTCTCGGAGCAGAGCCTCTACATGCGCTTCCACGGGTTCCCGTCGCTCGGGCCGGAGGTCGTCGAGCAGGTGCTCGAGTCCGACTGGGCGGAGCGGGGCGCGCTGCTCGGCTCGCTCGTCGAGAACGGGATCGGAGCGGGTCGTCGCGCTCGCGAACTACGCGCGCCTCCGCGATCCCTCCACCGCCGAGACGGCGTTCGCGGTGGCGGACCGTATCCAGCGCCGCGGGGTCGGCACGCGCCTCGTCGAGCAGCTCGCCGCGCGCGCGGCCCATCACGGGATCGAGCGGTTCGTCGCGCTCGTGCTGCCCGACAACCGGCGGATGCTCGGCGTCTTCGAGGCGCTCGGCTTCGAGCTGACGCGCGAGCTCGCCGGCGGCGAGGTCGAGGTCGCCTTCCCGATCGGGCGCACCGAGCGCTTCGAGGAGCGCCTCGCCGAGCGCGACCACGTCGCCGTCACTGCGTCCCTGCGCCCGTTCTTCGAGGCCCGCAGCGTCGCCGTGATCGGCGCCTCGAAACGGCGCGGCACGATCGGCGGCGAGCTCTTCCGCAACGTCATCGAGGCCGACTTCCAGGGCGCCGCGTACCCGGTCAACCGCGACGGCGCATCCGTCGCGGGCGTGCGCGGCTACCGCGCCGTGGGCGAGATCCCCGACCCGGTCGACGTGGCCGTGATCTGCGTGCCGGCGGCTGGCGTGATCGAGGCGGCCGAGCAGGCGCTCGCGCACGGCGTGCGCGCGCTCGTCGTCATCTCGGCGGGCTTCGCGGAGACGGGAGCGAGGGGATCGACCGCCAGGAGCGCCTCCTCGCGCTCGTCCGCTCGTACGGCGCGCGCCTGATCGGGCCGAACTGTCTCGGGATCTCCGTCGCCGGGCCGAGCCTCAACGCCACGTTCGCCTCACGCTCGACGCCGCCCGGCAACATCGGCTTCTCGTCGCAGAGCGGCGCGCTCGGCCTCGCGCTCCTCGAGGCGGCGGTCACGCGCGGCCTCGGCCTGTCGGCGTTCGTCTCGATCGGCAACAAGGCGGACGTCTCGACGAACGACCTGCTCGAGTGGTGGGAGGACGACGCGTCGACCGAGGCGATCCTGCTCTACGTCGAGTCGTTCGGGAACCCGCGGCGGTTCGCGCGCATCGCCCGCAGGGTCGCGCGCCGCAAGCCGATCCTCGCGCTCAAGAGCGGTCGCTCCCAGAGCGGCCAGCGCGCCGCGAGCTCGCACACGGCCGCGCTCGCGGGCTCCGACGCCGCCGCGGACGCGCTCTTCCGGCAGGCCGGCGTGATTCGCGCCGAGACGCTGGAGGAGCTCGTCGACGTCGCCTCGCTGTTCTCGGCGGGCGGGCGGCTCGAGGGCCGCTCGGTCGGGATCGTGACGAATGCGGGCGGCCTCGGGATCCTCTGCGCCGACGCGTGCGAGGCCGCCGGCCTCGAGCTGCCCGCGCTGGGCGAGGACGCCGTCGCCGGTCTGCGCGCGGTGCTCCCGGCCGAGGCGAGCGTCGCGAATCCCGTCGACATGCTGGGCAGCGCGACCGCCGCGACGTACGCGGCCGCGATCCCGCACGTCCTCGCCGACCCGCACGTCTCCGCCTGCATCGTGCTCTTCGTGCCCGCCGTCACGCGCGACGGCCGACGAGATCGCCCAGGCCGTCGTCGAGACCGTCGAGCGCGCCGAGTCCGACAAGCCCGTCCTCGCGGTGATCATGACGTCGGAGGGGACGCCGGTCGTCCTACGCGGGACGCACCGCGTCGCGTCGTTCGCCTACCCGGAGTCCGCCGCGCGGGCGCTCGGCCGCGTCGCGGACCGCGCCGCCTGGCTGCGGCGGCCGCAGGGCGCGGTACCCACGCTGGACGTGATCGACCGCGCCCGGGCGGAGGCGGTCGTCGACCGGGCGCTCGACGCCGAGGAGGACACGTGGCTCGACCCGGCCGCGACGCGCGAGCTGCTCGAGGCATACGGGTTGCCGCTCGTCCCCGAGCGCGTGGCGACCTCGGTCGACGAGGCCGTCGCGGCGGCGCGCGAGCTCGGCTTCCCGGCCGTCGTCAAGACCGCGGCTCCCGGCGCGCACAAGACGGAGACGGGCGGCATCGCACTCGACCTCGCCGACGAGGAGGCGGTCGCGGCCGCCGCGGCGCGGATCGGGACGCCGGTGATCGTCCAGCCGATGCTGGCGGGCGGCGCCGAGCTCCTGGCGGGCGTCGTCCAGGACCCCGTCTTCGGGCCGCTCGTCGCGTTCGGCCCCGGCGGCGTGTTCGCCGAGCTGATCGGCGAGGCTGCCTTCCGAATCGCGCCGCTGACGGACATCGACGCCGAGGAGCTCGTCGACGGCGGCAAGGCCGGCCGCCTCGTCGCCGGGTTCCGCGGCGCGCCGGCGGCGGACAGGGCCGCGCTCGTCGACCTCGTCCTGCGCCTCGCGCGCCTCGGCGAGGACCTTCCCGCGGTCGCCGAGCTCGACCTGAACCCCGTGCTCGCCCTGCCCGACCGCTGCGTCGCCGTCGACGCCCGCATCCGCGTGCGAATGCCGGACGCGGTGGCCCGCACGAAGAGCTGGTAGGGCGCGGCCGACGCCGCGCCTGCGTAGTTCCCCACAGGTGCGGAGCGGGGTTTCGCGGCAGCCGGGCGGCGACGAATCCCTGATGGCGCGGCGGCGCGCGGCAACGAAGCTCCGTGCATTCCACACGTGATCCATCGGGAGGAGGAGCGATGAACACCAGAAGGATGCTCGAATGGGGCGGGCTCGCAGCGAGCGTCGTCCTCATCATCTTCGGCGCCGCGGCGCTCTACATGGGATTCGACGGCCGCAGCACCGTCCAGGACAGCCTGAAGCAGGAGCAGATCTTCTTCGGCGAGGCATCCGACCCCGCCGTCGCAAAGTACGCCGACCAGTGGGCCGGCCAGCAGGTGAAGACCGGCGAGCAGGCACGCGCGTTCGCGCTGGTCATGCGCGAGCACACGCTCGAGTCGTCGGGCGGCCTGACCTACGCGCAGATGGGCCGGTACCAGGCGGCCGCGAACCCCAGCGACCCGAAGGGCACGAGCGACGAGGCGGCAGCCGCGAAGGACAACAACGGCCAGCCGATCGCCAACGGGGCCCGCAACCTCTGGGTGACGGAGACGGCGCTGACCACGGCGCTCAACACGAGCTACATGGCGTCGCAGCTCTCGGTCTTCGGGATCGTGGTCGGGATCGCACTGCTCCTGACCGGCGTCGGACTGATGATCCTGGCGCTCGCAGTGCTCGGCGGACGGTTCCGCGAGGAGGCCGCCGCAGCAGCCGGGGTCACGACGAAGGTGGCCATCGGCCACTGATCGCTCCGACCTCCCGGAGTGAGACGAGAGGGCGGCCTTCGGGCCGCCTTCTCTAGGTGTGCGAGGCATTCCGCCGCTCAGTACTTCCCCGCACGCGAATGCGGCTCGCAGCGGACGACCTCGCCAGCGCGGCGCGCCACCATGCAGGTCATGGCAGCGCAGCCGCGGAAGATCATGGTCGCCTACGACGACTCGGACGCCGCCCGTCGGGCGCTCGACCGGGCCGCCGACCTCGCGGGCTACGGCTCGACGCTGACCGTCGTCAGCGTCGCGTCCGAGGGCGACCGCTACCAGGCGGGGCCGCTCGACCAGGCACGCGAGCAGCTCGTCCGCCGACAGATGGCTGCGATGTACCTCCAGCCGGTCGGCGAGCCGGCCGCCGAGCTCGTCGAGACCGCGCGCGAGCTGGACGCGGACCTCGTCGTCCCGGTCGCCGCAGCCGTTCGCTGCGCCGCGTCGTGCTCGGCTCCGTCAGCGCGAAGGTCGTGCGAGACGCCCCGTGCGACGTGCTCGTCGTCCGCTGAGGCGAGTCGCCCTCGATGAGGTCGTTCTCGAGCGCGTAGCGCACGAGCTCCGCGCGGCTCGAGAGGCGGAGCTTCTGCATGATGTGCGCGCGGTGCGTCTCGGCCGTGCGCACCGAGATGTAGAGCATCTTCCGATCTCCTGGTTCGTGTGGCCCAGGGCGAGGAGCCGCAGCACCTCGCGCTCGCGCTCGGAGAGCGGGTCGGCATCGGCACGAGCAATACGTGCTGCCGCGCCTGGTCGCCTTGT
>CAVUOF010000030.1:0-193807 GCA_963743045.1 uncultured Acidobacteriota bacterium
CTGGCTAGAGCTACAACGTCGTCGCGAAGTGCCGCATTGTCGAGAAACATTGTAGGGGCAGGGCTTGTCCCTGCCCGTCCCGCGCCGTCTGGCGCGGGTAACATTTGAAAGGAGTCTCTCCGCATTTGAGAAGAAAACCAGTCATTGCAGGCAACTGGAAGATGTACAAGCTGGTAAGCGAGGCCATTAATACTGTCACTGAGCTCAAGCCACTCGTTGCAAATTCCAATCACTGCCAAATTGTGGTCGCTCCGCCTTTCACCGCGCTCCGTGCGGTCGCCGATCGCCTTGAGGGGTCGCGAATCGAAGTGGCGGCCCAGGATCTCGCACCCGAGCTCAAACAAGGGGCTCATACAGGGGCGATATGCGGCGACATGATTCGAGACTGCGGTGGGTCGCATGTAATCGTCGGCCACTCCGAGAGGCGGGCGCTCGACGGTGAGACCAATGCGCAGGTTAACCTCAAGATTCGAGCGGCCTTATGGTTCAACCTCGTGCCGATATTTTGTGTCGGCGAGACGCTCGAGCAGTACGATTCCGGGCAGGCAGGTGCGGTCATAGCAGGCCAGCTAGAGGCTGGTTTGAGTGAGTTGACAGTGGATGACCTATCCCGTATCATCCTCGCTTACGAGCCTATCTGGGCTATCGGCACGGGACGGACAGCAACACCCGAAATCGCCCAGCGGATTCACGGGGCGATTCGTGAGAGGATCGCGAGAAGGTTCTCGGTCGATGCGGCGGATGACCTCAGGATTCTCTACGGCGGTAGCGTCAAGCCTGACAATATCTCCGCTCTCATGAAGCAGCCCGACGTGGACGGGGCACTCGTTGGCGGTGCCAGTCTCGATGCCGAAGGCTTTGCTCGGATCGTCAACTACGAGAGGTAGCGGTTTGATTTACGTTCTGACGACAATCTATATAATCGCTTGTGTCTTTTTGATACTTGTCGTCCTGTTGCAATCGGGTAAGGGTGGCGACGTAGCGGCGGCTTTCGGAGGGGCGGGTAGCCAGACTGCCTTTGGCCCTCGAGGCGCACAGAAGCCGCTTGAAAAAGCGACGGTAGTAGCTGCGGCATTGTTCATGTTTCTGGCATTGCTCTTCTCATTGCCGGGGATGAACGGGCCCCGCTCGGTAATCCCAGAGCGGCCCGTGACGCAGGCTTCGCCGACACCGGCTCCGTCGAAGGCGCCAGCGCCTTCAACATCTGCGCCGGCTGCCGCTACGTCCCCCTCACCCGCCTCAACTCAGCAGCCTTCGCCATCACCGGCGAAGAAGTAGTTCAGGTTTGAGCCGAAGTGGTGGAATTGGTAGACACGTACGTTTGAGGGGCGTATGGGGCAACCCGTGGGGGTTCGAGTCCCCCCTTCGGCATCAACACACTAAACCCACTTTTGTTTGCGATGACTTATAGACGATGTTATCGTCCTTGTGTCTATTGATCGGTGATTAGGCACCAGGGACTCAACCAATGTATCTCGTGATGGAAAACTCTGCGTTTCGCACTCCAAGCCATCAATTCTGAAGTCTTCAAAGGCGAGTCCGCCTAAGTAAAGTAGCCTCGATTTTCTTCTGTCAGGAAGCACCATAGTTCGAGAGGGTCACCCTCTCATTCAGAAGTGTATTTTGGGGCATGCGCTTCGGCGGTTCCGATCTTGATTGCCGCCTAAACCCTTTTTCGCTGTGTCGCCCTCGAGGTCAGGCAGCAGCGATTCACTCTCCAGCCTGCCTTCCGGAGGCGGCAATACGGAAGTCCAAATCCTCAAGGAGGCCCCACATATGGGTAAGACAGTTCCGAGAGCGGTTGTCCTGGTTCAGGCAGTCCTGATCTTGGTCCTGATATCCTCAAGGTTTAAGGCCGACACTGGCGCGTGCGGCGGTGTAACGACAACGTTGCCCTTCACCGACGTCATGAGTTCGGTCTTCTTCTGCCAGATCGCTGAGGCATACTTCTCTGGCCTAACGAATGGCACGTCTGCTACGACCTACAGCCCGTCGGTTAACGTGTCGAGGGAGCAGATGGCAGCTTTCATCACGCGCACTCAGGACTCAGCCCTCAGAAGAGGAAGCCGCCGGGCGGCGCTCAAGCAGTGGGCAACAGCGGCGGTCGGTGCGCGAGTGATTGGCAGAACCCTCCTCCCGGGCGATCCCTCAACTCGTGGAATCGGACGGCGCCGATCTGTGGGTCGCCGAGAACAGGCTGGCACTGTGACGCGGGTGCGGGCCAGCGACGGCAAGCTGCTGGAGACCTGGACGGGAGCTTCTAAGGCGTTCGGGGTGTTGGTGGCCGGGGGACGGGTCTATGTTACGGGCTTCACAAGTCCAGGGAGGCTCTACGTTATAGATCCCACCGCACCGGCGGGACCGATCAATTACTGCCCAGCAGCTCGCTGGGCAATCTGGCCGGCGGTATAGCAACGGACGGCGTCTTCATATGGACAGCAAATCAGTGCGGCTCGGTGTCCAAGGTGGATCTCGACTCTGGACGCGCAGACTAATATCACCACTGGATTCAATTTCCCGGTCGGCATTCTCTATGATGGCGCAAACATCTGGGTGACCGACATTGGAGACAATAGGCTCAAGAAGCTTAACTCCAGCGGGAATATTCTTCAGAGCGTAGCTGTTGGCTCCGGCCCGGAGTATCCCTGTGTTCGATGGCTCCAACATATGGGTGCCCAACTTCACCAATAGCTCAATAACGGTAGTGCGGGCCAGAGACGGATTTGTGCTGGCTACGCTAACCGGCAACGGGTTGAATCAGCCTCAAGTGGCTGCGTTCGACGGGCAACGCATCCTGGTCACTAACCAAGCCGGGAATAGTGTGTCGATGTGGAAGGCAGCGGATCTGACTCCGATTGGCGTATTCTCAACCGTCGCCAATTACAATCCATTCGGCGCGTGCAGCGACGGCATCAATTTCTGGGTCACGGTGCAAGGCGTGCCGGCCCACCTCGCACGCTTCTGATTCAAAAGCGACCTCCCTACAGATTTGAATTTATAGACCGGGGTCCACGCGAAGAAGTAGTTCAGGTTTTAGCCTAAGGGGTGGAATTGGTAGACACGTACGTTTGAGGGGCGTATGGGGCAACCCGTGGGGGTTCGAGTTCCCCCTTCGGCATATCAACTCCTCTAAGTCGCGATATCTCAGTATTTTAGCGAGGCTTTACTAACCTTAAACCGGCACCCCGCACAAAGGGTCGTCAATGATCACTTCGCCGAGCTACCTACAAAGACCAAACAGCCCTTCCTTTTTACTAGTCAGTGTTCCCGTAAGGCGTGCCATGGATTCTTCGCGGGTGTGAGGCCGAGTCTCACGGCCATCTTCACCAGGTCGGCGACGGAGTCGGCCTTCATCTTCTGCATCATCTTGCCGCGGTGAGCCTTGACGGTGATTTCGCTGATTCCGAGCTCTGCACCAACCTGTTTATTCAACATGCCGGAAACGACTAGCGCATGACCTCACGTTCGCGAGGAGTGAGTGATGCGTAACGGTCACGGAGCTCCTGCATTTCACGCCTGGTCGACCCAGCGCGGCTGAACTGCGCTCAATGGCGTGCCGGATGGCGCTCAACAGCACATCGTCGTCGAATGGCTTAGTCAAGAATTCGACGGCCCCGGCTTTCATGGCCTGGACCGTCATCGGGACATCGCCATGGCCCGTAATGAAGATGATCGGCATATCGATCCGATCGGCTGGCGATTAGCTTCTGAAGTTCGAGACCGTTGAGCTCCGGAAGAGAAACGTCCAGCACCAGGCAACTCGGAACAATGGACGCGTGGGCGGGCGAGAAATTCCTCTGCGGACGCAAACGTCTCCGGTTGCCAGCCGTCAAAGCGGATCAGCGCTTCCAGCGATTCCCGAACGGAGACGTCGTCGTCAACAACGAAGACGATTGGGGTGGCGTTCGATTTAGGCGAACCCGATTCGGGACTCTGTGGGCTCGCTGAATTCATATGACCCTTTTCGCCGAACACGAGGCATTGGCACCTCCCAGCTCACTCCAGTGCGGCATTGACCGCGTCACTGAGCGCCGTATCGCTGAATGGCTTGAACAGACACTCCATAGCACCCTGTCCCGAGCACTTGAGAGCGAATCAGCCTCATCTCGTTGGGCGGTAATGAAAATGATCGGTATATCTTGCTCTCGCTGCTTCAATTCCTGCTGAAGCTCCGGACCAGTCATCCCGGGCATGCCGATGTCGAGGATCAGGCATTTTGTTTGCTCGACGCAATCAGACGCGAGAAACCCTTCCGCCGATGCGAATGCGCCGGACCTCAAAGCCGAACTCCCGCAGCAAGTCGGGTAGCGATTCGCGGACTGACTCGTCGTCGTCCACTACCGACACAAGTGGAGTTGTTATTGTCATTATGTACGGCAACACTGCGACCGTCGATCTCCCAACGCGTCTGACCAGCATGAGCCACTCTATTCGGGAGCGTCTATAGTACTTTGGTATTGGTTTGATTACCGATATCAGCGGATCAATCGTCGTGTCGGCAAGGAATCGAGAATGAAAACGTGGCTCCCGGGCCATCGTTCGGTGTTGCCCACAGACGGCCATGATGGTTGTCGATGATCGAGCGACTGACGGACAGTCCGATTCCCATACCGTCATTCTTAGTTGTGTAGAACGCGTCGAAGAGGCTCTCGCATAACTTGAGGATCGAAACCGACCCCCGCATCTTGCACACTAAGGCGCACTTGATCGCCTTCGCTCCTGTTCAGTCCTGATCAGCAACTGCCTCGGACGATCATCGACGCTGCTCATCGCGTCTGAAGCGTTCCGCACAGGTTCAGAATGACCTGCTGAAGCTGCACCGATCACCTGCGACCAGCGGAAGCTCATCTGCAAGCTCAGATCGCACAATCACCCGGTTCCTTTGAAGCTCACTCAACGAAAGCGCAATCACCTCTCGGGTAGCTTCATTCAGATCCACCGATTCAATCGTGGCGTCTTTCTTGCTGAAGAGTGCGCGTAATCGTGTGATCACGTCAGCGGCGCGTTCGCCGTCGCGAATCGTGCGCCGCGCGGTTTCGCGCGCGCCGTCGACGTTTGGCGGATCGGCGGCCAGCATCCGCAGACAGGTGCTGGCGTTGGTGATGATTCCAGACAATGGCTGGTTGACTTCGTGCGCGATCGACGCCGTCAAAGCTCCCAGGCTCATCACTCGCGCGACGTGTGCCAGATCCGAGCGCGCCTTGCCGAGTGCTTCTTCCGACGATCGTCGCTGCGTCACGTCCTGGACCGCGCCGATGTACTCCAGTTCACCATCCTCGTTCCGTGTTCCGTGAGCAATCAAGTGCAGATACTTGACCGAATGATCTGGCATCAGCAACCGATGTTCATATTGAAAGTCGCTGGCGGCGCTCCTCGCTCGTTCGATCATGTCCTGTAACAACGTGAAGTCTTCCGGATGGACTCGTGTTCCGATCAGTTCGAGCGTAACCGTCACCTGAGGATCAAACTCGAAGATGCGATAGAGCTGCTCGGACCAGGTGATTTCATTCGTAGCCACACGCCAGGCAAAGCTGCCGATGCGACTCAGATGTTGTGCTTCCGCCAGGAACGCTTCACTTCGCTTCAGCGCCGCTTCACCCAATGCCCGCTCGATGGCGATGCTGGCAATGTGGGTAACTTGCGCGATGAGATCTTGCTGAACTTGCGTCGGGCTCGCTGGTTGGCGGTGAAAAATCGCAAAGGTCCCGAACACCTGCCCCTCTCGATCGTATATCGGCGTGCTCCAATGCGATCGTAATCCGTGTGCAAGTGCGAGTGGTCGAATCGCCGAGACTGCCAGAGAGGATCTAATTCGAGATCTGTCGCAATCACCTGTTTCTTTAAAGCGCTGCTACCCACAGGGTCCAACCTCACGAGAGACGGTCAGTCCTTCAATCGGATCGTTGAAGGTCGCCGGAAGGCTCGGAACGGCCCCGATCCGAAACTTCGGACCACTCCAATCGATCAGGTAAACGCCGCAGTGACAGTCGGCGGAAGTGTCTTCTACAAATTTGCACAAGGCATTGAGAACGTCGCTGAGTGGGCAGAGCTCGAGGCCACCATTTCCAGCAGTCGCTTCTCGCCGGCGAGCTGAGCCTCGGCCCGCTTACGTCGTCAATGTCGATTAACAAGTGAAACCAAAAAAGGATTTTTCCTTCAGTATCGCGCAAGGGCAGGCCGAGAACTTTGAACCAGCGGTAGATCCCATCGGCGCGACGGTGCCGGCTCTCCACGTTGTACGCCTGGCCCGTTTCGTGTGCTCTCGTCTGCGCGTCGATTGTGCGTTGCAGGTCATCTGGATGAACGACGTCTGAGGCCTTCCAACCTTTCAACTCCTCGAATGTCTTGCCAAAGTATTCGAGGGTTGACTGGTTGAGCGCCTCGACTTCACCGGCTGGTGAGGTAACAGCGACGGGCGCCGGAATGCTGTCGACGATCAGTCGAAAATTAAGCGCACTCTCTCTCAGTGCTTCCTCAGCGCGATTGAGTCGCACGATGAGATCGTTCTCGCTTGCAGTCCTATCCTGTCGAGGTTCCACGGCATGAGAATGCTCCTAAGCGCCTCAAAATGTCCATCATTGTTCGTACCGTTGTTGGCTACAAGCCGGTAACTTCGGCGCGCGGGAAAGGCTTTCAGCGTCACATGAAGGTCACTCAATCAGACGTAGCCAATACCTTGGTATCGATCGATACCTTAGTGCAATAGATTCCCCTGTTTTTTCGTGGTGTACTCAGGCGGCAGGTAAGTGTGTGGCGATCAATGCTCGCTTGCCTTGCAGTGGCAATAAGTGCTTTTTAAACAACGGCGGAAAATTCATAGGAGACGAGAAATATGAAAAACGCGGCTAACACGGCAACAAGCACGAAGCAAATACATCTTACGCGGCGCTCTCCCAACTATTGGCGAGTAACGATTGATCATCCGCCGCTCAATATCTTTGGTCCGGATACCATTCCGCAACTAGATGAGGTCATCACAGCGATCGAAACCGACGAGGACGTCAAAGTAGTCGTCTTTGACAGCGCCGTCGAAGGCTTCTTCCTGACTCACTACGATTTCCTTGCGAAACTCGAGGATACAACTCGTCTACCACCGGGACCGACAGGGCTGCAGCCTCTGCCCGACATGCTGGTGCGGCTTAGTCGTGCACCGGTTGTATCGATTGCGTCAATCCGGGGACGCGCTACCGGTGTCGGAAGTGAGCTTGCCCTGGCCTGCGACATGCGTTTCGCCAGCCGCGAAAAAGCGATCTTGTCGCATTTTGAAGTCGGGGCTGGCGTGGTGCCTGGCGGTGGTCCAATGGCACGGCTACCGCGTCTGATGGGACGAGGACGCGCACTCGAAGTGCTTCTCGGCGCCGATGACATCCCTGGCGATCTGGCCGAACGATACGGATACGTCAACCGCTCATTCCCGGATGCTGACCTTGATGCGTTTGTCGACGCGTTAGCAACCCGCATCGCATCGTTCGACAAACGGGCGATCAGCGAAACAAAGCGCTTCGCCGATGTGGCCAGTTTGCCGCCTGACTTTGAAATCGCACCGGAGTGGGATGTGTGTCTTGCCTCGATCATGCGGCCGGCCGCGCAGGAGAGGATCAAGAAGTTGATGGACAGGGATTTCACAAGCCCGGTGATGTGGAGAACCGCTTGGGATATCACGTCGGTCAACTCGGGCGTTAAGCGTCGGAAGAAAGGAGAATACTAATGTCACATCATGCCTCAGGTCCCAACTTCGGATTTCCTCGCGGCGATGCCCGACTGGACATGACCGATCTCTATGCGTTCCCCAAGCCCGGCGACCTGGGTAAGTCAATACTGATCTTAAATGTGCACCCGTCTTTCAGGTTGGACTCGCCGGAGCCGACGACGAAGGAGCCCTTCGCACCAGGAGCGCTATACGAAGTCAAGATCGACACGAACGGTGATGCCATTGCCGATATTTGTTACAGCGTGCAGTTCGCATCTTCCGAAGATGGGAAGCAGACTGCGACAGTTCGCCGTATTCAGGGGCGCACGAGCCGCTGGGGTCGGCGACGACGGCGAAGTTGTCGTCCAGGGAGCACCGGTCTCAGTCGGGCGAGAAGCCCTGGTGACAAAAGCCGGCGACTTCCGTTTTTTCTTCGGTTGGCGCAGCGATCCTTTCTTCTTCGACGCAATGGGCAATTTCAATCAAATGCAGTTCACGGGCGACGACTTCTTCAAAGACAAGATGTTTGCAGCATCGTGCTTGAACTTCCCAACTCGGAACTGGGAAGCAATGAGGTGGGAATTTGGGCTCGCACAGTGGAGAAGACTGCAGAAGGTTGGGTCCAGGCGGATCGCGGTGGAAGACCATTGCAAGCGGTTTTCCTCGTTGGAGAGGAGAGGGAGGCGTACCTCAGCGGGGAGCCCGCGAATGATGATCGCTTCATCGGCGTGTTCGCGCACGAGCTGGAACACTCGGGCGGCTATACACCGGAGGACGCAAAGGCCGTCGCCAGAAAGTTGTTGCCAGATATTCTTTCCTATCGTCCGCGCGAGCCGGCGCGCTTTCCGCACAATGGCCGGACGCTGACCGATGACATTGTCGATCTTTTCTTCTCTATATACGCGAACCGAAACGTGACAGATAAGGTTGGGCCACACGAGGATTTGCTGGACGAGTTCCCGTACCTCGGGCCGCCGCACGACTAGCGGCCGCCGACATCGGTCTCCCGCAGAACCGGAAATCAATTTCGAAGTGGGGCAGGAGAAGAGAAAGTAGAAATTAATAAGGAGAAAGAGAAAATGGGAACGTCAAATATTGCAGACAAGGTCGTAGCAATCACTGGAGCCAGCAGCGGCATTGGAGAGAGCACTGCGAAGTTTCTTGCCCGACAAGGAGCGAAAGTCGTCCTGGGGGCCCGGCGCAAAAACCGGATCGACGAAGTCGTGGAAGAGATTTCGGCCGCAGGCGGTAAGGCTATCGGGTTCGCCGTCGATGTCACGAAGCGCGCCGAAGTGGAAGCACTCATCAAACGAGCCGTCGACAGCTTCGGCCGCGTCGATGTCATCGTCAATAACGCCGGGATCATGCCCATCGCACCAGTCGAGGCGCTTAAGGTGGAGGAATGGGATCGGCAGATTGACGTCAATATCAAAGGGCTTCTATACGGGGTTGCCGCCGCGCTGCCGATACATGCAGAAGCAGAAGAGCGGTCACATCATCAACATCGCTTCCGTTTTCGGGATCAAAGTATTCGCGCCTGGCGGAACAGTTTACTGCGCAACGAAGTCCGCTGTGCGTGCGTTGACGGAAGGACTCCGCATGGAACTGCATTCCCAAAACATCCGCTGCACGATGATCTCGCCTGGCGCTGTTGCCTCGGAGCTTCCCGGAGAGCAGCTCGGAGGAAGCGACCAGAAAGAATTTGCGCGAGTTTTACAAGATGGCTATTCCGGCCGAGTCGATCGCGCGCGCGATCGCTTACGCCATCGAGCAACCGGCCGAGGTGGAAATCGACGAGATCGTCATCCGACCCACGGCGCAGGATTTCTAACGTGAGGTGCCTTTCCGTCTTCGGTCCACCTGGCAGTCATTTGTTGGCCGGCCCGCCGAGGGCCGGCCTCTACACAATCAGTACCTGTGGGAATTGGCTCTTGTGAGAGTCCTTTTCACATGGTAAAAGTGACCTTCATACCTTCCGTTTAATACGATTCCTTCAATAAGTGTGTTGTCATGAGAAGTCTGTGGAGCTTCATGTCCGCGATCAGAGGCTCGCTTTCAGGTGAAACTAATGGTTCATGAAATGATTGATGGAACCTATCGTCAAACTAATCTGCCGAATGAGTCGCCAGAATATCTTGCAAAGCGCGAGGAGCTGCGGTTGGCAGAGATTGAATTAATGAAACAACGCGAACGATGCGCGGAGCTGAGGCGCGGCTTGCCAAAAGGTGCGACGATTCGTGATTACGAATTTCTTGAAGGGCCGGCTTCCCTCGACGAAGGTGATGAGCCGGTACGAAAGGTACGGTTGAGCGAACTGTTCACGGCGCCGGATCGTTCGCTCGTGATCTATCAGTTCATGTACGGGAAGAAACAGACCAGTCCGTGCCCAATGTGTACGGCATGGATCGATAGCTGGAATGGAGTTGCTCATCACCTCGCACAAAATGCTGACCTGGCGATCGTCGCGGCGGCTGAGCCGGCCACGTTGCGCACGTTCGCGCGAACCAGAGGTTGGGACAAACTACGTCTGCTGAGCGCCGGCGAAAGCACTTTCAAGTACGATCTCGGCAGCGAGGATCGTGAAGGACATCAGGACTCAACGATTTCGGTTTTCACTCGAGACAGTGATGGCACGCTGCGCCATTTTTACAGCGTCCATCCTGGGCTGGCCGAAGACATCAAAGAGCGGGGCATTGATGAGTTTAATCCGATTTGGAATGTCCTGGACCTGACGCCGCAGGGACGCGGCAGTTGGTACGCGTCACTCGATTACGGTACGCACGCCGACGCGACGAGTAGGTGACTGGGAGGTATTAGGTGCCCGTAGGGGCGGCTCGCGAGCCGCCCCCACACGGACAAGCATTCAGGGCGGCTCAGCTGCAGCCCCCACGCCCCCACGCAATGATACGGAGCGGCAATCAATGAGAAACTTGACAGTTTTGACAGTGCTCAGTTTTGTACCTTGCCTTGTCGGTATGGGGACAGGTTCCGAACCTGCCAAAGCCCGCGAACAGCGGAGGAACTGCACAATCAGCGGTGGCCAAAACTGCCGGCAGCCACGAGTTGACGGCTCAGGACGTGGAAGCCTTCCTCGACGGCATTGTGCCGCTGCAACTCGAACACGATGACATTGCGGGTGCGACTATCTCTATCGTCAAAGACGGCAAGCTCCTACTGGCCAAGGGATACGGCTACGCGGACATTGAAAAGAAGAAGCCCGTCTCAGCGGAAGAGACGTTATTCCGGCCCGGTTCCGTCTCGAAGCTATTCACATGGACAGCTGTCATGCAGCTGGTCGAACAGGGAAAGCTCGATCTCGACCGCGATGTCAATACTTACCTCGACTTCAAGATTCCCGATGCCTTTGGGCGGCCCATCACGCTCAAGAATTTACTGACGCATACTCCCGGATTCGAGGAGGCAATTAAGGACCTGTTTGCGGTCGGTTCCGAAAGCCCGGATCTTGGGAAATACCTGAAGACACACATTCCGAAGCGAATATATCCTCCGGGGACAGTGCCGGCCTACTCAAACTACGGTGCGGCTCTCGCTGGATATATCGTCGAGCGCGTTTCCGGCCGCCCATTCAATGATTATATCGAAGAGAGCATTTTCAAGCCGCTTGGGCATGACTCATTCAACTTTTCGCCAGCCGCTTCCACCCGCCCTGGCTCCTGGTATGTCTGACGGTTACGGGCTGGCTTCTGATGGGCACAAACCGTTTGAGGTGGTCGTCCCTTTTCCGGCTGGGAGCCTGAGCAGCACTGCGACCGACATGGCTCGCTTTATGACGGCGCATCTGCAGGACGGACAACTGGGCGACGTCAGTATACTTCGCCCGGAAACGGCGCGGCTCATGCACAGCAGGCAGTTCGCTCTGGATCAGGCGGCGAACGGCATGGCCTGCGGCTTCTACGAAGAGTCACGCAACGGACACCGTATCATCGGGCACGCCGGCGATACCGGCTATTTCCATAGCGACCTGCACCTCGTTCCCGACGCGGGTATTGGATTCTTTGTTTCGCACAATAGTCGGGGGAAAGGGCAAGCACCGCCTCGAACAGCACTGTGGGAAATGTTCCTTGACCGCTATCTTCCTTCCACCTCTAACCCCGAGCCTACGATTGGCACTGCGAAAGAGGACGCCAAAGCGGCCAGTGGCGCCTATATGTTGAGCCGCCGGAGCGAGAACTCTTTCCTGAAGACTGCATCGGTGATTGGAGAATTCACCGTCACACCGCTTGCGGACGGGATGATCGAGGTTGCACAACTGACAGGCCCGAACGGGAAACCAAAACGATGGCGAGAAGTGGCTCCCATGACATTTCTTGAGGAAAACGGACATGACAGGCTGGTCTTCAAACCGGACCAGAATGGCCGGATGCAATTGATCCTGGCCTACCCGTTTTTTGTCGGTCAGCGGGTTGGATTATTCGAGAATGGCAAGGCTCTCCTGACGGTGACAGGGATTTCGCTTGCGATCATGGTGCTCACACTGATTCTTTGGCCGGTAGGGTGGTTTCTGCGGAGACATTACGGCCGCAGGCTGTCATTATCGCCAACCTCACGGCGCTTGCGGACAGGAGTGCGACTTGTTTTCGTATTGGTTCTGTCATTCCTGGCCGCTATGACCGGGCTCATTACGTACGCCCTGTCGCATATCGAGTTTCTCAGTGATCGTGGAAATGCCTGGTTCCATCTTGCCCAGGTGATTGGCGTTCTCGGAGCCATTGGAACGCTGGTGGTGGTCTATAACGCGATCCATTCCTGGCGGAATCACGAAACGGGGAGATGGGGCAAGCTGCGAGATACCCTATTCATACTGGCGTGCCTGGGATTCCTGTGGTTCGCCTTTGCGGGAAACCTATTACGTTTCAGTTCGAATTATTGAGCGGCGACGAAAGGGCACACTGGAGGCCATCGTGCCGCAGACTGTCCAGTCTGCGGCAAACTTCATTGAAGGTCCGAGTAGAGAAACTTTGGCGCAGGCTGGACAGCCTACGCCACGATTGCGCTAGCGGCTAACTTCGACGAGCGCCGGGGTCGACAATCGTGCGCAGACTGTCTGCGGCAAGACTCCGATGAAGGTCCGAGTAGAGAAACTTTGTGGTGCAGGCTGGATTCTCATCATATTATATGATAAATACTATGTAATGCGTGCCATAATGGGATACGCCATCAATGATGGAGAATACCACGGACATCATGAAGAAGATCATTCCTATTTCAGACCTACAGAGAAGGGCCGGTCAAATCGTCGGCGATCTGGCCGCGACCGGCGAGTCGGTTATCATTACCCACCACGGTCGTCCAGCCGCGGTTCTCGTCGCGGCTGACCAGTACATCCGGATCGAAGAGGACCTCGCAAGGCTCGACGAGCTCGAACTGCTCGAGATGGTCTCCCAAGCGCGCGGTGCGATCGGCCACGGGCAGTCGGTCTCACATCAGGAAGTCAAAGCAAGACTGGCACACACGCGCCCGGCGGAGCGTAAGAGGCGTACGCGCTGATGCCAGCAGTCGAATGGGCGTCTCCGGCGTTCGAACAACTGAGTGCGCTTACTGAGCGAGTGGCGTTCGAGGTTATTCGATGCGTAGATCTGCTGGAGTCCTTCCCAGAGATGGGCGTATCGCTCGGCAGCAAGTACCCGCAGTTGGAGAATTGCCGTCAGTTGATCGTAGGGCGCAGCCACCGCGTAGTCTATGAGTACTCCCTGAAGAAGCAAACGGTCTACATCCTGGCAGTGCAATACTGTCGCCAGGAGCTCCCTACGATGCGCGAACTGCGGCGAGGTTCGCCTCCTCGGTCGTCCCGCTAGCCATTCCCTCACCACTACCCTTATCGCAAATCAACGACCGACACGACCGCGGCTGCTTACTGCCCTTGGCGTTCTACGAGAGGCCAGGATGAGCTAACCTTCGTGGTCCTGTTGGTACGCTGCCACTGCCTCCATGGCGCCCTCGTGCATTCTCTCGGGCCGAACGTAGAGCCAGTGCTTGTCGAACTCCTCATCGGTCATGTTTCCAGCCACGGTTCGTTCTTTATTCTTCAGCCATTGCTCGACCCACTGACGTAGTTCCGGATCTCGGTTGAGCGCCATGCGCGCCGCATGCATGTTAAGAGGTATGCTCATAGTTTCATGTCACTTTCAAAATAGTGTTGTTGTCCGGTTAACGGATCCTGAAATGAAATCGATTTCGCCAGCAGCTTCAACGGACTGGAAAAATCGTCGTCATCTGAACGAGTCATACGCGGGATAGAGTTTGTCATTGATGATAGGAATTCCTAAAGCCGCGAGGTGCAGGCGGAGCTGGTGTTTCCTGCCGGTAACGGGAACCAACTGATAGAGAGTGATGACGTCCCAGATTGCGTAAGGCAGCTGATGTGAGTCTCGGAGTTTGCCTCGCCCGGAACTTCCTTCATGCGAAAGAATGGTTCGCCTCGCACAATGCGACTCCGCCGAGTAGTCGGAAGTTCAAGTCTGTCCAGAGTTGGCGCGAGGCCTCATATACTTTTGTAACCTTCCGATTCCGAAAGAGTGAAGTGTAGTGGCCTCTTGTTTTCGGGTTAACGGAAAACAAGACCACTCCGGCAGTCTCCCGATCGAGACGGTGAATGGGCACAAGGCTTTCCAGTCGTAGGTTCTTTCGCAGTCTGACAAGAAGCGTTTGGTGGAGAAACCTTCCCGAAGGAATCACCGGCAGGAAGTGCGGCTTATCGGCAACCAGGATGTGTTCATCCTGATAGAGCACCTGCTCAACAAAGGGAATGGGCTTTTCATTCTCCAGCTTCGCGGTAATAAAAAATGCAGGCGCCGGCTCGATAAGCTGTCTGTGGGTTTACGCGGCGGCCCGTTTCATCCATCACCTCACCCTTGGCCATCCGCTGCAGTCCACGTTTCGACGTCAACTTGAGGATATTGTTCTTTGAAAAATCCAGGACAGTTTTCCATGGGCCTGCGGGAAGCCATTGAGCAGCTGGGACCAACTCCTGCAACGGTGGGAAGCGGGGCGTTCATAACCTCGTTGATTTGTTATCTTCTTTTGTGAACAACTCCGCTGCTTTCTGATGACGCTCGATATAGAATCCACGCTGCTGTATTCGCTGCCCTCTTAGCATTTCACATGACGCTCTTTACGACCAGGGCCCGCGGGGATCATGAAAGTAGTAGTCGCCTTATCGCAACTGTTGAGTCCAGATGATCATACTGCCCGAATCAGACGAAGACTTGTTACGTGAGTGCGAAGTCGAGACATTTCGTTCAAGTGGACCCGGAGGGCAGCACGTGAACAAGACGGAGAGCGCCGTTCGTCTAAGGCACGTACCTTCAGGCGTCGTCGTCACTTCACAGCAGGAACGCAGTCAACATCGAAATAAGGCGATCTGTCTGCAGAGGCTTCGGAAGAAGATCGAGCGTCTGAACTATCGACCTGCGAAACGCGTTCCGACCCGCATATCGCGTAGCGCAAAGAACCGCACGCTTGAAGAAAAGTCACGGCGCTCACAGATCAAGCGTTTGCGCACAAAGCCGTCGCCGGATGAGTGAGTATGGCGAGGTGCTATCATGAGACCAGGGAAACAAAGGAGGACCGCGCCGTGATAACTGTCGCCAATCGGATCTACGTAACACAGGAATATGCTGAGGCCTTCGAGCAGAGGTTTCGTGAACGTGCAGGGCTGGTGGACCAAATGCCCGGTTTTGTTTCAAACCAGATTCTCCGCCCGGTCAACGAAGGGGACCCTTATGTAGTGTTTACTATTTGGAATAGCCGCCAGGACTTCCTCAACTGGGTGCGCTCTGATGCGTTTGTGAAGGGGCACGCGCAGTCTGGCTCGCTCCCGAAGGAAGCGTTTTCACGATCGAACGTGTTAGAGATGCATGAGGTGGTCCAGGATTCCAGCCGTCTTGATTTAGAACCGGAGCCGCATGGCGGCCCATTCAAGCTGCATTAGGTCTTTGCGGAGCCAGGAAGAACGTAGGCACACGCCAATCGCGATCAGCGTCCGGCAGACGCAGGCGCTACCGATTCGAGAAGAGCCTGCAGCTTTCTCGGTGCGACCATGCGATAGGCCTGGCGGACATGAAAAGCGATCTCCGCATCGCTATTGCGGTCGAGGTAGACTCCAATCCATCCGTAGACACCTGCGTACGGCGGAATGAAGAACCTATCCGGTTCGCTTTCGACGAGGATCGTCTGAATTCCTGGTGGCGCATTGAGCCAAATCGCCTCCCGTCCCTCGCCGTGGTGGTTGTAACTGGCAAACATCTTGTTCTTTACGCGAAAGGTTGGCGCATTCCAGGCCTCTTTCTCCTCGGCTTCAGGCAGAGCCATGCAGATGCGCCTCACCCTGGCGAGTTGATCCACTCTGGAACGCTTTGGCGGGACAGGTTTCGGCAGATCTTCACGAGGCAGCGGCTGGTAGGCGCCGCTCTCGTAAAGTCTTATGAGCCGCGGCGAGGCCTCCATTCGCCACGCCTGCTCGATCGCCAGAGCCAGCTTTGCTCTATTCACCTTCGGCAGTCGCACCAGGACCGACGGATAGTTCTCGTAGTGCTTCGTGACATAGAAGGCGTCCGGATCACTCTCGATCAGCGGATCGCGGTCGGCACACTTCAAGACGAGCGATACGCCGTCTTCTTTCAGACGCGCCAGGAACTTCTTGCCCACGCGGAAGGCGACCGTGCCAAAGGAAGTTCCCTCGGTCACCCCGGGTAAGGCGAGCATCAGCTCGCGGACCGTTTCGAGTCCGACCTTCCTTGGCATATCAGTCCTGTTTCTTCACCTCGGGCAATTGTCGCGGCGGATAGTACGGCTTGCCGTTCAACTTCTGCACCTCCTTCATGAAGTTTGTGCCGTAGTCCTGTTCGGCGTTCGAAAGCGCCCATGCCTGGCGCTTGTAGTTCCAGTTTTCCGGGTTGAGTCGCTGGGCTTCCTTGTAATGCCTGATCGACGCCGGCCCGAGACCTCGTCGATACAGGTACTCGGCCAGACCGAATTCGGCTGCAGCGCGCGCCCAATCCGGATTCTGTGGTGTCAGCCTCGCTTTCAACTGGTCCTCTCCGAGCGCGAAAATGCTCCGGTCGCCCTTTGCCACCCAATCTCGAATAGCATTCAGATATTCACCGGCGTCGATTCCGTGGAAAGTCTTGAAACGATTGTCAACGTAAGCGACCTCGTTGGGTCGAACGATGCGCCCACGCTCATTGATCCAGACAGCGGTCGGCACATTCACCATGTTGTAGAGCCTCGTGACCAGATGTTGTGTGTCAATGAGCACGGTGAATTCGGGCTTTGCAGCCTCGATCCACTTCCCGGCATCCTTGACGCCGCCTGTGTCCTGCGCCACCGAGACGATCTCGAAGTTCCGATCCTTCAGTTCGCTGTAGAGTTTCTGCCATCCAGGCAGATCAAAGCGGCATCCTCACCACGAGGCCCAGGTTATGTAGCAACACCTTCTTGCCGCGAAATTCCGAAAGCGACCGCTGGCGGCCATTCATGTCCGGCAAGGTGAAGTCTGGCGAAACCAGCGAATTGAGATACCCGTTCTGTTCCTCGGCTCTTGGTCCGAAGTACCACACCGCCTGTTCGCCGTCGTGGGCTGCGGGTTGGCGGACGAGGCGGGCGAATTCGCTCAGATTGAACCAGGTGACTTGTCCCTGTTCAGCCAGAAACGCCGATCGTCGTGCTTCAGGAACAGGGAAGCAAAGCTCGTCACGGCAGACGCCCTGAGGTTTGAGCACGAATCGAGTCGCGCGACTGAGGTCCGCCAGGGTTACCCACAAATCATCGCTGGCAGCCAGCGTCCCCGGCGGTTCTCCAACCTCGGTCGCCATGTTGTCGTAGATGACGACTCGGTGACCGATCCCGTCTGCGAGCACGGGTACGGAAAGGCACAACAGCAGAATCAGCAATCGCCCCAAATGCATACGTCCTCCACAAATTGAGAGCCTCCACATCGAAGCGCGGCGACCAGCTTAGTATGGAGTGCGGCGACTTGTCGCCGCTTTTGATTTAGCTAGTGCAGCGATGAAGAGAAAATGAGCCCTCTGATTCGTAGTGCAACAGCAGCTAACCCAAAAGCGGCGACAAGTCGCCGCACTCCATACTAAGCCAGTCGCGCACTCCATACTAAGCGGGTTCCTGCTCGCAGTTGACCATCCACGGGATGCCAAACTGGTCGATCAGCATGCCAAAACCGGCAGACCAGAAAGTCTTCTGAAACTCCATCTGCACCTGCCCGCCCTCAGCCAGCGCATTAAAGACGCGTTGCGCCTCTGCCAGGTCGGGAGTGCCCAGAGCTACTGAAAAGCCGCTCGCTTCTTTGTAGTGCTGAGGCGGGCTGTCCGCACCCATGACCATAGTGTCACCCACAGTCAGAGTGGCATGCATGATCTTGCTGCTCCATTCGGGTGGAAACTCTCCGGCCATGGGCGACTCGCCATAAGTGGCCACGAAGTTCACTTTGGCTCCGATCGAGCCCTCATAGAACTTGAACGCCGCGGCGCACTGGCCATTGAATGACAGATGAATACTCGCTTCCATTCGCCCTCCTTAGTTGAATGGTTAAATGCCTTCCAGATGATGTCACAACGAGGTAGCTGAATCGAGCCCGGTCCTAATTGTTTCTTAATCAGCCATTGACCAGATGCTTGTCCATCCATTCCAGCACTAGTCGGCGCATCTCCGGAAGCTCTTCGTGGGCGCAGTCGAACAGTTCGATACGGCAGTCTTCAGACTTGCCGAATTCCTGATAAAGCGGCATCAGGTGATCGCGCACACGTTCAACGCCGGCAGGCGGAGTGAGCAAGTCTTTCCGCCCATTCAAACTGAGGTGTGGTCGAGGGATAATGAGTTCGTTGATCTGGTAAGTCTGAAAATGTTTGAGCAGGCTCGGAACGTAATAGTAAATGCCGTGACCTTTCAAATTATTGATTTTCATCAACTCCTCAAAGTCCGTCATGCAGCACAGATCAATACAGAGTTTGACGCGTGGGTCGAGCGCGGCGAGCCACCACGCCTTCGTCGCGCCCATCGAAATACCGAAGGCGCCAATTCGGTTCGGGTCAACCTCGGGGCGGCCAATCAGGTAATCCAGCGCCCGGTGTTCGTCGAACATCATCATCCCGTACAGTACCCGACCGTACCAGAGCATCTGTTTGAACGCGTCCTCCTCTCCGGTTTTGCCGTTGGAGTTGTGCTGGCGCTCGCCGAAGCACCAGCTATCAATCGCCAGGGTGACGATACCTTTTGACGCGACGACCGGCGCGTAGGCCGGCAGGACTGCCTGACCCTTCAGCAATTCCATTTTGCCGGTCGGGTACGTGCCTCCGTGCCAGTGAATGTAGAGCAGCCCGGGCGCTCGCTGTTGACGTTTGTCGGGAATGAGCAGCAGCGCAGGGACAGGCTCGATTCCGTTCAAGTCGAGCTCGAGGTGTTCGAGCATGTAGCCATCGCCTTTTTCAGTCCTGATCAGCTTGGGTGGTTTGGGGCGGTGATCGAATGGTAAGTCGCCAAGCAGGCTCCAGAGCAGCCGGCGTCGTTGTTGCTGATAGGCGACGAATTCCTTGCGGGTTTTGAAGGACTGGAGGCCTGATTTGATGGCGATACCGGCAGCGGTCTGTTTGAGAAAATCGCGCCGGGGCAACGATGATGAAGACATGCTGAGCTACCTCCTGAGCCAGCCCATAAAGCGCCCACTGGCTAAGTATGGAGTGCGGCGACTTGTCGCCGCTTTTGATTTAGATACTACGGTCATGACGAAGAATCGGGCGTCTAAATCGTAATCCCTCAGTACTTAAATCAAAAGCGGCGACAAGTCGCCGCACTCCATACTAAATCAGCGGCCGCGCTTTACTTAAAAAAGATTTTGAAACTGTAGATTTCGCGTCGCCTCGTTCGACGTAAAGGTGTAGTGAGGAGAGAACTGGCAATAAAAGAAAAGGAGAGATCATCATGCGATTCCTAAGTATCTATAAGACCGCGGAACGGGGCGGCCCGCCGACCCCGGAGGAAATGGCAACAATGGGTAAGCTGGTCGAGGATGGGATGAAAGCAGGCTCCCTCCTTGCAGTCGAGGGCTGCATGCCCAGCGCGACCGGCGCCCGCATTCGGCTCTCCAACGGCAAGGTGGCCGTCACCGATGGGCCGTTCACCGAATCAAAGGAGGTGATCGGCGGCCTCGCCATCCTCCAGGCGAATTCGAAGGAAGAGGCTATCGAATTGGTCAGGCAATTCCTCGAAGTGGCCGGCGATGGTGAGTGCGAGGTTCGCCAGCTATTCGAGGCCGCGCAGCCCGCAGGCAAATCGTAAATCTTCCACATCCCGTTAGGGATGCAACAGGGTAGCCAGGGGCAAGCGAAGCGCAGCCCCTGGAATGCTCGTCGGAACACCTTGTGCGCCTGAAGGGCCGCGAGACCTCGCGCGGTAAATACCACCTCTTTGTCTGGCGTCCTTCCAGGACGCGGTTCTCATCTGTGCTCGATTCCAGGGGCTGCGCTTCGCTTGCCCCTGGCTACCTTCCCGCATCCCTGCGGGATGCCCGGAGCAGAATCCCCGACAATTCTGAGACCGCCTCCTTTCGACAGCCAAGCAAGTTCGTCTGCACTTCATTGCCTAACATCCCTGTTTGACTTATTACTTGAGCTCATTTGACGTTACCTTCAAAAACCAGATGGAGGAAACCATGTGCCCGAGAGTCGCGAGGCGAATGCTCGCCGGAGTTCTTCTCGTAGTCATTCCCACAGTGATGTATGGAGGTTTATCTCTCCTCGCTTTTCTGGCGCAAAGCGCACCCGGCTATGTAGACAATCCGCTGCGCCATGATCTCTTGCGGGCCGGGCATGCGCATGCGGGCGTCTACCTCGTTCTGTCGCTCGTTATGCTTCGATATGTCGACGAGGCAGCACTTCCCCCGTTTTGGAAATGGCTTGCCCGAGCTGGCGCGCCTATCGCGGCAATTCTGATTCCGGCAGCATTCTTTCTTTCTGTCGTTTCGCCGACCGCGAGAGAGCCGAACGGATTGTTGAATCTCGCATATATAGGTGGCGGTGTTCCTGGCCGGCGCGGTTCTGACGCTCGGAGTGGGCCTGATTCGCGCTGGCGCGCGCGAAAGCCACGGATATCTAGCTCAATCGTTGAAAAAGAAGGAAGGAGCCTCTTCCGATCGCGTCCACACCGAATACTGCCGATGAGCGCACTCATACCATCCTGTGCGTGTAACACCCAGTTGCGCTATAGTCAAACGAGGTCTCAAGGCTGATGTCTAGATGAAGTGTACCGGAGCCTGTGTGGCGGTTGAATCTGATTTGGCGACGCGCAAACGCGACCCTCTTGCGTTTGTTCCTCCGGCTGGTTCCATCTGAAACTCACCGCGTTTTCGCACTCACGCTCATCGCGGGCGCGTCATGCGGGCTCGCAGCAGTCCTCTTTCACTTATCGATCATCGGGGCGGAGAATCGCCTGATAAACAGAGCGATGACGGCGAGTGGTCACTCCTGGATCTGGTGGACAATCATCACCCCGACGGTAGGTGGACTGCTCAGTGGCGTGCTATTGCAATATGTTGTTCCGGGGGCAAGAGGCAGCGGTATCCCGCAAGTGAAGGTGGCCTATGCGATCAGAGGCGGACGAGTGCCTTTTCGCGAAGCGGTTGGGAAGTTTCTGGTTGGCGTTCTGCAGATTGGCACCGGTTCGTCGCTCGGGCGTGAAGGGCCAACCGTTCAGATCTGTGCCGGTGTTGCAAGCGCTCTTGGTCGCTCCGCGGCGCTGTCTCGGGAAAACCTCAAGACGTCTCCTGCCGGTCGGCGCAGCGGCCGGTATCGCCGCGGCATTCAATGCGCCGATTGCAGCCGTGACGTTCACCATCGAGGAAGTAGTCGGGGATCTGGACCAGGCAGTCCTCGCCTGGATCGTTGTTGCTGCGGCGATTGCCGCCGGGATCGAGCGCGCAGTTCTCGGTGAGCATCCTGTCTTCACTATCTCCAAGCATTACGGTCTTGAGCACTTCTCGTCACTCATTTTCTATGCCGTACTGGGTGTGGCCGCCGCAACAATCTCCCTCGTGTTTACCGACTCCCTGGTCGGCTTACGGGGATGGTTCCGCAAATTGAAGCAGGTGCCCCTCTGGGCGCAACCTGGAGTCGGCGGACTCATTACCGGAGGACTTGCGGTTGCCGGGATCTATTGGCTCGGGATTAATGGTGTCACTGGAGGAGGGTACGGAACTCTGTCGCTGGCCCTGTCCGGCAATTTGGCATTTCACGCCCTTTTTCTTCTTTGCATCTTCAAGCTTGTTGCGACAGTCTTCTCTTATGGAAGTGGTGGTGCGGGAGGAATCTTCGCGCCGGCCTTGTTCATTGGCGGGACCCTTGGAGGTGTTTTTGGCTATTTTGATACGGCACTGTTTCACCACAACGGCAATGAATTGGGTTCATTTGCCTTGGTTGGCATGGGGGCCGTCTTTGCGGGAATTATTCGCGCGCCGATCACATCCGTGCTGATCATTTTCGAGATGACGGGCAGTTACGATCTCATCCTGCCGTTGATGATTTCAAACATGACGGCATATCTTCTCGCTCGACATTTTCGTCCTACCCCGATCTACGAAGCTTTGCTGGAACAGGACGGCATCCATCTCCCTCACCGAAAAGGCCGCATTGCCCATGCTCTTGAGCGCCTCCAGGTAGCTCACGCAATGAGCACGAACCCGTCGACGATTCTGGCCCGCGCTACCGCATCCGAGGCAATCGATCAAATCGGAGGCTTGGGGCACTCGACATATCCCGTGGTGGACGATGCCAACAGGGTCGTCGGCATGATCAGTGAAGCGCGCTTGCGACGTCTTGTTGCCGAGAGCTCCGGCTCTGAGCTGGTTGGGTCACACGTTGATGCCAGGTCCCACGTCCTGCCTGAGTATTCGCTGGTTCGGGCAATGGTCCGAATGGACAAATCGGGTGTGCGACAACTGCCTGTGATCGACCGGAAGGATGGAAACAGGCTGGTTGGTCTCTTGACGATGAGTGATATCGTGCGCGCTCACGCGCAGGCGGCGATGGAAGCAGGTGATCCAGATCGCACAGCTGTTCCTGGACTCACTGATGCAGAGGGGTAGCCTTGTCTGTTGCGCCAACGGCGCGACGTCTGGAGTTGGACATCGAAAATGCTGCACTTCGCGACAACGCTGTAGGGGCAGGGACAAGGTCAAGCTCTGCCCGCCGGCGACGTCTGGCGCCGGTACAAGCAATTGAAGCAAACGTGCCTGTGGCGACTTTGTAACTCTTACGGCGCGCACCGGGCGGCGCATCACACTCAGAATCAATTCCGGTATACTCTTCGCTGGTCATGCAATCTAGCAGAGTGTCTCTACGACATCGTGACCTCGTGCTGACCTTATGACTCAGGATTACCCGCGCCAGACGGCGCTGTGGCGCGCAGTTACAAGCCCTGTCGGCCTACGACGATGTCGTTGAAGCGCAATTGTCGCAGAAGGACGTCAGGGGCAGGGCCTGTCACACTCGACTCGGTGCCGTTGGCGCTGGTACTTTCCATGCGAGTCCGCGCACGGGCGCGGTACTTGGCGTCTCGATCGATTTCTGATCAGCCACATCTCTCGAGGAAGAGAAATGTCATTCAAACTGAGAACCGCTCTTTGCGCGATCCTGCTCGTCGCGGCTGCGGCGCAAGGCCTTACACAGAATGCTCCACGCTCGGAAGTCGCAGGCATACCCGTCAATTATGATGAAGCCAAAGTCGGGAGCTACACGCTGCCTGACCCACTCGTTCTTTCGAACGGCAAGCGAGTCAACGATGCGAAGACCTGGATGGAAAAGCGACGCCCGGAGATTGTGCGGCTATTTGAGGAAAACCAGTTTGGTCAGAGCCCGGGTCGACCCGCAGGGATGAGCTTTGACGTCTTTGACAAAGGCACACCGGCGTTTGACGGTAAAGCCCTCCGACGTCAGGCCACCATCTACTTCTCTTCAAACAAAAGCGGGCCGAAGATGGATTTGCTCATCTACCTTCCGGCCAACGCGACCAAGCCAGTGCCACTGCTGCTGAATATCAGTTTTACCGCCAACTCAAATGCGGTCGATGATCCAGGCATCAAGCCCGGAGAAATCTGGAGCCGCGAAAAGAGACGCGTGCCGGCGACGAAAGACGGACGATTCGGCAGCCTGAACGTCCTGCCCTTTCTCGCGCAGGGCTTTGGTGTAGCGACGGTCTATTACGGTGATATTGACCCTGATTTTCTGGGCGGCGTTTCACTGGGTGTACGTGCGCTTTATCTCAAAGCCGGTCACGCTGAGCCCGCGCCGAATGAGTGGGGTGCGATCGGCGCATGGGCCTGGGGGCTGAGCCGGGCGCTGGACTACTTTGAGACCGATAAGGGCATCGATGCGAAGCGCGTAGCCATCGTTGGAGTCTCGCGCCTTGGCAAGACCGTGCTCTGGGCGGGTGCGCACGATCAGCGGTTTGCGATGGTGATTGCGAGCTGCTCGGGCGAAGGCGGTGCCGCCCTCAGCCGCCGGAATTATGGCGAGACGATCAAACACTTGACCGAGCCAACTCGCTACCCATACCAGTTCTGCGCCAACTATGGCAGGTATGGTGATCGCGTGAATGAATTTCCGGTGGATGCGCACATGCTCTTGTCACTGATTGCGCCGAGGCCGGTATTGCTTCAGACCGGCGATACCGACCTCTGGTCCGATCCGAAAGGCGAATTCCTGGCGGCGGTGGCGGCTGAGCCGGTTTTCACTCTGCTCGGCAAACAGGGGCTTGGCACCGATCAGATGCCGGCGGCGGGACAGCCGATCCTGCATACGCTGGGTTATGCCGAGCACGCTGGTGGTCATGGTACGGTCCCAGGAGACTGGGACATCTTTCTGAAGTTCATGCAGATGCATTTGAAATGAGTTTAACGCCAGGGACTCTCATCGGAGGTCATCATGTATTTGCGTCGCACTTGGCATGCCAGGTTGGTTTTTCTGGCTATAACAGCCGTTTGCGGAATGCTCTCAGGCGCGTCAACTCGGGCTCAGGCCCAGGGCACTATCGACGTTTCGCAGAAGCTCGCCGGCTTTGACGCTTTCATTGAGAAGACGCTGAAGGATTGGAATGGCCCGGGCCTCGGCGTGGGCGTGATCGTCGGCGACAAACTGGTCTTCGCGAAAGGATATGGCTATCGCGACTATGAGAAGAAGCTGCCAATTACTGCCCAGACGCTCTTTCCAATCGCCTCGAACACCAAGCTGTTTACGGCAGTGGCTGCCGGGTCTCTGGTAGAGGAAGGGAAGCTCACCTGGGATCAGCCGATCCGCGAGTCTGTCCCGACGATCGAGTTCTACAACAACACGCTGAACAATAGCATCACGCTCCGAGACATGCTTGCTCACCGCACCGGTATCACGCGTCACGATCTGATCTGGTACAAGTCGGACTACACCAACAAGCAGCTCTTCGAGCGGCTCAAGTATCTCGAACCGAAGGAACCGCCGCGCCAGCTGTTCCTCTACAACAACATGATGTATGCGGGGGTCGGCTACTCGATCCAGCTGCAGTCAGGGAAACCCTGGGCGGAGTTCGTGCGCGAAAGAATCCTGCTGCCTCTCGGCATGAATCACACTGTCTTCTCGATCGCGGAGATGCTCAGGCAGCCTGATTATGGAGTGCCTTTCACAGAGAAGCGCGATTCGACCGAGCTCTACAAGATTCCCTACTACGAGGACACCGAGGGATTGGCTGCGGCCGGCGCGATCGTCTCCAATATCGAAGATCTGTCGCATTGGCTGATCGCCTTGATGAACGATGGCAAATACAAGGGCAAGCAGGTGCTGCCGGCCAGGGTGCTCCAGGAGACGCTTGCGCCGGCGATCGCTCTTCCCAACACGAGCGGTCAAACGCGAGGCTGGTGGGAGGTGCTCAACCTGGCGTACGGAATGGGCCGCTGGACTGCCTCATACCGTGGACGACTGATAGCGTTTCATGGCGGAGACCTGCCGGGGTTCCACTCTCAAGTCTCATTCATGCCGAACGAGCACATTGGTGTAATTGTCTTCGTCATCGGCAACCACACAGCGTCTCTCTACAATCCGATCAGCTACAACGTGTACGAACGTCTATTGGGAATGGAGCCGACGCCCTGGACCGACCGTTTGCTTGATATCAGATTGAAGAGCAAGAAGGAGGGCACGGAAGCCAGGAGTAAAGCCGGTTTTGGGCGAGTGGCGGGCACTAAGCCCTCGCACCCGCTCGCAGACTATGTCGGTGAGTACGAACATCCGGCGTATGGCATCCTCAAGATCGGCCTCAAGGGCGATCAGCTGCAGTTTGATTTTCACAAGATCAGAATGCCCCTCACGCACTTCCACTACGATCGGTTTGACACGGCCGACGACGAAGAGGACGGCAAGTGGTCGGTGAACTTTTCGACGAATCCCCAGGGCGACATCGATAAGGTGACGATGTCTCTGGACGAGGCGGAAGCCACTTTTGTGCGGCGCGCGGCGACCCTCGATGCGACTCTTGCAGAGCGACTTGCCGGGACATACGAGACTGCGAGTGGAGCAAAGTTTCAGGTTGTTTCCAAGCCTGCCGCCGGACTCTTTTTTGTGCTCCCGGGCGCTCCCGATCAAAAGCTGATTCCTTACAAAGGTCTCAAGTTCCGTTTGCCCGAGTTTGCGGACGTCATCGTCGAGTTCGTCGAAGAGAATGGAAAGATAACTGCGGTAAAGCAGATCGACCCATCGGGCGAGTACGTTTCAAAGCGGAAATGATCCTCCAAATCGCCGTGCCCAGTGATTGGAAAGAAGTCGACTGGCGTAGTATGGAGTGCGGCGACTTGTCGCCGCTTTTGAGTTAGCTGCTCTTACATTGATTTACACCCAAACGGAAAAGTGGCACGTCACCGCAGTGATCCACCGATGAGTCTTTGCTGCAGGGCTGAAGACGTGCCGCAGACTGTCCAGTCTGCGGCAAACCCACGCCAGCCACCCATCTCATCGCAGTAGTCCACCGATGAATCTTTGCCGCAGGCTAGACAGCCTGCGGCACGGCTGCTGTCTGGATCCTTCTCCGGGCATCCCTGCGGGATGCTTGGAGTAGGATTAGAAACAATTTTGAGACAAGCCTCCTTGTCATGCTCGCCGCCGTCTGGCGCCGGTATTACTGAGAAACAGCAATGACAAAAAGACGAATCGTCATCAGCATCGCAATTGGACTCTGTCTCGGTGCTGTGTCGCTGGGCCAGCAAAAGCAGCCCGCCGATGCCGCGCCTGGCCATGATTACCCGGTCAAGCCGGTGCCCTTCACCTCGGTCCATTTCAACGACGTTTTTTGGCTGCCGCGTATCGAGATTAACCGGACGGTGACGATTCCCTTCGCCTTCCAGAAGGATGAGGAGACCGGGCGTGTTCGCAACTTCGTTGAGGCAGCCGCGGCGCTCCGGGGCGAAGAGATCAAGGACAAGAAACTACCCGGGTATCCGTTCGATGACACCGATGTTTACAAGGTGATCGAGGGTGCCTCCTATACTCTGAGCGTACACGCCGAACCACAACTCGAAGCCTATATTGATGGCCTGATCGAAAAAATCGGCGCTGCACAGGAGAAGGATGGATATCTGTATACGGCGCGGACGATTGACCCGGCACATCCGCACCAATGGGCAGGTACGAAGCGATGGGAATTGGAGAAGATCAATAGTCACGAATTGTATGACCTCGGACATCTCTACGAGGCTGCCGTCGCCTACTACCAGGCGACCGGCAAACGCAAGCTGCTTGACATCGCTCTTCGAACAGCGGATTTGCTTGACCAGACTTTCGGCCCGGGAAAGCTCTCCATCTGGCCAGGTCATCAGATCACCGAAATGGGTTTAGTGAAGCTCTACCGAGCCACGGGCGATGAGCGTTATCTCCGGCTGGCCAAGTTCATGCTGGACATGCGCGGACCCGACGGTGATCGAGGCAGCGGCCGTCCCTACAACCAGTCGCACCAGAAGATAGTCGAGCAGAGCGAGGCTGTCGGCCATGCCGTGCGCGCCACCTACATGTATTCGGGTATCGCTGACGTTGCCGCACTGACAGGCGATGCTGCGTATGTCAGTGCGATCGACAAGATCTGGCAGGACGTGGTTGGAAAGAAGCTTTACATCACCGGCGGCATCGGCGCAACGAGCTCGGGCGAGGCATTCGGACGCGCATATGAGCTGCCGAACATGAGCGCCTACAACGAGACCTGCGCGGCGGTCGGCAATGACTACTGGAACCAGCGGCTCTTCCTGTTGCACGGTGATGCGAAGTACATCGATGTCCTGGAGCGGACGCTCTACAACGGGTTGATCTCGGGTGTATCGCGTGACGGCAAAACATTCTTCTATCCCAATCCGCTCGAATCCAAGGGCCAGCACTCGCGCCAGCCGTGGTTTGGCGTCGCCTGTTGTCCGGGCAACATCACCAGGTTCCTGGCTTCGGTTCCGGGTTACGTCTATGCCGTGCAAGGCAACTCGCTCTACGTCAATCTTTTCGTTGGCAGCTCAGCTGAGATCAAGTTGGATGACGGGCGCAAGGTCGCGCTGACACAGGAGACGCGCTATCCATGGGACGGTGCTGTGAGGATGACGATCAATTCCGATCGGCCCGGTCAGTTCACACTAAAGGTGCGGATACCCGGCTGGGCCCGCAATGAGGCCACGCCGAGTGATCTCTACCGCTTTGTCGATGGGGTTACGGAGCCGGTGGTGCTCAAGGTGAACGGAACGGCCGTTCCGATCGCACTTGAGAAAGGCTACGTGAGCTTGAACCGCGATTGGAAACGTGGAGATGTCGTCGAGCTAATGCTCCCGATGCCGGTCCGGCGGATCGTCGCCAACGATGCTGTAGTTGCCGATCGCGGGCGAGTAGCGCTCGAGCGCGGTCCGATTGTCTATTGCGCCGAGTGGCCCGACAATCCTGACGGCCATGTTCGCAATCTGATCTTGCCGAACGATCGAAAGCTGACCTCCGAGTTCAAGCCAGAGTTGCTGGACGGCATCGTAGTCATCAAGGGTAAGGCCCTGGCGGCCGCTTATGACGCTCAGGGAAGGGTGGCAAAGAAGGAGCAGGATTTTATAGCTATACCGTATTACTCCTGGGCCAATCGCGGGCCCGGCGAGATGATCGTCTGGCTTCCCAATAGCGACGAAGGTGTTAAGCCTCCGCCGCCGACGACTATTGCCTCGACGAGCCGTGTGCGCACGTCGGAGGGGGCTCAGAATCCGATGGCCCTTAACGATCAGTCCGAGCCGCAATCCTCACGGGACAACTCGGATATCTATCTGCACTGGTGGCCGAAGAAGGGCACCGTTGAGTGGGTTGAGTACTCATTCCAGAAGCCGGCCTTGATTTCAGAGAGTGAAATCTACTGGTACGACGACACAGGCCGGGGAGAATGCCGGGTACCTGCGTCGTGGCGTCTCCTGTACAAGGCGGGCGAAGAGTGGAAGCCGGTTGAGAACATCGAGGGCTTTGGAGTGATAAAGGATCGATTCAACAGAGTCAGCTTCAAACCAATGACGACAAGCGGCCTGCGCCTTGAGGTCACCATGCAGCCGGAGTGGTCGGCCGGCATTCAGGAATGGAAAGTCAAGTAACCTACATACTCCGCCAGTAAGATGTCTCGTTGATATCATAACCAATACTCTTTCGTCTGGAAGAGTCACAAGGTCGCGACAGGCACGTTTGTTTCATTGCTTGATTGCGCGACCTTGTAGGGGCAGGGCTTGTCCCTGCCCGCCCGTGCCGTCCGGCACGGGTAACAGTTTCAAAGGGGCCGTGCGACTTGAACACCAACCGATAATGGTTACCGGCGCCAGACGGCGCCGGTGGGCAGGGACAAGCCCTGCCCCTACAAGGTTGCGGACACTGCCCATTGAAGTGAAGGCGAGCTCGTTTGCAGCTTTCACAAAACACTTAAGAGCTACGTGAAACTACAAATACCTCTGCTCATCTTCGCAGTCCCTACCTTTCAACCCATTCTCTGATCCCTCAAAACGCTAGTGTTCCCAGGCTCTTCCGGCCAACCGAAGAGCCTACAAATGTGCGTGGTGATTTCCATTCAGCACCAGCCTATCTTGAGCCCGTGATTCAACACCTGGAGGCTAAATGACAAAAGCTAAGCGCACATATCGAATCAGTCTACTCATCGGGCTGGCAGTCTGCCTCGGCGCCGCCACCGGCCGCCTTAACGCGGATACCGGTGTTTGCGGAGGTGCAAACATCAGCCTGCCTTTCACAGATGTCGCAGGGAGTCTCTTCTTTTGCGATATAGCGGAAGCCTATTTTACCGGCCAGACGAAGGGGACAACGCTTACGACCTTCACACCCTCCGGCTCTGTGCTTCGTGATCAGATGGTTGCCTTCCTTACCCGCACGCTCGACTTTGCGCTCAGCCGAGGCAGTCGGCGGACCATAGCCGCCAAGTTGTACATGCCGGCTTCACTCTCTGATGGCGGCGTCATCCCGCTCGGCTCTGCCGTCGCGCCAACCCAAATCCAGTGCGACGGCCGCGATCTATGGGTCGCGAACCGCGGCTCCGGAACGGTGACACGCATTCGCGCAAATGACGGAGCGTACCTTGGAAGCTGGACTGGACTCGCCTCTCCCGAGGCAGTGCTTCTGGCCAAGGGGAAAGTCTGGGTGACCACCCTCAGCGGGGAGCTTTTCTATATCGATCCGAATCTGCCGGGAACCGCTACGTTCCAGGGCCAGGCGTATGGGCCAGGCCCAGGTGGCATTGCGTGGGATGGCCACAGAATCTGGACCGCCTTTTATGGAGATGCATCAGGCGGGGGCGTGGCGATCGCCACCACAGAGTATGCGGGCACGCCGACTTGGCACAAGACCGGCTTCAATCACCCCATCGGCATTGTTTATGACGGAGTCAACATGTGGGTCACTGATCAGCCCCCTGACAATGCTCAGGGCGGCGTCAGCACGCTCAAGAAGCTCGGGTCGAATGGCGAGATCCTGCAATCGATTCCTCTAAGCGGCAGCGGCGCACAGAGGCCAATTTTCGACGGCACCAACATCTGGGTTCCGATCTGGGGATCCAGCGCCGTAGACGTTGTCCGAGCTTCGACTGGCGACAAAATGGCCGTCCTGACCGGCAACGGGCTGAGCAGTCCGACCACCGCCGCGTTCGATGGCGAGCGCATTCTGGTGACGAACTACAACGCTGGTGGTGTCTCGCTCTGGAAAGCCACGGACATGACGCCGCTCGGCCATGCTCCGACCGGCGCCGCCTTCAGCTCCGCGTGGGGAAACGTGAACGGAGCCTGCAGCGATGGCATGAGTTTCTTCGTGACGCTCCAATTGGACGCCAAGATCATCCGCTTTTGATCGTGACTCGGGAGATGCTATGAATATCAAATTTCGCAAACTGCTCCTTACCTCAGCCGCCTCTGCGTTGCTCATTCTGATCACCGCAGTCAGCAGCCTGAACAAGGTGTCCGCCTCGGCTGGCACCTGCGGCAATGCGCCGATCAGCCTTCCATTCACAGACATAGCAGGCAGCACGTTCTTCTGCGCGATTGCAGAAGCCTACTTCACGGGCATTACGAATGGCACGTCGGCGACAACCTTCTCGCCGTCGACAGGGGTTCCCCGTGAACAGATGTCGGCGTTCGTCACTCGCACGCTTGATAAGTCGCTGACGCGCAGCCGCGAGCGCGCAGCACTCAACCAGTTCTCGACTCCCTACTTTCTCGCAGATGGGCTCATCGTGAGCACGGGGCCCAATCCGCAATCAGTGCTGAGCGATGGAGTCGACCTGTGGGTTGCCAACAGTGCAAACGCGATGGTCGAGCGCATCAGCGCATCGGATGGGAAACTCTCTGCCCTTTACGCGGGCGCCACAAACGCTCAGGGCTTGTTGCTGGCTAAAGGGCTGGTGTTCGTGACAGGGGACCAGACTCCCGGCGTGCTCTACACCGTTGATCCGACAGAGTTGTTGGGAGGCCAGGCTACTAAGGTCTCAAATAAACTGGGCAATCATCCAAACGGAATCGTCTTTGACGGCGGTCGCGTATGGACGGCAAACGCCGGGTTCCCAGGTCAGGGCAGCGTCTCAGTCATCAGCTGGGATTCTTTTGGCCAGGTGCAGGTGTCGACCGTCACGGCAGGCTTCTCGCACCTCTACGGAATGCTTTTTGACGGGGCCAACATCTGGGTGACCGACACCGGAGACAGTACTCTCAAGAGGCTTAGTCTCTTTGATGCGAGCGTCCAACAGACAATAAGCGTGGGCCTCCAACCTCGCAACCCTGTCTTTGATGGCACCAATATCTGGGTACCCAACCAGAATTCAAACTCGGTTACGGTCGTCCGGGCGTCGACGGGGGCAGTACTGGCAACTCTGGTTGACCCCGGCATGAATAACCCCCAGACAGCGGCGTTCGACGGCGAGCGAATTCTGGTCACTCATCAGGATGGTGTGATGATATGGAAGGCTTCGGATTTGACGCCCCTTGGCAATCACACGCTCGGACCGTTTCAAGATGCCGCAGATGTTTACGGCGCGTGCAGCGACGGCCGCGACTTCTGGGTGACGCGACGCACAGCCAACCAGTTGATACGTTTCTAACTGAGGCAGTCGCCTCCAACATTGTGAGGGCTGAATGGAGACCCAAGGCCCCCCAACAACAACGCTTCGAGGGAAAATCATGAAGACCAGTCGCAAATCTTTGCTCGCAAATTCGACCATCGTGCTAATCCTTGGCTTGACATTGGCATCAGCTCGATTGCGCGCCGACACAGGCACTTGCGGAGGAGCGAACATTGCCTTGCCGCTCGCAGACGTGGCCGGGAATCCGTTCTTTTGCCAGATTGCCGCAAGTTACTTCTCGGGCCTCATGAATACCTATGGGGATCAATTCAATCCGGAAGCGGCCGTGAGCCGTGATTTCATGGCGACTTTCATCACCCGCACTCTGGATCAATCGCTCAAGCGCGGCAGCCGGAGGGCAGCGTTCAACAAGTTTTGGACGCCGACCTTGCTCCACAACGGTCAGCAGATAGCGGTAGGGAATGGTCCGATTGATGTTGTCTATGACGGAGGTGCGGTCTGGGTGGCGAATACTAGTGATGGGACGGTCTCGCGCGTGCGAGCAAGCGATGGCAAGGTCTTCGAGACCTACACCGGAGCTCCAGGAGCCTCCGCGGTCTGTGTTGCAAGAGGTAAGGTGTTCGTCGCCGGCGGGGCGACGGGCAAGCTCTACTCGATTCGTCCCGAGGTGCCGCCATTTGTGGCGCAGCTCGAGACTAGCTCGCTGGACAAAGGGTTCGTCAGAAAGATGGCCTACGACGGCTCTAAGCTATGGGCCATTCACGTCAACGGGAAAGTCAATATCGTCTCCTTTAATCCCGGGTTGAGCACTCCGAGCGACGTGAAGATCGGGGCTTCGCTCCCGACTGCTCTGGGCATCGTCTATGACGGGTCAAACATGTGGGTGGCGGGCGGGAGTCTCTATAAGCTCGACGCGAATGGCGCTGTAATTCAGTCGATTCCAAATGCTGCGAGTGGTCAACCGGCGTTTGACGGTACAAACATCTGGTCGCCTTACGGCACTGCATTCGTGACAGTTGTGCGAGCTTCTACTGGAGAGCTCATTGCCCAGTTGACGGGCAACGGGCTAGAGGCTCCGCGAGTGGCCGCATTCGACGGGGAGCGGATTGCGATTACAAACTATGACGGCAACAGCATATCGCTGTTCAAAGCGACAAGCCTCAGCCCAAGCGGCGTCATCCAGGATGACGGCCTCGATATCACGGCATATCCCTATGGGATTTGCAGTGATGGTCTCAATTTCTGGGTGACTCTGTCCGGCGCCAGCACTTTGGCTCGCTACTGATACAACGGACACAGGCGGCCAACGTGCCGCAGACTGTCCAGTCTGCGGCAAACCATGCTAATGGCCGAGCTCATCGCAATGATCGATTGATGAATCTTGCCGCAGGCTGGACAGCCTGCGGCACGTTTGCAAAATGCAATCTGAACTGGCGGGCGTATCCACTCGTTGTGGGGTGCGATGGCTGCGCGCAACCACATCATTCTGTTTTAGTCGAGCTGTTTTAGTCGAGTCGCGCCAGCGACGGTTAATGCATCGTCGCCGACGCCACCCTTGTTTGATGTCAGTGACTCCGAATTCTTCGAGTCACATTCAAGCCAAACGCCATGAACACCGCCAAGGCGCCCAGCAGGCCGAGAAGCGGCATTTCACTGGCCGTCTTCGGCAGCTTTTTCGGAGCCGGCTCGGCGGATGCTGAAGCGGCTGCAGGAGCGGGCTTGGCAGGGGTATCCGTTTCGACGAGTAGCACTCCAACCTGCGCGGCAGGCGGCATCTCTGGGGGCGGCGCCGCGGCTGCTGCCGGGGCTGGAGCACCGGGACGCCCGGTCACGGCAGTCGATCTGCTAACAAGCGTCTCTGGCTCTTGTTTCACAGCCGTTGCCGTCACTTGCATCCCCTTCCTCAGGTCGAAGACCGTCTTTTCCTCGCCGTCAATCATAAACTTCACACCCTTGGGTACCTTGAACTGCTTGTTGGTGCCATCGGGCAGAGTCAGAATGACCATACTTGGGGCGTTGACGTGCCAGACTTTTCCGCTGACGCTCCTGACCGTTGTGATGGTTTGCGGAGTGGTCGTAGTCGTGATCTTCTGCGTCAGATGCATTCCCGGTTTCAGATCGTGGATGGTGTAGCTTTTGCCATCGACCGTGTAGTGTGCACCCACGGGGACAGTAAAGTGCTTGACCTGCCCGTCCTCCATCTTGACTACCAGTTCCTGTCCGGAGACGTAGACGACTTCTCCCCGCCGCACTTCGGTCGCACTTGACGATGCGCCCTTGGTTACTGTAGTCGAGCTTGTTTGCGCGAGGCTGTTGCTGACCAGGGTTACGCTGACCAGAGCAATCGACAGCGCTAACACCAGCCATTGCCTCTTCGGAATTGTTATTGGGTGATTCTGCATCATTCCTCCTACGTGTTTTTATGGCCTGCTAAGGCCGTTGTCGTTCTGAAGTGAGCCTTGAACAATGAATCGCTTGGGGGCGCTTCCGATAAAGTAAAATGGGTAACAGGTGACCAGCGTTACTGATGGAGCTGCCCGAGGGTTCAGTATCTCCACGTTATCCGGCCAGACGATTTGAATCTCATCAACCCGATACGTCTCGGTCCTGCCGGCAGCCAATTCCAATTCGATTGAGTCACCTATCCGCACGTCCTTGAGTGCGCGGAAAAAGCCGTCGCGGTGAGCCGAAATGCCAATGTTGCCTCCCTCGCCTGGAAGTCCGCTTCCGATGATTCGTCCGGCACCCCGGTTTAGTATCAGATCATCGGTTCCGTTGAAGACTGGAACTTCAATATGCAGCTTCGGGATACGCAGGACGGCCACCGGCAGATCAGAATCATCTGCCAAACTCTCGAGATAAGCCTGGATGCGCGCTTCAGACCACAGACGGAAGTCAACGTTAGATCCAGCTCTCTTCGATGCTGCGACCTTGCTTCCGGACGACGCAGTCGTTTGGATGGCCCTGAACCTGGCCATGGCGACGCGTGCCGCTGCCACCCGGTATACCTCCGAAAAACCGTATAGGGCGAGTAGCGACAGCCCAACCAGGAGCAGCGCCCGTTCGCCCCTGTTCATTGACTTCATTAAAACTATCCCTCCGTGAGGTACATCCGGTGGTTGTTGCTTACTCTGATGCCATGGCACACATCAGCAGAGCAGCATTCATTGGTTCTTTCTGGGAGTCTGCAGCCATTCTCTCATGGTTTGTCTCACTCAACAATAACAACTTTGTCGAAACCGGAGAGCCCAGGTCGCGATATTGCGCATTGGTGCCTTCCCAAACTATTTCTCGGTCCTCCGTACCGGCGGGCGAAATGCCCGCTCGATTGAGTCCATCGGATCTGTCGAAACCGGTCCATCTCTCCACAGCCATCTCATCATTTCAGGCATGATTGCACCTCCGAACTTCTGCCCGTGCAGGTTCATGCCCCAGGTGTAGTTGACGTCATAACCCTTCTGAGCAAGAGCCTTCATGAGACGAACATTCTGGTAAAACCAGTCCCGCTTTTCATCGTAGACACCGTTGCGAATGCCTCGATTGTCGTTTCTCCCATCGCACAGAAAGACGCGAATCGGCTTCTTTTCGCTTTCGAGGACGCGCTCGGGATAGACGTAGCCCCCACGGAGGTTGACAAAGCTCCCGACGTTGCTGAGGACCTTACGAAATTGATTCGGCCGCTCCCAGGCGACGGTGAAGGCTGCGATCGCGCCGGAGCTTGACCCTCCGATGCCGTGCATCTCCGGATCCCGGGAGATGTTGTACTGCTTGTAGAGTCAGGGGCAGCAGCTCTTCGGTGATGACGCGCGCGTACTTGTCATCGAGACTGTTGTATTCCGTTGGCCTGTTAGTGTTGCTGTCTCCCCAGTTCTGCGGCGTTGGCTCCGGCTGTTCCGGAGTGCGCCCCGGATTGATGAAGACCGCGATCATCACCGGAATCTCCCGACGGTAGATAAGGTTGTCCATGACGTTCTGCGCGCGGATGTCGCCATTCTCATCTTTGAATGCCTGACCATCCTGATAGACCATCAGCGCAGCCGGCACTGCCGGATCATATTGTGAGGGCACGTATACCCAGAAAGTGTGCTGAGTTCCGGGATAGACATTGCTGGGGAGCGTGTATGGTCCCCTGATCTCGCCTTTGGGGACTCCTTCCTGAGGAAGAGAGTCGGGTCCGAGGCGATATTGCGAGTTCGGGTTGGGACCTGGAGGCAATTGCTGTTGGGCTAGCGCGGCAATCGTCAAGCCTGTAAGGATCAATATGGTGGCTATACCTTTCCGCATTGAGAGACTCCTTATTCTGGTATGGAGTGCGGCGACCTGTCGCCGCTTTTGATTTAGATAATGCAGTGATGAAGAAAAATCATAATCCTGCTGTAACCAAATCAAAAGCGGCGACACTATACTTATCTGTGGCATTCCCACATGAGATATGACATGCTCATGTGGGGACACCACAGGAGGCTATTCAGATGACGCGCGCAAAACTCGATCTGCTTCAGGGAACTCTCGATGTCATGGTTCTCCAGACACTCGCCACCATGGGCTCCCTCCATGGATACGGAATCGCGCGCCGCATCGAACAGACCAGCGGCAACGAGGTTCTGCTCAACCAGGGCACCATCTATGCCTCACTCGTGCGCCTCCAGCAGCGCGGCCTCATTTCGGCCCATTGGGGAACGTCAGAGAACAACCGCAAAGCCAAGTTCTACACGATCACTCGACGCGGAGCGAGACAACTCGCCGCTGATGCCGCGCACTGGCAGCGTCTCGCAGATGTCATGGGTCGGGTATTTGCGTCATCAGAGTTTGGGGACTCCAAATCATGATCTCACCGCGTGCACTCATCGGCCGGATTTCGTCACTCTTCCGTAAACACGACCTGGATCGTGATTTCGATGCCGAGCTCTCAAGCCACCTCGAGATGGCCGTCGAAGAGAATCTCCGGCGAGGGCTCACGCCCAGCGAAGCACGCCGCCGCGCAATGATCAGCATCGGCGGCGTCGAAGCGGCAAGAGAGCTTCATCGCGAGAGCAGGGGACTGCCCAGTCTCGATACTTTAGTCCAGGACATCCGCTACAGCTTCAGAACGCTGCGGCGAGACGCGGGCCTGGCGCTCTTTGCGATCCTCATCGTCGGACTCGGTGTCGGCGCTAGTGTGACCGTCTTTAGCGTCGTCAATGCTCTGCTGCTGCGTCCTTTGCCATTCAGGGACCCAGACAGCCTTGCATGGGTGGCGAATGGCGGCAACGCCGGTCTGTCGGGCGCAACCGTCCAGGTCGCCCATTTGCAGGCCATCCAGGCCCAGGCCCAATCATTCTCGGAGATTACCGCCTACTTCGCTTTCTATGGGGTCGGAGACGACAGACTCACCGGGACCGGCGAGCCGGAGCGACTGACATCGGTTCCCGTGGTCGAGAACTTCTTTCAGTCTCTCGGCATTCAGCCGCAGATCGGCAGAGTCTTCACTTCTGAAGAGTGCAAGTGGAAAGGCCCGCAGGCAGTAATTCTTGGCAACCGCATATGGCAGCGGCGGTTCGCTTCCGATCCCGCGATCGTGGGCAGCAAGATAATGCTCAATGATGAGCCCGTAACCGTTGTCGGCGTTCTTCCCGCGACCTTCGACTTCGGAACCATGTTTGCCCCGGGAAGCCGCATCGATCTCTATCGCCCGTTTCCGCTGAGTCAGGAAACGAACCGTTGGGGCAATACACTCTCATTGATTGGCCGACTCAAGCCGGGCGTGACGCCTGCTTCTGCTCAGGCCGAGATCGCCACTATTGCTGAGCGCACAAAGCAGGACCATCCGGAATACAATTCCTTCATTCCGCGGGTGAGTACCCTGAGACAACACGTGAGCGGGCAGATCCGTTCGGCGGTATACCTTCTCTCCTCGGCCGTCGGGCTGGTGATGCTGATCGTCTGCGCAAATCTGTCCAACCTTCTGCTGGCGAGGGCGACGACACGCGAAAAAGAGATTGCCATTCGTTCTGCTCTGGGTGCCGACAGGAATCGATTGATCCGGCAAATGCTGACCGAAAGCGTCGTCCTCTCGACCATCGGTGCAGTTCTCGGGCTGCTGCTCGCGATCGCCGGGACTTACATGTTGGCGCACCTGGCAGCCGTTCGCGTTCCCCTTCTTGAACAGGTCCGGGTTGACGGCCGAGCGCTTGGCTTCACTCTTCTCGTGGCGGTTGGTACAGGCATTGTCTTTGGACTCGCACCTGCCCTCCGGGTGTCGGCTATCGCATTCCAGACGGCTCTCAAGGAGGGTGGCCGGGGTTCCTCTGACGGAGGGAGTCATGGTTGGGTGCGCAACACGCTCGCAGCAGCCGAGGTAGCACTTGCCTGCGTCCTGCTCGTCGGCGCCGGGCTTCTCATTCGAAGTTTCCTTCGAGTTCTCGATGTCGATCTTGGTTTCAGACCCGAAAGCGCTGTCGCGATCCGGATAGATCCGGGCCGGAGATACTCAACACAGGAGCTGAGAAACTCCTACTTTGATGAGGCACTCAATCGAGTGAGCTCAATCCCAGGCTTCGATTCGGCAGGCCTAACCGATGCTCTGCCTTTAGGCAGAAATCGGAGCTGGGGTGTAGGCGCAAAGGGAAAGGTTTATCAACGTGGTGAACGCCCCAACGCTTTTGTTCGCATCGTTTCTGACGGCTATTTTCGGGCAATGGGAATTCAGCTGCGCCGAGGCCGCGATTTCTCACCTCGTGACACTCCAACGAGCACGAAAGTGATCGTCATCAACGAGACGCTGGCGCGGGTTCTCTGGCCGGGGGAGGACCCTCTCGGGAAGATTATGACGATCGATGGTGAACGCGAGGTCATCGGAGTTGTCCGCGATGTTCGGCATCTCGCGTTAGAACAGGAGTCGGGGTCCGAAATGTATCTTCCGATCCGCCAGACGAACGACTACGCATCCGTGGATCTGGTAGTCCGAAGCGCCTCGTCGGTCTCGACTATGGCTGCGGGAATACGTGACGCTCTCAAGCCGATCGATCCGGACCTGCCGGCGAAGGAGTTTCGGGCGATTCAGGATCTTGTGGATCGATCGACGTCGCCCCGGCGTCTGATCGTAATGCTTCTGACGGGATTTGCCGGCTTCGCTCTGATTCTTGCTTCACTTGGGATATATGGCGTGATCTCCTACTCGGTAAACCACCGAAAGCAGGAGATCGGAATTCGCATGGCGCTCGGAGCCTCACCCGGTGGACTCGAGCGCGGCATCCTGCTGCAGACTCTGAAGCTCGCGGCTATTGGGGCGGCGGTGGGAGCGGTCGCGGCCTGGTTACTCGCACGAGTACTGCAGGGATTGCTCTTCGGAATCACCCCGTCAGATCCGCTGACTTTTGCAACGGTGCTCGTAATTCTTATAGCTGTTGCGGCCTTGGCGGGCTATCTTCCGGCACGCCGGGCCTCGCGGCTGGATCCCGTGATAGCCTTGCGAGCAGAATGATCCAAGCCGGTGGGGCCGGTGGGGCCGGTGGGGCCGGTGGGCTAATGGGCGAGCGGCGCAATTGCCTCGTGCGCAATGAAGCTCTTGAGACAAGGGAACGCGCCGTCCGAGACCTTGAAATCGACTGCCCCCCACCTGCCGGCCACGCTCTTCGCTTTGAGCAGCCTCTGCAAATCCTCGAGACAGATCATGGCGTGAGCAGACTCCGTTCGCAGATGAGTCAACTCGAAGAAATCGGTACTGAAGTCGGTAACTGGAATCTCGAGCTGAGTCGAGTCGAGCGCCAGATGGATGGTCGTCGCCTCTTTGAAGAGAAGAGGCGCCTCGCGTGTCGAACCACTTCGATTAGATGACAGGATCAGCCAGAGTCTGACGGATTGGTTGGGTTCGCGGCCGGTGAACGATGCGGCAGCATGGATTGTCAGCCGGGCAGGAGCTTCGCCCCATTTGACCAGATCCATGCACTTGACAGTCGTTGTGTCAGCCATCTGGTCGTATTTGCTCTCCAATCGGCACCCGGTGGAAGGATGTGAGCGGTCTTGTGCGTATGCAGGATACATGACCAGCAAAAGCAGCATGGCGCGCAAGAGTTGTCGCATTGTGGACTACCTCTGTGGGGGCGGCTTCCGGCGTGGGCCAAGCCGGAAGCCAAGGATCGTAAGGCCGATGCACGGACGTTACACCGGGGCTGAGATTCTACTCCATGGCGGTCACCTCTACGGAATAGAAATTTGTTTTTTCAGGGCCTCACGGGGCCAGGCAGGTGTATGCAGGGCGGCTCGCGAGCCGCCCCTACAACACTCCTCGACTAGGGCTTAATTGCGGGAGATTAGCATAGCCTGGGAGCGCACGCGTCCCGCGTGCCTGTCTTCCGCGATTGCCGCCTTCTTCTGAAACTGGCGTGCTGAGAATCCGGGCACGCGGGACGCGTGCGCTCCCAGCCCAGGGCTAATGGTTCAGTACAGCTTCTCACCTGGCTTCAGCGGATCGGCGGCGAGGGCGAGGTTGCCGGTCTGACCCTTGAAGATTGTGTCCCGGAACGCGGCTGAGAACGACGCCACGTAGACTGCGGGCTCCCATCCCTCGTTTGTCACAATATGGCGGACTCCCTGAGGGATCAGCGCCGTATCGCCCGGCACCAGCCTGGTCCACTTACCGTGTGCAAAGAGTTTGAGCTCGCCGGAAAGCATATAAATGACTTCCTGGCAGGTCATATGACGGTGCTCCGGGTTCTGCTTGCCCGGCATGACATAGGCGTAGCCGATGCTTTGCAGGCTCCCAGGAGTGACCTTCATATCGCACAGCCACTTGATTGCGCCCCATTCGTAGTTGACCGCCGGAACGACACTCTCCGAGACTACGGAAACCTTATCCAATGGATTGACGGTCGCTGCGATTGTATTGATTACATCCTTGCTGTTGATCATATTCCTCCTACTATTCACTCCTACCTTTTCCCGACCCATTTGCCAAATTACCCAGTTTGTCTGCGGCAAAGACGGTCAAAGCGCATCCAACGGGAAAAATGAACTCGTTTACCGACTGCGTAGCGAGACTCAACGCCGAGGGCGGATTGATCGAAGATGAGTAATTGACCGCAATGATCAAACCGCCGAATACCAAACCAATCAATGAGCCAGTCGCGATGTGCACGCTGGCGGTTCCCCACGCCTTTCGGGCAATCCAACCAAGAGCAAAGCCGAGGCAGCCGTATTCCACGCCCTTGAGCAGCGCGATAGCGAATGGGGAGGCTACAGAACCTGCGACTGCTGTCATGGAGAGTGCCTGGGCCACCGCTTTTTGCAGACTCCTGGCCAGGATGAAGGCCGACGGAGCGGCAAGCAGCCCAGCGATTCCCATAACTATCGAGCGTCGCTTTGAGATCGCCTGCCCCAGCGCCAGCGCCGTGCAGACGATGGTCGACCAGGAGACCCTCTGGGCAAGATCGGCCAGAACCGGTCGAATCCTAATCTCCCGCCCGAAAGTCGTCGAAGTCACCACGAGCAGGACCTCGATCAGGACGCCCAGCAAAACTGATATCCAGGCGACGACAAACAGCCATTTACCAATGGCTTCCGAATCGGACTCGGACTCCTGCTCTCTGCGAGCCTCAAGAAACGCCATCGGCAACATTGGTCAATTGCTCCATTTCCTCGATTACTTGATCCATTTCCTCTCCTTCAGCATCCTTCAACTGGCTTGGCCTACATCTGCCGGCCTCACGCAGTATCGGCGGACGGCGTCGTCAAGTATCGAAGGAGCCTTGAAATTCTTATCAAATTCTCTTCAAAGAGCTTTGAAAGCCTGGGTTCGAGGGCCAACTCGATTTCTTATGTGGAATTAAACCTGGCCTAAACGTCGCTTAACGAGTTGCGGGTACTGTTCGCAATTGCTTTGCCTGTCGGCAATTCGATCTGCCTATGTAGGACACGTAGCCGACCAATGCGCACTCGCGCTGTCGCGCCAACGGCGCGACCTGAAAAAGCCCAGGGCGAAGCCCTGGGTGGATAATGGCGGGCGGACCGCCACGCCCCACAGGGGCAATGTTGGCCCGATGGGCCTCGACCGATTGTTGGCCATCATACCCAGGGCTTCGCCCTGGGCTATTTGAGGTCGCGCCGTTGGCGCGAAAACCTCCGGCGCCGGCAACGGTCGGTGGCGACAGGCACAGCGCCCTTGTAGCGTCTCCACGTCCTGATTACCATGGCGCATCCTCGCAAGGATCGCCTTAATCCAATAAGGGAGGTAACAGGCTCGTGAGCTACTTGAGAAGGAACATCAGACCGCTCTTCGCGGTCCTCTCATTGACTGCCGCAATCACCTGTCTGATGGCTTCCCCGACAGAACTAGCGGCGCAGGACGGCTCGCAGACTTCCGGACCCAAGACACCTTACCAGCTCCAGCTCGAGCGCGAATGGAAGCTTCATCCAACGCTGGCAATAGGCGCGCAGGCCCCGGACTTTGCGCTGCCGGGCACTGACGGCAGGAAGCATTCGCTCAGTGATTACAAGGACAGTCGTTTTCTGGTTATTCTCTTCACCTGCAATCACTGCCCAACCGCGCAGCTGTACGAGGACCGAGTCAAGAAGCTCGTTGCTGAATATCAGCCGAAGGGCGTCGGTTTCGTTGCCATTCAGCCGAATGCGCCAGCCGCCGCATCGGCCCACGAGCTCAACTATTCGGACGTGGATGATTCACTCGACAGCATGGTCATTCGCGCCAGGTTCAGGAACTTCAATTTCCCCTATCTTTATGATGGAGACACGCAATCTGTAGCGCATCAATATGGGCCTAAGGCGACGCCCCATATCTTCATCTTCGATGACAAGCGGAAGCTGCGCTTTGAAGGACGAATCGATGACAACCAGCGAGAATCGCTGGTCAAGAAAAATGATACGCGGGAGGCCCTCGACGCTCTGCTTGCAAATCGCGAGCTCGCGGTAACTCACACCGCGGTTTACGGTTGCAGCACGAAGTGGAAATCTCAGGTGGAGGATAAGCAGAAGGAGACGAAACAGTGGCAGGCTCAGCCTGTGACGCTGGAGCCTGCGACTGCAGAGGTGCTGAAGAAACTCAGGGCGAATCCTACGGGAAAGACGCTATTGGTCAATTTCTGGGCAACCTGGTGCGGACCATGCGTTGCTGAGTACGATGATCTGCTGGAGACTTACTTGTGGTATCGAAGTCGGGATTTCGAGCTCGTCACGGTCTCGACCAATGCACCCGAGGAGAGGGCTGCAGTGATGAAATTCCTCGAGCAGCATCACTCGGCGGTTCGCAACCTGCAGTTTGCTTCGGCTGATGTCTATGCGCTGCAGGAGGCCTTCGATAAGAGATGGGATTCCGGAGTGCCCTATACGATTGTCATTTCCCCGGATGGAAAGATCATTTACGAAGAGGTGGGATCGATCAGCCTGCTTGAGCTGCGAAGAGCAATCCTCTCACATCTGCCGGACATGGGGTACGTTGGCAACGCGGCGTACTGGGCCAATCGGTAATTGACGAAGAGAAGAGCTCCGCGCGCGGAGCTCTTCTCTTCGCCCAGAATCCTACTTCATCTGCTGAATCTTGCCGCCCTTCGCTGAGGTCATAACCTTAACCAGTTCTTCCGTCACCTTCGGCTCAAGTCCCTCTGTATGCCCCTTCTCTATCCGAACGACATCGGCGACGACGCGCCCATCCTTGCATCCGGGATACATATACACCATCGCCTTACCGGGTGCGGCAGGCAGACCCCAGGCAGGATTGGGCGGATTCTGTCGCGTCGTATCGTAGACATACCCAGCCTTGGTGTCGACGATCTCCTCGGGCTTGGAGCGGGAACCGCAGGAGTATTTTTGAGCCCATTCAGACGTTTCCGGAATGCCCTTGTCATCCATCTCGCGCTGTCCAGTCTCGTAGATGAATGAGAAGTCGGCTGCGGGGGCTTCTCTCAAAGCAGCCATGCTCGCCGATATCGCACTGCTCGTCGCGGGTGGCGCCGTTGTGCGCGGTGGCCCGAATGATGAGGCCCGCCCCGGATTGCCGCCCAGACGGCCACCCGACAAGCTGAGCCATCCATCGACCCTGTCCCGGAAGAAGGGAGTGCGCACCAGACGGTTTGATGTAAGACCGCCCTGGGAATGGCCCACCAGCCAGAAGGCCTTGATATTCTCCTTGCCGATCTGCTCGACAAGCGAAGTGACAATGTTCTGGAGGTATTCGTCGTCTGTCGCCGACCACGTCCTGGTAGGCGAGTTGGGAGTCGCGATTACGAGCCGATACTTGTCCCGGTAATCCATGATCGGGAAATAGTTGCGCTGCCAGTTACCGTATGAACCGGCGCCGTGAAGGCTGAGGACGAGGGTTACCTTTTCGCCCTGCTTGAGATCACAGGGATAGTCGAGAAAGTATGTCCGCCGGGTCTTCATCTCGACGATCGGTCCCGGATTGATGACGCGGTCACTCGGACAATCTTTGTCGGGGCAATGGAGAACCGGCGGAGAGGCGCAGGCGACGCCTCCGAGCTTAAGAGTCTGGTCCTGGGCGACGGCCAGGACGCTGAGCGCAAGCAGGGCGGCGGCGCAACCGAGCAATCTCACATGGCTCACATGGCTCATATCGAGTCTCCTTCTGATGGGTGGGATTCGGAAATCAGTGAGTACTACCAACCGGTCGGTAGACTAGCCCGAGTCGCGAGCCAAGGTCAACTCCGGCCGCTCCCATCGACAAACGATGGGGACTTGACAGCCGATTTCGCCCCGGCTATTCTTTCCATCGGTAAACGATGGGAAGGTTCGAATCCAAGCCCGATGTCGAAAAATGCCTCCGCATCTGAGCTGCTGCCGGGAACTCTCGACCTGCTGCTTCTCCGCGTGCTCGCGCTTGGACCGATGCACGGTTACGGCATTGCGCAGCGGTTGCGACTCGTCTCCGAGGATGTCCTTCAGGTCGGCGAGAGCTCCCTCTACCCTGCGCTCCAGAGACTTCTTCTCAACGGCTGGGTGAGCGCTAAATGGGGAGCCTCCGAACACAATCGACGGGCCCGCTACTACACGCTGACGCCGGCCGGACGGAAACAACTCACATCAGAACGCGCCGAGTTCGACCGGATCGTTGAAGCAATTCGGAAGGTTCTCGAAATGGCCTGATATATGATATGTGGACCAGGTTCGCACACTTCCTTCGCAAAATCAGAGCTCAACTCCACCGCGGCCAATTCCAGAGCGAGCTCTCCGAGGAGCTCGAATTGCATCACGCGCTCAAAGTGAAGGAGCACAGCGATTCAGGCTTGCCGACTGAGCTGGCGGCTGCCAGAGCCCGCCGGGAAATGGGCAACATGACCATGGCCATCGAAAAGAGCACCGAGCTCAGCAGCTTCCTTTCGGTCGAACATCTGATCCAGGATATTCGATTCGCGTTGCGCCTGCTCCGCAGAAGTCCCACCTTCACGATTGTCGCCGTGTTTTCGCTGGCTCTCGGAATCGGAGGCAACACGGCTGTCTTCAGCATCATCAATGCGATGCTTATCAAGCCACTTCCATTTGCCGAGCCGGACCGGCTGGTTAGGATCACCGAGTTCCATCCAAAGGCCCTGCTCGAATACTTCCAGGAGAGAAGCAGGACCATGGAGGTGGCTTCGGTGAGCCCTGGTTCTGAGATGAACGTCATCGGCTATGGGCCGGCCTTTCGGATCACTGCCAGCGGTGTGTCGGCAAATCTCTTCTCGCTGCTTGGGGCGACTCCGCAGCGTGGTCGCATCTTTGAGCCGGGTGAGAATCAGCCCGGCCGCGCAGACATCGCGATTTTGAGTCATCAGTTATGGCGGTCGCACTTCGGCGCAGACCCAGGTGTGATCGGCCGAGTAGTTACTGTTAACGGACGAGACCGGCGAATCGTCGGTGTCATGCAACCGGAATTCGCCTTCCCCTCTTCTCGGGTCGAGCTATGGTTTCCGGTCGTCATCAATCCGTCGGTCATGGAGGACTACTGGGGTGGCGAGTTCGTTCCGCTGATCGGCCGCCTGCGGAAAGGGGTGAGTCTGGATCAGGCCAGAGGCGAGGTGGCGTCGCTCAGTGCCCCTGTCTGGACGATGTTTCCATTTCCCATGCCCCACCATTGGAACGCCAATTCGACCGTCATTCCTCTTCAGACTGATCTTGCCGGTGATGCGCGGCGGAGGCTGTTGATCCTGCTAGCCGCGGTGGCGGCGGTACTGGTGATTGCATGCGCCAACGTTGGAGGCCTGTTACTGGCGCGGGCGACACGTCGAAAGAAAGAGATCGCCATGCGCGCTGCTCTTGGCGCGGGCCGCTTCCGGATTGTCAGACAGCTGCTCACAGAGAGCACTGTCCTGGCCGTCGTGTCCGGAGGCGTGGGACTGCTCCTTGGCGGCTGGGCTCTGAGGATGTTCAGCTCTGTTGTCTCGGCCGAGCTGCCCGCGTTTTCACACATTAGGATCGACTGGACTGTCGTCATGTTCACCCTCGGGCTATCTCTGCTCACCGGTATTGCTTTTGGCGCGGTTCCGGCGATCGGGGTATCACGATCGAACCTGTTCGACGCGGTGAAGTCGACGGGCCGCTCGACGGCGGCGCCAAAACTGCGAGTCTGGCTGATCGCAGGAGAGATCGCCCTGACCATGATTCTCCTGGTCGGCGCCGGGCTGCTCATTCGTAGCCTCTATCTGCTCTCCCGCATCGATCCTGGATTCAGCTCAAAGCATGTGCTGGCGATAAAGATCAGTCCCGATCAATCTTTTTGTGCTCAACCGGCAGCCTGCGCTTCGTTCTATGACAAATTGCTCGTCGAGGCTCGCGGTATTCCCGGTGTCGTTGACGCCGCGGTAGCCAACACACTGCCTCTGGACGGACTGGTGCCGATGATACCAGTCGATGTCGAGAATCATCCAAAGACGGCCGACTTCCCGGCACCGGTCTTCTGGACCGGGGCAGTCAGTCCCGAATACATGCGCCTCATGGGGGTTCCTCTGGCGGCAGGCCGGGAGTTCACTTACCTGGATGCGGCTGATGCGGAGCCAGTAGTGATTATTACAGCCTCAACGGCAAACCGTTTCTGGCCGGGTCAAAACGCTCTGGGAAAGCACATCAAGTTCGTATGGGAGACGAGGTGGAGGAATGTTGTCGGCGTGGTCTCCGATGTGCGCCAGTACAATCTGGAGAACCGCATGCCGGCAGCGATCAGCGGTGGCGTCTATATGCCTTACGCCCAGGCTGTACAGGATGATCACCACATGCCGGCTGTCATGAACATGATCGTCAAGACGGCGACAGCGGCGCCACGGGCATCGGAGGAGCTCTACCGTCTGGCCGTTACGCGGAATCCAAACATTCCGGTTGGCAAGGTAGTCCGTCTCGAGCAGCTGGTCGAGGATTCTGTCTCCAGCTTTCGGTGGACGACGTGGCTCTTCCTGAGCTTCGCCGGAGTGGCGCTGATCATAGCGACGGTTGGCATCTACGGCCTGATCTCTTATTCGGTATCACAGCGAAGTCATGAAATCAGTTTGCGAATGGCGATTGGAGCCTCGAACGGGAGCATCGTTCGCTTGATCCTGGGGCAGGCTCTGCGTGTGGTCCTGGCTGGATTGATCGTTGGCGCTGGCGGGTCTCTTCTTGTGATGCGAACCCTGTCGTCGCTGCTCTTTGAGGTCAAGACTACGGACCCGTTGATCTATGCTGCGGTCTCGGCCTTTCTGATGATAGTCGCGCTGGCAGCGGCACTCGTGCCCGCATGGCGAGGATCGCGGATCGACCCCATTCGTACACTCCGCTCGGAGTAGTTACCACGCGCTCGTGAAGTGCTGCAATGGCGATGCCGCAAGATTGTAGGGGCAGGGCTTGTCCCTGCCCGTCCGGCGCCGTCTGGCGCGGGTAACCATTTCAGTTGGTCGTTGCAGTTGGACGGGCCCACTGAAACTGTTACCCGCGCCAGACGGCGCGGGACGGGCAGGGACAAGCCCTGCCCCTACAAGGTCATCGCGAAATGCTGCGCTTCAAAACTGGATTCGAGCGGCGAATTGAAATGCTCGCGGTCCGCCTGAGCCGAAGGTCTGACCGACACGCTGATTCGGCAATCCGAAAGCTGGGTTGGGTCCGCCTGTCGCGGGACCGACAAGATTGAAATTGAAGCCCGAGACATTCGAAATGTTGAAGAGGTTGAAGACCTCGCCAATCAGGCGCAACTGCACCCTTTCATGAAACTTGAAAGTCTTCGTCACACGAACGTCCTGTGAGCTGAAGACGTCACCGAGCTGATAATTGGACGGTAACGTAAGCGTCGGATACTTCTGATTGGGCACTGCGCCGGCTTTTCCTGCCGGAGTCAATGTGCCCGCCACTGTCGAGTTGTACCTGCTGACGAGATCCTCTAAATCACTTTTGCTCAAAAACCCAGAGTAGCCTTCGCCCAGGACATTCAGGAGCGGCGTGTAGCCTCCACTCGAAATGTCGGTGCCTGCGTTGTTGAATCCATTGATCGTTGGCGCGATTGGACCGTGGCTCTGAAATGAGGCGAGCAGAGAGACCTGAAATCCCCATGGCAGATCGACGGTGCCCGATATGTTCAGATTGTGGTGAGGGAGATCGGGGCCATAGCTCGCAAAGAAGTCATTCAAGTTCTGTCCCACATCGAGGACGCTCTGGCTGCTCTGCAGGGCATACGATGCAGTGAACTGGTAACGCCGAGAGAAGCGCTTGTCGACCTTGAGCAACAAAGCTTTGTATCGAGATGTTGCGCCAGGCCACCAGAAGCTCATTGGCCCGTTCGAACACTGCGCTGCCGGATTGCTCGATTGCGCGGCAGTGCAGGTCGGAATGACAGGGCCGCCGATCTGGTTGAACCGGTTGTAGTCAACGCTGGCGCCGAAGAAACCGCCGGGCGTTCCGTGAATCATGTGCCTGTAGACGAAGTCCGCCTGCACGACTATGCCTTCACCGATCTCACGCTGCACGCCGATATTGAAGTGCTGAGCCTGAGTGGTGGGGAATTCGCGAGGGTAGAGAGCGCCCAGAGCGTTGGCCTGCTTCGAGAGCAGAATCTGCGCGTTGATTCCCCGTCCCTGGAAACTTCGCGTCCTGCTGAGCGCGAAGAGTGGGAAGGTCGTTGAGGAACTGGCCGTACCTGTACGCCAGTGAGTTGAGAAATGCCGTGCTGAAGGGCTGACCCGTGGCCGGGTTTATCACGGCTGCGTTGCCGATGAATTGTCTTCCGCTTCCTCCGAGCACTGCGCGCTCGCCGAGCCGCCACCATCCGAGCTGCGTATCATAGAAGATGCCCGCACCGCCACGAATGACAGTCCGGTTGTCCTTGCCGATATTCCAGGCAAATCCCACCGCCGGCTCGAAGTTCTTATACTCTTTCTGAGTAGCGCTGAGATCGCTGCCATAGAGCGGCGTCAGCAAAGCGGGTTTTGGAAGATCATAGTTGAGAACATTGGTCTCATGCTCCCAGCCCAACCCGTAGTTGAGGGTGAGGGACGGAGTAACCTTCCAGGTATCCTGCGCGAAGAGATGAATTCGGTCATTACTCCTTGCATCCTCGAGGTGAAATGAAGGCTGTGCACGATCGCCGATTCCAAGCACAAAGGCGACCACAGGCAGCTTCTTGAGATCATTGAGATTGTTTACCTTGCCGCCTGCCGGAAGCCCGAATGCCGGGAATGCCGCAAGAGGAATCCCCACTGCCTGGAGGAACTCGGGTGAGAGAAGATAGGCGCGACCGGGATCGAAGAATCCCCAGTAGCCTGTCGCCCTGATGTGCTCCCACTCACCGCCAAATTTCAGCCTGTGGCTTCCACGCTGCCAGGTTAAGTTGTCGGAAACAGGATAGCGGCGAAGGTCGCGGCCCTGCGGCGAATTGAAGTTATTTCCCAGGGCGAAGTTCACAGAGTTGAGGTAGAAGACTTCCGGGCCGCCCGCTCCAATGCAGTAACCATTGATGTCCCCGGTGCAGGGAGCGGGGATGTTCCGGTTTTGCCAGTAGCCATACGAGAAGCGGAAATCATTCACCAGGCGCGGGCTGAGAATACTGGTTACCGAGAGCAGTCCCTGCCAGACGTAATTCTTGTTCGCGACGTAGTTCGAGGGAAGTGTCGGCACAGCAGCCGTAAAGGGCCCGCTATTGCTATTGCCGTCATACGAAAATCGGAGGAACGCTGAATGCTTGTCATTGATGCGGTAGTCGATCCTTCCAGTCAGCTGGTTGCCTTCATAGGGAGCCTGAGTGAGCGTCGCAAAGCCCTGTACTGACGGCAGGTCAGGCTGAACGACGTAGACGCCCGCCTGGCTCGTGCGCTCGTAGTTGAAAAAGAAGAAGGCCTTGTCTTTCTTGATCGGGCCGCCGATCGAGAAGCCTCCCTGGCGTCGCGCGAAGAACGGGTCATCGGTTATCGACGTTCGGGCCAGGCTCGGGTATGCGGCAATGTTGTGATCGCGAAAATAGAAATAGCCGGCGCCGTGAAAATCGTTGCCGCCTCCTCGAGACACGATGTTGATTGCCCCAAACGCCGTGATTCCTGTCGAGAGATCGAAGTTGGTGCTCGAAAGCTGGAATTCCTGGACAATCTCCTGCGAGAAGTTCTGGCCCGTGCCGCCCTCAACCGGGTTGCGGATATTGCCGCCATCGACGGTGATCGCCGTGTGCGACGATGCCCCACCCAGAACAGAGACATTGAACTGGGCATTGAACTGGGCGGGATTGCCGGGGGCTACCGTGACACCGGGCTCGAGCTGGGCGAGATTGAGAAAGCTTCGCCCATTCAACGGCAGGCTATCGATCTGCTGTCGTGAAACGACGCCCTGCACGGTGTTCGTTTCGAGATTCAGATTGGCAGAGGCAGCGGCGACGGTGACTGTCTCCCGTGCAGTGCCGATCTGCATGGACGCGTTGACCGTAGTCGCCTGACCGGTGCTGACCTCGGCCCGACGTATAAACACCTGAAATCCGGTTGCCTCGACGCGTACTTCATATGCTCCCGCGGGAAGCGAGGGGGCAGAGAAGATTCCCTCGCCATTCGACTCGACGATGCGTGTCGCTCCTGTCTCTTTGTTGGAGATTGTGACCTTGGCCCTCGGAAGAACTTCTCCGCTGGCATCGGTGACTGTCCCGGTAATCGTGCCGGTTGGAGCCTGTGAATACATCGGAATAGCAAGAACAACAAGTGAAAGCAGGAGAGCGCCAATTCGAATGGCTGTGCGGTGCATAGTTGACCTCCGGTCGTTGTTCAAAGAGGGTTCGTGATGTCTGAGCTGTCGCTGTCGCCAGCAGGGGAGCCGGCGGGAATCCATGGGCTACGCTATGGGCCTATCCCAGAAAGCCCCCGCGCCTGACACAGGCGCGATCTATTAGGGGTTTGTTCCCGCGCACTGAAAGTGCGCGACGGAAATAAGCCCAGGGCGAAACCCCGGATGAGAAGTCCACCGCAGGCATCGCGCCCTGGAAGGGCGCTGGACAAGATCGGCCCAAAGCGTGCCGCCCGATGCCGGAGTTGTAACGAAGTGGCGTACGTTGCTACTCAGGGTCTTGCGCCCCTTCCGGGGCGCGATCTATGTGGGGTCGCGCCGGTGGTTTCGCCACCGGCTAATATCCGCGCGCACTTTCAGTGCGCAGGAAACGCGAGCGCGCTCATTTCGAAAGGTAGAATCGGTTCGTTTGATCAAGCCGCTCATGCTGGTCTCCCAACCGGAGCCGCGTTCCGTGACACACCAACAGGGAAGTACGAAGTGAATCTCTGAAGAGGAGAAATGCGTTTCGAGCAAGTGGACCTGCCGAAAAGACTCAGGTCTGAACAGAACCGATCAGTTGGGCACTACTTACCGGTTGGTAGGCTTATACTCGCATCGACTCTCTAATGTCAAGAACAAGCCTTGTCGGGCGAACTACTTGCCGAGATGCTGGCTACTCAGGTGATCAAGATAGTAGCGCATGAATTCATCTCGCTTCGGCTGCAGCCGGACAGCAACCGGCTTCCCCTTCTGAGGGTCGATGCGGGTAAAACCCTGAGCATCGACTCGCAGCGGAAGCGTCTCCGTCTTTCCAAAAAACTGCCCAGGCTCGGCGGCGTCCACAGCGGCCAGCTGATCGTGGAGAGTCATCCGAGCATTTGGACCCGAGAGCCACAAACGATAGAGACACTCGAGCGAGAATGTGAGTGGGGAGTCGTGGCTGCTGACCTGCTTGCGTTCCTCATCACTCAGGGTCACGTATGTTGTCGAGTCGAGCGGCACGATCGTCAATGGCAGGCCCGCGGCGTAAACCATTTGTGAGTCGGGTATCGCGCAGCGGACATTCCACTCGGCGATCGCCTGCCTGCTCGAGGCGGTGCCGTAGATGCAGCCGCTCATCAGGACAACAGCCTTGACGAGGTTCGGAAGGTTCGGCTCTTTGCGCAGTACGTCAGCAAGATTCTCGAGCGGGCCAACGGCAACCAGGACCACCTCGCGAGGATACTTTCGGACCTGGTCAATGATGAAATCGGCCGCAGGCTCCTTTATCGGCTGGCGCAAGGAGAAGTCTTCGGCCCAGGTGTATTGCGGTTGAAATCCGTTCGATGTCTGACGCCCAACAGAGACCGGTACATCGTCACGACCCGTAAGATGGAGCATTTTGAGAGCGATTCGGGCTCGCGCAGGTGTGTTGCCGTAGGTGGCTGTGACGCCGAGCAGATCAAACTGTTTGTGGGCAAGAATAAAGCCGAGGGCCCAGGCATCATCGATATCATCACCGATGTCAGTATCGAAGATGATTCTTGTCTTCGGCTGAGCCTTTGAGTGTGCCATCAGGAGTCCCGTGACTGCGAGTAGTAAGGACAGGATTGCCAGGGCAATGATTCTATTCACGCGGCTCCCATGGCGCATGCAAGAGGCGCCCGTCCGCTTCAACGCCGCACGCCCTTGCGATTACCGAGTGGATCTGACGAACGCCCTCAGTCAAGGCAGCCGGTCCGGGTTGCAGAATGTAGGTCGATTTGACTTCGAATATGTTATCGAGCCGGACGGCAGTTACATCGCTCCAGCCTTCACGGTTTCGAATCTGAGCTTTCTTTACCGGCCGGCCGCACCACGAGGCAATGATCACCTCGGGATTCCTGGATCTCACCTCCTGAGGGCTGACGATTCTGTTCTTTGCGGACTTCTCGAGACGCAGCTCCGGAAAGACAGGCTCACCGCCGGCGATCTCGATGAGCTCTTCGACCCAGCGGATGCCCGAGATGAGGGGATCGTTCCATTCTTCGAAGAAGACGCTCGGCCGGGACGGCAGGTGTGACGCGGACTCCGCAATGCTTTTAAGGAGGGCCTCCAATGATGCCACTGCCTGCTGAGCTTTCGCTTCACAGCCAACAATCCTCCCGATGATCATGATCATCTGAAGGATTTCCTTGACGCTTCGTTGATTGAAGGCAAGTACCGTTATCCCACGACGGATCAACTCTGCGGCGATGTCGGCCTGGAGGTCCGAGAAGGCGAGGACCAGGTCAGGCTCGAGTGCGACAATCTTGTCGAATCTTGCCGCTATGAAGGATGAGACCTTTGGTTTGCGGCGCGCTTCAGGCGGTCGCACGGTATAGCCTGAGACTCCAACGATGCGATCCTGTTCGCCAAGCAGGTATAGAGTCTCCGTGGTCTCCTCGGTCAGGCAGACGATGCGTTGGGGGTATTCTTTGATCGCCCCTATATCGATCATGCTCTCGATCATGGGATGGATCAGAATCTATTGCGCACATGACGAAATGGCAAGCGGCGACAGGTCACTGCAGCACTCCATAACTTGACTTCAATCGCTTCTATGGATAAGTTGCTGAACGGTCGGTAAGCATAGTTTTCCGGGAGGATTTTGACGATGCGGCGTTTGACCATCGCATATGGAGTCATAGCGGCGAGTCTGTTTCTTACAATGCCTGCGCTGGCGGTCCAGGACAGACTGGCGGGGCGCTGGGAAGGAACGCTTCAGGCCCCCCAGGGCGAGATGCCTGCGGTTGCCACATTCAAGAAAGACGGAGACAAGTATACAGGCACGATCACCGGCGTGCGCGGCGATATCCAGCTCAACGAGGTCAAAATTGATGGCGACAAGGTAACGGCCAAGGCGACGGTGGAGACGCCGCAGGCTACCGTCGATATCAACTATGTCTTCAGCCTTCAAGGCGATAGTCTCAAGGGCACGGGCTCGCTGGACTTCAATGGAAACCCGTTCAGCTTTGAGATTGCTCTGAAGAGAGCAGCTGGCGGGACAGCAGCGACGCCGGCGACGCCCCCGCGGCCTCGTGTCGAAGTCGCACAGCCACAGCAGAAACGCTCGATTGATTATTTCGCCGGTCAGTGGACATTTAAGTACGTTGGTCGCGAAAGTGAGATTGGACCGGCACCGCGGGAAGGAGTGGTGGTCTTCACGAAGCGCGCGGATGGCAATTCCGTCGATGGTGCCGTTGCGGGCAAGAGCGATGCAGGCGCATACAAGGAGAGCCTCTCCATTGTTTATGACGACGCATCGAAGGTGCTTGCCTGGAATGAGAAGCTTGCCAATGGCGTGAACATAGCCGGTAAGGGAGACTGGACCAGTCCGATCACAATTCGATTCGCCGTGGATCCGATTAAGGCGAAGGGCAAGACTCTTCAGCTACATCGGACGATGACTATCATTGCTGCACATACGTTCACGGTCACTGAAGAGCTTTCGGAGAATGGTGGACCCTTCATGCGACTGGGCACGGCAGTCTTCACGCGCGCGAATTAGTTCCCAACGTGGCGCGGGCTGTCCAGCCTGCGCCAAACTTCATTTATCGGGCCTTCATCGAGATTTGTCGCACCAAAGGTGCGACCTGAAAAAGCCCAGGGCGAAGCCCTGGGTGGATAATCGCGGGCGGACCGCAACGCCCCAAAGGGGCAATGTTGGCCCGATGGGCCTCGACCGATTGTTGGCCATCATACCCAGGGCTTCGCCCTGGGCTATTTGAGGTCGCGCCGTTGGCGCGACAACCTCCGGCGCCGGTAACTCTTCCAAGACAACTTGTCCAAAGTCGAGATTTGCCGCAGGCTGGACAGCCTGCGGCACGATTCCTTACTTCGCTTCCACCTTCTGATACCAGGGACTGCCGAGGTTGGTGAAGGGTCCGCCGTCGACTGAGATTTGAATCTGCACCCGGTAGTGAGCCGGCGAGAGCATCAATGTCCGGCCATGCAGCCTGATCGTCTTCCCATCTTTCTTAACCGGCGCAGCCTCCCAGAAAATACTGTAGTATCCGCCGAGATCACCACCGATCGGGCCACTCTTCGTCAGCGAGGTCCCAAGACTGTCAGTCTCGAACCGCGTTATCATCTTCTCCTTCTCGTTATACGCGGTGATTGCTCGCGCCGTGAATGGCCCCTGCGGGCCTTCACCGCTGATCTCACTCTCATACGCTGCACCATTGAGGATCCTCTTGTACGTCTCGACACCTTTCATCTTGCCCGCCGGCCCGAGCGGTGAGTCGGGAACGTTCCAATCAAAAGACCAGCTGCCGAGGAAGTAGTCCATGTTCGGCGGCGGCATCGGATCGGTCGGCTGGGTAGGGCGCGAGGCCTGCTGTTGAAACGCACAAAGCAGAATGAGGAGAACTATTGGCATCACTGTTCTTTGGAAGCCAGCGTCTTGCTGTCGATGGTGTATTCGAACCACGGAATGAACATCTCATCCCAGCTCTGTTCACTCCAGAAGACCTCTTTTTGCGGCGCGGGGTTGTAGCGATTCCTGACCGAGTTATCGTAATGAGCCAGCGCTGTCAGCTTGCTGCCAGCCGGAATCCTTAGCGGCTCTGCCAGCTCGTAGTGAAGCTGCCAGTTGAAATCAAAGTTCGGCACGTCGAGGAGCACCTGCCGGCGGCCATCGGGCCATGTCAGCGTATACCTGATGTCCTTGCCGCGAAGATGCATGTGCGGAGCGAAGGCGTAGAGCGTGATCGCCTCCTTGATGGCCACTTCACCGCTGATCTCCCAGTTGGCTGCATTAGGCGGGATATTTGGAATCTTCCCACGCACCTTGACCTCTTTCCCATTGACCACTCTCGTTTCACCCAGCTCTTTGCCTTCGACAAAGATCGCATCCGTGACACCCTTGGTGAGCACCTCGTGAGTTACCGGCTTCTTCGCAAACCAGAGACCGAGCAGCGAGCGATCCTTCTCAGGACGCCCAGTTGGCTGGTAGTGCATGTTGAACTGAAAATACATACCGGGAAGAATGCGCTTGGCTGTTCCAGGGTAATGCTGTTCGAAGCCCTTGCCTGGCGCTTGTCCGACGAGTTTGAAAACGCCCGCACGGGTAAAGGAATCCTGGCTGAGGAAGACTTCGCGCGAGCCGCCCTCGCTCACACCGCCGGTCTCCCTCGCGGACTGGCTGTTGAGACTTGACGAAGCACCGTCCTTAACCGCCCGCCCATCGACGATCTTTGTTCCCTCCGGGAGGCGCGTCACGTTGGCTATTGAATGATGCACTACCGCCGGATTGCCGGGTCGTAACTCGACCGCTTCGACCCATCGTTCCTCTTTGAAGGGGACCGGCACGTAGAAGTTCTGCATTGGGAGTTCGCCTTCTGCCGGTATCTCAAAATCAATCGGCATCGGAACGACGAGGTCGGGTTCGCCGCGACTCCAGCCAGGAGCGTAGCGGGGCATTGGCGGCAAATCGGCCTGATTCCCTTTGAGAGCACCACCATCCACCCAGGCTACTATCGTGTCGATCTCGCGCTGGGTCAGGCGTCGATCGTTGCTGAACTTGAGCGTTGAGGTGTGCGAATCGGCGAACCAGGGAGGCATCGCGCGTCGAACGACCTCCTCGCGAATCGCCTTGCCCCACGGCCGCACCTCTTCGTAAGAGGTCAGCGGCATAGGTGCCACTTCACCCTGCCGATGGCAGTTGGCACACTTGTTGAAGACGATTGGAGCGATGTCCTTGCTGAAGGTTATCTCGGCGGCATGATTCTTTGTGGCCAGCAGCAGTTGTATCCCGATCACGATGACAACCAGGAGTGTGAGCATGCGTTTCATGTCTATCGAGCATGCCTCCTGGGCACGAATGCGATATACCAGCGCGACCGCTTCGGGCACGGGTGCGGGCAGGGACAAGCCTCTGCATCCCTACAACGTTGCCGCGAATCGGCATTGCGATGCGTTGTGGGGCAGGGATGCCTGCACGTCCCTGCGCGAATCCGGTCCCTGACTCTACGGATTGCGCCTCAGATCCTGTTTGTCGACCGTGTAGTCCAGGTATCCGATCATCATCTCTTCCCAAGTCTGCGGACCCCACCTGACCAGCTTTGTGGGATCGGGATTGAACTTGTTGCCTGTTGAGTTGTCGTAGTGCGCCACGCACAAGAGCTTGCTGCCCTTCGGCGCCAACACGGGTTGCTTAAGGAAGTAAGTCAACTGCCAGTTGAAGTCCCATCGCGGCACCGATAGCAGAACCTCGCGCTTGCCATCGGGATAGACAAGCGTGTAGGTGAAGTCTTTTCCGCGAAAATGCATGTGCGGGTGAAGGCTGTCTATATGACTGTCTTCCTTGAAGGCGAACTCGGCCGATGTTTCGTAGTTCGGATCACCGGCGGGAATGGCCAGCCCCTGTCGATGCTGCGCCAGCCGTGATGACGCGCTTCTCAACCGGAGCCCGCGAGAAGATCAGTCCGATGCTCGAGCGATCGGTGCCGGCCTCGCCATTGGTGGTGTAGTGCACCTGGAAGATCAGCGACGATCCCTTCTTGATCAGCTTTGCCTGGCCATCGTCGCAGGATCAGGGGCGCCTCGCCGGGAGCCCACCCGACCAGCCGGCCATCCGAATCTCCCGGCCGGTCCGCCGATCCGCGCCGAGACCCGAGCTCACTCGGAGGAATCTCGCCTGACCTCGGCGACTCACCCGGGGCAGGATAGCTGACATCGACAATAATGTGATGAACAAGCTTCCGGTTGCCGCGCCTGATTTCAGCAAACTGGACGTACTTGTCCTCGGAGAAGTTGGTGGGCACGGCGAAGTACTTGTAGGGAATCACGCCTTCGGAGGGAACGCTGAATTCCTGCGGCATGGTGATAACAACGTCGGGCTTGCCGATTGACCAGCCCTCAGGATAGACAGGGTTGGGCCGCAAGTCTGCGACGTCCCCTTCCTTCGCGCCGCTATCGACCCAGCTGACAATCGTGTCGATCTCCGCCTGCGTGAGACGGCAGTCGTTCGAGAAAGTTCCGTGCCGTGGATCGGCAAACCATGGCGGCATCTCGCGCGTCCGGACCTTTTCTCTGATGGATCTTGCCCACGGGCGGACATCCTTATAGTCCATGAATGCCATCGGAGCCACTTCACCGGGCCGATGACAGACCTGGCAATTCTTTTGAATGATCGGAGCGACATCTTTGGTGAACGTCAATGTCGCAGCCGATGTACCATGGCGGGCCTTCGCGAGCAGCGCCAGCGCGACGAAAGAACCAATGACGAGACAAAAACGGAGCGTGCGTTTCATATGATCATTTCCCCTGCGGTCCGATGCTTCGGATGAAGTTGACCAGTTGCCAGATCTGCTTATCCTCGAGCTTATCCTTGTAGGCCAGCATATCGCTCGAGACTCCGTCACGAATAACCGTGAAGATTTCGCCGTCGGTCGATCCATGGTCCCACGTGTCGTCGGTCAGATCAGACGGCGTCCCGCCTGAGAGCGCCAGGCCGCCGTCACCCTTACCCCCAGGCCCATGACAGCCGGCGCAGTGACGTTGGTAGAGCTTGCGTCCGGCTTCGACCGATTCGGCGTCTTTCGGAAGAGGGTTCTTGAGCTTCCTGGCGTCCTGAACCTGCTGAGCCTGACAGATCGAGCTCAGAACGGTGATTGCAAATGCCAGGACCAGTCTTCTATTCCTGAGGCACACCGAAATTCTCCGCCAGATAGTCAGGATATGCATCGCGAAGATGCTGAAACAGCTCATGCACGACGTTTACTATTCTGTTCGTGCCGTAAGCATACTGATTGTTCTTGACCTGCAGACTGATCGTGACGCGACCCTTCCGATTTGTGCACGAGAGTGCCGCCCTCTTTGGATCAACACGACGATGAGCCGGAAGCGCGGCATCGTGGCGCTGCTCAAGAAACGCTTTGACGTCGTCATATAGAGCCGAGCCCATGACGATGCCGGGCAGGAGCTGCCTGAAGTTGAGAGCCTGCTTTGCCGTGTCGACATTCAGCTCCATCGGCTGCCGAAGTACCCAGACAAATCTGAAGTGTCCACTGCGTGCTTCGTTGAAGCCGCTGAAGACGCCGCGCTCGGCATAAGCCTCGAGCGACATTCCTTACTGTGTTGACTCCACTCCTCATACTCAAGCCTGCTCAATGGTAGTAGGACATACATCCAGGCTCGACAGTCCCGAGGAAGCCCGGAGCGATATTGCTCCTTGATCCAGAATTCCTTCTTCGCCTGGCAATTGATGACGGCAGGCCGGCTCTCATTCTTTGCGATCTGGTAGGCCCGCTCGAGTGCCGGTCGAAAGTCCTGAGGTCTCGTCACATACTCGCCGTGAGCGCCGAGCGCCTCGCCCACCTTGTCGTAGCGGACGTTCTCCTGAAAGAGGTGCATGCTCAGCGTCACCGGGCTTCGCCGATTGCCGGTCCACGTGCCCCAGGCGTTGTTGTTGTAGACGATGACGATCGCCGGCATGCGGTACTTCGAGAGCGTCTCGAGCTCCATCGCCGTGTAACCGAAGCCGGCGTCGCCGGTGACACAGATCACCGGAGCGCCGCGATGCGGAGCCTGCACGCTGACACCGCGCTGGACCGCGGCACTGACTCCAAAAGCATAAGCCACGTCAGGGCCAATCGCCCCATATTGGTACGCGCCATTCATGATCTGACCCGGGCGGTAGCCGCGAAGCCAGCGGCGGACGTAACGGGCTATTCCGTACCCGCCTGAAACGTACGTCGTCTGTTCTTTCGGAAGCTTTCCGCGGTACATGAAGTCGGCAAGCTCCTTGCCGATGACCGCCGGGTGGACGGCGTCGGTATAGCTCAGACCCTGTTTGTAGAATTCGCCCAGCTCATCTTCAAACTTCTTGCGGGCATCGGCGATCTCGGCCACCCACGACTCATGCTTCATCGCCGGCAGTGCATCGGCCAGCGATTCGAGTGCGGCTTTCTCACAGCTCACTATCCCGACATCGATCGGAAGATTGCGGCCGATATCCTCCGCGCAGGGATCGATGCGGATGTACTTTGCGTCGGGCCCGAACGCGAATTCGCCGGCCATCGGCATGCAGTACTGACCGGCGAGGACCACAACATCGGCGCTCGCAAGAGCACCCGGAGCCGCGTTGGCTGATAGCGGATGATCGTCAGAGAATTGACCCTTCATGGCGCCCGACTCGACTACTGGAATCTCTGCCTTCTCGGCCAGTCGCTTCAGTGCATCCCATGCGCGGCTGTAGAAGACTCCATTGCTCGAGACGATGATCGGCCTCCGCGCCTGTTTGAGAAGATCGACTGCTGCCTGCAAATCCTTCGGTCCGGGATAGGGCCGGGCGGTCGTCCGATACCTCGCCTTGTCGTGAAAATAGGTGAGCTCGCCGGGCGTCTTGAAGTTTGCCCGATAGACTTCGCTCGGAAAATCGATGTGCACGGGCCGGGGGATGCCCGAGCGCAGTTGCCTGAAGGCATAGGCTGCATATTCGTGCACCCGGGCCGGCGTGATCAGCCGTTTGCCGTACTTCTTCAATCCTTCCGTGATCGGCTGCTGGTAGAGCAGTTGAATACCGAATTCCGTATCTTCGGTATAGAGCGACATATTGCTGGCCAGTACAAGCAACGGCGAGCGCGCCGCGTTGGCCGCGGCGATCGCAGAGATCATGGTCGGTGAAGCCGGGGCCTTCGGTGCCCGACGAAGCCGCGATCTCGCCGGTGATGCGAATGAATGCATCGGCGGCGTGGCACATCGAGCCCTCGTTGCGGCCTGAATAGGTGGGAATTCCCTCCTGCGCGATGGCATTGATGACGTTGTAGTTGCCGGGACAGCAGAAGAGTGCAGCGAGGCCTTCTTCCTTGCAGGCGCGGGCGAAGACCTGTGCGCCGGTCATCGGGAAGGTAGCCTTGGCTGGCGCGATCTTAGCGGCCTGCGCGAATTCTTCGGGAATGCGAATCTGGTGGTCGTCGGCCGCTGCAGGCGAAGATGCCTTCACAAGCCCGCCAAAGGCCGATCGCTCCGGCGCCGGTCAATCCGGCTCGCAGGCTGGTGCCCAGGAATTTCCGTCGTGATGTATCCAATGGCTATCGGGCTTGCTTCCTTTACGGTTCATGAACTCTCCAGATAGAGCCCCACATCGGCGAAGATTTGAAAGTAATTATGAAAAGCCTTGCTGACCGGTCGGTAAGTATAGTAGAATCTCGATCCGCTGGCAATATTTGCAGTACGTTAGACAGCCGCCGGCACCATTTTAGCATTCATTAAGCATTAGACACCTCGATCATCGATAATTCTTGCAAGCCGTTTTCGTTAGTCAGGTGACCCCACCTGCAGTTCGACGACTTAAAGCATTTCGACAGACCAACTGACGACTCACAGATCACGTCGCCTTCGTAGCTTTGCTGCCCCGGATGAAAAAGCTGAAAAAGCTGAAAAAGCCGAGGAATCTGACCGGTGAGTTACTACCGTTATGTCAGCCCGGCGTGAGCAGCGGCCCTGAGGAGCACCCTGCCGCTTCAAAATGAGGCCGTTTAGGCAGGCTATTCGCCTGTAACAAAGCGTCGTCGCGATGGAGGTTGATCTGATGCATGACCGAGTGTCAAAGAGCCCCGGAAGTGTGTATTCAGTTGCAATGCTCTCCCTGATTCTGTTCCTCGTAACTCCCACACTCTTGAGATCTCGCGCGCTGGCGCAGAATGCCACCGGCTCGATCAACGGCACGGTTACAGATCCGGATGACCAGGTGCTGATAAAGGCCGTCGTCACTCTGACCAACAAGACAACCGGAACAGTGCGCAACGGCACCACTGGTGAAGAGGGAAACTTCGCCTTTGAGAGCCTGCCTCCGGGCGAGTACGAAGTGAGAATCGAGGCTCAGGGATTCAAGACTGAGATCCAGCTGATCGAAGTGCAGGTCGGCAAGAACAGCACCGCCAACTTCGCTTTGACGATCGGCGCGGCTACCGAGGTGGTCAATGTCAGCGGCGAGTCCTCCTCGATACTCAACACTACGGACACCGCTGTCGGAGGGGTCATCAATCGTGATCGAGTCGACAAGCTGCCTCTGAACGGCCGCAGCTTTCTCTCGATCGCGCTCCTCGAGCCCGGCGTCAATGTCAGCTATGCCGCGACCTCAGGTGCCGGAAATCCCAACAATTATTTCCAGGTGTCGATCGCCGGGGCTCCACAGTCGATGACCGTTATCTCGGTCGACGGTTCGCGAGTCAACGACAGAGTAACGGGCGGCACCTCGCAAAATTTTTCGGCTGAGACCGTTCAGGAATTCCAGATCAGCACGTTCGGTTTTGATCTCTCGGCCGGCACTGTCTCGGCTGGCGCGGTCAACGTCGTCTCACGGACCGGCGGCAACAATTTCCATGGCGGCGGCCTGTTCTTTTTCCGTGATCACAACATGGCGGCCTTCTCCGGATTCAGACGTCCGGATGATCCGACGGCGCTCAATCCACTGTGCCTCAATCCGAACTCGGAGGCCTGCAATCGCCTTCGAGATCCCTACTTTGTGCGAAAGCAGTTTGGAGGCACATTTGGCGGCCCGATCAAGAAGGACAAGCTTTTCTTTTTCGGAAATTACGAACGCAACGATCAGGTAGGGGCGAACTCGGTAACCTTCAGCGATCCTCTGGTCTACGGATACAACCACGTGGCCCAGCAGCCGCAGAAGGGCCACCTCGGCAACTACCGGATGGACTATGTTATCAATCCGCACCACAACGCCTTCTTCCGGGCAAGCCTCGACTCAAATAATGGTGTTGCCGGGAGCGGTATGGAGTCGACCTGGATTGCCTCGAGTAACTTTGCATACCAATTCCAGATGGGCGTAACGAGCGTTTTAAAGTCAAACCTGGTCAACGATTTCAGGTTCTCTTATTCCTATTTCAGGAACCGCCTGTCTCCCCCGAGTCCGGAGCAGTGCAGCCAGCATCAGCGGCGATCCGCTCAACTGCATCGGTCTCGGCGGCCCGCGCATCACCTTCTTTGGCGGCCTGCAGATCGGAACGAACATCAATGTTTCGCAGGACCGGCATCCGCGTACCTTCCAGTGGACAGACAATGTCAGCTGGACTCTCGGAAGCCATCGCCTGCGTTTTGGCGGGAATTGGGAGCATCAGAACAGCCACGGAACGTGGAATCAGAATGCCCCGGGCTCATTCTCGGCCTTCAGCTCCTGCGACTCTGCTGGCGGCAAGTCCCGTGCTCTACAACGCGCTTCCGGCGAGCCTCAAGATCGGTTACACGGGGCCGCGAGCTACTTTGGCAGAGCTGCTGCAGCTTCCAATGAGCGGCACCCTGAGTATCGGAATCGGCGTCCCGACTCAGCCCGCACCCTTCAGGTATAACGATATTCTGGCGAACGATCTGATTCGTTTCTACGGTCAGGACGCCTGGCAGATTCGTCCAGGGTCTGACGCTCAACTACGGCCTCGGCTGGTCGTTCGAGAACAATGTCTTCTATCACGACCTCGACTTCCCCCAGTATCTGGCACCAATCCTGGGACAGCAGAACCTTGGGTTTCCGAAACAGAGACATCTCAATTTTGATCCTGCATTCGGCTTCGCCTGGGCGTTGGGCAAGGATCAGAAGACCGTAATCCGCGCGAGCGCATCACTGCACCACATTTCACCCCAGGTTGACTTCTACCCGCTCGACCAGCGGATTCTCTTCGGCCCGGCAGGCAACGGGCTGCAGGCTTTCACCGGCTCGGGTTTGCCCAATCCGAAGGCTGGACAGCCGGGCCAGCCAGCGACGCTGAACTTTACACTTCCAGCCAATTTCAACCTGGGGGATATGCTCAACTACCTGCCGACTGCGAAGGCTTTGCTGACAGCGAGCAATCCTTACAACGGGCAGGATCTCTCAATACGAGGTGTGCAGGTAACAAAGTCGGTTCAGGGCGGCCAGCTCCTCGATGCGATCTACGACAGCAATGCGATGCGTACGCCATACACGTTTCACCTCGACGTCGGCGTTCAGCGTGAACTGAAGCACAATCTTGCGGTGACGGCAGACTTTGTCATGCGACGAGGAGTCGGCTTCGGAGCATTTGAGAACTTCTTCCCGGATCTAAACCGGTGGAATGACTTCGCACCAACCTACAGTCTGGCGGCCTCCGGCTCGGTCAACGCAGCAAGCCTCATCAGAACCCCGGTGATACCGGCTTGCGTTGGCACGGCGGCGGTCAATCCGAATGCGCAATGCTCGCTTGGCCCGATCCAGTATGGGATGCCTGGGATTCTGTCGAGATACTCGGCGCTCCAGGTCAAGGTGGACAAGCGCTTCTCCCAGGGATTTCAATTCAGCGGAGCCTATGCCTTCTCGAAGTACACGTCACTGGTCTCGATCTCGAATAACCTCAACCTCCATGAAGGATTCGGACCGGTGGCTGCCAACCCGCATCATCGTTTCACTTTCAGCGGCATCTGGGAGCTTCCGAAATACAAAGGCAGCCAATGGCTCGCGCGTGGTGTTCTCAATGGATGGCAGCTTTCGACGATCATGCAGATGCAGACCGGCGGGGCGACCAGCGTTACGCTTCCAGGTACTCTCGATATCGAAGGGGACGGAACTTTCGTTTATCGACTGCCGGGCACGGGTGTAAGCTCATTTGGCAACGGCTTCAGCGCGAGCGATATTCGGAGCCTGGTAGCTAAATACAACTCGACTGTTCCCGCCGGGCAGAATACTGCGTTGACCGGAATTCCGATCGGACCTCAGCGTGATGCGATTGGCACGGCGTTGCCGTACATCAGTCTGCCGAGTCAGTTCGCCAACGGTGACAGTTTCCTGACACATGACATTCGTATTACGCGAACGATTGCGATAACCGAGAAGGTCAAGCTCCTGGTGATCGCCGAAGGCTTCAATATCTTTAACGTGGCAAATCTGAACGGCTTCAGCGGTACTCTGGATGCCTGGGTGCGGCCCGTCGGCACGACGCCGGGGCATGATCCGGCGACTTTTGTGTTCGGGCAGCCGACCGGTCGAGTGAACGCGATCTTTGGATCGGGCGGACCACGAGCATTTCAGCTCGGGGCACGCTTGAATTTCTGATGTTTTTGGGTAGCCACAAAAAAGCACAAGAAGCACAAAAATGCATCTCCGTCCTTTTTGTGATTTCTGTGCTTTTTGTGGCTAACCTTCTTGAGGTTGTGCAGCAATGATTCAGTTTTTGATCGTCGCTCTTCTCCTGATCCTGCCTGTCATCAACAATACCGTCAGGGTAGACGGCGGTCTTATCTCTGGTACCGAGACTGACGGCGTGCGCAGCTACAAGGGCATTCCTTACGCCGCGCCGCCCGTCGGTGATCTTCGCTGGAAAGCGCCTCAGCCGGTGGTTGCGTGGCAGGGAGTTCGGGACGGCTCCGCTTACGGCGCCGAATGTCCCCAGGCTCCCTACGCGTCAACATCTATCTATTTCTCCCCGCCTCAAAAGCAGAGCGAAGATTGTCTCTGTCTCAATGTTTGGACCGCGTCGAAGCCCGGTGAGGTCAGGCCAGTGATGGTCTGGATTCATGGAGGTGCCCTGACTCGAGGTTCCGGCGGCACTCGGGTCTACGACGGAAGTGCGTTAGCAAAAAAAGGCGTCGTGCTGGTGACCATCAACTACCGGCTCGGTCCACTCGGTTATCTGGCGCATCCGGAGTTGACGGCCGAGTCGCCCAACCACTCATCCGGCAACTACGGCGTGCTGGATCAGATTGCGGCCCTGCAGTGGGTTCGGAAGAATATCGCTACGTTTGGCGGCGATCCGGGCAAGGTCACAATATTTGGAGAATCGGCCGGTTCCTGGAGCGTCAACGCCCTGGTGGCCACGCCTCTTGCGAAGGGGCTCTTTCATCGGGCCATAGGCGAGAGCGGCGCCTGGTTCGGTCCGGGTGCTTATCTCAAGGAGGACAAGCAGAACGTAGTTTCAGCTGAAAAGGTTGGAGCCGCGTTCGTAAAGGCTGTGGCCTCGAGCGCGGACTCCAAAGATTCCATCGAGGGATTGCGCGGCGTTCCCGCCGAGAAGATCATCCAGGCATTCAACAGTGATCCGGAAGCACGCAAGTTTCGAACCGAGACTAAACGTCGATGGCTGGGTCTTGCCTGATGAAATAAGAAACATCTTTGCACAGGGAAAGCAGAGCCATGTCCCCGTGCTCGTCGGCTCCAACGCCAACGAGATGACATCCCTGACGCTGCCTGCAATGGTCCCCAAGACGATGGCGGAGTTTCGCAAGCGAGTGGAATCACAATACGGTGAAGTGATCAAGGAGTTTGACGCTGCCTATCCTGCTAAAAATGACGCGGAGGCCGGGAGTGCCTATCTGGGGCTTTTGCGAGATGTGATCTTTACACTTCCGATGCGAACCTGGGCCCGGATGACGGCAACAGGCGGCGAGAAGTCGTGGCTCTATCTCTTCAGCCACGTGCCGCCCAACCCGAACAGCAAGTATCTCGGAGCTCACCATGCCGGAGAGATCGCCTATGTTTTCAGGAACCTGACCAGGGAGAATGCAGGTTATCAGCCGGCGGATTACGCTCTCGCCGAAATGATGTCGAGCTATTGGATCAATTTCGCGACGACTGGAGATCCTAACGGAAAGGGTCTGCCGGTCTGGACCGCTTATGACCGCAATGGCGAGCCTTACATGGATTTTGGCGATCCGGTCCAGGTTCGTCAGCATCTTTTGAAGGAGCAACTGGATTTTCTCGAGAAATTCCAGGGGCGCCGGTAGAGACCCAAAAATTAAGGTGGTCTCCGGCCTCGAAACGTGTAACAGAATGATTGATAATAGCGTCTTCGAAGTGGGGATTCCGAACCCTGCCGAGACCAGCCCGGAAATTAGACAAGGAGGAGTGAATGCATCGCAGACTGAGCTATTGCTTAATCGTTGCTGTCGTTTTGACCGGATTCTTTCTGATGCAGCGACGAAGTGACGCGAGAGGGAACGAGGGAACGGTGACCTTTACGAAAGATGTGGCGCCGATTCTCTATGCAAAGTGCGCCACTTGCCACCACGCGGGCGAAATGGCTCCAATGTCACTAATCAGCTATACCGAGGTACGTCCATGGGCAAGGTCGATTCGAGAGAGAGTCGTCAGCCGCGAGATGCCACCCTGGTATGCTGATCCTCATTACGGAAAGTTTGCCAACGACGCAAGCCTGACTCAGGCTCAGATTGATACGATTCGGATGTGGGTTGAAGGCGGGGCCAGGGAAGGCGATGCGAAGGACCTGCCGCCCGCGCCGAAGTTCGAGAGCTCAGGGTGGAAGTTTGGACCGCCGGATGTGGTTCTATCGATGACCGAAGAGGCCAGTGTCCCGGCTGATGGCACAGTGGCATACCGCTACTTTGCAGTGCCGACCAATTTCACCGAAGACAAGTACGTTCAATTTGCCCAGATCAGGCGCGGTGAGCCGAGCGTTGTGCATCACGTAATCGTCAGCGCCCGTGATCCTGAGGAAGGACCCCTGCCTGCTCCGGGAGAGATAAAGATCGGCCAGCAGAGAGTCAATCCCGAGGCGGGTGGAAACAATCAGCAGCGACGGCGCGGTCCCGACGGGCAAGTGGTTGGCTGGGCCCCGGGCATGAGCCCGTTGACGCTCGAACCCGGGCAGGCGAAGCTCATCAAGAAGGGCTCGATGCTCATCTTCCAGATGCACTACACGACCAATGGTCTGGCTGCGAAGGATCGCACGAGCGTTGGCCTCTGGTTCGCGAAGGGGCCGATCGAGAAGCGGATGATCACCAAGGGCATTTCTACCGATCCGCGCTCCCTGGCCATTCCTGCGGGTGATGGCAACTACGAGAGCCATTCAACCTATACGTTTCCCGAAGACGTTCACATCTACTCGTTCATGCCGCACATGCATGTCCGGGGGAAAGATTTCGTCTACAAGCTGATCTATCCTGACGGGAAAGAAACCATTCTGCTGAATGTACCGAGGTACAACTTCAACTGGCAGCTCTCCTACTTTGTCAAGGAGCCGATTGCTGTACCTAAGGGTAGCCGGATCGATTGCGTGGCCCATCACGACAATTCGACTGCCAACAAGTTCAATCCCGATCCGTCGATCACCGTCCGTTGGGGTGATCAGACCTGGGAAGAAATGATGATCGGGTGGCTCGACTATACGCTCGATTCGCAGAATCTCCGTACTCCTACCCAGAGTGCGGCAAGTCGATAGGGGAGCATGGGCAATGGTCCTGCATCCCGAAGGGATGACAGAAGGTAGCCAGGGGCAAGCGAAGCGCAGCCCCTGGACTGCCGGGAGAAGAAAGCCTGGCGCGCCCTGGGGGGGCGCGAGAGAAGGCGTTTCACTACCCAATACCTTGCGCACCGATGTTAGGTCTGGCGTCCCTTCAGGACGCGAATTCTTTTGCTTACGATTCCAGGGGCTGCGCTTCGCTTGCCCCTGGCTACCCTCTTGCATCCCTTTCGGGATGCAAACCAGTTCTTATGTGGCGCTGTAGTTTGCCATCAATTCCCTTGAGGAGCATCTATGTGGATTCGTAAAGCTATTCGTGATTTGAAGAAGGGTGTCGATTCCCCTGTACCGACACAACTCGTTTCGAACGAGGAGTTCGAGCCTCGCCCGCAGACCGAGGGGCAGAAACATGTTGAGCAGTTGATCGGCCAGCTGTCGGCGGAACGGGCAAAGAAGCTCGGACTCAAACGGCGCGATTTCATGCGTACCTCGATGGGTCTCGCGACCTGCTTCCTCGCCTCGAACCTTGCGTACGGAAAGAGATACTGGGACGTCGATGATATCGAGACCTGGGAGTCGAGCCCGACTGACGAGAAATTCCCGAAGGGCGAGTATTTTGTCATCGACGTGCAGGCGCATTTCACGAACGGCGTTGCAATCGGCTTTCGCAACAACGAATTCATGAAGAACATGGGCTTCGCGCTGAAGAACGACGCCGACGCCTATAGTCTCAAGACCTTCATCAAGGAAATGTACTTCGACAGCGAAACGTCGATGGTCGTCATATCCGGCGTCCCGGGCCGGGAGAACAACAAGGACAAGGAAGGCAAGCTGCTCGAAGGGCGCGCCAGAGGCGGCGGCATTCTTCCGAGCTGGCTGATGTCCAGGCAGCCAAAGACATCAACGGGATCGCCGGCTCGCAGCGAGCACTCTGGCAGGGCAATCTCGCCCCCAACCACTACTGGAACACGACTACAGACAAGATCGACAAGGCCGCGACAATAGAACAGATGGAGCGCGAGCTGAAGGAATACGGGATCAAGTCATGGAAATGGTACTGCCATTCCGATCCGGCCCGTACCGGGCAGGGATTTCAGCTCGATGACGAGAATGCTGCATGGTTCTACGAGGAGTCGCGCAAGCGCGGGCTGAAGCTCTTCAGTGTTCACAAGGGCTACTCATATCAGTCGCGAACGTTAGGCCATCTGGCCAATCCGAAGGACGTCGAGAAGGCGGCGCTCCAGAATCCGGATCTGACCTTCGTGATCTATCACTCGGCGATCCAGCACGGACCTGGCGAACAGGGGCTTCCGACCAAGGACGCCTGGGTCGAGCAGAACCGGTACAATCCGACGACCGGCGATTTCGAATGGCACCAGGTCCTCATGGACATCAAGAAGCGCAACCCGCAGATCAACAATGTCTATCCCGAGATCGGCAGTTTCTTCGGCACACTCGCCATCGCGCATCCCGAGATGGCCATGCATGGGATCGGCAAGAACATCAAGTACTACGGCGCCGATCACGTGATCTGGGGCACTGATTGCCTCTGGTGGGGATCGCCGCAGTGGGTGATCGATGCCTTCAAGCGGTTCGATATCTCCGACGAGTTCTGCGAGAAGTTCGGCTACAAGAAGATCAGCAAGGAAGATAAGGCGAAGATCTTCGGGTTGAACGCCGCGAAAATCTACAACGTGGATGTCAAAGCGAAGCGCAATCCAATTCCCTCAGACTGGATGGAGAAGCTCAAGCTGGCCTATGTCGAGAGCGGCGGTCAGCGAAGCAATGCAGCCTGGGGTTGGGTCCGCGCGGACGACTAAGGCAACAGCCACAAAAGGCTACAAGAGGGACAAGAAGAATCTAAACGCTCTTTTTGTCTCTTTTGTTTTTTTGTGGCTATTCATTGTGATTGGGGGCTACATGAACGCAGCAACACGCATTACAGCACCGGCTTTGCTGCTGGTGCTGGTCGCGATTCCTCTGTTGCAGCAACCGAACATTTCCCGGGCGACCTTTTCCCTGGCGACTATTTCCCTGGCGGGTGAGCAGGCGGCACAGACGGCACAGACGATTGGCACCCCTCCGATTGCCGAGGCGCATTTTCACCACCTTCATCTCAATACCACGGACCCTAAGGCGGCGATCGATTTTTACACCAGCAAATTCGACTGCGAGAAGGCTCGCTTTGCTAATCGTCATGGACGGCGTCTGGGCACAGAAGTCATGGCTGCTCTTCAGTAAGGTTGATCAACCACCGAAGGCGGACCTCACGTCGGCTGTCTGGCATTTCGGCTGGGGTGCCGAAAACATGAAGGAGACCTACGAAAAGCAGCTCGCAATGGGAACGAAGTTCTTCACGCCGATCACCGACATCAGTGATATCGGCGGCAACACAGGTGCTACGGGGACCTTCTTCTATGCGTATGTGCTTGGGCCCGACCGCGCTTTGATCGAGCTCAATACGGCCGGTCATCATCACTTCGGGCATCTCCATCTCTTCAGTGCCGATCCCGTTGGAGCAGGTGAGTGGTATGCCAAAAACTTCGGCGCTCGAAGCCGGAGCACAAGGGCGCCCTCGCGTGAGCCGCGGATGTATCGCGGTGTGCAGATCGGACCGAGCGCCTCGTTGATGATGGACAATGTCAACATCATCATTTATCCGGTTGAGTACACCAAGACGTCCTACGCGGAGCAATGGAAGGGAAAGACCGAGCTTGAGTCGACGCGAGGACACGTGGTTGACCACATCTCATTCAGCGTAGAGAATCTTGCGGCGTCCCTGGAAAAGCTTCGAGCAAGCGGAGTCGTTGTGACGACCGATATCCGGCGCGCCGCCGGGCTGGAGATCGCCTTCATCGAAGGGCCCGACAAGATGCGAATTGAGTTGATTCAGGGCCAGGCACATAAGGACTAATGATCGTCTCCGAGGCCAACAGACAATGAGACTGACTACTCCCCTCCGACACTCTCTGATTTTTGCAACCGCGCTGGCCTTGACGGCACTCATGACTATCGCCCTTGAGGCGCAGAATGGAAGTCATAAGGGCGGCGAATGGCGATCCTATGGAGGCGACAACAACAGTACGAAGTATTCGCCGCTCGACCAGATCAACGCGGCAAATGTCGGGAAACTGAAGGTTGCCTGGACCTGGGAATCGCCCGACAAGCCTATCCAGGCTCAGAACAGAATGCTCGCAAATTTTGCGCACGAGCTGACGCCTCTTATGGTTGGAGGCATCCTCTATGCGAGTACCTCCCTCAGTCAGGTTGCCGCGATCAATGCGAAGACTGGGGAAACGGTCTGGGTATTCGATCCTCAGAGTTACAAATCAGGTCGTCCGACCAATCTCGGCTTCCTTCATCGCGGAGTCGGTTACTGGACTGATGGCCGGCAGGAGCGCGTATTTATCGGGACAGGCGATGCCTATCTCTGGGCGGTTGATGCCAAAACAGGAAAGCCTGTGCAGGATTTCGGACAGGACGGCAAGGTCGATCTGACCAAGGCGATTCCAAACGCAGACCACGCGCGAAATTTCGCGGTGACTTCACCGCCGATGGTCACGCGTGACGTGGTTATTGTCGGCTCGTCCATTTCAGACGGACCCACGGTCAAGGAGATGCCGCGCGGAGATATTCAGGCCTTCGATGCGCGCACCGGCAAGCCTCTCTGGTTATTTCATACTGTTCCCCAGGCTGGCGAGTTCGGAAACGAGACATGGGAGCAGGAGTCTTGGAAATACACTGGCAACACAAATGCCTGGACACTGCTTAGCGCCGATGATGAACTCGGTTATGTCTACATTCCAACGGGGACTCCGACCAATGACTGGTATGGAGGCCATCGTCTCGGCAACAATCTCTTCGCCGAGAGCCTGATCTGCCTGGATGCGAAGACAGGCAAGCGCGTCTGGCATTTTCAAAGCGTTCATCATGGTCTCTGGGACTATGACCTGCCGGCCGCTCCCGTGCTCTGCGATATCAATGTAGGCGGACGTCGAATCAAGGCCCTGGCCCAAATCACGAAGAGCGGATTCTGCTGGGTTCTCGACCGCACCAATGGAAAGCCCGTCTGGCCGATCGAGGAGCGGCCGGTGCCTCAATCGAAAGTTGCCGGCGAACGATCGTCGCCGACCCAGCCATTTCCGACCAGGCCTGCTCCATACGAGAGGCAGGGAGCAACGGAGGACAACCTCATAGACTTCACTCCGGAGCTGCGTGAGGAAGCAAAAAAGATACTTGACCAGTACGAGCATGGTCCAATCTTTACTCCGCCAACGGAGCGCGGAACGATCAATCTCCCAGGTTGGGCTGGAGGCGCGAACTGGTGGGGAGCGGCATTCGACCCGCAAACGCAGACGCTCTACATTCCCTCAATCACCGCTCCGATTGTAGTTAAGCTCGTCAAGCCTGATGCGGCGCGGTCCAACTTCAACTATGTGCGTGGGGGCGGTGTTTCTGTAGGCTCCTACCTGGAAGGACCGAAAGGTCTACCCTTGTTCAAGCCGCCATACGGTCGTATCACCGCAATCAACCTCAACACCGGCGACCAGGTGTGGATGATTCCACAAGGTGATGGTCCACGTCAGATGGTGAGCGAGATTGTCGGCAAAGATGTCGGCCCACTCGGGGCAGGAGGGGGAGGCCCATTGCTTACGAAGACGCTACTGTTTGTCGGACAGGGCGCTGGCGGGACGTGGCGGTCGCGCCGGAGGCGGTACCAATCTCCTGCGTGCTTTCGACAAAGCCAGTGGTAAAGTGGTAGCGGAGATCGAGCTTCCCGCGCAGCCGAGCGGTACCCCAATGACCTATCTCGCAGGAGGGAAGCAGTTCGTTGTGATTGCCACGTCCGACTCCAAACTGGTCGGGCTGAGCCTGGGCGAGTAGGAGAGAGTAGATGCGAATGCAACGTCTGGCGCTTTTGTTCCTGCTTCTGTTGCTTGCGATTCCGTGTTATGCGCAGCTCCCGCCTGACGCCGTCATCCTGGAAAAAGTCAAAATTCCTGAACTACAGAAGAGCATTGATCTCTGCCCGGTCTACCTCGAGCCGTCCGATGTGTCGCAGGCAACCTGGGAATATCAGGGTGTGAGCTATCGCGGCAGTCGCCCGGATTCGAAGGAGAAATTCTTCAAGGATGCGGACAAGTACGCGGCGGCGGCAAAACGGCAGCGATTCATCAACAATTTTGTTCTCGCGATGAGCACTGTCTGGTGCCCGGTGACTGATCAGGTGACTCCCGGCGGCATGATGCAGTGGAAGAAACTGGGTCTCACGTTCGAGAGCTGCTGCGCCTTCTGCGATGAGACTGCCAAGGAAGAGGACTTCGAGAAGGGGCTTGAGCGCCTGAAGCAGCGCGCGGCAAAGACTTACGACCTGACCGGTGGGAAGTACACCGAAGGCGCGAGCAGCCCTGTCGAAGGGGCAATCAGGAAATCCAAAGCCGATTGAATTTGTGTTAGCGGCCGGGTCGCAGCTTTGGTGCGGCAGCGTTAACGCCGCCTGGCGACCGTGATTTTGCGCGCCAAAGGCGCGACCTATAACAGCCCGGGGCGAAGCCCCGGGATTCAGGGCGAACCAAGGGCAGCCCTATCGGGGCGGCACTGCGCGCGACAGTACAATTGCGTTCGAAATAGCGCCCCGATAGGGCTACGCGTTTTTCGTGGTCCGTACCCAGGGCTTCGCCCTGGGCTGTTACAGGTCGCACCTTTGGTGCGACAGGCCGCGCGCCTTCAACTGATGAGTAGCCTAAATGTCGACTGAAGTTATTCCGCGGGCGAAACTACTGCTAATTACCTTCGTTGCTGCACTTCTGCTTTCGTCTCAATTCAGACAGCCTGCCAGGGCGCAGAAGTTGGATCCTAAAGGGTGGGGTGGAAACCACGTCGGCCAGCCGCTTCCCGATTTCGTTCAGGGCGACGAATGCCTCTTCTGTCACCGCAACGATATCGGCCCGACCTGGCCGCGGAATGCTCATGCCCTGACTGTTCGAGAGATCGCTGCCGCACCGGAGCTCGAGCAGCCGCTCAAATCGCAGCCAATCATTGCCAAATTCCTGCCCGAGACCGGCTTCATCCTGGGCAGCCGCCACCATCTCAGGCTGCTAAAGAAGAGCGGTTACGGCAAGTTCGCAATCCTCGCCGCACAGGCGTCGATCAACTCCGAGCACAGGGTGCTCAGCGTATCAGGCGGCGACAATCCTCAATGGGACAGTAACAAGTTTGCGGATCGCTGCGCCGGCTGTCATACGACGGCTGTGGACAGCACGACGAAGGCTTTTGCCGAGTTCAGTCTCGATTGTTACGCATGTCACGGCAGCGTCGATCTGAACCACACGAAGGATACCTCGCTGGTTCTGCTCTCAAAGAAGAGGCGAAGTGATGCCAAGGTGATCACCTCGCTCTGCGCGCAGTGCCATCTCAGGGAAACGAAGTCGAAGTCAACCGGCCTGCCGTTTCCCAATACTTTCGTGGCCGGAGACAACCTGTTTCAGGATTTGCTGGTCGATTGGAAGCAGGCTGATTCGCCGGACATGAATCAGGGGGATCGTCACGTATGGCGAAACGTTCGCGACGTCGTCGTCAACGGAGATGAATCGATAACATGCCTGAGCTGCCACCAGGTGCATGCCAACACCAGCATCCGGCATCGTCGAATCCTGCGTGCCCCCATTTGCTCAGAGTGTCACCAGGGTGATGGATTCAAGAGCCTCATCCCGTATACGGTGAAGAGCGCCCTCTGCGAGTATTGACAATCAGCCGACGAGCAGTGGCCTGACGCGGTTTCGATAGCGAATGCACTCTTCGAGGACCGTTCGATATTCCTGGACATCGACATCGCGCTCGCAACAGAACAGCATCAGATTGCCATCATCACGGAAACTTCCGTCCCATGCGATCAATTGTTCGTCAGTCCATGCGGGAGAGTACTCCTGCATTTTTTCATCGGGCATGCGATCAAAGTAGGCTCGTAGATTGACGCCGGTTTCGTCCATCGGGTTCGTGGTGGGCTCTTGCTCAAAGTTCCAGACAGGCTGTTTCATAGTACTATTCTATCTTAGCCGTGCCGCCGGCTGGAATCGTGCCGCAGGCTGTCCAGCCTGCGGCAAAGTAGCGAAAGATGCCGACAGTAGAATACGTGCCGAATTGCGAGGTTTTGCCGCAGGCTGGACAGCCTGCGGCACGATTCCAGCCTGCGGCACGATTTCCGGGGCAACGATTGTTAGTGGCCATTGGAGAGTTGAAGATGTTCAAGTTGATCATTGGTGCAATTCTGATTCTCATTCCCGGCCTGGCTCTCGCCCGGCAAAACGATCCTCCGCCAGTCAGCGCCGAAGCCGATTTCGTCATTCGCGATTTTCACTTCGAGAGTGGTGAGACACTGCCTGAGTTGAGAATTCATTACCGGACCCTTGGGGCACCGAAGAAGGATTCATCCGGTACAGTGAGAAACGCGGTGCTCATCATCCATGGAACGGGAGGCGCGGGCAATCAGTTTCTCTCGCGGCAATTCGCAGGCGTGCTTTTTGGCCCCGGGCAGCTGCTCGACTCAAACAGTTATTACCTCATCCTCCCTGACGGCATCGGCCACGGAAAGTCGAGCAAGCCGAGCGACGGATTGCACGCAAGATTTCCGCACTACAACTATAACGACATGGTGGCGGCGCAGTACCGGCTCTTGACCGACGGCCTCAAAGTCAGCCATGCCCGCCTCGTTATGGGTACATCGATGGGAGGCATGCAGACCTGGGTTTGGGGAGAGAAGTACCCGGACTTCATGGATGCGCTCATGCCGCTGGCAAGCCTGCCCGGGCCTATCTCAGGCCGCAATCGCATGATTCGCCGGATGATTATGGACTCGATCAGAAGCGACCCGGACTGGAAAGGCGGCGAGTACGCGACCGAGCCCCTTCGTGGTATCACAGGCGCCGTGTATGGACTAATGATCATGGGCAGCAGTCCGCTTCAGCTGTACAAGCAGGCTCCAACGCGCGAGGCTGCCGACCAGCTGTTCGATACTCAGGTGCGTGCCCAGGTTGCTACGAAGGATGCCAACGATATGCTCTATCAGTTCGACGCATCCCGAGACTACGATCCGGCTCCGATGCTCGAAAAGATTCGGGCTCCCCTTTTGGCTATCAACTCAGCAGACGATCAGGTTAATCCGCCGGAGCTCGGCATCGTGGAGAAGGAGATCAAGAGGGTTAAACACGGTCGTTTCATTCTTGTTCCGATCAGCGACCAGACGCGAGGCCACGGCACCCACTCGCTGCCGGCGATCTGGCAGCAGTACCTCGCCTCTCTGCTGGAGAGCTCAACGCAGTGAGTCGGCCAGAGTCTCGAGTCGTGTGGGAAAGATCGGCGGCCGCACGGATTCGGCTTTCCAGCCCAGAATGAAGCCGACCGCGGGACCGCAGATACGTCCCTGGCAGGGGCCCATGCCGCACCGCGTATGGAGCTTCGCGCTTCGCCAGGAATTGTGGTTTTGCAGGCGTTCAAGCGTCACATCCTCGCAGCGGCAAACGATGGTGCTGCTCTCAGCCAGCGCTTTCAATTCCGGCCTCAGAGTGAACGCCCTGTTTAGGGCGCTTGCAAAACGGCGATGCCTGGCTCTGGAAGGGAAGAGCTCTTCGGCGGCACGCACGGCGCCCGATGCTGCCAGGCCGGCAATCCGGCCTTCACTCAAGGCGAGTTCGACGCCGCCAATCCCCGTCGGCTCGCCCGCACAATAGACTCCCTCTACGGACGTCTCCTGAAAATCGTTGACCATAACGCTCTCACCTTCCGTTTGGCATCCAAGCAGCACAGGAAGCTCGACGTTCGGCACAAGATGGAAGCCACAGGCCAGGTAATCGCAATCAACCTGCCACGTTCTGTTAGCCCGGCGCAATGTCACGCTCACGAGCTTGCTTTCTCCCAAGGCTGCTACCGGCCAACAGCCGGTCACGTAGGGCACGCCGATCAGACGCGCCTTCAGACTGCATGCCTGCGCAATCTTCGAGGGCTCGCGAGCGAGTTGGAGGCCAAAGCGAAGGATGCTTGACTGCGAAGCCTGCTCGACGATCGCGACTTCCGCTCCGCATTTGCGGAGGTATGCCGCGACGGCAAGGAGTAATGGGCCCGAGCCGGCCACAAGCACCTTCTTGCCCTTGATTGGCAGGCCGGACTTGACCAGAGCCTGGAGACCACCCGCGCCGAGCACATTGGGCAGGGTCCAGCCCGGGAAGGGAAGAAAGAGCTCCCGAGCTCCGGTCGCAAGAATCAACTTCCCGTATTCGATTTCGACAAGGCCATCCCGGGTCTCAGCAACCAAACGGCCGGGCTCCGGCTGATGCGTGACGCGAGCGCCGGTGATTATTGTTGTCTGCGTGTCTGCGAGACGTTTCAACCAGCGCGCTGGCCTGACTGGGCGGATGCTTCACTCCGGAGCGCCAGATCTGCCCGCCCGGGCTGAAATTGTCATCGACGACGAGCGTAGTCTTGCCGCTCTCAGCCGAGGCAACGGCAGCTGCGATGCCGGCAGGGCCGGCTCCGATGACCACTATTTCTGCAGTCGTTGAGCTATGCATCGGTTGCGACCTGCATGCCATTGGAGCAGAGGACCTGGCAGGATCGCTGGTGACTCTCTCCGTTGATGGTGACGAGGCATTCGAAGCAGATGCCCATGCCGCAAAGTGGGCCGCGTGGATTGTCGGTGACCGATCGGCGAAGTGTTGAAATACCGGCAGCGAGGATGGCTGCAGCGACGCTCGTCCCGCGCGTAACGGTGCAGGAGGCGCCATTGATGGTCAGAGTGAGTGTATCAGTCATTTTGCGGAAGGTACGGGCAGGGACAAGAGCCCTGCCGCTACAACCTGCTCGATAATGTAACAATTCGCGACGCAATTGGGTTCGCGCCAAAGGCGCGACCTGAAATAGCCCGGGGCGAAGCCCCGGGATTCACGACAAAACCAATTGGTAGTCCCAAAGGGACGGCATTACGAACGGACAATGGGAAGGTTGCGAAATACCGCCCCGAGAGGGCTATCGCACATTGCGTTGCGGTACCCAGGGCTTCGCCCTGGGCTATTTCAGGTCGCGCCTTTGGCGCGACAACCCCAGAGACCGGCTTCCATTGATGCTTTTTGCAAACCTCCAAGCCCCTGCCCCTACTGGTTAGTAACCTTGATACTTGAGAATGCGTCCTACTACGTGTAGAAAGTGTACCAGCGTTCCGTCTTCCAAAACAAAAAAGGAGAAACCCCCACATGAAGGCTCTGCTTTTGCTCCTATTACTAACTATTGTGCCGCAGGAGAGGCAGCAACCGGCTCAGCAAGCTCCCCAGCAGCCCGCCCAGCAGCCGGCGACCACCCCGCAACCGTCTACTCAACAACAGGCGCCACAGACTCAGGGTCGCCAACGAAACCCCGACGGAGCTCGTCCACAGAATGCAGGCGGCGGCGGTGCCGTAGCGGAGATAGTCGACGAGACACCGGTCGTTACTCACCACGAAATTCACGTCGGCGGTAGAACACTCAGCTACACGGCCACGGCCGCACAGATGCCGATAAAGAATCAGGCCGGCGAGACGGAAGCGCACATCTTCTACATCGCCTACACCCTTGATGGTACCGGCGATGGCGGATCGCGCCCGTTGACGTTCGCCTTCAATGGCGGGCCGGGCGCCGCCTCGATATGGGTTCACATGGGCACTATGGGGCCGCGGCGAGTGCGCCTGCTCGATAACGGCGATATGCCGCCTCCACCTTACCGAATGGTCGACAACGATGACACTTGGTTGGACCATACGGATCTCGTCTTTATCGATCCGGTCGGCACCGGATACAGCCGTGCAAACTCTATCGATATCGCACGAAGACTCAATGGCGTCCAGGGCGATCTGCAATCGGTGGGCGAGTTCATTCGCATGTACCTGACGCGCAACAACCGCTGGGTTTCGCCTCTGTTCATAGCGGGCGAGAGCTACGGAACGTTCCGCGCCGCAGGACTCGCCGGATATCTCGTCGATCAGGGCATCGCAGTCAATGGAATCACGCTCATTTCTACTGTCCTCAACTTCGGGACGTTGCGACCGGCGTTGACCAACAGTCTCGCCTATGCCCTGCATCTTCCGACATACACCGCGGACGCCTGGTTCCACAAGAAGCTGCCGCCCGACCTTCAGAAGGATCTGAAGAGCACGCTAAAGGAGGTGGAAGGCTGGGCGCTCACCGGTTATATCCAGGCACTCGACAAGGGCGATTCACTGACGCCCGCGGAGCGGAAGGCGCTCATAGATAAACTTGTCCGCTATACCGGCCTCGACGCTCGATACATCGATCAGAGTGAGATGCGCTTCGATGTAGGTCACTTCACGCGCGAGCTGCTTCGTGACCAGCGGCTGACGATCGGCCGCCTCGACGGAAGGTTGACGGGCCCTTCCTCTCTCAATGCCGGCGAAACGGCGGAGTTCGACCCTTCAAATACCTTGATCCGGCCGCCGTTTCAGGCAGCTTTCCTTCACTACCTTCGTACGGAGCTGAACTACAAGAGCGATCTTGTCTACTACGTAGCTGGGGGGACGCTGCCGTGGGATTGGGGAGTCCAGAACGGTTACGCCGACACGACGAATCTACTCCGCAACGCATTCTCCAAGAATCCCTATATGAAGGTCATGGTTTGCGCGGCGTATTACGACCTGGCAACGCCCTACTTTGCAGTTGAATACACCATGAACCATCTGGGAATTCATTCGGAGCAGCATCGGAGTATCAGCTGGCAGTTCTACGCAGCCGGCCACATGATGTATATCGACAAAGAATCGCGAGCCAAGCTCAAGCGGGATTACGCGGAGTTCGTCAACAAATCGATTCCACAGCCTTGAGTCAGCATCAGTAGGTGGCTCTCCCGCCTGTCAGGTCGAAGGTGAAACCGGTGTTGAAGCTCGCGCCGGGCGAGACTATGAACGAGACGAGGTGAGCCACCTCTTCGAGTGTACCGCAGCGCTTCATTGGGATCTTGCCTTCAATGAACTGCGCCTGCTCCGGAGGCAGCGCAGCGACCATCGCTGTGCGGATGACCGCGGGTGCAATGGCGTTAATAGTGATCCCGGTTTCAGCGTACTCTTTCCCCTGAACCTTGGTCATGCCGATGACGGCAGCCTTGGATGCCGAATAGGCCAGCATTCCGGCATTGCCTTCCTTGCCTGCAATCGACGCGATGTGAAGAATGCGGCCGTAGTTCTGTTTGAGCATCAACGGAAGAACAGCGCGAGACGTGAAGAAACAGCCCATGAAATTGACGTCGAACACGTGGCGCATATCATCAGCCTCGACTTCGTGGCTCTTGATATTGGTCTTGCCTGTGACACCCGCGCTGTTCACGAGGATATCGATCTTCCCGAAACGTCTCGGCCACCTGCGCTATCACTCGCTCAACGTTCTCCTGACTGGTAACGTCAACCTCGAAAGCTTGCGCCGCCTCGCCCAACGTTTTGGCGGCCGCCTGCAGAGGGCCAGGCTGGGAATCGAGCATCGCTAAGCGCGCGCCGTCGGATGCCAGGCGTTTGGCGATGGCTAGTCCGAGGCCCTGCGCGGCACCGGTCACTACGGCAATCTGATTCTCAAGCTCGCCCACGCTGTACTCTCTTCCTGGCGGCCTTTCTTTGCGTATTTGCGTCTTTGCGCGAGGAGTATCTCGAGACAGGCTCTTGCGAGGTACTCTTCGCGCAAAGACGCCAAGACGCTAAGAAAAGCCGCAAATGTTTCCGCTCCAGATTTCGATCGACCACTCACGCATTGAGAGCGGCAAGCATCTCCGCAGCTCTCGCGACTGCCTCTTCGTAGACTTCGTCATGACCAAGAATCTCGAGCTCCTGGCCGATCAATTGGCTCTCCGGTAGACTCTCGTAGCTCAGAAGTTGCCCGATCTTCCTCTCTCCCGAAAGGGAGACGAGAGTCTCCAGGTGGCCGCCGTCCGCGGTCTTTCTTGCCGCGAAACAAGCCTCTTCAATTTCCGGAAGGTGGAAGGTGATCGCACACAAATGCCCCGGATCACCGCCACCTTCACGATTAGCGGCCAGCTTGATCAGTCGTGACTTGCCTTGATCTCTGAAGGTAAACTCCCATTGGCCACTGCCTGATTCAGTCGAAGCCGAATCCAGAGTCCAATTCAGGCGAGCCGACAACCACGCTGCCAGCAACAAGGCGCGCGGCGGCATGAAATCGGAACTGCTCCCCGCCTTGAATTCGATCCGCACGGAGCAAACGTTGCTGAGATGGCTGCGGTAATTGGCCACATCGTAGAACCCGGCAATCAAGCCCTGCCACGATGCCAGACGCCCCCAATTGAGATCGCTTGTGGCCACCCAGCGATGGCCGCCAGTGCCCGACGCAAAGACTGCGGCGAGCTCCTTGAGCTCGCGATGAGGATCGTCGAAGCTTGCGGAGTCGATGATCAACCGATCAGACATCCCGATTAACCGGCTGAAGACTTTCTCTCGAAGCGGAGGTTGCGCTCGCCACCAGAGGAAGACAGGGAGGTCTTCCAAAATCAATGGTTCGATTGCGCTCGGCAGCTCGCTAACCTGAGTTCCGTGTGCCTTCACTGTTATCTGCTCACAGCACACCTGCTTCGATCCCGGAACCGCCATAGTGCAGCGTGAAGTCACCCAGGCCGAGATAGCCGAGGAGTCCATGGCCGGATCAGACGAAATCAGAAATGCACGGCCAGGATGAACCGCAGTCACTTCGACGAGCAGGTTATCCACTTCATGCTCGGCCGGGCCGGATGGGACATAGACCAGGAGATTCAGCACGCAGGCTCGAATTACCCCGGCCTCGCTATCGTGAGCGGCGGCATCCTTCCAGAGTTCAGTCAGCTGCCGCTCGATCGCGTCAACGTCTATCGTCTGCAGAGCCATTCCGTGATCTTCCAATGATTTACGCGAGAACCTTCGTCTATTACCTTAAAGGTTTATGGTTCAGGATCTTCGCCAATGTCTGCCGTCTCGTTCGATAAAACTGTCGGCTGCGTCGGGGCCCCAGCTTCCGGCTTCATAATTGGGGAAGTCAGGCGACGAGTGCTGCCAGGCCTCGAGCAGTGGAGTGACAATCTCCCAGCCTCGCTCTGTCATGTCGCGCCGCGCGTAGAGCGTTGAGTCGCCAAGCATGCAATCGTGAAGGAGCCGCTCGTAAGCCTCAGGCGAAGCGAATCCGAATGACGAGCCGTAGCGAAAATCCATGTTCACCCATCTGATTCGAGTGGTCTGGCCGGGTATCTTGGCGCCGATTCGAAGCGTAATGCCCTCATCCGGCTGGACCTTGATAACCAGAACGTTCGGCTCGAGCTGCTGCGCCGAGACCTGGGCAAACAGGAGATGGGGTGCCTCCTTGAATTGGATGGCGATTTCAGTCACCCGCTTTGGCATTCGTTTCCCTGAACGAATATAGAAGGGAACTCCCGCCCATCGCCAGTTGTCGAAATTGAGCTTGAGGGCAGCATAGGTTTCAGTCGATGATCTCGGACTGACACCCGGCTCCTCCCGATAACCCGGCACCGCCTGACCGCGGACCGAGCCCGGTCCATACTGGCCCTGCACCGCTTCGGTGTAGGGATTAATAGGTCTGACAACCTCCATCGCCTTGATCTTCTCGTCACGCACCGAGTTGGCCGCAAGGCTGGCCGGAGGCTCCATGGCAACAAGCGCAAGGACCTGGAAGACGTGATTCTGAATCATGTCGCGGACCACACCGGCGCTCTCGTAGTAGGCGCCACGGCCCTCGACGCCAATGGTCTCGGCGTTGGTGATCTGCACGTGATCGATGTACTGGCGATTCCAGATAGGCTCAAAGATGCCATTGGCAAATCGAAAGACCATCAGGTTCTGAACCGTCTCCTTGCCGAGATAGTGGTCGATTCGATAGACCTGATCTTCGTCAAAGGCATCAGCCAGCTCTTTGTTGAGTTGGTGGGCGGTTGCAAGACTGCTCCCGAAGGGCTTCTCGACGACTATTCTTGTCCAGCCCTTACCCGGGCGAGAGAGATTGGCGGCGCCGAGCTGTCGAATTGCCTCGGCATAGTGCTCAGGCGCTGTCGACAAGTAGAATACGCGATTGCCCGCGGTCCCTCGCTCGCGATCTATGCGCTCGAGAAGTTCACGAAGCTTTGCGTAGGTTTCGGGTTTTGCGATGTCCCCCGGCAGGTAGGAGATGCCCGCAGCAAAGCTGTTCCAGGTCTGATCGTCGACAGTCTTCTTTTCCGAGAAGGTGGCGACCGCCTGTTTCATCTTGCCGCGAAAATCGTCGTCGCTCATCGGCGTTCGCGAGATGCCGACGACGGCGAACTCCGCCGGCAAGAGACGCTCCTGCGACAGGCGATAGAGTGCCGGGACGAGCTTCCGCTTGGTCAGATCGCCCGATGCGCCGAAGATGACGACGGCGCAGGGCTCTGCCGTGCGAGCCGATCTCAGACCATGCCTCAAGGGATTCTCTGGCGTTTCAGAAACCATGTGTGACACCGGATTGTCCGTTCAGGCCTGCTCCCATTCCGTATGGATCGGTCCGGCATCGGGCCGGTCGACGCGGCGGTATGTGTGCGAGCCGAAGAAATCACGCTGAGCCTGCGTCAGGTTGAGCGGCAGATTGGCCGCTCGATAGGTATCGAAATAGGCCAGGCTCGCCGACATGGCGGCGACGGGGATACCCATTGACTGAGCCGTCGCGACAACCCTTCGCCAGCGCGGCTGCGCCTCGAGTACCCACTCCTTGAAATCGGCATCGAGCAGAAGATTGGGCAGGTCCGCTCGCCGCAAATAGGCCTGCTTGATCTTGTCGAGGAATTGCGCTCGGATTATGCAGCCGCCCTTCCAGATGCGGCTCACCTCGCCGAGATTGATATCCCACTTGTACTCTTTGGCGCCTGCGCGAATGAGATTCATACCCTGCGCATACGAGCAGATCTTGCTGGCGTAGAGCGCGTCATGCACGGCATCGATGAAGTCCTGAGCGTTGCCATCGAAATCGCTTTTCTCAGGTCCCGACAGTTCCTTGCTTGCCTCGACCCGCTCGGCCTTGTGCGATGAAAGCACACGGGCATCGAGCGCTGCCTGAATGGTTGGTATCGGAATGCCGAGGTCGAGAGCGACCTTGGCAGTCCACTTACCCGTGCCCTTCTGACCGGCTTCGTCGAGTATCATATCGACTAGTGGACGCCCGGTCTCCTTGTCGGCGACTCGAAATATCTTCGCAGTGATCTCAATCAGAAAAGAATTGAGCGGACCCTCGTTCCATCGGCTGAAAATATCGGCCAGCCGGGACGCCTCGAGACCGAGTACGCGATGCAGGAGATCATAGGCCTCGGCAATGAGCTGCATATCGCCGTACTCGATGCCGTTGTGGACCATCTTCACAAAATGGCCGGCGCCGTCAGGCCCGATATAAGTAACGCAGGGACCATCGTCAACCTTGGCGGCAATCGCTTCCCAGACCGGCCTGATGAGCTCGTACGCAGCACGATCACCCCCGGGCATCAGCGATGGACCCCAAAGAGCGCCGGACTCACCGCCTGAAACGCCGGATCCAATAAATCTGATGCCCTCTGCCTTGAGCTCCTTCTCGCGGCGGCGGGTATCTTCGAAGAACGAATTGCCGCCATCGATGACAATGTCACCCTTGTCTAGAAGCGGCTTCAGTTGATTGATCACCGCATCCACCGCCTCGCCTGCCTTGACCAGGAGGATTATCTTGCGAGGGCTGGCCAGTGATTTGACAAAGTCGGCTGTCGAATAGGTGCCGATGACATCCTGATTTCCGAGGTCTTGATGGGCCCTTCCGAGGAACCTGTCAACCTTGGTTGTATCGCGGTTATAGACTGCTATCGGAAAGCCGTTTCGCGCGATGTTGAGCGCGAGATTCTCACCCATGACTGCCAGCCCGGATCATGCCTATGGTGGCCTGCTTCTCTCCAGGTGCCGGTTGCATATCAGTGCAAACTCCTTATCAAGTTCTGCGTTCTTTGGTTGGCTCCTAATCGCCATCGCGCAACTTGATGTTTCGAACGACTCGCCAGTCGCCGGAAGGATCAAGTTTCAGGTCGCGGACACGATGGCGATAGACGGCAACCGTGTCAGGATACCACAAGTAAATCTGCGGCAAATCCTGTGACAGAATCTTCTGGATATCTTCGAAGATCGCCTTTTGGCGCTCGCGCGGAGCAGTCAGCGACTCGTCGAGCAGCCGGTCGACAAGCGTACTCTGATACCGCGATCTATTCTGTCCGTTGGGTGGAATCGACTTTGAGTAGTAGACGAATTTCAGAATGTCGGTGCTCTGATTGCCGCCCACGAGAGTATTTGAGTAAAGCTGAAAGTTGCCCTCGGACATGTCCTGCACAAGCTTGCCGCGCTCGAGCGGTTGAACCTCAACGGTGACTCCCACACGTCGAAGTTGCTCCTGAATCGCTTCGCCGATCTTTCTGGCAATCGAAATGGTCGAAGTCTTGAGTGACAATTTGAAGCGAGTGCCTGACTCGTCGGCCTTTTTTCCCGCATCGTCGAGTAGTCTCTTTGCCCGCTCCGGATCGTAGTTATAAGTAATCACGTCATTTGCTCTCGCCCACTGGCCGGGAGGCAGAATGCTGCTCGCCGGTTTCGCCTGTCCGCGCCAGATATCACGAATGAGCGTATCGCGATCGATTGCATAGGCGAGCGCCTGGCGCACGCGAACATCCCTGAGTATGGGGTCGAGAGTGTTGACCCCGAGGTGGGCGATGTTGGTGCCGGGCAGCATCTCAACTTTCAGCGTCTTTACGCTGGAGAGCGATTCAACTGTGACCGGCTCGAAGTCGACATTGATCGCGAGGTCGACTGATCCTTTTCTCAACTCGCTCTCGCGCGTGCTGTTGTCGGGAACGATCTTTATCCGGAGATGATTGAAGGCCGCCCGCCCCTCAAAGTACTCCTCGAAGGTTGCCAGCATGAGCTCCTGATCTTCGGCATAGCTCTCAAATTTGAACGGCCCGGTGCCGACGGGCTGCTTAGGCTGGCGGTCGCCGGTCCCGGAGGGAATGATTCCCACTGGCACGACGGCGTTGGGCAGTCCGGGAAAGGCATCACGGCACTGGAAGACTACCGTGTGGTCGTCCGGCGTCTCAATGCCTGAGACCTGACGATCAAACTCGCCGCGCTTGTCGGAGGCAAAGCCTGCCGCCATCATCGAGTCGAAGGTGTATTTGACGTCCGCTGCGGAGAGGAGGCGGCCATCGTGAAATTTGACTCCGCGGCGTAGATGAAAGGTGAAGGTTTTGTAATCCGGGGTCGATTCAAAGCTCTCTGCAAGATCAGGGACGGGCTCGAACTGCTCGTTCTTGCGCGTTAGTGCGTTGAAGAGGAGTTGTCGCATGCGCTCGGCTGCAGAATCGGAGCTGACGCGCGGGTCGAAAGTCTGGATGTGCTTTTCAACCATCATCGTCAACTCGCCCGAACGGCTGCCTCGTCTGCAGGATGAGAGGAGAAACGCGAGCGACAGCAGGGCTACGCTCACGCAGAGGAGTCTATTCGCAGGAATTCTCATTGTATGGTTGCTCAGGGAGCGATGAATTATCCCGAAACTGATCAATCCTCGCAACAGAAGGAGGCTAGAGAGTCCCGGCGCCGGACGGCGCCGGGCGGGCAGGGACAAGCCCTGCCCCTACATTCTTTCTCGCCAACGTAATACTTCGCGACAACGTTGTAGGGGCAGGGCTTGTCCCTGCCCGTCCCGCGCGTAAGCGCGGGATCTGCTTGCGGTGTGCTTAGGATGGCTCCTCTAAATTGTCCAGAAGAGACGGTTGAGGGAAGCGCACGCTTGGCTTTCTCAGATGCCGAGCAAACTTGGGCTTCCCTGTCAAGATCCAGCTCGTTCTGCTCGAGGTTCAACAGAATCTCGCGAGCCCGTTCGACAACCGCCATCGGCAAACCGGCAAGCCTCGCGACCTCGATGCCGTAACTCTTACTTGCGCTTCCTGGGACGACACGCCTCAGAAAGACGATCTCTCCCGCCGATTCAGAGACCGCAACCTGATAATTGCGAACTCCAGGACGCATCTTGGCCAGCTCGGTCATCTCGTGATAGTGGGTTGCGAAGAGCGTCTTCGCCGCATGCTCTGAGCTGTCATGAATGAACTCGGCTATCGCCCACGCAAGCGACAATCCGTCGAACGTCGAAGTTCCGCGTCCAACCTCGTCAAGAAGAATCAGACTGCGCGGCGTCGCCGTATTGAGGATTCTCGCGGTCTCCGTCATTTCGACCATGAATGTCGAGCGTCCTCGAGCGAGGTTGTCGGACGCGCCGACCCTCGTAAAGATTCGATCCACGAGGGCCACCCTCGCGGACGCGGCAGGCACAAAGCTGCCCATCTGGGCAAGAATGACTATCAATGCCGTCTGCTTGAGGAAGACAGACTTGCCGCCCATATTGGGCCCGGTGACGATGAGCAGGCGATCAGTCGTGTTGTTTATGAGCAGATCGTTTGGAACAAACCTCGCGCCAAACCTTTCGATTATCGCGATGTCGGCCGTTGCGAATCTCGATTTCGTCACTCTCATCCAGTTGCGGGCGCACGTAGCCGTGGCGCGCTGCAACATCTGCGAGCGAGGCAAGCGCGTCGATCATGGCAAGCGCTTTTGCAACACCCTGAATGCGCCGGACCTCGTTGATCAGCAGGCGACGAATGCCGTCAAAGAGCTGGCCCTCCAGCTCGAGGATTCTCTCCTCAGCGCCGAGCACCTTCGTCTCATGCTCCTTCAATTCAGGTGTCGTATAACGCTCAGCGTTGACCAGCGTCTGTTTGCGCTCGTAGTCTGAGGGAACTCGAGCCTGATGTGCCTTGCTGATCTCTATGTAGTAACCGAAGACGTTGTTGAATCTCACCTTGAGCGACGAGATGCCGGTTCGTGCACGCTCGCGCGTCTCGATCGCAGCGATAAAGCTCTTTCCATGTCTTGCTGAGTCGCGCAGCTCGTCGAGCTCCCGGTTGTAGCCTTCGCGAATGATTCCGGGTTCGCTGAGGGTTGCCGGAGGCTCGTCGGCAATCGAGGCGGCTATCAGGCTAAGCACGTCTTCGAGCTCGTCAATTGCCTCTTCGAGCACTCCAAGCAGAGCAGAGCGAGCGGGTGAGAGGGCCTTTCTGAGCGCAGGCAGGAGCTCGATCGACTGCCTGAGCGAGATCAGGTCCCGAGCATTGGCGCGAGAGAGCGACAGTCTGGCGGCCAGCCGTTCGAGATCGGCGATCGAAGCGAGCGTGCGTCTGAGCTGGTCGCGCCGGATTGCCGCCTCCTTGAGCTCGGCGACGGCATCGAGTCGATTCTCAATCTCAGCCAGATTAATGCTGGGTCGGAGGAGCCACTGGCGCATGAGTCGCGCACCCATGCCCGTTTTTGTCTGATCGATGGCGCCAAGCATCGATTGGGCAGCATTCCCCTCAGAAGAGCTGACCAGATCAAGGTTGCTTACAGTGGTCGAATCGAGCGCGAGATATTCACTGGGCTCGAAATAGGAAATCCCGCTGAAGTGGCTCGGACTGGCAAGCTGGGTCTCACTGATGTAGTGCAGTGCCCCTCCCGATGCAGCGACGGCATATTTCTTTCCGTCGAGGCCGAAGCCATCAAGGCTCGAAACACTCAATTGTGATCGGAGCAGCTCTTCGGCCCGGTCAAAGCTGAAGATCCAGTCGTCCAACGCCGTGAGTGTTGTTCGCATCCCGGGCTTGCCACCGGGCCGCTTGAGGATGGGGCTGGTTCAGCATCGCTCCCGGTTTGAGCCTCAGGCAAAAAAGCATCATTGGTGGTCAACTGCCTGGCCAGAGGCTCGAGCGACCTTGGAAAGACCATCTCGGGAGGCCCGAAGATCTCAAGCTGCTCGCGCACCTGCCGCATCGCATCATCGCCGGAGAATTGAGTCGCCATGAAAGCGCCAGTAGAGAGATCAATCAGCGCGAGGCCGAGCCCGTCTCCCGCTCCGGCAAGGGCGGCGAGATAGGAATTCTCCCTGCTTTCCAGAAGCTGGCTGTCGATAGCGGTTCCCGGCGTAACAACTCTGACCACTTCTCGTCTGACAAGCTTGGTAGCGGATTTTGGATCCTCGGCCTGCTCACAGATGGCGACGCGATAACCCTTGCGAACCAGCTTCACTATGTAGCCGGTGGCCGCGTGGTGAGGCACGCCGCACATCGGGACCGGGTTGCCGCGTTCCTTGTGCCGGGCGGTCAGGGTGATCTCGAGCTCGCGAGCTCCGAGCAGAGCATCGTCAAAGAACATCTCATAGAAGTCACCGAGCCGGAAAAAGAGGATTGTTCCCGGATAGCGCTTCTTTATCTCCTGATACTGGCGCAGCATCGGAGTGAGCGTTCCCAATTGAGAGACTTCTTCTTTGGATGACATTGGCGGAGCAGGATGCCCAGGCTGCCCAGGATGCCCAGGCTGCCGAAGCTGCTATGAAGCGGCACGCTATTACAGCCGGTGCGGCCCCGCTCGCGAAAAGTTGTCCGGCTGACGACGACTATATATAATCACGTTTCCAAACCATGTCAATCACGCCCGCTGACCACGAGCTTGTACTCACCGAAAACTCCTCTCCAAGCTCTCTGATTGTTCTGGGTCTCGATACCGCCTCGACAAGGGCAAGCTATGCGATTGCGCGCAACGGCGTGGTAGCCGCCTCGCTGGTTGCAGAGGATGGCGATCGACCATCCGAGACGCTTTTTCGCAGTCTGTCGCGACTTCTTGAAGAGGCGAGCATCGAGTTGAGTGAAATCGACCTGTTTTGTGCGGTCGTCGGTCCTGGCAGCTTTACCGGTCTTCGAGTATCTCTGGCCGCGGTAGAAGGGATTGCGCAGACGCTAAGTCTCCCTGCGATTGGCTACGATACATTTGATGGCTGGGCCCTGGCGGCCCGCAGGGCGGGAACGGTGCTCGCGATCGTTGCGGCTGGCCGCGGAGAAGTCTATGGCGGCGTGCGAACCGTCGGAGTTGATCGCGATCTGATGAGGATCGGTGACGATCTGGTAGGACCACCCGGATCTCGTAGTCAGGCAGCTTCTGGAACGCTCCCAACGGCCTCTGATTGTTACCGGGGATGGCTTAGGGATCGCCGGCGATGTATTGAATGTGATTGAGAGCCCTGAGAGCCTTGATGTTGAACTCATCAGATCGGGTTCGCCATCCCTGGCCGCCGCGATTGTCCAGCATGCGACACCGGCGGAGCAGCGTCCTCTCCGTCCTTACTATCTGCGAAAGCCGGACGCGAGATAGCTCTCGCGGTCATATCATGTCTCGAGCGATTGAGATCAGACCCATGCGGGCTGCCGATGTAGCGGCGGTGATCGCGCTTGAACTTGAGTGCGGCCTGAACACGAGGTCCGAAGCCTCGCTCTTGAGCGAACTGGAGAACGATCTGACGATAAGGCTGGTGGCCGCAGGCGTGGAGGCCGAAGAGACCTCAATCGGAGGCGTCTTCGGCGGCCGCGTGGTGCTGGATGAGCTTCAGATCGAGGACCTCGCGGTGCTGCCCGCTTTGAGGTGCCAGGGCATCGGGGCGCGCCTCCTCCGGGCTGCACTCCAGAGAGCGCGAAAAAAAGGGGCGATACGAGCCGTTCTGGAAGTGCGCGCCAATAATACGATTGCGCAGAATCTCTACCGGAAGTTCCGGTTCGAGGCTGTCGGTACGAGGCGCGATTATTATCAACAACCTGCTGAAGATGCACTCGTTATGGTCTGTGATTTGCTGCAAGGCTGATGGCTGTCGGGTTCCAAAAGCGAGTCCCGAAAGCGAGTCTTGAAGCGGACAGGGGTTTGTATTACGATGACTTCATAGCAGTCGATCTTTCCATCGAGACACAGAGATCAAAGTACCAAGAGGGCACCAAGGAGGATACGCCAATGAGCAATCCAGCGAGCGAATCCACGCTGAAGGACTTCCTGATCAGCCACGATGATCAGTATCGTGAACTCGCGAACGAACACAGCAAGTACGAAGCCCGCCTTTCAGAGCTAATGACGTTAATGCATCCAAGTGAAGAGGAATTGCTGGAAGAGACCGTCTTGAAGAAGAAGAAACTGTATCTGAAGGACCAGATGGAGTTGATTGCTGGCCAGTACAAGTCTAGCAAGCTGGGACATTGAGCGATTTGTACACGCGCCAAAATGACAGCGTGATTGCGTAGTGACGGGGACACCCTGGTGTCCCCGTCTTCGTTAGTATTCAACTGGCTCGAAAGCCAGCTATGGCAATGGAGCAAGTAGACCCCGGCTCAGCAGTTGACCGTGACAGCGTGATCGCACGCGAGGCGTTCACATTTCTCATTCCACTCGCGATTCTGACGGCCGCGGCAATTGCGCTGGGTTGGGCCGTCAACGGCGGTTTTTATTATCTTGCTGCATTAGCCGGGCGCGGCCCTGCTGTTTGTCGCCTTCTTCTTTCGCAACCCTCGCCGAACTCCGCCGACCGGTTCGGGACTGGTGGTCGCCCCGGCCGACGGGCGCGTCGTCGTGGTCCGCCGGCTATCGAGTAGCGATCAAAACCCTGGCACGCTGGTGAGCATCTTTCTGTCGGTCTTTGATGTGCACATCAACCGCGCGCCGGTTGCCGGCGTGATCACTGCAGCCGAGTACAAGCGCGGCACGTTTCATTCCGCTACCGGTGAGCGGGCGTCAGTGGAGAACGAACAGAACGTAGTGACAATTAATGCCGGCCAGACGACCGTGGTCTTTAAACAGATCGCCGGACTCATCGCGCGACGGATCGTCTTCTGGAAGAATGTCGGTGACACTGTTCAGACCGGTGAAAGAGTAGGGCTCATAAGATTCGGCTCGCGTACAGACCTGATATTGCCCCCTGAGGCTGAAGTTCTGATCAGGAAGGGCGAGAAAGTCAAAGGCGGCGTTTCGGTTATCGGAAGGTTGAAGCATGGCCACGGCCAGTGAAGACGAGCGTCCTCCTCGGAAGGGCATCAGGCGAGGAATCTATCTGATTCCGAGCACCTTCACGATGGGGAATATTCTGTGTGGATTCTACGCTGTCGTTGACTCGCTCAAAGGCTACCAGTCGATTCACAATCCCGAGCGGGCGGCCGAGCTGTTTGACCATGCGGCCGTAGCGATCGGCATCGCCTTCCTGCTCGACGGCCTGGACGGGCGAATCGCTCGCATGACGAAGACCACCAGTGAGTTTGGTATCGAACTCGACAGCATCGCCGACGTCCTGTCGTTTGGAATTGCTCCGGCTCTGCTTGCCTACGCCTGGGGCTACGGTTCGACTCCAGGTATTGAGCGATTGGCCTGGGGCGTATCGTTCTTCTTTCTCGTTTGTGGCGCCCTTCGGCTGGCGAGGTTTAATGTCCTCGCGCGGGCGCCCAGATTCACGAGCACCGGGACCTCCCCGAAGCTGAATAAGCGATATTACGTGGGGCTACCTATTCCGTCGGCAGCCGCGCTCATCGCGGCACTGGCTCATTTTGGACCGCGTCCGATAAACACATACGATCCTTCACAGACACAGCTCCTGAGCTGGCTGCTTCTGGTCACTGGTCGTCATCCTGGCGATTCTCATGGTCAGCACCATCCGGTACGCCAGTTTCAAGGACCTGGGAGTCCGAAGCAGTTCTCCCTTCATTGCGCTGCCGTTTCTCGCTGCGATAGTGGCCAGCATCTGGTTCTACTCGAGATGGGTGCTTCTTATTCTGGCGATAACCTATGTTGCGCAAGGCATTTTAAGCAAAGTCTGGAGTCTGCTCCGCCGCCTGCGGCGCCCATGGACCGGTGATGAGACCTCTCAAACTGCCTCGATCGAATCGTAAAGTGTCTCGAATCAGTGTTGCCGAACGCCGGCGGTTGTCGCGCCGACGGCGCGACCTCAAATAGCCCAGGGCGAAGCCCTGGGTATGATGGCCAACAATCGGTCGAGGCCCATCGGGCCAACATTGCCCCTTTGTGGGCGTCCGGTCCTGCGCCCTGGCTCGGTCGCGCGATAGTGCGAAGGCATTCCAGGGCTTCGACCGGCTGCGGCTAACTATTCCGCATGTCGCACCGTTGGTGCGACATGGACGAAATGCAGTCGCCGCGACGTGCCGCGATTGTCGAGTACAGGCCTGACCGCATCGAGTACAGGAGTCTTCAGTTGCCCGCCTCATTTGACACGATTGTAATTCTCGATTTCGGGGCTCAATACACTCAGCTCATCGCCAGGCGTGTTCGCGAGATAGGCGTCTATTGCGAGATTCTTCCCTTCAATGCGACTCTCGAGAGCATCAAGCGGCTCGAGCCAAAGGGTCTCATCCTTTCTGGCGGCCCGAGCTCGGTTTATGAAGACGGAGCGCCGCATTCCGACCGGGGTGTTCTCGATCTCGGAATCCCGGTCCTCGGAATCTGCTACGGCCTGCAGTTGATGGGATACTTTCTCGGCGGCCGTGTCGAGCCCTCGCCTCGCCGCGAATATGGCTCCGCACTTCTACATCCCAGCGGCGCGAGTGTGCTGTTTCAGGGTCTCGGTGATGAGATTCCGGTCTGGATGAGTCATGGCGATCACCTGAGCCAGGCGCCGGCCGGCTTTCAGGTGACCGCGAAGACCGAGAACGCGATCGGCGCCATCGAGGATGCCAGCCGGCAGCTTTATGGCATTCAATTCCATCCCGAGGTTGCGCACACTCCGGGCGGCAAACAACTGCTGCGCAATTTTGCGGTCGAGGTCTGCGGGTGCAGGACCGACTGGAGCCCGGCCTCTTTTGTTGACGTTGCCGTCGACCGGATAAGAAGACAGGTTGGGCAGGGAAGCGCGGTGTGCGGTCTCTCGGGCGGCGTGGATTCCGCTGTGGCTGCGGCCCTGGTGAGCCATGCCATCGGCGACCGGCTGACCTGCATCTTCGTCGACAATGGCCTGCTGCGCCGCGACGAGTTCGAGAGCGTTCTCGAGGCCGCACGTCGTGCTGGCGGTCTCAAGGTCCGCGGCGTCGCTGCCGGTGAGAGATTTCTGGCAGCTCTCAGGGATGTCGAAGACCCCGAGCAGAAGCGAAAGATCATCGGTAAGGAGTTCATTGACGTATTTGAAGAGGAGGCGGCCAGTCTAGGCCCCGTCGATTTTCTGGTCCAGGGAACGCTCTATCCCGATGTCATCGAGTCTCAGTCGGTGAGAGGGCCCTCGGCGGTGATCAAGAGCCATCACAATGTCGGCGGGCTTCCGGAAAGGATGCGTCTCAAGCTCGTCGAGCCGCTCCGCGAGCTCTTCAAGGATGAAGTTCGAGGGGTTGGAAGGGAGCTGGGTCTGCCTCCGGAGATTCTCGGGAGACATCCATTTCCGGGTCCGGGCCTGGCGGTTCGCATCCTTGGACCGGTCGACGGCGACCGAGTGCAAGCTCCTGCAATGGGCCGACAGCATCGTCATCGAGGAGATTCGCCGGGCAGGGTATTATGAGCGGTTATGGCAGGCTTTTGCGGTCCTGCTCCCGATCCGCACAGTCGGGGTCATGGGCGACCAGCGGACCTACGAAAACGTGATCGCCATCAGGGCAGTGGAGAGCGACGACGGTATGACGGCCGATTGGGCCAGGCTTCCTCACGATCTTCTCGAGACGATCGGCCGGCGGCTGGTCAGTGAGGTCAAAGGCGTCAACCGGGTCGTCTACGATATCAGCTCGAAACCCCCAAGCACGATCGAATGGGAGTAAGTGCTTAAGCAGTTGCCTAAAATTGCTTAAAGCGGTTGGAATAGAAAGAATCAGCACTGGTTAAGCATTTGAATAACAAAGATGGAATCAGCTAAGCAATTTGTTCATCTACATCTGCATAGTGATCACAGTCTTCTCGACGGGGCGATTAAGATAGGGCCTCTCGCTGCGCGCGCGGCTGAGCTCAAGATGCCCGCCGTCGCCCTCACCGACCACGGCAATCTCTCGGGGGCTCTCGGCTTCTATCACCAGATGCGCGGCGCCGGCGTCAAGCCGATCATCGGGATTGAGGCCTACATCGCACGCGGCAGCAGGCATGACCGCGGGCAGGCGACTCTGCCAAGCGGAGAGCGGGCGACAAACCACCTCGTACTGCTGGCCAAGGATCTCAAGGGTTACCACAACCTCGTCAAGCTCTCATCGCTCTCCTATCTCGAGGGCTTCTGGCGCAAACCCAGAATCGACAGGGAGCTTCTCGCCCAGCACAGCGAGGGCCTCATCGGCTTGTCAGCCTGCATCTCGGGTGTACCGCCGACACTCCTCCTGCGCGACCGCTTCGATGACGCGGCAAAGGCGGCGCTCGAGTTTGAGCAGATTCTCGGCAAGGGCAACTACTATCTGGAAATTCAGGAGCACGGCCTCGACGCGCAGAAGCGCATCAGAAAGCCCCTGGTCGAGCTCTCAAAGAAGACCGGAATCCCCCTGGTCGCGACCAACGATTCGCACTACCTCATGCAGACCGATGTCAGGGCACACGACGTGCTGCTGTGCATCGGTACCGGAAAGACGATCAATGATCCCAACCGGCTGACCTATGGATCGCCGAACTACTATTTCCGGTCGGCCGAAGAGATGTGGGAGACGTTCGGTGAGGAGCCGCAGCTGCTTCAGAGGACTCTCGAGATCGCCGAGAAGTGCGATCTCGAGTTTCCCAAAATGATTGATCAGCTGCCGGTCTATCCGGTTCCGGAAGGCTTCACCGCCGGGAGCTACTTCAAGAAGGTGGCGCACGACGGCTTCGAAGCTCGGCGAAAGGAGATCTGGCAGCCGCTGGTGGACTCGGGATCGTTGAAAAACAGTCTGACCGCGTATCATCAGCGACTTGCGCTCGAGATTGAGACAATCGAACGGATGGGTTTTGCAGGCTACTTCCTGATCGTCTGGGATTTCATCCGCTACGCGCGAGAGAAGGGGATTCCGGTCGGTCCGGGCCGCGGATCGGCAGCGGGCAGCCTGGTTGCCTTCTGCATGCGGATAACCGACTTGGATCCATTGCAATACGATCTTTTGTTCGAGCGGTTTCTCAACCCTGAACGAGTGACGATGCCTGACATCGACGTGGATTTCTGCGTCCGTGGCCGAGGCGAAGTCATCAACTACGTCAGCGAATTCTACGGTCGCCAGAACGTCTCCCAGATCATCACCTTCGGAACGCTTGCCTCGAGGGCCGTGATCAAGGATGTCGGACGCGCATTGGATATGCCTTACGCGGAGGTTGAGAAGGTTGCCAAACTGGTACCACCGCCGGTGCGCGGGCGGAACGTCTCGATCGACGACGCCCTCAAGCAGAGCCCCGAGCTCCGCAACCTGATCGAGACCAACGACAAGATAAAAGACCTCATCGAAACTGCGCGAAGGCTGGAAGGTTGCGCGCGCCACGCTTCGGTCCATGCGGCCGGTGTTGTCATTTCGCCCCAGCCGATTTACGAATTCGTTCCCATCTGCAGGACCCAGAACGAAGAGGTCACGACTCAGTACGTCATGTCGGACCTCGAAAAGACCGGTCTCCTGAAGATGGATTTTCTGGCGCTGACGACTCTGACGATCATCGAGGATTGCCTGAGCTCGATTGAACGCGAGACTGGCTCACGCCCCGATCTGGCCAGGATTCCGCTCGACGATCAGAAGACGCTGCGGCTCTTTGCCGATGGATTGCTGAAGGCTGTCTTCCAGTTTGAGAGCTCGGGAATGGTCGAGATCTGTCGGAAGCTCAGGCCTGAAGGGCTCGAGGACCTTTCGGCTCTCAACGCACTCTACCGCCCCGGACCGATCGATGGGGGAATGGTGGACGACTATATCGAGCGCCGGCACGGAAAGAGATCGGTCAAGTACATCGTCCCGGAGATGAAAGAGATTCTCGAGAATACCTACGGCATCCTGGTGTATCAGGAGCAGATAATGCAGCTCGCTCAGCGGCTGTCCGGGTATTCACTGGGTGAAGCCGACACGATGCGGCGAGCAATGGGCAAGAAGAAGAAGGCCGAGATGGCTATGCATGAGGCGCGTTTTGTTCGCGGAGCGGTCGAGCGCGGGATAGCGGAGGAGAAGGCCCAGCGGATATTCACGCTCATGGCTCAGTTTGCGGATTACGGTTTCAACCGTTCGCACTCGTTCGCCTATGCGTATCTCGCATACCAGACAGCCTACCTGAAGGCTCACTACCCGGCGCATTTCTTCGCCGCTGTCCTGACCAACGAAAGTGCCAGCGCCGAGAAGGTGGGCAGATATATCGGCGAGATGCGCCACTTCGGCATCGCTCTCATGCCACCCGACGTGAACTCGAGCCACGACGGCTTTACGCCGGTAGGCCCGGCTATCCGCTATGGTCTCGGAGCGATCAAAGGGATTGGCTCAAACGCCGTTTCAGCGATCGCCGAAGCCCGCGAGCAGGGAGGTGGATTCTCATCCATCTTCGACTTTACCGAGCGAGTCGATTCGCGCTCTGTCAACAAGCGGGTCGTAGAACTGCTCATCAAAGCCGGTGCCTTCGACTCCGTCTCCCCGGAGCGCGCGCGCCTGCTGGCTACACTCGACAGAGCCTTTGAACACGGAGCACGAGTTCAGCGTGATCAGGCGTCAGGTCAGGCTGGTCTCTTTGGAGAACTGCTTGGATCATCGGCGGCTGCTGAGCCGCACTTTCTGGTGGATGCCGAGCCGCTCACACGGCAGCAGATGCTGGCCCACGAGAAGGAGGCGCTCGGATTCTATGCGACAGGCCACCCACTCGAGGACTTTGAAGAGACGATCGCCGCCTTATCAAACATCGACAGCGGACGGATCGCGAGCGGCACCCATGGCGATACTGTGGCAATGGGCGGCCTGGTCAGTGAGATTGCTACTCGGATCACCAAGAAGGGGGACCGTTTCGCCATCTTCAGACTGGCGGACCGGTTTGGCGATGTAAAGATCGTCTGCTGGCCGGAGCAGTTTGCGCGCTTTCAACCGTCCATCGAGAACGAGAAGCCAGTGCTCATAAAAGGAAGGCTGGAGCTTGATGATGACGGCAGTGGAACTATTGTGGTCCAGGAGATACAGTCCCTGGAAAGGGCCCTGGAACGGGCCGCGAGGCTGGTCGTCCTGAAGCTCGCTTCTGAGAACCTCACTCAGTCCGAAGTGACAGCCCTCGCTGATCTCCTGCAACGCTCGCGAGGCGATGTGCGAATCGAGATGGAGCTTGGTCTTGAAGAGGATGTCGTTCGCCTGAGGCTGTCAGAGGCATTCCGCGTCAGCGCCTCGTCGGAGCTTGTCAGAAAGATCAGAGAGCTGAGTCCTGAAGTTTGAAGTGAAGCTGGTCGTCTGAGGAGTTCCGCACCGACATGAAGGGCGCGTAGGGGCGTAGGGGCGGCTCGTGAGCCGCCCTCTTTATTCGGCGGCATAGGTCGTCTGCGTGGCAGATCCGCGCCCTTCGGTCGCGCCGGGCAGGGACAAGCCCTGCCCCTACAATGTCGTCGCGAGTGGGCGCTGGCGAGTATCTAGCTGATTGACCGCTGCCGCAGGCCGGTGTATAACCGCCCTCAGTCAACTTCCTTCAGGTCGCATCTGATCGCCTCGGAGATCGCAAATGCCCAGAAAAGTAGTCCCAGGAATACTGTCGATCCTTACTCTGATTGTCGCCTTTTCGCTGCCCTTCATCAGAAACGCACAGGCCGACGAGATCGAATCACGTCCTTACTTCACCGAGCCGTCACTCTCCCCGGACCGGAGCGAGATCGCCTTTGTCTCGGGCGGCGATATCTGGACTGTCCCATCAACAGGTGGTGAGGCGCGGTTGCTCGTTTCACATCCGGCGACCGAAGGGCATCCGCTCTACTCTCCGGACGGCAAGCGACTTGCATTCACCTCGACGCGAACCGGCGGAGGTGACATCTACGTGCTGACGCTTGCTTCAGGCGAGTTGAAACGAATCACCTTCGACGATTCTGCTGACCTGCTCGAGGGGTGGTCGCGGGATGGCAAATGGCTCTACTTCTCATCTGCCAGTCGAGACGTCTCGGTTATGAACGATATTCTTCGGGTCAGCTCGGATGGCGGGACCCCGATGCCGGTTAGCGCAGACCGCTACACAAATGAGTTCTTCTCGGCCCCATCACCCGACGGGAACGCGGTCGCCTTCACGGCTCGCGGCACGGCCTCGTCGCAGTGGTGGCGCAAGGGTCACAGCCATCTGGATGAGTCTGAAATATGGATACGCCGGGAGGGCGCTGCGGCTGCCCCTGCGGCTACCTATGAGCGCTTCACCGAGGGTGGTGCGAAGGAACTCTGGCCGATGTGGAGTACTGACGGGCGTGGTCTTTTCTTCGTCTCGGACCGGAGTGGTGCACAGAATATTGCGTTCAAGTCATTTGGTGGAGCAGCGCGTCAGGTTACAAAATTCAAGGATGGCAGGGTGTTATGGCCAACTATCTCATATGATGGCCGAGGGATTGTTTTCGAGCACAATTTCGCGATCTGGCTTCTCGATACTCAATCCGGGCAGACCAGAGAGGTGGCTATTACGCGCCGTGGCACGCCTGCCGGCCCGGCCGTCGAGCATCTATCCCTGAACAACCAGATTCAGGAGCTGGCTCTCTCACCCGATGGACGCAAGGTTGCTTTCATAGTACACGGAGAGGTTTTCGCGGCATCATCGAAGGACGGGGGAGACGCCATCAGAATCAGCAGAACGGTCGCGCCGGAGTCGGATGTCGCCTGGTCTCCTGACAGCCGCAGGCTGACGTATGTATCCATGAGAGAGAGGCAGAGGGGCGAGCGGGAGCAGGGCACATCTTTGTCTACGATTTTGCCGGTGGCTCCGAAACTCAGCTGACCAACGACAGACTTGGAGATGCTCAGCCGGCGTTCTCGCCGGATGGAAAGCAGCTCGCGTTCGAGCGAGCTGGCCGCGAGCTTCGCGTGCTCGATATGGATTCGAAGGCGGAACGTGCGCTGGCGTCAGGCTACCTGGGACGTCCGCCGCTCAATTCAGCGCGGCCCTTTGTCTGGTCACCGGATGGGAAATGGATCGCCTACACCGCGCTGAGCGGTAAGTCGTTTCGCAATATTCACGTCGTTCCCTTGACCGGGGGCACAGGCCAGCCGGTCAGCTTCCTTGCAAACAGTTTCAACAATACGGTCTCGTGGAGTCCCGACGGCACCTACCTGCTCTTCGATACCAATCAGCGGACTGAGAATGGACAGATCGCTCGAGTCGATCTAGTTCCGCGTACACCAAAATTTAGAGAGGATCAGTTCAGAGATCTCTTTAAGGAGGAGTCGCCTCGTCCGCCTCGGAACGCGCCTGCCGAGCAGCCGCGCGATGGCTCTCCGGCCGCTGAGGCGCCACGCAACGGGGAGACCGGGACCTCCCCATCCAAGCCTGTTGGGGCCTGTGGGGCCCGTCGAGGTCGTCTTTGAAGAAGTCAGAAAGCGTCTGAGCCTGGTGCCGGCAGGCATCGATACGAACTATCAGACCATCAGCCGTGACGGGAAATTGCTACTCCTGATTGCTGCCGCGGCCGGACAGCAGAATCTCTATATCTACTCGCTCGACGAACTCTCGCGTGAGCCCGCAGTGGCAAGGCAGCTCACATCGACGGCCGGGCCCAAGTCCGACGCTCAGTTCTCACCGGACGGCAAAGAGGTCTTTTACCTCGAGCAGGGCCGCATCAATGTCGTATCGATCGAATCGCGGACTCCACGCCCGCTCGCAGTGACCGCAGAAATGGACGTCGACTTCAACGTCGAGAAGATGCAGGTTTTCCAGCAGGCGTGGGGTTATCTGAACGACAGCTTCTTTGACGCCCGGTTCAATGGCATCGACTGGCAGGGCGTTCGTAGTGAGTATGCGCCGAGAATCGCCGGTGCGCGCACGCCTGACGAAATGCGTCGTCTCCTGTCTCTGATGGTGGGTGAGTTGAACGCATCTCACCTTGGCGTAGCTCCGCCGGTCGCCGGGAACCAGGCATCGACCGGCCGGTTGGGTCTTCGCTTTGATCGGGAGGAATACGAGAGGTCGGGCCGGCTGCGTGTCACTGAGGTCATCCCCCTCAGTCCTGCGGCCCTGGTGAAGATCGGCACCGGCGACTACCTGCTCTCTGTTGACGGGGTCGAGATGACGGCGCGCACGAACCTCGATGAACTGCTTGATCACAGGATCGGGCGGCGCGTCGTGCTGACAATCGCTCAATCGAGCGACGGCGCCGGCAGGCATGAGGCTGTGGTGCGCCCTGTAAATCTGGTAACAGAGAAGGGGCTGGTCTATCGCAAGTGGGTGGACGAGCGTCGGGCCTATGTGCTTAAGGCCAGTGGGGGAAGACTGGGTTACGTGCACATGATTGATATGTCGGCCGGCTCGCTCGCGCAGCTCTATCTTGACCTCGACACTGAAAACCATGCGCACGAAGGGGTCGTCGTCGACATTCGCAACAATCTGGGTGGCTTCGTCAATGCTTACGCGCTCGACGTATTGACCAGGCGGCCCTATCTGACGATGACCGTTCGCGGGATGCCTGCTGCGCCCGGACGTTCAGTCCTCGGTCAGCGTGCCCTTGAATCGCCCACGATCCTGGTGACAAACGAGCACTCGCTTTCGGATGCCGAAGACTTTACTGAGGGCTACCGTCATCTCAAACTGGGTAAGGTGGTCGGGCAGCCAACATCCGGCTGGATCATTTATACTTCGAACGTACAGCTGGTCGACGGTTCGGGGCTCCGCATTCCCTTCATGCGTGTTACTACTTCGGAAGGCGAAGAGATGGAGATGCATCCACGTCCGGTCGACATCGCAGTTCAGCAGCCGGTCGGGGAAAGCTACTCAGGACGGGATTCCCAGCTTGACGCGGCGGTGGCGGAGCTGCTCAAGACGGTCCAGGCAAGAGGCACCGACAGGCGGGCGGCCGACCAGCGATGAGGTGCGAGACAATCAGTCGAACGAGGTGACGATGGATCTGGTTAAGCCGGGCGAGCCTGAGAAGCCGCCTGAGACGCACAAGGATGCAAACAAAACGCCTGAGGTCGATGAATCGGCCGATAGCGCGATGAACCGGGTGCTGCTGGCTCGCCACGATAAGAGGCCTTATGGTCTCGACTGGATTGAACGCATATTCACGGGGTTCTGCGAGCTTCATGGAGACCGGAAATTCGGAGACGACGCCGCGATCGTCGGAGGCTTTGCCTGGCTCGGCGATCAACCGGTGGTTGTCATCGCGCAGCAGAAGGGGCGCCAGATGCGTGAGCGACAGCAGCGCAATTTCGGCATGCCCAAGCCGGAGGGCTATAGAAAGGCGCTTCGCCTCATGAAGCTGGGTGAGAAGTTTGGTCATCCGGTGATCACCTTGATTGATACTCCGGGAGCCTTCCCCGGGATCGATGCCGAGGAGCGCGGTCAGGCGGAAGCGATCGCCTTCAACCTGCGTGAAATGTCACGGCTGGAGGTTCCGATTGTTGTGGTGGTAACCGGGGAAGGGGGCTCGGGCGGCGCCCTGGCCATCGGCGTCGGCGACCGCATCCTCATGCTCGAGAACGCGACCTACTCGGTTATAACGCCCGAAGGCTGCGCTGCGATCCTCTGGAAGGATAAGGCTGCTGCGCCACTGGCGGCGACGAGCCTCAAGATGACTGCGCCGGACCTGCTCGCCCTGGGAGTCATTGATGTCATAGTTCCAGAACCCCCCGCCGGTGCGCAGGAGGACTGGGATGGTGCCGCTGCAATCCTCGGGGCGAGGCTCAAGGAGGAGTTAGCGGGCCTTATAGGAGTGACGCGCGAGGCCCGATTGGAAAGTCGCTACCAGCGCTTTCGCAAGCTCGGGAGTATGAGCGGTCTTTGAGTCTGAAATGAAGTGAGGTGGCAGAGATGTCGGCACGCCGACATTCCATCCGCACTGACGATGGTCCCTAAAAGGGGACATCATCGTCGGCAGCGACAATCGGGCCTGGATGAGCCGGCGGCTCATCACCTCCGGGTCCTGGCTGGGTGCGGGGCCTGCCTGCTGAGCATAAGCGCCACCGCCTCCCTCGTCCTGACGCGACCCGAGAAACTGGACGTCGGTTGCGTTGACCTCCAGCGTGGTTCGCTTGTTGCCGTCGCGATCGGTAAATTCATCCTGGCGCAAGCGGCCCTCGATGTAGACCTGGCGCCCCTTGGCGAGGTATTGGTTGGCAGTCTCTGCCTGTTTGCCCCAGACCGTTACGCGGAACCAGGTGGTCACGTCCTGAAACTCGCCGGCGCGGTCCTTGCGGCGCTCAGTGGTGGCCACTGAAAAGTTGCAAACCGGCGTCCCTTGCGGGGTATAGCGGATCTCAGGATCGCGGCCCAGGTAGCCGACGATAGTCAGTTTGTTGAACGAGGCCATTTTGAAGGCTCCAATCGAGGCGGCAAGGGAATTGGTTGAAGGGAAGTTGTTTCCCGAAATCGCAGCCTACTCTACGCTCTTTGGATGAGCCGGTCAAGCCTCACACCTAAGGCTGTTCCGAGCCTCCTCATAAACGTCACGCAGAACGGAATAGTTCTTTATCGACAGTAAGTTCCTTGAGCAGAGCTGAGCAATTCGGTGATCATGAACCGCGCACCTCCGGCACTACTTTAAGGTGAGACAATACGTGATCGTCGCAATTGGGGTTATTGCGTTTGCAGACTGTATCGACCGCTACTTAGGTCTTCCATGCTCAAGTTTCTGAACATCTCAAACCTTGCTGTGATTGAACAGCTGGATCTGGAATTCCAGCCGGGTCTCAATGTCCTCAGCGGCGAGACTGGCTCCGGCAAGTCGATCATCATCGATGCCCTCGGGCTCCTTCTCGGTAATCGAGCGACACCCGACCTCATTCGAACCGGCGAGAGCAGGGCATTTGTCGAGGGCGTCTTCACCATCAATGCTGATGGGGCTGATGGGGCCGATGGGGTCAATGGGGTCAATGGGCAAACGGGCCGCTTCGAGCCGCGCTCGAAGCGGCCGGCATAGCGGTCGCCGACGACGAAATGGTCATCAAACGCGAGCTCAGCAGCGGCGGAAAGGGGCGCGTCTTCATCGATCACCAGGCTGCGAGCGTAGCGATCCTCAAAGCCATTCAACCTTACCTCGTCGACATCCACGGTCAGGGTGATCAGCAGAGCCTCCTTTCGCAGAGCGCGCAGCTCGACCTGCTGGACGCCTTCGCCGAGGCGAGATCATCCCGGGAGCAGGTTGAGGACGCTTTTGACCGGCTGTCAACGAGTGCCCGTCTTCTCGATGAATCGCAGAGGAACGAAGCAGAGCGATTGCAGCTCATCGACATCACTCGCTTCCAGTCATCGGAGATAGAGAGTGCGCGCCTTTCCGCCGACGAAGAGGCGTCGCTTGGCATAGAGCATCGCCGCCTGGTCAATGCCGAGCGGCTCTCGACCCTCTGCAATGAGGCCTATCAGCTTATTTATGAGGACGAGGATTCGGCTGCGGCGCGTACTGCTTCGGCGGCAAGAAGATCTCGGAGCTTGCTTCACTCGATGAAACGCTGGCCTCGCGAATCGATCAGATCGAACAGGCTCGATACCTTCTCGAGGATACGGCCTTCACCCTGAGGACATATGCCAATGAGATCGAGCGTTCGCCATCGCGCCTCATGGAAGTAGAGGAACGCATGGCGGTGATTGACCGGCTGAAGAGGAAGTATGGGCCCTCGCTCGAATCGGTCATTGCCATTGGGCGCACGCTCAAGGCGAAGCTCGAGGAGCTCGAAGCAGGCGAAGGCCGGGCGGAGAGCCTTGAACGCGAGCTGAGGGCTGCCTTCGACGAGTACTGGAAAGCAGCGGCAACACTCTCTGAGAAGCGCAATCGCGCAATCAGGCAGATGGAGCGAGCCATTGAGAGCGAGCTGAGTGAGCTCTCCCTCGCCCATGCCCGCTTCAGCCTGCGACTATCGGCGCCGCAGCGCACGCCGGCAAGCGACCCGATTCTCCGGTACATCGAGAATGGCCGCAGTCTGGGCCGCTCCGGGACGGAGACAGTCGACTTCTATTTTTCGGCAAACCCAGGCGAAGACGCGCGGCCCCTCAGCGCTGTGGCCTCCGGCGGTGAGCTCTCGAGAACGATGCTCGCCCTGAAGACGATCACCGCGCCGGCTGCATTTCCGCGGACGCTCATCTTTGATGAGATCGATGCCGGAATTGGGGGCCGGGTCTCCGACGCAGTAGGATCGAGGCTGCAGCGCCTGGCGATGTCGAACCAGGTTCTCTGTGTCACTCACCAGGCTCAGATAGCACGCTATGCCTCAGCCCACTTCCGAGTGACCAAGGAGATTGTCGGGAAGCGCACGCAGACCCATATTGTGGAGCTCGACCAGGATGGACGGGTGGAGGAGCTGGCTCGGATGATCGGCGGGGCCGAGGTGACAGCGACAGCGAGAAAACATGCGCGCGAATTGTTGCGAGCCGCCAAGTGAGCAAAGTGAACGATGAGAGGCAACGATGAGAGCAACGATATCTTGTGGCCCGCTGAGAGTTGGTATATAAACAGCCGAACCCTGATTGAGGCCACCTGAAGACAGTCTGAAAGGAAATGTCGGCGCGCCGACGAAACAGAGCAACTTGACCCAAGAGAGTACCAACCGGAAGTTCTATCTCGAGACCTATGGCTGTCAAATGAACGTGCACGACAGTGAGAAGGTCTCCTCGGCGCTTGCGAGCGCCGGGTATGAACCGATATTGGATCCGAGCCTGGCGGATCTGATTCTTCTCAATACGTGCATGGTGCGAGAGAAGGCCGCCAACAAGGTCTACACTCGGATAGGCGAACTCAGACATCTGACCAGCCGCCGTCCCGCGAAGCCGATCTTCGGCGTCATGGGGTGCGTCGCACAGGCCGAAGCAGATCGCATCTTCGACAAGTGCGCCGATGTCCGCCTCGTGGTCGGAACCCAGTCGATTGCCCGCGTACCTTCACTCCTCGAGGAGCTGGAGAGCGGATTTCCAAGGGCGATCGATGTCAGGCTCAGCAAGGAGGCCGATTTTTTCGAGGTCGGCCCCGAATCGCGGACGACTCAACATCTCGCCTACATCACGATCACCGAGGGGTGCGATAAGTTCTGCTCGTTTTGCGTCGTTCCCTTCACCCGGGGAAGGGAGCGGAGCAGGCCTCCGGAACGAATCCTCAAAGAGGCGCAGGGACTGGCCGCCTGTGGCTATAAGGAGGTTCATCTCCTGGGACAGAATGTCAACAGCTACGGTTTGAGCGGCCGAATTCACGGCAATCAAATCGATGAATCGTTGCGCAGCACCGGAGATACGACCTTCGTGGAGCTGCTCGAGCTCGTTGCCAGAGAGAGCGGAATTCCGCGAATCAAGTTTATGACCTCTTATCCGAGGGACTTCGACGGCGCCGTGGTCAAAGTCATCGATGAATACCCGAACCTCTGCGAGTGGATACACCTGCCCGCCCAGTCGGGCAGCAATCGCATCCTCCGGGCAATGCGAAGAGGCTATACTCGCGAAGAGTACCTTCAGAAGATCGAGCTCATTCGCCGGGCCAGGAAGGATATTTCGATTACCGGGGACATCATCGTCGGCTTCCCCGGCGAGACTGAAGACGATTTCGAAGAGACCATGAGTCTCGTCTCGGAGATGGAGTACGATGGCCTCTACATCTTCAAGTACTCCTCGAGACCACATACCGCGGCTCAGGCTCTCTCAGACTCGGTACCTGAGAGCGTCAAGACTGAGCGCTTCGTACGTCTGCAGCAGCTGCAGGATGAGAATCAGCGAAAGCGATATTCGAGATATCTTGGGCGAGAGGTGGAGGTCGTCGTTGAGGGAACGAGCTCAAGATCGAAGTTGGACTATACCGGCCATACCAGATGCGCCAAGGTCGTCAATTTTCCCAAAGACAACGCCAATTTAGGCGAGATCGTTAAGGTCAGGGTTACGGGTCTCAGGACTCATAGCCTTTATGGTGAGGTTGCTCGGAGTTCAGTTTAACGGTGATCCTCAAGGATACTGAATCCAGGAGTCTTATGGAAATCGAAATGAAAATCCGCGGCCTTCTCATGGATCCGACGACCAACTCGCCAATCGTCCTTCTCAAAGACGTCAACAGCGAAGTCATGCTTCCGATCTGGGTGGGTCCCTTCGAAGCCAATTCGATCGCTTCGGAGATCGAGAAGCAGGCGCCACAGAGACCGATGACACACGATCTCCTGCGGAATGTGATTCACCAGTTCGGTGGAACGGTCAAGCGCGTCGTCGTGACAGAGCTCCGCGACAATACGTTCTATGCCGTAATCGAGATCATCCTCAACGATCAGCCGATCCTCATCGATTCCCGTCCGAGCGACGCGATAGCCCTGGCGCTACGGACCGACTGCCCGATCTTTGTGCGCGAAGAGGTAGTCGACGCCTCTCGCAGCCCTGAGCTGAGCCGGGTTGAAGGCGAAGAGATCGATGAGGACGAGGAGGTTGAATGGCCCGAAGAATTGGATGATGTCGGCGATTACAAGATGTAATCGGGTGTTCGGGTCTTGCCATCTGATCAGCATTAGGGCGAGCGTTTAACGAGAGTGGGAGAGGGAGGCGCGATTGCAGGGAATCAGGATCGCCATTGCCAACCAGAAGGGCGGGGTTGGCAAGACCACGACCGCGATCAATCTCGCCGCTGCGCTTGCGCAGCGAGGAAAGCGCGTCCTTCTTGTGGATCTCGATCCTCAGGGAAACAGCACACTCTCCTTCATCAATCCTGAAGAGATAACCTTCTCGGTTTACGAGCTGCTCACGGAACCGTCGGTCGATTTCAAGTCGGCTGTTCACGCGTCTCCAATCGCAAACCTCTCCGTGCTGCCCTCTCGAATAAGCCTGGCAAAGCTCGAAGGGAAGCTGGTTGGCGAGCTTGATGCGCCGTTCCGCCTCAAGGACCGGTTGGATCCGGTAAGCCGGGACTACGATGTCCTGGTGATCGACACGCCGCCAACCCTTGGTCTGATAACCGTCAATGCTCTTGTCGCGGCGACACACCTCATCATACCGATTCAGTCTTCGTACTACGCGCTCGAGGGAACAGACGATCTGCTCGAGACGATCGAGAAGGTCAAGGCTCGGCCCAATCCGCAGCTCCAGGTTCTGGGAGTCGTCGTGACCCTCTTCGACCGCCGGACAACGCTCGCGCGAAACATCCACGATCAAATCCTAAACGTCTTTGGTGAAAAGGTTTTTCAGACGACGATCTCAAAATCTGTCCGGCTCGAGGAGAGTCCGGCGTACAAGGAATCGATCTTCACTTTTGCTCCGAGCTCGAGCGGTGCAGTGGAGTACGACAAGCTATGCGAGGAGGTGATTCGACGTGCCAGCTAAACGGGGTCTGCCATCTACTCTCAAGATGCGACACGACCGTCACTACGTCGAGGAGCTCTCATCGCTTCGCGGCGCTCCCGTCGGGCGGATGATTCTGATTGACCGTCTCGAGCCCAATCCGCAGCAACCAAGAGTGGAGATCGGTGACCTTGGGGAGCTTGTCGCGTCAGTCAGGGAGCGCGGCATTCTCGAACCGCTGCTCGTCAGGCCATCGGAAGTCGGCGGCCGGTTCATGATCATATCGGGCGAGAGGCGCTACCGGGCGGCTCGCGAGGTCGGCCTGCGCGAGATTCCCTGCATCGAGATGGATGTCGACGATCGGGCGGTTGCCGAGATCGCGCTCATCGAGAATCTGCAGCGCAAGGATCTGACCGCTTTTGAGGAGGCCGATGGTCTGCGAATGCTGGTGGAGCGATTTGGATATACGCATGAGGAGATCGCCCGAAAGATCGGCAAGGGACGTTCATCGATCACCGAGGCGCTGGCGATCGGCGGCATGCCGTGGAGATAAGGGAGCAATGTCGGCGCGCCGACATCGGCTCGAGATCGCTTCTGCTTCAAATCGTCAGGCAGTCCTCAGCCGAAGAGATGCGCCGTTTTCTTTCGCGGGTGGTGGAGCAGGGTATGACTCGGGATGATGCGCGAAAGGCGCGCGGCAAGAAGTCGTCGCGGCCGGAACCGTATCGATTCCGCTACCAGGCACCTGAGGGCGATTTTGTGGTGGAGATTCGTTTTCGGCGCTCGGAGGTCCACCTGACAGAGGTCCGCCGCGCTCTGCAGCAGGCGCTTGAACATTCCCGCAAGGGATGAGGGGAGGAGGGCGGCTCGCGAGCCGCCCCTAGGCGAGTAACCCGTCCAGGAAATTCGTTAGGGGCGGCTCGCGAGCCGCCCCCACTGGTCCATTTCATTTTCTGAGGCGATTGTCGACATAGGGCGGCTCACCAGCCGCCCCTACGGCACCGTCCCTACGGCCGCCGTTGTTGAATTCGTTCATCGCGCTACAACGCAAGGCGTCGAATCAGCACCCATCCGGAATCGTAGGGCGGCTCGCGAGCCGCCCCACACGTCCCTTTCATTGACTGGCTGATTTCGATGTAGGGCGGCTCACGAGCCGCCCCTACGGCCGCCCCTACGGCCGCCCTACAGTTGCCCTTCAGATGCCCCTAACGGGCCTCCTGTTTTCGCTGCTCCTGGTCGTAGCGCTTCTTGAGCTTTCTCGCCCACTTGTCCAGATACGGTTGCACTGGTTTGAAGAGCTTGGCGCGCCAGCCACCCTGTTTCTCCCGCCACTGGCCATGATACTTCTCCATATATGACCGGATCGCGCCTTCATACTGATGCTTCTTGATGCCGTGCGAGAGCGTCAGATAGTAGTGCTGTGCCTGCAGAGAGAAGACCAGGCCGGCAAGGTTGGCCTTGAAGTTGAGCCGGGCGGCGAGACGCTTGAAGAATCCATCCCGGGGAAGCAGAGAACGCAGGGCAATCTCGCACCAGGGCTGATCCGATCCAAGCCGCGGATGATAGAGGCCCGGAAGCTCGGTCGTCGCCGGTATGGCAAGCCGCGCATCGGGGCGTATCTGGTCGACAAGAACCACCCGGTTCAGCCCGCGCAGATGTTCACGAGGGACGGTATCGAAGGCGCTCTGAATCACCGAGTCGATCGTTCGCGGTGCCTTTATCGTAGCTTTATTTTCAATCTTAATGGGCATATTGGGGCCGTTTACTAATGTATATTCCGAGGTTATTCAAGTATTCGGGCAAGCCGGTCCTTGAGCTCGCGGATCTCACGCCGAAGCTCAGGAAGCTGGGCAAAAACAGCTGATGCTTTTAGCCATTTTCGATTTTCAATAGCCGGATATCCGGAGATCGTCTGGCCGGCGGCTACTGAGTTAGGAATGCCACTCTGAGCCGTGGCGGTGACGTTATCACCTATCGTCAGATGTCCTGCTGCTCCCACCTGTCCGCCGAGGATGACATGGTTGCCCACGTGCGTGCTTCCCGCGAGCCCCACCTGGGCGCATAGTAAAGTATGTTCTCCGACGGTTGAACCGTGCCCGACCTGCACCAGGTTATCTATCTTCGACCCTTTGCCGATCCTCGTCACTCCAATGCTGGCGCGGTCGATGACCGAACCCGATCCGATTTCGACATCGTCTTCAATGACGACTGCGCCGCCTTGCGGAATCTTCTGCCACGAGCTGTCCGGCCGTCCGTGCGAAGCCAAAGCCATCGCTTCCGATGACCACGTTGTTTTGAAGGACTACGCGCTGTCCAAGGCTGCAGCCCTCGCGGATGACGCAATGGGAGTGAATCAGGGACTGCTGTCCAATCCGAACATCCGCGTAGATCGAGCAGTGCGAGAGGATTACTGCACCGGCGGCGATTTGCGCGCGCTCGCCTATTGAGGTGAACGGGCCGATGGCGACCTCCGGCCCGAGTACGGCGCTCGGCGCGACAACTGCCGTGGGGTGGATTCCGGCGGGAACATCCAGCGGTTGAACAAAGAGAGCGAGAGCCTGGGCAAATGCGAGGTAGGGATGCGCGGCGATGAGCCCGGCTACTCCGGGCGGCAGCAGGGAGGGGTCGTCGACAATCATCGCCGAGGCGCGTGTAGATGAAAGGAAGCGGCGGTACTTGATGTTACTGAGAAAAGATAGCTGTCCCGGAGCGGCGGTTTCGATGGTCGCGAGGCCGGTGATTTCGGTATCCGGGTCGCCTGCCAACTGGCAGCCCAGGCGGGCGGCGATATCAGCTAGTCGCATGAGAATTGACTCCGGAGCGAAGAGCGCTTAGGATTAACCAACGTCCGATAACGGTCGCTGGAAATGACCCAACGAAACAATCTAGTCAAAATCCGGCGAGCCCGCAAGATTGAGTAAATTGAACGGGGCCTCACATGCCGTCCGATTCTCAGCAGGCAGTCAGCGAGTTTCTTCGCTACCTTCGCGTTGAGAGGGGACTCTCGATCAATACGGTCGAGGCCTACGCGCGCGACCTCGCCCAACTGGCCGCACTCTCGCAGGAGTTTGAGAAGGAGGTTTTCACTCTCGATCGCGCGGATCTGGTTGAGGTCCTGGCGCGCCTGCGCAATGCGGGTAGAAGCGATGCAAGCATCTCGAGGTTCATCTCCGCGCTCCGCGGATTCTACAAGTTTGCCGCCGGAGAGGGATTCACGAAGAGAGACCCGACAACATACCTCGAATCGAGAAAATCGTGGCAGACGCTGCCGAGGTTCCTCAACCAGGTTGAAATGGAGAGGCTGCTCGCTCAGCCCGAACTTGGAACCGACGTCGGAACCCGCGACCGCGCAATGCTCGAATTGTTATATGCGAGCGGGCTCCGGGTCTCTGAGTTGATATCTCTGAGAATGAGCGATCTGGACTGGGAGAAGGGCACTCTCTCCTGTTTCGGGAAGGGAAGCAAGGAGCGTTGTGTACCGCTTGGCCGTTCGGCGCTCGACTATCTGAAGATGTACCTGCCCTGCCGCCTGCGCCTGCTTCGAGATCGCCACACCGACCTTCTCTTCGTCGAGCGTGGTGGCCGCCGTGTTTCGCGGCAGAAGTTCTGGCGGTTGACGAGGCAATACGGCGAGCGGGCCGGCATCGGCCACGTCACGCCTCATACGCTGCGCCACAGCTTTGCTACGGTGCTCCTGGAGCACGGCGCCGATCTGCGATCCGTGCAGCTCATGCTCGGCCATGCCGATGTCAGCACAACCCAGATTTACACGCACGTGACCAGCGACTCCATTCGCCAGTCATACCGGAAATACCATCCACGCTCGTGAGCATCGTAGGGGCGGCTCGCGAGCCGCCCCCAATGGCCCATTCATTTCCATGGAGCAATTCTCCATTAGGGCGGCTCACGAGCCGCCCCTACGGCCGCCCGCGAGGCCAAGCATCCTTGACAGAGATGATGGCGTGTGACATTTTGGACGACTTTGGTTGACACAGAGCATTGAATAGCGGGAGGAAGCTTTGAAACGAGAGGGAAAGTATCTATTCACCTCGGAGTCGGTCACCGAGGGTCATCCTGACAAAATTGCGGATCAGATTTCCGACGCGGTACTCGACGAGGTCCTGCGGCAGGATCCAACTGGACGGGTCGCCTGCGAGACTCTGATCACGACCGGCCTGATACTCGTGAGCGGTGAGATCACCACGAATGCCCAAGTCAACTATGCTCAGATTGCGCGGGAGACGGTACGTGACATCGGATATACGCAGTCGAAATACGGCTTTGACAGCGACACCTGCGGTGTGCTTTCGGCGATCGACAGCCAGTCACCCGACATCGCAATGGGTGTGAACACCGGAGGCGCGGGCGATCAGGGACTGATGTTCGGCTATGCCTGCAATGAGACGAAGGAGCTCATGCCGCTGCCGATTCAGCTGGCTCACAGCCTGGCGCGACGGCTGAGCAGTGTCCGTCGGAGCAACACACTCGACTACCTGCGGCCCGACGGCAAGACTCAGGTGACGGTCGAATATGGCGCCGGGCGTCCGGTGAGGGTCAACGCGGTGGTCGTCTCGTCGCAGCACAGCGACGAGGTCGGCCAGGATCAGCTGCGCGAAGAGATCATCGATCAGGTGATCAATGCCGACGATCCCCGAGCATCTTCTCGATTCCAAGCCTGAGTACTACATCAATCCGACGGGACGGTTTGTGACTGGCGGCCCGCAGGGCGACACCGGTCTGACGGGCCGGAAGATCATCGTCGACACCTACGGTGGGGCAGCGCCGCATGGCGGTGGCGCCTTCTCCGGAAAGGACCCGACGAAGGTCGACCGGTCAGCCTGCTACATGGCGCGCTACATCGCCAAGAACATCGTCGCCGCTGGCCTCGCCGACCGATGCGAGGTGCAGCTCGCCTATGCGATCGGCGTGGCGGACCCGGTTTCGGTCTACCTCGACTGCTCCGGCACCTCGCGCGTCGACGAGGAGCGGCTCGAGAAGATCGTCCGCGACAATTTCGACCTGCGCCCGCTAGGGATCATCGATTCGCTCCAATTGCGGCGCCCGATCTACCAGCAGACGGCGGCCTTCGGCCATTTCGGCCGTGACGAAGAGGGCTTCACCTGGGAGCAGACCGACCGGGCGGCTCGTCTGCGCGCCGACTGCGGGTTAACTTGAGTCCGATAACACCAAGCGGCTTACCAGGCCCGGATCGTGGCGACGACGTAGATCGCGTTTAGGCCGTGATCGCAGGTATTTAAACGTTAAAAGTTCATCAGGAGGGTTAAGTGGCATCAGTAGCTGAAGCAAATTATGAGGTAAAGGACATTAACCTCGCGGATGAAGGGCGCCAGCGCATTGAGTGGGCCGACCGCGAGATGCCCGTTCTCCGAATGATCCGCGAGCGCTTCGAGAAGGAGCGGCCGCTCGAGGGAGTTCGACTCGTCGCCTGTGCCCACGTCACCACTGAGACCGCCAATCTGGCAAGAGCGCTCAGCGCTGCCGGTGCGAACACCGTGATCATTGCCTCCAATCCCCTGAGCACGCAGGACGACGTCGCCGCGGCACTCGTCAAGCACTACGGATGCTCTGTCTTTGCCATGAAGGGCGAATCCACAGAGACCTATGTCCGCCACGTGCACCTGCCCTCGACCACAAGCCGCAGTTGATCATCGATGACGGCTCGGACGTGGTCGCGACGCTGATCAAGGAGAGACCCGATCAGGTGGCTAAGGTTTTTGGGAGCACGGAGGAAACGACTACCGGAATCAATCCGACTCGAAGCGATGTCGCGGGAAGGGGAGCTCTCCTTCCCGGCGATTGCCGTCAACGATGCCCAGACCAAGCACTTCTTCGATAACCGTTATGGTACCGGGCAGAGCACGCTCGACGGTATAATTCGCGCGACCAATATCCTGCTCGCCGGCAGAAACATCGTCGTCGTCGGCTATGGCTGGTGCGGCAAGGGCGTCGCCATGCGCGCTCGTGGAATGGGCGCCAACGTCATCGTCACCGAGATCAATCCGATTCGGGCGCTCGAAGCGGTCATGGATGGATTCCGCGTCATGCCCATCGCAGAGGCTGCGCCGCTGGGCGATATCTTCGTCACCGTCACCGGCAAGCCGCCACGTCATCGATACGCGCGCACTTCGGCAGCATGAAGGACGGCGCGATGGTCTGCAACTCGGGCCACTTCGACCTCGAGATCAATCTCGTCGGCTCTCGAAGGCTCTCGTCGGAGAAAGCGAACGCTGAGCCCGTTCGTTGAAGAGTACACGCTCAAGAGTGGAGGCAGCGGTTATTGTCCTGGGCGAGGGTCGACTTGATCAATCTTGCGGCGGCTGAAGGCCATCCGGCGAGCGTGATGGATATGAGCTTCGCCAATCAGGCGCTCTCAGCCGAGTATCTCGTCAAGAACAAGGGCAAGCTCGAAGCGGGCATCCACCTTCTTCCGGAAGAAGTCGACTTCGAGATCGCGCGGCTCAAACTTGCAGCAATGAATGTTCACATCGACGAGCAGACGCCGGAGCAGCTCGAGTATCTGTCCAGCTGGCACTCGGGCACGTGATCACTGCTGATCGGGCCTCGATCAAAACTGATCGGTGAACGCTGCCTGAGATCAGGACTGACGCTCCTGGAAGTACTTCCTCCAGGACTCAGGCAGCGGTTCCAATTGCGAGGCCCTGGCAAGCAACCCAGGATCGTCGCTTTTGCGCAGGTAGAGCCGGACGATGTCGGCAACCGTGACATTGTTTCCATCCCTGCTCAGTTCAATAACCTCGTCGCCGGCTCCGACCTCACCCTCCTGCCTGACTGAGAAATAGAAGCCCGTCCGCTTGCTTGCCAGGAATCGCTTAAGCATATCGTCACGATTAAACTTGACCGTGAGCTTGTAGCAGGGCAGCCTCGGCTGCGTCACCATGACGATCGCTGATCCGATTCGGAACTGGTCGCCGATGTTGAGACTCTCTTCGCTCAAGCCGCTGATCGTGAAGTTCTCGCCAAACTGGCCCCACTTGAAGTCGATCTCAGGCAATTCCGTCCGCCAGAAATCATAGTGCTCCGCGGGATAGGCGTAGATGGCCTTCTCGGGACCGCCGTGTACGGTCAGATCGGCCTGGCGGTCTCCATCGAGGTTTTCGCGCTGTGCCATGATGCGGCCGGCCACCGGCTCCTTGAAGATGCCGGTCGAGACTGTGCGCCCTTTCCAGGTCACCTCGCGTGGAAGTCCGACATTGACGGAGATAAGCTTCACTTTTTGCTCCTTGCGTGCTGACTACTGACTCTTCTGATATTGCACAGCGTGCTGCTGAATTTCCTGGGTGACCGGATTCGTCAGCAGTGTCTGGCGCAATGCGTCGGCATCTCCGAGTGAAAATGCCAGCCGGTAGAGACTCTCCGTACTCCGGCGCCATAGATAGGCCGTCTGATCTTTTCCATCCTCGAGCGTGGCAAAGAATCTCGCCGCCGCAGCACAGACGCGCCACTCGGCCAATGGTGAGTCTCCAGTCTCGATAACCTCCAATGCCTGTTTGATAGAGGATTCCGCGGTGACGCGATTCTGCTCAGCCAAGGCAACTTCGGCGAGAGTTTGATATGCCAGTGCCAGGTAGGTTCGCTCGGATGGCGCTCCCGCCAGCTCCACAAGCAGGTGAGCTTCGCGCCGCGCCTCAGTCGTATTGCCTTCCGCCAGCCAGTAACGGCTCAAGCCGTTGTGAAGCGGCATTCGCAACACCCAATCCATAAGGCTGCGGCCATGTTCAATACGGCCCATAGCAGTCTTGAAGCACTGAAACGCCAGCCCTCGTCTCTCGAGCCCGAGGTAGGCGTTGCCCATGAGAATCTGGCTGAGCGTTTCCGTATAGGGATGGACTAGCTCACGCGCCTGTTCAAACGAGATCTGGCACAATTCCCGGGCACGCTCGAAGTCAAAGGCCTGCTCGTGCAGCCAGGCAAGCTCCAGGCGGAAGAGGACGGCCCAGCGCTTGTGTTCGTTCCGCTCGGCCATTTGGAGTCCGTCGCCTCGCTCGCCAACGATGCGCAGCAGTTCACCCCATTTGCCATGATGAAGAAGACTCCAGGCACGGTAGTAGCGAGACAGGAGATAGGTGTGAGCGTTGCTCAGTTCCAGGGCTATGCCGGTGGCTTCGTCGGCGGATTCGCTCGCCTTTTGATATTCGGAGCGCAGGCAATCCATGAAGCTGGAGCGAGCGAGGTGCAGACCGAGCATTGCGCGATCTCCCACCCTTCTTGCTGCGTCTAGCCGCCTCGCTGACCGCCTTGGCATGCTCGTCCGCCCAGCCGACGAAGAGGTATCTGCCAGTAACCCCAGCAGCCTCTCGCATGCGCCTGCAATAGTTCGTCATTCAGGTCGTTACTCAGTGCGAGGGATCGCTTCGCAGCTGACAGGCATTGGTCGCGATCGATCCATGAGAGCGCCGTTGCAAGATTGTCCAGCGCCCGCACCTCATACTTCGTCACTCCTTTGATGCGAGCATATTCGCGGAGAGCTTCGAAGTCGCCGGCTGCGCCCGACATATCGCCCATGGCCAGGCGCGCCAGCCCTGCCTGCTCGAGCAATGCTATCCGTGCGCCTGTTCGCTCCCACTCAGGCCAGTGTTCGAGAAGACCCAGAGCTCGCATGAGATATGCGATGGCCTCCCTGTTGGCGAAGCGAAGGAAATGATTCTGGGCCGCCTGGCGCAGGTGCTTGACGGCCCGTCGATAATCGTGGCCAAGCTCGAAGTGCATGGCCAGCTCAGCAGCGATATCGGCAGCACGCTCGGCATAAGCCTCCTCTCCACGCTCACCGATCAACTGATGAAGGCGAACGCGCCTCCAGGGCGCCACACGTTCGTAAAGCACTTCCTGATAGAGAGAGTGAGTGAATGCGTACCGCGCCGTAACCATTCCATTCGGCAGTCTGCCTATCCCCGTGGCACGGAGGAACCGGTGTCGGCGCTCGAGCTCCTCGCATGTCTCTTCAATCGTTGTGAGGCTCTCTTCCAGCCCATAGGCAATGGCGGCGGCAGGGAATTCAACCCCGGCCACCGCGGCGGTCTCGAGCACCCGCTGCAGCCCCCGATCGAGGCCGGCAATCTGCTTTTCGATCATCTGCCTGATGCTCTCTGGAACACCGAGGCTCAGCTGACTGAGGGCCACCGTCAACTGCCACCGACTGTCAACCTCGGCAATCAGGCCCTGGGCCTGCAGGTAGTCGACGGCGTTTATGAAGAAGAATGGGTTGCCTTCCGTTCGATTGTGGAGGAGATCAGCCAGTCCCTCCGGAAACTGGTTCAGCGGGAAGCGCGCAGCCAGATATTGATTGATCGCTTCACTCCCAAGGTACTCAAGCGCCAGCTCCTCGCATTGACGATGCGTTTGAAGCTCCTGCTTCACGCCGCGCAGAGGGTGGTCACTCAACGTCGCGTCGACGGGCCGGTAGGTAGCGAGAACCATCAATTTCGCCGGCTTGCGTCTTCTGGCGATGTAAGAAAGGAGATCGAGCGTCGAGTAGTCACTCCAGTGAAGGTCCTCGAGTACGAGCACAAGACCTCGGGTCGAGGTCAACTCCTCAAGCGCCTCGGCCATCTCGCGAACCATACGCTCACGTGTTGCGCCGATGACCTGGCTCTTCAGATTCGCGCGCTCAGTCTCGTCGATCAGCCACGGCATCTGCTGCAGCCAGGTCGGTGCATGGCGTCGCAGGAGCTCGATCATGCGGGCCTCATCAGTCTCCTGGCAGAGCCGCGATAGAGCTTCGAGGACCGGAAGGTAGGCTTCGCCCGAGCCGTATTGCTCGAGGCATTGACCCTGCGCAACGAGAGCCTGCGAATCGCCCCTGACCTTCTGCAGGAAGGCTTCGATGAGGGTTGTCTTTCCGATCCCTGCTTCGCCGGTAACAAAGACCGTCTGGCGCTCGCCCGCCATGGCCCGCTTCAACCACTGTCGGAGCCGCGCCATTGGCTGCTCACGGCCGACCAGATTGCCGGCTGGTGCCGAGGTTGTGAAATCGGAAAGGCGATATGCGCCGGAGAAGCGTTGGGGCGTGCCCGGGGCAGGTGCGGCGGTCTCGGACACGGTCGCTATGAACCGGTATCCTCGCCGGTGTGCCGTCTCGATGAATCGCGGCGACTTTGGGTCATCATCGAGGGCAACGCGAATCTTCCTGATGCTCACCTTGAGAACGCCATCAGTCACCGTAGTCTCAGGCCAAACGGCTTCGATCAACTCATCTTTGGTGACAAGCCGGCCCGGATGGCGGAGGAGGTAAAGGAGGACAGCGAACTCTTTGGGAGGGATCGGAATCGAGCGTTCGTCACGCCAGAGACACTGATTTGTGAGGTCGAGGCGGTAGTTTCCGAAGACTATTGGCTGTTCTAAAGACACGATCTTGTTTGAGCTGCCCGCCTCTCTCTGCGCCGATGCTCGAAACGACATTATCGTTTCCCAAGAAAGAGATGGCAATGCAGGAGTTAGCGGCATGGCCGGCAATTGAGTGCGACTTAACCAAAACTTCACCGCAAATTCACCCATGTTTATGACTGCTTTCCGCATCGCCGCTACTATGCGCACGTGAAGGGAAGACCGGAATTCGGGTCGAGACAAGCAGGAGAAGGGGAGAGGAACAAATGATTAGCTTAAGAACTCTATTGATTTCATCGTTGGGTGTCGCTGTTCTCATCGGCTCAGCGGCCTTTACCGCACCCAATGCGGCGCAGTCTATTTCAGCCGCAAAGGGCGCTCAGGAAGTGAACGTCACAAACACGGAGACCGATCCGGTCCTGACGCGTGACGTGGACAATTCTGCCAGGCAGACCTTTCAGCACCAGGTGGATCTGACCTTCATCAACGGTCAATCACAGGTAGCAACCGATTTGGCCGTGCCGGCGGGAAAGATACTCGTCATTGAGTATGTCTCTGGGTCTCGCGAAGTTTGGCAGCCCCATGGTGGACGGCGAGATAGGGACCTTTCGTGGAGGACAGACGGTCTTTCATCATTTTGCTTTTAGCAGCAGTCGGAATGGTCTGACTTCGATTGCAGGCCAGGAGTTGCGCGCTTACGCCGACGGTTTCGGTGGTTTTCAGATCATCGTCGAGCGAGAGGGCAACCAGGGACAACAGGACGTCCGCATCAGCGTTACGGGTTATCTGGTTGACGGGCAGTGAGGTGTTCGCGACGTGGCGCGGTGCAGATCAATGTTGTATCGCGCGACCTTGTAGGGGCAGGGCTCGTCCCTGCCCGTCCCGTGCCCGAAGGGCGCGGGTAAGCTCGGGCAAAACGAGGTCTCAATGAAGATGAACCAGCAAAATAGATCGAAGACCTGGATACTGAGATTGCTTGCGCTGGCTTTTGCACCAGCAGTTGCGGTGTTTCTTGCGATTGATGGGAGCGCCCAGAAAGAAGCGCGGTCGTCTTCTAATAGCTGGCCAAGGTCTGGCCCACGGTCTGGGAAGACGAAGCGATGTCGCAGCTCGAGCTTCCGCTCGCCACCGCGGCCGCATCACCCAGGCAGATTTCAGCCGACTACTACTATCGAATCCCGGTGAGGCCGATCTACAAGAGCTATCCCGTCTATGTTCCGGGTAAAGAGCCCGCAGGTTATCAGGAGTGGCTCAATCAGCGAGAGCCGGAGGTCGAACCCTTCGATCCATCCTGCTTCAAGACCAAAGCCGATTGGTTGAAGGCCGGAGAAGCAATCTTCGATGCGCCAACTTTCTACAATGCGGTGGTCAGAGCGAAGGATGTTACAAATCCCGACTGGTATAAGAAGGTCGCGCCTCGTGCAGCGAAGGACGGCACTCTGCCCTATTTCCGCTATGTCGTCCGAGAGAAGGGAAAGGTCGAGCTCGGGACCATTTCGTGCACCATGTGCCACACGAGGGTGCTTGACGATGGAACAGTCGTCAAAGGGGCTCAGGGCAATCTGGCCTTCGATCAGGCCGGTAGCTTCGCGATGGCCGATTCACCCGTTGAACGGATGCGATTGATTGAGCGCTCGCTTTTCGGCGCGCCCTGGCTCAATCCCAATCCGCAGGCCGAGCTGGATAAGACATCGCTGGAGACGATTGCCGGATGGCATGACGCGATTCCCCGGGCGTGATTGCCCGGCAGGGATCGAGTGCTCTCTATCCTCCGCAGGTACCCGACCTGATCGGTGTCAGTGAGCGCAAGTACCTCGACCACACGGGCCTGGTAGTGCAACGCTCGATGGCCGATATGATGCGGTACGCGGCGCTCAATCAGGGTGCGGACGATCTCGCAAGCTATGCCGGCTTCATTCCGGCCGCTCGCGATTTCCGGACGCCACCAGATCCCGCGACTCGCGGCCGCTATAGCGACGAACAGCTCTACGCGCTGGCTCTCTATATCTACTCGCTCGAGCCGCCTCGCAATCCGAACAAGCGAGATGCACTCGCGACAAAGGGAGAGGAGGTACTTCAAGAGGGAGGGCTGTGCCGTGTGTCACACTCCGCCGCTCTACACGAACAACATGCTGACGCCGGCCGACGGATTCGAAGTTCCATCCGATCACAAGACGAAATACGACATCCTGCCGGTCTCTGTTGGAACCGATCCTCAAATGACGCTCAGGACACGGCGGGGCACCGGCTACTACAAGGTTCCCTCATTGAAGGGTGTCTGGTACCGGGGTCCGTTCGAGCACAACGGTTCAGTTCTGACGCTTGAAGACTGGTTCGATCCGCGACGACTGCGTGATGACTATGTGCCTACCGGATTCCGAGGGGCGGGCGTTTCGAACCGGGCCGTCAAGGGGCACACATTCGGGCTGAAGCTCGGAGAGGCGGATCGCAGAGCTCTGATCGCATTCTTGAAGACACTTTAAATGATTGACTCAGCCGGCCATTCCTGGAAGCCGGCGCAAACAACAGGAGAAGCTATGAACTCGACAAGCGAAATCAAAGGTGAATACGTTCTTGCTACGGGAAGGGCTGCGGCTCACCGCCTTCAGCTCCTCCATAGTCTTTATGGCGCCGGAGCGCGGCGTGTTCTTCTTGAGGCAGGCATCAAACCCGGCATGAAGGTTGCCGATCTTGGGTGCGGAGTCGGGATGGTGACGAGCCTTCTGGCCGAGCTTGTTGGTCCTTCGGGTCAGGTGACTGGAGTCGATTTCAGTGGAGCGCAGATTGCCCAGGCTCGCGAGTTGCTTTCGCCGTCTACAACCAACGTTACCTTTGTTGAGGCGAGCGCCACGAGCACGGGCCTGCCAGGGAATCGTTCGATCTCGTCTACTGCCGCTTCCTGCTGATCCACTTGACGGATCCGATGCAGGCGCTCCATGAGATGCGCAATCTTCTCAAGCCTCAGGGCATTCTCGTGTGCGAAGATGGCGATTTGACGTCAGCAGGGAGCGAGCCGCCAACCGCTCTCAATGCCTTTGCCGAGTTGTTTGGCCGCCTGGGTCCGTCGTGGGGAGTCGACTATACGCTTGGCCGGCGTCTTTTTCAGATGGTTATCGCGGCCAACTTTTCGAGGCCTGATATAACTTACAACCAGCCGGTAGTTGCCCGGGGCGAGGTTAAGCGCCTGTTGGAGCTCTCGGTAGCCGAAGCGGGACCAGGTTTCGTCAAGGCCGGGTTGATCACCAACGAGCAATTGGAGGATACGCTGATCGAGATGCGGCGTCTCGCTGACGACGAAACGGTGATCGCGTTTATGCCAGCGCATGAGCCAGGTGTGGGCAAGAAAGCAAAACAGCCGTCGCGGTCTGGTTCAGGCCGCGTAATAATTTTGGAGTGCGGCGACCTGTCGCCGCTTTTGAGATAGCTATTGGGCGATGGGAAGTATTGAGGTGCGTGTTATCTCAGTGCTCCAATAGGCAACGCAAAAGCGGCGACAGGTCGCCGCACTCCAAATTGCTCAAGCGGAGGCCGCGTGAGAGTCACCCCTTGGCGACCTCGAGGATCAGCTTGCCCCGGGTGTGACCTTCTGCAGCCTGCTCAAAAGCCTGCCGAGCCCTTGAGAGTGGAGTTATGCCGGCAATCACCGGCTTGATGAGACCCGAATCAATCAGCCCCGCTATCTTCGCCAACTGGTCTCTGTTGGGTTCGACAATAAAGAACTTGCCATGCCTTCCACGCTTGGCGTCACTCTCGCTGATCGGGGCATTCAGAGCGATCAGAATTCCGGTTGAGTTGAGCACCTGCCACGAGCGCTCCCTCGTTTCTCCACCAATTGTGTCGAGCACCAGGTCGATGTTGCTGACAATCTCTTCAAATCGCGTTGCGCGGTAATCAATCACTTCGTCCGCACCGAGGCTCAGAACGAAATCCCGGTTGTCTGCTGAGGCCGTCCCGATCGTGTGGGCGCCGCACCAACGCGCTATCTGGACCGCGAATGTGCCGACGCCTCCCGCAGCTGCATGGACGAGTACGCGTTTCCCGCTTCCGATGTCAGCGTGATCGAAGAAGGCTTGCCAGACGGTCAATGCCGAGAGCGGGACGGCGGCAGCCTCTGAATGACTGAGCGTCTTCGGTTTGGGAGCGAGGTCAGCTGCATGCACAGCCACATACTCGGCAGCACTGCCATTCCGGCAGAACGAGGTCAGGGCGTACACCTCCTCGCCGATTGTCACACCACTTGCTCCTTCGGATAGGCCGTCAACAATGCCGGAGAATTCATGGCCCGGGATTGTCGGTAGTCGCTGAGAACCGTCACAATTGCTATAGGTTTCGTTCCAGGTCAGCTCGGTCGGTGTAAGGGAACTGGCCATCACGCGCACCAGTGCGTCCCCGGGACTCAGGCTGGGCGCGGGCGCATCCTCGTAGACCAGATCTTCCGGGCCGCCTCTTCGGTGCAGCCGAATTGCTTTCATTACCGGTATCTTTACTTCATCTACTCGTGTAATACCTGATGAACGAAGGCAACGGCTATCGAGCCCTCGCCCACCGCAGACGCCACCCGTTTCAGACTGCCGGCGCGGACATCGCCGACGGCGAACACACCTGGAAGACTCGTTTCGAGCAGATGGGGAGCACGAGTCAATGGCCACTTCGCCGAAGCCAGATCATCGTCGGAGAGGTCCGGGCCGGTCTTGATGAATCCCTTCGCATCGAGCGCAAGACAGCCATCAAGCCAGTGCGTGTTTGGAAGAGCCCCAGCCATCACAAAGACGTGCCTGATGTCATGGGTTTCCGTCGATCCGGATCGATTGTCTCGCCACGTGACTCTCTCGAGGTGGGTCGAGCCTTCAAGCGCCGTGAGTTCGGTGTGAGGCCTGAAGGTGATAGCGGGATGCAATTCGATGCGGCGAATGAGATAACGAGACATCGTCTCGGCCAGCCCTTCACTTCGGACCATGAGGTTGACTAGCTTCGCCCCGTCCTCAGCAAGAGAGAGTGCAGCCTGGCCGGCCGAGTTGCCGCCGCCAACGACAACCACTTCTTCGCCGTGGCAGAGTTGCGATTCGACGTTGGTCGCGCCGTAATAGATACCGCCACCCTCAAACTGCGAGAGGTTATCGATCGTCAACTTCCGGTATTCGGCCCCCGTGGCAATGATGATTGTTCGGGCCGGTACGTGAGGGCCGTTGTCGATCTGGATGGCGTAGGGTCTGCGTTTGCAGCGTCAACTGCTTCGCGCCTCTTGCAACCACAACCTGAGCGCCGAATTTCTGCGCCTGCGTAAAGGCTCGACCCGTCAGTTCCAGACCCGAGATTCCGGTCGGAAAACCAAGATAGTTTTCAATCTTTGAGCTCGAGCCGGCCTGTCCTCCGGGCGAGTTCGATTCGAGCACGAGGACGTCGAGTCCCTCCGATGCACCATACACGGCCGCCGCAAGGCCCGAGGGCCCGGCACCGACGATGACCAGATCGCGGATTTGTGTCTCGTCAATGCCCTCGTTGAAGCCGAGGCAATCAGCGATCTGCTGGTTGCTCGGATTCCGGAGGACCAGCTCCCCGCGGCAAATGACCACAGGCACGTCGGCTGCTGAGACATGGAAATGGTCGAGAATGGCCTGCACGCCTTCGTCGTGGTCGAGATCGATGAATGAGTAGGGGTGGCCGTTCCTGGTCAGGAACTGCTTAATGCGAAGTGTCTCCGAACAATAGTTCGAGCCCATCAGAACCGCATCGCCGACTCCTCGCCTGATGAGCTCGACCCGGCGGTAGATGAAGGCCGCATGAGGATGTCGCTCAACTCACCGTCGGTCTGAACCAGTGAGAGGAGGTTATCCCTGTCGAGCTCGATCACCTCGCCCGGACCATCCGCTCGAAGCTGCGCGAGGCCGCGCCTGCCGGAGAGCATGGTCACTTCGCCGGTGAACATGCCCGGTTTAATCAGAGCCAGTGTTTCGGCATTCTCGCCCGATCGTAGAAGCATCAATGTGCCGCCGGTGACGACATAGAAATGGAGGTTGGCCTGGCCAACATCACTGAGTACCTCACCACTTTCCACCTTCCGAAGGCGTCCGTGCTCCGCAATGCGCCCGATCTGTTCAGGCGTCAAAATCGGAAACAGTTGCTCCCGCGAGGCAGTGAGGGGAGGTGGAGGTGCGAGCTCAGGATTAGCCTCACTCATGAACGTAGAGCCCTTTCGTGTTCAGATCGTGACTCAATCAGTCTATCACGGTGGTCCAACGGCGACCTTCGGCATGAGTCTGAATCTTACGGCCGCGACTATGTGATGAGGGCAAAGAGAATCAGGACAACAAGTTTGATTGGAAAAAAGCGAAACTTTGCTTAAGCTTAGAGCCGTCTAAAATTGTGGTAAACCGATGTCATCGATGCAGGCCTGTGGAGCAGTCTCAATATGCTGGTTGCGGTTCGCCTAGCGCTCTATTACCTGACTCTTGGTGCGACCCTGGCAGGGATCGCCTACTATCTGATCGCGGCCGTCTCGATCAGAAGGCTCCGGCGTACTCGCGCCTCGGAACGTTCGCCACTCTCGCTGCCGCCAATGAGCCTGCTTAAACCGCTGCACGGAGCAGATCCTGGACTGGAGACCTACCTCGACGGCTTTTTCACACAAGACTATCCGGCATTCGAGATCATCTTTGCTGTCAGACAGGAATCAGACCCGGCAGTAGCCATCGTCCGCCGGCTGATGGCACGCCATGATAGCGTTCCCACGAGACTCGTGATCACTGGCGAGCCGCGTTATGCCAATGCAAAGGTATACAGCATGGAAAAGATGGCGGCCGTCGCGAGGCACGCCATCCTGGTGATCACCGACAGCGATACGTCGGTTGGCAGGAATTACCTCCGATCCCTGGCAGCGAGCTTCGAGCTCGAGGATGTCGGGGCCGTCACCAACCTGTATCGCGGAATTGGCGGAAAAGATATCTGGTCGAAGCTCGAGGCCCTCGGAATGAGCACCGAGTTCATGGCGGGAGTCGTCGTTGCCGAGCGCCTCGAGGGCATGAATTTTACGCTCGGTCCATCGATGGCGGTCCGCGCCGAGTGTCTCGAAAAGATAGGTGGGTTTGGCGCGATGGCCGACTATCTGGCAGACGATTTCGTGCTCGGTCAGAGAGTGGCGAGTGCCGGTTGGCGTGTAAGCCTTTCAACTTACGTCATCGACCATCACGCAACTGCGATGGGCGCGGTGAAGAGCTTTCAGCATCGCCTGCGATGGAACCGCAGCTCACGGTTTTCGCGTCCCGCCGGTTACTTCGGTCAGGGGGTAACCTATGTTCTGCCGTGGGCTCTCGCCCTTCTGGCGATCAGTCCTACGAGAACAAGTCTGGCCATTCTGCTGGCCGCCCTGATTACCAGAGCGGGAGTCGCCATTCTGCTGACGACCCAGCTCCTCGCTCAGCCGAGGCCATTCGAGCGTTTCTGGCTGATTCCGCTGCAGGATCTCCTCAGTTTTGCTGCCTGGGCAGGAGGTTTCATGGGCCGTGAGGTTATTTGGCGCAACGAGCGCTATCTCCTGCTTGATGGCGGTCGCTTTTCGCTGCTCACCGTTCGCCGCTCCGGCGCATAAAGAACGCACGGCAGTCGGCGCATCCCGGGTGAGGCGGCCGCCGTAGGGGCGGTCGTAGGGGCGGCTCGCGAGCCGCCCCTACGACGGCTTCCACGACCAGTGCGTCCAGTCTGCCTAAGAGTTACATACGTTCTGCCTAAAACGTCTGCACTTCGCGACAACGCTGTAGGGGCAGGGCTTGTCCCTGCCCGTCCCGCGCCGTCTGGCGCGGGTATCCGGCCTGCGGAACGATCAATCGTGACGCAGAGCAGTCACCGGATCCACGCTCATCGCCCGGCGGGCCGGTACGTAGCAGGCCAGAAGAGCGACAGCCGAAAGAAGAGCTGTGATCGTTGCGAATGTCACGACATCGGTTGCGCCCACCCCAAAGAGCATCCCGGATATGAACCGAGTCAGGATAAGCGAGGCTCCCAATCCAACGACGACACCGCCAAGCGCCATCTTCATCCCATCGCCTATGACCAGTCGCATGACGTCGCTTCGTTGAGCGCCAAGCGCCATGCGAACTCCGAGCTCATGCGTTCGCTGGCCAACGAGATAGGAGATCACTCCATAGAGCCCGAGGCTCGCGAGGAGCAGGGCCGCCAGAGCAAATGCGTTGAGCAGAATCGTCGAGAATCTCCGCGCAGAGAGCGAGTCCGCGATCACTTCATTCATCGTCTGCAGATCAAAGATGACGCTCTCGTTGTACTGGCCCTGGACTACGCGCCTGAGCGATTCCACACTCACCGTGCCGTTGCCGGCCGATCGGGCAACCACTCCGAAAATGATCGAGCCGTCGGATGTCTGACTGAAGGGACGATAGAGCTGCGCCTGAAGAGACTGTTGCGAATCCGAATCCAGGCTCCACTGCATGACATGGCCCACGACGCCGACGATTTCGAGCGGTTCTTTGTCAGGGTCCATGCGAAGATGCTTGCCCACCGGGTTTTCCGTGCCGAAGTACTTGCGAGCGAGGGCTTCATCGATGACGACAACAGGCGGTGCATGCTCGTCGTCCGCTTCGGTGAAGAACCGCCCAAGTTTGAGCGAAATGCTCATGGCATCCAGATATGTAGGTTCGACCCGATAGACGACTGCCATGTTCATCTCGCTCTGGCTTGCGGGCCGCGGCTGCCCATCCAACCAGAAAAAGAGGTCATCTTCTCCCTGCAATGGAGAGGCCCCGTTGGAGAATGAGACGGCCCGCATCCCGGGCATTGAGTTGAGCCTCTGATGGAGATCGCGGGTTGCAATTTGGATCTTCTCCGGACTTGCAGATCCCATCGAAGGCGGGAGGCTCAGGCCGAAGGTAGTGACGTTCTCAGCACGAAAGCCGGGATCGAGGTTCCAGACGGCGGTCATGCTTCGGATCATGAGCCCCGCGCCGATCAGCAGCGAGAGCGCCAGAGCAACCTCGATCCCGACGAGCATGCCCTGACCGTGCAACCTGACTCCTGTCCCGCGCCCGCCGTCCTTGAGTGTCTCCGAAAGGCGGTGCTGGGAGTTCTTGAGTGCCGGCGCCAGGCCTGACAGCAAGCCCGTCAAGAGGGAGACGGCGAGCGTGAAGATCAGCACACGGTAGTCCAGCCTGATCTCCTGTGCGCGAGGCAATCCATCGGGCAGCATAGCCAGGGCGGCCTGTGTTCCCCAGCTGGCGAACAGCAATCCCAGAAGGCCTCCCGAGCAGGCCAGAAGAGTGCTCTCCGTCAAAGACTGCCGCAGCAATCTCCACTGGCCCGCGCCAAGAGCGGTGCGAATAGCAAACTCCCGTGTTCTGCCGGTTGAGCGGGCAAGCAGCAGATTGCTTACATTGACACAGGCGATCAGCAGCACGAACATTACCGCCCCGAGGAGCATGATGAGAATCGGACGCGCGCTCCCGACCATGAACTCTTTCAGAGGAATGACCTTTGCTCCGTTACCCTTGTTGGTACCGGATAGGCTGCCGCAAGATCGCGCATGATCCGGTCAAGATCCGCCTGACCCTCTTCGACTGCAACGCCCTCTTTGAGCCGCCCTATGCCGTGAAGGCCGAGCGCGACACCACGGTTCTCGAGCGCCGGATTGCTCCATTGGCCGATCGGAACAAAGACATCGGCGTCGCTGATGATCCGCACGCTCTCGGGGAGTACGCCGATGATGCTGTAGCTCTTATCATCCAGGGTCATGCTCTGGCCAATCACTTCAGGCGCCGAATCAAACTTGCGTTGCCAGAGGCGCCTGCTGATTACGGCCACCGGGCTTGCGCCGCGTTGATCTTCGCCGGTGACAAAAGTGCGGCCGAGCGACGGATTGATTTGGAGTACGGAAAAGTAGTCGGCGGATACGAGCCTTCCACTGACGCGCTCGGCATCACCCCTGCCGAGCAGGCTGAAGCCGAATCTGCGTGAGATTGCCATCGACGAGAAGGTGCGATTCTCCTTTTGCAGGTCGCGGAAATTGGGATAGGGAATTGCGCCCGTCTCGAAATTGGGTTTGCTCTGATGAAGCGTGACGAGCTGTTCAGGGTGCGGATAGGGAAGTGGACTCAAGAGAACATTGTTGACGATCGAAAAGAGGGCGGCATTCGCCCCGATGCCAAGCGCCAGGGTGAGAATCACAAGGCTGCTGAACGCCGGATTCTTGAACAGCATTCGTGCGCCGTAGCGCAAATCCTGAATCATCTCTTCCTCCATCCTTCGCGGTTGCAGTCGCAGCGCATCCCAAAACGCGCCCGTACTTCTCGATAACAGATCAACCTTGTTGCGCCAGCTCAGCCGATGCCAGGTGGCGAGCATCGCTTCGCGGTGTTGCAGCTCGGCCTCCCACTCGCTCCGCCAGTCGGCACGAAGGCGACGGGGCACCGTGATGCCGATGAGCGCCACGAACCAGAGATGCAGTTTGGAGAGATGCTGTGGGACCGATCGGCATTTGATACTGATCACGCTACGCTCGTGACGGCGTTTGACGAGCCTTGCGGATTTGAGTCTGTTCGAGCAGGCGATACCGTTTCAGGGCATCGGCGAGCAGGGCCTGACCTGAGCGTGTGAGCTCGTAGTACTTGCGTGGCGGGCGGGTGGCAGCCTGAGCGATATCGGCCTTCTCCCATTTCGATGAGAGGTAGCCGGCTTCTTCGAGCCGGCGCAGCGCAGGATATACGGTTCCACCCGGAACACCGGTGATATCGATGATGTCAAAGCCGTAGAGGTAGCCGTTGGCAATCGCTTGAAGGATGATCGCCGTGGCGTAAGTGAGAAAGCCTTTTCCCATAATGATCGCTCCCAGGTGAACAGTATCCTATCTAGCAAGGATTCTACATAGGTGCGGTCGCAGGTCAAGGTCACTGATTTAGTATGGAGTGCGGCGACTTGTCGCCGCTTTTGATTTAGTTACTGCAGTGATGAAGAAGAATCGGGCGTCCAAATCATTATACTGCAGTATGCTAAATCAAAAGCGGCGACAAGTCGCCGCACTCCATACTCAGCCAGTCGCCACGTCGATCAGGGCTTGTTCATCAGGAGGCTCTTGCCGCCGCGTTGGGCTGCGACGAATACCGGAGAGCCCACCATGTAAGCAGGGACTCCTTCTTGGAGTCTTCGGTGAAAAGGAAGATTCGATCGCCGCTCTTCCACAGGCGAATGAGATCCTGCTCTTCGAGAAAGACCGGAGGTGCATCAGCATAGCGGGACCCGAATTCCAGCCCGGTGACCCGTCCGTTCAATAGTAGAATCGGCTGGTCCGTGTAGAAGCCGATCGACGAGCCTCCCGGATACTCTCCATTGAAGACGATTCTCGAGGAAGGCTCCCACCGGCGCTTGATCTCATCCGCCAGCACTCTCGAGGAGAGAACCGGATCAAAATAGCTCTGCGCGACGTTGGCGCATAGGAACAGCAGCCCCATACTCACCACGGTCGCGCCGGTTGCAAGTTCGTGTTGCCGCTGCTTTCTGAACCTGAAGGCGACGAGGAACCCTATTCCCAGGACCAGCGCGGCACCGATCGCCGGCCAACGGAGCTCCGCAAATGCATTGGCGGTAAGATCTGAAAAATGACCCAGCGAGAGCGTGTATTGCTCGGCATCCGCAGGCGCCTTATCCAGCCACGAAGAGAGATCCCCGGTAGCCGCTACCGACCGCGACATCCAGACCAGAGTCCCAAGAACCGCGGCAGCCAGGACCGCGATGGCCGCTATCGCTCCACTCATCCATGTCAGATACCGGTTCCAGCTGGTGCGTTCTTCCGCCGAGGCCAGGCTCGCACCGAGCAGCAGGCAGAGGGGTGGATAGGCCGGAAACGTATAGTATTCCTGATTCGTGGAGAGACTGAAGAACAGGAGGATACTGCCAGCCCATAGCCACGTATAGAGACTGATCAGGCGTCTCCTGTCCAATGAGCGCAAAGATCGAGGAACCTCCATCGCCAAAAGCGGAATTCCGAAACTCCACGGGAATAGCCATGCAAGATGCAGGAGCCAGTAGCTGAGGAATGGAACGCGGTTATAGTCCATGGGCATTCTCTTGCCAATGAAGCGGAGAAAATGCTCGTTGACGAAATAGAACCAGAAGAAGCCCTCATTGCGCAGCCCCGCCAATAGGTGCCACGGAACAGCGATGACCGCGAAGAGCAGAGCGCCTGGCAGGATGCGCATTTCGCGCCACTTTGAATAGTTGCCGGTCAGGAGCAGGAAGATCAGTGCAGGACCCGCAAGAAAGACGATCCCGATCAAGCCCTTGGTCAGCACCGCCATGGCAGTCGCTGCGTAGAAGCCGAAGTAATACCTCTTATCGACCTCGACCCCCAGGAAAGCGCGCAGGAAACAGTAATGGCCGATCAGCAGGAACAATGACAACCATGCTTCAGGAATCATGACTCGCGTAAATAGGAAGACACCGGCGCATGAGACGATGATTCCGGCAGCATACGCACCTGCCTTGACTGAAAAAGCCCACCTGCCGAAGACATAGACCATGAATGCGAGAAGGATGATGGCAACCGCCGTCGGGAAGCGGACGGCGAACTCATTGACTCCGAAGATGCGAATCGAAGCAGCCACCAGCCAATATAGGAATGGCGCCTTCTCGAGATACCGGACGCCATCGATATGGAGCGTCACGAAATCGCCGCTCTGCAGCATCTCTTTGGCCGCCTGGGCATGAGTTGAATCGGCGTCGTCGAGGAGCGAGGGCTGAAAACAGAGGCTCAGGTAGACGAGGGCCATGAAGGCCAGAGTAAGAGCTATCGAAAGCGGCTTTCGCATTAGTGTCGCTGATTTCCTTGCGGTTTTGGTTGCGGCGCGGACGGACCTACCATGTCACAAATATAAGAAAACTGCCATCTTTCTAGAAGAGTTACCGCCGCCAGACGGCGGCGGCCGGGCAAGGACAACTCTTCGTCATGCAGCACTTCGCGGCAACAATGTAGGGCAGGGTTGTCCCTGCCCGTCCCGTGCCCGAAGGGCGCGGGTAAGCCTTCGCAGCTGCGCCAAGATGGCACCGGGGAGCATCATCCTTCGCCGGAAGAAGAGGAGGGTGCCGGCAGCCAGAAAAAGCATTTGCGAGCCCCAGGCTGCCATCCAGATTGGAAGCCAGCCCTGACGGCCGGCCATCTCGAAGAGACTCGTCACCGACCAGAAGAGGAGACCGATGACGATGCTGAACCCGAGTCCGGCGAGCGTCCCACGGCGGCTGTGGCGCTGAGAGTTGATCGCGAAGGGAAGCGCCAGCGCCATGAGCGTAATGCAGGAGAAGGGAAATGAGACCTTCTTCTCCAGATCGACCCGCAGGCTTCGAGTCGGAGCGCCCATCGCCGCCAGCTGGCGCACATAGACCCTCAGATCGGAATAGGACATCTTGCTCGCCTCGTTCACGGTTCGCTTGAAGAGCTGCGGCCCATCGGGGATCTCGATTGTTCCCGGGCCAGCCTTCTGATAGTTGCCCGTAAGGCTCGCACCAATCAGATACTGCCAGCCAGCGGACGTGCTCCAACTGGAGCCACCCAAAGGGCTCGCCTGGTCCCAATGGTCGATCTGACGAAGCTCCCGTGAATGCGGATCGATCTGATAAGCAGTTACATTAAACAACTGATTAGTGTCGCTTATGAACTGGTAACCATAGATCATCTCCTGTGATCCGTGCACCCACTTCTTGCCGAACGCCAGCGTCGCCTGCTCGAGTTTACGACCTTTGATGTGTTGATATCGGGTGTCCTGCTCCTGATTTGTGCCGGGCAGGACATGGTTCGAGGCGAGGTATAGAGCCCCCGCGAGCGCTGCCGTAAAGAGAATCACCGGCCCGACCAGCCTCAGGACGCTCTGACCGCTCCCGAAGAGGATCGTCAGCTGGTTACTCCGCGCGAGCAGATTGAAGGATGCGAGCCAGGCCAGAAGAACAGCGAACGGAGCGACAAAGTAGGTGATCTGCGGCGCCAGATAGACAAGATAGATTCCGGCATACCTCGCGCTCACTCCATTGCGGGCTATCGAAGGTATGAGATCGAATAGTGTAAAGACGATCGAAGTCAGAACCAGAATGACGAGCCCGAGAAGCAGGTATTTGGTGAATTCACTCAGTATCAGGTAATTGATCAGATTGATCAGGCTCCCGAGCTTGCGGCGCCCACCCAATACCGGCCTCGATGCGGAAACGGAAGCCGGCGTGGAGACCCTGGGCCGGAGGCGTCCGAGACTACGGATCAGGCTAGCCGGATTGAAGTCCGAAATCTGGAGACGTGACGTGACGAGGGCGATTGCGAGCAGCAGCGATACCCCATTGGCCAGCCAGACGCCCAGCCATGCAGGAAGCGCTCCCGAAAGGGCCAGGTTCTGACCCGCAATCAATACCAGGTAATAGATCAATGCCAGCGCGAACCCGATGGCTATCCCCATGGCGCGGCCCGAGTGGCGCGAGGTTGCGGCACCAATCGGGATCGCCAGAAGAACCAGGGCGATACTCGCGAATGGCACGGCAAATCGCTTGTGGAGCTCAACCAGCGACTGGCGGTCGACCGGAGCTCCCGGCGCCGACCGTTTCGCGACCCGTTCTCTCAGGTTTTGAAATTTGAGCTCCTGTGCAGGCTGCGCGTCATCGGCCTGGAGCGCTGGAAAGGCCTCTCCCAGGTCTGAGAGTCTGATGTAGAGCGCCTGGAATGATGTCAGGTCGTGTTGAGAGAAATCGCTTGAGGTGGTAACTGAAAGACCGTCACTGAGCTGGAGGTCAAGCGCGGTCTTGGGTCCGTCGCTGATTCTCAGCTGGCCGCGGCGCGCCGTGAGCAGACGCGAATTGTGAGCTTCGGCATTCTCCTGAAGCAGGAAGACGCCCAGCCATTCGCCATTCCGGAGGTCGATATCCTGAACGTAGAGCAGGTATCCCGGGAAGTTGGTGTTCAGACTCTGAGGTTTTATCTGCGATCCAAGCTCCTGAAGAAGGATGCGGGTCCTCAGAGCCTTGATGGCGCGGTATGAGCGCGGGACGACGGAGAGCGTGAGTATGGCGGAAAAGATCGCGCCGCCGAGAGCGAGCAGGATCATCGGGCGCGCGAGCTGGAAGAGGCTCCGTCCGCTGGCCATTGCCACGACGAGCTCGCTGTCTGACGAAATTCGGTTGAGAGCGATCATTACGCCAAGCAGAAGCGCCATGGGAAGCGTGATCGTGACTACGTTGGGAATGATCCAGCCAATCACCTGAAAGATGAGACTCGATGGCGGTGATGAGGCAAGGATCAATTCGGACAGGCGGCCGGCCTGCTGTGCGACGACGAGAGTCGTCAGGATGATGAAGGCCAGCAGGGTGAATGGGATGGTCTCCTTGAGGAAGTATTTAAAAAGGATCGAGGGCCTTCGCATGCTGGCGCCATTCTACCTTAACCGCGCCAGCCGGACAGGGATTGAGCCCAACCGAGGGAGCAATTTGGAGTGCGGCGAGACCTGTCGCCGCTTTTGATTTAGGTAGTGCAGTGACTATCTTCCGGCCGGCGAGCAGTCTCAGATCGACCCGATGCGGGCACTAAGGTCGGAATAGAGGAGTGTTCATCCATACCACTCGCGTCTGATAATGTATATTATGTCGCAAGGGAAGCCACCCATGTAATCGTGCCGCAGGCTGTCCAGCCTGCGGCGAAAACCGCGCAGTGCTCAACTCGATGGTCGCGTCTCTTTTCAGCGGGATCACTTTGCGCAGCAGTCTGCGGCACGATTTGCAGCAGGACTTTGCGCAGAGATTAAGCCTGACGAGAATCACTGAGCCACCGGGAGTGGCATTCACGAATTATGGCGATGGCCTCCTCACTGGTAGCCACACATTGCGGAATATCTATGTCTTCAATGTTTGCGAGTGGTGTTTCATAGGCCAGCATTGAACTGCGAGCCCACTCAATCAATCCCGGCCACATCCGGCCAATCAGAATCAACGGCGTGCGCTGGAGGTGCCGGACCTGGAGCAGCTGCCAGATCATCATCAACTCCAAAACAGTTCCGATGCCGCCGGGCGCGACAATGAATGCGTCTGAGGCGAGCACGAAATGATGCAGGCGAGTAAAGAACGTGCGGTGCTCAAAGGTCAGCTCGACGAAAGGATTGGATTCCTGCTCGAATGGCAGGTCAACGCGGATGCCCATCGATTTGCCACTCTGCCCTGAAAGTGCCACGCCTTCATTGGCTGCCTGCATCAGACCCGGACCACCGCCGCTGATGATGTCGCAACCCAACTCGGCCAGGGCTGCCGACACTCGTTTGGTTTCCTCGTAAGCAAAGGCTCCGGGCTTTGCTCGGGCCGAGCCAAAGATGGTGACTCGGTAACGTTCGTGACGCGTTGGTCGCAGGCGGGTAAGGTTGTTTACCACATCCCAGAGGCCCAGGATTGAATCGACCAATACCTTCTTGACTGCCTCCTCATCGCCGAGACTCACCGGGTTCGTCCGTTGTGAGGCGCTCGTCAGTTTTGTTCATAGCTTCTCCTTAACCGAGGACCTGCCCATTGATTGCTTCGACGACTTTCATAACCACCTCACCGTCCGTTGGGAAGTAGTGACCGCCAGCTTGAAGCAACACCTAATGCGATCGCTAGTGCCGGTCATGCGAGATTCTTTTGCATCGAAATGCTCGTTCCCGTCATTGGTGCCGATGGAACACACATATAACCGCACCGTTCATAAAAGCCAACTGCATCGGGCGCTACGTCCGACCGGATTTGTAAGCACCCTCTTTCCTGTGCGAAAGATTCCGCGAGAGTCAACAGTACCCGTCCATGACCTGCACGTTGTAAATCCTCGCGGATTGCAACCCGACGAAAGATCGCCTGATCGCCATTGATGTCCACTCGAATTACCCCAATCGCTTCGTCGTCCAGCAATAACAACAATGGATGATTACCTTTGCTATGTTCATCCGGATGGTTTTCATCATAGAAACCGAATTGCCCACGATTCTCGAATAGCACTTTGCGCCGGATGGAATGGTAAGCGTGCCAGTCTTCCCTGCTACTCGAAATTCTCAACTCATACTTTGGCATCGTAACTTCGGGCATGGTTGCCTAAACACTCCGATTGAGCCGCGGCCGCCCTTTTGGAGCCCTAGAGGAGGACGCGCACGTCGGCTGCGAGCTGTGAGGTTAAAACACGCATCTCGTGGCGCGCGTTCCGCGTCAGATGCACGAATCGAACTTAATTATCTCAGTAGAGTTCCCCAAGGGTTGTCGATCACGAAGCTCTCAGGAGCCGTCTGCCTGACGGCGCAGAACATCCGCGTTGTATCCAGTCAGCTTCACAGGGTCACCGTATGGCCCGGTTCCCGTAAATGACCACACCCCGACAACCAAGGGCCGCCGCGTCACTTGCCTGAAGGATCATCGTCACTTCAAGATAGCCACGTGCCCTTCATAGCAATGAAACCGGCCAGCGACTCACAGGACACCCAGTAAGCCGTGACTGAGGCTTCCTGGCTGACTCGCAAAAGCCGACGCAGGCTCATAAAGGGGCATAGAGCGCCTCGAGATTGCCGGTGTTAATGCCATCCACTATCGAATCGAGGATTTGCTCAGGTGTTTACCATGGACATGCCACCCTCCGATTCTGTTTCGTTTGGATCGTCGATTAGAGGTCTAACAACAAAGGCTAAGCAGGCGCGCGCAACTCAAGCCTCACCCCTCGACTCGCTTTTGCTGGAATAGGATCAAGGCTTTGCCGCGATGAGGTACAACCGGTGCGCGGTGGCCAGATAAAGCGCATCGCCGACCAGCGCCGGACGCGAATAGAGCGGCGCATCCATCTCGATCTGCGCCAGCAATTCCTTTCGCCGTCCGGCACGAAGAACGGTCATGCTGCCTTCAACGTTCCCAACGTAAAGCCGGTCGCCGGCCAGCAGGAGGCATCCCCAGATGGCCTCGTTCGTCTCGTGCTTCCAGACGTGGGCGCCGGTTGCCGCGTCCAGACAATGAACCGTTCCGCCCAGGTCCCCAACGTACAGCAGACCGTCCTTCGCGATGGGCGTTCCCACCACGCGGCCGACCTCGCGAGAAGTCCAGAGGAGCCTGCTCTCGGTGACGTCTCCCTGGCCGTTGGGACTGATCGCATGAATCAACGAAGGTCCGTTGCCGTGCACAGGATCCTGCCCCATGGCAACGAAGACGCGGCCGTCGGCGAAGACCGGTGAAGCAATGATAGAGCTGCGCGAAAGGACGCCGGGGCGCGGAAGCCAGCGGGCGTCTTTCGGGTTGCCGTCAAATCGCCAGACTTCGCGACCCGACGCCGCGTCGTAGGCGCGCAGCCAGCCATCTCCTCCGCCGAAGAGCACCTGCATGCGCCCGTTGACGTTGGCCGCCACAGGGCTGGACCACTGGCCGTGCAGCACCTGCTCGCCCGGCGCCGATGGCGCGCCAGACCACTTCGCCCGAGTGCTTGTCCACCGCGATCAGACTTGGGGCGCGCGGCGATGGGACGCGCGTATGGCCTTCATTCTGGCCGTTGGAGGTAGCAGACCATCAGCAGATCACCCACGGGCAACACTTCGCTGTTGGAGGCTTCATGCGGAAAGACACCCAGGCGGGCGCACATGTCCAGCTCCCAGACGATGTCGGCCGCAGCGTTGTCCTGGAAGACCTCTTCCCGATACGGACCATTGTTCTCGCCATCGCGGAAACCCTGCGTGTCGAGGCAACGGAGTTGGCACTCGGCGGTGACATAGTACAACCGGTTCCCTTCCACATACGGCGCACTTGTCGTCGAAGGCAGCAGGAACTCCCGCAGGCCGCGCTCCACTCGCGGGGCCACGTCCTGCCAAAGGAACGCGCCATCCGTCACCCGAAAGGCCATGAGCACGCCGCACTCTTCCTGAAAGGCGGGGTTCATGTGCCTGGCGTTGTCGGTACCCACATAGACCGCATCGCCGGCAACCACGGGACGGCCAAACGTCTCGTTTCCCAACTCGACGCTCCAGACGATGTTCCGCCCAGTGGTCGTATCCCAGTCAACCGGAGGATTGCCCGTTTGAGCCACCGTCGTCTGGGGTTGGGGCGCGACGGAAGGCGCGGGCACAAGGGGTGAGACGACAGGCTCTCCAGACTCGACGCCAGCGATTCGATTCAACGCCCACTCAGCTTCGTTACGCAGTGTGGGATCGTTTGCGGCCGCTCTCAGCGCCTCCACGGGCCGTCTGTGCCTTCGGCCCGATGCTTCCCAGCGCCCCGGCCGCGCAGATGCGCACATAGAGGAATTCATCCTTCAGAGCTTCGATCAACTGCGGCACAGCGGACTGCGCGGCCGGGCCGATGCTTGCGAGGGCCTCACACGCCGCCCATCGGACGCCGGGAATCGGATCGCCCACGGCTCTGGCGAGGTCCTTGGTCGCCGCGCCCGCCTTCGGACCGATGGACGCCAGGGCCTCCGCCGCGTAGATGCGGACGTGTGGTTCCTCGTGCGAGAGAGCCTTGACTAGAGCGCGTACCGAAGGACTGGCCCTCTTGCCCAAAGCGCCCAGGGCACGTGCGGCATCGCCCGCGACCATGCGAATCCTCGTCTCTCAGTGCCCGTCTCAACGCCGGTTGAATCCGATTCTGTATCGGGCGCCAGGTCAATCAAGGCATCAACGGCGCTGCGCCGGATGGAGACCCGCTCATGCCGAAGCAGGTCCACCAGCAGCGGAATGGCCGGCGGACCGATCCGCCGGATGATTTCAAAAGTCTCCAGATGCAGGTCTTCATTGCGACGGTTGAGGAATCGTCTCAGCAAAGGCAGCGAACGCCCCGCCCCCTGGACCAGGGCGGCTTCGGCGGTTGCCCGGACCTTCGGGTCGTTGGCCATCACGCGATTTGCCCAGTCAAGCACCAGGGCGGAGTTCCTGGAAAGATCCGAACGCTTGGCTTGGCGCGGCTGAGGGAGTGAACGCGTGGTTTGAGCGAGTACTGGTATCGGCAGAATACAAAGCAGCGTGCAGATGAACAAGTGTCGCATGGTCGCAGCAAGACTGACGAAAGAGTTAAGCCGCTTGACGGTCGCCTGTTGGAGCGGCACCCGACGACCGGGCGCGGCCATCTTATACACCCGCGTTGCCCGACATTCATTTGCACCCCAGACCCCTACCGTGTCAAGTTCCGGCCTTGGGCCGCTGAGCCACTTTCAATCGGCAGATCGACGACAGCTGACCATGCTGGAATCAGGCGAGGTCGAAACGGTCAAGGTTCATGACTTTGTTCCACGCCGCTACAAAGTCGTGCACGAACTTCTCCTGGGAGTCCTCACATCCGTAGACTTCCGCCAAGGCCCGGAGTTGGGAGTTCGAACCGAAGATGAGGTCGACACGGGTGCCGGTCCACTTGAGTGCGCCCGTTGCGCGATCGCGCCCCTCGAACACGTCATCGGCTTCCGCGGTCGCCTTCCACGTCGTGCTCATGTCGAGCAGATTCACGAAGAAGTCATTGGTGAGCGCCTCCGGCCGCTTGGTGAAGACGCCGTGCTGGGACTCTCCGAAGTTGGTATTCAGGACGCGCATGCCGCCCACGAGCACCGTCATCTCGGGCGCGGTCAGCGTCAGCAATTGCGCCCTGTCGACCAGCAGCTCCTCGGCCGACACGGCGTATCTGGTCTTCTGGTAGTTGCGGAAGCCGTCCGCGACCGGCTCGAGCACGGCGAAGGACTCGACATCGGTTTGCTCCTGCGAGGCGTCCATGCGTCCCGGCGTGAAGGGAACCGTCACCTCGTGACCGGCATTCTTCGCAGCCTGCTCGACGGCTGCGCAACCGCCCAGAACGATCAGGTCGGCCAGCGAGACCTTCTTGCCGCCGGACTGCGCGCTGTTGAACGCGCTCTGGATGCCCTCCAGGGTCTTGAGCACCTTCGCCAGTTGGGCAGGCTGGTTGACTTCCCAATCCTTCTGCGGCGCCAGACGAATGCGGGCGCCGTTGGCACCGCCGCGCTTGTCGGAGCCACGGAAGGTGGAGGCCGAGGCCCAGGCGGTCGAAACCAGCTCCGAGACAGACAGACCGGAAGCCAGGATCTTGCCCTTGAGGGAGGCAATGTCCTGCGCATCAATCAGCTTGTGATTGACCGCGGGAATGGGGTCTTGCCAGATGAGCTCTTCGGCTGGAACCTCCGGGCCGAGATAGCGCGCGCGCGGGCCCATGTCGCGGTGCGTCAGCTTGAACCACGCCCGGGCGAACGCGTCCGCGAACTGATCCGGATTCTCCATGAAGCGCCGCGAGATCTTCTCGTAGACCGGGTCGAACCGCAGGGAGAGGTCCGTGGTCAGCATGGAGGGCGCGATGCGCTTCGACGGGTCGTGGGCATCCGGCACCGTACCGGCGCCCGCGCCATTCTTCGGCTTCCACTGATGCGCACCGGCCGGGCTCTTGGTCAGCTCCCATTCGTAGCCGAACAGGTTCTAGAAGAAGTTGTTGCTCCACTTCGTGGGCGTGGTGGCTCCAGGTGACTTCCAGGCCGCTGGTGATCGTGTCGCCGCCTATGCCCGTGCCGAAGCTGCTCTTCCAGCCGAGGCCTTGCTCCTCGATGCCGGCCGCTTCCGGATCGGGCCCCACATGGGACGCAGGGCCGGCGCCATGGGTCTTGCCGAAGGTGTGGCCGCCCGCGATCAGCGCGACGGTCTCTTCGTCATTCATCGCCATGCGGGCGAAGGTCTCGCGGATATCCTTGGCCGCAGCGATCGGATCCGGGTTGCCGTTCGGGCCTTCCGGATTGACGTAGATCAGGCCCATCTGCACGGCTGCGAGCGGATTTTCGAGGTCCCGGTCGCCGGAGTAGCGTTTGTCATCCAGCCAGGTCTTCTCGGCGCCCCAGTAGACGTCCTGATCCGGCTCCCAGACGTCCTCGCGCCCGCCACCGAAGCCGAAGGTCTTGAATCCCATCGTTTCCAGGGCGACGTTGCCGGCGAGGATCATCAGGTCGGCCCACGAAATCTTCCGGCCATACTTCTGCTTGATCGGCCAGAGCAGGCGGCGCGCCTTGTCGAGGCTGACGTTGTCCGGCCAGCTGTTGAGCGGCGCGAAGCGCTGCTGGCCCCTGCCGCCGCCGCCACGGCCGTCGCCGATGCGGTAGGTGCCGGCGCTGTGCCACGCCATGCGGATGAACAAGGGTCCGTAGTGGCCGAAGTCCGCCGGCCACCAGTCCTGCGAGTCGGTCATCAGCGCCGCGAGATCTTTCTTCACCGCCGCCAGGTCGAGGCTCTTGAACTCTTTGGCGTAGTTGAAATCCTCGCCCATCGGATTGGACTTGGAGGAATGCTGGTGCAGGATATCCAGCCGCAACTGGTTCGGCCACCAGTCTCGGTTCGACGTGCCGCTGCCATTGAATGGGCACTTGTTGTTTTCTGCCATAATAGCCTCCCTTCATGTACTTTCAGATCAGGGCGTTATTGTACAGCTGACGGTCACTTGCCACGACCTTCCTGTCAAGATCGGCCCAACTTTGTGCGTTCTAGAGCGAGCTTCTCCTTAAATGCAAGATGCGGAGTCTTTGAATGTTATGAGGCAATGGTCTGAATACGCAACATCCGATTAAATATGGAGACATGCTTCCATGTCAACCAGCCCGAGTTCGCTTAGCTCTCGCTGAGCTTTTGTGGCACACTGCCATTCCCGGCGTGCGAGAGATGAAGAGGCCGCTACCCTCCATCAACTCCGCAGCCGGATCCTCAGAGCCCGCTTTCAACTTGTCAAGTAATCAAGCGAGGTAACACCTGTGAAAATACGATTGGATAAGTCTTTCAGTGCAACTGCGATTCTGCTCGTCATCGCTTTGATGCTGGCTGCGGTTGGGGCTGTGCCGTCTGCTCAGGCACAACAGGCACCGCAGGTCAGCAGGCGTTTGATTCCGCCGCCATTGATCGAATCATGGCTGATGCGCTGAAACACTTTGATTGTCCGGGCGCATCCATTGCGATCGTCAAGGGAGGACGCCTTCTGTTTTCCGGTGGATACGGCGTCCGGTCCGTGGATCAACCCGATCGCGTGACTGCCGACACCGTCTTTGCGATCGGCTCGGCGACGAAAGCGTTTACTGCCGCCGTCATTGGCACTCTTGTAGACGAAGGAAAGATGTACTGGGACGATCCGGTATCGAAACATCTCCCAGGATTCAAGCTTTCGGATCCAGTCGCTAATCAAACAGTCGCGATCCGAGACTTGCTTAGTCATCGCACGGGTTTGATTCGTCACGACGAGTTGTGGCTTCGGACCGGGTGGGGGCGTGACGAGCTGATCCGTCGCATTGGAGCTGTTCCGGTCACTTATCCCATTCGAACCCGCTTTGAGTATCAGAACATAATGTTTCTGGCAGCTGGAATGGCAGCAGGAAACGCGGCAGGGACAAGCTGGGAGGACCTCGTCCAGAAGCGCATATTCAACCCGCTTGGAATGACGAACGCGACTCTGACTGCGGCAGCGGCGCTGACTGGAAAGGACCGGGCAACGCCACACACCAGGAGGGACAACAAGAACAGTGTCATCCCATGGCGGCACATAGACAACATTGCGCCTGCAGGATCGATAAATGCGAGTGCGAACGATCTCTCGAAATGGATGCTGCTGAATCTTCAGATGGGGACGGTTGACGGGAAGAGGATTCTAAGTCCCGCAGCAGTGCGTGAAATGCAGACTCCCCAGATGGTGGTGAGGCTCGAAGGGCGATGGAAGATATTTTTTCCGGAATCGGAAGTGACGCAGCTCAGCTATGGCTTTGGCTGGTTCATCGCCTCATATCGCGGGTTGAAGGTGGTCGGTCACGGTGGAACCATTGACGGGTTTCGATCCCAGATTGGCCTGGTTCCATCGGCAGGTATCGGCGTAGCCGTGCTTGCCAACCTGAATGGAACGCAGCTTCCGGAATCAGTCGTCTATCAGGTGATAGACCAGCTGATGGGACTCGAAAAACGGGATTGGAACGCAAAGATATCGGACACCGCGAAGCAGCTTCAAACGGAGTCAGAAAAGGCAGTCGAGGCACGCATGGCGCGGCGCGTCCCAAACACTCGTCCAAGCCTCGACCTATCGGCCTATGAGGGTGACTATTCCGATGATGGTTATGGCCCCCTCACCATTTCACATAGTGACGGACGCCTGCTGCTCCGTTGGGGGAAACAGAGTACTGCTCTCGATCACTTCAACTACGACACATTCTTCACAGGCCGGGCGGGCGAAATTCCCATGGAATTTGTGCAGTTCACTCTCGGCTCAGATGGCCAGGTCACTTCATTGACAATATTTGGAACACGGTTCACCAGAATAAGAAAGAACCCCCGGATGTAACGGAGGTAACGGACAATAAGACGACATTTCGGGAGGACACCATTACGATGAATCTGCGGATCATGCCAGGCATTGTAATCACGCCTGTTAGCCCAGCCCTTCACTCGAACACGACGTGCGAGGCAGGAATCCAGCCTGTTGCGCCCGAGGCATTGCGGACCCACATCCAATCGTGGCGACAGCATGTCACCCAAACCTCGTCGCCAGCGCACACAGTCAGTTCCGTCGCCTCATAGTCCTCACAGTACCTCCCCATCGACGCCAGCTGGCCGCAACAACTCGCTTGGCATCCAGCCGAGCGGCCCGCACGATCCGTGCACCACCACCAACCTGGATATTCGTCGTCTTCTCGGCGATGTGGACGAAGTCGCCCGAGCGCACCCGAATTGGATCGGGATACTGGGCGACGTAGTCACGGATGACGCCGAGCCCGTTGTTTCACGCTGCCGCGCGGGTACTGGCAAAGGGGTCCAGCACTTCGACAGGCCGGGCCGGGATCGTCAGGGCAGTTGCAGTGCTTCGGGTCTTATTCTGTTTCGCGAAGAAACCGCCGGCACTCACTACGCTCCCAGGCTTGCGGAAGATCGCATCATCCACTGAAACATTGTGCTTGATCTCCCAAACGCAAAGACGGTTCATGCTCCGTCAACGCGCGGGAAAACATTGCGAATGGTGAATGCAGCCGGACGCCATCTACCATCCGATAGTTTTCATAGTAGGTCTCCGTCAGTCGTTGCTCTGCGGGATTGGCGCTGAATTCTTGGCTCGGGCCGGCTCTGTGCGGGCGGAAGGCGGCAAGCAACGTCAGGTTGCCACTTCACGGCGCCGATTTTTTGAGCGGCTCGGTTGAATATTGAGACGAGGCGTTTCAATTGTCAACCAGCGTCCGAGTTCTCTTAGCTCTGGCTGAGTTTTTGTGTCACACTGCCATTCCCGGCGTGCGAGACAGTAAAAGCCCGCTACCCTCCATCAACCCGCCACCCCACATTCCACGACGAGAGGACGTTAGTCCGTGAAGACTTCGGTGATCAGATATCGCGTTGCCGATTTTCTCCGTGAATATCCGCCGTTTGAGGCCTTCTCACTCGAAGACCTGCTTCTCTTCTCCGGTACCGGGCGGGTGGCTTTTCACGAAGATGACATCTACCTCTTTCGCAAAGGTCAGGCGCGCGAGCCGTTGATCTGGGTCATCGAGCAGGGACGGGTGGAATTGCTTGATGAAAGCCCGGCGGGTGAGCGACTCTGCGATGTTCGCGGCCGTGGAGACACTCTCGGATTGTCGCGCGAGGAACCCGCGGACGTGCATCCTTTGACGGCTCGAACGGCGACTGAGGTAATCATCTACTCCTTCGATGTAGCCGCCTTCGAAGGTTTGGCTCAAAAGTATCCGGAAGCCATGCATTACCTGGCTGCCGACCTCGCGACCAGCCGCCACACCAAGGCGCTTCTGGCGCCATCGAACCGGGAGCGGCTGATGACCGACCGGGAGAAGTCAAGCTGGGTGAATGCAGCTCCAACTCCCTCTTCCCTTCTTCAAAAGCGGCTTGTGACCTGCGGACCTGAACTTCCAATGCACGAGGCTGTGACATTGCTGGCAGGCTCCCACGGCCTTCCCGCAGTAGTCATATCAGCGGACCGGCGCCCTGTCGGTTGGCTGAGCGAATCGAGCGCGCGGGCTGCTGCGCCGGACGAGTCTGTCGGGATGGGTATGGCCAGAACCTTCCAGACGGCTCGGCGCGGACTTCGGACCTCCGATACCTCCAAAGGATGTTGCGCAACCGTTGCCAGGAACTGGTCATCACTGCGGATGGAACATCCGAGACAGCAGTTGAAGGCGTCGTTACGCACTCCGAGCTGGCAATTGATTGCGGCAGGAACCCTGTCCTCTACCAGCGGGCGATGCTTAGTGCTGAATCAGTCGAAGAACTTGCCTATCTGCGTGGCCGTGCGGCAGCCTTCCTTGTCGAAGAGCTTGCCGGGCCGTCAGTGGTCGAATGGTTCTGGCAGATGCGGGGCGCACTGGATGCAGCTCTGACGGAGCGAATCGTAACCATTGCCCAGGCTGAGATGGCTAACATCGGGCGCGTTCATCCAGAGCGGCGATCCTGCTGGATTGCCCTGGGTAAAGCGGGCCGTTCTGAGCTGTTGACCAACGAGCCGTTCGGGCTTGGGCTTCTCTATGATGATCCCCCCGAGGTGGAACGGGAGGCAGCGGATAAGTATTTCTCCATGCTCCTGCACAAGGTGGAAGCAAAACTTAGAGCCTGTGGCTTCCCCAATTCCGCGCATTCAGGCTCTTCTTTCGCCAGGCCGCTATCTGCCTGGAAACAGATTTACGACGGACTGATCCAGGATCCAATCGGGAAAGCCATTTATGACGCCCGCGAATTGCTCGATCTTCAGGTCGTTTGCGGCGATCGATCCCTGGCCTGCGACCTGATCGAGGCGATCTGTCGTGAGCTGCGTGAGCAGTCGTTCTTCATTCCGGTGCTCGCCAATGACACGCTCGGCAACCTGCCACCATTGACATTCTTCCAGGGCCTCGTCGTCGAGGCTGACAGGCTCACCAGCTCGGCTACATTAACCAGCGGCCGGGCAGTCGACCTCGAGAAGGTAGCCCTCAACCCTATTAGCGATGCGGCGCGAGTCTTTGCCATGGCGAATGTAGACCTTTCGAACTCGAATACGTTGCATCGACTCGAAGCGGCAGCGAGGCGGCTGCCGCAACATGCATCAGTCTTCGGTGACGCGTCGGACGCGATGAGAATCGCGTCCTATCAAAACGCGATTACTCTATTCAAGACCAATGGTCAGGGCACCTCCCGTAGGCCCGCCAGTTTGGGCCGCTTCGAACAGCGCCTGCTCAAGTCATCTTTCGATGCCATCCGCAGGCTGCTCGAGCTGACGGCAACAATCCATAATTTGACCGACCATCAATGAACGCCGAACAACTTCCAGCCTTTGCCGAGCGCTATCTCGATTGTTTTGCGGAAACCTGGACCGACGAGACACCGATTGAGCAGGTGCGATTCGTAGTCCTCGATACGGAAACCACGGGGTTGGATCCGCGTCGCGACAAATTGATCACGATTGGTGCAGTGGCGGTGCTGGCGAGGCGAGATCGTTCTCGACGATTTATTCGAAGCGATGATGAAGATTGCTTACAACAGCTCTTCGGTGACCGTGCACGGTATCACGCGTGAAGAAGCGCGTGAGGCTCTCGATGAGCCCGAAGCCATCGAAGCATTTCTTGATTATCTGGGTGACGGCGTGATTGTCGGACATCACATCAGTCACGATGTCGCCATGCTGAATGTTGCCTGTGAGCGACACTTCGGCTTCAACCTGAGGAACCGATTTCTGGACACAATGGATCTGACGCTGCATCTTCAGCAGAGCGGGGCCGTTCTGTGGTCCCGTGGAAGGCTTCTCGCTGGACGCACTCTGTGAATTCTTCGACGTGCCACCCAGGGACAGACACACGGCAGGGGGAGATGCCTTCATGACTGCTCTGATCTTTCTGCGGCTCTTGCGGTCAGCTGGAACGTTCGGACGCGCGACGTTGGGCCTCTTGTCTGAGCCTTACTTACGGAAGAGACCATCGAGTGAACAAAGTCGCCACAGGCTCGTTTGTTTCGTTGCGTTATGGCGCCACCTTGTAGGGCAGGGCTTGTCCCTGCCCGCCCGTGCCGTCTGGCACGGGTAACCGTTTCACGAGGGCCCGTGCGATTTCAACACCAACCTATCAATGGTTACGGCTTAATGGTTACCGGCGCCAGACGGCGCCGGTGGGCAGGGACAAGCCCTGCCCCTACAAAGTCGCGGACTTTGCCCACTGCAGTGAACACGAGCTAGTGCGGTTTTTATTGCCTCACTCTTGCGCCGGTGTGCTGCTGGTATTCAGCCCAGAGGTGGGAGACCTTGAGACGGTATTCGACGAGCTTCATGCTCACGCCGTAGCGCCGTGCGATGGCCGCCACCGTTATGCCTTCCTCCAGAGCCCGGCGAAGGCCGTAGTAAGGCACGAGTGCCGCAGCACCCACGGCGTAAGCCTCTTCCTCGTCTGTATCATTGTAGTCGCGAAAGGCGTGCCGTCGACCATGCAGGCTTTCAACGCGTTGCACATTGGAAGCAGATGCCTGGATACGGCTCGGCTGGTGACCAAGAAAGATGTGACAGACCTCCTCCATGAGCGTCGCAACCTGCCGCGTGCGAGCATGCTGAGGATTCAGAATGATCAGACGCGATCCGTCTGGCAGTGACTTTGATGCCCCGCCCGACCAGCTACCCGGGTCAACCGAGAGCAGCTGTTTTCGTGTCTCCTCTGAAAGGCCCTTGATCTGGTCGAGCGAGACGACCTGCAGTCCGGCGCAACCGGCGAGTTCAAAAGGGTCGAGCCGTTCATCGAGTGCAACACCTGCGAAATTGCGGATTTTGAGAGCTGTCTGCTCGTAGCGCCGCCATTTGTGCGATGGCGGTAAGAGAGCGCTCGCCGTCAGCATTGCTTACTCCCGATTGCTTAGCGCTCGGCGGTATGGCTGAACTGCTTGTAGGCGACACGAAAGAGTTCGGCGAGGGCTCGCGCAGTCTCCGGAGTCAATCGACGATCTGCCCTGAGGTGCGCCTCGACAATGTCCGGTGTGGATTCCTGTGGATAGTAGACGATCGCGTTGCCTTCATGCTGTTGCGGTGTTCCGATGATCCGCTCAAAGGGAACGTTGAGCCAGCTTGCCAGACGGGCAAGCGTCGGTGCATCGGGAACACCGGTGCAGTTCTCGATTCGTGAAAGCGTCGATGCGCTGACCTGCGTCTGTCTCGCCACTTCACGAAGAGAGAGATGCTCGGTCTGTCGTTTGCGTTTGATGTATTTGCCCAGCTCTTCGACATTGATCAGAGCCGGGCTCGATGTGCTGTCAATATGCTTGTTGGTCATGGTCGTCCCCACTCTCCCTTGTCAGAAACACGGTAACAATATGGGGTCAATAAACTTATAGCACATGGCGGCCAATTGTGCAAGAAAATGTTTCATGAATGCAACACCTGGTTACTGGCATCTCCAAGGGAGCAATTTGGAGTGCGGCGACTTGTCGCCGCTTTTGCGTTAAGTTAGTGCATACGACTGGGATCGGCGGGCCTAATCTCTCTTCATCCTGCACTAACTAAATCAAAAGCGGCGACAAGTCGCCGCACTCCAAACTGCTCGCTCGACTTGGGCTCTTTTAGACATCTTGATATTCCAGTGGCGGACACGTGTGCCGTTGCATCGTTACCTAATCCACAAATCATGTAACCCCCTCATGAAGAGAGGCGTCTCATGATTGTGTAAGCAAGACGCTTGCTGAGATTGAAGAGCCGATGAAAACAGAGAGGAAAACAATTGATGGCGCTCACCTTCCCTTGACAGCGAGTGAAGGCGCGCGTTTCAATGAGTTGGCGAGAACTAACCAGCGTCTTCGAGCGGCAGCTCCAAGACCGGAGCTGAGGATGCCGGCAGCGCGCACGCGAAACGTCGCTCGCGATGCTCGTGACCATTATGCGAAGGCCCTCGTCGGGCTCCAGGTCATTATGCTCGCTTCCCCCGCAGCAAGGCCGGAAAAACACTTGCCGACTGTGCCACCTCAAGACCACGTGTCGACAGATGGCGCCGATCCAGCTCCTCAAACGAGTTCCATCGATGATCACCTGATCGAGCTGAGCCTCGCGAGGTGATGAAGATGCGTTTGCGAAGCTTGTGGCGCGTCAGAGTCGTCGTGTATTCACCATCGCCCGCCACTTCTTTCGCAGCCCCGAGACAGTCGAGGATATCGCCCAGGAGACCTTTACCAAGGTCTTCTTCTCGCTCAGCAGCTACAGGCGGGGCGCATCCTTCGAACAGTGGGTGGCGCGGATTGCTGTCAACAACTGCTATGACGAGCTGCGCAGGCGCCGGAAGCGGGCCGAGTCTCTTCTCACCGAGCTGTCTGAGGATGATGCCAGCTGGCTCGAGAACAAACTGGCGCATGTCTCATTCGACCGGCACTTGAGTGAGCGCGAGCGCGAGCGCGCCGCCGAGGTCGCCGACCGTCTCCTGGTGAGTCTCTCGCCGGATGATCGTTTCATTCTTCTTCTGCTCCATGCAGAGGAGAGTTCAGTGCGTGAGATCGCCCAGCTTATGGGATGGTCTGAGGCAAAGGTGAAGATCCGGGCATTTCGTGCCCGCCACGCCATGCGTAAGGCGTTGACACGCCTTTCGCTGGCTGAAAAACGCAAGGGCGCGGGGGCTCACGCAGTTGAGCCCTCGAGCTGAGTTCGTGTACGAGGGGGACATTATATGAATTGCCGTGAGGCCAGGAATATCGAGCGCCAGGGTGCAAGCAGCGAGACCGTCAAGCGCTCCGAGGCTCGCAAACACGTCAAGGCGTGCGAGCCATGTCGAAAGGCGATCTATCTGGACGCTCTCGGCGTCTCACTCATCCAGGCCTATTCAACGATTGAACCTGGAAGCGAGCCAGGTCCGTCCCCGTTCTTTATGACTCGTCTTCGCGCGCGGATCGAAAGCGAGAGATCTGTGAGCGTCTGGGAGACCGCCGTCACCGCAGCCAGGGGTTGGCTGCTCGCATTCGGTGGCGTTGCGGCACTGCTCTTCGCAGTGAGCGTCTTTTCGTTGCCGTCTACCACAGGCCGGCTGCTGGGAACGGACAACGAAGTACTTGCCCTGCCTGCAAGCAGCGAGAATATTGTCATAGCCAATAGCGAGTCTCTCAGTCGTGATGCAGTATTGATGACCCTCCTTGCGGAGGATGAAGAAAATGGTCGCAAATAAACATAAGGCTCTTCTGATTATCTTTAGCGCGTTTTCGTTGGGTGTGCTGACCGGCATCCTGGCAATGAACCTCTTTCCTCACCGTCCACCGAGTGCGGCGCCGAATCCGGCTGGAGTCGTGGATGAGCTTGCCCGTGAGGTCAAACTGGATGCGGGCCAGCGAACGCAGGTGGAGCAGATATTGGGTGAGACGCGACAGAAGTTCGAGGCACTCCAGGATCAGACACGTCCACAGTTCAACGAGATTCGCCAGGCATCTCGTTCGCGTATCCGGGCCGTGCTGACACCCGAGCAGCAGGCCCGCTACGATGAGTGGAACCGCAAGCGCGACGCCAAACGCCAGGAGCGGCAGAGATCGCAAGGCCACGACGGCGGTAAGTAGCGCCAATCGGAACAATCATAACCGTTGAAAAAGGTCGGCTGCTGCGGAAAGCCGGGAGCGGCCGCGGATTTGAGTATCTAAAGGCAAGTGGAGCGAGCATAGAGAATGAATTTCAAGAAGAACCGGAAAATATGGTGGCTGTCGCTGGGTACATTGCTGATTGCGGGCGTGATTACGACGGCTGTACTTCTCAACGCGAGATCGAGCAGTGAAGAGTACATGACGGCCCGTGTTGACCGCGGAACAATACGACAAACGGTAAGCGCCACGGGCACGCTTCAGGCTGTGACCACGGTTCAGGTCGGAAGTCAGGTGTCGGGCACAATCTCGGCGCTCTATGCCGACTTCAATTCAACCGTCAAGAAGGGGCAAGTGGTCGCGCAGCTCGATCCGGCGCTCTTTCAGGCACAGGTGAACTCTGCTCGCGCCAACGTCGGACAGGCCCGCGCCTCTCTTGCCGATGCTGAAGCCAGGGTTCTAACGGCTCAGTCGAACATCGAGGGCTTTAAGGCCGGAGTTTCAAGCTCTATCGCCAACCTGGCAGCTCTAAAAGCAACCCGCGATGACAGCAAGAATTTCTATGAGCGGCAGAAATCGCTCGCCACAAGCGGATTGATCACACAGCACGACCTGGACACCGCCAAAAACAATTACGATGCGGCCGAGGCGCGTTTTCAACAGGCGAATGCGCAGCTCTCCCAGGCGCGCACCAGCGAGTCGGCCGCTGCGGGAGCGGGACTGCAGCAGGCAAAGGCACAGGTCGAGCAGGCGAAAGCTCAGGTAAAGCAGAACGAGGCAGCTCTGAATCTCTCGGAAGTTAACCTGAGCCATGCGACGATCTCCTCGCCCATCGATGGCGTGGTCGTCTCGCGCAATGTCGACGTAGGCCAGACCGTCGCCGCGAGTCTCCAGGCCCCGACTCTCTTCACGATCGCGAACAACCTCACCGAGATGCAGGTGATTGCCAATATCGACCAGGCCGATATCGGCGTGATCAATACGAACGCCGGAATCGTCTTTACCGTTGATGCGTTTCCGGGACAGAATTTCAAGGGCAAGATTGAGCAGATTCGCCTCAATCCGACGAACAATCAGAACGTTGTCACTTATAACGTCGTCATCGATGTTGATAACCCGGAGCTCAAGCTAAAGCCGGGCATGACCGCCAATCTGACATTCACTATTGCTGAGAGCACTAATGTGCTGAAGATTCCGAATGCAGCATTGCGGTTCACGCCTGCCGGCATGACTCCCGACAAGATTCGGGAGATCTTCCGCGCCAGTCGTGGTGGAGCTTCTGGGCCGGGCGGCCCGTCGGGCTCGCCTGCCGCATCCCCGGAAGCGCAGGGCTCTCCCGGAGGGGATGCCGCTGCCGGAGGACAAGGACAACGCCGTCAGGGCGGCGGCGGACAGGGTGGGCAGGGTGGACAGGGTGGTCGGCCAGGGTGGTCCGGGCGGCCAGGGAGGCGGAGGCCGGCCGGGCGGTGGCAGCGGCGCCGCGACCTCGGCGGTCCTCAAGGGACAGACGCGAATTGTCTGGAGGCTGGGGGCCGACAAGAAGCCGCAGCCCGTGAGAATCAAACTCGGAATCACCGATGGCAAGGACACGGAGGTTGCCGAAGGGGAGCTTAAAGAAGGCGATACACTCGTTGTCGGTCAGACGCTATCCCCGGAGAACCGAGGCCAGTCGACTCGACCGCCAGGCTTCGGTGGCCCGGGCGGATTCGGCGGTGGGCGGCGGTCGCCCAAGATAGGTGAGAATTGTTTAAGGCCGCGCGCAGCCGCGGGATAATGGACCTCGCGGCTGCGCCTTTATCTTAGTTGAAGGGATCATCTCATTGGCAGGCGATACGCCGCAAAACGCAGCAACCTCGACCATCGTAGCGGACGAGGAACGTTCGGCCGCGTCATCTACGAAGGCGCGCACATCGGCGGGCGGGGCAGGTTCCCGTGCTGTTATTCACCTGAGTCACATTCACAAGACCTACACGATGGGTGACGTCGAGGTTCACGCCCTCCGCGGAATCTCACTGACGATCCATGCGGGCGAGTTCGTCGCGATCATGGGTGCATCCGGCTCAGGCAAATCGACGACGATGAACATCATTGGATGTCTCGATCGCCCGACGCGAGGCAAGTACATTCTGGATGGCAGTGATGTCTCAGAGCTCTCGAAGGATGAACGGGCCGACATCCGCAATCGCAAAATAGGCTTTGTCTTCCAGGGCTTCAATCTGCTTTCGCGCACGTCGGCAATGGAGAATGTCGAGCTTGCCGATGCTTTATGCCGGGGTGCCGACAGCCGAGAGACATGAGCGCGCGATGGCGAGCTCTGGCTGCGGTCGGACTGGCTGGACGCGAGCACAACCACCCAAACCAACTCTCGGGCGGCCAGCAGCAGCGCGTTGCCATTGCCAGGTCGCTGGTCAATGATCCGTCGCTCATTCTCGCCGACGAGCCGACCGGCAACCTCGATTCTCGCACCTCCATCGAAGTCATGGAGATATTTCAGCGTCTCAATCGCGAGCGCGGAATTACACTCATCCTGGTGACGCACGAACCTGACATAGCCCAATACGCGAAGCGAGTCGTCGTCTTCAAGGATGGACGCATCAGTCGGACTATGCGGTTGAGGAGACGCGTGATGCGGCCGAGGAGCTGAAGCATGCTGCCGGCGATACTTGATGATGATGATGATCGAAGATGACGCGATGATGAAGGTGAATAGACCGGAGCGCGCAACAATGAACATGCTGGTGATCTTTCGTGTAGCCTTTCGCGCCTCGCGCGCAACAAGATGCGCTCTGCGCTGACGATGCTCGGAATCATCATCGGCGTCTCGGCCGTCATCGCCATGGTCAGCGTCGGTCAGGGCGCACAGGCTTCTGTTCGGAACAGATCGCCAGCGTGGGTACGAACCTGCTCTTCGTCAGGGCGGGCTCGAAGAATGTCGGCGGCGTGCGCAGCGGAACCGGCGCCACTTCCACCAATACGCTCAACGCCGACGATATCGAGGCAATCAAGCGGGAATGTTCCGGCAGTCTCGATGGCGAGCCCGGCCGTGAACGCGCCGGCGGCCAGCTCGTGTTTGGCAACCAGAACTGGAACACGAGTCGTTCAAGGCGTAAACGAGGAGTATCCGACAGATTCGAAAGTGGGCTGTTGGATCCGGCGAGTTCTTTACCGAAGGTGACGTGCGCACTGCCGCGCGCGTCTGTGTCATCGGGCAGACCATAGCCGACAATCTTTTCCCTGGCATGGATCCGATTGGTCAGATGCTGCGAGTGAGAGAGCTGCCCTTCCGGGTGGTCGGAGTCATGGCGAAGAAGGGCCAGGATGCGCAGGGGCGGGATCAGGACGATGTCGTCTTTGCGCCTTACACGACCGTTCAGAAGAAGCTGCTCTCGATTACCTATATTCAGTTCGCCAACGTTTCGGCTGTCTCTCCGGAAGCCACCTACACCGCTGAACAGCAGATCACCGATCTGTTGAGGCAGCGCCACAAGCTGGGGCCAAACCAGGACAACGATTTCTTCGTTCGCAATATGACCGATGTCGCCGATGCCGCTGATCAGACCAACAAGATCATGACGCTTCTGCTCGGAAGCATCGCCAGCGTTTCGTTACTGGTTGGCGGAATCGGAATCATGAACATCATGCTGGTGTCGGTGACTGAGCGGACTCGCGAGATCGGAATTCGAATGGCGATCGGCGCTCGTTCCACCGATGTCCGCACGCAGTTTCTGATCGAGTCGATAGTTCTCAGCGTAACCGGTGGTGCTCTCGGAATAATCCTCGGAGTAACGCTCTCGCTGGCGATTCCGAAACTGCTTGGATGGCCGACGCTCATTTCTGCGGCAGCCATCATTGGTTCAGTTATCTTCTCTGCCGCAGTCGGCATCTTCTTCGGCTATTACCCTGCGCGAAAGGCTGCGGGACTCGATCCGATCGACGCGCTGCGGTACGAGTAGGCGGCAGCTCTGCGAGATATCTCTTTCCTTATCGTCTAATTAAAAATCTTTGGGATTTCCGTTGACAAGGTCTGGCGATAAGCGTATTTTGTGTCCGCTCGACTCGCACTATCAAATCGAGCTTACATCACAATCTCACTAATCGCTGCCCTTCGAAAATCCATCAACTTCATCCTGAAACAGGTTGTACAGTTTCAGGAAGCAAGTCTCACAAACTGGTTCCTCGATCCTGACTATCGAGGAATGCCCTTGTTTCGATCCCGGCTTTTTAGAAGTCCGGCCGAAGTAACAGAAAAACTAGACTACAACAATCGCCCCACCGTATCCGGTTTCTCGCGTTTTAACGCGAGGAGTGAATATAGCCTTGCCTTCGGGCTTAGCCCTGTAGCGAGGCCTGGGTGAAGTGTGCCCTCATGCGGCCCAGGATCTCGTTTTCAGGCTCTCATCGACAAATCTCAAAACGTTCGTAATCCCCGGGTCGGTGAAGTGTGTCTTGTCGCGCTCGCCGGCTCGCGAAGAGGAGACATAGATGACTCGACTCTTGCAAATCACTTTAGTATTGGCGTTTGCGCTAGCGTTCGCCCTGCTCACGAGCTATCGCGGGTCGGTAGCTGGGCAATCATTCGCGCCGTCCAAGGAGGCGCCAACCGGATTTGATAACCAAACCAACGGGTTTGTTAGCCAGAACGCAGTTTGACGCTGATCGCGCAACTTTCGAGGAGCGCGAATCGATTGCTGATGGCCTCGGGCCGCTTTATAACGCCGACTCATGTTCGGCGTGCCATTCCAACCCGGTAACTGGCGCAATCAGCCAGATAACCGAACTCAGGGCCGGCCATTTCAATGGCTCGAGCTTCGTAGATCATCCCGGTGGTTCTCTGATCAACGATCGTGCGATTGACGCTTCAATTCAGGAGCGCGTACTGGGTGGTAACGAAGTAACCACCTTCCGCACTTCCCTCAACACACTTGGCGATGGGTTCGTCGAGTGCATCGACAGCAACACCATTCTCGCCATCGCCAACTCTCAACCCTCGAGCATGCGCGGTCAATTCATTCAGGTTCCGGTCAACGAAGCTCCCGGCAATAACCGCGGGGCCCGATTCGGCTGGAAGAATCAGCATGCCAGCCTCGTTTCGTTTTCGGCTGATGCCTACCTCAACGAGATGGGTATCACGAGTGCCCTCCAGCCGAACGAAAATACCTGCAATGGCAAGCCGGTTCCAGAATTCGACAAGTCGCGGATCCGGAGGATACCGACGGCGATGTCGCGATCTTTGCGGAATTCATGCGAGCCACAAAGGCACCGCCCCGTGATGCGGCGCTTGCCGGAACCAGCGACGCCATCGCCGGCTCGAACATCTTTAACTCAATCGGATGTGACACGTGTCACGTCCCAACCATCGTGACTGCGCCCGTAGGGACAGTCATCAACGGCGGCAAATTCACTGTTCCGCAAGCTCTTGGCAACAAGACAATTCATCCGTTCAGCGATTTCCTGCTGCACGACGTAGGAACCGGGGACGGCATCGTCCAGAACGGAGGTCAGTCGACGCGTAACAAGCTTCGCACTCCCCCACTCTGGGGTGTCCGGGCTCGAGCTCGTCTCATGCACGACGGCGACTCAATGACGCGCAATGCAGCCATCCTGCGTCATGACGGAGAGGCGACCTCGGTCATCAATGCCTATAAAGCGCTGAGCAACACTCAGAAGAATCAGTTGATTACGTTCCTCAACTCGCTCTAGCGCAAACAAACGGGCGGGTGCAGATTTGCACCCGCCCGAATTTGGAGTGCGGCGACTTGTCGCCGCAAACAAATTGCTTCCTTCAGTTCCCTATCCACTCGATTGGCAGAGACGGGATGACATAGGGAAATGCGAAGAGAATGAGAGTCAATACCGTCACGATCCATAAGCTTACGCGCTGCAATTTCCGGCTCCTCGGCGAGCCGCATGCCGCGCCCGGCGCACACCCGACTTTCTCGGACCGGTAGGCGAAATAGAAACCAACACCGAGGAACACCAGGGTGAGAGCGACGAAGTAAGATCGATACGGCATCAACGACATGGCAAAGGCAAGCCCACCAGCTCCAAGAAAGGAGAACGCCACCGGAAAGACGCAACAGCTCAGCGGCAGAAAAGAGAGCAGCGCGGTAATCAGTGACCCGCCTGACGTCACGGCCACCCTTGATGTCTTCATGGCTTTACTTCTTTACCTTGCTCAAAAGCTCTTTCGCTTTCGCCTCTAAAACCGTCTGATCCAATCGCGGCGCGTTCGTTACGCCACCGAGTTGGTGCATCCAGAAGTCTGGCGGGGCGGGTTCTTTTTCCCATTGGCTCGTCGCTCCGTAGAGGAGATATACGTCCCAGGCCTCTCTTGTCGTGCCAAGTACCTTTTGCCATTCCTTGCCGGTGAGCTTATTGCCGTCCCAATAGTGGCTCAACCGTTTGTCGCTGAATTCAGCGGTGCGCGTTTTTGCCCACTCTCTTGAATCGCCAGGGAACATCGGCAACCAGATAATGTAGACCTTGAGCCTGTCATCCGGAACATTCTTGAGAAGTTTTTGCAAGTCGGAGAACCCCCGACGGCACTGCGGTCAGACAGGGGAAAGCAAGGAGACCAGTCGTACCGTGCCACGGTCACGTTGGAACGCCTCTTTGAGTTGATCCAGGCTCTTCAAGTCATTAACGTTCGTCCCGGGCGCAGTTGCCAGCACTGCGCAAACGCCTCCGCTTTGGGAACATGAAAGAACGATGGAGAGAACCACCGCCGCGCAGCCAATGATCATCCCCTTTTGTTTCATCTCGCCTCCTTCATCAACCGGTTCACCGTCCGCGTTACCTCACTGAGGCAGCAAGCGCCTGATGGGTTTCTCTCTTCACACGCGCACATTCGCTCTTTGATGAGCACAGTGATGCGTAGCGGAATTTTGGTGTGTCCTTGAGTAGCAATTTCCTCCCGCACGTCTTCTTCGCTAAAGCCAAAGCAGTAACAGAGCGGAATCGGGCCGTCTTTCTCCTTCAGTCCAACGCAGACACGCAGATCCCCAGTCGCAAAAGAGCGCTCTCTTGAAAAATAGACCACCGGGCAGTCAGGCGAAGCGCAGAAGCGATACTGACCTTCTCCCACTTGTTCGAAGAACGCCGGCTTGAGCATCAGGAGCATCGTTCGGAGCGTCACAGGCCGGCTCGGTCCATTGCAGGACTGGCAACCATAATGTGCACCAGTCGGTTGCATCTGAACCGTGCTTGTTTCTTCGCAACAGTTCATTTCTTTTTCTTCTTTTTCGGGCGTGGGCATGTTTATGAGCGCAGGGCAAAAAACCGGTGCAAATCTGCACCGGCCTTTGTGGTGACGGAAACGTGGGACCGCGGGCGTCCCACCCGCGGTCCCAGGTAGTCGCCTGCTGTACCTACTCTTCTTCTTCCTTTCTGACTCGTCCTTCAGCCTGAGCCTGCTGAATAATCTTTTGCGAGAGCTGGGACGGCATTTCGTCGTAATGCGAAAACTCCATGTGATAGGAGCCTCGCGCCCCGGTTATTGAATTTAGTGTCGGCGGGTAGTTGAGCATTTCCGACATTGGAACCTGTGCCTTGATCACCTGCTGGTTGCCGCGCGAGTCCATGCCCTGAATTCGCCCACGTCGCGAGTTGAGGTCTCCCATGAGGTCGCCGGAGAACTCCTGCGGCGCCACAACTTCGACGTTCATGATCGGTTCCAGCAGGATCGCATGCGCTTTGTCGATCGCCGCCTTGAAGGCCTTGCGTCCAGCAAGCTGGAACGACAGGTCATCCGAATCGACAGTGTGGTACGAGCCGTCGATCAGCTCAACCTTGAAATCGACCACCGGATAACCCGCGAGATAGCCTCGCGAGGCGGCATCCCGAATTCCCTTCTCCACCGCAGGCCTCCATTGCTGGGGGATCGCGCCGCCGAAGATCCGATCGATGAACTCAAAGCCGGTGCCACGCGTCGTGGGCTCGAAGACGCACTTGCAATCGCCGAACTGGCCACGGCCACCAGTCTGTTTCTTATGTCTTCCCTGGACCTCAACACGCTGTTTGATGGTTTCTCGATACGGAACCTTGGGCAGATGCAGGGTCACCTCCACGCCGTATCTCCGGCGAAGCCTGTCGATGACCGTCTCAATGTGTTGCTGGCCGGAGCCTGCGAGCAGAAACTCCTTCGTCTGGGCGTCGCGCTCGTAGTGAAGCTGCGGATCCTCTTCGAGAATCTTGTGGAGCGCCCCCGAGAGTTTGTCCTCGTCCTGGCGGGATTTCGGCTCGACGGCAAAGGCGATCGCGGCCTCCGGAAATGCAACCGGCTCAAAGTAGATCGGATGGGCCTTGTCGCAGAGAGTGTCTCCGGTAGTTGTCTCCTTCAACTTGGAGACAGCCACGATGTCCCCGGCATGAGCCTCGGGGATCTTTTCGAGAGCCTTACCTTGGACACAGTGCAGAGGGCCAAGACGCTCGCTGGAGCCCTTGGTGATGTTGAAGACAGTCGCATCCGACTTGAATACTCCGGAGACGATTTTGAAGACCGTGATTCGACCGAAGCTCTCCATCACGCTGCGAAAGACGTAGCCGGCGATCGGCTCTTCATCCGAGACGACTCTCTCAACCCGGTCGCCGCCTGGTCCCGTGAGCCCTTCCACCGCCCCCACGGCTGACGGGTCGGGCGCATATTCGACGATCGAATCCAGAAGTGAGGCGACCCCAACCAGCGTTCCCGCAGAGACTGCAAAGACGGGCGTCAGGGATCTCGCAACAATAGCCTTCCTGATGCCGATCTGAATCTCGTCGTCGTTGAGAGTGCCTGCTTCAAAGAACCTTTCCATCAGCTTGTCGTCTGCCTCGGCGATCATCTCGATAAGCCGTTCACGCGATTCGTCGATATAGCCTCTTCCCTCACCGGGCAAATCGACCTCACGGGCCTTCCCGGCCGAGTCGAACTCATAAGCCTTCATATGCATGATGTCGACGATGCCGCGGAAGTCATTCTCCTTGCCGATGGGCAGCGTCAACGGGACACACGTGCGGCCGAACGTTTCGCGCAGCGAGTCGAGAGTGGCGCCAAAGTCGGCGCGCTCCTTCTCGAGCTTGTTGACCGCGATGATGCAGGCGCGATTGGCGTCGGAGGCATACTCCCACGCCTTCTCTGTCTGAACTCCCACTCCGTTGACGGCATCGACTACAAAGAGCGCCGACTCGCTGACTCTGAGGGCCGGTTTCGCGTGTGCTATGAACGCAGCGTACCCAGGGGCGTCCAGCAGGTTGATCTTATGTCCGCGGTGCTCGGCATAGGCTGGGCTGAGATTGAGACTGATCTTACGGGCTACTTCTTCTTCATCGTAGTCGGTTGTGGCAGTGCCGTCTTCGACACGGCCGAGGCGCGTAGTCGCGCCGGTAACAAAGAGCATGGCGGCGACCAGGGAGGTCTTCCCCGCATCGCCGTGACCTACAATGCCCAGGTTTCTGATCTCCTGCGTCTTATACGTCTTCATGGGCCATTTTCTCCTTCCGGAACTGATGTGCTCGGTTGAAGCTTCAAAGGATGGACTGCTCCGGGCTTTGCTGCTCCGGAGAAGCTAAGCAATAGTAGCACGCTGCGCAAAGCGCGGGAAAGAACCAGTCGGGCCGCGTTCTCGGTTCCAGTGTCAGCAGAGTTCCGCTATTATCGCCTGCCTTGATCTTTGGATTGTGGAGGTCAATCGCAATCGCGTGCCAGGTGCAGATCAATGTTTTGTTCCGCAATCGATAATTTGGCACTTCGCAACGCACGGGATTCGCGCCAAAGTGCGCGAGGATATTAGCCGGTGGTGAAACCACCGGAATGAAATTGACAAAGGAGCGTCGCGCCCTGGAAGGCCGCCGGACCAGATTTGCACGAGCACGCGGTTGAACCCACAATCTTTACGCCGAAATAGCATTATCTGGGCTACGGTCCTGCGCCCCAGCCGGGGCGCAACGGTGTAGGGTTGACGCATACCGGCGGTTTCACCGCCGGCTAATATCCTTGCGCACCTTCGGTGCGCAGGAAGAGCATGTGCCGTTAAGTTGCGACTTTCGCGAATTTTGAGACAGCTTCCTAGCCCTGCCCCTACAAATTTGCAAAATGCCACAGCGAGATAAGTGATGCCACACCTGTTGCAGCTGCTTCTTGTTTTAATAGCCATTATTGTCTGTGCGAAGCTCGCCGGGGCTTTAAGCATCAGGACAGGGTTCCCTGCCGTCTTTGGCGAACTGCTTGCCGGCCTGGTACTTGGCCCTACGCTGATCAATCTTCTTGGCTTCAAATTCTTCCTGGGGACGCGCGAGGTTCTGGATCACACTCTGAGGGATCTTGCTGAGATAGGTGTCATCCTGCTGATGTTTGTGGCCGGACTCGAGACCGACCTCGTGGAGTTAAAGCGCGTGGGCAAGGCCGCATTCTGGGCTGCTGTGGGTGGAGTGATCCTTCCCATGATTGGCGGAGCTCTGGTTGCTCATGGGTTTGGTTTTGGATGGCGGGAAGCGATCTTCGTTGGCACTGTATTGACGGCGACCAGCGTCTCCATCTCGGCTCAGACTCTCATGGAGCTCAATGCTCTGAGGTCGAAAGAAGGGGCAACGATTCTCGGAGCGGCTGTTATCGATGATGTGCTGGGGATCATCGTCCTCTCCCTGGTAGTCGCGTTCTCCATAGGGGGCGCGGGAGGTTCTCAGTCACCGGCATCCCTGCCGGATTCGCTTGCGCGTCTGATGTTCGATGGCAGCAAGTTTGCCGAGATCGGAATCGTGCTCGTTTTGATGAGCATCTTCTTTGTCGTCTCGATCTGGTTTGGTTGGCGATTCTTCGACAAATTATTGCATCTTGCGGCTCGCTTGCCGGCAAGTCAGCCACTGCTCGCGATGACAGTGGCCATTGCCCTGGCATACAGCTTCATGGCGCAATATTTTGGACAGGTAGCGGCGATTACCGGGTCTTACATCGCCGGCGTTCTGGTAGCAAGAACACCATTCAAACGAGATGTTGACGCAGGCATACATCCCCTCGCCTACAGCATTCTCGTCCCGATCTTCCTGATTTCCATAGGCCTCGAGGCGAATGCGCGCCCCTTCTTTTCTGACCCTTCGAAGCTGCTCTTTCTGAGCTCGATCCTGCTTGTTGCTGTTCTCGGGAAAGTCTTTGGTTGCGGATTTGCGGTACGTGCTGCAGGCTTCAACTTCGTCGAATCGCTTCGAGTCGGCGTGGGAATGACATCACGGGGCGAGGTTGGCTTGATTGTCGCCGGCGTAGGCCTCGGCTATGGAGTCATCAGCCAGGAAATCTTCTCGATGGTGGTCATAGTCGTGCTCGTGACTACCATGATTACTCCTCTGCTGCTGCGGCTTGTCTTTCCTGAACCGGTTGGTGATAGCGGTATCAAAGACGCCGAATTCTACGAGGCTGTCGCCGGCATGGAGGATCGGCTCCTTAGCACAGACGTCAGCGAGGAATTGCCCCTGGCAGAAGAAAAGCATACACCAGGACAATGAGGCCGACGACTGATGCCAGAAGGATGCTGTGTTTGAAGACAGCCTTGAAGATGGCCGCTTCATTTCCTGCCTGTCTCGTAGCGGTGCTTGAAACGACGATCGATTGAGCATCAATCATCTTGCCCATGACTCCACCACACGAATTGGCCGCGCACATGAGAACGGCACTCAGGCCCAGTTGTTCCGCCGTGACTCGTTGAAGATTTCCGAACAGTGCATTCGAGCCTGCATCCGTCCCTGTCAGAGCAACTCCTATCCAGCCGAGCAGAGTACCAAAGAATGGAAAGAGCTTGCCCGTGCGAGTCATGCTCAATCCAAGCACCGTGTCCATTCCGGCGTATCTGGTCAGGAAAGCGAGGCCCACCATGAAGCTAATCGCGAGCAATGAAGGCACCATGCTGATCACCGTCTGACCGAAGATTCGGGAGATGGATCGAGCAGGCATTCCCAGCAGTATGGCGGAGAGTATCGTCGCAATAAGGATTGCCGTTCCCGGGATACCGATGAAGTTCAGATCAGCGATGGCAGGCTCTGGAGAAGGCACTGGGGCCACCGGTGGTACTCGCATGACGCTGTTATGAAGGAATGGCATTGGCCGTCGCAGTGCGTCGAAGCTGAGCGCTTTGTTTACGGAGGGTAGGCCCGTCACAAATATGAAGACCGAAGCGAGGATGAACGGGGACCAGCCCTTCAGTACAGCTCGAGTCGAGTGTCGCGTGGTCGTCGACGTCTCTGTCGCGCAAGTCGCAGCCGCCAGCCCGTTGCGCATCGGATTTTTCGGCTGCCAGATCTTCAGGAATCCCACCAGACAAAGAAGCGAAAAGATTGCCGCAACCACATCCACCAGCCCCGATTCCTGAAAGTTGGACCAGTAGAACTGCATCAGAGCAAACGACAGCCCGCAGACCGCTAGAGCCGGCCAGACCTCGATCGTCTCACGCCAGCCGACCATGGCTCGCACGAGATAGGCGGGAAGAATCAGCGAGATGGGTGGCAGGATGCGTCCGGCCATCGCGCTCAGAGGCATGTTCGGGAAGACCCGAGACCGCGGCGAGAGTGCGAATCGGATTACCGACGCCTCCCCAGGCTACTGGAGCCGTGTTAGCGAGCAGGCACAGCGTAGCGGCTTGAAATGGCTCGAATCCGAGCCCTATCAGAAATGCTCCAGCGATGGCGACAGGAGCACCACCACCGCCCGTGCCCTCGAGAAAGGCGCCGAAACAGAAGGCAATCAGAATCACCTGAAGACGCCTGTCCGAAGAGAGCGCGGCAATCGACTCTTTCATGACGTCGAACTGTCCGGTCTCACAAGCAATGTTGTAGAGAAAGATTGAGCAGACGATGATCCAGGCAATCCGCAGCAATCCGAAGATCACTCCGAGAGATGCCGCGGTGACTGTGATCACAGGTGGGACTTGAAACACCGCCAGAGCAACAACAGCGGCCATCAGCAAGCCGCTGAGCGCTGCTACCCAGACGCGCTTCTTCAATACAATAAGGACAAAGAAGAGCGTCAGCACCGGAAGTGATGAGACGAGCGTGGATAAAGGCCACGCGTGTAGCGGATCGTAGTTCTGCGTCCAGGTAGTAAGCATCGTTGTTTGGGAGTAATGGCACGCTTCAGATCAATGTTAGTATTCCGCAACGCTGTAGGGCAGGCTTGTCCCTGCCCGTCCCGTGCCCGAAGGGCGCGGGTAATTCCTTGAGGTGTCCAGCCGTCGGTGAACGACCAGCCCGAAGCGTGAAACGTCTTATTCCGGAGAAATTACCGGCGCCAGACGGCGCCGGCGCGGGCAGGGACAAGCCCTGCCCCTACAAATCTGCTGATGTGGTGCCGTTCCCCGCACTGAGTCAGGGTCGAATCACTGTGCCGTCGGGCCGGCGAGTTGTGCCCCAACTGTAATCGAAGGTGCGACCTGCCGGGTATGGGAACTTGGCCGCCAGTTGTTCGTCGATATCGATGCCGAGTCCCGGCGCTTCCCTTGCGTAGAGGTAGCCGTTCTTCACTTCCGGACAGCCAGGAAAGACCTCGCGCGTCTCCGGTGGAAACACGTAGCCTTCATGGACGCCAAAGTTGTAGCTCGCCAACTCGAGTGCCAGCTGCGCCGCGTGGGCGACCGGCGATGCGTCACCTGGCCCGTGCCACGCCGTCTTTACACCGAAGAACTCTGAAAACGCAGCGACCTTCCGCGCTGGACTGAGGCCACCAATCTGCGACAGATGGATGCGAATAAAGTCGATCAGCCTGTTGGCGATCAAGGGAACATACTCATGCTGGGAATTGAATAGCTCACCCATGGCAATTGGTGTGCTGCACTGCTGGCGAATCAGACGGAAGTGATCGTTCTCCTCCGGAGGCAGAGGGTCCTCGATAAAGTACGGCCTGTACTTTTCAAGCTCCTTGCAGAGATTGACTGCCTGGTTTGGACTGACCCGTTCATGCACGTCGTGCAGCAGTTGAACGTCATCGCCGAGCTTCACCCTCAGGTGCTCGAAAAGCTTCGGAACAAGCCGCACATAAGGTCCGGCATCCCACGTTGCTCTCGGATTGGTTGGTCCGTCCTCGTTCTGATTGCCGCCACCTCCAGTTCCGCCTCCGCTCGTTCCATATGTGGCCTGACCAGGCACAGAGACCTGAACCCGGACGTGCCGGTATCCTCGTTCCATTGCCTGCCGGGCGCTGTCTTCAACCTCCTTGAAGTCGCGACCACTGGCATGAAAGTAGAGGTCGGCAGCAAAACGGCACTTGCCGCCGAGTAACTGGTAGACCGGCATTCCGGCGCGTTTCCCCTTGATATCCCAGAGGGCCATGTCGATGCCGCTCATGGCGTTGAAGAGCACACCCCCGTTTCGCCAATATGAGCTGACAAACGAGGACTGCCAGATGTCCTCGATCTCGTCCGGATTGCGTCCGATCAAAAATGGACGGAGATACTGATCAACGGCCGTCTGAACTGCATAAGCTCGCTGAGTGAAGGTTGCGCATCCCAGGCCGTAGAGTCCAGGTTCGCTCGTCAGTACCTTTACGACGACCAGTCGAATTCTGTTGGGAGCTGTGAGGATTGTCTTGACGTCGGTAATCTTGAGTGCGGGCAATCCCGTCTTCGATGCAGCTTGCCCGCGGTCGCGTGGAAATAGCTCTCCGGTGGTGAGCAGTCCAAAGCCTCCGGCCGCGGAACCGCCTGCAAGCCTCATCAGTGCCTGGCGACGATCGATCGAGGTCTTCATGCGTTCAGTCTATTGCTTTTTGTTTGCGGGAGGCTACGGTTTTCGTGGATGCGTCTTCTTCCACTCCTCGAATTCCTTCTCAGCAGCCGGGCCGAGCTTGGGATAGATATCCTTTGAACGGTACTTCGTACCGCGCATGAGCTCGCGCTTGAAGTTTTCGATGTAGACGGTGTCTTCGGCCTGCTTGATTGCCTCATCTGCGAGCTGCGGCGGAAAGAAGAGCAGTCCGGACTCATCGCCGATAACCACGTCGCCCGGCAACACCGTCACGCTCCCTATCCGGACCGGCACGTTCCATTCAACACCGACCTGGTCGGCCATCGCCGAAGCGTGGGCTCCACCATAGTAGACCGGGAAGTCCTTCCACGGCAGGAACTCGTTCAGATCGCGGAGACCGCCATCAATCACGACACCGGCGGCGCCACGCGACTTGATTCCGAGTCCGGTGACATCACCCATGAATGTCGCCTTGTCCACGGCACCGCCAAGTTCGACGACCAGCACATCTCCCGGACGAGTCTCTTCACCAGCTCGAACGTTATATTGAAAATCCCAATCGCCCTCTTTGGCGAGTGTGTGAATCGCGTCCATGAGGTCGGGCCGCACAGGAAGGTAGCGCATGGTGAGGGCCCGGCCAACCAGCTTCTGCCCGGGTTGAGTGAGCTTGAGGTGGTTGACGAAGCACTGGTTGTAATGCTTGTTCTGGATTGCTCCCCAGACCGCCTCGATCGGTACGGCCTTTAAGCGCTGAAGCTGTTCATCAGTCACTCGCGTCCGAGTCGGCGCGAGAACATCCATGACAGGCGTGTAGGTGTTACGGGACGCACGCGAGGGAGCAGGACTGGATGACTGGCTGCTCACCCGGCTATTCGAGAGCATAAACAGAATGGCAAGAGACAGGCAGGCCAATCCCACCTTTGTCCCTGCTCCCAATCTAAGGCGAAACATTGCTCATAGCCTCCTAGTGGACTGTATCGGTGAAATCGCTAGCAAGCGACACCGGCTGCCGCGCCAACGGCGCGACCTGAAATAGCCCGGGGCGAAGCCCCGGGTCGTAGCCGAACCGTGGCCAAGTCCCAACGGGGCGCCGTTGGGAATTAGAGTCAAATGCTCGAAACGCCGCCCCGTTGGGGCTGCGCGTGATAGCTGGCGAATACCCAGGGCTTCGCCCTGGGCTGTTTTAGGTCGCGCCGTTGGCGCGCCAGTGCCCGCGGCCGCATGGTAGTTACGCGTGGGCGAAGTCCGACTTGAGGTTGTGATTTCACTGTTACAGTCCACTAGAATTCGAATTTCAGCGCGAACTGCAGATCGCGGTTGTCTCCGAGGGTTGAGGTGATCTTCCCAGCCGTGGCGGAGCCAATGTTGGCATTGGGAAAGCCAAACGCCGGTGTATTGAAGAGATTGAACGCATCAAACTGGAAGCGCAGCTTGAGCCGCTCTTTGATGCGCGTATCTTTGACAAGAGAAGTATCAAAGTTCACGTTGCCGGGCGCGTAGAGTACGCCGCGCGCCGAGTTGCCATAAGTGTTGGCTAGCGGTGCGACGAAATCACTGGTCTTGAACCAGAGAGCCGGATCGGGATTGTCGAGCTTACCGCTGCCAATCCGGTTGGGCCAGCTCGGCGCACCATTATTGACGCCGGTATTGAGAAAAACCGTAAATGGCCGGCCCGTAGTCAGAGCGGTGATACCGCTGATCTGCCATCCGCTGAAGGCGGCAGAGAGTGCCCCGCCCGACATCCATCGTTTCCCGCTGCCGAAGGGCAGTTCGTAGAGGTAGCTTACGACGGCCCGGTGTTTGACATCGAAGCCTGCAGGCCCCCGACCAGCGCGAAAGTTGGTCACCGTCTGTGGATTGCCCACCGCTCCACCGCCGCTCGCCGCCGAGCCGCCATAGTCGAGCACTTTCCCGTACGTATAGCTGACCAGGAACTGAAGCCCTTCTGAGAAGCGCTTGCTCAGCTTCGTCTGCAGGCTGTGATAAATCGAGCTGTTCCGTGGATCGCATTGAACTATGTTTGAGGCGTTATTCAAAGCCTGGAAGATCCGGCGTGACGCCTGCGAGCCGGTACCCGGCTGCACCTCATTCGGGTTGTAACAGATCACGAGATGCACGCCACTGCTACCAGCGTAGGCAACCTCACCGACGAGGCTCGGCGTGATCTGTCGCTCGACGTCCAGATTCCATGATTCAGAATAGGGCGTCAGATTGTTAAACCCATGACCGACGATGCGCGGGTTGGCCGCGTTCAGCTCAGCCGTCGTCCGCGGCTTGATGGGAACGATTGGCGGAAAGGGATTCGCTATCGTGGGCACGAGTGAGAAATTGAGGGGGTTGGTTTCAGGAGCAAAGTTCTGCGAGATAGTGTAAGGAACCTGCTGCCCGATCAGGTTTGATGCCGATTGCGGGTCGGGGAAATAGCTGATCCCGTAGCCGCCCCGGAGAACCATCTTTGCGTTACCAAACATGTCCCACGCAAAGCCGATGCGCGGTCCGAGATTGCCGTAACGAGTCTCCTTATTGGCAGTGTCTGATGTCCCGTCCTCGCCGGCGTAGACCAGCTTGAGATTGGTCAGATCGAAGTTGACGAGCCTGTTCCGAATCTCGACATCCGGCTGGTCGAATCTCATATCTGAGCCCGAGATTGAGGGTCAATCGCGAGTTGACCCTCAAATCGTCCTGTACGAACCAGGCGTGCTCCTGATTTGTCATGTAATAAGGTTCGAGCAGGAACCCTCTTGCACCACCCGTCGAGAAACCCGTGAGCAGCGTAGCTAAACCTGTTCCACCAGTGTTAGTTACAGGGTCATTTGTAAAGTTTCGGTTGAAGTTCAGCGTGCTCCGTGTGTCGGTATTGGTAAACGGTGAAACCAGCCGCCGTACATAGTGATAGCCGACCTTCAGCTGGTTTCTTCCCCGCGTCCAGTAGAGGTTCTCATCTATCTGATAGTGAGTCTGCTTCGGATTCACGGGAAGAAATGCGGGGCCGCCGCTCAGTCCGGTGAAGTCCTGGACATTGATGTTCGGCAGGCCGGTCGTGAACTCCGAGACATTGATTCCCTGGATTCCAAGTGACTGAGCGGAGTTGTGACCGAAGTCTGACTGAAACGTTGCCGGCGTAGTTCGCGCGAAGCCAACCGAAGCTCATTGACCAGGGTTGGTCGAAAAGCGTGCGTTTCGTTGATGGCCGCGCCCTGGGTGCGAAGCCGGGTGTTCTGAATGCCTGCGACAAACGGGCCGAGGTCAAACTTCGCCGCAGCCTCTGGCGGAGTTGGCAGACAGCAAGCCGCCTGTCCCTGGGGCGCGTCGAGTTTGTATTGATCGAAGCTGTAGCGGCCGAAGATTGAATCGGTGTCGCTGATCTTATGATCAACTCGAATATTGAACGCATTCTCGACGACGACGCGGTTGGCGGTCGAGATGTAGTTGTCGAAGTTGCTGTTGCCGGCAACGTTGGGCAGCGGGTAGATGCTTGCTGTATTGAGGCCGACCTGGTTCAGCAGGTTCGAGGGAATGATGTTGTTGAGAAACGCGTTCGCGCAGAAACTGCGGGTTTGATGCGCTGACGGGCTTCGTCGAATCGAAGCTCGGATTGAGACGAGTCGTCAGAGGATTATATATCTTGATCAAGTTGCCGCTGCGGTCTCGGAAATCACTGAAATCACCGATGCGCGTGCGCGCCGTCGGAACGGTATTGACGAAGGTCTGCCCTCTCACTTCCCGGAGTCCAGAGTAATCTCCAAAGATGAAGGTTCGATTGCGTCCGTCGTAGGCGGCAGGTCCAAAAACCGGCTGCGGCAGGAATATTGGCCCACCAAAGGCTGCACCGAACTGATTGCGTCGGAAGGGTGCCTTGGGAGCCGGCGCCGGAGGGCGAAGTAGTTTCTCGCGTCCAGTACGTCATTGCGAAGGAACTCAAAGACCGAGCCATGAACTTCATTGCTTCCTGATTTCGTGGAAACCGAAATCACGCCTGCCCCACGTCCGAACTCGGCAGAGTAGGTGCCACTCAATACCTTGAACTCACGTACCGACTCGATTGAGGGCGTGACGATCACCGTGTTGAAAGTATATTCGTTGTTATCAATGCCATCGATCAGCCAGCCGTTGGCGTTGGCCTGATGCCCGAGCGCGTTGAAGTTCGATGCCCCGCGCGGATTGAAGGTGCTCGCGCCGGAGAGATTCTCTCCGGCCTGTCCGGGGGTGATCCCGGGTGCCAGGTAGACAAGCGTCGCGAAGTTGCGGCCGTTGAGAGGCAGTTCGCGTACCGCGCGTTCTTCGATTACCTCACCCAGCTCAGAGGACTCTGACTTGATGAGCGGCGTAGCGGCAACTACCGTCGTTGACTCGGTGACTGCGCCGATGTCCATGTCGAAATCGACGCGTGCCTTCTGATCGACCTGCAAAACGATGCCGGTTTGAACCTGCTTCTTGAAGCCCTGGTGCTCTACGGTCACGCTGTATGTGCCTGGGATGAGGAACGGCGCATTGTAGCCTCCTTCCTCGTCGGTCACATAAGGCTGGGAGGTTCCCTTGGTGGTCTCTGTGATGAGGACCTGCGCTCCGGCAACAATGGAGCCTGATTTATCGCGCACTGTTCCGAAGATGGTTCCAGTTGTTACTTGTGCCGTTGTTTCAACTGCGAATCCGAGATAGATGACCAGGCATATCAGGAGGCGAATCGCAGCTGACAGGATGCTCTTCATGGCTGATTTCTCCTTGTGACTTCTGTGCCTTTTTGTGGCTCAACTCCACAGTCGGTCGTTTGCCCGTTCCTTGTCCCACTCTGGTGTAGGTTCAAAGAGTCCGGGCTCTCGCAGGTGCTGCTTGACTACCTCCTCATTAACTTCGATTCCGAGGCCCGGTTTCTCCGAGGCTGATGCGAATCCGTCCTTCATGAATGGCTTGTCGAGACCCGTCACCAGGTCCTGCCACCACGGCACATCGAGCGAATGATGCTCGAGGCACATGAAGTTTTCAGTGGCCGTGGCACAATGCACGTTGGCCATGAAGGAGACCGGGGAGCCTGCAAAGTGCATGGCCATCGGCACGCCCGCCTCCATCGCCAAATCTCCTATCTTCTTCGTCTCGAGAATGCCGCCGGAGGTGGCGAGGTCCGGATGGATCATGTCGACGGCTTTGGCATTTATCAGCTTGGCAAAGTCCTCCTTGAGATAGATGTCCTCGCCGGTCAGAATCGGGACATCGACAGCATCAGTGATCTGCTTCAAGAGTTCGGTGAATTGCCATGGAACCATGTCCTCCATCCAGGCAAGCTGGTGCTTCTCCATGGCGCGCGCCAGCCGGATGCAGCTGTTCACGCCGATATGTCCAAAGTGGTCCGCAGAGAGCGGGATCTCCATTCCAATGACACTTCGAATGCCGGCAACGTAGTCCGAAAGGATTGCTATACCCTTATCTGTTATCTGAATTCCTGTAAACGGATGCATGACCCTCCCGCCGCCCTGAACGTCAGCACCTGCGGGTCTTGCGAGGGTCCCGGGGATGTCGCGGAGAAGATTGATGCCAAAGTCGATCTTCAGCCACGTAAGGCCGCGATCCATTCGCGCCTTGAGCCGCCTTCCGGTGACAACTCCATCGGGCAGCTTGCCGGGAGGCGTCTGTTCCTCGGCATGCGCGGCCGGGCCTCCCGGGCGATACTCCTCTTCAGGGGTGTCGGCGTAGAGTCTGACCTTGTCGCGGAACCTGCCCCCGAGCATCTGGTAGACGGGCACGCCGAAGGCCTTGCCGGCCAGGTCCCAGCAGGCCATCTCGACGGCACAGACTCCGCCGCCTTGTCTCGCAGGTCCGCCGAATTGTTTGATCTTGCGGAAGATTCGGTCGACGTTGCACGGATTCTCTCCGAGAATCCTGCTCTTCAGCATGAGCGCGTAGGTCTTGGTAGCGCCGTCACGGACTTCTCCCCAGCCGGTGATTCCCTGGTTGGTATCGATTCGGATCAGCGGAACGACCATTGGCGCATCGGCAACCACGGCGCAGCGCAGGTCTGTTATCTTGAGCTGTGAAGGAGTCGAGTTGCGCTGAACATTCCTGACGGCTCCCTCGATATCAGCGTCGGTCAGGAGGCTCGCAGTGCCGAACCCTGCCGCTGCTGTTCCGAGTGTCTTAAAGAATCTGCGACGATCGATGAGATTTCGAACTGAGGGCTTCATGGATCCTCCTCGAGGACGAGTGAAGATGCGCGAAGCAGGGAGACGACCCCAAAATGCGGTTCCGCCTCGCGCGGATATCCTTTGGAGCGGATTAGAAAATGATGAATATCTGAATGATGGGCCGGATATTAGCAGAAAACAAACTTATTGCAATGCCCGCGTTGCCGTTCCGCGACCATGCGTCCACGAGATACTGCGACCGCCTGGGAGCGCACGCGTCTCGCGTGCTCTTCCTTCGTGACTTAGCTGAAATGAAGGTAGGAGCACGCGGGACGCGTGCGGTCCCAGGCTGGCACTAATCCTCTTGTGTCGCTCGCTTGCGAAGACGGGGCGGAACTCTTCTATTTCTGGTGTCCGGGCAGATTATCATTGCGCAGAGTTATCTATTCACTTCCAGGAGGACGGACTAGATGTCCCAGGTAGAGCCCGATATCGACTCATCGCTCCGCGAAGCGCGCGTCTTTGAGCCGCCTTCATCCTTCAGCAGGAACGCTCACATTAAAAGTCGCGAGGAATACGACAAGATCTACGAGCGTTCAGTTCGTGATCCAGAGGGGTTCTGGTCAGAAATCGCAAACGAGTTGGAGTGGTTCTCACCCTGGACCAGCGTCCTGGAATGGGACGAACCGTTCTCGCAAATGGTTCGTCGGCGGGCAGATCAATATCGCTCACAACTGTCTTGATCGCCATCTGCCGGCTGGCGGCGCAACAAGGCAGCTCTCATCTGGGAGGGCGAGCCGGGTGACAGCCGAACTCTGACCTACAGCAGCTTCATCGCGAGGTCTGCAGTTCGCCAACGTCCTGAAATCACTCGGCATCGAGCAAGGCGATCGCGTCGCTATCTACATGCCGATGATTCCGGAGCTGCCGATCGCCATGCTCGCCTGCGCGCGGCATTGGGCGTCCACTCGGTCGTCTTCGGCGGCTTTTCAGCGGAAGCGCTCAAGGACCGAATCCTCGACGCACAGGCGAAGGCTGTCATCACGGCAGACGGTGGATTCAGGCGAGGCTGCAATCGTTCCCCTCAAGCAGGCCGTTGATGATGCGGTAGCCGAGTGTCCCGCGAGTAGAGAACGTAGTCGTCGTTCGTCGCACCGGCCAGCAGGTTCAGATGAAGGCGGGTCGCGATCACTGGTGGCACGAGCTCATGGCAACAGTGATCCGACCACTGTCCGGCAGCGCCGCTCGACTCGGAGCATCCGCTCTTCATTCTGTACACCTCGCGGCACGACCGGCAAGCCCAAGGGCATTGTCCACACGACCGGTGGTTATCTTGTGCAGACCTACATCACGGCCAAATGGGTCTTCGATCTGCAGGATGACGACACGTACTGGTGCACGGCCGACATCGGCTGGGTCACCGGCCATAGCTATATGGTGTATGGACCGCTGGCGAACGGCGCTACCGTGGTCATGTACGAGGGCGCGCCCAACACGCCGGACTTCGGACCGCTTCTGGGACATCATTGCAAGCACAAAGTGACAATTTTCTATACCGCTCCGACGGCAATTCGCACATTCATCAAGTGGGGCGAGCATTGGCCGCGCAAGCACGATCTGTCCAGCTTCGGCTTCTTGGCACGGTTGGCGAGCCGATCAATCCCGAGGCCTGGATGTGGTATCACAAGGTGATCGGCAAGGGTCGGTGCCCGATCGTCGATACGTGGTGGCAGACTGAAACCGGCGCGATCATGATCGCGCCATTGCCTGCGGCGTACGACAACGAAGCCGGGAAGCGCGACGCTGCCCTTCCCGGGCATCGTTGCCGAGATCTGAACACGGAGCGGTGATCCGGTAGGCGCGAATCAGGGAGGCCTCCTCGTCGTCACGAAGCCCTGGCCATCGATGCTCCGGACGATCTACGGCGATCCCGAGCGATATCGAGCCCAATATTGGAGCGACATACCGCACTGCTATTTCACTGGCGATGGCGCTCGCCGCGACGATGACGGCTACTTCTGGCTCATGGGTCGTGTCGATGACGTCATGAATGTCAGCGGCCACCGGCTCGGAACGATGGAAGTTGAGAGTGCGCTCGTTTCCCACCCGTCGGTGGCGGAGGCCGCGGTGGTCGGCCGACCTGATGACGTCAAGGGAACGGCGATCTCTGCCTTTGTAACTCTCGAAGCGGGGCAGCAGGCGACTTCAGGACTCAAGGAGGAGCTGCGCCAGCACGTCCAGCGTGAGATTGGAGCAATGGCGAAGCCTGACGATATCCGGTTTGCGGATGCGCTACCGAAGACCAGATCAGGCAAGATCATGCGACGGTTGCTGAGGGACATCGCCTCCGGATCTCAAACCGTGGGCGACACAACCACACTTGAAGACTACCAGGTCCTTGCCAGACTGCGGGAAGAGGAAGAGTAGCCCCTCCAGGGAGCAATTTGGAGTCGCGACCTGTCGCCGCTTTTGGTTAGTCATGAGCACAGTTAACGGCACTCTTCTCATTAATGCACTACCTAATTAAAAGCGGCGACAGTCGCCGCACTCCAATTGCTCCTCTATTCGGCTCTCCCTTAAGATTGACATAACCAGCCTTTCTACCTTATAGTGCGTTCTTACACGGACTCGACGCAAGCGGTTGTGGTGTGTCCCTGCAACCTGTCCGGTAATTCCTCATGCTCAGAATCGAAAAAGTCTCCATTCAGGGGTTCAAGTCCTTCTGTGATCCCACGCAACTAGCTCTGGACGAAGAAGGCATCACGGCTGTCGTGGGCCCTAACGGCTGCGGAAAGAGCAATATCGCTGATGCCATCAGCTGGGTGATTGGCGAACAGAGGGTCAAGGCTCTTCGCGGAACGAAGATGGAGGATGTCATCTTCCAGGGGAGCCGCAATCGCGCACCTGCGGCCATGGCTGAAGTTGTGCTGACCATGGTCATCCGCGAGGCCTTCGAAATTCACGGCCAGGAGGAGGCTGCCGAAGAGCGCGAGCAGCCCGCGCCGGCGGCCCCACGAGTCAAGAGACGAGCCAGCCACTTGAGACGGTCAGTCCCGAGCCGCGCCGCAGATCACGCAAGCAGGTCTCTCTATCTTTCGGCGAAGGCGACCGAGTGACTGTCGCTCGCAGGCTCTACAGGAGCGGCGAGAGCGAATATGAGATGAACGGCCGATTGTGCCGTTTGCGGGACATTCAGGACCTCTTCGCAGGAACCGGCCTCGGCGCTGCCCACTACGCGATCATCGAACAGGAGAGGATAGGGCAGGTTCTTTCGGCCAAGCCTCTCGACCGCCGCGGTCTCATCGAAGAGGCTGCCGGGGTATCAAAGTTCAAACTCCGACAACATGCGGCGGAATTGAAGCTCGAGGCTGCGGGCCAGAATCTCTCTCGGGTTGTCGACATCATCACCGAGATCGAGCGGCAGCAAGGCAGCCTGAAGCGGCAGGCGGCCCGGGCTCGACGCTACCAGCGACTCCGTCACGAGATGCGCAGCGTCATGCGGACAGCCTACGCGCTCGAGTACCGGGACACTCTGAAGGCCGTTAGTGAGATTGAGGGGAAGGTCGAAGGCGTTGGTGCCATGGAGTCTGAGACCCTGACGAGGGTGCTCAACCTGGAGAGTGAATACGCTCAGGCGGTCAGCGCTTCGAGAACCGCAGAAGGGCGACTGAACGAATGCCGGCAGCGGCTCGCCAACGCCGAGGTTGAAGCAGAGCGCGCTCGCCAGCAGCACTCCAGTCTTTCAGCCCAACTCACGGCATTAGGAGAGCGCTCGGCGGAATTCACTCGCGATCAATCGGCGATCGCGGACCGTAGCAGGCTGATCGAAGTTGAGGATACAAACCTGAGGGAGGAGCTCAACGAGATCGAGCGGCAGATTGAAGTCGAGGGTGCGGCGCTGGCCGCAGAGGAGAGCAGCTACCGATATGAACTCGACGCCGAGTCTCAAGCGGAAAAAGCGCTCGAAGAGGCGCGGCAAAAGCTGCTGGCCCTCTCCACCGACAGCGAACGCTGGCGGCACCTGAAACGCCAGTTTGAGGATGCAGTCGAGCGCAACCAGCGTCAGCTCGCCGGGCTCGCGGCTGAGCGCGAGCGAACCACCGCCCAGATGGAGGTCGTCAACAGCGAACGGGCTGCTCTCGCAGAAAAGCTCGAGCTGGCTGAGCGCACCCTGGGTGTCAGAAAGAATGAAATCGCGCAGCCTCACGGAAGAGCTCGAAGAACATCGAAGCGAGAGGGATCGGCGCGCGGCCGGTGTCTCATCTTTGAGTCATGAGCTGAGTGCCGTTGATCATCGCCTTGCATCGCTTCAGGAGCTCGACAGCAGGCGCGCCTATTTTTCCGAAGCCGTTCAGACTGTTATGAGCCGTTCGCGCAGCCAGGAGCCTGGCCCGTCCGGATTCCATGCACTGGGCACGCTGGCGGATTTCGTCAAAACCGATCCTGCATATGAAGCGACTATCGAATCCTGCCTGCGTGACGAGCTCCAGTACGTATTGGTTCCCTCCTTCGACGATGCGCTCAATGCCATCAATTTCCTGAAGATGGAAGGCGGCGGCCGGGCTACCTTCATGGTAGTCGGTCTGCATGGCGGCGATTCCTCGAGCATGCTTATCAGCAGCGAGCCGAATGGCGATGGGCTGCCTGAAGCAGGCCCGTCGGCAGTCTCGGAGCTTTCGACAAACGGCCACGGCTCGGGCGGCGAGCGGCATGATCTGCCTTCCCTGCTCTCAGTTCTGGGCCTTCAGCCAGAGTTTGTGGACTCGTTCACTCGCGGCATGCCGGCCCTGGCCGAAGCCCTGATTGTCGATGACGCACTGCAGGCCGTGGAAGCCTCGATCAGAGGCTGCAATGGCAACGGGCAGAGCAAACATCAGATATATCTTGCGCGGACAGGCGAGCGAGTCGTTGCGGGTCGCCTGGTTGCCGGAGGTGTCGCTTCCCAGTCAGGGACGGGTGTTCTCGCTCTCAAGCGTGAGATAGCGGATCTGGCAGGACGCAGCAGCATCTTGAGCGCTGAGCTCGCAGTTCAGGAAGATGCGCTCAGAGAGGTGAGTGACGAGGTGGTCGCGCTCGAGTCCGAGCGGGCCGCCATGGAAGAAGATTTGCGGGTTGCCGAGAAGCAGACGGCGGTCGAGCGAGAGCAATGGCAGCAGCTGGAGAGAGACATCCAGCGTACCATCACCCATCTGCAAGTGATCGAGCAGGAGACGACGCAGATCAATGAAGAGCAGACCGGCAATCAATCAAAACTGCAGCAGGCTCTTGCGGAATCTGAGAGAGTCGATGGAGAGCGCTCAAGCGCTGAAGAACTGGTTGCCCACGAGCAGCAGCGGGTAGGCAAACTGCGCCAGGCGTCGAGCGAGCTGTTTCAGAATCTCTCTCGAAGGCGCGCGGACTTTGCGGCAAGTATCGAGAGGCGTCGCGGAGTCCAGGGCGCCATTCGGCGGCTGGAGAGCGAGGCAAACGAGCTGCAAATGCGCCTCAATCGTAGTCGTCTCGAGGCTCTCGAAGCGACTGAACGGATTGCCAGCATCGAGGCTGCCCTGAGTCAGGCGGCTGATGAGATGGCTCGACTCGGTGATCATCGGAGTGTTCTCGACGCCGGTGTCCAGGAATGCAGCAAAGGACTCGCGGACGCCCGCCAGCTTCAGGATGCCCTCGAGCTAAAGGTTCGTGAAACGCGCGATCGCGCAATGACGCTCAGGGACGAACGGGCTCAACTCGAAGTTGAGCGTGCCCGCTCGAGCACGATGCTCGAACACCTCGTGCAATCGTGCCAGCAGGAGCTCAGTGAAGACATCACAAAACTGGCTTCGCAAATAGGTGCGGATGACTCGCCTGAAGAGGGTGAGGAGGGCTCCGAACCGATCTTCATCAGTTCTGAAGGAGAGTTGGATCTGACAGCGTTGAAGGCCCGACTCGAAGAGTTACGGGAGAAGATCGAGGGCCTTGGCCCGATCAATATGATGGCCCTGGCTGAGCTCGAGCAGATCGATGAGAGATGGACTTTCCTTACCGGGCAGCGGTCCGATATCGAGCAGGCCATCGCCGACACCCAGGCCGCGGTAATGGAGATCAGGCGGCGCTCCCGCGAGAAGTTCGAGGTAGCCTTTGCCGCTATCAACGCCAACTTTGCCGAGATGTTCCGCGAGCTCTTCGGAGGCGGCCGCGGTGAGATGCGGCTGATCGATGAGAGCGATGTCCTCGAGAGTGGAATCGAGATCATTGCTCAACCGCCTGGCAAGAGGCTGCAGAATGTGCTGTTGCTCTCGGGCGGCGAGAAGGCGATGGCTGCGCTTGCGTTGCTGCTTGCCATCTTCAGGTTCCGGCCCAGTCCATTCTGCCTGCTCGATGAAGTGGATGCCCCGCTCGACGAGGTCAATGTAGGAAGGTTTGCCGACAAGGTAGTTGAGATGAGCGGCCGCAGCCAGTTCATGATCATCACGCACAGCAAACGAACCATGGAGGCCGCACGCTCCCTCTACGGTGTCACCATGGAAGACCCGGGCGTATCGAAGCTGGTTGCCGTTCGCCTCACCTCATCACATTAAATGAGGGCGACAGGCTTAGTATGGAGTGCGGCGACTTGTCGCCGCTTTTGATTTAGTTATTGCTGTCATGAAGAAGGATCGCGTGTGAATCATAATTCTGCCGTAGCTAAATCAAAAGCGGCGACAAGTCGCCGCACTCCATACTAAGCCTGTTGGCTCCTTATTGCTCTGTGCTATTCCGGGATCAGCATCCTTCCAGAAAACCTTAAATTCGGCCAGGGCCTTGCCGACTCTTAGCCTCATCTCCAGCAATGTGTGCTGCGCTTGCGAGTCCTCGATAGGCAAGCGGGTAGAGTGGTGAAAGCGGGCATTGCCCTCTATGATCGATGATCTTCTGAAACTCCGCCGCCGCTTCCCCGCTCTGCTTCAATCTCAGATATGCCTGACCCCGTAAATACTGCGGCAGGAATTCCGCTGCTGCTTCATAGCGAGAGGAAGCCTGCAACTCGACCAATGCCTGTGCTGCATTGCCGCGCCGCAACTCGATGGCCCCGCGAATGGCAGGCAGCCAGATCGAATTGATCAGCGTGTCTTCAGGGTAGCTTCGGATCAATTCGTCGCTTAAGAGCTTTGCCCTGTTCGCCTCTCCGCAATATGCCAACGCGAGCGCCGCGCGTGGAAGCGATGCCCTGCCCCGTGCGAGTCCGAGAGCTCGGGCGGCATCGGTTCTGGCATGACCGCAATCTTCAAACAGCGCGCCACGAAGCGCCTGTTCGGCGGCATAACCTGCCCCGACTTCCTGCGTTTCGCCGTGCGCCGTCATGGCGATCGAGTGTTGCGACAATTCCTGCGTTTTATGCCATTGGCCGCCGAAGGCTGCAGTGCCGGTTTGCCAGTCAACTGACATGTATTCAAACGGTTTCCCGCGAGTCCATTCAATCTCCCTCTGCATTGCCTCCCTGTCGTTCTCGATGAAGGCAATCTTGTAGAGGACGATATGAAAATTCGATTGTCCATATTCTGATCGAAGGCCTTCCGAAAGACCTCCTTCGATTCGGAAAGACGGTTGAGGCCGAGCAATCCCAAGCCGAGGGCCCAGTGTATTGGGGAGAATTGAGCGTTGAAGGGCATCGCCGTGCGGGCCGCTGACACGGCTCGTTCATAATCGCCGATCATGTTGTACGTCACCGCGGCATCGGGCAAACCATTCTCAGGTGTCGGGTACATCTGGGCCTGCAGATTCAGCGCATCGAGCCGTTTGTCGAAGGTTTCCTGTGGCGAAGGCGTGGTAGGTGGCAGTTATCCGAAGCTTCTCAAGATCGCTGACCAGATCCCTTAGCGCATATGCTCGCTCCGCGTATTGAGCGGCGAGCGCCGGTCGACCCGTATTTCCATGTATTATCGCCAGGACTGCCTATGCCTGAGCGAAGTTGGGATCGATCTCGACGGCACGCTTGTAAAATGGAATCGCCTCAAACACCTTGCCGGTGAAGGAACGCTGAACACCTCCCTGCCATGCCTTGAAGGCTTCGAGGTTCGAGGTTGTAACCTCGCCGAGCAGCGGCTTATCGAATGGCTTGATCGTGCTCAGCGATTCTCCGAGACTCTCGCGAAGGCGTGCTGCTGCCTGAGCCAGGGAGCGAACCACCTGTTCCCTGCTGTCGACTTCCACCTGCTGGACGAGCAAGCGATTCCCCGTTCTGGCCATTGATGGCTTCGAGAGTGATGACGTAGTGGCTGCCGAGAGGAGCAATGATCCCGGCAATCAATGCTTTGAGACCGTTGCGTTGACAGATTTCTCGAGCTGCCTCGACCGTCATCCGATCAGTGGATGAGTGTCCCATCAACCCCATCGTCTGCCTGGCCTGCGCCTCCGGAAAGAGATTTAGTAGGGCCGACTGTTGCAGCTGAATTGCCAGAGCGTGCTTGAGCGTTCCATCAAAGATGTCATCGCCAGTCTTGTTGTCGAAATCGGCTAGAAGGATCGTGTTCTTGCCTGTAGCCGTTCGCGCGTGTCTATAGGAGGACCAGGCCGCCGTGCCGGCAAGCAGGAAGACGACAATTGCTGAGAATATGAGCAATCGTCCCTTGCTTAAGGCCCCATTCCTGGGTTGAGTCGCGAGGCGGCCGTTGAGCCGGAGGGTCGGATTCCGATTTGGCTCTCACCTGCTGCGCCAGCCACATTCTCCACGCGCTCCACATCAGCCAGAAAGCGATAGCCGCGTCGTGGAATCGTCTCGATGTAAGGACCCTGTCCGTCGAGTTCGCCAAGGACCTTCCTGAGCACGGAAATATGGTGGGTGAGATTGCTCTCCTCGACTGCCGTTTCGGCCCAGACGGCAGTCATGAGCTCCTCTTTCCAAGGACACGACCAGCGACGCTCAACCAGGACCAGAAGCAAGTCAAACGCCTTCGGAGTCAATGTAAGCGGATCGCCGTCACGGAAGAGAACCCGCTCTACGCAGTCGATGCGAAATGCGCCGAAGTCGTACAAGTGATTGCCGGGGCTGCTCATAACGCCATTAGGAACTAATTCGGAAACAATTCACTCGCAATTCAAGACATTCAGCGCCGCTGCGAGAGATGGTCTTGCGCGGCACGAATGGCACATCCGATTTCAGGTCTGGCCAGAATTGGAATGTCTGAAAGGCTAGTTGAAGAGCCGCGAGTCCAGCCTGGTTTGCTAGTGACAGTACGGATCGGATCCTGAACCCATTCTAGCGCGAAGTGTTTGGCACGGGCAACGGCTCACTTATTAACCCCGGGGCTCGTGGCCGAACACGTCCGAACAATAATTTGACACGAGTCCAGGGAGAACATTTCTTATGAGCATCAAAAGGATCACTCTCGCATGCGTTACCGTTTTGGCGATGATCGCCATCCCCTTCTGTCTGACCAGGGCGCAATCCAGTGGCACTACCAGCCGAGCCGAATCGCTCGCCCAGGAACTGGACACGCAGTTTTCGGGTGCCGGATGGCTCGACAAGGTAAAAGAGCTCGAGTCAGAGGCACTGGAGGGTTCCTGGGAGCTTACAATTACTCCGGCGGTTCCTCCCGGTGTGCCGCAGCCCGCAGCCTTCGGAGCACTCGGAAGTTTTGCCCGCGGGAGCGCGTTCAACGGCTCGGACCGTCGAAGGCCAGTCCAGCCGGCAATATGGTACGTGGGTGCATCTTGGGGGTACTCAATTTGCCTTTTCAGCAATTGAAGACGTTTACGATTCAGTGGGCAATCCTGCCGGCACGTTCAGGGTACGTGTCACGCTCAATCTTACAGGGAAAGATCAGTTCGTAGGTGTTTCCAATGGCGAGCAACGAGATGCAGCGGGGAATGTAATCTTTAGCGGATGCGGAACTGTTCGAGGAGAGCGCATCAAGGTCGAGCCCCTTTCAGCACAATGCCAGTCAATCACACCACCGCAGTAGCTCGAATTCTCGGAGAATGGCCGCGGGCGAGACATCTGATCTATCGAGATTGATAGGGTCATCGCCCGCGGTACATCGAAGCATCGGACATTGTAATAATGCCCTCTCCTCCCTCTCCGAATAACCAACTCGGGCGTCTCTAAGCTGGTGGGTGTCTCAGCTGACCGCACAGTGAGCCCATTCCACATTTACCCGCGCAATTGCAGTTACCGGATGGCGCGCAGATGAGCAACAAAGCCCCCCAAGTCTACTTCGGCGCCGTACATCTGTTCGCAGAGACGGGCTTTGATTTCGATCTCGGAGAGCCCCGGCGGGAATGACGCCATGGCAATGGCGCGAGCTGCGTCGAACATACGGCTGCCCATCAACACACGTTCAACGCCGGAGCGCGCCATCAACTGTTCGCGCACGCGACCGGCAACTTCTGGTGGCGTATCATTCATCCGACGCTCCAGTGGTCACAACCTCGGTAAGCAACTCATCGATTCCCAGCCGCTGGGCCTGGCGGCGCAAATATTCAACATCGCATTGCACTGCGAGCAGATTTCGGACATCACGCAACTGCAGCTCCGATCGGGAGCCGCGCGCCCAATACAGCTTGGACAGAATCAGGTCCTCGCGACAGACGATCCAGGTCTGAAAATCGCCGAGCGTGATGCGTTGCCGCCGCGCAAACTCTTCCTGACGATAGGCGTCTGACTTGAGGACGATAAAGTCAACTTTGATGACGCTGTTACTATGGATCAGATTGAATATTGAGCGGCTCGCAACCGCGCGCATGACAGCTTGACGATCAAGGTAATAATCGGCGGCGAACAATTGCGCAAAGGCTTCGACATCGCTCTCACCCAGCGACACCACCAGATCAATATCACGTGTCATACGAGGCTGAGCGTAATAATTCATTGCGACGGATCCGGTCAACATGAACGCGATTCCGGCGGATTAAGCCGCTCAGAAACTTCCCGCAGGATATCGAGTTCATTTTGCATGTAGCAGCCGCCATCTACTGAGGTCGATGAATATCTTGCCACCATGGCCTGGTTGGGATCAAACTGGGAAGGTGACACGGTTCGCAATCACTGGCGTCACCTGCCTGATCCTGGCTGCCTTGCTACCAGGCGCGACGGAAAGTGTCGCTCAATCTCAAGCCGCAATTCTTGTCTTCTCAAAAACGCTTGGATTCCGCCACGATTCCATCCCCGACGCCATCGCCGCCATCACTCAGCTTGGACTCGAAAATGGTTTTGCCGTCGATACCACCGAAGATGGTTCGTCTTTCACGGATAGCAACCTGGCGCGCTACCAGGCCGTAGTCTTCCTTTCAACTACGGGTGATGTGCTCGACCCTGCGCAGCAAGCGGCGTTCGAACGATATCTCGAGAACGGTGGAGGCTATGTCGGGATTCACTCGGCGAGCGACACCGAGTACGGCTGGCCCTGGTATGGCGGACTTGTGGGAGCCTACTTTCAAGGGCATCCCGATATTCAACCTGCGCGCGTCAGGATCGAGGATCGCCTGCACCCATCAACATCGCTCCTGCCTGCGGAGTGGAATCGTACCGACGAATGGTACAACTTTCAGACGAATCCCCGGGGCCGCGTAAAAGTTCTCGCGGGATCTGGATGAAAAGTCATATGCCGGCGGCACAATGGGTGACGATCATCCGATCGCCTGGTGCCAGTTCTACGGTGGCGGCCGCGCGTGGTATATGGCCGGAGGACACACTACACAGAGCTATTCAGAACCGCTCTTTCGTCTCCATCTGCTTGGTGCAATTCAATTCGCTGCCGGACTCAAAGAGGCGGAATGCAGCGCGCTCTCGGTCGTCTCATCCGCGAGCTTTGCGGGTGGTACGCTGGCCGGCGAATCGATTGCTTCAGTCTTCGGAACGGACCTCAATGCGACATCTCTGAGAATAAGAGACTCGGCTGGTAAGGCGACAATCGCGCAATTGCTTTACGTTTCACCTGAGCAAGTCAATTTCGTAATGCCGCCGGGGCTTTCGAACGGGAATGGCATGCTCACCCTTTTCCGGCCTGACGGCACCGCACCGAGTAGCCCGCTACGGCTGGCAGCCGTTGCACCGGGGCTGTTTACTGCAGATGCGAATGGAAAGGGTGCCGCGGCCGGCGTTGCGATCAGGGTGGCGGCGGACAATTCTCAAGTGAGTCAACCGCTGGCACAATTTGACTCCTCCCGGAATAAATATATCGCTGCGCCAATCGACTTGGGATCACCGAGTGACAAGGTCTTTCTGGTCCTCTTCGGGACCGGCTTCCGTCATTACAGCGTATCCTCAGCGATCACTGTAACGGTTGGAGGTGAGACAAGTGGGGTTTCGTTTGCCGGAGCACAAGGCGTATTTCCAGGAGTGGATCAGCTGAATGTTCTACTACCGAACAGTGTCGCTGGCCGCGGAGAGGTGGACGTTGTTATAACCGTCGATGGCATCATAGCCAACCCTATCGTTGTGCATATCAAATGAGCAATCGTGCCGCAGGCTGTCCAGCCTGCGGCAGAAACCGCAAAAGGCTAATCGAATTGTAGTAAGCCCTTGCGAGAACTGCCGCAGGCTGGACAGGCTGCGGCACGATTGTCCTCTGAGAATTTACACATAGTTAAGTCCGCGGTGATATTTCCCTAACACTTGGCTGCTACGTTCTGACTTACCGCTGGGATCACTCACTGGCTTTTGCGGAGATGGGGCGGTCAGTCAGTCTCTACGCGCTGTCATCAAGCAAGTTCCAAAACCTTACTTTGAAGAGGAATCAATGATTCAACAATTTTCCGCGCCAGGACGCCGCTCGCAGATCGTTGCGATGATCGCGCTCATGGCCTCGCTTTTTCTACCATCCGCGGTGTTCGCGCAGGCGGCCCAGGGTCGCATTGCAGGCACGGTCAAGGATCAAAACGGCGAGGTCGTGGCAGGCGCGATAGTCACCGTCAAAAGTGAGCTCACCAACCAGGAGCGCACGGTGACCAGCAACGAGCGAGGCAACTATCAAGTCATTGCGCTCCAGCCGTCTTACTACACGGTCCGCGCAAGCGCGGCGGGATTCACTGAAACCCAACACACGCACATCCAACTGCTGGTCGGCGAAACACATACGAGTGACATCACACTCAAGCCCGCCACCACAAACGAGACCGTGACAATCATCGGCAGCGACGAGCCCGGGATCGATACCAGCACGGCGACAATGGGTGCGAATGTCAACCCTCGCGAAGTGGCTACGTTGCCGCTTAACGGTCGCCAGCTTTCGCAGCTTTATCTGCAAGCGCCCGGGTCGGTCAACAGCGGATCAGGGACGTTTGGCGATATCCGCTTCAACGGACGCGCCACCGAGCAGAACATCATTCGCTACGACGGTATTGATGGCACCGGGATCCTGGACGCCAATCCTGGCGTCCTCAACGGCGAGGTGGCTTCACCCTTTCGCCTCCAGTCGAGCCTGGAGAACGTGCAGGAGTTCCGTGTTGAATCGAGCAGTTACACCGCCGAGTTCGGCGCAGGCACAGGCGGACAGGTGAGCGTGGTGACGAAATCCGGTTCGAACAGATTTCATGGAGGTCTATTTGAATACCTGCGCAACGACAAACTCGACGCCGCAAACTTCTTCGATAACATTATCGGGCAGAAGGCGCCGCTGCGGATCAATCAGTTTGGCGGTTCCATCGGCGGACCGATTGTAAAGGAGAAAGCGTTCTTCTTCTTCAGCTATGAAGGCTATCGCGTACGTGCGGGGATCAACACCTTGGAAGCTGTGCCGGGCGAACAATCACGCATCTGCGCCCCCGCACCGAATGGCGTTCCGTGCGTGGAGGCAGATGGAAGGCCGTCACGCACGCTTCAGTTGCTGCCCGCCTTCCGCGACCCAAAGGCTCAGATCGTCTCCGTCGGGACGGGCGGCAACCTCTTCGACGTTGCGCAACTTCAGGATAGCGCCAGGGTGAATGAGGACGCGCTGGCATTACGCCTCGATTATAAGCTGAGCGCAAAGCAAACGCTCTACGCTCGCTATTTCCGTGACAAAGGCGTCAACAATCAGCCGGAGGGCGTATCCGGGCGGCGGACCGATTTCACTGCGATTCCGTACAACGGCGTGCTCTCGCTGCAATCGCTCCTAAGCTCTACGCTGCTCAACGAATTCAAGTTCGGTTACAACGGCGCCTTCACACGCACCAACGGCATCGCGCGGTCGATCCCCGGAATCGACCTGTCTGCGGCCGCGATCAACATCTCCGGCAACACGGCCAATTTCTCGATTCCCGGACAGGGGACCTCGGCAGGCACCTCCAACCCGGGCGGGCTGATCCGCGCGAATTCGGCGACCAATGGCCGTGGCCAGCCGTATACGGCTTACTCGCTCAACTTTGTTGACAACCTTAGTTGGCAGCACGGCAACCACAGCCTCAAGTTCGGAGTAGAGATTCGGCCGAATTTTGTTTATACGGACCGTTTGGGCGGCACGACCTACGTCTTCAACAGTCTGACAGAGTTCCTTGCCAATCGTGCTTCATCCATCCAGTACCTCGGTGACGTTAGCGAACCGTCACCGTTCAATAATGGCGTTACGGGCAACCGGCTGGGCAGGAGCGAGTACTACTTTGGCTTTGCTCAGGACGAGTGGCGACTGCGCCCAAACCTGACCCTCAGCTATGGCCTGCGCTATGAGTACTACACGCCGCTGCGCGAGGCCAACAATGAACAGGTCTTTTTCGACACGATCAACGGCAAGCTCTTACCATCTGACTCAAGTAACAATCCGATGAAGGGCAAGCATAACTTTGACCCGCGCGTGGCGCTCACCTGGTCGCCAAATCCGAATGGCGGCGGCCGCTTCGGCGGCGGCAGGACGGTTCTGCGCGGTGGCTTCGGGATCTATAGCGGCATTGGCCAGGTGGAGGATCAGATTCAGCCGATTGAATCCGATCGGATCAGTTCAACGGTCAGCAACGCCGCCTTTGACCCGGACATCAAGGGCTTCGTCCAGAGCACTCGGCAAAACTTCATCAACAATCCGAATAATCGCGTCTATCAGCCACGAGCCTACGCACCGGAGTACCGCATCCCGGAGCGGATTTATACGTACACGTTCTCGTACCAACAGGAGCTGCCGTATAAGTTGGTCGCCACCGTCGGGTACGTCGGAAGCCAGGGGCGCAACCTGTTCCTGCGCGGCTTGTCAAACACGTTGCGCGGCGCCAACGCTACCATCCTCGACGGGCAGCCGTTACCAGGCAATGCCGGCGTCATTAACCGTACGGACGCGAGTGGGCGCGTGATCGGCGTGACCAGCGTACGTGCCTTCGACATCCTCAATAATCCGGGCGCCTGCGGACTAGCCGTCAGCACCACCAATCCGATCTGCCGCCCTTTCGCCGAGATTGACACCAAGACCAGCGGTGGCCACGACAACTACAATGCCCTGCAACTTACGGTCAACCGGCGCTTCTCGAACGGGTTGACGCTCAATTCGCAATACACGTTTTCGCGCAGCTTCGGCACGACATCTGGTTCAAACGAGGCGCGTACCGCCGCGCAACCCTTTGGTGGCGTGAACGGCGACAGCAAAGACGCGAACAACTACGATGCGGATCTTGGCTATAACAACTTCGATGTGCGTCATACCTATAACGTCAGCGCCGTTTACGACCTTCCCATTGGCAAAGGCAAGAAATTCGACTTTGGCGGTGTGGGGAATCTGCTGCTCGGCAATTGGGATATCGGGGCGATCATCAACGGCCGCAGTGGGATTCCAATTGACGTCACGCTGACACGTCCCGAAGTTGTGATCCAATGCACCGATCCGACCAAGGGCTGCAACGCAGGAGAAGTGCGCGCACTGCCTGGTACTATCAGCGCAGCGAGTCCTTTACCACCGGGCTTCATAGCCGTCATCAATGCGCCGGGGGGGGCGCATCGCGTCAGACGCGTCGCCCTGATCTCATTCCGGGTGTCGATCCGTATCTTGGCAGTGATCGCAATTTCCTCAACCCGGCGGCCTTCGCCATACCGAAAGTCGGCACATTCGGCAATCTGCCGCGCAATGCGCTGAAAGGCCCGAACTTTGCGCAGTTCGACGTACTGCTGAAGAAGCGTTTCCCCATTGGAGAAAACGTTAACGTCGAGTTTCGCTCTGAGTTCTATAACATCTTCAATCATACGAACTTCGCCAATCCAGCTTCGACACTCTCGAACGCATTGGGTGTCGGCTCCAACCTGCTTCAACCAGGTCAGCCCTTCACGCAAGCGGCCGCCGGCTCGACGTTCGGACTGCTCCGGCAAACGGTCGAACGGACCATCGGTCTCGGCACGCAGCGGCAGATTCAGCTCGCGCTGCGACTTAACTTCTAGGGAGCGCGGGACGAACTTTTCTTCAGACTGCACTGCGGGCCGCAAGAATCGGATTCATGCGGCCCGCTTCCCGTTAGCGTCACACATTGAATGGACCACGCGCGCTTACGAGTTCGCGTTATTGTCGGCCAATATCTTGTGTCAGCTTCGTCAATTTCAGCCGGTCGAGCTTCTCGAAGGGGAGCGAGCAGAATAGTTCGATGCGACGCTGAAGGTGAAGCGCGGTCTGTTGGAATTCTCGCATTACTTGCTCATCGGTCCCCGAAGCAAGGGCAGGATCAGGAACACCCCAGTGCGCGATGATCGGTTGGCCAGGCCAGATTGGGCAGGACTCCCGCGCGTTGTCGCATACCGTTATAACAAAGTCAAACTCGACATGTTTGAATTCCGTCCATGACTCACTGCGAGCCGATCAGGGTCGATATGATAAAGGTCTCTGAGCACTCTTAGCGCGAAGGGATTCACTGCGCCGGTGGGCTCTGCCCCCGCACTGTACGAATCGAATCGACGCCCGCCGATCCGTCTGATCAAGTACTCACCAAAAATACTCCGTCAGAGTTACCCGTGCAGAGAAAGAGAAGCTTGAAAGGTACTCGGTCATCATTGCCTTTCATTGGCGTACGCTCCCTTTTTTAACCACTGATTCCTCGTAACCTTTTTTGAAACCGTCCTTAGTGGAATAAACCGGAATAAATGGCACCGACTACAAGCTGTGCGGATACCACGCGCGAAAAGTCTGGTATCCGCCGGGCAGGTTTCGCACTGTGAATCCATGCCGCCTGAGAAGTCTGAGCGCATAGTAGGATCGCTGTCCCACGCCACAGTGAACCCATATCTCGCGCTTCCGCGGGAGTTCTCCCAATCGATCGCGCAGTTGGTTCAACGGCACGTTCACCGCTCCTTTGATGCAACCACTCTGATGTCTGCAGGTTCACGGACATCAACAATCAAAGCGTCTGTTGAGGGCAGCTCTGCCCAAGAGGCCAGCGAAGCATCGCCATGCATAACGTTGCTTGCGATCATACCGGCTATATTTACCGGATCTTTGGCAGAGCCGTATTGAGGGGCGTAGCAAAGCTCGCACTCTTCGAGTTCGAACACGGTGCCGTGTTTCTGAATCGCCATCGAAATCACATCGATGCGGCGCTCGACGCCTTCCTCTCCCAAACCTTGCGCCCCCAGTACCCTTCCGTCTGAGTTTCTATACACGACCTTCAAGTGGATCGGCTTGGCTCCCGGATAGTATCCGGCATGATGTCCAGGGTGCAGATAGATCGCCGAAAAGTCCGTGACCCCCGCGCGGCGCAGGCTCTTTTCGGTTGCTCCAGTCATCGCAATAGTCAGCCCAAAACAGGAACAGACTGCCGTTCCCTGGGTTCCCCGGAACTTCGAATCACGTCCACAAATCGTATCCGCCGCAATTCGTCCTTGCCGGCTCGCCGGTCCAGCTAAGGGCAGGAAAGACCATTCGCCCGTTACGAAGTCGCGCACCTCGACAGCGTCCCCGACCGCCCAGATATGAGGGTCCGACGTGCGCATGGCCTCATCCACGCGGATGCCGCCTCTTGCACCTATTTCGAGACCTGCGTTTTTCGCAAGTTTGCTGTCTGGCGCGACGCCGATGGAAAGGATTACAAAATCGGCAGAAAACTCCCTGCCCGACTTGCAAGTGACCTTAAGCCCCTCTGCCGTTTCTTCGAACCCTGCTACCGGATCACCAAGCTGCAGTCGCGCTTTGTAGTTGACAAGACGCTGGCGAACGAACTCCGCCATCTCAGGATCAAGCGGCGGCATCAACTGATCAGCCGCTTCGATGACCGTGATCTCCAGCCCCCGATGCGCCAGATTCTCGGCCATTTCCAACCCGATAAAACCACCACCGACTATAACCGCACGCTTGGCCTGTTTGGTATCGATCCACTCGCGGATTCGGCGACTGTCTGGGATGGTTCGCAGCACAAACACTCCCGGCAAATCGATTCCTGGAAGCGGGGGCCGAATCGGCGCGGCGCCGGGCGACAAAAGAAGAGCGTCGTAGCACTTTTTCTCCGAAAGACCGGACTTCAGATCGCGGACCTCAATCTCCTGAGATTGACAGTTGACCGACACCACCTCGTGATGGATCTGAACATCGATATTGAACCGATTGTGGAACAATTCCGGTGAAGCGACCAGTAACTTCATCTCATCCTGGATTACGTCCCCGACGAAATACGGCAGCCCGCAATTGGCAAACGATACGAACGGACCGCGATCGAAAATGGTAACTTCGGCAGATTCATCCAATCGCCGCACTCTGGCTGCGCAGGATGCGCCGCCCGCAACACCGCCGACAATTATTACCCTCTTTCGCATTTCCATTGATTCCCACTCACACAATGAACTGGCCAAGTCACAAAACTATGCGGGCCTTGTCGCAAACACTAATAATGAAATCGAATTGCTGACCTTGAAACATCGTTATTGGTTTGGAGCGCTGTGCGGATATATCGACACTGATCTCGCGCATCACGGTCACGGCCTCCGATCGGACGGCACCTAAATGTGTCCGGCCGAGAAGACCTCATAAAAATCACCAGCCTCATGCCGGGGCAGCGCTTCGGCCATCTGACTCCGGGCCGAGTTACCGGTGCAAATGATCAGTAGCCACTTCTTGTTCACTGCGGACTCACCGAGCAAACTGCCACCTTACGATGCAACTCTTTCCTGTTGTAGTGCAGTCAGGCAGGTACTGCAGAGAAGCAGTCTTGCCTTCTTTGGGAGAAGAACTGTCCTATTGATGAGAGCGGTCATAGTCACTGGATCATCAATCATCGAGCCGTGTTGTTGACAGAGGGCGACAGAGCAGTGATGGCAAAGACCGATGGCTTCGCCCCGGTTGCCGGTCTGCGAACATTCATAGCAGTGCATAATTGTTTTCTGATCTCCTTTCCTTTTGCTCTTGGCGTTTTTGCCGGCCGGACTGTCCTGAACGCCGGGGCAAGCTCGAACAGGAGGTCCAAAGTTCCGGCTATCACCATCCGTTTAGGAACTCTGGATTCGGCAGGTATCGACGGCAGCAAACACGCCACCATACCATTTCCGATTGATCCAGAGTGCGACATTTACCAGGGAAATGAGCACGGGGACTTCAACCAATGGCCCGATGACTGCCGCGAAAGCAGCGCCATGGTGGATGCCGAACGTCGAGATGGCAACGGCAATCGCCAGCTCGAAGTTGTTGGACGAAGCCGTGAATGAGAGCGTGGTAGCTTCCGCATAGCTGGCTCCGACCTTCTTGCTCATCCAGAACGAAGCGATGAACATCACCACGAAATAAATTGTGAGCGGGATCGCGACGCGAACCACGTCAAATGGCAACTGCACGATCATCTCGCCTTTCAAGGAGAACATGACCACGATAGTGAACAACAAAGCGATCAAAGTGATCGGGCTGATCTTCGGGATGAATTTCTTCTCGTACCACTCGCGACCCCTCGCCCTCTGCAGAGAGAATCGAGTGAGCATCCCGGCGAAGAACGGGATACCCAGGTAGATCAAGACGCTCTTAGCAATTTCGGCCATGGAGATGTCCACTTCTACCGCCCGGAGACCCAACCAGCGTGGAACCGTGGCCAGGAAGAAGTACGAGTAGACGGAGAAGAACAGCACTTGGAAGATCGAGTTGAACGCGACGAGGCCAGCGGCATACTCGCGGTCGCCGCGCGCGAGGTCATTCCAAACGATGACCATAGCGATGCAGCGGGCCAAACCGATCAGAATGAGGCCTGTCATGTATTCAGGCTTATCGCGCAGAAAGAGGACGGCGAGCGCGAACATCAGGATCGGCCCAACCATCCAGTTTTGGACGAGCGAGAGGATCAGGACCCGACGGTGCTGGAACACTCGCCCCATCTCTTCGTATTTCACCTTCGCCAGCGGCGGATACATCATCAGGATCAGACCGAGGGCGATCGGAATGGATGTCGTGCCGATGCTGAAACGGTCGAGAAACGGTACGACGCTGGGAAGCACGTAGCCGAGGCCAACTCCAGCGGCCATCGCAGCGAAAATCCAGAGTGTCAGATACCGATCAAGAAAAGATAATCGTGGACTCGTCTGTTCGGCCATATCTGTTCTTAGCCTTTAGAACTTCCTGCAATCGTCGCAGTGTGGCCCGACAGTTCCAGCAGGTGAGCGACCCCTTGACCGTGATTTCACGGTGATAGGCACCGGTAGCATCGAGCAGCAGCGGGGGTATGACCTGTCGGTAGTGGTATCCATCAGACCATAGGCTTTGCCCGAGGGGCCCACGCGCTTGGCGGACACAATACCTTGATGCCGCCGCCTGACCCGAGATCGAGCACGGTCTCTCCGGGCTTCAGCTCCGCAAGCGCCGTTGGACTACCGCAGCCGAGGGAGGCTAGAACGGCCTTTTCCGGCAAGCCGCTCTTTTGCGCCTCATCGTAGAGGCCCGGCGTAATCGGGTCCGCCGTGTCGCGACATCCGCCCGCTCCGCAGCAAGACGCATTGACGTTGCCAGCGGCTCCCACCCGCGCGGTCTCGCCGTATTTCTCCTTCACAATGTCTTTAAGGTTGCTCATATTGAAGCTCCTTCAAAAGTCGGTACAACCGTGCTGAGCAACTACATATTACTCTATGTGAATACGATCTGCGACTATACGCCAGGTAAATATATACTGCAAGGTGAATATGTCTCCCCTTTGATGTAAGATGTCGGTATGGGCAAAGGTTTTTCGATGGAGCGCTTCTTTAGAGCGCTGGCCGATCGAACGCGCCGCCGAATTCTGAATTTGCTCGGTGATGACGAAGTCTGTGTTTGCTTCCTGGTGGAGATTTTGCAGACGAATCAGCCCAACATCTCTCGCCACTTGGTCTATCTGCGCGACGCTGGCATCGTTTCCGCGCGGCGCGAAGGCAAATGGATGCACTATCGGATCGTAGACCCGCCCGATTCCCGCGCTGCTAACGTATTGAGCGACGTACTGCACTGGATCAGCCAGGAGAAAGAGATGCAGCGTGATCGCAAGCGATTAGTAAAAGTTTGCTGTGCGGCGGAGTTGCCTATCGCACTACAACGTGCGCCGAAACCGGCAAGCATCGTGACTACTTGACCGATTTCTCGCGCCAAGAACTCGAATCAGTTACACGAGGAAAGGATTCCTTGTTGTGCAATCGGTAGATTCAGTTCGCGCTAAGTCCGACATTCAGAGTCAAGGATTACCGACGCCAGACGACGACGGGCGGGCAGGGACAAGCCGGTCCCTACATCGTCATCGCGACATACTGCATTATCGAGAAAGATTGTAGCGGCAGGGCTTGTTGTCCCTGCCCGTCCCGCGCCGTTTGGCGCGGGTAACTGACGGTGTATTTCTACTTTTGAATGTGATCTGCCGCTTTTGCTTAAGCCCTGGTGGAGAAGTGTCGAATCACGTTGTTTTGTTTTGACTGACAACAGTCACGATGGCTGTCTTCATTTACTAAAACCAGGCACTATCTGTCCTGACGACTACTTCCCGTTTTGGCGCACATTGATTACTGATGCCTGGATGTTAGATCGCACTGTTGGGTTTCCTGTCTGCGCCACGGTCACTTTTCCAGGCGTACCATCCGGCACGCCGAAAGCGCTTCTCAGCGTTCCATTCACGTTGGCATCGAGCAAAATCGTTGACCTCCTGCCCGGTAGTGGTTGAGTGAAGGGTTGAATCAAGTCCGGAAGGGGAGCGCCAGGCGCGGTGTTGGTGAAAGAAATATGGAAGAAAGACTCGCCGAGGGCGGCGTCAGCGCCAGCGAGCACTTCAGGAGCGCGATGGCCGAAGAGAAGTGTTCCGTTTGCAAAATCGCAGCACACTGCGACCCAGGTTAGCGCATTCGGAGGCGTCAAGGTTCACCGTAACTTCAGTGCTGACCGTCCCGCAAAGGGCGTTCAACCACTGTCCCTGTGGTCTGCGTTCCGAAGACGCCGCCGTAAAAGGCATTGACCACGCCGGCATAATCTACCAGGACAAACTTAGACGCAGTCACGTCACCCCA
>CAVUOF010000031.1:0-228301 GCA_963743045.1 uncultured Acidobacteriota bacterium
ACATAGGGAAGGTCGATGCCATACATCTCGGCCTTCGTAAACCGATACCACCAATTGCGCCCCCATTCATCGTGCGTAGTCGCCGGCGTCTGACGGCCGTACCCTGAACTAGGTATGGTCGAGCCCCGGGAGCTTGAGAAGAACTCTTGCCGCCAGAGCCTCGGCAGCCGCCCTATCGGTGGCTGCAGTAAAGACACCCAGGTCTTTCGCAACGATCGGATATTGAAGGGCAACATAAGGTGAAAACTCTCGCGCTACTTCAAAGCGTCCGAGCAGCACGGCTCTTGTCCAAACCACCAGCCGCAGTTCGGAAGTCAGGTGCGGCGGGAACGATGACGGGCTCGATGCAAGCCTGCGCAGAGCGTCAAGTGGCAGTCGTTCACTCAATACGCGAGCGCCAACGATGTCCAGGCGAGGTTTCGCAGCCAGAGCTGCCGCCTCGGTAATCCACTTAATCGTCTCGGCATGGACCTTTGCGCGCATCTGGGGATTCGTATGTTCCGCCAGTCGCCATCGTCCTTGGCGTAAGACTCAAATTCATCAGCGTCCCACTCCATCGAAGGCAGGATAACCCTCCGAGGAGCCAGCCGAAGCATCTCGTCCATCGTGCGCGACAATTGAAACTTCAAGTCCAGAGCCCGGTTTTTGGCGGACGGCAGGTCATTCACGACAGCCCGACTTCAAGTTGTTTGCGAGCTTCTACGAACCGTTCCCTCTGCGCCAGAAGCCGTGCCGCCTGGTATCGCATCGCCGGACCGATTGGATTGGAGAGCGGTACCTTCAGTGCGGCCCGTATAAGAAGATCGCTGTCGGGCAAGCCGACGGCCTTGACAATCGCACAATACAGCCATGCATTTGACGCGCTCTTGTGCCATCGATCAAGAGCTTCATCGAACGCCTTCGCATCTCTTCGCTGAAAAGTTCTCAACCAGGTCGTCAGGTCATCATCGGGTGATGGCTGATCAGTCCTCATAATCGAGACGATTGAGATATAAGAACAAGTCCGTCTCGCGAGTCGATTGCCCTTCCCGTGTCATGAGCCGTCCGGCCAGTCGCTGAAGGCCGGCGGCGGGCTGCGTCACAAGGGTGCAGCGGTCCATCAAGCGCTGAGCGGCGGCATGCGTGCGACAAGCCTGGGATCGTTCAGGACGCGTTGAAACTGGTTTTCAGCTTCTCGGATGCCTTGAAGGTAGGCCTTCTCATTCTGCGTCAGGCGAGCTTTCCACAGGAGTACTCTACCAATGAGATACGGAGCCGAAGTCCTCCACGATGAATTGCCCTCCTTCTCGATTGCGCGGAATTTCGCGAGCGCCTCGTCAAAACGCTGTAGGTAAAATAGTTGAGGCGGCGGCCTGGTAGTCCCGATCTGCCTGAATAACATGCGGCATGTTAGCGGGCGCGGGCTCCGGTAGGGTGGTATTCCTTCGGTCGGCATGTCTCAAAGACACTATCCTGTCCCTTCACCCAGAACTCCACCTGCTTGCTTCGAGCACCGAACTGACGAATCCTCGACTGAAGCGTCCTCGCTGCGCTGGCGTAGGCATCATCGGCGCAGAGATACTCGTAGACGAGATGCGTGTGGTTACCGGTTCATTGGTCGTTTCGGCGGGCGATTCCACCGGTATCCTCTGCCTACCGCCTGCCAGGCAAGCAGACCCGAATTGTCAGGTCGTTCGCTGACCCAGTCGCTGCGTCTCTTCCACGTGTGCAGGAAGGCCTCTCGCTCCTGCGCAGTAAACGGACTCCCCTTCCATGAAGCGGTATGCGGCATACAGGTATATGCGTGCATGTTCTGGCATCGGAATGCCGAGGCGGCCCTTCGCATACTCCGAAAGAGGCAGGTCAGGGTGAAACTGGTAGACGAAGACGGGACGATGGAACGCGTGTTTCGAACCAGCAATGAGAGTGGCACTCAATAGCAACGTCAACGCCAGCGTGCGCATACTTCGTCGAACACCTCCTTCGTCCATCGCTTTGGATTGAAGACATAGACCCGCCTGGCCGGCGGATACCATGGCAGAGGTTCATCAATTGAAACTCCGATCGTGCCGCGGCAGCCTTCCGCAAAATCCCTCCTGCGCGCAATCTCGGTCAGGAGCTCGACCCGCTGCGGTCCCATCCGAAACAGCATAGGCACGACCTCCTCCAGTTCTGAGGGCAGGTCTGAGGGCTTGGACTGAAACCAGGGCTGAGGTTGCATGCACCACGTCGCAAGCGCGGTTATCGAAACGTTCCTTTGTCTTCTGCCAAACGTGGCGTTGGTCGGCTCGCTCAGACTTCGAATCAACTCGCGATACCAACCGAGTTGAGACTCGCGCGCATCGAAGTCGAGCTGCACTGCATCGAGGTCCCGAGCTATGTAATCGATCCGTCTGAAGCATCCTTGATGGGAGGCAAGCACTCTGAGCCATCCGACTCGAGCCTGACAACAGCCTTCATCGGTATCTCCGGTGGAACCATCAACGGAAGGCGTCGATGCCACACCTCAAGTTGACCATCTCTTAGCTGGAACGTCGCCATGAGTCCGGCAACCTCCGCCTGGCCGGGCTTGAGGAACCGCAAATCCTCGGCGCGATCCCAGGCCCAGAGCACCAGTGTGGGTGGAGTCCGCTTCAGTTCTTTAGCATGCTGACAGGCGGTTATGAGGAGGCTGAACAACAGGCAAAGCGTTACTGGCACTCGGGACTGCACTTGCGCTCCTTTGAACGCTGGGTGAAGGAAACAACATACTTAGACCGGTTAGAATTGGGCTGGAATTGGATTCTTAATGGCTTTTACATTCTCCTCTCACAATAAGCTCAGCGAGCTCAATTGTCTATAACCTCCAAGGAATATTATGAAGAGGACCAGGAAAGCGGCCGCAAACAGCCTGTCCCGATCCATCCAGACTCTTCTCCTGTGAACAACGCCCTTGAACCGCTTCCGACGCAATGAACAGGGGGCTGGGCATCTGGTAAAGGGGAGGAGCCGAACTATTCCTGCTCACTCTCAGATTGGCGTTCCTCCGAGATGGCCTCAAGCTGGCAATGGTCTCAATATCCTTCGGTCGCCCTGCAGCACGTTTCGCCGAAATCAACTGATCGAGGCTCAAGCAGCGGCATTCGTAGCCGAAGAGCACTAGCAGGATGGTCCCTGGCTGAAGGACATCATAATCGCCCCCGCCTGCAATCTCACCGAGGAAGTCCAGGGCTCCAAGCGTCGTTGTGAGCTTGAAGTTCGGGCCCCTTCGGAGAGTCTGTTCGTCCCACACGAATGGCAATCCAGGCGGCGCTCCGCGCAAATAAGGCTCATAAGGTGCGAGCGCGCGGGATAACCAGGCGATGGAGATTCTTCTGAACGTTGGTAGATGATATCAAGGTCTTCGGTAAGGCGTGGCGGAGCATGGGAGCGGTGGCCGCGACTCCTCCAGCGATGATGAAGTCGACTCTCGCGTCGGAGAGCACAGCAATCAGTCTGGCGATCGGGCATGGCTGACGCTTCGTGACCCGACCTGCGCGCGCACTTCCTCGGCAAACCTTTGCAGCTCCATGAGTTCTTGAGACGCTCCTCGGCCGACAACTTGAGGTTCTCGCGAATCAGCGTTCTGTCAACGTGCTTCTTATAGGCTTCGACCACAGGATCGGGATCGATTTCACGCACAGGCAGTCGTCATGCTCCTCCGTTTTTCCGGATTATATCACCGCGTACATTTGCAGCCGAGAAGCGGTCGGGGTGCGGCGACAAGTCGCCGCACTATAGCAGGCGTCGATCACAAACCAAAGGCCCGCACCAGGAATGCCGCCATCTGGTCGCGAGTCACAATTCCACCCGGACAATACATGTCCTGTGTCGGTGGATTGCATCCGGTCGTAATCCCTCTGACAGCCATCTGATCAATGAACGCATAGAAAGGATTCGACGGAGGTACATCCACAAACCGTTGCATCGGCGGCGGTGGCGGGTTCGGCATACCCAGCGCCCTGATGAGGAATGCAGCCATCTGCTCTCGGGTGATGGCGGACCCGGGACAGTAGAGCGTCTGGTCGGGCGGATTGCATCCGGTCGTAATCCCCCTGAGAGCCATCTGATCAATGAATGCGTAGAACGGGTTTGACGACGGTACGTCCATGAATCGCTGGGAGACGGGAGGTGGAGGATTGGGCTGGCCCACGGCCCTGATGATGAACGCAGCCATCTGTTCGCGCAAAACCGGATCCGACGTACAGTAGAGGGGATGCCCCTGCGAATCCTCCCCGCATCCGGCCGTAATTCCTGCCGCTGAAACCCTCTGAATGAACGAGGCAAACACATTGCCCGGATCCACATCCGCGAACTTGGCGCTCTGCCTGACGTTGAACACTTTGTTTGCAATGTTGATTGTCGCTGTCCGCCGCGCGCCGTCATTGGGAGCCACGTTGAAACCGACCATTCCGTTTCCCGTGCCACCCGGTGCTGATGTGAGGGTCACAAATCCGGCGGTGCTGGTCGCCGCCCATATGCAACCAGGGTCAGCCGTCACCTGAATCATTCCACTCCCGCCGGCCGTCAGGAAGTTGTCACCCGTTCTGTCGAGGGAGACCGGACAAATGCACGTGCTGCATGCGCCGAGACCGTGAGCGTGTAGTTGCTGCCGATTCCTCCGCCCGAATCAACCTCATTGACGACGATGATGAAGGTCGCTCCGCTACTGACATTGAATGAGTAGGTTGACGGTGTCCCGATTGAAGTGCTCAATCCAGGATCGGCAGTGTAATTGGCGGCCAGATTGTCGTGATCGAAGCTCGTCAGATAGGCTTCGGTGAAGAGAAGGCCGGTCCCGCTGTTAGGGGTCAAAGAGACTTTTACGCATTGGCTGACAATTGCCGGACAGGCCTTGAATTGGTATGCGTCATAGCGTCTCGTGCCTGCGCCGACCAGGCCAGGAAAGCCCTTTGCAACACCACAGGAGCTCAAGAGACCGTTGCGATTGAGGCGCGCCATCTGTTGTCCAGTACTGGCTGTGAAAGCCGGTCCCGAGAGCGGGGCAGTCGTATCGAGCGTCGAATTTATGACGATTGGCGGGAGTCCGGCCTGGACACTAAAGTTGAAAATCTTCGGACTCGGCCCTCCAACGTAGGTGGTCGTCAATGTGAAGACGATGTTGAGGTCGCATGGATCGCTGGCTGACAGCGAGAACGCGAATGGAGCCGTGTTGGACGCCGAGCCCGACCCCGGCGCGAGATCAGGATAGGCGGAGACATTGCTGGTGATGCTTACGCCGGGTGTCGAGGTGGTGAGAGTTGCGACCACACCCGTAGCAGCCAACCACGCCACTGTTGCTTAGAACGACCGAGAGCTGGCCGCTCTCCCCGGGCTCAACGAAGTTATTGCCGTTGCCCGCGCTCTCTGTAGCGGTCACCGCGCCCAGGTCGACACTCGCCTGCGGGTTGACGCCAAGCTGTTGAAGAGCTTCAAAGGCCATGATGATCCCGGCCCCGGAGTCGCGGTCCACTCCGGGAGCTTCGATATCGATTGCCGATGCAACGAGAGCCGCCCGAATCTGGTCGTTAGTGGCTGCCGGAGCACCCGCCTTCAACAGCGCGGCGATTGCTCCCGCATGCGGAGCCGAAGCCGATGTGCCCAGGAACGGTGACCCAAACCCACCGACGCCCGTGACCGACACTCCATCGGCAGCCGTAATGTCCGGCTTCTGACGGAGCAGGCCGCCATTTGTGGCAAACAGGACATTGCCCGAAGTTATCGGAGTGCTGTTGGCATTGAAGAAGAATCGCCGCGGTCCGTCGGAGCTGAAGGTCTCGGTGTGGTTGGCAGCGTTGAAGAATCCCGGAAATGGTCCGTTCGGCGGTTGCGCAGGCGCGGCGGCGACACTGAACGCGTTTGCGGCGGCCGGGTGACCATAAATGTTACCCGGAGTCACGAAGCTCATTCGGCCTCCAAAGGCCGTCAGATGCATGCCGCGAACCGCCGCACCGGACCTCTGAAGAATGACAATACGCCTTCCGACAAGCGCCTGAGAGGTTGGCACCTGTTCAAATGGATCCTCGGGTACCGTTTTGAATGTTGGTTGAAGAGGCCAATACCGTAGTTCCGGCCCCGTCGAGAACAAAAATGTCGTAGTCGTTGGCAGAGCCTCCGAGAGGATCAGACCAGAAGAGCAGGATCGGTCCCGGGGCCGAGGCCGTGATCATATTGGATTGGACTCCTCCTCCAAAGTCGTGGACATGGCCGCCTGCTACTGCCGGCAACGTCCCGCCATCCTTGAAGTCCCCCTCCCAGGTACCTGCAGTGCCATCATCGATGTTCCCTTCATTGCCGGCGGATGAGAAATAGAGCGCTCCGCTTGCGGTGACATCGTTGACGGCCTGAATAGCTACTCCGCCATTTGTGGTCGAGATGACTCCGGGTGCCTGCCCGTCCTGAAATACCGTCTCAGCGAAAAAGAAGAAGTCGTCGATGATGATGTCGCAACCCGCCGTCCGTAGATCCCTGATGTTCTGTGCAAAGCTGGTGAAGCCGTTGCGACCCGTTGCGAAGAAGAGCTGAGCGCCCGGGGCAATGTCGTGAACGATCTCGAGCATGGCCGTTCCCTCATCGCCTGCTCCCTGTTGTCCCGGCAATACCGTCACGGGCCCCAGGTCACCTGAAGCCTGACTGAAGGCGAGACTCGTGACACCGTCCGAAATGACGCCGATCCTGATCCCCGTGCCATTGACTCCGAAAGTGGCGCGAGCGAGCCCTGCTTTGTGTGTCGTGTCCCCCTCGGTTATGCGGCTTCCGACCAGCGGTGCAATTGACTTGACCGGTGGTTCCGCAAGCGTTGTGTGAAGATAGCTGCGGACATGCGCGGCACGGTTCGCAAGTCCTGCCGCCGGCCTGGCCCTTGATACACCCTCCTGTTTTGGCTGGATGAAGATGATATCAGGCAACGAAGCGATGGCCTCGAGCTGGTCAACCGGAACGTTCGCCCGGACGCTGTTGTAGCCGGGGACAACGGTCAGAATCTCTGCCGCCCTGTGCATGGATGTTGTCTATCACGATAGCCACCCAGGGATACATGTGATATCGACAATCACCTTGTTGTCGGCCGAGGGTGTGATCCCGGATTGAAGGGTTGGGACGGCGGCTGCGATCTGATCGCCGCGGCTGATCTTCATGGCGTAGAGCAATTGCGAATCGATCTTCCTCTGAGCGGGCGTCCGCGACTCCTTCTCGGTTATCAGGGCTCGGATCTGCTGCGCAGCACTTGCCTGGATCGCAGTATCACTCTGCTGGGCCCCCGCCGTACGGATTGCGCCAACGGCCAGGAGAGCAGCCAGCATAAGGAGAGCACAGAGCATCCAAAGTCGACGGGCCATAAGTACGGGGGTGACTCTATTCATATCGGTGAACGTCCTTCGAGGCCTCTTGGAGCGGCGATGCGGTAGACTCGCGCCTGGGGAAATCAGATTGTTAGTATTACTTTCTGATGGAGAGAAGTGTGAGTCTCTCTATCATTTTGTGCTGAGAGGAAGTTTTCTATACAATAGGATTCAATTGTCAATTTTTCCGACTGCAAGTGCCTCAACAATGGAGCGCGGCGACCGGCTCGGTATGGAGTGCGGCGACTTGTCGCCGCTTTTGATTTAGGTAGTGCAGTGATGAAGAAGAATGGGGCCTGCAAATCATAGCGTTGCACTAACTAACGCAAAAGCGGCGACAAGTCGCCGCACTCCAAATTGCTCCCTTGGAGAGGCCTCTCCAACATAGCGAAATCGTCTTGATCAGGTTATGGTTGGAGCAAGATTGAGGGCACACACATGAGCAGCTCAATGGGTCGCAGAGACTTCCTTCGAACGGCTGCCGTCGCAGCCTCGGCTCTTTCCCTCGACAACAAGCCCGACAATAATGATTGGCAAGTGCGGCTGAGCCATGGTTCGATCGGCCGATGCGTTGGGCGCAGCTCACGCTCGTCGAGAACGATCCCGGTCAATTCGATCTTCAGTTCTGGCTCGATTATTTCCGGCGAACCCACTCCGATGCTGCCTGCCTCAGCGCCGGCGGCTGCGTAGCCTACTATCCGACGAGCGTCCCTCTCCACTATCGGAGCCAATGGCTCGGCAAGAGCGATCCCTTCGGCGATCTCGTCAGTGGTTGCCGGAAGCTCAATATGGTTGTGGTCGCCCGCACGGATCCACACGCTGCGCATGACGATGTCTACGAGGCCCATCCGGATTGGATAGCCGTCGATGCCGAGGGCAGGAAGAGGAGGCACTGGGCATCGCCGGAGCTCTGGGTAACCTGCGCGCTTGGGCCATACAACTTCGACTTCATGACAGAAGTGACGCGCGAGATCGTCACGAAGTACAAAGTTGATGGAGTCTTCAGTAACCGCTGGGCAGGCTCGGGTATGTGCTACTGCGAGCACTGCACGCGGAACTTCAAGGCGGCAACCGGACTCGAGCTGCCTCGCACACTGGATCCACAGAACCCGAGCAGGCGCGCCTACATTCAATGGAAGCAGCAGCGCCTCTTCGAGCTCTGGCGCAAGTGGGACGGAGTCATTCGTGAAGCCAATCCGGGCGCCCGCTTCATAGCCAACGCAGGCGGCGGCGCGTTGAGCGAGCTCGACATGAAGACAGTAGGCGAGCTCGCTCCTACTCTCTTCGCCGACCGCCAGGCCCGAAGTGGCGTGATACCGCCGTGGGCAAATGGGAAAAACGGGAAGGAATACCGGGCAACGCTCGGACGCAAGGCGATTGTCGGCATCTTCAGCGTTGGAGTCGAAGAAGCTTATCGCTGGAAGGACTCGGTTCAATCTGCTCCTGAGATCCGACTCTGGGTAGCAGACGGAATCGCCAACGGGCTCCGTCCGTGGTTTACCAAGTTTGCCGGAACTCTCCACGACCGTCGATGGCTGAAAGTAGTCGAGGACATCTACTCCTGGCACCATGAGAACGAACGGTATCTTCGAAATGAGACCCCTCTTGCCCGGGTGGCCGTCGTCTACTCCCAGCAGACGGCGCAGTTCTATGGTGGCGAACGAGCGCGCGCCAAGGTTGAGGATCACCTGCTCGGCTGCTATCAGGCTCTCATCGAGTCACGAATTCCTTTCGAGATGGTCCACGACCGTCTGCTGGACGGCGAGCATGTCGATCAGTTCAAGGTTCTCATTCTGCCGAACATCGCCGCACTATCCGAGACGCAGTGCCAGCAGCTTCGTGACTACGTCAGACGAGGAGGGAGCATCGTCGCCACCTTCGAGACATCCCTCTACGATGAGTGGGGCGTTCGACGCCGGGACTTCGGCCTCGCGGACCTCTTCGGAACGTCATTCGCCGGAAGCGTTGATGCGCGAATGATGAACTCGTATTTGCGGCTCGAGACTGATCCGACAACCGGCAAGCGTCACCCGATCCTTGCCGGCCTCGAGGATGCCGGGAGGATCATCAACGGAGTCTCTCGAGTGCAAACACGCAGTGACAGGAAATACCCGAATCCACCTTTGACGCTCATCCCTTCCTATCCTGACCTCCCGATGGAAGAGGTCTTTCCTCGCGTCGCGAGCACGGACATTCCAGAGGTCTACTGCCGAGAAGCCGGGACCGGAAGGGTCGTCTATTTCCCGTGGGATATAGACAGAACATTCTGGGAGGTTCTTGCGTTGGATCACTTGAAGCTGCTTCGCAACGCGGTCGACTGGGCATCCAACGAGCCTCGTCCCGTTACGGTCGAAGGTCCCGGCGTCATTGATGTCACTATCTGGAAGCAGAAGGATTCGATGACCGTTCATCTGGTCAATCTTACCAACGCGATGATGATGAAGGGTCCGCTTCGCGAGTTCATTCCCCTGCCTGCACAAAAAGTGACGGTCCGCCTTCCTGAGGAAACGAAGGCGCGCCGAGTCAAACTACTGGTCAGCGGGCAGGAGCTTCCGGTCACTGAGACTGGCCGGGAAGCTGCATCTGACCGTGCCCTCGATTCTTGATCACGAGGTCATCGCATTGGACCTTTAGGCGACTTTAGAGAATTTTTAGTAGAAGGAGTTGAGCGATGTTCCAGGATTTTACCTATGCCGCACGAATGTTGTGGAAGAACAAGGCCTTCACTCTCGCGGCTATGTTCACACTCGCCCTCGGCATCGGGGCAAACACTGCCATCTTCAGCGTAGTCAATGCCGTCCTCCTGAGACCACTCGAATACAGAGATCCTGACAGAATCGTAACGGCACTGCACGGGGGCTGGTACCCGGTCGCGCCGGCCAACTTTCTCGACTGGAAGGCGCAGAACCACGTCTTCGATCCGATCGCGGCTGCCCAGGCAGGGGGAGCGACACTCACTGGCCGCGATCTGGCGGAACAGTTGCGCGCAATTCAGGTGACAGCCGACCTCTTTCAGGTGCTTGGCGTCGATCCTCTTCTGGGACGCACGTTTCACCAGGGTGAGGACCAGCCAGGTGCGGCCCACACTGTCGTCTTGAGCAATGCATTCTGGGTAAGGAAGTTTGGAGCGGACCCGAACATCATAGGACAGACACTCACACTGAATGGCGAGGGCTACACTGTCGTTGGAGTCATGCCTCCTCAATTCCACTTTGCTCCGTTCTGGGTAACCAATGCCGAAGTTTTTGTGCCACTCAATCTCGCGCCGCGAGTAAACGATCGCGGTGGAGCCTCATTGAGAATCTTCGCGCGGCTCAAGCCGGGAGTCAGCCGCGAGCAGGCTCAAGCCGAGATGGATGCCATTCAACTGCGTATCGAGCAGCAGTATCCAGGGACCAACAAGCGTCTCGACGTGACCATCGATCCCCTGCACGAGAAGGTCGTCGGGAAGATTCGCGGGGCGCTGCTTGTTCTGCTCGGCGCCGTCAGTTTCGTTCTCCTGATCGCCTGCGCCAACGTTGCCAATCTGCTCCTGGCCAGATCGGCCGCCCGAAAGAAAGAGATGGCAGTGCGCAGCGCACTCGGCGCCAACCGGTTTCGGATCATCAGACAGTTGCTGACTGAGAGCCTCATGCTTTCAGTGCTTGGCGGTGGTCTGGGCCTGCTTCTGGCATGGTTCGGGTTGGGTCTGCTGGTTAATCTGAGTCCTGCGGATCTGCCTCGCCTCGACACCATCAAGCTCGATGCGTGGGTGCTCGCATTCACGCTCGGTGTCTCGGTGCTCACCGGTATTGGATTCGGCCTGGCTCCTGCAATCATCACATCGAAGGCGGACCTCAATGATTCGCTCAAGGAAGGCGGCAGAGGAGCCAGCGAAGGCTCCAATCGCAGCCGGGCTCGCAGCCTGCTCGTGGTCGCTGAGGTCGCCCTCGCGCTAGTGCTTCTGATCGGTGCCGGATTGATGATCCGGAGTTTTCAGAGACTCCAGGCTTCTGATGCAGGGTTTGATCCACATAACGTTTTGACTCTCATTGTGCCCGTGACCGGGCCGAAGTATGCCGATCCTGCGCGTCGTGTCGCGCTCTTCAACCAGTTGATTCCTCAGGTCGCCGCGCTGCCCGGAGTTGAGTCTGTGAGCGCAATCAATCATCTGCCGCTTGCCGGAGACATCTGGACTCGCGGGCTGACTGTCGACGGCCGGCCGCTTCCAGCTCCTGGAGACGAAATCGGCGCGGTCTACCGGATTGCGCGACCAAACTACTTTCACACGATGGGGATTCAGCTGCTTGCCGGAAGAGACTTCACGGATCGGGACACAGCGAAGAGTCCGGGAGTGGCGATCGTCAACGAGGCACTCGCTCGGAGTGTCTTCCCCAACGAGAATGCGATCGGGCAGCATATTCGTGTAGACGATGGGGGTCCCAATCCGCGTGAGATTGTCGGCATCATCAGGAATGTAAAGCAGCGGGACTGGGCCGCTCAGCCGACCCGGGAGCTCTATTTTCCTTATGAACAGGTCCCAGACGCGAGCTATCTCACGCTTGTGATTCGTACCAAACACGATCCATTGAGCAATGTCGCAGCCGTGCGCAATGAGATCGCAAAGCTCGATTCGAATGTTCCCGCCTCAGCGATCATGAGCATGGACCAGGCGATCTCGAAGAATGTCGCCCAGGTTCGATTCAATACACTACTGCTGAAGATGTTTGCCGCGGTTGCTCTGATTCTTAGCTGCTATAGGCATCTACGGCGTCATGGCCTATGTGGTCTCGCTTCGAACGCATGAGATTGGCGTGCGAATGGCTCTCGGAGCTCAGGCCAGTGATGTGTCGAAGCTCGTGGTAAGACAAGGTATGTGGCCTGCGCTGGCCGGGGTTGCCATTGGTCTCTTCGGCGGCTGGGCGTTGACGAGATGGATGCAGGCGTTGCTGTTTGAGACCAGCCCGCTGGATTCCGTAACCTTCACGCTGAGCGCCGTCGGTCTGACTCTGGTGGCTCTCGCAGCGTGTTATGTACCGTCACGAAGGGCAGCCCGGATCGACCCGCTGATAGCCCTTCGCCACGAATAGTCTGATGCGGCGAAATTGGCGCAGCCTGGGTGCGCACGTGTTGCCGATCGCGTGACTAGTTGGCCCTTTTTCCTTCATCACTATAGTGCCAAATCAAGAGCACGCAGGACGCCGCACTCCATACTAAGCCGTCGCTAGTCTCCCCGTATGCCTTGAGGGCCGCGCGAAGAGTCGGGAATGAGCGGTATCCGGACTTGATGTCGCCGCCTCTCCGCCCATTGCCTCCACTCCGTCTCGCGCCCGGCCGCAATGAAGACGACACCCCGGGCGCGAAGAGTCTCGATCACATCGACTGTCGCCTGGAGACCCGTGAGATCGATCATGGTGACCGGGATCATGTCCATGACGAACCAACTCAGGGCCGGCCCGGCGGCTTCGGCGGCCTCAAGGACGCTGCGCTTGAAGAAGGGGGCGTTGAAAAAAACGATCGGAGCGTTGAAGCGAAACAGCAGGAGTCCGGGAATCGTGGCGGCATCCGGATGACGGTCGGTGGAGTGCAATCCAGGAAGCCCTGGTACTGTCCCGAGGATCTCGACCTTCGGCCGCGAAACGAGCCTGACGAATCGCAGAATGGCCAGAATCACAGCGACGAGAATCGCCTGGCACTGCGCCCACCGTCGCGACGCCCAGAGTGGCCAACAAGGAGAGCGCCAATTCCCGCCGGTCGACTTGATAAAAGGTCTTGAGGCTCCGAACGTCCAGCAACGAGAAAGCCGCTTTGACGAGCACAGCGCCCAGAGCGGCAATGGGCACGTATTGCAGCGGAGCCGTAAAGAAGAGCAAGACGGCAGCCACGGCGACCGCCGTGACCAGGCCAGTGACCCTGCGTGCGGCCACCCGCGGCATCGCTCATTGCGGTGCGCGAGTCGGCGCCGCTGACCGCGAACCCCTGGGAGATGGCGGAGGCAATGTTGGCCGCGCCGAGCGCTGCAAACTCCCGGTCGACGTCAATTTCATAGCGGTTCTTGGCGGCGAAACTGCGCGCCGTGAGCATCATGCTCGAAAACGCGATCAGGGCGAGGCCTGCTGCCTCCGCACACAGGCGCGGCAAGAAACTCGATCGGGAAAGGAAGGAATTCTGAGCGACGGAAGGCCGGCAGGCACTGCGCCGATGATCTTTACTCCCGCGCCGTCGAGTGCGAGGAGTTTTACTGCCGCTCCAGTCACGATCATGGCCGCAAGCGCAGCCGGCAGACGCGGGATCAGCTTTGGAGAGATTGCCAGCACTACGAAGGCCGACAGGCCGATGGCGAGCGTTGGCAGGTGAGTCAGGTCGAGTTTGGATGCGAATTCGACGAGTCGCGGAACTATGCCTTCTTTGGTAATTGGAAACCCGAATATCTTCCCGATCTGACCGAGTGCAATGCTCAGAGCCATGCCATTCAGAAACCCGACGAGGATTGGTCTCGACAGAAAATCAGCCAGGACGCCCAACTTGAAAAACCGGGCCGCAATACAGAACAGGCCGGCAATGAAGGCGAGAGCCATCGACAGCGAGACATACAGCATCTGCGTTCCCCATGGCCATCGGCGCGACAGCCGCCGCGACGATGGCACAAGTGGCCGCGTCCGGACCAACGATCAACTGCCGGGAGGTTCCGAATAAGGCATACGCGACCAGCGGGAGGATGCTCGCGTACAGTCCAAACTCAGGCCTGAAGCCGGCAAGCTGCGCATAGGCGACTCCCACAGGCAAGGCCACGGCTGCCACTGAAAGGCCCGCGACGATGTCACTCGGAGTATCTTCCCGGCGGTAGTTCAGTAAGTCCGGCAGGCCGGGCGCGATGCGTGAGAGACGCTGTAGCCATTCCGATTTCTTGCTGTCGGATGAAGGAGCCATAGTGGTGAGACCTCTGCAAAATTAAGAGCGACGACGAAAATGCCGGCCGCTCCACTATAAACCATTCAACGACTGAAACCGGATGTAACTGTTCTAAGGCACGGGCGGCAGGGACAAAGACTGTTGCAAAAAACTATCATTGGAGGCCGGTCTCATTCGAGCCGTCGCGCCAAGGGCGCGACCTGAAATAGCCCAGGGCAAAGCCCTGGGTACCAGCAACGCAACGCGCGTAGCCCTCTCGGGGCGGCATTTCGCAACCGTCCCCATTGTCATTCGTAATGCCGTCCCTTAGGACTACCCATTGGGCTTATCGTTAATCCCGGGGCTTCGCCCCGGGCTATTTCAGGTCGCGCCTTTGGCGCGAACCCAAAAGCGTCACCGCAATGAGTCAATCTGCGTTTGCAGTCGGAGGAGAAAAGAGGGAACATTGAGCGCATCCAGACGTAGAATATTTCAGTACCCCCTGCCTGCGATTGTCGTCCAACCCTGGAGGCTGATATGAGGTCGATCGTAATCGCAGCAGTCGCTTTCCTTACTCTCGCGTTGAGCCTCGTCGCCGTCAACGCAAGTGATCCCACATCCTGTTACGCCATCGTAGACAAGGTCGTTTTTGAGCCCAGTGAGTCGCACCCCGAGAGAATTCAGGTCTGGGGCGCGTTTACTCTTGCCAAGCCTGAAGACCGCAACGACTACCTGGCCCCTCAGCGCGGCTACCTCTACTTCAAGATGCCGCAGAGCAAGCAGGAGCAGGTTCAAAAGCAGTGGGCCGACCTCAAGGCTTCTGCCGGAACGCACAAGGTCGTGGCCTTCGGCAGCCGCTATGATCTCAAGGTTCGCGTTCGCCGCGCAGACGAAAAGCCGACCGATCCCGATGCATTTGAGACGGGCTACGGGATGGTCCGTGTGCGTACCGAAACCGATTATGCGCCGGTGAAATCGCTTCTCGAATTTGCCCATTCAAGTCACTAAGGTGGCTAAGGCCAGGTGAGGATTTTATGGCCTCTGCCACTCTGGGTACTCGACCGAAGGCAATTCTTAGGTTTGGCTAGGTTCGGCGGGTGGGACGGTCTCTTCGTCCTGCTCGCCGGAATCCAGGGGATTCTTCTGCTCGAATTCCCTTCGGCTCCGGTAATTGCCGCCGGCCTCTGGTGGAATGCGAACACCATCTCGCACAACTTCATCCACCGGCCATTCTTTCGCAGCCGTAGCTCTCAATCTTAGCTTCTCGATCTATCTCAGCCTCCTGCTCGGATTTCCGCAATCGGTATGGCGAGACCGGCATCTCGCCCACCACGGCGTCGCGAGACCGCAACTGCGAATGACGCCTCAGGTCGGTATTGAATCGCTGCTGATCTTCATTCTCTGGATGAGTCTGGCGATCTGGAGCCCTCTATTCTTCCTCTTCACCTACCTGCCCGGCTATTTTGCAGGCCTCGGACTCTGCGCCCTGCAAGGACACTATGAGCACGCGCCTGTGACCACGAGCCACTATGGCTTGATCTACAATCTGCTCTGTTTCAACGACGGTTATCATGTCGAACACCACGCCAGCCCTGCGATGCACTGGAGAAGTCTGCCGCGTCGCATGACGCGGAGTCTTGATTCGAGCCGCTGGCCGCCTCTGTTGCGATGGCTTGATTGCCTCAATCTCGAGAATCTCGAAAGACTGGTGCTCAGATCTCCGATCCTGCAGCAGGCAGTTCTTCGCTGTCACAGGAGCGCGTTTCACGCGCTCATGCCGTACGTGGCGGTTGCCAATCGGATCGCCATTGTCGGAGGCGGCCTCTTTCCCCGAACAGCACTGATATTGACGGAGATGCTCCCGGCAGCTGAGATCACAATCATAGATGCCAATGCTGAGAACCTTGAAAGAGCCCGGTCAATTCTGTCATCGCGCCGTGGTGAGGCGTGCGGCAGGTTGAAGTTCGTGAACGAGTGGTTCGCGGCGACTGAGTCTCTCGACTACGACCTGGTTGTTATTCCACTGGCGCTGAAGGGTGATCGGGCCGCACTCTATCATCAACCGCGCTTACCCGTCCTTGTCCATGATCGGATCTGGCGCCCGCGCGGTGCCTCAAAGGTGGTGTCGCTATTCCTTCTGAAGCGCATCAATCTGGTGATGCCCTAAAAGTCGGAGCCGCCGGAGCCGCTGGAGCCCGCGCCGTCAGCCTCTTCGTCGTTTTCGTTGTGGCGAAGATGGCAATCCTCCAGGGGCATTCGTTGCCGGCCTCGATCTGGAGCCCGGTTGCTTATCTCTGGCAGGATCTGCTTATCGCGCTGATGTTCGGCCTGATCTTCGGCCCGATCTGTGGTTGGATTGAGTGGTGGAGACCACGGCTGGGGGGACGAATCTGTGGAGTAATCTATTGGGTTCTGGTTATCTACGCGGCCATCAATATTCCCATCGGCCGAGCAGTCTCGACTCCACTGACCTGGGCGATGCTCCGCGCCGCTCGTGGGCCGCTCGCAGATTCTCTTCTCCGTTATGTCACAACACTCAATAGCTCTCTTGTGTTGCTCACTCTTCTTATTGGTGCCGGGCTGCCAGTCCTGGCTTCAAGGTTGCCGCGGCAATCGTTTCTACCGGTTGGCCTGGTCGGTTTGGCGATTGTCGCCGTGGGGCCAATGGCGAGCGCCCGACTCGATACTCTTGGACTGGAGCGGAATCCGGTAGTCGCGCTTTTCAGCACCGGTCTCCTACAAAGGGCGACTCTGGCGGCGGAATCGGCGACAGCTATTCGCACGTCACCCTTTAACGGAGATCCTGCGGAAGATCTCTCAGCTCTTCGCGGTCTGGCAAGCGGCCGCAATGTGATTCTGATCAGTCTCGAATCTACTGCGGCGCAGTACCTGGCTCTCTATGGCAGCCCGGTTGAGACGATGCCGCGGTTGAGCGAGCTCGCGCGTGATGCCGTCGTCTTTGAGAATGCATATGCAGTCTACCCCGAGAGCATCAAGGGACTCTTCTCGACGCTCGGATCGGTCTACCCTGCATTCAAAAGTCAACCGGAGTCCTACGAATCGAACCCTTGCCGGTACCTCTCATCGGTGCTCGCAGATTCGGGCTATCGCACTGCTCTGTTCCACTCCGGAAGATTTGAGTATCTGGGGATGGAATCCGTGATTCGTAATCGCGGGTTTCAGACGCTCGAGGATGCCGGTGATATTGGCGGGAATCACAACTCGAGCTTCGGAGTCGACGAGCCGGCGACGGTCGATCGAATTCTCTCGTGGATAGATGGTCTGCCAGAAGGCGGGCGGTTCCTCGTCACTTATCTGCCGATCGCCGGCCATCACCCGTATGAGACTCCGGAACGCGGACCATTTAGCGACACCGAGGATATCGATCGCTACCGCAACGCGCTCCATTACGGCGATATTTCTCTGGGTAGCCTGATCGATGGAATTCGGGAGCGCGGACTGGAAGAGAAGACGGTCTGGATTATCTATGGGGATCACGGCGAGGCCTTTGGTCAGCATGAGGGCAATTATGGACACACGTTTGCTCTCTACGATGAGAATGTGCACGTGCCCCTGCTGATTGCAGCGCCTGGATCAAGGAATGGTCAAACGAGGGTAAGGAAGGTCGTCAGCCTGGTGGATCTGGCGCCGACGGTTCTTGATGTGCTCGGTCTGCGGGTGCCAAAGGGCTACCAGGGCGAGTCGATGCTTGATGGTGAGCGAAGGATGGCTCTCTTTTTTACTGACTACTCGTTGGGCATGTCGGGTCTGAGGGATGAACGATGGAAGTGTATCTATGAGATCGAGTCGGGAAGGACGAGGCTCTTCAATCTCATGAAGGGATCCGGGAGAGAAGACTGACCTGTCTTCGAGTGAGCGGGAGCGTACGGCTCGATATTCGCAAATCCTCCGAACGTGGCGATAACCCACTTCGCTGCAGCCCACTTCGCCGCACCCTTGTAGGGGCAGGGCTTGTCCCTGCCCGCCCGGTGCCGTCCGGCACCGGTATCAAAGGACGATTCTGGAATGCTACCTGCGCCGGACGGCACAGGGCGGGCAGGGACAAGCCCTGCCCCTACAAGGGTGCGGCGAGTCACCCATCGTGCATCATTCCGCGCGGAGAATTGTCTGCGGCTTCGGTCCTTGCCGCGGCAATCGCAGGAACAATGCTCGACGCAATTGAGACGAGCAGCATAATCCCAGGCACCACAAGCAACGGCAGAACATCCGTCGCCGTCACCCCATACAAGAGACTCGAAAGAAACCTTCCGGCAATCGGAGCCGCTAATACGCCGACCAGGCCACCGCCACCCGCCTGCAAGGCTCCATCCTTGACCACCAGCCAGACGATGTCTCCTCGCATTGCGCCGAGTGCCTTGCGTATTCCGAATTCCTTGCGCCGCTGCTCGACTACGTAGGAGAGCAATCCATAGATTCCAAACGCCGCTAGCAATAGAGCCAGGCCTGCGAAAATCTGAAACAGCCAGTTGGCCAGGCTGAACTCGGCCAGCGCTGCACCCACAACATCATCCATGCTTCTTGCCTCAGCCAGCGGAAGCTCGCGATCCATCTCACGCAATGCCCGCGTAGCCGACGGAAGAAGCGCCAGCGGGTCTCCGTCAGTTCTGATGACGGCCAACATGTTGACGTCGTTCATTTGCGACACCGGAAACCAGAACGCGGGCTCAGCGATCGCTCCGGCAGGGCGGTCCTGAATATCGCCAACGATGCCTACGATCTGCCGCTGCTCGCCCCATAGATCGAGCATCTTTCCGACTGCCTTCTCGCCGGCAAAATATCGTCTCGCCAGGCTGTCGTTGACAAGAACCACCTTTGGAGCCTTAGGCACTCCATCGGCCTCGGTGAAATTGCGCCCCTCAAGTAAAGGTATGCGCAGGGCTTCGAAATAGCCGGCCGTAGCCATGTGATACCTGCCATGGCCTCCACCACCTCGCTCATTTGCCCTGCCCGGAATGCCGAAGCCGCTATTCTCGTCGTGCCCTGTCCAGGGAATGTCGGTGGACACGCCCGCTGCCTGCACTCCCGGCATGTTGCGCCAGGACGCCACCAGAGTCTCGAAGAACCTTGCTCGCTGCTCTTGCTCCTTGTAGGCGACAGCTGGCAGTGAGAGGCTGAAGGTCAGCACTCCCTGCGGGCTGAAGCCATGACTCCGGGCGCCCAGACGAAGCGAGCTGTGAACCAGGAGGACTGCCGCCGCACAGAGCACCGCGGCAAATGCCGCCTCACCGGCAACGAGCAGCATCCGCAGCCTGTTCGATTCGCGACCATGAGAGGCGCCGCGTGACTCCTGATTGAGATGATCAACCACGTCACGCCGGGTCAACCGGAGCGCGGGGGCGAGCCCTGCCAGGAGACTGGTCGCGATGCCGGCCAGGAAGGCAAAGATGGCGGCCGCGTATGTGAGCTTCGCCTCGTGAACTCTGGGAAAAGCTTCAGGAAGCATTGCCCGCCAGACGGGTGAGAGGGCGATCGCCAGCATCAGGCCGGCAACGCCGCCGGCTACTCCAAGGACCAGATTTTCACAGAGAAGTACTCGCAAAACGCGCCACTTGCCTGCTCCAAGTGCCTCGCGGACTGCCATCTCTTTGCGACGCGCCAGACTCCGTGCGACACACAGACCTGCGACATTGACGCAGGCGATCAGGAGGACCAGCGCTCCGGCGGCCGCGAGCAGGAGTACGGTCTGCCGCGAAGATCCGACTACCTCGTCCTTGAGAGGAAAGATCTGCAGGTTCAGATTGTCATCCCAGTCTGGAAATCGCTGCCTCAGATCTCCAGAGACGCTCTTCATTTCTTCGCGAGCCTGAGCGATCGAAAAGTCCGGCTTGAGACGGGCCACAGCATTCGTAAAATGCCACCCGCGCTGACCGTTTTCCGGGAGATCGAGGCCGAGCGGCCACCACAGCGCAACCGTATCGCCCTGGAGCGGCGAACGGAATGCACCGCCGATGTGCTGAAAGCCAGCCGGCATAACGCCGATGACCGTCCAGTCCTGGCGGTTGAGTCGAATCGTCTGACCGATGATTTGGGGATTGCTCTCAAATCGCGATTGCCAGAGACGATTGCTAAGGATGACTACACGAGGCTCACCTCTCATCTCGGATTCAGTAAAGTTGCGGCCAAGAACAGGTGTGATGCCGAGTGTCGGAAAGAAATCGGCCGTTACTCGCACCGATGCCATCTGCTCGGGATGATCTCCATGCATGAGCTGGAGGTCCCCACGCGTATAGAGGCCGAGACTCTGGAATGACTGCGCATTGCGACGAAGCTCCTGGTAGTTCGCTATGGATACGGGGAACTTCGGATAGCGCGGTGTAGCTTCAAAGATTCGCACAAGGCGCTCAGCATTTGGATAGGGCAGGCCTTTCAGCAGTACGCCATTGAAGAGTGTAAAAATGAGAGTATTTGTAGCCACTGCCACCGCAAGCGCAGAGATTGCGACAGAGGCAAAGCCTCGGTTGCGGCGTAAGGCGCCTGCCGATTGTCTCAAGTCCGTGAGAGTGCCCTCGAGCCACGTGAAGCGTCGCTCGTCTCTCATCTCATCGAGCGCGGTTGAGACGGAGCCAGACTGAAGGCGAGCGTTTCGCATAGCCTCGTTATAGCCGAGTCCCTGATGGAGTCCCTTTTCCATATCCATTCGGACATGGAATTCGAGCTCGGCGCGCATCTCCTCCTCCTGCCGGTTGCGGCGAAAGAGGTTCTTGAGCCGCGCGAGGACTTCGCGGAGTCTACCTGTCATGAGGCTCTCTCCTATCGGCTAGGCCTGGTCTTCGAGCAGGCGTTGAATGATGGTCGCCATCGTCATCCACTCCGATCGCTCAGCCTGGAGCTGCTCAAGGCCGGCAGCGGTGATGGTGTAGAAGCGAGCGCGCCGGTGACTCTCCGTTTGGTGCCATTTTGCTCGAATCAGGCCACGCTGTTCGAGTCGAATGAGACATGGATAGAGGGTGCCCATATTGAGCTGGAGGGACCCTGAGGAGACCTGAAGGAGTCGTTCGGCGATGGCGTAGCCGTGGGTTGGCCCGGAGCTCGCGACGACCTGGAGGACCATGAGGTCGAGAGTGCCGCGAAGGACGTCTCTTTTTTCGGCACCATTAGACATTCAAATGGTAGGATAACAGATCTCCATTTGATTGCCAAATGGAAATTGCTCGGCTCACTTACTCAGTATGGAGTGCGGCGACTTGTCGCCGCTTTTGATTTAAGTACTGCAGCGATGAAGAAGAATCGGGCGTTTAAACCATAATCCTGCAGTAGCTAACCCAAAAGCGGCGACAAGTCGCCGCACTCCATACCGAGCCAGTCGCCGCGTCACTCTGGTTGCCTTATATCAGGTGGCGTCGTGGAAGATGATGCCCAACGCAAAGCGTTCGCCACGCAGCAGTGGGCTCACGCCGTGCTTGACGTTGGCCCTGTAGAAGCCGCGCGAACCCTCCACCGGGCGGTATCGAGTGGTAATCACGCACCCCTCACCCTGCTCGAGATGAACTACCTGCCCCATCGATTGGGCGCGAAGCCGCTGCTCAACGAGCAGTAATTCGCCGCCTTCAAACTCCTCGCCCGGCCGGCTCAGACAGACGACAACCTGAAACGGAAAGAACACCTCGCCGTAGAGGTCCTGATGCAGGCAGTTGTAATCACCCTTCGTGTAGTGAAGCATAAGCGGCGTCGACCGCTTTTGACCCGCCCGCCGGCACCTTTCCAGGAACTCGTCGAGGTCGTCCGGATAGTCTGAGGCCATCTCTGACGAGACCATCCATTGATTGGCTGTTGAGTAGAGATTCCGATAGAGCGAGTGGCGAAGCTCATCAACGATCTTCGGAAGAGGGTGAGCAAAATACTTGTACTCGCCTCTCCCGAAACGGTATTGAGCCATGTCTATGCGGCTTCGGAAGGCGCTCGAATCTGAATAGAGGGCCCGGAGGCTCTCACATGCGTCACGCGACAAGAGGTTGCCGAGCCTCCCGAAGCCGCTGCTCCAGAGACTCGAGGCAACCTCCTGCCAGCAGATCCCGTTGGACATGAGCACAGTCTAGCGGCTCACTCCAACGGGAGGCTATCCGATTCTTGCAGCGTTATTGTTTGGTCTCCGCGCTCGCTTGAAGCGTGCCCTTCTTCCTGGCAACTTCGAGAAGCGTGGGATAGAACTGGACGAAGGTGTTATCGACTGCGCCATTCAGTGAATGGCAGGAGTAGCAGGAGGCAGACGACGGAAAGAGTGTTCCGGACCCGGAAGACCCCTGGAAACGATAGAAGGCCCACTTGCCGGGCGTCCGGCTCTCGTCTTTCACCTCGGCCTGGATTCCGAGGAAGCCGGCCTGAAAATGGCCACCCTTGTTGATCGAGCCCTCGCTCGAGGAGGACCTCACCTCGAGCACCAGGACCGTCTTGTCCGGCCACTTGCCGGTCTGGAGAAACGAACGGTAGGCGGCGGGACTGGCAAATACATTGTCGAACGCCGGCTCGCCATTCTGTGCTGATTCAGCGATCGGGCCATAGGTCATGCCGAGTCCCGAGCTCAGCCAGACCCACTCACGATAGTTTTCCGGCCTGACGAGCTGGTTGTCGGCCGTATATTTCGGACTATCAGGGTTAACAGGAACCTGCTTCCCTGAACGCCATCCGACGTTCATCAGCGCGATGACGACGCCGAGAATGGTAACGCCAATTCGCTTCATATTTCTTCCCTTTCAGGCCTTTGAAGGCCCTGATTCACTCAGCCCTCGGTTTGCGCATCTCCTGTCAGGCTGTCCTTCTTGACAGCTATTCGTGCGCTAAGTTAGTTTGACTGTTTAACAGTCTGACGGCCCAGCTCCGCCATGCGGTTCGTGGGCCCTATTCTTCGCGATTTTAAGAGGGAGTGCAATGGCGATCAAAGTTGGGATTAACGGGTTCGGTCGTATCGGCCGCAACGTGCTGAGAACGGCCCTGGGAGACCAGGAACTCGATTTTGTTGCAGTAAACGATCTGACCGACACGAAAACGCTTGCTCACCTGTTGAAGTATGACTCCATCCTCGGAAACCTCGACCACGAGGTGACGCATAGTGAGTCTTCGATCACGGTGGCCGGCGACGAGTTTCGCGTCTTTGCAGAGAAGGATCCGGCAAAGATTCCGTGGGAGGAGGTCGGCGCCCAGGTCGTCATCGAGTCGACCGGCCGGTTCACAAACAAGGCTCAGGCACAGGCCCACTTGCGGGGTCCGGTCAAGAAGGTGATCATCTCGGCACCGGCCAAGAATGAAGACATCACCATCGTCATGGGCGTCAATCAGGACAGCTATAAGCCGGCTGAGCACCACGTCATTTCGAACGCCTCCTGTACGACCAACTGCCTCGCACCGGTTGCCAAGGTGCTCCACGAGAGCTTTGGTATTCAGCGCGCGCTCATGACCACGATCCACTCGTACACGAACGACCAGGTGATCCTCGATTTCCCGCACAAAGATCTGAGACGTGCCCGGGCGGCGGGGCTTTCGATGATTCCGACTTCGACTGGCGCCGCGCGGGCTGTGGCACTCGTCCTTCCTGAGCTCAAGGGCAAGTTTGATGGTATCGCCGTGCGTGTTCCGACTCCGAACGTGTCTCTTGTCGACGTGGTTTGCGAGCTCGAAAAGGACGCCTCAGTCGAGACGATCAACCGGGCATTCAAGAATGCGGCCAACGAAGAGCTGAGGGGGATTCTGCAGGTCGAAGAGCAGCCGCTTGTTTCGTGCGATTTTCGCCACAACTCGCACTCCTCGATTGTCGACGCCGAGTACACCAAGGTCATCGGAGATCGGATGATCAAGGTGCTCTCGTGGTATGACAATGAGTGGGGTTACTCGTGCCGCGTGCGAGATCTCGTCAAGTATCTCGGTTCACGCGGCCTCTGATTGAAGTGGGGCGGCTCGCGAGCCGCGACCTCGAGGCTACGCCCAGGGCGAAGCCCTGGGTGTAGCAAGGAACGCACGATAGCCGCTCTCGGGGCGGCCTTTCGCAACCGTTCCATTGTAGTTCTGTAAAGCGTCCCTTTGGGACGATCGATTGGGTATTGCCGTGAATCCCGAGGCTTCGCCCCGGGCTATTTCAGGTCGCGCCTTTGGCGCAGAACGCAGTCACATTGCAAAGTGCACATGCATCGAGGAAGGTTGCCGGGCCAGCGTCTTGTCCCTGCCCGCCCGTGCCGGAATGGCGCGGGTAAGTACTTCCTCCCTCATACCTGTTTGGCGCATGCTCGAGCTCTGGATATAATTCCGTCCGAGACTCACATGAAGCCCATTCTCAAAGCTCTGGTGACAGTCGCCTTCTGCGGGCTGTCGATTCTTGCCGCGAACGCTTCCTCGACGCCAATCGCTGATCAGTCGCCGGATGGAATTGAGTTCTTCGAGAAGAAGGTTCGACCGATCCTCACGGCCAATTGCTACGGCTGCCACAGCGCACAGGTCAGCCGCCCGAAGGGTGGTCTGCTGCTCGACACTCGGGAAGGCATGCTCAAAGGCGGCGGTTCGGGCTCTCCTGCAATCGTGCCCGGCGATGTTGAGAAGAGCCTCCTGATCAAGGCCGTCAGGTACACCGAACCCGCGCTTCAGATGCCGCCTGCCGGCAAGCTCTCGCCGGAACAGATTCAAGATCTCGAGACCTGGATCAGGATGGGCGCACCTGATCCGCGCCTTGCGTCAACCAAGCCGGGCAGGCCAGCCAATTGGCAGCCCTACGACTTCGCCGCCGCACGAAAGTTCTGGTCATTCCAGCCGATCAGGGATGCGCAGCCGCCGGCAGTCCGAAACGCAGCCTGGGTGAGGAGTCCGATCGACAGTTTCGTTCTCGCCAAACTGGACGAGAAGGGCCTGAAGCCGGCTGGCGACGCCGATCGGCGGACGCTGATCAGACGGGCTACTTTCGACCTCACCGGCTTGCCTCCGACTCCGGATGAGATAGACGCATTCGTCAAGGACACGTCACCAAAGGCCTTCGAGAAAGTCGTCGATCGGTTGCTGGCCTCTCCGGCATACGGCGAGCGATGGGGCCGTCATTGGCTCGATATTGTGCGCTACGCCGATACCGCCGGCGACAATTCGGATTTTCCGGTTCCCGCCGCATACAGGTATCGCGACTACGTCATCAAGTCATTCAACGAAGACAAGCCTTATGATCAATTCGTCAGAGAGCAGATCGCGGGCGACCTCATGCCCTCGAAGACTGAAGCCGAAAAGAACGAGCACATCATTGCGACTGGTTATCTCGCCCTCTCGCGACGGTTCGGGTCGCGCAATGCGGAATTCAACCTGACCATCGATGACACCATCGACAACCTGGGCAAGGCCTTTCTCGGCCTGAGTGTCAGCTGCGCCCGCTGCCACGATCATAAGTTCGATCCGATTCCCAACAGCGACTACTACGCTCTCTACGGAATCCTCAACAGCTCGCGATACTCATTCCCCGGCGCCGAGATCTACCCCACCCCGCCGGAATGGTGCCTCTGGTTTCCGGAAAGAGAGCCGACAACTTCTCTAAACAGCAGCAGGAGCTTGCAGACCTCGACGATCAGAAGGAGCGCCTGCAGACCGAGAAAGGGGTCGCCGCTCGCAACAAGAAGCTCAAGGAATCGAAGGAGAGCAAGCCTCCAGCCGATGCTCCCGGGCCGGAGAACACAAAGGAGAATACAAACAAGGAGGGTGATTCACAGAAGGCCTCCGCGGTGCCCGCGGCGGCCGGCGCAAACGCCTCGGATGATCCAGGCTTAAGAACGGCCGACTATGATCGCGATGCCAGGAATCACAAGATAGCTCAGGCATCAACGCGCATGCCCGAGGAAGTCAACGCCGACTCGGTGCGTATGATGGCGCGGCTCGAAGAGCTTCACGAGCACTCGCTGCAGGTCGAAAAGGCATACGCGGTAGTAGAAGGCCATCCCTCGAATACGCGGATTCATCTTCGGGGTGATCCGACCAAGCTCGGCGACGAAGTCCCACGCGGCTTTCTGACGATCCTCGGCGGCGCTCGGGTTCCAGAGGGATATAAGGGGAGCGGGCGCGATCTGCTGGCAGGCTGGATCGTCGACGCGAAGAATCCGCTGACGGCTCGCGTCATGGCCAATCGTATCTGGCAGTACCACTTCGGACGCGGTCTGGTTCAGACACCCAATGACTTTGGGTCTCGTGGCAAGGAGCCGACCAATCTTCCGCTGCTCGACTATTTGGCGATGCGTTTTGAGGAAGGTAACTGGTCGATCAAGAAGATGCACCGTCTGATCATGCTTCTCGCACGCGTACCAGATGGCCAGTGTCGAAAGCAATAATGCCTCTTTTGCCGCCAATGCGGCTGCAGATGTCGGCAACGACTATTTATGGCGCTTCAATCGCCGCCGCCTCGAGGCCGAAGAGCTGCGCGACACAGTCCTCTCGATCAGCGGGCTCCTCGATCGCAGCCCGGGCGGGGAACAACCGTTTCCTCCTGAATCAAGCTGGCGATTTACTCAGCATGAGCAGTTCTTCGCGGTCTATGAGACGAACCGTCGAAGCGTCTATGTCATGCAGCAGCGCCTCAAGAAGCATCCGTTCTTTGCGATCTTCGATGGCCCGGATCAGAACGCGATCACCGGGGATCGTTCCGAGAGCACCACTCCGATCCAGGCGCTCTATTTCATGAACAGCCCGCTCATGCACGAAGCTGCCGACCAGCTTGCGGTGCGGGTTGGAATGGCATTCGAGGCTACTCCGGCTCGACTCGATTATGCCTACCGGCTCGTGCTGGGACGTTCGCCTACTGCTGAGGAACAGCGGGAGGCAGCGGGTTATCTGACGAAGGTGCGGGCACAACTCGCGGCGGCAGGAGTGCCGGCCGAACGCCTGACGAGAGATTCATTGGCGAGCTATCTGAGAGTTGTTCTGAGCAGCAACGAGCTCTTGTACCTTGATTGAAACGGGCCGCAGGGAAGCGCCGAAACGCCACGACTTGCGGCGACTCATATGAAGAAAGACTGTTGCGACATTTCCAGACGGCAGGTTGTCAGATCGCTCTTCTGCAGCTCGATCATGATGCCCGCTGTGTATGCCCACCTGCTGACCTCTGAAGCTCGCGGAGAAGACAATCCGCTCGCGCCCAAGGCGCCTCATTTCCCTGCCAAAGCCAAGCGCGTACTCTTCATCTACCTGCCCGGTGGCTTCTCTCACGTAGACTCATTTGATTACAAACCGAAGCTCATCGCGGACGCGAAGGCCGGCGTTCTCTACCAGGGCAAGCGCAAGCTCGGGACTCCACTCTGGGAATTCAAACAGCGCGGAAAGAGCGGAACGTGGATCAGCGATCTCTTTCCCAACATCGCGGAATGCGCCGACGATCTGTGTGTCATCAACTCGCTTCGAGGTGATCATAACGATCATTTTCAGGCGACGATGGGCATTCACTCGGGTTCGGTGACATTCAAGAGGCCCAGCATCGGGTCCTGGGTGAGTTACGGTCTCGGAACGGAGAATCAGAGTCTGCCTTCATTCGTCGTTCTGGCTCCGCAACTTCCCTATGCCGGCACACAGGTATGGGATTCGGATTTTCTTCCGGCAGTCCATCAGGGGACGAGGGTTGTGGCCGGTGACGAGCCGGTAGCCAATCTCAAGATGCGAGCGGCATCGCTCGAGATCGAAGAGAGCGAGCTCAGCCTTCTGGACAGGTTCAATCGGCGTCATCTTCAGGCGAGGACTGAAGACTCGCAGCTCGCAGCCCGCATCAAGAGCTACGAGACTGCCTTTGGCATGCAGCGCGAGATGCCGAAGGTGCTGGATCTCTCAAAAGAGACCGATGCAACTCTCAAGCTCTACGGGCTGGAGCGCGGTCAGACCAGCGGCTTCGCCTGGCAGTGCCTCGTGGCGCGTCGAATGGCGGAACAGGGAGTGAGGTTTATCGAGCTTATCGACGTCGGCGCCTCCAAGAACTGGGATGCCCACGGCGACATGAAGACTCACGAGCCATTAGCTCGCAACATCGACAGACCCGTTGCCGGCCTCATCAAGGACCTCAAGTCACGAGGGATGTTTGACGATACTCTGATTGTCTTTACAACGGAATTCGGCAGGTCTCCGACGGCCGAGGGCGACTATGGACGCGGCCATTTCTGTTACGCCTACTCATCGTGGCTGGCAGGTGGAGGTGTCAAGCCCGGCATGACATATGGCAAGACGGATGACTACGGGATGAAGATCGCCCAGGACGAAGTCCACGTGCATGATTTTCACGCAACGATCCTCCATCTTCTCGGATTCGATCATACGAAGCTCACTTTCAGACACGGCGGCCGTGACTTTCGCTTGACGGATGTGCACGGCAGCGTAGTCAAAGCCATCCTCGCCTGAAGGGGCCTGAAGGGGGCCTGAAACTCGTTGGAGTAAATTGTCGCGACAACTGATCGTCTCAGAAAAAATCTTCCACGGGCTTGTCTTTGATGTCGAGCGCGACCGGCTGATTGACGAGACCGGGGCGGAAGTGGTGCGCGAAGTCGTCCGCCATCCGGGCGGCGCCGGAGGTCTTCCGCTCTTCGCCGACGACCGCATCGCTCTAGTCAGACAGTACCGCCATCCGGCAGGAGCGGAGCTGCTCGAGATTCCAGCGGGGAGGATCGAGCCGGGTGAGAGTCCCGCTGAATGCGCAGCTCGCGAAATCGCTTCCGAAGTAGGGGAGCGGCCGGGCCATCTTGAAATGCTTTCGGAGTTCTTCAGCACTCCAGGCTTCTGTGAAGAGAAGCTTCATATCTATCTTGCGACCGACTTCACGCCAACCTCCCAGAACCTTGATGATGATGAGGTGATTGAGGTCGTCTACCTGACCTTGACTGAGGCCATGCGGCTGATCGAGAACGGTGAGATCATCGACGCCAAGACGATCATTGCCATCCTTCTGGCCTCGAATCGCCTGCGGAATGAGGTTCTGGAGTGGTTGCAGAACTGGCTTAGTATGGAGTGCGGCGACTTGCCGCCGCTGTTGAGTTACGATTCTGCAGTGACGGAAAGGAACCGAGCAGATGAGTAACCCGAAATCGGCATAGCCTCAACTTGACTTCTGAACGTACCGTGCTGGGCGCGGCTCCCGAGCCGCCCCTACGCACGTTCCTGAGAGCGTGCGCGCACGATCTGTTGCTGTAAAAGGAGTGCCAATTTGACTTGCCGGTTTGTCGCCGTGTAGATTCGATCTGCGGCCCGCTATGTCGATGCTGATTACAAGTTGCCCCACCTGCGGACGGACGCTCGATCCGACGCTCGGCAATGCCTGTCCAGAATGCATTCCTGAGTCGCCGCCACCAGAACAGCGGGCTCTCTGGGGCGTCTCGACAGCGATTGTTGTCTGGATCTTGAGCGTCGGCTTCCTCTTCCTCTTTCAGGGAATTGCGCTCATCGTCTACATTGCAGGCAAGTTTGCCGTGACGGGAGAACTGCCGGGCAAAGCCCTGACATCGCCCATTGCGCTGATCTCGCTGGGGGCAACCTTTCTCGGTCATCTGGCCACTCTGGCTGTCTGCTGGAGGGTCGTCACCAACAGCGGTCAGCGCCCGTTTTTTGGTTCGCTGGGCTGGCGGTGGCACACTCAGTTCAAGGCCATCCACGCGATCGCGCTGGCGGCGGTCATGCTGCTGGTGACGGTGTTGCTGGATCGCATCCTGCCGCGCGGCGAGACCGAGTTCGAGAAGATGCTGCAGCTCGGAACCGCCGTGCGCGTCTCAGTGGCCCTGCTAGCAGTCTTTACAGCGCCGCTGGTCGAAGAGATTGTCTATCGAGGGGTGGTCTATTCGGCAATCGAGTGGTGGCGCGGCCGGCTCGCGGCGGTGGTTGCGGTATCGCTGCTCTTTGGAGCGGTTCACGTGCCTCAATACCTGGGCAGCGTCTCGGCAATTGCCGCAATTCTTGCCCTGAGCATCGTGCTCACGCTTCTTCGAGCGGTGACGCGACAATTACTTCCTTGCGTCGCGACACATCTGACGTTTAATCTGATTCAGGCGGTGCTGCTGCTGGCTCATCAGGGCAACGAACCGCACGCTACGGCCCCGCGCACGGCCGTTTCAATCCTCTGGAATTGGCTGGTGCTGCATAATCCGGGATTTTAGAAGGGGACTGCATGGCGACCGATTTCTTCTCGATGATGGAAAGGCTTCAGGGGCTTCTCGACAGCAAAGACGTGGAGGTCGTGACCACTGATGGGCGCAGGGTTCGAGGCCGGATCGACAACCTTCGAAGCACACAGCCATTCAGCAAGCCTGCCGTCAAGATTCTCGGTGGGGATGGCACGATCACCAAGGTGCTCTTCGCCGACATCAAGGAGATCGTCGATCACTCACCGCCCAAGGCAGAAAGCAGATAACCTGCCTTATCTGCCCGGCTCGCCGACTAAGACCAGTCCGGAGATCTCAGAGAGCGAAATCAGCAGCCGCGCATAGTTTCCCGTAGGTAGATGGTTCGAGTAGTGCTCGACCGTGGCAGTATCCAGGGCCAGCACGCCGCAGCTGCTCTCAACTCTCTGCTCGTTGCCGACTCTGTTCAGCTCCGCGCGCGAGACTTCGCCGTGAACGATTCCGAATGGCGCGTAGATGACGACACTGATCGAGTCTCGTTCGCCGACGGCTTCACTCAGCCGTTTAATGAGTGCCACAAACATTCCAGATACACTACTACGGGTTGACCGGTCTCTTAAAGGTATATTTCACGTACCGGCTGCTCGATAGCAGTTCTTCTCCCTTGTTCGTCTTATGAAGCGAATAGCCATCGACATAGACAGAGACGAGATCCCAACTCATCTCACCGAGCGAGTTGAGCCCGGCATCGACATTGGCGTCGATATAGTCCTCTCCAGTTATTCTTGCTCCAAGTTTCCGAATCTCTCCCCAATCAAGAGTGCGATACTCCCACTTCATCCTTCTTAAAACCTCTCTTACAACCGAACGGAAGCCGCCGGCCAGAAATTACTGTTTGGCGCGCGACCGGCATCTTCAGGCGTGAGCTGCCGCGGCCACCTGGGACACTAACCTACCTCTGCTCCCTTGTGGCGGGTCTACCGACTCTGCTGTGGGGGATTCGTCGTCCGCTCTGATGCTGGTTTTGCCCATCTCCGATGGGTTAACGTGAGGCGAGACGGAACGCAGTCAAGATGTCCTCATAAGATTCTACTACATATGGCAAGGGCGGCAGGCTCAGTGGCCAGGTTGCCCCCCAGGTCGGCGGTCACTTCACCCGCAGCGCAGGCGGACTCGACGGCCCTCTCCATGGCTGTAGCGGCAGCGCTAAACCCAAGAGTCTCAAGCATCATAGCGGAACTGAGAATGGCTCCTATCGGGTTTGCCAGACCTCGGCCTGCTTTGTCTGGAGCACTCCCATGGACGGGCTCAAATAGTGAGGTCCGACCCGGATGCAGGTTGGCTGAAGCGGCAACTCCAAGACCGCCCTGCAGCGCCGCCCCGAGATCAGTCAGAATGTCTCCAAAGAGGTTGTTGGTTACGATCACTTCGTATCGGCCGGGATCGGTCACCATAAACATCGCCATTGCGTCGACATATTCGGCGCGCGCCGTTATTTCCGGATACTCACCGGCAACCATCTTGAAGACCCGCCGCCATAGTTCGTGGCCGAAGGTCAGGACATTCGCCTTGTCGGCCATGGTCACGCTCTTTCGTTGACGTGCGCGAGCATATTCGAAGGCAGCTCGAATGATTCGCTCGACGCCCTTCCTTGTGTTGATCTCTTCCTGGATCGCTATTTCGTCTGCTGTGCCCTTCCTGATCACCCCGCCGGCATTAATGTACATGCCCTCGGTATTCTCGCGAAAGACGACGAAGTCAATATCCGTCCTGCTCCTTCCCTTCAATGGAGTAAACGAATCGTGAAGCAATCTGACGGGACGAAGATTGATATAGAGATCCAGTCCGAAGCGAATGCCGAGAAGTATGTCCGCGGCATGCTGGTTGCTCGGAACACGCGGATCGCCAAAGGCGCCTGTGAGAATGGCGTCGTACTGGCTGGATAGCATGGCGAGAGCGCCGTCGGGAAGGCTGACGCCCTCACTTAGATACTTTTCGGCGCCCCAGTCAAAATGGGTGAGCTGAAGATCGAGCTGGTAGAGGTCTGAGACTCGCTCGAGAACGCGGACCGCTTCGCGCGTGACTTCAACACCAATGCCGTCACCAGGAATTACGGCAATCCTTTTCATAGAAGAGAGCGGCCACAAAGAAGCACAAAAGACACAAGGGGATCAGCCTCTTGTGCGTTTTGTGCTCTTTTGTGGCTACTGGATTTGCGCTTCGATCTTCGGCAGGCTCAGGAGAATTACGTCGCCCACAATCTTCAGACTATTGGCGCTTACCTTGTCGAGAGTGTCGTTCCGGGTGTGCCAGTAGCGATTATCCTCGGGACCATCCCCATATTCGAAGTCAATCACGTCGACAGCCGGAACGCCTACACGAAGGAAAGCCATATAGTCGTCGTCGCCGACGGAAAAACCTCGATGCGGAAACTCCTTCTCATAGCCGGCCTCGTTTGCCGTGCCCCAGACCGTTTCGACGAGCCATGCTGATGAGGTCTGCTCGCGCGGAATTGTCAGGTCGCGATCGCCAATCATATCCAGGAGAATCACCGCCTTGATCTGCTCGAGCCGCTTCTCCTTCTGGAGACGCTCTACCAAATGCCGGCTGCCGTACGTGTGATCCTTGTCGTCGAGACACTCACTCCACTCGCGGCAGAACGCCTCTTCGCCGTCAAAGAAGACGAACCAGTAAGTGAACTTACGCTTCTCTTTGGCTGATTCGCCGGCCAGGACTCGTGCAAGTTCGAGCACCGCGCCGGTACTCGAGCCTCCGTCATTCGCGCCAACGAACTGAAACTCTTTGAAATACTTGGTGTCGTAATGGCTGGCGATGATGATCACTTTGTCTGTCTGCCCCTTGAGCTCAGCGATTACGTTCTTCATCTTCACCTGGCCCTGGGGCGTGACCGCCGTAAACTCGTCCAGAGTCGGTTTGAGGCCATAGCTGGTCAGTTGCTGGATCATATAGGCTCGGGCCTTATCGAGCGCCGGCGAACCTGCAGGCCTGGGTCCAAAGTCGACCTGAGCCTTTACGTGAGAGAGGGCTCGTTCCCCGTCGAATCCGGTTGAGGGGTGCTGGACAGGCGCCGGAGTCGGAGTCGGCGTGACCTCGGCGCCGCGCGGCCCTGACTGGCCGCCGCAGGCGATGGCCAATCCCACGACTGCCAGTAATGTGATATCGGTGATCCGACCCTTGAGGCAGCCACGAACGAAAGCAGATGTGCGGTTCTTCATTTGGCGTTGGGTGCTGCGATGGTCTTGCTTTCTTCAGTTCTGGTAAACGCGAGAGCCTTGATCAGGAACTCCCGAAGCTCGCGACGGTCAACAACTGCGTCCAGCATGCCGTGCTCGAGCAGGAACTCCGCTCGCTGGAAACCTGCCGGGAGTTTCTGGCTGATTGTCTGCTCGATGACGCGGGCGCCTGCAAAGCCGATGATAGCGCCAGGCTCGGCTATGTTCAGATCGCCGAGCATAGCGAAGCTCGCGGTTACGCCGCCCGTAGTCGGATTGGTGAGAATCGAGATGTAAGGCAGGCGACTATCGTCGAGCCGGCCGAGCGCAGCAGCCACCTTGGCCATCTGCATGAGCGAGAGGGCTCCCTCCTGCATCCTTGCGCCACCCGAGCAGGAAACGACGATCAGAGGCTGGCGCTCCTCAATGCAATACTCGATTGCGCGCGCAATCTTCTCTCCGACAACCGAGCCCATGCTTCCACCGATAAAGGCGAAGTCCATGGCAGCGATGACCACCGGATGGCCGTCCAGGGTGCCCTCGCCGACGACCACCGCATCTCTCAGTCCGGTCGCCTTCTGACTCTTCTCGAGTCTCTCGCGATATGGTCTTTGATCGACAAAGTTGAGCGGATCGGCTGGGGAAAGATGGGCGTCTCGCTCATGGTAGCGACCCTCGTCGAAGAGCATCTGAAGACGCTCGCGTGCGCTCAACCGGAAGTGGTAACCGCATTGCACGCAGACATTGGAATTGGCTCGCAGATCTTTGCGATAGATCGTCGCGCCGCAGTCTTCACCCTCGCATTTGATGAAGATTCCCTCGGTCTTGACGGTACGCTCTTCAGGCGGCGTCAACTCAGCAATCTTGTCTCTCTTGCGTGTAAACCAGGTCATTTACTCTCGTTTGAAGGCAGGCAATCTACTCCGACAATCTGGCCCGACAATCTGCTTATGATGCCTCAGGCCGGGCGGAGGGTCAATTTGTGGCCTTTGCGTCTGTGCCAAAGTGCCTGGCCCAGACGGGAGAGGTCAACATTTCCACCAGACAGAATTATGCCGATCCTGGCGCCCTCAAATTGTGGATTCTTCCCATGAAGAACAGCCGCTGCACCAGCCACGCCGGAGGGTTCAACCAGAAGCTTCATTCGCTCGAGGATGAATTTCATCGTGGAAATTAACTCTTCGTCGCTGACGAGCAGGATGCCTTCCACCAGTTGACGAACAAAAGGAAAGGTGAGCTTGCCGGGTGAAGAGGTTTGAAGGCCGTCAGCAATGGTCCGAGGCACTGGAATCTCCACTCGCTCGCCTCTCTGGAATGAGAGCCAGGTATCGTTTCCCGCCTCGGGCTCGACGCCAAAGATGCGGGTGGCTGGACTGAGCTTCCTTGCGGCAACGGCTGAGCCCGCGAGAAGCCCGCAACCGCTGCATGGGGTCACCAGAAAGTCGAGCCCTTGTACCTCCTCGAACAGCTCGAGAGCCGCAGTTCCCGCTCCGGCCATGATCAGATAGTCGTCAAACGGTGGTACGAGCGTCATCCCGCGCTCGCGGCAGATGTGCTCACCCGTCTGTTCGCGGTTTTCGGTATAGCGGTTATAGAAGACGATCTCGGCTCCATAACCGCGCGTCGCGGCTACCTTCATTGCCGGCGCGTCCTCGGGCATGACGATTACCGCGGGAATGCCGAAGAGGCTCGCTGCCAGAGCAGTGGCCTGTGCGTGGTTTCCGGACGAGTATGCGAGCACGCCTGCTTTGCGCTCGTCGTCGGTGAGCGAGGAGATCTTGTTGTACGCACCGCGGAACTTGAATGCGCCGGCGCGTTGAAGGTTCTCAGCCTTGAAGTAGACTTCGCAGCCTGTGCGAGCGTTGAATTGGCGCGAGGTAATGACGGGCGTTCTGAGCGCCACGCCTGCGATACGCTCGCGTGCTTTCAGGATATCATCGAATGTAAACATAGATGCGGCACTGATGACTCTCGATACAGTCTTGCACCAACGTTACCGGCGCCGGACGGCGCCGGCGGGCAGGGACAAGCCCTGCCCCTACAAGGGTGACGTCGAAAGCGCCCATTGGTAACTTCGATACAACCTTGTAGGGGCAGGGCTTGTCCCTGCCCACCCGCGCCGTCCGGCGCGGGAATCTTCCCAACCGATTGTCCGTCCGGTCGATCGAGGTCCTCCGCACGTACGATAGGTCGCGCCACCTGGAGAATGACTTCAACCAAATACCTCTCGCACTGTTGCCGTGTCGAGATTGCCGCCGGTCATGATGCTGACCACGGTCTTTCCGGCAAGACTCTCCTTCATCTTAACGATCCCCGCCGTCGCTGCCGCTCCGGCTCCTTCCGCCAGATTGTGGGTCGCTCTCCAGAGGAGCCGAATCGCCTTTTTGATCTCGCTGTCTGAGACAAGCACGATCTCGTCGACTCCGCGGAGAATGATCTCCAGGGTCAATTGCGCCGGCACTCTCGTCGCTATGCCGTCTGCGAAGGTATGCGCCTGCCGCGTTTCGACGGACGCACCAGCCTTCCACGACAGGTACACACTCGGAGCCCCTTCCGCCTGGACACCGTAGATCCTCGTCTCCGGTGAGAGAGCACGAATCACCTGAATCACACCACAGATGCCGCTACCGAGCCCGATCGGAACAAAGATCGCGTCAATCTTCCGATTCTGACGCTTCGCTGCCTCGACGATCTCCAGAGCATAGGTACCCACGCCGTCGATCAGATCCGGCTCATTCGCCGAGTGAACATAACGCAGATTCTCCTGCGCTGAGAGCCGCTCGGCCTCAACTCGAGCATCATCGAAGTCGTTCCCGTGCTCAATCAGTCTCGCACCAAGCGCCTTCATGGCCTCGTTCTTTTCAGGATTGTTTCCGAAGGGAACAATGATGGTCGCGGGAACCGAATAGTAGCTCGCAGCCAGCGCAATCGATTGTCCGTGATTGCCGCGCGTCGCACTGATTACCCCGCGATGAGTCGCGCCGGCGGCGAAATGGTGCATGAGATTGAGGCCGCCTCTGATCTTGAAGGCCCCAGTCGGCAGGTGATTCTCATGCTTAACAAGAATTGAAACACCCGTCTCTACTGCAAGGAGAGGATGCTCGAGCAGGGGGGTTGGGCTAATCCGGCGCGACACTATCTCGCAGGCGGCGCGAACCGCGTCAAGAGACAGCTGAGGTCTAGATCTTGATTCCATAACCGAGTCCGTCACCGACAGGGAGGACCATGGCTTTCAAATCCGAATGCGTGGTCAGCAACCGGTTGAATTCCTTCAAGGCCTCGGTCGATTCGCGCTGGTCCGGACTGTGAAGCCGTCCGGTGGCGACTTGCCCCTTCCAGAGCACATTGTCAGCGATCAGAATACCGCCGGGTCGCAGCCGGGGCACAATCTGCTCGAGGTAGGCTGGATACTCCTCCTTCACGGCATCAATATAAGCGAGATCGAAAGGGCCGCGCAAAGAAGGCAGAGTGACGAGGGCTTTCGCTTCGATGATCTCTATCTTGTGCTCAACTCCCGCTCGGCGAATGAACTCGCGAGCAACCCGGACCCGCTCGAGGCTTGGATCGATGGTCGTCACGCGTCCATCCGCGGGCATAGCTCGCGCGAGAGTAATCGCCCCGTATCCGATGGCGGTTCCGATCTCGAGCGCGCGCCTCGCGCCAATGGCGCGGACGCTCAAATCGAGGAAGAGCGCGACCTCCGGGTCCGAGCTGGGCACCCCGTGCCGGGCCGAATACTCCTCCATCTCTGACATCAGTTGATCGCGCTTCGGCAGCAGTTCATCCAAATAGAGCGCCTGCTCCCGCTGGAGGATGGCGTCAAGATAGCTCTTCATTTCTGTCCTCTATGCATCCTTTTTCCGGTAAATTTCGATCATCCTCTATGACTCGCCCGATTGGCCCGGCTGTGTTATCTTGACATGAACTCGAACTCGGAGCACGAACTCAGGTAGAATGGTGATTCCCGATCGCATGCGAACTGCGTTTTGGCGCGTGCTCGATCATCACCGATCGTAAGGCCGATCGCAGGGCCATAATTTACTTCCGCGATCTGCAATTCACAATCCGATATTCGCTGGTAGTCCCACTATGATGACTATTGGTATTCACTATCTCTCGACCATTGCGTCTCTGGACCTGAAAGGAAAGTTCATCAAAGGACAGGGGGGCTTTCAGCTTCAGATGCTTGTCGACAAGGTGCTCTCCGCTGGCACCGCGCAGGTAGTTCTCAATCTTACAGGAGTGCCCATCATCGACAGTATGGGTATCGGTGAGATCGTCCGCGCCTACAACAAGGTGCGCGACGCGGGTGGAACGCTCAAGTTGGTCGGCCTGACAGACCGGGTCTACGGCGCGTTGAAGATCACCCAGCTCCTCGAACTCATCGAATCATTCAAGACTGAAGACGCCGCGGTTGAGAGCTTTGGAGAGGAAAAACCGGCGAAGAAGGCCAGGGGACGCAAGAAAAAGGCTACGGTGGCGGAGGAATAAAGCAATGTTTTAGGGCGGCTCGCGAGCCGCCCCTACGAGCCATCCTACTTGACAGCGTAGTAACCCTCTTTGGCACGAACGTTGAGGTTGGGCAGGCCACGCGGAGCGATTACCTTGACCTTGATGCGGTGCCACTGGCCGTCGCGCTGAACATTGGTCGGTGTGTAACCGATGCTGTACTGATGACGAAGCTCGAGCGCGATGCGCGTTGTCGCATCCTCAAGCTCGGGAGCTGAGCGCGGGAAGAATGCTTTTCCACCCGTGACCTGGGCTATCTCTTCAAGAATCGACTGTCCCTGCAGATCGAGTGTCCCGCCCGCTCCGCCGCCCATCTCGACGATTCCAATGCAGTAAATCTGAACGTTGGCTTCCTTGAGGAGCTTCTTCAGCTCACCATAGGTATACCGCGACGAGTTGTCCTGCCCGTCCGAGATAAGCAGTAGCGCTCTCTTGGTGTGATGCCCCTGCTTGACCTTCTCGATACCCAGGTATGCAGCATCATAGACAGCAGTCTGCCCCTTGGGCTCGACCAGCGTCAGCTTTCCCTGCATTGTTCCCCCATCGGTAAACTCGGCGAGAAGGTTGGCTCGCTGGTTGAATGCGATGAGAAAGAAGTCGTCGTTGTCATGGCTGGTCTGAATGAAGGCCTTGAGCGCCTCCTTGGAGCGGTCGATCTTGCCCTTCATGCTTCCTGAAACGTCGAAGACGATTCCCAGGCTGACGGGGACATCCTCGTCGTGGAAATATTCGATGTTCTGCTTGACCTTATTCTCGTAGACCTCGAAGTGCTGCTTGTCGAGCCCTGTCACGAGGCGGTTGTAAGGATCCGTTACCGTTACGGAGAGCGTCACCAGTTCGGTGTCGAGGTGAATGACGGGATGATCATCACTTGACGGTTTCTGTCCAGATTGCTGCTGGCCCGATGTCTGCCAGATGTCGGCCCAGATGTCGGCGAGGACGTCGGTGATGATGTCTGGGATGGTTGTTGAGCGGCTGCCTTGCTTCCGCTTTCAGTTCTCGAGGATTGCTTTCCGCTGGTTTGAGCAGGCGACTGAGCCTTGACCGCTCTCAGAGGCACGCTCTTCGTCGAGAAGCAGAGGAGCAAGCCTAAGAGGACGAAGCAGCAGGCCGACACCACTAGCCGAGATACATCCCTCTTGACCATCGCTACCTCTCTTGCACCGAACGGCCGGGGCTTCGCGGTCGCCAGTTGGAACATCTGAAGAATCTAACGGAGGAGACGCAACCGGAGCGGCCGCTCTTCGCGGCCTTTCTCCTCGCGTAGGATAGCGGTGCCATTCTATCACACCAGGCAACCGGCGCAATGGATTTGGAAGCCGCTCTGGAGTGCCGCGACCTGTCGCTGCTTTGATTAGGCCTCGTCGGAGAAATCTGTGGGTAGCCGAGATGCTCCAATGGCGGTCTGTATCTCGGCTCGCGCAGCACGCGAACCCGATGTGGGGATAGTGCGGCTTCAGTTGTTGCTGTTCGTAGCAGGTCGCGTCTGCAAAGGCCCGCTTCCATTGCCAATCGAAAACGGAATCGGGTAATCTGGGAGAGTCGCGCTAAGGACGCCTCGGCATATATTATTGCCGAAAGGGCAATGCCCGCCTGCAGAAACCAAACTGGAGGTGCGTGCGTGAGTCTTGAAAACTTCAAAAAACAAGCCAAGCTCCTGGTTCGTTGGCACCGAGAGCGGAACTACTCCGTGGGAGGCCGAATCCGCCAACTTTCCCGTTATGAAGATCTGACCGATACCGAGGCCTTGGCTCTTCCCTTCCCGCTGAATGAGGCCCAGGAAATCATTGCGCTGGAGCAAGGCTACAACAGTTGGGCGGAACTCAGGCAAGGCTTGAAGAAAGCACCGAAAACCACTCGGCGAGCCCCGGCCGCATTAAAGCTGACGAAGGCAATGCCAGTGCTTTATGTGTCGGATGTGCAGGCAGCGGCCGATTTCTATCGCGACAAGCTCGGATTTACAATCGACTTCCTCCACGGCCAGCCTGCGTTCTACGCCTCCGTCAGCCGTGATGAAGCCTGCATCCATCTGCGATTCGTACATCAGCCGATGTACGTCGCGGGCCTTCGCGAAAAGGAGCAGGTGATTGCTGCTTTTCTGTCGGTCGCCAACGTGAAGGGACTTTTCGCGGAATATCAAACCCGCAAAGTCCCCTTCGTTCACCGACTAAAGAAAGAGCCGTGGGGTCAATCCTCGTTCATCGTCTCGGACCCGGACGGGAACGCTCTTTGCTTCGCCGGATGAACTCATCGCAGGGTTTCTGCGCCTGGTCGCGCGGGCCGATTCGTGACGCGGAGGTCCGCTGAGTGCCGACCCGACCTCCGCTGGTTTGAGTCCGAGCAGTCGCGCAGCGTTTATCGATCCCGCGGCTCGCGCGTCTGGAGCGGTTTGCAGGGGTCACCGCAGAACGTACGAAGAGCGGCGACAGGCGTCGCCACTCCAGACGTGTTTTGTGGGAAGAGACAAGCCCGGTATCCGCTGAAGTCTGGTGCCCCTCCACACTTCGGCTGCCGGCTTAGACGCCTCTTCCCACAAACTCGAGATCCTGTCAGTTGGCTTCCCGACTGTTTTCGCCGTTGATGTAGTCGTTCATCTCGCGGATGACGCCACGGCGAGCCTTGCCGTTGTTGATCTGGCGCGTCCAGACGCAGATGAGAGTCGGAATCTTCTGCGCCGACTCATTGACATCGACCACGAAACGGTTGAAGTGCAGCGTCACACCGGCCACGTTCAAGTCCATCGGACTGAATTCGAGATGCACCGCCGGACATGCCGTTGCCTTCTGAAAGTTGGCCACGACATCGTTCTGCGTCAGTGTCGCCGGAACATCGTTGAGTGACTTGTTGGCTTGCTTTGCGATCTCCTTCCGAGCATCATCGGGGATCGCATAACTGATGGTTCCGCTCAGCGTGTCGTCCGAGTTGGCCGCGATAATGGTGAAAGTTGCCTTGCCACGAACCTCCGCCAGGTCCGCGTCTCCGCGTTTCAACTTAGTGACTACCAGCTTGGGTGTTGTCGAGAATGGGTCGGGTTTCTTTGCCTGCGCGAAGCCTGTCGCACTTGCGACGATCAGCACGAGAAGTGTGAGGACCCACCTCGGGCTACTACTCTTCATTCAGAATGCCTCCTTACCAAAGGTTACTGTCGGTTCTGTTCGTCATGAGGAAGCGTGACGCACCCGCCCGCCCCCCAGTGAGCATTTTTTGCGGGCTAAGCACGTCACGCATCGTCTTATCGCCTACACGCCCGGGCACGCCTTAGGTTGCATAATTTTATGAGCGGCAACCCCAAATCGGCCTTAATAAGGCCCCGGAGGCCACGAAAAACCGGAAAACCACCCGACCCGCTGAGGATCGGAGTCGATACCGGAGGTACTTTCACCGATTTCCTGGTAGCCGTTGGCGATCGCCTCCTGGTCTACAAGATTCCATCGGACCCCCACCACCCCGAGATTCCCATATTGGAGGGGCTGCGCAGGGCAGCCAGCGAACTCCAGCTTGCGGTGCCGCCGGAGATCATCCACGGTACGACCGTCGCAACCAACGCCCTGCTCGAGAGGAAAGGTGCGAGGACCGCCCTCGTGACGACCGCCGGCTTCGAGGACGTCCTCGAGATCGGTCGTCAGGCTCGACCCGACCTGTACAACCTGGCCGTCGAGCGCCCCGGGCCTCTCGTTCCCGCTCGATTGCGGCTGGGTCTCAGCGAGCGAGTTGCTCCGAACGGCCAGGTCATCACCCCCCTTCGATCAGCGGACCTTCAGGCACTCATCGCCGAACTACGCAAAGCATCGGTGGAGTCGGTGGCTGTCTCCCTGCTCTTCTCCTTCGTCAATCCCAGTCACGAGCGCGCGGTCGAGAAGGCCCTCGGCCACCTTGGTGTTCCGACGTCGATTTCGCATCGCATTCTTCCTGAGCATCGCGAGTATGAGAGAACGTCTACTGTTGTCATCAATGCCTACCTCGCACCCCTGGTTGGCCGGTACGTTTCCGGCCTGGAGGCAGGCCTCGCAAGCCACTTTCGTGGTGCCAGGCTCTGGATTATGCAATCTTCGGGCGGGTCGATTTCAGCTGCTGTTGCCGCTCGCGAGCCCGTCCGGACGATTCTTTCCGGTCCGGCTGGCGGCGTCGTGGCCGCGGCGGCAGTGGCGCAACGAGCCGGATTCGAGCGGATCATCACTTTCGATATGGGCGGCACTTCGACCGACGTCTCGCTCGGCCTTGGGCGGCCCATAGTGACAAACGAGGCGAAAGTCGCCGGCCTGCCAGTGGCCGTGCCCGTATTGGATATCCATACCGTCGGGGCAGGCGGAGGCTCGATTGCCCGTGTCGATGCGGGTGGCGCGTTGAGAGTCGGGCCTGAGTCGGCGGGGGCTGATCCTGGACCAGCCTGCTACGGGAAGGGTCAAGATCCGACAGTCACCGATGCCAACCTGATCCTCGGACGGTTTGCCGGTTCGGGTCTGCTCGGGAATGCCATGGCTCTCGATATCGAACGCGCGGGCTCGGCGATCGACGAGCTGGCGAGGGCAATGTCGGAAACATCGGGCCGCTCGGTATCGAGACTCGAAGCCGCCGAAGGAATCATCAGGGTCGCCAATGCAAATATGGAGCGGGCCTTGAGGCTCGTCTCGATCGAACGGGGTCACGATCCGCGGCTCTTTACGCTGGTCAGTTTTGGAGGCGCTGCCGGGTTGCATGCGGCTGACCTCGCGGCCGCTCTGCGTATACCGCGCATCCTTGTACCAGCTCACCCGGGAAATCTCTCTGCCCTCGGTGTGCTGCTTGCCGATGTCGTGAAGGACTATTCGCGAACCCTCATGCTGCCTCTTGGCGCTGATGGTCGGCTTCCGGATCAGGTGGAACGAGGCTTCGCCGAGCTCGAGACTCAGGCCAGGAGAGACTTGCAGGCCGAGGGGTTTGCTCCAGAACAGATTTTGCTGGTTCGCTCGCTTGGGATGCGTTACCGGGGGCAATCGTTCGAGTTTGAGATTGAGTGGCGAGGCAACGTGCGGCGCGCCTTCGACAGGGCTCACGAGGAACGATATGGCCACTCGGACCCGGCGCGGGAGGCGGAGATCGTCAGTCTTCGTCTGAGGGCGCGAGCGGTGACCCGGAAGCCGGAGCTGAGAAAGGCAAAGCGCTTGAGGCAAGCGAAGACACGGATAACTTCGAAGGCCGTGGTGTTTATGGATGGGCGGCAGAGACGAGTCGCGGTCTACGATCGAGAGAAGCTGGTTGCGGGCGAGGTTCTGTCGTCGCCGGCGATCGTGCGGGAATATGGCTCAACGACTCTTGTTGGCCGGGGCTGGATCGGCGAAGATCGATGCATGGGGCAATATCGTTCTGACAAGGCATTAGTGCCACTCGTATCTCGACCTGGTAATCTCTTTGCGTCTTGCGTCTTTGCGTCTTTGCGCGAGAAGTATCTCGCAGCAGGCCTGTCACGAATACTCCTCGCGCAAAGACGCAAAGACGCAAAGAAAGACCGCAAAGAAGAGTCATTCGAAGATGACCTTCAGAAACTTCAGCCAGCGCATCGCGATTGGCAAATTGTGAAATCAAGGCGACAGGCCCACGGCTCGGAAACAGAGCAGCTCGACGCTGTTCGACAACCGGCCTCGATTGATTCGCTTCTCTTTCGAATAGGCGTCATCAACTACCGCGTGAAGACCGCTGAAGATAAACACTGCGGTAGACCTGGCGTCGCCAACCGACCAGGCCTCCGCCTCGACGCCCGTCCGAAGAAGCTCAATTAGAAAATCGATGACAATGTTGTCGACCAGACCTTCTCGTGCAGGCGGCCGCGAACTGTAGAAGAGAATGTCGTGAAGCTCGATTGAATCGAGGTATCCGGTGACACAGGCGCCGGCCCATGCCGCCAACTTCCCTTCCCAATCGTCTTCCTCTCTCCCGGCAACCGCGCGCTTGACCTTCATCAGCAACTGCTGAGCAAAACGGTCGCCAAGCGCGATTCGAATCTCCTCCTTTGACGAAAAGTGGAGGTAGAAAGTCCCCTTGGCCACGTCGGCAGCGTTCGTGATCTCTTCGACAGTCGTCGGTTCGACACCCTTCCTGAGAAACAGTCGCTCGGCAGCGTTCATGAGGTCATTGCGCCGCTCCTGCGGCGGCTTCGTTCTGGGACGAGACCTCGGTGCGGCGCGCATTCTCTTTGACTTCGCAGGAACCATCTATCAAGTGCCATCAGTAAATGACGATCGGTGACCTGTGACCCAGTCCTCGATTGACGTCGGCGTGAAGCCGGACAGGTCGGGAGCAGGCTTGAACGTCAAGGATAACATCCTGTCGGCCTCGTCAGGATGGTTTTCAAAGAACCGCAGCTTTGAAGAGACTCGTTTCCCCATCCCCTTTCCCATCATCGAGTCAACCTCGTCCTCGAATGCATCAAGGGAGAGGCTCTGAAAGCCGATCTCACGCTGCAATGCTCTGGAAAAGCGACGCGCGAGACCATCGCCGTCAACCGCCGCCGATCCTGAGATCAGGCGGTCAACACCAAAGGCGCCATTTTCAATGAGCGTGAGAGCAGCATTCGCGGCATCCTCGGTGGAGGTCCATGCGACTCTCCGAGTGGTCGGGAGCGGGTAGACGATGGTCCTGACGCGTCGCGATCCCGGTGCGAGTTCCCGGTTTCATAAGATTGTCGAGATACATGGTCGGTCTGATGACGGAGAAGCGAAGCCCTGAGTCCCGCATGCTGTCGAAGATGAGCTGATTGGCGACAAAACTCGGTTCGTCGGTAGGAATTGAAGGATGGGCGCTTGCCATCTTCGTGACGACGCCCTCGATATGGTTGGCCTTGATGGCAGCGAGCGCATTCTCCATGAGTGAGGCGACTTTGGCCGGCGGGCCGAGCGGCATCTGCAGGACGACAAAGTCGATCTGACGATGGGCGTCGATGAGGTTCTCTGAGCTTTGCAGGTCACCCTGGAAAACCTCAATACCGAGGCTCGCGAGCTGATCGCTTTTGGCGGGATCGCGGACGAGGGCTCGGACGATGTGCCCGCGTGCGATCGCCTGCCTGGCGACGGCACCGCCCTGCGCGCCATTGGCGAGATAGACGAGGATCCGTTTCTGCTGTGTGGCCATCTCATTTCCCCCTTTCAATCCACAGCCTAGCATACTGACTGACGGTCAGTCAATCCTCTCTTTGAAAGGACTTTGCTCATTGCAGGGTCAAATGTGTGCCTCCGCTAAAGCTCGTTGGCACATTTGGCGGATCGGCCGATAATCTATGCCGCTCGCACTAGTGAACTGGTGAAGCTGGCCGCGCCCACTTTGGAGTGACAAGACATGCCTGATCATTCACGCTCAGGTCGATTTTACCGACGGTTGATCGAACTCTACCCAGCTGCTTTTCGCAAAACCGATGCCGGTTTGCTCGAACAGACGTTTCGCGACGAGCTTGATAAAGCGAGTGGGGCGTGGGGAGTCGCCAGGCTCTGGGTTTTTGCGCTGGCGAACTTGTTTGTATCGATCCCGGTTCAGGTGATGCGCGAAGCGCTTCAGGATGGACGGTATACCTTCCGGCTTTGGGCGCGCCATCCGCTTCACACTCTGTTCACGATCGCCGCGCTTGCTATCGGCATCGGCGCTACTACAGGGGGCTTCAGCGTCGTCAACACTCTGTTATTGAGTTCTCTTCCATTCCACGATCCGGAGCGACTGGCCTCATTTCATCCGAACGAGTTCATTCCTCCTCACGGCAGCTCAAAACAGTTTCATGACTGGCGGGAGCAGAGCGCCTACCTCGCCAATGCTGCGCTTGTCGAGGAGGGTGACGTCAATATTGCTGTGGGTCACGAAACAGTTCGCGTGCACGCGGCCGACGCGTCCTGGAATCTATTCACTGTGCTCGGTACGCCCGCAGCCCTGGGCCGAACATTCTTACCTGGCGAAGACGCACTGGATAGGGAGCAGGTGGCCGTCATCAGCTATGGACTCTGGCAGCAACTCTTCGGAGGGGACCGTGGCGCCGTAGGTTCTTCAATCCGAGTCAATGGCAAGCATCTGACAATCATCGGCGTCACACCGCCTGGTTTTGACTATCCACGAGAAACCGCTCTTTGGCTGCCCGCACAATTTTCTGAGGGCAATAACGGCTGGACAACGGTGGCCCGATTGAAACCCGGGATTATGTGGCCGCAGGCGCATGCCGCATTCGAGGCCGACGCAAATCGTCTTTCATCGACTCCCGGCCGCCTTGACCCTTCAAGTCCCCGTCCGAAGATGAGGACCCTTCGGGAAGCTCTGACAGGCCCGGTTGCGAGCGCTTCGCTGATGCTGATGGCGGGCGTGGTGCTTGTCCTGTTGATAGCTTGCACCAACGTGGCGAACCTACTGATGGCTCGAATAGCCGACCGGACTTCAGAGTTGAGTATTCGCTCCGCCCTGGGAGCAAGCCGGAGGAGACTGAAACGACAGTTGCTCACGGAGTGCCTGCTTCTTTGCGCGGTATCCGCTTTGACCGGGCTACTTGTTGCCGCCGGCGTTACTTCCGTAGCCGCAAAGGTTCAGCCGCCGCCACTTTCGGCGATGTCCTATTCGCTTTTTGATATAAGGGTTCTTGCCTTCAGCTTGACCATCTCGGTTCTCACCGGGTTGCTGTTCGGCGTGTTGCCCTTCTTTTCAATCGGCCAGGTGCATATCTTCGGCGCCAGAGGTTCTGGCAAGACTCGGGAATCGCGAGTCATCAGTCAATTCCTAACGGGAGCCCAAGTGGCTCTGACCATCATCCTTCTTACCGCGTCCTTATCGATTGGTCGTGCGTTCTTTCAACTCATGGCGGCCGACCGCGGTTATAACGCCAGAGGTATTGTGACGGTAAATGTGTCCCTGGACGGAACGTCACGCCAAACCAACGAGCAGCGGCTTCACTATTTCGAGGAAGTACTCGCGCGCATCCGCAATCTCCAGGGAGTTCGCAGCGCCAGCGCCACGGAGTTTCTGCCACTCTATGCGACGGGCTTTGTGGGCGGAAGTTTTGGAGTTGACGGGCATCGCGCGAGTCGCGGTGCAACGATGGTGCCCACGTTGGCGGACTACTTCCAGACGATGGGTGGCCGGATTCTGGAAGGGCGCGAGTTCACAGGTGCAGAGGTTGCCGCAGGAAGCCGCGTTGCGGTCGTCAATGAACGTTTTGCTGCCGAGTTTGGGGGCCCGCGGCAGGTTCTCGGGCGGCGACTCACTATCGGCGATGGAATTCCGTGGAAGATCATTGGCGTCGTACGCGGCATGGAATTCGAGACTGACTCATCCCTGGCAAACTCGAATCAGGTTTTTGTTCCAGCAGAGTCCCCTGGCGGCTTCTTTTCTACGTTTGTGGCCAGAGTGGACGGTCGCGCGGAAGACCACCTTGCCGCGATCCGTGAAGCTATTCGGTCGGCGGACCCTTATGTTCCGGTGTTCGGAGTGAAAACCATGGAACAGCGTTTGGCGGATTTCTTCATTCGCCCGAGAGCCTATCGGACGGCTGTTTGGATGTTTGCAGGGGTCGCGGTTTTGTTAGCCCTGATTGGAATTTATGGCGTCGTCTCTTATTCGGTGGCTCAACGGACCCGGGAAATGGGTTTGCGAATGGCCCTTGGCGCCACGCCTGCCCGGGTTAGAAGGAACTCTTGACACAGAGTCTGCCCGTGATCGCGGTGGGAGCGGTTCTCGGAGTAGTTGGCGCAAGCGCTGTCGGGAGATCCCTCGGTAGTTTGATTCCTGAGGCCATGCCGGTTGGTTTGGCAACGTCCATGGCCATGGCAATCTCTTTGAGTGCGGCGGCGGCGATTACCATCTGGTCCGCTACACGCCGTATCCCCGAACTCGACATCATGCGAATGCTCCGCGCTGAATAGGACCCGGTAGTCTAGGGGCACGATTATAGAATCCGTCGAGAGAGAGCTCGCACTGTCGAAGACAGTCGCCAAGAGAGACGCGCCGACTGGGTCAGTATGGAGTGCGGCGACTTGTCGCCGCTTTTGAGTTAGTCATTGCGGGATTCTGATTGTACACGCCCGAATCGTCTTCATGACTCGCGGTATCTAAATCAAAAGCGGCGACAAGTCGCCGCACTCCAAATTGCCCCTGAGTGGACCGAACATTTCACCAGCGGGGCGGCTACGAGCCGTTCCGACCTGAGATACCTGCGCTTGACACCTCGGAAGCCCTTGGCTAACTTGATCAACGATGGCCAAAAATACCAAAAAGAAGAAGGCTGCCGCGGCCGACGCCCCGGCCGATTCGAGCCGCCGCAACCTGATAATCGGCGGAGTCAGCGCTCTTGCCGCCGGCACCGCCGCAGCAGTAGTAGTCAGCTACCGGAGACATTCCGATTCGCCCAGGCGGGCGCCTTCAACATCGCAGGCGACCACCCTCGCCCCGGTCAGCCTTCAACCCAACGCGGCCGACGGCCTGCGCGCGGCCAATGAATTGACCGAGTTCTACGCGCGCTCCTTCGACAACGCTTCGGTGCTGATACATGCCGTCCGCGCCTTTGGAAGAAACTTCGCGCGAAAGGACGGCTCGAGGGCGGTCGACCATCTCTGCTCAACCTACGCCGCCGAGAAGGAGGTCAACGGCAAGCGCTACGTCTACTTCACCCGCGATGCGGAGGTCCACGAGAACAGTTTCCTCAAGACCTTCCTCGAGGCGGGTGTCAGTGCGGATCAGCCGGTGATCGTCGGCAGCAACCGGTACACGCTCCGAGACGTCGGTGAAAGCGCGAAGGCGCTCTTTCGGTGCGATCCGACAAACCTCCGGAGATACCAGGATGACCTGCCTACGATGCACCTGCCGTGGGGTCTGATTGCCTTCTCGATCCTGACTCCTCCGGACAATCCCATATGGACCAATGCCTACGGCGAAAAGATCGATCTGCGCGCCGTCTTCGACAGCGGTCTGGCCGACTATGAACGCGTCTACGCACTGACCGAATCCTCGCTCGAACAGGGGCAGCCCGAGCCGCCCGCCTTTCGCGACGAGATCAAGAAGTACAGCTGCTTCGGACTGCACTCCCCCTACGGCTTCCTCTCATGTATCAATCACGGTTATCGCGGCAATCGAGCAGTCGAGCGAATGAACCGCGTCATGGACCTGACAATCGACCGATTGAAGGGTGACTCGGAAGCACTCAATACCGAGTACGAGGCTGAGGCTCAGGGTACTCCGCGCGAGATGGTCGATGCGTTCACCGTTCGATCTCAGATCAAGCTCTTCGGGCATAGCTTCGAGGCGATCAATTACGCTCGTCTTCACAAACTGTACGACTTCTCTCCGGCGCAACAGCGGCGGATGGAGGCCGGCGAGCAGAAACTCTATAACTATATCGTCAAGCTGCGGGCCACTGACTGGGGAGCCTTGCAGAAATCGATGGACGCGAAGATCGGGCCAGGACATGGCGAGAAGTTTTGCAGCGATATTGTGATCTCGCTTGGCCACGCAACGCGGGCGTTGAAGCTGCTCACACCCTCAAATCCTGACACCCTGGCCTGAAAGGCGAAGCCGACAATGCGTCAATTACGCATTCCCGCGTACGCAATCCTGGGAATAGCATCTCTTCTCGCGGCCTTCAGCGGCACTGCCCGGGCGCAAGTGGTGACTCTCATCGAACAGTGTCCCGAGCTCAAGACCGCAGCGGGAAGCGCCACTGACGAGACGGGCCGAGCCATTGCGGGAGTCAAAGACTCCGACCCCCGGAACCGAATCCAGGCCGCGGCCAATCTCGGAAAGAGCTGTGACCAGAGCGCCGTCGCGGTACTGCTCGAGGCTCTCAAAGATACTGATCCGGATGTGCGCATCGCGTCCGTCGAAGCGCTGGGGCATCTTGGCGACCGGTCAACGATCGATCCTCTGATTGAGATGATCCGAGACAAGGATTGGCATGTCCGCATGGCCGTCGGGAGAACACTCTGCTCATTCCAGGCACAGACTGCGAGCTACGCCGCTCTCAACCAGCTCGTCAGCAATCTTGACCGGCCCGTGACGGACGAGGGTGACATGCGCGCAAGATGCGCCACTATACTGGCTATCAACCAGCTTCGCACGGTCAACTTCTCGCGCAAGGCGATTCTCTTTCTTTACGCATTCATGACTGATGAAAGGCCGGCGCTGAGAGAGATCGCCGAGAAGACAGCGCTCGAACTTCCGAAGACCCGCAACGGCGCGCATGAATTGGTCGGGCTTCTGAAGATCGCCAATACTCCCGATGTGAAGCGTCGCACGGCGATATTGGTCGGCCGGACCGGGCTCCAGAATGCCGTTCCAGTGCTCGAGGAGATTGCCTCAACCGACCGGGATGCTACAGTTCGTCAATCTGCGACGGACGCCCTTGCCATGCTCAAACAGAAGAACCAGCCTGGCCACTGAATCTCAAATCGGTCAATGGTCTCAATCGACGCAATCAAACTCGAGATCTACAAGTCCCTATATACCTCGGTCGCAGAGGAGATGGGGATCAGCCTCCGGCGTGCGGCCTTCTCACCGAACATAAAGGAGCGGCGCGATTACTCGTGCGCGGTCTTTGATCGGCTAGGCCGGCTGATCGCCCAGGGTGATCATATGCCGGTCCATCTCGGCTCGATGCCGATGTCGGTTCGAGCGGCGATCGACCGCTGTCCGATGGGACCCGGCGACATCGTCATGCTCAATGACCCTTACGCAGGCGGGACTCATCTGCCGGATGTGACCGTGGTCGCCGCAGTCTATGGAGGCGGCAAGCGTAGAACGCCGCTCTTCTACGTGGCAAATCGAGCCCACCATGCTGACATTGGAGGTGCCACTCCCGGGTCGATGGGAAAGGCCACGGAGATCTTTCAGGAGGGCTTGAGAATTCCACCTATCCGGATTGCGCGCTCCGGTGAGATCGACGACGAGGTGCTGAGCCTTCTGCTCGCAAACATGCGAGTCCCTGAAGAGCGGCGTGGTGATCTTGCGGCGCAGTTTGGCGCGTTGCGTGTTGGAGGCCTGAGGCTGCTCGAGACGGTTGAGCGCTATGGGTTCAAAGAATGCGATGAGTATGCCGGCCACCTGGTCTCGTACGCTGCCCGGCTCATGCGTCGGAGACTGAGTGAGATCCCGGACGGCACCTATGAGGCTGAAGACTTCCTTGACGATGATGGCGAGAGCAACGATCCGGTCCGCATCGCGGTCCGGATCGAGATACGGGGCGAGCGGGCACGCGTCGACTTCACTGGAAGCTCGCCCCAGGTACGCGGCCCGATCAACGCTGTGGAAGCTATCACAGTCTCTGCCGTCTACTATGTCTTTCGCTGCCTGATAGCCGGTGACGTTCCGGCGAGCGCGGGGATCCTCGAGCCAATCGATGTCACCGTGCCGGACGGTACCGTTGTCAGTGCAAGGCCGCCCGCGGCGGTGGCCGGCGGCAACGTCGAGACTTCACAGCGAATCGTCGACGTGCTGTTGAAGGCGTTGTCGCAGGCCGCACCTGCAATCATTCCGGCCGCATCTCAGGGAACGATGAATAACCTGACGGTGGGTGGCTGGGATAGCGAGCGCTGCAAGGAATTCACCTATTACGAGACAATAGCCGGGGGAATGGGAGCGCGGCCCGATGCCGACGGCCTATCGGCGGTCCACACGCACATGACGAATTCGCTCAACACGCCGGTCGAGGCGCTCGAGTATGCATATCCGATGCGCGTGATTCGGTACTCGATCCGCCGGGGATCGGGAGGTTCAGGGCGATGGCGCGGTGGCGATGGAATTGTGCGCGAGATCGAGCTTCTGGACGACGCTCGCGTCTCTATGCTCGCAGATCGCCGGCGCCAGGGGCCTTACGGACTGAACGGGGGCGGGAATGGGAAGGCCGGCCGGGCTGCGCTGGTGAAGGCTGACGGCGAGACGGAGTGGTTGCCGGGGAAGTTTTCAATAGATGTGAAGCGCGGCCAGCGAATTCTGATTGAGACTCCCGGTGGCGGCGGCTACGGAAAAAGCCACCCTCGCTGAAAAACTTGTAGGGGCAGGGCTTGTCCCTGCCCGTCCCGCGCCGTCCGGCGCGGGGATTCGCCCGCGGCTAGAAGGCTGCACCGAAATGCCGTCGCAATAGTGCGCCCTGAATGTGCCGCGACCTCCGAAGGAGGCCACTGTTTATCAGACGCCTCCAGGACGCGGACGCCCTTCCATAGGAGCGGCTGCTTGTGGCTACCGTCAAGCGCCGTGGTCCCTGAGCACATCCCCGCCATTTGGCGGGCAGGATCTCCCTGCGCCTAAAAGATTGGCGAATCTACCGATTGATGCCGCGGACGAAGCGACTCAAATCGACAATTGCCCGGGTGTGTGTCCCGTCGCCAATCAATCGCCTGGAATCGCGCGCCTTGACGGCAAAACGCACAAGGTTGCCTGAGACTTCAATCACCTCTGCGCTGGCCGTCACCAACTCGCCAACCGGCGTAGCGGCAAGATGTCGAATATTGACCTCGACGCCGACTGAAATGTGCTCGGGCGGCAGGACACTGCGAATACCCGAGGCTGCCGCAATCTCCATGAGCATGATCATCGCCGGTGTCGAATAGACCGCGGGCAACGCATTACTGATCGATGCGATCGTCAGTTCGCGCGTTACCTCGACGCTCTGCTCATTCGTGATTCCAACCCTCAGGCCGTCAGGCTCCACTCTTCAACTCCCTCAGACCAACCCAGCTTCTGAAGTTCCCCGCCATAAGCCTGGTCGCGTCGCGCTCGATCTCAGCCCGGGTCACAGAGCGTCCGCTCCCCAGCAACTGAACATACGCGTCAGCGAGAACACTTCCGATTATCTGTCTGGAATGGGACCACTTGTAGATCAACTGGTCGAGAATGCGAGCATCCGAATGCTGAGGGATAAAAGCCGAGCCGAGCAGTTCGAATCGCTCCCGCGTGATCTCATCAACTATCGAAGGATTGTTGAGAAACCACCAGCAGCCAAACGGCATGAGGTTATTGAACTTGCGTGCTATGACGCAGAGCTCGTGCTGGTTCTCGCGAGAGAGCATGGTGACGAGGAAGCGATTCTCGGGGAAGGCGTCACAGATGCGGGCTACCGAGCCGGCATCGGCTTTACCAAGAGCATCGCCTGCAAGCCTGAGCCGCGGGTTGACCTGACGCCTGACTCCGATCATGAGGGCAAACGGAATATTGTGTTCACGGCAGGATGGGAGAACCGCTTCTGAGATCAGACGATTTCGGGAGGACTCCTCGGGGAAGTTGAAGTCCGACGGCAGCGAAACGGCCACATAGACTGCGTTCATTCGCTCGATCCAGGAATCGAGAAACCTTCGTATCTCCTTTACCGAGTCGCCCCCAAGATCTGCGCTCACGCGGTATCCCGCATCACGCAGCAAGGTCGAGGCTGTCTCCCAGTCATTGAGCAGCCTGTCGGCTCGCAGCGAAGCCAGAAAGCGCGTGTCGAGCTTTGCGCCCCGAGCCCATAAACCGGCTTCGACCTGGTCAAATGGATCGTTGGTCATGACGAGCTGCTCGACGCCGGCGAGCTTCAATACCTCTTCAACATGCTGGTTCTGATCGCGGCTCGCGAAGAAGGCACGCGCTTCGCGCAGGTCGCGCGAACGAGGATCGAGGCCGAGCAGATTGAGCACTGAGACAACGCCACGCGTCGCCTCTGAGAGTGGTGTCTCGTCCACAAACAGGCACTGCCAGATAAGATCGGCTTGTGCAGACTTTGAGAGACTCCAGAAACGGTCAAATGAGGTCCGATCATGAACCAGCCGCTGCGAGCGGAAGACCTCAGCGATGAGATAGTGATAAGTGAGAAGATCGTCTATGCCCCACAACTGCATTTCGCCGAATTGAGGCGCATAAAGGTGCGTGTGCATGTCGACGACCGGCGTCGAGGTCACAACCTCCTCGACTGCCCGGCGAAGACCGCCGGCATCCGTCATCAGGCTCGGGTTTGAATTGGGCATCAGGTTAAGAGTGGGCTTGTACTACCGCCCGGTATCTACATCTTCAAGGCTTTCTGTATCTGGCCGACAAGCTCGTCGCGATCAATTATGCCGAGCCGCTTATAGACCAGGGTTCCCTGCCGGTCGAAGACGAATGTAGCCGGGAGCGCGCCGGACCATTCTTTTGCGACTCTGTCAATCATCTCCTGCGGGTCTTCTACATCCTGAACATAAACAGGAAACCGCGCTTTCGCGTCGCGAACGAAAGGCACAACCTTGCTTTGAAGGTCCGCTACTTCATCAGCGCTGATTCCAATGACGTTGACGCCGCTCGAGCGATACTTCTCATCGAGTGCGACGAACTCTGGAAACTCGGCCACGCAGGGTCCGCACCATGTTGCCCAGAAATTGAGGACCAGCACTTTGCCTTTGGCATCATCCTTGAGCTTCGAAAGCTCCGCAGGCTTCAGGAGAGAAACACTGGAGTCGGATGCGGTCGACTGTTCGCGCTTGATCTGGCAGCCAAATGCCTTCGTCTCGGCCACGCTCACTGCTCTGCTGCTCAGCAACTCATCAAGGGCAACGCGCAGATCATTGCGCTTGACTCGAGCCGCCTCGAACGAGTCGTCGATGCGGCCGTGATAGCGAATGACGCCTTCGCTATCGATGATGAATGCCTCAGGAGTGCGCTCGGCGCCATAGAGGCCGGCTACTTTGCCTCCCTGGTCTTTGAGGACATTCCAGCCGACACCGTTCTTCTGCATGTGATCGCGTATCTGATCGACTGCCTCGTCTGAATTCGAATTGACTGCGATCAGTGACACACCCTTCGGAGAGTAGTCGCTGACGATCGACTTGAGCCGGTCGGTATAAGCATTTGTAATTGAGCACTGTGTGCTCGTGAAGACGAGAACCGTAGCCTTCCCTCGAAACTCTCGAAGAGAGTGCGTCTTGCCGTTAACGTCGGGTAGCGAGAAGTCAGGCGCCGGCTTCCCGATACCTCCAATGCCCCCAATGGACCCAATGCCAATGACCAACAATGCTGTCAGAATGGCGTACATAGTCTTTGCTCCTGAGAGTCAATATTTCTCTGCGACCGACTTGGCCTGCAGGAAGAGCCCGAGATAGTCGCGGCCGCCCGCCTTGGAGTCGGTCCCTGACATATTGAATCCGCCAAACGGATGCACATCAACCAATGCGCCTGTGCATTTGCGATTGATGTAGAGGTTGCCGACGTGGAAGTCGCGACGCGCCCGGTCAATGCGGTTTCGGTCGCGAGAATAGACGGCGCCCGTCAAACCGTACTGCGTATTGTTGGCAATTGCCAGCGCATCATCGAAATCGCGTGCCTTGATGCATGCGACTACTGGTCCGAAAATCTCTTCCTGGGCAAGTCGCGCGTGCGGGTCAACATCGGCCACCACGGTCGGCATTATGTACCAGCCCTCGTCGGCCTTTGGATGCGGAGCGCCGCCCGTCAGCAGTCGCCCCTCTTCTTTACCCAGCTCAACGTAGCGCGAAATCGATTCGAATGCCTTCCGGCTTGCCACAGGCCCGGTGAATGAACGCACCTCTTTCGCCGGCCCAACCTCGATCTTGCGAGTGCGATCAGCGATCCGTGTCAACAATTGATCGTACACCGATTCGACAATCACGGCGCGAGAGCATGCCGAGCACTTCTGGCCCGAGTAGCCGAAGGCGGCGACGACGATGCCGGCAGCCGCCTCATCGAGATCGGCTGTCTCGTCGACAACGATCGTATCCTTGCCGCCCATCTCAGCGACCACTCGTTTGATCCAGAGTCTGCCCGTCCTGCGGCTTGGCCGCCAGTTCGTTGATTCGAAGACCGACCTCCATCGATCCGGTGAAAGATATGAAGCGCGTCTTCGGGTGAGAGACCAGAAAGTCGCCAACCTTTCCCCCACTGGCCGGCAGGTAGTTGACGACGCCCGGCGGCAGGCCCACATCTTCGAGCAGTTCGACAAACTTGGCTGCAATCACCGGACTGTCGCTCGACGGCTTGAGGACCACCGTGTTACCGGTGACCAGAGCGGCGGTTGTCATTCCCGCGAGTATTGCCAGCGGAAAATTCCATGGTGGAATGACTATTCCGACACCGAGAGGAATGTAATTGAGCTCGTTGACCTCATCCTTGAGTGGTGAGGGAGTGAGCGGTTGTGGAGCCGCGTAGCGCAATGCCTGGCGGCCGTAGAATTCCATGAAGTCGATCGCCTCAGCCGTATCGGCTTCGGCCTCGGCCCATGACTTCCCTACCTCGACCACCATCCACGCGTTGAAGTCCAGTTTCCGGCGCCGCATTTCTGCTGCAGCCTTGAAAAGAAAAGCTGCGCGATGCTCGGCCGTAGTGTGCTGCCAGGTGTCAAAGGCAGTCCAGGCCGCCCGGATCGCAGTCTCGGCCTCCTTCTGGCCCGCACGATGTACGCGGCCGACGACCTGTTTGAAGTTCGAAGGATTGAGAGACTCGAGCAGATCGCCGGTTCGCACACGTTCGCCGCCTATGACCAGCGGATATTCGCGGCCGAGCTGCGCTTCAACGTCTTCGATCGCCTTGATCATTGCCTGGGCGTGGCGTTCATCGGAGAAGTCCAGATACGCTTCATTGCGGAATGGTGGCAGATTCATCACACTTCATTCTAAACGACCTGCGATGTCTGCTCCAACCTCCGGACCGGCGAGGTAGGCGAGTGTGGCACCCGGTCCCACGGCGTAGTGAGTGACGAAAGGCGTGTGGTCGAGAACGCTTCGAACAATTTCACGCTGGACGCCGATGCCTTTACCGTGAATGATTCTGACAATCGGATAAGCGCGCTTCCGGGCTTCGATGAGGTACTCTTCGACGACGGCCTTGACCTGTTTGGGCGGGATAGTATGCAGGTCTATGGAGTCCTTGATTTCGAGTATTACCGGTTCATCAAATGGATCTGATTCCATCGGTTCACTCATAGTTAAGGTTACTTTTCAGAGCGAATGCAGCACTTCGCGGCGACCTTGTAGGGGCAGGGCTTGTCCCTGCCCGTCCCACGCCGTCCGGCGTGGGTAATTACCCGGCGAACGACGATTCTTGCATGGAGAAGGAGATGAATGAACGACAAATTTGACAATCCCTGGCGCACCCACTCGAGCCGCATCGCCTATGACAATCCGTGGATCGAGGTGCGTCATGAGGAAGTGACCCGGCCCGACGGGCAGCCCGGAATTTACGGCGTTGTGCATTTCAAGACCCGGGCGATTGGCATTCTGCCAATCGATGACAATGGATACACCTATCTCGTTGGTCAATACCGCTATACGCTCAAAAGCTATTCGTGGGAGATTCCTGAGGGCGGTTCGCCGGAGGGCGAGACAACGCTCGAGACGGCGAAGCGTGAACTGCTCGAAGAGGTCGGTCTCGAAGCCCGTTCCTGGCAGCTCCTCGGCCGCTCACACCTGTCGAACTCAGTGACGGATGAAGAGAGTTTCTATTTTCTTGCGACCGACCTTGTAGAGCGTACTGCTCAACCGGAAGGAACGGAGCGTCTCGAGATCAGGAGGGTGCCGTTTGCTGAAGCGCACCGGATGGTGAGGGAGGGAGAGATCACCGACTCGCTGAGTGTAATCGCGATTCTGAGATATGCGGAGCTTCTGCAAGGAATAGCCCGACATTTTGTCTTGGAGAGTTAAAGGCGCCGGAGGTTGTCGCGCCAACGGCGCGACCTCAAATAGCCCAGGGCGAAGCCCTGGGTATGATGGCCAACAATCGGTCGAGAGGCCATGCGGGCCAACATTGCCCCTTTGGGGCGTGGCTGGCAGCCAGCGATTATCTACCCAGGGCTTCGCCCTGGGCTTTTTCCGGTCGCACCTTTGGTGCGACGTGCCGCAGGCTGGACAGCCTGCGGCACGATACCTAGAAGTAGAACTTCAATCCGAACTGAATCAAGCGCGGATCACGGAAGGCCGTGACCTGACCAAACTGTGTGCTTGTCCTGGTCGTGTTCACGGTCAGGAAGTTCGTATGATTGAAGATATTGAAGGTCTCAGCCCTGAACTGGAAGCGGATGTCCTCGTGGACCTTGATGTCCTTTGCGAGGCTGATATCCCATCGTCCGTAGCCGGGACCAAGGACCACTCCGCGGCCGGCACTGCCCGGCCGAGTCACCCCAGTCGGCACCTCCGCAAATGCAGCAGTATTGAACCACTTAGCTATCGTCTGGGGCGCTCCTGAGTTCGGATCCGCGATCATATCGGGACGAGCGCCGGACGCGCTCGATCCAAGGAATCCGAGTGCCGCCGGATCGATGCCGCTGGTCGTCACCGTCAGTGGCTGGCCAGACGAGTAGCTCGTGATTCCGGACAGCTGCCACCCTCCGAGAACGTGGCCGATGATTCCCGACTGCTCCCTGAAGAACGGCAGCTCGTAGACATAGTTGACCGACAGAATGTGTCTCCGATCAAGCGACGCCGAGCTGCGTTCGGAGTGGATGTCGTACGGATTCTGCGGCGCATTGCTCCGGTCGCTCTGATTGTCGGTCATGTTATGCGACCAGGTGTAGGAGGCACTGATCAGCGATCCATGCGAGAAGCGCTTTTCGATCTGCATCTGAAGCGAATTGTAGCTCGAATTGAACCAGTACTGAGGTGCATTGATCGCCACATAGCCCTTGTATGGCCTCACGGCGTTGAGCTTCGGCGTGGTGGCCGCGACAACCTGCTCACCAGGCTTGACGAGCCCGGCCGCCTGGGCAACTCCCGGGGCGACGAGGTTCAAGTCAACAATACCAAGCAGGTGAGTCCCCTTTGAGCCGAAGTATCCAACATCAAGCAGCAATCCCTTGAAGAGCTCGTGCTGCACGTCGAGGCTCCACTGCTGGATGTAGGGAGTCATCGTGTCGAAGGGAATTCCACGAAGGTTTAGCGGTGCCGCGGAAATGTTCGGCGCCGACGCCGACGGATTGTCGAGCCTGGTGTTGCTGATCGAGACACTGGTGATATACGGCGGGTTGGTAAAGATATTCTGCTCGACGATACCGAAGAGGCCTGTGTCGTAACTGATTCCATAGCCCCCACGAACAGCCGTCTTCGAATTCCTGAACGGATCCCAGGCAAAGCCGAAGACCGGCGCGAAAGCCTTGTTGCTATCCGCCGTAACCTTGTTGCCATAGGGTGAATTGCCATTGGCGATGACAAGTCCGTTAAGCGGATCGCCGGTTCCCGGTATGCGATTTCCGGTCACAGGGTCGATCTGGAAGGCCTTGCTCGGATTGTAGAACGCCGGATCAAAGTTGGTCAGCTGGCCCTTCTCATCATAGGGCTGACGGAAGAGCGAATACCTGACACCAATGTTGATGGTCAGGTTCGGTCGCAGCCGGTAGTCATCCTGAACGTAAAACTCGATCTGCCTCGATCGCACGTCCGGAGTGAAGTCTGCCGAATCCTGGGTGAACGTCGAGACGTTGCCAAGCAGGAAATTTGCCCACTGCTGTTGCGCCGCTGTAGTCCCGGTCGGGCGAGGGGTGTTGCTGAAGGCAAAACTGCCTACGTTGTTGCCGCCGGCATTCTCGGTCTTCTGGTACCGGTGGAAATTGACACCGAACTTGATGCTGTGATTTCCCTGAATGTGAGTTACGTTGTCGTAGATGTTGTAGTCCCGATTGAAGTCGCGGTAGGAGCCAAATCCCGTGACACTCGAATAGCCAGGCGCCACGGCCGGAACGCGCGGGAGCGTTGAAGCGAATGGAAGCGCTACCTGAATATCCGGCGAATTCTACTTGTTGACCAGTCCGGTCGGGTCGCTAATGATCGCGCCATATGCGTAGGCAAAGCCCACCTCATTGAGCCAGTTCTGCGTGAACACCTGGGTGCTGCGCACGAGCCAGCTGCGTCCAGGCGAGTTGGTGCTGGTCGTCGAAACGCCCGGCAGCGCACTTCCTGTAAATAAACCACCCGGCTCAATAGTCGGGATCGAGTCGTTGAGATAGCGGACCGCAACACTCACCTTCTCATTGAATGAGTGATCGACTCGCAACAGTTCCTGCCGGTGATTGAAGATGTTCCGCCCAGAGGTCACGAGATTGTTCGGATTTGCCGCTCCCCCGTTTGGCAGCGGCATCTTTCCGTAGATGTCCTTGATATACGCGGCTGCTACCGGATTGATGTTCGCAATCTGAGTCGCCGTCTGGGTGCAGGAGCTCCCGCTAAAGGCCACACAGACAGGCAACGAGAAAGTCCCCACACGCTCGCCAGCTGTCGGCACGGTCGCCGTGAAGTCGCCGTAGGTTATGACTCTCCTGAACTCCTGCGAAAAGAAGAAGAAGGTCTTGTCCTTGTTTTTGTTGTAGACACCCGGAATGTAGACGGGTCCGCCGACGGTATAACCAAAGTTGTTATAACGCAGAGGCGGCCGCTTGGCCTTGCCGTCCGAATCTCTTGCCGCTGTCGCGTTTGCATTTCCGAGAAATGTGTTGGCATTGAGGACCTGATTCCTGAAGAACTCATATGCGCCGCCGTGAAACTTACTCGTCCCCGATTTGGTGACGACGTTGACCTGCCCGGCTGCGTTCCGCCCATATTCGGCGCTGTAATGATTTCGAAGAACCTTGAACTCGGCGATGGCATCGACGCTCGGGTAGTCGAGCAGAGTCAGGTTGGAGCCACGATCAACGTTATCCACACCATCGACCGTGAAGCTGTTCTGGCTTGTCCGGCCGCCATTGATCGCAAACGCGATGGTGTTGGTTTGTCCTGACGGGTTGGTGGTACCGATATAGAGTTGGTCGCTGGCCGCAGAGCTGACGCCCGGCATGAGCGTGATCAGCTGCAGGTAATTGCGGTTGTTCAATGGCAGCTCACTGACCTGGGCTCCCGATATGAGGCCCGTCTGTGTCGCCGTCTGGAGCTCCACCTGGAGCGGCGCCGATTCAACGTTGACCTCTTCAGTGACAGCTCCGACGTCGAGCGTCATATCGATGGTCAGACGATCGCTGACGTTCAGCTCGATACCGGTTTTTGTCATTTTCTTGAAGCTCGGAGCTTCGACGGTCACAGCGTAGTGGCCGACGGGAAGGAGCGGTGCAGAGTAGGCGCCCTCACCATTGGTGGTCAGCGATCTGACGACGACATTGGTGTCGGTATTTCGGATTGTCACGGTTGCGCCGACGATTGGCGCGTCGTTGGCGTCCTTGACGAGTCCTCTGATACTGCCGGTGATGTCCTGCGCGCGCGCCGGGGCGAGGCACGCGAGTGAAAGGATCATGCCGAGAGTGGCAAGTTTAGAAATCCTAACGAGTGATACCATTGCGATGTCCTTTCGAAAAAAATCCCTACAGAATATTGCGAGCAGGTGGCCGTGTCCTTTGCGGTAGCCGGGCACACATTATTCAGTTTCGGGCAATAAAGCTGCCGAACTTCAGAGCGGTCCTGTTCCAGTCAAAGCCCGTCGTAAAACAATTGTCTTTCGATCCGTCTCGGTAGGCGTTGGGGAATCACGAGGCGATTGGCCTTATCCTGCCTATGACTATCTCTTCTTAGCGTATCTTAATTACTGTCTCTTGATTACTGATCTCTTGATCGGATCTTTCAGTCATCCAGCTAACCTTGCGCGATAGCCTACCTGATCCCTCTAGCGAGATCAATACAAAAGATATTTGCGGCGCACGCCACGAAAAGCGTTGAGGTCCTGCTCCCACAACTGCTTCATTGCGCGGCCATCAGCGCCGAGCTTTAGCGCGCTCAGAACCTTCTGATTGACGAGCAGTCGATTGAGCTTGTCGGCTTCGAACACTTTGGGATAAAGCTTCAACAATTGCGCTGCGATCTCGAGCCCGACTGTCACCGGCTCAACTCGCGCGCGATCGGTGATCAGAATATTGATTCCGCCGCAGTCGGCACCCGAATGAACGCTTGAGCGCGGCGTGAAGCGCACAGGAACGAAACTGACTCCAGGTAGAGCTGTATCGTTGAGGGCCTTGGCGAGCTTCGCGCCCTCCAGCCAGGGTGCGCCGACCAGCTCAAATGGGGTGTCGGTGCCACGCCCCACTGAGACGTTGGTCGTCTCGAGCAGACCTATTCCCGGGTAGAGAGTCGCCTCAGTCAGACTTCGCATGTTTGGTGATGGGTTGACCCACGTCAGATCTGTCTCGTCGAACCATTCGCTGCGGTGCCAGCCCTCAACCTGAACCACGTCCAGCTGAGCATGAACTCCGCGCTCTTCGTTGAAGAGCCGGGCGAGCTCGCCGACGGTCATTCCATGGCGCACCGGAAGCTGATGAAAGGCAGTGAAAGAAAGGCTGGCTCCATCGGCAACAGGTCCTTCGAGATCAATGCCGTTTATCGGATTGACTCTATCGAGGACTACAAACCTGATGCCTGCCTTGCCGGCTGCCTCGAGTGCCAGTCCGAGCGTCGAGATATACGTGTAGAAACGCGCGCCGACATCCTGAATGTCATAGACCAGAGTGTCGATGCCTGAAAGCATCGCCGGCGTTGGTTGTCGCTGCTCACCATACAGGCTGTAGATTTTCAAACCCGTCTTCTCGTCGACCGAGTTCTCTACCTTGCTGTCGAAGACTCCGCGAATTCCGTGCTCCGGTGAAAAAAGCGCGACGAGCTTCACCCTGGCGCCTTGTTCAGAAGGTCGATCGTGCTCCGACCTTCCCGGTCGAGTCCGGTCTGATTGGTTATCAGGCCGACGCGCCTTCCTTTGAGCCGAGCAAACGCGTCGCGCTCGAGAACATCGATTCCATTTAATGCAATTGCTCGCGAAGATCGTGGCGTGTTCGCCGGGAATGTGAGTCGTTCGTTGCGCTGGGCGAGCACCTCCGCAGATGCTGAGTAAGGAGGTGCGACAATCGCCGAGGCAGCGATTGAGGCCACTCGGCCACGAAGCGAATTGACGTCCGCAGGCTGCTTTGGATCAACCTTTGGATGAACGCGGTTACTGAGAAAGACAACAAATGTCTCGCTCGCAGGATCGATCCAGAGCGAGGTGCCGGTGAAGCCCGTATGACCGTAGCTGCCCACTGGAAAAAAATCGCCGCGATTTGACGAATAGCCCGTCGCTATATCCCAGCCGATTCCGCGAGCCGCTCCATCCGTGCCGTTGCCAGCCGTCAGACGCGCCTCGGTCATGCGCAGTACGCCAAGGGGACTGAGTACCCTCACGCCGTGATACTGGCCCTGGTTCATCATCATCTGGCAGAAGATGGCGAGATCACTGGCTGTCGAAAAGAGTCCTGCGTGGCCGGAGACACCGCCGAGCGCAAAGGCTCGCGGGTCATGGACCTCGCCACGCATCCAATGCTCATCGCTGCCGCGCTGCTCGGTGGGCGCTATCCGGGGTTTCAGAGCCTCGGCAGGTTTGAAACCCGTTTCCCGCATTCCCAGCGGCTTATAGATATTCTCGCTGGCAAAGACGTCGAGCGGCATTCCGCTGACTCGCTTCACAAGCTCACCAAGAACAATGTAGTTGACGTCCGAATAGATAAAGCGCGAGCCGGTCTCGGCAATCGGCGGCAGCTTCCAGATGTTGGCGAATGCGTGCTCGGGCCCTTCATTGTAGTCGCTGATGTCATTGTCCGGCATCAATCCGGAGCGATGAACCAGCAGATGCTCTATGGTGATGTTCTTCTTGCCGCTCTCACCGAACTCGGGTATGTAGCGGGCAACGGGATCACCGAGTCGCAGCCTGCCATGCTCGGCCAGAACCATGACCGAGGTCGCGGTCGCCACAACTTTGGTCAACGAAGCCAGATCGAAGATCGTGTCGACGGTCATCGCTTCAGGCGACGGTAACAACGCGCGCTGACCATAGGCCTCTCGAAAGACGATTTTGCCCTGGCGGCTGATCAGCACTACCGCGCCTGGCAACTGTCCCTTTCGAATCTCTTCCTGAACCGCGGGTCCGATGTCCGCCAGTCTTTCAGCCGACATGCCGACCGAGGCAGGCGCGACATCGCTCTGCGCGAGCGAGAGCCCAGCCGGGAGAAGAAGAAGGGCGATCAGCGTGATCAGTCTCACTGAGTTCCTGTTGCGGAGAGCGTCAGGCCTGAACCACGGGCATAAAGTCCCGGAAGAGTCACCGGCAACTTGCCCTGGATTGGGATCTCTCCGAGAAGGGCCTTCGCGGCCGCGCGCTGGCTGACAGCGACGGGGCTGTAAGCGATGAGGTATGTCGCCGCCTGTGGTATCGAAGCCAGAACATATGGGCTTCCGAATGAAATAACGACCGGCGAGAGCCGGCGTTTGTAAAGCTCCTCGGCAATCCTGAGGCCCGCTCGCGGCATGGCTACACTGCCCTTGCCGCTTCGAGCACGAACGCCAAGCGCATAGATGGCGGCATCGTACTCCCGGGAGTCGAGCTGAGACATGAGCCTGCCGACATCGTCAGCCAGTCGAACGGGTATCGAATGAGACCAGCGTGATTGTCCCGAACTTCCGCCGCAATTCCTGCAGAAAGGGCTGCAGCGAGCCCATGCGTTCATCATCGTCGCTGAAGTTGACGCAAAGGACCTTTCCTGTTCGTGGAACTCTCTTTGTCAGCGGCACGAGTCCAGGCTCGTCGCGGACGAGCGTGATCGACCGATCGGCAATCTCCTGGCCGGTGGCAAGAATCTCCGGGTCTGAGACCGTTTCATCGACGCGTTTGAGGTCGACTGTTCGCACCGCGTTCAATCCAAGAGCCGCCTTGGCTCGAAGAATTCGCTCGACTGAACGGTCAATCCGCTCCTGACTGATCTCGCCGCGAGCCACGGCTTCCCGGACAGCGGCGATGGCCGCATCGACATCCGGTGACTTCATGACGACATCGACGCCAGCCTTGATTGCTTTCACCGCGCCTTCGCCGGAGTCGTAGCGTGCCGAGACGCCCGCCATAGTCATGGCGTCTGTGACAACGAGGCCGTTGAACTTCAGATCCGTGCGCAGTATTCCGCCGATGACTCGCGGCGATAGAGTGGCCGGAATGGTCACTCGCTGGGATCCGCTCTCAATCATCGAGCTGAACTCCGCAACCTCCTTGCCCATGACTCGGACAGGGGCAGCGCGCTCAGGCTCAATTTGTGGCAGCGAAATGTGGGCCGACATGATCGAGCCGACACCGGCACTGATCGCGGCTCGGAATGGAACCAGCTCGAGCCTGTCGAGTCGTTCGCGACTGACATCGACAACCGGCAGACCAATATGGGAGTCCATCGCCGTATCGCCGTGGCCTGGAAAGTGTTTCGCGCAGGCCATGGCACCCTCACCCTGAACTCCATCGATGAATGCCGCGGCGAATGCGGCAACCCTCTGAGGATCTTCTCCGTATGAGCGAGTGTTGATAACCGGGTTCTCCGGATTGTTGTTGACATCGGCGTCTGGAGCGTAGACCCAGTTGATTCCGCTTGCCCTGGCTTCACGGGCGGTTGCGGCTCCCTGCATCCGAGCCCATTTCGGATCGCCCGTCGCTCCAACGGCCATGTTCGGCGCCCACCAGGCAGTATCGTCAAACCTCATGCCCATGCCCATCTCGAGGTCGGATGCAAAGAGGAGAGGAACCCGGGCCAGTTCCTGAAAGCGGTTTGTGAGCACGGCAGTCGCCCAGACGTCGCTGCGAAAGAGGACTACTCCGCCCACCTTGTTGTCGACGATGTTGTGCTGGAGTTTTCGATACTCGTCGCTCTGCCGGTTGACGAAGACGGCGTTGGCTTCTGCCATCATCATCTGACCGATCTTCTCCTCCGGCGAGAGCGATGCGAGAGTCTGGTGCACCCAGTTCTCTTCTGCCTGAGTCAGTTTTCGGTCGAATCGCTGCCAGGGACCATTGGAGCGCGCTTCGGGCGAAGCAGGCGCGATCAGGAGAACGGCAACTATTCCGGTAATGATGCAGGCGCGCATCCATTTGGAGGCTGTCTCAGGACCTGTGGTTCGAGGGTGTCTCAAAATAAACGCTATTTTCAGTTCCACTGAAATCGGGTCTCCAGTGAACCGCGGCCACTGGCTCAGTATGGAGTGCGGCGACTTGTCGCCGCTTTTGCGTTAGTTATTGCAGGATTGTGGTTTACACGCCCGATTCTTCTTCATCACTGCAATAACTAAATCAAAAGCGGCGACAAGTCGCCGCACTCCATACTGAGCAAGTGGGCGCACTTCAAATGGGGCCGACGATTTTTGCAATAACTACCTTGATTGCATCAATTGGCTTTGTCGCCTACGGCTTCCGCCGCTCTCTCTCCCGCCAGACTTACAATCATACCAGTTACCACGCAGACGAGTGTTCCGATCAATACATACCACGTCCAGGCAACGGGCGTCTTGAATCTAATCAAGAGCATGACGAGCAGCGAGAGGGTCATACCAGCGATCACCCCGCGCTGGTTGGCTCGCCGGGTCAGGACTCCGAGCAGGAAAGCTCCGAGCATCGGTCCGTAAACCAGCGAGGCGATCGTCAGTCCGACGGTAAAGACCGAACCCCATCTGCGAGCGAACATCGCGATTGCAATGAGGACGATGCCCCAGGCTGCTGTTAACCAGCGTGACAATCTCAGAAGGTACTCATCGCTGGCCTTGGGATTGAGGAGCGGCTTGTAAAAATCGAGTACTGTCGACGACGCGAGAGAGTTGAGAGACCCGCTGAGATTGGACATCGCGGCGGCAAAGATGGCCGCGATCACCAGACCCGAGATACCATGCGGAAGACGCTCGACGATGAACGACGGAAATATCTGATCGTTGCTCTCGAGCTTCGTGGCGAGCGGGAAGAACTTGTAGTAGGCAAAGAGCATGACTCCGATTGTCAGAAAGAGCGCGAACTGAAAGAGGACAATCACCCCACTCAGAACCAACGCCTTCTTACTCTCTTTAGCCGTACGGCACGTCAGCAGACGCTGAACCAGCAATTGGTCAGTGCCATGCGAAGCCATCGTCAGAAATGTTCCACCCAGCAATCCGGCCCAGAAGGTGAACGGGAGATCCCATCCCCACTTGAACGAGAACACCTGAAACTTGCCCGCGGCGGTGGCCAGAGAGGCGATCTGTGTCCATCCCCCAGGCACCAGCTTGATCAGTTGATATGCGGCCACGAGTGACCCGCCAATGTAGATCACCAGCTGAATGAGGTCGGTCCAGATGACGGCGGCAATTCCACCCTCGAAGGTGTAGACCAGGGTCAGGAGCCCGACGATGATGATCGACCATAACCAAAGGTGAGGAAGGCCGGGCAGACTGGATCCGAGCACAGCCGCCAGCACGAGCGAGGCGGCGTAGACTCTGCACTCCTTCGGCGAGTGCGCGCATCACCAGGAAGAGCGATGCCGCGAAGTTCTTTGTCGAAGTCCCGAAACGATGCTTGAGCAGCTCGTAAGCAGTCAGCAGCTCACCCTGAAAATATGCCGGAATCAGAAGGATGCTGATGATTATCCGCGCGACAATGTAGCCAATGACTACCTGCAGATATGTGAAGTTGCCGCCGTCTTCAGGTCGCACCTGTGTCGAAAAGGCAAGCGCGGGAACACCCACGAGCGTCAGCGTGCTCGTCTCAGTGGCAACTATTGAAAGGCTGATGACGATCCATGAGGTCTGCCTGTTGCCTACAAAGTAGTCCTTGACAGTCTTCTGCGATCGCCGGAAGAGGGTCCCGAAGATGGTGATGCCGACGAGATAGAGGAGGAGAACTGTGTAGTCGATCGCCGAGAATCCCACGTTGCCCTCAATCAGTTGCTGCTTCTGTTGCTGTTGGGGGCGCAGGATTCGCGTTGCGGCGCCAGCGGTAAAAGAAATAGAGCGGCAGGCCAAGACCGATCAGTACGAGGCCCGCTGCAGATTCGACGGGGCTCGTCTGGAGCGTGTTGTAGATCAACCAGATTGCCACCAGCACGAAGACGAGCGGTACTACAGGATAACCAAGCGTCTTGTACGGCCTCTCGGCCAGCGGCATCTTGCGCCTCAGCACAAAGACAGAAGACGTGGTCAGGCCATAAAAAATCCAGGAAGCAAAGATGACATAGTCGGTGAGCTGGTCGAAGGTCCCTGAGATGGCCAGCACTGAAGCCCAGACCGCCTGCATCATGATGGACACGGCCGGAACTCTTGAGCCTTTGGTCAACTGGCCCGCGGGCCTGAAGAACATTCCGTCGCGCGCCATAGCAAAGGGTACCCTCGCTCCGGTCAGGATCGAGCCGTTGAGCGCTCCCATCGCCGACAAGAGGAAGGCCACCGTTACAAGCCTTCCGCCGGCCTCGCCGGCAAATGTCTGCGCCGCCTTGGTGGCTACTGGAAGCGCGTCACGGTGGGCAGTCGAGTTCGAAGTGACCACCTCTGCAAAGGGCAAAGCATAGAAGTATGCAAGATTGGCAATGCAATAGATCGCAATCACTGCCGCCGTGCCGAAGATGAGCGCGCGCGGAACATTGCGACCAGGATTGTTTACCTCGCCGGCCACCATTGGCATGTTGTTCCAGCCGTCGTAGGCCCAGAGCGAAGCCAGCATGGCCGCGCCGAAAGCCTTCGCCCCACTCCATGGGACGGCGCCCTCGGGAGCTTTGAAGTTGGACCAGCCTGTGCCGTGAGCGAAGAAAAATACGCCTCCAACAATGACAAAAATGCCGAGTATTTTGAGCACCGTCAGCAGGGACTGGACGCGCCCGCCGAAGACTACGCCAACGCAATTGATCGCTGAAAAGAGCAGGATAGTGCCGACTGCAACGAGTTGCTTTATACCGAACTGCCAGTGAATCTCCTGACCGAGCAGGTGAAACGTGCGCTCGCGCCCAGACGGCAGAGAGATCGAAGATTTGTGTCGCTGCAAGGAATGTCGCGAAACCAACTCCAAGAATCGCGATCGAACCGGTCGAGCCAACGACGAAGCGCATCCATCCGAAGAGGAATGCGGGAGCCTCACCATAAGCTTTGCGCAAATAGACGTACTCACCTCCGGCACTTGGAAGCATCGCGCCCAGCTCGGCATAGGTCAGGGCTCCGGCGAGTGTCAGAACTCCGGTTACCACCCAGGCAACGATGACGAGCACCGGCGTGCCTACATGCTGAGCCATCACCGAGGCCTTCATGAAGACCCCGGTGCCAATGATGGTACCGATTACCAACGAGGTTGTGGCGGTGAGGTTGAGACCGCGAACCAGTTCCTGCTGACCCTCTTCTTTGTTGGGCATTAAAACTCGTTGTTCACGAATATCCTCGTAGCGGTCTCGTTGCCGGATGAGCTTGACGCGCCCGTCTTCTTCAACCATGACTGCCGCAGGCAACGGGCGCCCGTTGTATGCAGTCATCTGCGACATTGTATAGGCACCTGTGTTGAGCATGGCGATCACCTCGCCGGCGCCCACGTCGCGAGGAAGCATCCTGTAGTCGGGCAGCCGCCCCTCGCCGTGCAGATCAAAGTAGACATCGCCTCCATCACAGAGTGGGCCGGCTACTCGATAGGGCGTATCGTGGGGATCACCCGCTCGCGAGGCATTCACCGCCTGGTAGTACCACTGGTACATGACCATAGAGAGCATGAGGTTATATCCGGCATCGGCCAGCAGCCAGTCCTGGCCGGTCTCGGGCCTGTGCTTGAGATTGCGGACTCGAGTCAGAATTGTGCAGGCATCTGCAATCACGCTTCGACCCGGCTCGAGAACGATCTCGAGCTCATCGAAGAGCGACTCTGCTCCGGCCTTGCGCGCCGAGTCCCGGACGATCTCGATCGTTGCCCTGAGCATTTCGGCCGGTGACAGCTCAGCCTCGAGCATGATGCGTTCCGATTCCCTGATCTCACCTGCCTGGGCGCGATCGCGAAGATAGTTGACCGGTATTCCACCACCGATATTGATGTGGGTTAACCGGTGGCCTGTCTCGCGGTAGAGCCATAACAGGTGTTCCCACATTGTTGAAAAGGCTTCGGCGTACGGATCGATGTCCGGCGTCTGCGAGCCAACATGTACGTGAATTCCAGCGAGCTCAATATACTCGGGACGCTTCAGCGCTCGCACCATGACATCTCTCGCCTGCATCGGCGAGATGCCGAATTGCGACGTGTAGAGAGCGGTCTGCAGGCCGGCGTGCGAGCGCGTCCCTACGCCGGCTACGAGGCGAAGGGTGACTCGCGCGCGCTTGCTCAGACTGGCGGCCGTTTCTTCGACGAGCTCGAGCTCGTGCGGCGAATCGACATTGATCGCATAGATGCCTGCGTCGATCGCTTCGGCGATCTCCGCCCGGCTCTTGGCGACGCCATTCATTTCGATCTGGTCAGGACGGAATCCTGCTTTCAAGGCCCGAAAGAGCTCTCCTCCGGAGTTCACCTCGACATCAATGCCGGCCTCGCGCACAAGGCGCAGGACTCCCAGCAGGTTGTTGGCCTTCGAGGCGTAGCAGAGTTTGACTCTTGAATGGCATTCGGCTGCCTCGGCAAGGCGCGCGATGTTGGAGCGAACACGTGGAGCTGAGACTACAAAGAGCGGAGTGTCGTATGCATTCGCCAGCATGACAGCGTCTGCGCCGCTGATCTGGAGACGATTGTCTTTGATGGTCAGGTAGCCATCGATTTCCCATCCGGCTCGGGAAGGCAGGTTTTCGTCAGTCACTCAAGCAGGGCCTCTTTTGTGGAATCGGTCGTCACAAGATAGCTCAGGAGGCTAAGGTTTTCCAAATACGCAAGGCGCCAGCCTATGGGAGCGCACGCGTCCCGCGTGCTCTTCTCTCATGACTCGAGCTGCGACAAGAAAAGAGCACGCGGGACGCGTGCGGTCCCAGGCTGGACCAGTGTCTCCGGCACATGGCTATCATTAGATACGAACTCAGTGAGCAGCTTGACGGCGGCGCTTACCGAAGAATCCGCCTTCGACAGAGCTTGCCTGGCTGTTTCGGATGAAACCCGGGCACGTTCCATGACAAGCGCCACTGGAAGATTCCAACCCGCCGATTCGAGCACCGTGCGCGCTCTCTCTTCTCCGATCCCGCACTCAGCCTCGAACTATTCCGACGGCCCGAGCTCTCAACTTCACATTCCTCGGCTGGAGATTCGACATCCGATTCCCCGAGACGAGCCCCAGTCTGACCATCGCCATGGTCCAGACCATGTTGAGTACCAGCTTCTGTGCGGTCCCCGCCTTGAGCCTGGTCGACCCGGCAATCACCTCGGGCCCGACGATGGGCTCAATGGCGATCTCTACCGCCTGTGATATCTCACTTCCAGGATTGCAAGTCACGCAAGCCGTTAGAGCCCCAAGACTTCGCGCATACGCTACCGCACCAATGGTATATGGTGTTCGGCCGCTCGCCGCAAGACCGATGACCGCGTCTTTTGCGCTGACACCGCGCGCTGCCAGATCGCGCGCGCCCGCCTCGCGATCGTCCTCGGAGGCTTCAACGGCTCTGTGACAGGCGTCGTATCCGCCGGCGATCACGGCCTGTACGAGATCAGGAGAGGCGCCAAATGTCGGCGGAATCTCGGACGCATCCAGGACTCCCAGGCGGCCACTCGTGCCGGTGCCGACGTAGAAGAGGCGGCCCCCTCCCTTCAACCTCGCGACAACCTGATCGACCGCCTCGGCGACTGCGGGCAGCGTCTTCTCGACAGCGAGTGCCACCTCCTGGTCCTCGCGATTGATGAGTCGCAGAGCCTCGAGTGTCGGGGTTCTGTCTATCTGGGCGGTGTTGGGATTGCCGTCCTCAGTGACTGTCATTATGAGATCTGACCATGTGGCGAGCCTGAGCCAGTTTGACGGCACCAATGACCGGCGGAAACATCGGTGCAGCGAGCAGCGCGCGAGGGGCGGCGGCAAGGATGGCACGACGTAGCGGCGCAAGAATCAGCTCGCCTGCGTCGAAAACTCCGCCAACATAGGCAACGCGAAACGACTCGTGGCTCATCTCGAGCTGGTTGATCACCGTAGTTGCAGCGCGCGCCAACTGGGCCGCGGCATCATTAAGAATCTCGAGGGCAACGACGTCGCCGCCGCGACCTGCATCGACGACGATCTTCGAGAGCTGGGCAATGTCGCGTCTCTCTTTGCCAGGGGAATCGTAGATCACAGGCGGCAGCTCGGGAGGCGAAGAGACTCCGAGATAGCGGCAAACCGGGTCGGTCAGCCTGGTCAATGGTTTGCGATGATCGTAAGCGCTCATTACGGCTTCGAGGGCGCGCTTGCCAATGTAATGCCCGCTTCCTTCATCGCCCATGGTCGGGCCCCAGCCCCCTGCGCGGACGTACTGCCCGCGAGCATTGATGCCGCAGGAGATCGAGCCGGTGCCGGCGATGATGACAACGCCAGGTTGAAGATCGGTCGCTCCCGCAAGAGCGACGCGTGCGTCGGTCTCGAGTGTCAACTCTGCGATTGGAAGGCTGGATTTGAGCGCCGTCAGCATCCGGCGATGAGTCTCCGGGGGCTGGACACCTGCTAGTCCGACGCAGGCGGCGGTTGTTTCTGAGGCTGCGACCTCGGCCCGCAAGCAGGCTTCGGTGACCGCCTTGAATACATTCTTCACCGCCGCTTCCAGGCCGACACGATTGAGATTGGCAGCTTCGGCGCGACCCTCGCCGAGCGTCCGTTCGGCATCGGGTCCGGTCTCAACCAGCACCGCTCGGGTATGGGTGCCGCCCCCATCAATCCCGAGCCAATAGCGCCGGAGCTGACTATCGGGCAACTGCATGGATTAATGATACCCCGACCGGGACTATAAACCCAACTCGCTTAGTATGGAGTGCGGCGACTTGTCGCCGCTTTTGGGTTAGTTACTGCAGGGCTAATGATTTACAGGCCCAATTCTCGTGATCACTGCATACAAACTAAATCAAAAGCGGCGACAAGTCGCCGCACTCCATACTCAGCCGGTGCCGCCTTCCATTTGAGTTAACGCCGGTGCCTGAGTTGGGTTATCATATGTCGCCCCCGAAGTCTGGACCTCTCATGTAAGGAGCCCTTATGAGACAGCGGCTCGCACTCTTGGCAACGCTCGTCCTTGGATTGCTGTCCGTAGTCGGACTAGCACAAACTTCCCCAAACAAAAACGGGCATCGTCCGCCCGGCCTTCGGGGAACGCTCGTACCAGCAGGGACCAGTATCCTGCCCAGCGGCACCGTCCTCGTGCTGCGGATGGAGACGAGACTCAATTCGAAGACATCGCACGTCGGAGACCGCTTTACGGCGCGCCTGATCGAGCCGGTTTATGACCAGAACTGGGGGGTTGTCATCCCCGACGGCTGCACGGTCGAGGGTCACGTCGAATCCGCATCTTCGGCGCAACTCAGGCGACGCCCCGGGGTCATCGGAGTTCAATTCGATCGCCTCATTCTGCCGGATGGTCGTAGCCTGCCGCTCGACGGAGTTCTGGCGAGCGTCGATCCTCGTGAGAGAACGAAGGTTGACTCGGAAGGCAACGTGGTCGGCGGTTCGACAGCCACACGGACGTTGATCCTCGTTGGTGGCGGGGCTGCTTCAGGTGCAGCAGTCGGGGCAATCGCAGGTGGCCCGTTGCTCGGGGCAGGTATCGGTGCGGCGGCGGGTGCTGTCAGCGCAATGATCGGAAAAGGCAAAGAGGCGACCGTCGATCCGGGAATGCAGGTCGGGCTGGAGATCCTCCGGCCGGTCGATCTCGGCCTTGGGACGAGCGGAATTGCACGAGTCGACAATCGCGTCCATCCGGACCAGACTGACAACCATGACGTGATTTTTGAGCCCGACCGGAATGAGCGCGTCGAGCTCAAGCGCTCAAAATCGGCGCCGGCTCCACATCCTCCGGCTCCTCGAGACACGGACACCCCGGTCAGCTCAGTGCCACCTGTTCTTGAGGATAATCGGAGTCAGCCAGCCGATAGCGGCGTATCCGAGCCAGTACGAACCGACCCGGCGACCTCCACCGCCAGCCCCACAAGCAGCCGTCCAGACAATCCATCGGGGCAGGTCGTTCCGACGCAAACCGATGCAACGACGGTCAAAGTCAGCGCCGTAGTCGCGGAGCGTACCTCCAACGGAGACGTCAGGATTCTGATTACTGCCGAAACGCCGGCGGCTGGTTGGCGCATCTTCGTTGACCACTCGGTTGACCGCGACACTCTCGAAGTCTGGCTCCGCGGGTACAAACCGTCGGGTCCGGTGGCACAAGTGCTGTCACATCCCACGGTCAGTCTGAGCGTACCGGACCAATCGGGCCAGATTCGACGCATCCTCGTTCACGGGTCAAATGGCAATCGCACTGCTGAGGTCGCTCCATCCACAATTCTGCGTGACGATGCGTTGGGTGATGTCAGGGCGAGGGTCGTGGACAAGCTGGAGGTTTTGGCGGCGGACTACGCGGCGTCAGTAGGTGCGACTCGTGATTCGCAGGGAAGATACCATTGGCCGGCCGACCACCGGCTCGCACCAGATCAGGTGAGCCTGCTTTCGGCGCTAAGCGATCTGGTTCAGTCGGCGCGGAGCTTCCGGCAGGTTTCGATGGGTCAGGCCGGTAGCGAGGCCCAGCGACAGGCTGCCCTTCGTCTCTCGGATACGGCCACGCGCGTGAACGATCTTTGGGTGAGCGTGCGCCCGGCCCAGGACCTGGACGACAAGTGGCACGTCCTCCAGGACGAAATCCGGATCACAACCGCGGCTGCCAGCCAACAAGTTAAGTAGAGGCCAAATAAGAGAAGTTACTCGGCTACTTCAGCGCTTCTTGCGAGCAGCTTTCTTAGTCGATTTCTTTGCTGCCTTCTTAGTGGTCTTTTTGGCGGCCTTCTTCGCGGCCTTCTTTGTAGCCTTCTTTGTGGTCTTCTTCGCGGCCTTCTTTGTGGCCTTCTTTGCAGCCTTCTTTGTGGCCTTCTTTGCAGCCTTCTTTGTGGCTTTCTTCGCAGCCTTCTTCGCTGGCCGAGCCTTCTTCGTGGCCTTCTTCGCAGCCTTCTTCGTAGCTTTCTTCGCGGCTTTCTTCGCAGCCTTCTTTGCGGCCTTCTTTGCCGGCGGCGCCTTCTTCGCAGCTTTCTTTGCAGCCGTCGTTGCAGCCTTCTTTGCAGCCTTCTTTGCCGGCGCCTTCCTTGCGGGCTTGGGTTCGTCTACCGGTGTCGGCGTTTCAGGAACAGGCACTATGATGGCAGTGACTACTTCCGTGACCACTTCTTCATCATCGTAAGGTAGCTCAGGAACTGAGGTCTCCTCGGTCCCAAACAGATCGTCGTCGGTATCGAATTCATCATCATCCTTGAGGTCGTCGTCTCCCCACAGATCCTTCTCGTCATCATCAATCTGGCACTGATACTTTTCAGCCCCGTCCCTCCCCAAGCTGATGTAGCCGGTCGCTCCTGCTCGTTCAATTCCGGAAATGGACCGCTCGTCTGTCAGATCCTCCCAATCGCCTCCTGCTCCGATCGTTCCCTTCTTGAACATGTCTCTCCTCCAATTTGAGTTTCAGCTGCACGTGACCGTCGTAATCGTGGGCGAAAAATTGGCCGGATTATAGCACGGTGCTGAAAAACCGCCAGCATCTTATAGTTCCTGACGGCAGGTGTGCTCAAAAGAATCTGTTACAATCCGGCGTCAAGGAGAGAAACATGCCCAAGGAGATTGGAATAGGTCTGGTCGGAACCGGATTCGCCCGGACGGCGCAGATACCGGCGTTTCGCGCCTGCAAGAGTGCCAGGCTGGTGGCCATCTGCAGCGGACATTATGAGAACGCTGTAAAGGCCGCAAAGGAATTCGAAATCCCCCATGCCTGCCAGGAGTTCAATCAACTGGTGGAACTGGACGAGGTTGACCTCGTGGTAGTCTCGGCGCCGCCCAATGTTCATCGCGCAGCGGCTATCGCTGCGCTTGGAGCTGGTAAGCACGTGATCTGTGAAAAGCCGATGGCTATGAATGCCGACGAAGCGCAGGAGATGACGCGATTCGCCGCTGAGCGACCTGGACAGCTGGCCGTCATCGACCATGAGCTGCGATTCAATCCTACGCGCCGCAGGTTGAAGGAGGTCATCGAAAGCGGTCTGCTGGGCGAGATTTATCACGTTACTCTGACCGTGGCTTCGGGCTTTCGGCATTCGGCACGAAGACCCTGGAACTGGTGGGCAGACAAATCGGCTGGGGGCGGCCTTCTTGGGGCGATCGGTTCACATGCCATCGACCAGCTTCGCTGGCTGTTCGGTGAGATTACAGGAGCCTGGGGTGTTGTCGAAACGATGATTCCCTTCCGCGTCGTCGAGACTACCGGCGAGAAGAAGCGAGTTGACTCCGACGACTACTCCTCATTTCTGGTTCGCATCGAGCCCGGTCACACATCAACAGATCAGGATACATGGCACCGTAGTCCTTTCGGCTGTCTACGCCGCAGGTGGTAGGAACGGCATGACCATAGCAGGCGAGAACGGGACGCTAATCCTGGAGGGCGATGAGAAACTGCTCCTGGCCAAAGGATACGAGTCGGCTTTTGAAGACTTATCGGTCGACGATCCTGCGCGCCAGGTTCCCGGCATTGCAGACAACATCTGGTCGCGATCCTTCTACCACCTGGCCTGTGCAACGCTCGAGGCGCTAAGCGCGGGAAAATCGAGTGTTCCCGGGGCGGCCACCTTTGAGGACGGCCTCAGATGCCAGCGCGTAATCGACGCCATTCAACGATCCAGTGCCGAGAGTAACTGGTATTCCACATCATGATCATTGAGACCTTTCCAGTTGGGATGCTTCAATGCAACTGCACGATCCTCGGCTCGGAGCAAACGGGCGAGGCGATAGTCATCGATCCGGGCGATGAGATAGCAAGCGTCGTTGAGCGGCTCAAGAGGCGAGGGCTTGAGGCTCGCTACATCGTGGCAACGCACGGCCATATCGATCATGTCGGTGGCTTCAAGGAGCTTAAGGAGGCAACGGGAGCTCCTGTTCTCCTGCACGATGCGGACCTGTTTCTGTATGAGGCGCTGCCGATGCAGGCTTCGCTCCTGCGAATTGCAGCGCCCCCCGCTACCGAGATCGACGGGCATTTGAAGCATGGTGATGAGCTGGGCGCCGGCGACGTGAAGCTGAAGATCATCCATACGCCTGGGCACACACCAGGCAGCGTCTGCTTCTACTCCTCCGACGGAGATCAACGGCTTTTCGCCGGTGACACACTCTTCCTCGGGAGTATCGGGAGGACGGACCTTTGGGGTGGGTCGTATGAAGAGATTCTTGACTCGCTGAGGAGGAGGGTCGTGACGCTTCCGGAGGAGACGGTGGTCGTACCTGGACATGGTCCGCTGACCACGATCGGCCGCGAGAAGCGGCAGAATCCCTTTCTGCAATTCTGATTATGGGAGTCGCCCTGCGAGGCAACGAGTATCCCGCGCACCGAAGGTGCGCGAGGAGATTAGCCGGTGGTGAAACCACCGGAACGAATCGCAAAAGAGCGTCGCGCCCTGGAAGGCCGCCGGACCAGAGTTTCTCGAGCGGCCAGTTGAATCCACAATGTTTACTCCGAAATAGCATCATCTGGGCTCTGGTCCTGCGCCCCTGCCGGGGCGCAAGGTTTGGCATTGCGCATACCCGGCGGTTTCACCGCCGGCTAATATCCTCGCGCACCTTCGGTGCGCGGGAAGAGCAGGCGCCGCCCGGTCGCGACATCCGCGAATTTTGAGGCGGCCTCCTTTTCCCTGCCCGTCCGCGCCGCTAGCGGTAACTGTGCGAAGGGCGTGTAGGGCGTGCGGCCCCGACAGCCCAACACCAAACAGGTAAAAGTCGTTGGCTGAAGCAACCATTCGTGCTATGCTTTCATCTTTGTGTTGCGTGAGTGGACGGTCTCCATGTGGGGTGCCGCCGCCTGCAATTGTTAGACTAAACTACAATCGTCGGAAGGAGTTACCAGTAGATGGCTTCGGTCAAGAGATATCAGGTTTATTGTTCAAAGTGCCAGCACCAATTCGCTGTCTTTGCCGCTATTTATCATACCGTCAATGTCGCCCAGTGGCTCAAAGAGAAGGCCGACAATCACGACTGCAAGGCCCACGGTGATGCTGTCGCCAAGGCTCGCGAGCCGCGGCCGGTCAACCCGTTGAAGGCATCCAAGAAGAGTTAGCAAACCAGACAGGGGGGTCTGAATCATGGCTACCCGGATCACAGTCAACAATAATGGTAACCTTCGCGTCGAGGGTGAGATCGAGATCTATGACGCCAGCGGCGGGAAATTCGACCTCGCCGGCCGTACGGTTATCTCCCTCTGTCGGTGCGGGCAGAGTATGAATAAGCCCTTCTGCGACGGTTCACATGCCCGATGCGGTTTCCAGTCGGTGGTTACCGCAATTGCGCTGCCGCCGCCAAAGCCCGCCGTCTGATCCTCTTTGCACAAATTGACAGCCCTGATTTCCGTTTGATATCTTTATGATGCAGGGCAATCCCGGGCACACACGGAAATCAGCGCAGCTGTCTGCGTCCCTCAGAGAGCCCTGGACTCTCCTGCCAGGTATCGCACTCTCAAAGACCGGAAAGAGCACGAATGGACGCTATGACTAAACCCGCCTCCACTGCCGGCCTCGCAGACGTGGTCGCCGCCCCAAGCAGCATCTGTTTTATCGATGGAGAGAAGGGAATACTTGCCTATTCAGGCTACAACGTCCACGACCTCGCCCAGTATTCCACGTTCGAAGAGGTTGTTTACATGCTCTGGAACGGACGCCTCCCAAAGGCGGCCGAGCTCAGCAGTCTTAGGGGCCAACTCGCCGAGAACCGCGCTCTTCCACAGCTGATCACCGATCTCCTGCGGGCCTTTCCAAAGGATGCGCCCGCGATGGACGTCTTGCGCACCGCCGTCTCGGCGCTGGCTTTCGTCGATCCGGATCACGGCGACAATTCGGCGGAAGCAAATCAACGGAAAGCCGTCAGACTTACTGCTCGGGTAGGTACGCTGGTCGCTTCGTTTCATCAGATTCGACAGGGCCATAATCCACTTACGCCCAACCCTGAGCTCTCGCTGGCCGCCGATTTTCTATATCTACTGAACGGCAAAGAGCCGCTCGACGTGGAAGCAAGAGCGCTCGACATCGCCCTCATCCTGCACGCCGATCATGAGTTCAATGCATCGACCTTTGCGGCTCGCGTGACAGCCGCGACTCTCGCGGACATGTACGCTTCGATCACCTCCGCGATCGGCGCTCTCTCAGGGCCGCTGCATGGAGGGGCGAACGAGCAGGTCATGAAGATGCTCCTCGCCTCCGAGACGGTCGAGGGTGCCGAGAAGTTTGTGCGCGATGCTCTGGCTTCAAAGCGCAAAATCATGGGCTTTGGTCATCGCGTCTACCATACCGAGGATCCGCGCGCCACGCACCTCCGTCGCATGTCGCACGACATCGGCGAGCGTCAGGGCAATCTCCGATTGTTTGAGATGTCGCGGCGCATTGAGGAGATCGTCAATCGCGAGAAGAAGCTCAATGCCAATGTAGACTTCTATTCCGCCTCGACCTACTACATGCTCGGCATTCCGATCGATCTCTTCACTCCAGTCTTCGCAGTCAGCCGCATGTCCGGATGGACCGCACACGTCCTCGAGCAGTACGCCAACAACCGGCTGATCCGCCCTCGCGCCGAATATACGGGCGCTCAAAACCTCCCCTACGTACCTATCGACAAGCGATAGGAATCACGATAGGAGCAGATAATCAATGCCTAAGGTCGTAATGTATACGAAGCCTGGCTGCCCTTATTGCGCCAAGGCTATGGATTGGTATAACTCGCAGGGCATTCCTTTCGAGGAGAAGAACGCGCAGGACAATCGCGCGTTCCGGCGGGAGATGTTTACCTTTTCGAAAGGCGATCCGACGGTACCGGTGATCGTCATCGACGGCCAGCTGAAACAGATCGGCTGGGAAGGCCGTGGCTGAACGGTCCACGATTAGCCGGCCGGGTGCCGGCAGAAACTCAGCATGAAGATTGGTTACCCGCGCCAGACGGCGCGGGACGGGCAGGGACAAGCCCTGCCCCTTGTACAAGGTCGACGCGAAAGCGGCATGGCGACAACGATGTAATTCTTCCAAAGTGGAATGTCCAACTCATCCTTCGCGGCGAAGTTTTCTACTCGGAAGCGCGGTCACCGCATGCCTCGGCGTAGTTCCAGCCAGCGCAATTGAACTGGGTGAAGCCGGAGCCATCACCGATGTAGCTGGAATCAGTGTCGGCCATTTCACTGAGAGCCGGCGTCCCACAGGCTGCACGGTCGTTCTCCTTGAAGGCGGCGCGACTGCCGGTGTCGATGTCCGGGGAGGCGCGCCCGGAACTCGCGAGACTGACATTCTCAATCCGGCAAACACTGTTCAGGCAGTTCACGCAATCCTCCTGACCGGCGGGAGTGCCTTCGGTCTCGAGGCTGCCACTGGTGTCGTCCGATACCTCGAGGAACGAGGTATCGGGTACCCGACACGAGCCGGCCGCATTCCCCTGGTGCCGAGCGCCGTTCTATACGACCTCTCCGTTGGGGATTCAAAAATCAGGCCAAATGCCGAGCACGGATACAAGGCCTGCCAGGCTGCACTCAAGTCGACAACAGAGGGCAACATCGGCGCCGGCTCAGGTGCCACAGTAGGCAAACTCTATGGTATGGATCGGGCGATGAAAGGGGGACTCGGTACGTCGTCAATACGTATTCGCGGCCAGGAGGGCCGGCAGAGTGATGACCTCGTGGTGGGCGCACTCGCGGCTGTCAATGCTGCTGGCGACGTCTATGACCCGGCGGCCGGGAAGTTGATTGCCGGGGCTCGAACGCCGGATGGTAAGCAGTTGCTGGGATCGATGGCCGCGATTCTGCGGGGTGACAAACTACCGGAGGTGCTTGGCGGAACCTCAACTGTCCTTGCCGTCGTTGCTACTGATGCGGCTCTCACAAAAGCGGAAGCGATGAGGGTTGCACAGATGGCTCATGATGGCATCGCCCGCACCATCAATCCCTCTCATACGCCGGTTGATGGTGACACGATCTTTACCGTTGCCACTGGCAGGTCGGCTCGTCCTGCCAATCTGATTCTCATTGGCGCACTGGCCGCCGAAGCTGTCGCTCAGGCAGTGCTGCGTGGAGTCCGAGCCGCTCGTGGCCTTCCAGGTTTCCCGTCGGTATCAGACCTCTCATAGCAAGTGCTCATGGGCGGCACATGGCATACCTCACAATTCTTGTACTCTATGCTGGCTTGATGGTTGCGCTCGGCGTCTATATGACGCGAAGCGTGCGGAAGGCGGCGGACTTCTTCGTTGCCGGCCGCAGCCTCGGCCCCGGGCTGCTCTTCGCTACGCTACTCGCCGCCAATATCGGTGGCGGCTCGACAGTAGGCGCGACGGGACTTGGATACCGGTACGGCATGTCTGCCTGGTGGTGGGTTGGCTCAGCGGGAATCGGCTCGATTGTCCTGGCACTGGCAGTGGGCCCAAAGATCTGGAGGATTTCGCGCGATCAGAACCTGCTGACTTTAGGTGATTATCTCGAGTACCGCTACGATCGTATTGTTCGCAGTTTCGCCGCGGTGCTCATCTGGATCGGTTCGTTTTCCGTTCTTGCGGGCCAGTTGATCGCGGCAGCCTGGATTCTGAATGTCACTATTGGCCTGCAGAAGCCGGTCGGTTGTGCAATCGGCGCGATCGTCGCTACAGCCTATTCAACTGCTGGTGGACTGCACTCGACGGCCCGTGTAAATGTCCTTCAGCTGGTGGTGAAGTTTGGTGGATTCGCGCTGGCTCTCGGATACCTCGTAGCGAGCGGCTCACTCAAGTCAATCAATGCAGACCCATCCTATTTTAGTCTGACAGGTATCGGGGCACCCGGAGTCTTCCACTACCTTGCCCTTCTCGGTCCTTCGTTCGTAGTCTCGCCAGGCTTGTTACAGAAAGTCTTTGGTGCGCGCGACGAGCGAGCGGTCCGCTGGGGAGTCGGGCTGAATGCGCTTGGAATGCTTGCCTTCGCCGGCGTCCCCGCCATTCTGGGCATGATTGCACGCGGCCACTTTCCGAGCCTGCCCAATGACGAGATGGCTCTGCCGAGTCTCCTGACGGGAGCTTTGCCAACCTGGCTCGGCGGCCTCCTTCTCGGGGCAGTCTTTGCAGCGGAAATGAGCGCGGCGGATGCCGTCCTGCTGATGCTCAGCACGTCAATATCGCGAGACCTCTACCGAACAATGATCAGACCTCAGGCATCGGACGGAGAGATGGTCAGGGTCGCCCGCCTTTCAACCATCGCGTGTGGCGCGATTGGCCTGCTCGTCTCAGTGGCCGTGCCGACAGTTGTCTCGGCGCTGACAATCTTCTACACGCTACTTGTGGCCGCACTCCTGTGGCCTGTCATCGGAGGACTCTACCTGCCAAAGAGCGGATCTCTTGCCGTGCTCATCGCCATGATTGTATCCGTGGGAGTGACTTTTCTCGTCTCGAGTCTGTTAGCCCCGGAACGTCTTCTGGGAATGCCGCCGTTGATCTGGGGAATCGCCGCCGGCGGCGCGGCTCTGCTGGCCTGGCCTCGCGCTCATGCGGCAACATCTGTAGCAAAGCAATTCGGAGGCTGCAGGCGGCGGCTGTGCCGCCCGCTTTTGAATGGCTCTCGACGAGCCGCCCTGCAGTCCCACGATCGCCACTGCCCGCAGTACAGGTCGCCGCACTCCAAATTGCTCCAACGGCGTGCTATTATTAGAGCATTACCACCACACGGAGTCTGGATCGCGCGATGGGAACTGAGCGAAGGTATCTGCTCATCGGAATGGCCGTCATTGCACTCGGTGCGATGGTCGGCGGACAGCGCATCCTTCCACGCCCGCGACCAGTTCCGAGCGACGAAATGGCCGACAACCATATCGTACGCGGCTTCGTCGATGCCCTGCAGGTGATCGACGACAACTATGGCCAGAATCCCGACAAAGAACGCCTCACCAAGGGCGCCGTTCTCGGCATGCTTCACTCGCTCGATCCGCACTCGAGTTTCTTTGACCGTCACGAGTTCACTGAAATGCAGGACGAGCAGAGCAGCCGGTTCTTTGGCATAGGTGTGACGATCAACCAGCGCAATGGCCGCATTTACGTTCTGAGCGTGAGTAAGGGCATGCCGGCAGAGAAGGCCGGCCTGCGCTATGGCGATGCAATTCTCGAGGTCGACGGCCGTGCGGCAAACGATTGGACCCAGTCCGACGCTCTCAAGTATGTGCGCGGCGAGCGCGGTGCGTCGGTCGACATCACCGTTGAGAGGCTCGGCGAGCCAAATCCAATCAAAGTGCGTCTGGTTCGAACCGAGGTACCGTTTCCATCGGTGCGCAACGCCTTCATGATCAGGTCTGGCGTGGGCTACATCGGTCTGACCGGGGGCTTCAATCAGACTACGAGCGAGGAATTGCGTGGAGCTCTTGCGCTGCTTAAGCCCCAGGGTCTGTCCTCCCTGGTCCTTGATCTCCGGCGCAATCCGGGCGGCGTGCTCAAGCAGGCGATCCAGGTAGCACAGGAGTTCCTGCCGAAGGAGATGGAGATCGTCACCGTCCGCGGACGCGAGGGGCGAAGAGCTGGTCTGCAGACATTTCAGTCAAAGAACTCTGAGCCCGAATCAATGCCGCTGGTGGTACTCATCAACCATGAGACGGCATCCGCGTCCGAGATAGTCGCCGGTGCCATTCAGGACAAGGATCGAGGCCTGATTGTGGGCGAGGAGAGCTTCGGCAAAGGGCTGGTGCAGACGGTTTTTCCGCTCCCTGCTGGAACCGGCCTGACGCTGACCACGGGACGATTCTTCACGCCGAGTGGACGGTTGATTCAGCGCCCGTATAACGGGCTGGGGTTCTATGACTACTATTCAGCCTACCATCACAGCATGGCTCCAGCGATGCCACGTCCAACGAAGGAGGCGAGGGAGGACCGCCCGGTCTACACGCCGACGGGACGCGAGCTTCATGGTGGCGGTGGGATCACTCCAGACATCGTCATCAAGACCGCCGAGGAGGATCTGAGACTGCGCGACGCCTGTTTTGAATTCGCCAGGAGGCTCGTCGCCGGTCTGGTACCGGGTCTCGAGCAGATGAAGGTGACGGCGCCGGCATCGGAAGGCGTTGCTATGAGCGCTGACGAGTACACGCTTCCGGATCAGGCTTTCGCGGCTTTTAGAAACTTTGTGCGTGATCATCCGGGCTTGCGCGTTGCTGATGTGACGGTCGTCTCAAATGCAGACTACGCTCGCCGCCGCCTGCGCGCGGAGGTGATTACAGCTCTTTATGGCGTCGAGGCCGCGGAACAGTTCCTGCTCGAAAGTGATGAGCAGGCGCTCAGCGCCATCGACGCAATTCCGCGGGCCAAGCGTCTCAGCGATATGGCCAAGCTGTTCCAACCGGGCTCGTCCCAGCACTGATAAGTCATGCTCTTACTCCCCTCGCTGGTAGGCGATCCCGTTGTCCTCCAGCCATTCGATCGCCATCTTCTCAAACGCTTCGTGGCGATATTGGAACCATGCTTTTGAATGCCGTGAGCGTGAATGGCGTATTTAAATTTGCGGAACGCCGACCCACGGATCGCGTTCAACACCTCCGTTCTTAGATGAATTCACTCGATGCGGCGATCTTAGCATTTCTGGTGCTCTTCGTAGAAAGGAGCACCAGACTCGGGCTTCATCAGGAAAATGCGGCGACCGGCTTAGTATGGAGAGTGCGGCGACTTGTCGCCGCTTTTGATTTAGGTACTACAGCGATGAAGAAAGAATGGGCAATCTCTTCCTTCAATTGCACCCCGTAACGCAAAAGCGGCGACAAGTCGCCGCACTCCATACTAAGCGGTCGGTGTTTTTGCGCGGGGCTCGCAGTTTTAGAGAGCCAGGCGGGCTGTTGGAAGCCGATCTTGACCTGATCTTATAAAACCCGCATTATGAGCCACTAGTCGGGACCAACGTTCCGGCGCGACGAGGCGTTGGCTTTCACCGAGCAAGCATCAAAAGGGAGATGGGGCCGAGCGTGTCACGCATTAATGGTTGCCCGTCGTCGGAGAAAGCGTACTTATCAGCGGCGAGCTTCTTCCGATGAACTTTATTGCTCGGGGGATCGATCAACTACAGGAAATCACGCTCCTTTCGTGGCGTGCTCTGCGTGGCCTCTTCAGGCGACCATTCTACACGCGTGAGGTAATCGAGCAGATGGATCTGCTCGGCGTCGGCAGCGTGGCCATCATCGTCCTCACCGGACTCGCCATAGGGGGTGTCCTCGCGCTCAATACAGCGAGTACCTTCCAGAAATTTGGAGCCACAAGTGTCACAGGCGAAGTCGTCACGCTGGTCATGGTCCGCGAGATCGGACCGCTACTGGCATGCGTCATGCTTGCCGGACGCGTGGGCTCGGGAATAGCCGCAGAGCTGGGCTCGATGCTGGTCAGCGAACAGATCGACGCCATGCGGGCTCTCGGCACTGACCCTGTCAAGAAGCTGGTCGATTCCGCGGTTGATTGCCATGGTCATCATGGCACCGGTCCTGACCGTGATCTGCGACATGTCCGGAACGATCGGCGGGATGATAGTCGCGATCCAGCTCATGAAGCAGTCGGCCTCGGTCTATCTAGCCGCTGCCAAACTTGCCCTCGACTATCCAGAAATCACCGGAGGGCTGATCAAACCCGTCATTTTTGGGTACATTGTTGGCATAGTCGGCTGCTATATGGGTCTGAGCACGACCGGTGGAACGGTCGGTGTCGGACGCTCGACGACGAGATCGGTGGTCGTCGCGTCGATCACGGTGATTCTGGTCGACTTCTTTCTGTCGAAGCTTTTGCTGGCGGTTCTGCTTACGCGGTAAGCGCGGCTGATTCTTATGGCTCAGGCGGCTATCGAGTTTCACGACGTCTCACTCGCATATGGCGATCGAACGGTGCTCAATCGGATAAGTTTCGTGGTTCGCTACGCTGAGTCGCTGATCGTCCTCGGGCAATCGGGCACCGGCAAGTCGACGATTCTCCGATTGACTCTCGGTCTTCTCAAACCGGACGCAGGGCGAATCATTGTCGATGGCGAAGACATTACCGACCTCTCTGAAGAGCAGCTCATGACCATGCGCCAGAAGATCGGAATGGTCTTCCAGGAAGGCGCGCTCTTCGACAGCCTCCCGGTCTTTGACAACGTCGCCTACCGCCTTCGCGAGCAGCGGATGCCGGAGTCTGAAGTCGAGCAGACCGTCATGCGCATGCTCCGTTTCGTCGACCTCGAGGACGCGGCCGACAATATGCCCAATGAGCTCTCAGGCGGAATGCGGCGACGAGTGGGTATCGCGCGAGCGCTCGCCGGCAGTCCAAAGATTATTCTCTATGACGAGCCGACTGCGGGCCTCGACCCCATAACTGCCCGCACGATTAACGAGCTTGCGCTCAAACTGCGCGACCTCGAGGAGGTCTCTTCGATCTTCGTGACACACAGGCTTAAGGACCTCCAGGTGCTCTCCAGCGAGTATGTAGTTCGCGACGATCAGGGCAATCTGGTCTTCGAGCAGGAGGGTGACCGGTTGTGTCTCGTAAACACTCACTTCATCATGCTCAAGGATGGAGAGATTATCTTCAACGGCACCGACGAAGAGCTTCGAGCATCGGACGACCCCTACATCATAAAGTTTCTCGATAATCGTCAATCGCCGGCGGGTGAAAGCGAATAGCATGCTTTCGTCGAACAATTTGAAGTAGCTCTTCTTTGCGGTCTGCGGGCGTCTTGCGGCGGATGAGCTCATGAAATACACCCCCGCAAAGACGCAAAGACGCAAGGGGACCGCAAAGAAGAGTAAGCGGGCGCTGGGAGGAATCATGCCTCAAAGAAAGCAAGGCAGTTTTGCGGAGCTGAGAATCGGGCTCCTCGTTCTCGTCGCGATAGCCATTCTGATTCTCGGAATTTTTGCGGTCAGCGGAGACATCGGGATCTTTGGCAGCAAAGCGATTGTCCGCAGCCAGCTCTCCAATATCGACGGTCTGCGCAAGGGGGCGGAAGTCCGGCTCTCGGGCAAAAAGATCGGCAGCGTCAAGGACATCATCTTTTCGCAGGATATCCCTGCGACCGTCACTTCCCAGAATCTGATTGAAGTCGTCATGCAGATCGACGGCAAGATCGACGGACGGCCAGCTGTCGAACGCATCCGGACCGACTCGCGGGCCATTCTCAAGAGTGCCGGTGTCCTTGGAGACTATGTCATTGACATAACTCCGGGTACTTTGAACGCGAAGCCAATCAAAGACGGTGACCGCATTCCGAGCCTCGCCCAGAAGAGCGTGGGGGATATCATCAACGCGTCTCAAACAGCGATGGCCAACTTCAATGAGATTTCGGACGATATCAAGAATGTGACCGAGGACATCCGGGCAGGCCGGGGGTCGCTCGGGCGTTTCATCAAGGACGAAGGGTTCTATGTCGATCTCGACAAGACCGTCCTTCGCGCGCAGCTGCTGGTCGACGAGATTCGTACCGGAAAAGGTACGGCGGGCAGACTTATCAACGATCCTCAACTCTACAACGAGGCGTCTGAGACAATTGCTTCGTTGAAGAAGCTCTCAACCCAGGTCTCGGATCAGCTCAATGCCGGTCGGGGGACCATAGGCAAGCTGCTCAAGGATGAAGAGGTCTACAACCGGACCAATGCGATGATCGCCAAGCTTAACGAGACCTCGGACAGGATCGAGCGCATGACAGCCAAGATTGAGCGAGGAGAAGGGAATCTGGGCAAGCTGCTCAACGACGAGAAATTCTTCAATGACACTCACGCGGCCGTCGAGAGCGTGCGCAATATTACTGCGCGGCTCGAGCGCGGCGAAGGCTCGGCCGGTCTTCTGCTCAAGGATGAGCGCCTCTATAACAACGTCAATAATCTGTCGACTGAATTGACGAAGCTGCTTTACGACTTCAGGCAGAATCCCAGGAAGTACCTATCGGTCAAACTCTCGGTCTTCTAATAACAAAATAGGCCGTCTCGTAGATATCATTGTGAAACATTGTAGGGGCACGGCTTGGAGAACGTCCTAACATTTGTTTCGACCCTACTCCGGGCATCCCGTAAGGGATGCGAGAAGGTAGCCCGGGGCAAGCGAAGCGCAGCCCCGGGGAATCTCCGTTAAAAAACAGACCGCGTCCTGGGAGGACGCCAGACCTGGGAAGTTCATCAATCCCGTGATGTCTCGCGCCCTTTCAGGGCGCGGGGGCTCTTCGCTGAGCATTCCAGGGGCCGCGCTGCGCTTGGCCCCTGGCTACCTTCTTTCATCCCTTCGGGATGCAGATCGTCTACGGCACTCGGATTTTGAGACAGTCTCCTTGTCCGTGCCCCTGCAGATTTCAATCTAGTCCGTGGGATAGCCCGCATCGCGCCAGGCCCTGATGCCACCGGCCATCGACAGAATGCGCCGGTAACCCATGCGCTGCAGATTGTCGGCAGCCAGGGCCGAGCGGTAGCCTCCGCCGCAGTAGAGAATCACATCCTCATCCTTGTTTGGGACCATCTTCTCTATGTCCCGCTCGATTATTCCCCGGCCGAGGTGTTCGGCGCCGGCGGCGTGGCCGGCGGACCACTCGTGATCCTCGCGGACGTCAATCAGGCGAACGGGTTCGCCGGCGTCCTGCTTTCGTTTGACGTCGGCAACAGAGATTCCCTGACTCGCGTCTTCGCATCCTCGCACAACCGTTCAAACGCACTTGAATGCTTCATGCGTCAATCCTCCAGAGCTAATATAGCTTAGTATTGAGCGCGGAGTGGCCGCGAAAAGACCAAAAGAGACAAAGAGGAGAGGGGCAATGCCAAGGCTACTACGGACCGCAACTCTAACCGCCATGCTTCTGGCGCCGGGCTATTCATCCACCGCCGGACAGGACCAGACTTTCCGAATCACAAATATTGAACGGCGTCTCGATCAACTGCAACAGCGCGTCGACTTTGTCGAACGACAGCAGCAGAACCAGCCCCAGGTGCGACCGGCGAGCATCTCGCCGGAACTGGTCCTCGAAATACAGCGACAGACCATCTCTCTGCAGCAGCAGATGGTTTTGGCTCAGGAACAGATCCTCAAGCTTCAAAAGGCGGTGGATGAGCTCGCCAGCCAGCAGCCCCCAAAAGAGCCGGGCCAAGCCACAAACGAAGCCCAAGCCATCGAGGCCACCGGAGTAATCAGCCTCCAAGGCAGGAGAGCAGACGGGCAACTCCTTCGCGAAATACATCCGACTCAGGCAGGAGGCTGATCACCAGGAATCCTTCGCGCGGGAAATCGAAGAAGTAGCCCGGATGAACAAGCACGCCATCGCGGTCAAGCATCTCCAGGACCAGTTCCTCCTCCGGCATAAGGCGAGGCACTTCGATTACCGCCGACCACCCTCCCTCGACCCGCGGCACTCGGCAGGGCGAGTTCCGAGTCTTAGCAACAAGCCATCCGAGATTGGACGCGATGCGTTCGAGAATCTCCTTCTGCCTGGCTTCTCTGAGCTCCAGCCAGATGGGTGTACTCCATTGAACCGGCGCGCTCACCGAAAGGAAGGTATCGGCTATCAATTCGAGGCGGTCCTCAGCCTCAGCAAGCAGGTGCTCGGGCCCGCTGGCGGCTATCCAACCAAGCTTCATTTGAGGCAGGGCAAGCAGTTTTGAGAGTCCGCTGAGAACGAAGGTCAATGCGCCCGATGCCCCAGCAAATGAGGGCGCCGTGAGCACGTCTGAAGCCAGCGAGAAGTCATAGAAGACTTCATCTGCAATCAGCGCCCAGCCGCGATTTGCGCAGAGCTTGAACAGGCGCTCGGTCTCATTGGGCTTCACGAACGAACCCGTCGGATTGTTTGGATGAACGACGATGAGCGCGCGCGTGCGAGTATTGGCGGATGCTTCTACTGAGTCGAAGTCGATACCCCACGACGGGTAGTCGAGGCGGTATGGAAGGAGCTCAATACCTTCGAGACCTGCCAGGAATTCGAAGAGTGGATAACTCGGCTGCGGAACAAGAAGATTGTCTCCTCGATCAGCGAGGAGCTTGAAGAGAAACGAGTAAGATTCGCTGGTGCTCGCAGTCAGAAAAATGTGTTTGGGATCGACGCGGGCCTCATAGTATCCGGAGACGGCCTTCCTCGTGGCAATCAACCCTCGGGCCGATGGCTCGTAGAGGAGCGCCTCAGGGCGCTTCAGCGCATCAAGAATTTCGTGGGTGTAATTCTTGAAGCCTACGCGAGTGGGATTTGATTCGGTGAGATCAAGAATCTCGGCGCCGGCAGTTCTCTTCTCTGCGAGAAGTTGCGCGAGACGGTTGGGCTGGAGATTCCATTTGAACCTTGAAGAGAACACATTGACGTGTGGGCGGCCGTAGGGGCGGCTCGGTAGGGGCGGCTCGCGAGCCGCCCTCCCTTTGCCGCCCCTATTAATTATTATTCGCCGCAGGATGTCGATCTCACCGTTCTCAACATCAACCTTGAACGAGGCGAACCCCTTCCAGAGGTTGGTGATCGGCAGTTTCACTCTCTCGTCGATCGTCCGCTTCAGGAACCGCGCACCGTACGCCACGCTGAAGCCCTTCTCGACAAGCCAGTTTACTGCGGCATCGGTGATCTCAATTTGCTTGCCCTGTCTCTCCATCTGCCTGCGCAACGAGCCAAGGTATATCTCGGCGATCTTCTTGACCTCGTCGATAGTCAGCGGTGAAAAGACTACTATCTCATCGATTCGATTGCGGAACTCCGGCGAGAAGCGATCCTCAGCGGCCTTCATGACCTCGCGCTTGATCTCCTGGATGTCGCTGCGTGACTTCTGGCCGAATCCGAGCGGCTTCATGAACTTCCTGAAATTGTCGGAGCCCAGGTTCGACGTCATGATGATGATCGCATCGGACAGATAGCACTTCTTCCCGCGACCGTCAGTCAGCCAGCCTTCATCAAACGCCTGCAGGAAGAGATTGAGCAGATACGGCGAAGCCTTCTCGACCTCGTCGAGGAGCAGGACGGTATAAGGATTCTCCCGGAGCCGCTCGGTCAGAATGCCGCCACGCTCGGAGCCGACAATGCCGCGAGGCATTCCAATAAGCTTCTCAATCGAGACCGTCCCATCCTGGTACTCGCTCATGTCGATTCGCACCATCTTGTGCTCATCGCCGAACATCGCTTCCGCCACTGCCTTGGCGAGCTCGGTCTTGCCCACTCCCGTAGGCCCGAGGAAGAGGAGTACCCCATCCGGCTTGTAGAAGTTCTCCTTGAGTGGCCCCTTGTTAAGTCTGAGCCGCTGAGAGACGGCGCGAACCGCCTCGTGCTGACCGATGACGCGCTTTCCGAGCACGCTTTCGAGATCGCGGAATCGATCGGTCGTGTCGCGGAAGATCAGATCCTTGGGAATCCTCGATTCCTGCGAGATGACATCAATGATGTGCTCCGGACGCACCTGGAGCAGGCTCGGTTCGTTGATCTCCACCTTGACCGAGGCGGTATCGAGCCAGCCGATTGCTTTGTCGGGCAGATGGAGGCTTCGGATGTATCGCGGCGCCATCTCGAGCGCCGTATCGATAGCGGCATCGGTGATACTCACCGAATAGTTCTTCTCGAGCCTCGGTCTGAGACCGAAGAGAATCTGCCGGGTCTCACTGATTGTAGGCTCATCGATCTTGACCAGCCGGAAACGGCGGGCCAGCGCTTCATCTTCGGCGATATACTCCTTGTACTCGCTGAGCGTCGTCGCACCGATGATCCTGATCTCACCGCGAGCCAGGGCTCCCTTGAACATGTTGGCGGCGTCCGATGACGCACCGAGCGCGCTTCCCGCTCCAATAATCGTGTGCGCCTCGTCCACGAAGAGAATCAGTTCATGATGCTCTTTGACTTCGTTGATGATTCCCTGGAGCCGCTCCTCGAACATGCCGCGAAGCATGGTGCCGGCAACAATGCCGGCCATCTGCAGCTGGACAAAATGTGCGTTGCGAAGACGCTGCGGCACTCGAGCCGGTTCGAGCTCGACCATACGCGCCAGCCCTTCGACCACGGCCGTCTTGCCCACGCCGGGTTCGCCCACGAGCATCGGTGAATTGGCACGCTCGCGATGGCAGAGGATCTCGATCATCTGCTGAATCTCGTGCTCACGGCCAATAGTCGGCGGCAGCTTGTCCTGACGCGCAAGCTTATTGAGAGAGACTCCGAAATGCTTCAGATACGAGGGCAACTCATACTTCTTGCGAAGAGTCTCGTCCTCTTCTTCGCGGCCGCGAAGGCTCTGAGTAATCTTCTCGAGCACCTGTGAAGGATCCGCCCCGAGCTTGCGCAGGATCTCCGCCGGGCCACCCGTCGGGTCCGCGAAGATCGTTGCAAAGAGATCGAATGACTCGATCGTCTGCCGCCCGTGCTGCCTCGCCCGCTTGAGCGAGCGATTGAAGAGCTCCCGAGTGGTCTCGGTGATGTGCATCTTCTTGCTGCCTACGAACTGGCGGTTCTTACCGAGTTCCTGCTCGAGCATCTGCGAGAGCGACTTAGGATCGACTCCGATCGACTGCATCGTCTCGGTGAAAAGTGCACCCTCCACTTCGCCGAGCGCTGAGAGGATGTGCTCGACGCCAAGGAAATTCTGCTCGCGCCGTTTCGACTCCTCAATGGCGCGATAAATCACCTTTTGTCCTGACTCGGAGAACTTATCGGTCAATTGACCAAGATCAAACACTTCGTCCCCCCTTTAGGTCGTTTCATCAATCGCTGGAGCGTCCCACACGCACTCGCGCCGGCCGCAATAAGCGTTCTCCAAACTTGTAGCCGGGCTGAAGCTCGGCAACGACCAGATGATCCTCCTCAGGTGCTACTGCAACCATCTCAACAGCATCGTGCACCTGCGGGTCAAATTCGACACCCTCTGTCGGTACAGTCTCGAGACCCAATGCCCGAAGTTTCGTCCCGAAGAGATCAGCCGTCGCCTTAACGCCCTCAAGGAGCGCCTCGTAGTCAGACTCCCTTCCCCCACTCTTCTCTGCTGCTGCGACGGCACGACGAAGGTTGTCAAAGACATCCAGGAGACTCAAAACGAGGTCTCCTCGAGCCGTCTGCAGCTTCTGTTCGAAGTTCTTCTGCAGCCGGAAGCGGAGCTCGTCATTCTCCACTCTCAACTGCACCTGGGCCTTTTTGAACCGGTCTGCATACTCCTGGACCTGGCGTTCGGCCTCTTTGAGCTTCGATTGTAGCGACTGAATCTCCTGAGATGACTCCGAAATACCTTCGATCTGAAAGTCCTCCGCGGGGTCGCTCTCTGCGTCTACAACGGAGTCCCTGGATGAGCCGAAGCGTCGTCGATCGGTGACCCGCAACTCCTCTTCGTTACCCCCACTCGAAGTATCCGTAGTATCGGGGCTATCAGAAGCTCTTCCTGATCCCTCTTTCTCACCCACTCTTCAAAACCTCTTTTCGGTCTCTGTTTTCATCCTCTGTTCGATCCGCCACGCCCATGAAGAGATTCTTCTCCATAGCGACAAATCTAACAGTATAAGCAATCTAGCACCCGCTTGACACTATTGCAAGAACGGGATTTTGAGAGCTTTGGCTGCAATTACTTAACCTCCACGCTGAGTGATCGTGGCGCCCAATCGCGGCGTTTCGGAAGCGTCACCCGGAGGATTCCGTTCTCGCATGCTGCCTCGATCCGCTCCCGATCGACAGACTCCGGAAGTGCGAAGGACCTCGAAAATCGACCGTAACTCCGTTCGATCCGATAGTAGTTCTCACGGCTGGCCTCGTTACCCATCTGACGCTGTCCGCTGATCATGAGCCTGTTCTCCGTCACCTTAACGTCTATCTCGCGCCGGTCGATCTCGGGTACCTCGAGCTTGATCACCAGCCCTGCTTCAGTCTCGAAAATGTCGGCCAGCGGAACCCAGTCGGAAGCCTGGGACAGGTCGTCTTCCCGGCTGACCCGGCTTCGTTCGTTGGTGTAATCGAGCAGGCGATTCATTCTCTCCTGCAAGTCCACCAGATCACGTATTTGACTCAAATCCCGCTGGCTCATTCTTGTTCCTCAATAGAGGCCTCACTTGCGCGCGCCTCCGCTCTTCTGAGTCTCAGATCGTGGGGTACGCAGCCTCTTCTTCCATTGTCTCAAACTGCATCTTCGAATGGTCGAGGTCGCCCCTCACATTCGACCGTATGTCCGGCACGAATCTCGCCGCCAAGAAGCTTCATAGCGAGCGGATTCTGGATCAGGCTCTGGATTGCACGCTTCAGCGGGCGAGCGCCAAAGACCGGATCGAACCCTTCTCGAGCAAGCAACTCTTCGGCCGAAGGATCGAGCACCAGGTTGATCTTCCTGTCGGCCAGCATCTTCCGGAGACCCTCGAGCTGAATCTTGATGATCTGCCTGAGATCAGCAAGGCTCAACCGCCTGAAGATGATCACATCATCGATGCGATTGAGAAACTCCGGTTTGAACTCCTGTCGCAGCTGTTCGGTGACGCGCGAGCGCATGACGTTCTCGTCACCCTCCCACTCCTGAATCTCACGTGATCCAAGGTTCGAGGTCATGATGATTACAGTGTTTTTGAAATCGACCGTCCTGCCCTTGCCATCGGTCAACCGGCCATCATCGAGAATCTGCAAAAGGACGTTGAAGACGTCCGGATGAGCCTTTTCGATCTCATCGAAGAGGACCACCGAGTATGGGCGACGGCGCACGGCTTCGGTGAGGTAGCCACCCTCGTCGTAGCCGATATATCCCGGAGGCGCACCGATCAGCCTGGCCACCGAATGCTTCTCCATGAACTCCGACATGTCGAGCCGTACCATGGAGCGCTCATCATCGAAGAGAAACTCAGCCAGCGCCCGCGCAGTCTCGGTTTTTCCGACGCCGGTGGGCCCCAGGAAGATGAACGACCCGATCGGGCGTTTCGGATCCTGCAAGCCGGCTCGTGCACGCCTGACCGCGTTCGCTACCGCAATCAGCGCATCGTTCTGCCCGATCGACCCGCAGTCCGAGGCCGCTCCTCCATGCGGATGAGCTTCTGCATCTCGCCCTCGAGCATCTTCGAGACTGGGACGCCCGTCCATCGTGCGACCACCTCGGCGACATCTTCCTCGGTGACCTCCTCCTTGAGCGTCCTTCCTGACTTCTGAAGCTCGTCGAGTCTCGCCTGCTCGGCCGCAATCGATTTCTGCAGCTCGACCATCTGGCCGTAGCGGATCTCGGCGACCTTTCCGTAGTCTCCCTCGCGCTCGTACCGTTCGGCCTCGATGCTTGAGCTGCTCGATCTGCTCCTTTGTGCTCGTGCAGTTTCTCGATGACCTCCTTCTCCGATTGCCACTTGGCTTTCATCCCACTCGAGCGCTCTTTGAGATCGGCGATCTCCTTTTCGACCTTGGCCAGCCGTTCCTTCGAGACGGGATCATCCTCGCGCATCAACGCCTGGCGTTCGATCTCGCGCTGGATGATCTCGCGCTCCACTTCGTCAATCTCGGTCGGAAGACTGTCAATCTCGATGCGCAGTCTCGACGCGGCCTCGTCTATCAGATCGATCGCCTTGTCAGGCAGGAACCTGTCGGTGATGTAGCGGTTTGAGAGCGTCGCCGCGGCGACGATTGCGGCATCCTTGATTCTGACCTGTGATGTGCCTCGTACTTTTCCTTGAGACCGCGAAGAATGGCGATCGTGTCCTCGACGCTTGGCTCTCCAACATAGACTTTCTGGAACCGGCGTTCGAGCGCCTTGTCCTTCTCGATGTACTTCTGATACTCATTGAGCGTCGTCGCCCCGACGCAGCGCAGCTCGCCGCGCGCCAGCGCCGGCTTGAGCATGTTGGATGCATCGACCGCGCCCTCAGCGCCGCCGGCTCCGACCAGCGTATGAAGCTCATCGATAAAGCAGATGATCTGCCCTTCCGCCTTTTCGATTTCTCGAAGGACGGCCTTGAGGCGCTCTTCGAACTCGCCGCGGTACTTGGCTCCTGCGAGCATTGCACCCAGGTCTAGCGCCACCAGCTTCTTGTTCTTCAGAGTTTCAGGGACATCACCCGAAATGATTCGCTGGGCCAGCCCCTCGACGATCGCCGTCTTGCCGACGCCCGGCTCGCCGATGAGCACCGGGTTGTTCTTTGTCCTGCGCGAGAGCACCTGAACTACGCGCCGGACCTCATCGTCGCGTCCGATGACCGGATCGAGCTTGTCCTGGCGAGCGAGCTCGGTCAGATCCCGTGAATATTTGCTCAGCGCCTGGTAGCTCTCCTCTGCATTCTGACTGGTTACCCGCGCGCCCGCGCGCATGCCCTCCACAACCTTCAAAAGCGCGTCACGGGTAACTCCGTGGACTCGCAGAATGCGGCCTGCGTCGCCTTCCTTATCTTCGGCGATCGACAATAGTAGATGCTCAGTCGAGACATACTCGTCCTTGAGCTTGTCCGCCTCTTTCTTGGCCTTGTCGAAGACCTTGTTGAGCCTCTGGCTTAGATATTGCTGACCGCCGCCGCTGACCTGCGGCAGCTTATTGAGCGCCGTCTCCGTTTCGCTGAGAACAATGTCGGAATTGACGCCAATCTTCCCAAGGATCGGGCGAGTCACGCCTTCAGTCTGCTCGAGCAGCGTCACCAGAAGATGCTCGGGCTCGACCTGCTGATGTTGCCGGCGCTCGGCCAGGGCAACGGCGGCCTCAATCGCTTCCTGTCCCTTGAGTGTGAACTTGTCTAGTCTCATAGCGCCTCGTAAAACGAGGGGCTTCGAGCCGGCTGGCTCAGAAGCCCCATTTCTTCAGACCGAACTGTGCGTCTGTCTATTTGCTTTCGCTGGCAGTTGCCTTGGCCGCCTTATTGGCATCAGCTTCAGTCTTCACCGAAATCTGAATCTGCCGTGGCTTGACCTCTTCCCTCTTCGGGAGAGTGACGCGCAGCACACCGTCTTTGAAGTCAGCCTGGACGTCCTCGACGTTTACCGTCTGGGGCAGGCTGAAAGTTCGTGTAAAGCTACCATAGCTCCGCTCCACGCGGTGATAGTTCTTGCTTTCGTCCTTCTTCTCGAGATTGCGCTCTCCGCGAAGGGTAAGCGTGTAGTTCTCAATTGAGAGTTCGAAGTCACCCGGTTTGAGTCCCGGCAGGTCGGCTTCGAGAGTAATAGCGTTCTTGTCCTCATGAATGTCTACAGTGGGACTCCAATTACCGCGGACGAGGCCTTCCTCAGACCCCATCAACCCTGGGAACGCAGAGTTGAAGAAGCGGCTCAAGTCGTACTGCAGACTCCGGAAATCACTCGAAGGGTCTCTTCTAATCAATGCCATTTTCCTCCTACCTCCATCTAGAATCTTAGTGTCTACACAATATAAAGTCTGAGTGTCTCATTGTCAAGTCCTCTGCAGAAGAATCCCTGATTTCGATAAGCCCTGTGTTCGCTTAATCTTCGAAAGGGCAATGCGAGAACTGGGAGTGCGGCGAGAACGGAGCGGATAGCCACAAAGAAGCGCAAAAGTCACAAAAGTAAAGATAACGGGAGAGCACCGCCGAATCCTTTTTGTGTGCTTTTGTGCTTCTTTGTGGCTATCCGCTCCTTGCGTCGCCTCACTCCAAATAGCGTCAATGGGGGCTGGGGAGGGGAGCCTGCGAGCGGTCTACCACCTGGAATTCGGTACCCGAGAAGCGGAAGTCGAAGTTGTGCTGCTGGTCATGCCCGGCGCCCATCACCCGCAGCAACGGAGCCTTCCCTTCCTCATACTTGAGGCCCATGCGGAGAAAGCGATCGCCTGTCGGCAGAACCTGACCCGATTTGTCTGCCTTGAGCGGATACTTCGCCCCGGCGTCGGTGACGATCACGCCAAAATAAAGCGGGCCGCCAGCCTGCGGCTTGAGGTAGAAGACCGCAAGGCTATCGAACTTTCCCTTCTCCAGGGCATCCAGCCGATTCGCATAGACCAACTCGGCATCACCCCCGACAGCTTCTGCCTCAGCTTTTGCCGCACTCAGGTCGGCTGCGCTCAATTTCGGATTCTTAACGGTCTGGGCTGCCACGAGCGGCACCAGAAGAAGGATTGCACACAAAATCTTAGCCATACTACTGACCCCTGATTGCCACCTGAGCGCTCCCCACGTTCTGATTTGAATCCAGCGCCCTGAAGGCGATAACGTGCGGCCGCCGGTCCGGGAAGGCGACGCTGACCCGGAAGTCTTCATTTCGCGAGTCCGCAAGGCCGTCAGCCGGAAAAACGAGTTGCCACTGGCCGCCATCCAACTGGTACTCTCCCCGGCGAACTATCGAGGTCGCGTCAACAGCGTGAAAGACCACCTCGAACTTGTCGCCGCTGGCTTTGGGAGCATCGGCTGTAACTACAGGGGGCGTGTTGTCGATGTTAATGGCTTCGGTCTCGGCGTCTCCCTTCAATGCCAGTCCGGCCGGATTGGAGGGCGCATCAGAGACCACAACTTTGAAGACATAGCGGCCGTCGGGCAGCGAGTTCGCGTCAATCGTGAAATAGCTCTCCCGCAATCCGCTCTTCAGCAGATAGTAGTCCGAACTGCTCGTATCCGCCGAACGATAGTAGATCGAGTAGTCGAGGCTGTCGCCGTTCCGGTCCGAAGCCTGCCACTGAAGCGAGATAGCTCCACGCTGAAAAATTCGACGCGGCGGTAATTGAGTCATAACCCCGAGCGCCTGTGGTTCAATAATCGACGGATCGGGATTGCCGTCGGGCTGAGCCTGAGGCATCTCCTGCAGGGCCACTCCCACCGGCAACACCGTTATCGAACTGACCACCGGGGGAAGGTTGTGAGGCAAATAGGAGACCAGAACCTCGCGCAGGCGCGGAGTCAAATTGGAGCCGCGCCGCAAGGTCGCCCGCCATTGAATGAACCGTGCCGACGGGCTGGCTATCTTTTCGCCTTCAGACCTGCCAATCACCGCGGACCAGTCGCTCCAGGTCGCGTCCGGCATCGAGGTGTTGCCTGATCTGGTCTGAATCTCGATCCGACCTTCACCCAGCCATGAAATCCGGCCCCAGGTTGCCACCGTCTGGGCATCACGGACGGAGGAAGTATAGATTCCATGGTCCGCCACCTCATTCTCGAGCCGGAAGAGCTTGCCGAGGTTCGAAGAGGCGGCGAATGTGCGTTCCCCACTCCTCACAAAGCGAGAGGTCTGGGCCTCGCTCGATTGGGCCAGCAGGACGGGCTTCTGGCCGTATCCCACAGCGTAGATTCTGCCCTTCTGCCCGGTGCCGACCAGTGCCCGACCCGTCCCATCAAGATCCACAGCAAACGCCGTATTCTCTTTGCTGTCCCAGATGGTATCGATCGCGCCGCTGGAGGCGATTCTGTAGAGCGCAGCCTTCGATGATGACGAGGACGAGGAGGGCGCACTCCCCGTTGTCGTTGTCGTACCCGAGTCGTTTGCGCTATCGACAATTGTGATGACTACACCCTCATCTGCTGATGGAGCGACAACGGGCCCGGTAACCGAAGCAGGTGACGTGTTCGAGGCCCCGGACCCTGCGGAGTCCGAAAGGGCAAGCGCGTAGATATCGCCGTCTTTGCCGAGCGCCAGATCGCGCACCTCTCGCTGCGAGGAATCGAAGAGAGTGAAGACCCGGCCCTGCGGCGAGATTCTTAGAACCAGTCCGCCCGGATCGGTGCCTGCGATGATGTCGCCGGCGGTGTCCACTTTGAGCGCAGTGACGTTGGTTTGTGAGAGGTTGACGAGCTGTGAGCCATGCCCATCCGCAGAGACTCTGAAGATGACACCTTTATCGCCCGTACCAACCAGGAGCCGCCCTTCGCGATCAAAAGCCAGCGACCAGATGTACTTTGTATGAGGGTCGAAGAAGACGTCGGCCTGGCCTCCCGGCGTGATGCGGTAGATTTTGCCGTCTGGTGCGGTACCGGCGTAGACATTGCCCTTCGAGTCAACGGCAAGGGCCATGACATCGAGCTCCCCGGTCTTATAAAGAAGCGTCCCGCGTCCGTCCCGGTCTACTTTGAAGACTCTTCCCTCATGGCCGGTGCCGAGATAGATATTTCCGCCCGCATCGGCGGCAAGGCACCAGACGTAGGCCTGCTTGGTGTCGAAGACCTCAGTCAGCGATGGGGCGAGCGTCAAGGCGCCGCTGTCTGCGATCGAAATGCCTCTGGCGTCTCCTTTCTCGATTTCTGCTCGCGTGTCGACGCGCCAGAAAATGGGTCCGCCGCCTGAGACGGACAACGCCGCCAATGAAATGAAGAGGAGGATCAGAGCTGTTCTTAGCATGAGATTATGGGCCCGAAGAGACTTCGGCGTGACTTCCGATTCCACGCAACTCTGGGCAACTCTGGCCGATTCTACTTGCCCCGCAGCCGTTATTGACTGACGACGTTGACGGTGAGCGTCCTCTGGCCCGAAATTATGAAGTCTGCCGCGGGCAATTCCTTTTCAAGAAGCGTAGTTGAACGGGTCAGGGTGTAACCGCCCGTCGTGCGGTTGGACCCGAGGGTGGCGAGAACCGACGGTGGAAGACTCGGCAATTCCTCGTTGTTGATGACGGCTCCATTCTCGCTCCGGGCGAGTCGGAGGTATAGCCTGTCTGGCTTACGAATCTTGTTGAGCTCACGGACGAGCTGTCCGAGCGACTTCGGCGTCACACCAGTCTTCGGCTCAGAAGCCTGAAGGGAGATGCCGTCTCCGACGATAACCTGCAGAGGACCGAGAGGGGCGTCGAAAGGTACGTCGACGCTGATTCTCTCGACATACTCGCGACCGCTATCGTTGCGTGCGAAAGCCTGAAGTTCAAGCTTGTCGCCCTGATGAACCTCGGTCTGGTCGATCCACAGGCGATCCAGCTGACCAGTCTTTCGTGAATCCTGCGAGATGACGTCGAACGAAATCCGCTCTATCGAAAGATCGCTGAATCCGCTGTTTAGAAGAGCGCTTATCGGCGTCGATACGGCAAAAGCCGCCGCCATCGCCGCGTTGAGCGACGAAGAGAGCCGGTTCTCGAGCCGGATCTCCGGCTGACCTTTTAGAGCGATCTTGCCGCGCAGCTGGAGCGTCGAATCGCCCATGGTACGCTCCGTCGAGCTGATCGTCGCCAGCGTCGTCATCTGGAGCAGCAGAGGCGTCAGCACGCGATCGGAGATCATCTCAAAGCGATAGGTCTGATTGGCGCCGCGACTGGTCTGTACGTTGATCTCAACCGGGATCATCCTCGGCACCGCCCCCAGCTCACCGTAAATGCCGGTTGAGCGGTCTCCGCGAACCGCACCGACCATCGAGGTCGGAGCAGTCAGCTTGAACGAGACCGCCGAGCTCGACATGACGGTGACTACGCTCCCTTCGTTCATCGGGAAGTCGGAGACTCCGAGGGAAAGAAACGGATGGCCGAATGCATAGATGCGGTTTCCATCGCGATAGGTGACGGTACCCGCTGCAGCCAGAGAGAAGTCACCGCGAACCAGCGGAACGACGATCGTCGAACCGGGCTTGAGCGTCTCGTCATTCGAACGTTTGAGATCGCCAATCTCTACCGCACTCGCAGCGCCGGCGACAGGATTGAATCCCCACGCCTGAAACTGTGGTGCGAACCGGGCAATGATCTCCGGCGGAACTCCGGTGATGGCCAGGGGGGTGGCGATCGGCATGAGAATCTGTCCACCGACCCCAGAGGCCGGCCCAGAGGCTGCCTGTGCGGAATTCAGCTGCTGACCGTTCGCGCCGTTGAGGCCCTTCACAAAGGCAGCGAAGGCAGGGGAGTGTTCGTCAAACGCGATCTCTGAAAAGGAAACCGGACGGGGCTTATCTGGCACGATGCTCCCGTCACCGGGTTGCCTCTGCTCGAAGACGTCGATCATTTGCTGGATCGGCGTCACACCAGCAATCGGGTCCTTGGCGAACTGGTATCCAAAGGCGACAGCGCCGAGCAGCTTGCCGTCAATATAGACGGGACTGCCGCTCATCCCCTGAAAGACGCCGGTGTGTTCGAGCGTCGTACCGAGGAGGCGCGTCAGGATTGCACTCTGCTGGGGATTGGGAAAGCCCTTGAGCACGCCGAGAATCTCGACGTCAAAAGGTTTCGGCTCCGAGCCGTCGAAGACTGTGTAGCCGACGGCGCGCATCCCTGGCTTGACCTGATCAAGGGGGAAGAAACGGCTGCTTTCCAAAGGTTTTGGGGATTCCTGACCGTAAGCGACGGACACTGCGACCAGGATCGAAAGGGCCAGCGAGATCAGGCGCTTCATTTTGAGCTACCTCTTTACTACAGGTTGCACGGTCAATATCATCTTCGCCGAAGAGACGCCCAAATGGCGTCATCCTCGATAATATCACACCGGGAGCCCGGACGGTATTGAAGGACGACCAGATGCTGGGGGCGATTCAGGCAGGCGGATTGAGCTCGCGAATGGGCCAGGACAAGGCATGGCTGACCATCGATGGCCGTCCACTGATAGAGCACTCGCTGGCGGCAATTCAGCCGGTGGTCGATACTCTTGCAATTGTCGCCAGCGCGTCGAATTCCGATTATCGCGATTTGGCGACCCGGTGGCAGGCTCTATTGCTTGAGGACCGCATCCCCGGTTGTGGGCCCCTTGGCGGGATTGAGGCAGCTCTTCGCGCGGCAAGACAGGATGTCCTGGCGCTCGCCTGCGATCTGCCTTTTGTAACCAGCGACCTGTTGCGCAAGCTGCGAAGCATTCACGAGCTGGAGAAGGCTGAAGCAACGGTTCCGATTGATGCCTCTGGCCGGCTCCAGCCCCTCGTAGCGATCTATGGGCGGGGCTGCCTGTCTCATATCGAAACGATGCTCGATTCCGGAGAGTACAAGGTCGACCTCCTCTTCACTCGGATACCCACGAGGTTCGTCAAGTTTGGAGAATTCGCTGCGCTCGCGGACTCCGATCAGTTCTTCACCAACATCAACACACCCGCCGACTACCGCGCCGCCAGAGATAGGTCGGATAGTGCCGCAGGCTGTCCAGCCTGCGGCAAAATGGCGAAATGGCATAATCAATGAGAAGCGGCGATTTGCGAATCTCTGCCGCAGGCTGGACAGCCTGCGGCACGATTTCCGCCGCACATCCAGATCGTCACGCTCCTTCCTCGTGCCCACTTGTACCTCAGAGCGGGCCCCGATAGAATTGGGGTTTGCTTTCTCCGGTAAAGTCGTCGTCATGGCTATTGATCAGATAACGGTGCGCGGCGCGCGCCAGCACAACCTGAAGAACATTAGCCTGCAAATCCCGCGCAATCGCCTCTCGGTGATCACGGGGCTGAGCGGATCCGGCAAGAGCTCGCTCGCCTTCGATACCATCTATGCCGAGGGTCAGCGCCGCTACGTGGAGTCTCTCTCCGCCTATGCCCGGCAGTTTCTCGAACAGCTCGAGAAGCCCGACGTAGATGCCGTCGAAGGTCTTTCACCGGCCATCTCGATCGAGCAGAAGACGACAGCCGGAGCCCGCGCTCGACCGTGGGAACGGTGACCGAAATCTACGATTATCTGCGGCTGTTGTTTTCGTCCATCGGTAGTCCTCATTGCCACCAGTGCGGGCGTCCGATCTCGAAAGTCAGACCGAACAGATCATCCACCACGTCCTGGATCTGCCGGAGGGTGAGCGAGTCATGATCCTCGCGCCGATCGTCCGGGGGCGAAAGGGAGAATTCGAAGCAGCTCGAGAAGCTGCAGAGAGCGGTTTACTAGCGCGCGGATCGACGGCGAGCATGCGACGTCTGGACGAACAGATCGATCTCGACAAGAAGAGGAATCATACGATCGAAGTCGTCGTCGACCGACTCCTCATCAAGCCGGGCATTACGCAGCGGCTGGAAGCGTCCGTCGAACACGCAACCAAGCTCGCCGAAGGCGTCGTCGTGGTATGCCGTAGTGGACGGAGAAGAGCGGCTCTATTCCGAGAGAATGGCCTGCATCGATTGCGGGATCAGCATTCCTCAACTGGAACCACGCTCATTTTCGTTCAACAGCGCCTACGGCGCCTGTCGCGAATGCCACGGGTTGGGCACGAGGCTCGAGATCGATCCAGGCAAGCTGGTCATGGACGAGACGACGCCAATCGGCAAGCTGAGCTTCGTCGGAGGCTCAGAGAAGTCGGCCGACGCGTACCTGCACGAAGCGCTCCTGGCGGTCGCCCGCTACTTCGGTATCAGTCCCGAGACGACCTTTGCAGCGTTGCCTCGCAAAGCGCGCGATGCGTTCTTCTTCGGTCTGCCCGAAAAAGTGGAGTTCCGGTATGGCGACTACCGCTACCTCGCGGAGTGGAAGGGGGCGACACCGTGGCTGCTCGATGTCCTCAAGCAGGCCGAGAGCGAGACCGAAAGCCGCGCCGAGAGAACCCGATCCGCTCTCGAGGCGCTCATCTCGCCGATCACCTGCCGGAGCTGCAACGGCCGGCGGCTGCAACCCGAATCACTTGCCGTGCGAATAGACGGCCATTCGATTGCCGAGTATTCGGCTCTCCCGATCGATCAGGCTGTCGCGGCCTTCGCCCGGCTTCAACTCACACCACGCGAAGAGCTGATCGCGGGACGAATTCTGAGAGAGATTCGCGACCGGCTTGGCTTTCTTCGAATCGGTAGGACTCGGATACCTGACGCTCGATCGGCCGGCGGCATCGCTCTCGGGGGGCGAGGGCCAGCGCATTCGGCTCGCCACTCAGATCGGATCTCAACTTCGCGGGGTCCTATACGTTCTGGACGAGCCCTCAATCGGGCTTCATCCGCGCGACAATCAGCGACTGCTCGAAACTCTCGGCAAGCTGCGCGACCTCGGCAATACAGTTCTTGTCGTTGAGCACGACGAAGAGACGATTCGTCGCGCCGACTACGTGGTCGATCTCGGACCCGGCGCGGGAACGCATGGCGGCGAAATGGTCGCCTTCGGAACCGCCGACTGACATCGCACGCAATCCGGCACTCGATTACCGGGCGTTACATTGCGGGCGATCTCAAGATCGAAGTTCCGGCACAGCGTCGTGCGCCAAACGGCAAAGCGATTGTCGTCCGCGGCGCGTCGCGCAAACAACCTCAAGCAGATCGATGTTTCGTTTCCGCTGGACTGTTGACGGTAATCACCGGTGTCTCGGGTTCCGGCAAGTCGACTCTGGTCGAGCGACATTCTTTACCGAGCGCTGGCCCGAAATCTCTACGGTAGCCTGGCTGAGCCAGGCGCGCATGCGGCAATTGAAGGGCTCGAGCACATCGACAAGAGTCATCGAGATCGACCAGTCGCCGATCGGCCGCACGCCGCGCTCCAATCCGGCCACCTACACGGGACTCTTCACGCCCATTCGCGAGCTCTACGCGATGCTTCCTGAATCCGCGAGCGCGGCTATCAAGCCGGGACGATTCTCTTTCAACGTCAAGGGCGGACGATGTGAGGCATGTCAGGGCGACGGCCTCAAGCGCATCGAGATGAACTTTCTTCCGGACGTCTATGTGACATGCGAGGTCTGCCGTGGCGCGCGCTACAATCGCGAGACCCTCGATGTACGATACCAAGGACGAAGCATCGCCGAGATGCTGGACACAACTGTCGAAGAGGCTCTGCCGATGCTCGAAAACATTCCCGCAATCAATGCGAAGCTGCAGACATTGAGTCGAAGTCGGACTCGGCTACATCAAGCTTGGTCAGTCGGCGACGACGCTCTCCGGAGGTGAGGCTCAACGCATCAAGCTGGCCAAGGAGCTCTCGCAGCGTGCGACCGGGCGCACCGTTTACATTCTCGATGAGCCGACGACCGGACTGCATTTCGAGGACGTGCGCAAACTGCTGGACGTCCTTCAGCGGCTGGTCGAGCTGGGCAACACGGTGATCATCATCGAGCACAATCTTGACGTCATCAAATCGGCCGACTGGGTGATCGATCTCGGGCCCGAAGGAGGCGAAGGCGGCGGCCGGATAGTAGCCGAAGGTTCGCCGGAGACCGTGGCGCGCAACCGCCGATCCTATACCGGGCAGGCCTTGCGCGACGTTCTGAATGGCAGAGTGCTCGGCTCCCGGTCCGCATGAAGATCTCGGCCAAGATCAACGTCTTTAATGAAGAGGACAACATTGCAGAGTGTTGCGAAGGCCTGTCATGGGCTGACGAGATAGTGATCGTCGATTCGAACTCTACCGATCGCACTCTGGAGATTGCCCGCCGTTACACGGATCGCATCTTCAATCGCGAGTTCAAGGGCTACAAGGACAAACATCAGTATTCCGACAGTCAGACCACGGGCGATTGGATCTTCTGGATAGACGCGGACGAGCGGGTCACGCCCGAGCTCAGGTCGTCCATTGAAGGGCTTCGCAAGCGCGATTCTGCGGATCTTCCCGAGGGATTCAGGATTGCGCGGCGGACTCATTATCTCGGCCGCTGGATTCTGCATTCGGGTTGGTACCCGGACTACCAGATGCGCCTCTACAGGAAATCCGCCAGCTATTGGGATGGGATCGCACCGCATGAGACTGCCCGCGTGCGAGGAAGAGTAGAGACCCTTCCCGGGGAACTACTGCACTTCACCAGGCGCGACCTGAGTGAGCATCATCGGGTGCTCGATGAGTACACTACACTCGCTGCGGAGGCTCTGGACAGAGATGGCCGCAAGGTAGGTACAGCCGATCTCTTTGTACTACCGATTTCGGCTTTCACCCGAAGTTATGTCGTCAAGCAGGGATTTCGCGACGGAGTACAAGGATTGATTATCGCAATCTTCACGGCGTACAGTGTCTTTCTCAAATACGCCAAGGTCTGGGAGCGGAAGAGGTAGCCGCAAAAAACGCAAAACGCAAAGAGGGGGATGTTGTGTCGAGCGCTCGTTTAAGATTACTCTGATCGTCATGGCCGTGCTTGCCTTTGCCGTTCAACCCGCGTTTGCTCAGGCTTCACGATTTGCGAAGCTCGATGAGGTAAGAGTCCATTACCTTGACCAGGGCAAGGGCAACGAAGCTGTTCTCTTCGTTCACGGCTGGACCTGCAGCGCGGCCTTCTGGAAATCACAGACGGCCTTCTTCGAAGGCAAGGCGCGAGTCATCGCCATCGATCTTCCCGGACACGGCGAGAGTGATAAGCCGAAGACTGCATATGGCATGGACCTCTTTGCCCGTTCGATTGACGCGGTAATGCGCGATGCGGGAGTGACGAAGGCCGTGCTTGTTGGCCACAGCATGGGAACACCTGTGATCCGGCAGTTCTACCGCCGCTATCCGGACAAGACGATCGCTCTCGTGGTAGTCGATGGCGCCCTCAAGACGATGTTTCCCGACAAGGCGGCCGCCGACAAATTCATAGAGCAGCTCCGTGCGCCCGACTACCAGAAGACAGCCGGCCAGATGGTTTCGTTCATGGTGCAACCGATGCACGACCCGGCGTTGAAGGAGCAGGTCAAGACCTCCATGCTCAGCACGCCACAGTACGTAGCGGTGAGCGCGATGGAAGGCATGGTGGATCCCGCCATCTGGGGCGAGGACAAGATCAACGTCCCGACGCTCGCGATCATGGCCAGGCAACCGGCCTGGAACAAGGAATACGAAGCCTACGTGCACAGCCTCGTTCCGAATCTTGAGTTTCAGGTCTGGGATGGAGTCAGCCACTTCCTCATGATGGATAAGCCGGACGAGTTCAATTCAACGCTCTCAGCGTTTCTGTTGAAGATCAAGTTTCTGAAACAATCATGAAAGCCGTCATCCTTTGCGGCGGTCGCGGGACGAGGCTTGGTGAGCAGGGCAAGTCGATTCCCAAGGCACTGGTAGAGATTGGCGGGAGGCCGGTTCTCTGGCATCTGCTCAATCTCTACGCACACCAGGGCGTCAACGAGTTCATCCTCTGTCTCGGCTATCTGGGTGAAGAGATTCGCCAATATTTCTCGGCTCGGGATAACAAATGGAAGATAACAGCGGTCGACACCGGGCTCGATACAAATACTGGTGGAAGGCTCAAGCTGGTTGTGAATCATCTGCGAGATGAGAAGTCCTTCCACGTTACATATGGCGACGGGTTCGCAGACATTGACATCCAGGCACTGACCGCCTTTCACACGAAGCACGGCAGGCTGGCAACAGTGACCGCGGTAAGACCCCGCTCGAGCTTCGGCCTTCTCCAGATGGACAGTGATGGAGTTGTGACCGATTTCCTGGAGAAGCCCTCGGATGAATGACTGGGTGAACGGAGGCTTCTTTGTTTTTGAGCGCGAAGTATTCGATTACCTGACCGAAGAGAGCGTGCTCGAGTGCGAGCCGTTCCAAAAGCTGGCGAAGGAACGCCGGATCGTCGCCTATCAGCATCCCGGCTTCTGGAAGTGCCTCGACACCTATAAGGACCGACTGGAATTGAACCGCATGTGGGAATCGGGTGAAGCCGGGTGGAACCTCCGGAAGCAGCAAACATGACAGTCACCGATGCGACCTTCTGGACCAATCGCCACGCCTTTGTCACGGGCGCGACCGGATTCGCAGGCTCGCACGTGGCCCGTTCTCTGGTAGAGCAGGGCGCGCAGGTGGTCTGCCTGCAGCGGGATGAGGCACGGATCAATTCTCTCGACCTGTTCAAGCTTCGCGGCAGCGTCACTGTTGTGCATGGATCGGTTGATGACCTGCCGCTGATTCAGCGGTATCCTCAATGAATATGAGATCGACGCCGTCTTTCATCTCGCGGCACAGGCGCTGGTAGGAGCCGCCAACCGCTCTCCGCTTTCGACGTTTGAGACGAACATTCGTGGAACCTACATGCTTCTCGAGGCGTGCCGTTTGAGCCCGACGGTCAAACGGGTTGTCGTGGCGTCGAGCGACAAGGCCTACGGTTCACACGAGGAGCTGCCTTACAGCGAGGATCACGCGCTCAAAGGCATCTTTCCATACGATGCATCGAAGGTCTGCACCGATGTACTCGCCCGCTCCTACGCAGAGAGCTATGCCATGCCTGTGGCGGTGACACGCTTCGCCAATATCTATGGTCCGGGAGAATTTCAATATGTCGAGAGTCATTCCCGGAACGATTGTTTCAGTATTGCGGGACGAGGCGCCGGTGATTCGCAGCGATGGCAGTCCAGTGCGCGACTTTGTCTATGCAGAGGATGCGGCGCGCGGGTACCTGCTGGCGGCTGAGCGGATCGATGATGTTGCGGGAGAGGCGTTCAATTTCGGCAGTGGCAGCCCTGTCAGGATTCTTGACCTGGTCAATGAGATCATCCGCCTCGCGGACAAGAAACTGGTTGCCAGAGTCATGTTGACGTCGAAGATTCAGAGTGAGATCGATGCGCAATTCCTGTCATCGGAGCGGGTCCGGACACGACTTGGCTGGAGGCCGGAGGTGGATATGGCAGAGGGTTTGAGACGTTCAATCGAGTGGTACCGTCAACATCTGGATCAGCTTTGATGCAAAGGGCTTCTGCAAGGGAGCATTTGGAGTGCGGCGACCTGTCGCCGCTTTTGCGTTAGCTAGTGCGGTACTTATGGTGTAGACGCTACTTCTTCATCACTGCACCACCTAAGTCAGAAGCGGCGACAGGTCGCCGCACTCCAAATTGCTCCCCGGATTGGGCTCCATGGATTTTTACCCGGTGCGATACAGTTCTTCGATCTGATCGATGATCGTCTCGCGATCGAAGCGCTCGCTAACCTCAGCGCGCGCGGCGGCACCGAGTCCTTCCCGGAGCGTCTGATCAGATATCAGCCGTCGAAGTGCGGCAACCAATTCCTCGCAATTCCCCGGCTCTACCAGGAGCCCTGTCCTGCCATCATCGACAATCTCCGCCATACCTCCCGCTCGCGACGCTACGACGGAGCATCCGCTGGCCATTGCCTCAGCAACCACCAATGAGAATCCTTCGTCCACTGAGGCGGCAACGACAACATCGAGGCCCCGCATTACCGTTGCAAGACTCTCAACCTGGCCGGTGAAGCGTATGTCCACCTGAAGGCGGCGGGCCAGATCATGCAACTCAGCCTCATACCTGGAGTCCTTGTCTCCTGGCCTGCCGATTACAAGAAACTCGACGTCGGCATCGGCGTTCTTTTCGAGCAGTCTCGCGGCAGCTTGAATGAACAAATCCTGCCGCTTGAGTGGGGTCAACTGACCGATCGTGGCGATCGCCAGCTGGCGTTCAAGGCCCAGCGCCGTGCGCGCAGCCGTTCGGTCGACTGAGCCGACCATGGCAGAATCGATCCAGTTGGGAATGACGACAATCTTTTCGGCTTCGTCAGGAAAGGCTCGCCTGAGTTTCTCAGCAACACTCCTTGAGACGGCGATCAGCCGGGTGACGCTCGAGATCGACCAGCGATATAGCGGGTTCGACCTGATCTCGTGGAAATGGTGGCGTGTGAGGAAGAGTTTTGCCGTCTGGCGTCTGAGGGCAACTCCGCACATCGCATAGTCACGGGCAAGGTGAGCGTGGACGACATCGATCTTCTCATCCTGGATGATGGCTGCCAGCCTGCGGGCGCTTCCGAGATCGGCGGCATTACGCAATGGCAGATCGTGCCAGCATATCGGTAGGTTTGACAGGGCATCGCGCAGAGGAGTGGCAGGTCGGACCGCAAGGTGCAAATGATGTCCGCGGGAGACGAGAGCTCGGGTGAGGTCGGCTACATGGTGCTCGCCACCACCCCAACTCTCCGCCGAACAGACTTGAAGAATCTCCATGGTCCGCAGTCTACCAATAATAAATCGATGCTCGCTTGACAAACTCATGTCTGAATCCTACTAATGCCCAGCGATGGCATCTCTCTCAGAACTGCCCGTAGCCTATACCGCCTTCCTCGCGTTTGTCTTTGGTTTACTCGTCGGAAGCTTCCTCAATGTAGTCATTCACCGGGTGCCTCTCGGTGAATCGATTGTGTTTCCGGGATCACACTGCCCGCACTGTGGCACGGCCCTGCGTCCAGCGGACAACATTCCTCTGCTCAGTTTCGCTCTTCTTCGTGGACGCTGCCGGAATTGTCGGGCACGAATCTCACTCATCTACCCGCTGGTCGAGCTGATCACTGGCGCTGTCTTTCTTGTGCTTGCACTCAAGGATGGAGTTACTGCACCCACGGTAGCGGAGATGTGGTTCGCGGCTACGATTATCGTTCTCATGGTGATTGATGCGAGGCACCAGCTGCTTCCGGACTCGATCACGATTCCATCGGTTCTTGTCGCTCTTGTCTTCGTAGCTGTCCTCGGATGGACAGGTCAAATGCGAAAGTGGCCGTTAGAGATGCCATGGCTCGAATCGCTGACCGGTGAGCCCCGGAAATGGATTATGGCTCTCACCGGGCTGATGACGTTCGCCGCCGCCGTACCTCTGCTTCGTTCGCTCGGTGTAGTCGACACCGTTCTTTTTGGAAAGTATCTCGAGTGGGATGAAACACCGGCAGATCGCGCTCCATCGAGCCGGATGACGGTGTGGATAGTTGGCGGACTGCTGGCTGGCGTTGCCTGGGTGGCCCTCGTCTGGTCTTGCGATATCGAGAATATGCGACTCTCGATGGCGTTCGCCTCGCTCGCGCGGGGAGCGGTTGGGGCGTTGGCCGGTGGTGCGGTGCTCTGGGTAATTCGGGCGCTCTATTTTTACATTCGTGGGATCGAGGGTATGGGCCTTGGAGATGCGAAGCTGTTGGCCCTCGTTGGAGCGTTTCTGAGCTGGCAGGGAGCGATGCGCACGCTCTTCATTGGGGTGGTCCTGGCGTTGGTCGGTGGCCTGTTTATCGCTGCGCGCACGCGGCGAGGATTGAAGACGGCAGTACCGTTGGGCCTATTTCTCGGCGTTGCGGCGTTGATAGTGCTCTTCACAGGGGAATCGATCGAGCTGTGGTATTGGGGTCGGTGAAGACGCCGACCGATTTAGTATGGAGTGCGGCGACTTGTCGCCGCTTTTGAGTTAGCTACTGGAGCCATGAGAAGAATTGAGCGCGTGTAAAACCACAATGCAGCAGTAGGTAACTCAACAGCGGCGACAAGTCGCCGCACTCCATACTAAATCGGTGGACCTTTTAAAGCGGGAGCTTCAGGCGGGCTTCGCATCCCTCGTGAATTGCCGGTTTTCGAGGGTCAGCGTGCCGCCGTGAGCCTCTGCTATCTGGCGGCTCAGCACCAGTCCGATGCCCGTGCCGCCTGGTTTGGTGGTGAAGAACGGCACGAACAGATTGCCGGTGTTCGGAAGAGCCGGGGCCCTCGTCTTCCACATAAACCTCCACGCAGGTCCATTGTCTCCGAGACCAGCCCACGCGGACGCCGCCTCCTGTCTCGAGCGCGGCGTCCGTGGCGTTCCGCAGCGAGATTGATCAGCAGCTGCTCGAGCTGATCGCCATCGGCGTGAATCTCGAGTTCCGGACCCAGCCTTGGACATCCACGGAAGCCGCGTCTCGAGTTGCGCGATCACGCGCGGACCATGGAGCCTACCTCCAGCTCCTGCCGGATCGGGGCGGGCAGCTTGGCCAGTCGCGCGTACGCCGCCATAAAGCGGCTGAGCGGACTCCGAGCGCGACTGATGATCACGGTCAGGCCGCGGTCGCATGTCGTCTTCCCAATCCGGTGGCCGCGGCTCACTGGCTTCAAGATTCTCCAGACTCCCGGCGATCGACTTGATCGGAGCCAGTGAATTGTTGAGTTCGTGACCCAGCACGCGCACGAGCCGCTGCCAGGCTGCCAACTCCTCTTCGCGCAGATGCCTGCGTCAGATCAGCAATCACCAGAATTGATGCGGCAGGCCTCCCTCGCGAAAGATGCTGCGCCTGCATGCCCCATCGGCCCGGACTGCGCCCGGAAAGGTCTTCTGAGGACGTTCGCGGACTCTCCAGGTTCGAAGACAATCGTCGATCCCTATCTCGGAGGCGCTACGTCCCAGCAAATGCTCGATCGGACGATCGCAGCAGCCGCTCCCCTGCGCGGTTGACCAGCCGGAATCGCTGCTCTCTGTCAAAGGCGAAGACGGCGACTTCGATTTCGGACATGACATTCTGCAGCAGAGCCGTCGCTTCGAGCGCGCCCAGTCGCTGCTCGCGCAGCGTCTTGCCGAGTGCGTTGACCTGCGTGCATGACCTTCGCCGAGAGGATCGTCTCGTCCGGCCGCACGGCCTCGAATCGAGTAGTCGCCCTCCTGCAGAGCCGCGAGCAGATTCGAGACGGTCTGAAGTGGCAGGATCACGCGCTCGCGCAAAGCCATGGCGAAGCCCCACCAGAAGCCGACAATCAGGACAGTCAGCGTCCACTGAACTTTGGAAGTAGGTCCCTGGGTCCACAGGAGGATCAGAGCGACTATTCCGGCGGGTAGACCCGTCGAGGAAGGCGAGACACGCCAGATTCGGCTGCTATAAGGGAGTTGTTTGGAGATTGCGAGTTGTGGAGAAGGCCGCTCCGACATTCACAGTCCGAACTTTTGCAGCCTGCGATAGAGAGCGCTGCGGCTCAGGCCGAGTGCCTCAGCGGCGCGGCTGACATTGCCTTCAAAGCGGGCGAGCGTCTTCTTGATCAGGAAGCACTCCACCTCTTCCAGGCTCATGTCGTCAAGCTTTGCCGAGCTCTCACTTCCGCTCTGGAGCCCAAGATCGCCAACCTTGACGATCGTTCCCTGTGCCATTAGTACGCCGCGCTCAATTGCGTGATCAAGCTCGCGCACGTTGCCCGGCCACGGATGCGCCATGAGACCCTGCATGGCATGCGGGATCGAAGCCCGTCGACGTGCTTGCGATACCTTTCGGAATGCTGGCGCAGAAAATGATTGGCAATCAATGCAATATCTTCGCGGCGATGGCGCAGCGGGGGCAAATGAATCTCGACGGTGTTCAGACGAAAGAGCAGATCCTGCCGGAATTTGCCGGCGGCTACTTCGGTCTGAAGATCGGCGTTGGTCGCCGAAATGATCCGGACGTTGACCCTGCGCGTTTTTGAGGAGCCGACGCGCTCGAACTCGCCGGTCTCGAGGACCCGGAGCAGCTTCGCCTGCTGCGGCAATGGTATGTTGGCAATCTCGTCGAGGAAGAGAGTGCCGCTGTCGGCCAGCTCGAAGCGTCCTACACGGTCCGCCTTGGCATCGGTAAACGCGCCCTTGATATGGCCAAAGAGCTCACTCTCAAACACGCCTTCAGAGAGCCCACCCACGTTGACCGTCACCAGCGCTTTGGAGGCTCGTCGCGAGATCGATTGCAGGACCTGGGCAACAACTCCCTTTCCCGTTCCGTTCTCACCCGTGATCAGGACGTTGGCATCCGACGGACCGACGCGGGAGATAACCTGAAGCACGGGCTGCATGGCCGCCGACTCGGCGATCAACTTTGGCTGTCCTTCACGCCTGAGAAGCTCGTTTTCGGCTTCGAGTCGCTGACCGCGGCGGAGGGCCGAGCCGAGCTCAACCTGAGTCCTGATAATGCTCAGCAGGCGCGCATTCTCCCAAGGCTTCTGAACAAAATCGCGAGCCCCGCGACGCATCGCCTCAACCGCGAGATCGACGCTGCCCCATGCGGTCATGACTACGACCGGCAGCGTCGCATCCGCTTGCTGGATGCGAGTCAAGAGCTCCAGACCCTCTTCTCCCGAGGTCGTATCACGCGTGTAATTGAGATCCATCAGGAGGATGTCAAAATCGCGAGCCTCGAGTGCCGACAAAATGCGGGAGGGGGAGTTGACGGTCTCGGTCTGAAAACCCTCGCTTTTGAGCAGGAGTCTGAGCGCCTCCAGAACATCGGGTTGGTCGTCGGCAATCAAAGCCCGGGGCCCCCGGAGCGTCGATGCGTCCGGAGTGTTGATCGTCCTGGTCGGCTGCGAATGCAGCGTGTCGTGCGCGCTCACCATATCTATCATTCTTTAATCAGCCACCCATCCGCGAGCTTGATTACACGGTCGCTGTAGGAGGCATTCTGCTCAGAGTGAGTCACCTGAATAATCGTCGTCCCTTCGTCATTCAGACGCCGGAAGAGCTCCATGATCTCCTTGCCCTGACTCGAATGCAGGTTTCCGGTTGGCTCGTCGGCAAGGATGACCTTAGGTTTGGCGATAATCGCCCTGGCAACGCCGACGAGCTGTTGCTGACCGCCCGACAGCTGGCTCGGATACAGATCGCGCTTGCCGACGATCTGAAACCTGTCGAGGACGTCACAGACCAGACTCTCGCGCTCAGATTTCTTGACATCCCGATACGAGAGCGGAATCTCGAGATTCTCGTAGACGGTCAGATTGTCGAGAAGGTGATAGCTCTGGAAGACAAACCCGATGTTCCTGTTCCGCAGCTCAGCCCGCTCTTTCTTGCCCAATCGATGAACCGGCTGTTCGAGGAAATTGTATTCCCCCCGCCATCCCGTATCGTGCATTCCGAGAATATGCAGCAGCGTGGACTTGCCGGCACCGGAGGGCCCCATGATCGAAACAAACTCACCGGGGCGTATTTCGAAACTCACTCGCCGGAGGACGTAGAACTTGTGGACGCCCTGTTCATAAACCTTTTCGAGATTCTCAACTCTGATCAACTTGTTACTCCATTACTTTCAGCTATTCATGCCTCAGTGCAACCATTGGGTCAACGCGGGCCGCACGACGCGCCGGGAAGAAGCATGCCAGGACGACGACAATGCTCAGCAGCACAGGAATGCCGATAAATGTGAGTGGGTCTCTGGCGCTCACACCATAGAGCACACTCGACATGTATCGCGTCAAGAGCCACGCGCCGACGAGGCCGATGGCCAACCCTATCAGGGCCAGTCTAACACCCTGACGCATGACAAGTCTGAGAACATCGCCCGGACGGGCGCCGAGCGACATGCGGATCCCGACCTCCCGCGTCCGCTGTGTCACAGAGTAGGCCATGACTCCGTAAATGCCGATCGCCGCGAGCAACAGGGCAAGAGCTCCGAAGCCGCTGACAATTGCCGCGCCCACCCGCATGGGAAAGAGCGAGATGTTCATATGCTCTGTCATCGTGTGAACGTCAAAGACAGGAAGATTCGGATCCAGTGTCTGCACTACGCCGCGGACGGCTGCAATCGTCGAGGTCGGTTCCCTGTTGGTGCGAACCACGAGCGTAGTCATCGAATCAAAGTCCTGCGTGAGCGGAGAATAGACGAAAGGCTGCGGGTCTTCGCCAAGGCTCCAGTATTTGCCGTCACGACTCACGCCGACCACCTGCACCCAGGGCCCCGAGGCCCCACTGAAGCTGAAGCGCTTTCCAACGGCATCCCGGACCGGATTCGCCCCAGGCCAGAATCTCTTCGCAAAAGTTTCGTTGACGATCGCGACACCGCGTGGCATCCTTCGAATCACGTTCCGTGAAATCACGGCCGGCGAGGAGTGGAATCCCCATGGTCTCGAAGTATCTCAGACCGATTTCGGCCGTCATTGCCTCGGGTTTCTCTGAGCCTCGCTTCTCCTCTTCTCCCTCGATATGAATCGAATTGCTATTTCGATTCAGTGAGAGCGGGAGCGAGCTGATCAACGATGCCGATTCAATTCCCGGCAGACCATTGACGCGGTCGAGAAGCTGCTTTTGAAAGCTGCGACTCTGATCCTCGTTATAACCCTGCAATCCGAGGTCGGTGGTCATTGCGATCGCGCGCTCCGCCCGAAACCCGGGACCGATCAGCTGCACGTGTTGGAGGCTTCGGATCACCAGCCCGGCTGCGACCAGCAGAATGAGACTCATTGCCAGCTGCGCGATAACGAGGCCATTCCGGAGTCGCGATCTTCGGAACCCGGACGCCGAAGAATCATCACGAAGCGACGTGACCAGGCTTGCCTTCGTAGCCTGCAGCGCGGGCACGAGACCAAAGAGAACGCCGGTCACGAGCGAGAGGCCGAGACAGAAGAGAAGGACTCGCCAGTCAATTGCGAGATCGATGGTCAATGGAAAATCCATCGTTGGCCGGAACGTAATCGCGAGATCTATGATCCACCACGCCAGAAACATGCCAACAACACCGCCCGCGATCGATAGAGCAATGCTCTCAGTGAGTAATTGACGAATCAGCCTTCCACGGCCCGCACCAAGAGCCAGCCGGACCGCAATCTCCTTTCTTCGGCCGACTGCTCGTGAAAGAAGCAGGTTGGCAAGATTGGTGCAGGCAATCAGCAGAACGATGCCGACTACTGCCATCAATACTCCCGAGAAGCCCAGGACAGGATTGCGAAGTTGCGGCAATACCAGGCCTGGCGGGGTGAGACTGATTCCAGTGGCCGAATTGGTGTCCGGGTACTCGGTGCCGAGTTGAGCTGCCAGACCGTTGAGCGAAGCTTCAGCCTGACCAATGGTAATGCCCGGCTTGAGACGAGCCTGAACAAAAAGGACTCCGTTGCTTCGTGTTTCAAGCCAGTTCGAGCCCGGCTCGATCTGATGAGCCATGGTCATCGGCATCCAGATCTCGGGCGTGAAGACCAGTTCCGTTCCGGTGAAGCCCTTGGGAGCCACTCCCACCACAGTGAAGGTGTTGCCGTTGAGTGTCAGTGTCTTGCCGACGAGATCGGGATCCGACGCGAAGAGATGTTGCCAGGCGCCGTAACTCACGACTGCTATCGGATTGGCTCCGGGAGAGCGATCCTCTTCCTGTGTGAAGAAGCGGCCCTTCAGCGGTTTCACCCCGAGTACATCGAAGTAATTGCCTGAAACCAGATAGCCCCAGATTCTCTGATTGTTCCCGTTGCGGCTCAGGCTGATGGGGCAGAAGCGATGTGCGATGGTCCCTGCGAGAACGGTATTGCGATCGCGAAAGTCGACGTAGTTCGGATACGAGAAGCTCATGAAGGCGTCTCGCTGTTTCAGGCTGACCTCATTGACGGCGACGAACTCGCCTGGTCGTTCGATGGGAAGAGGACGCAGCAGGACCCGATTGACCAGGCTGAAGATCGCAGTATTGGCTCCAATGCCGAGAGCCAGTGAGAAGATCGCAACGACCGTGAACCCGGGAGCTTTGAAAAACTGCCGGAAGACAAGCCTGATATCCTGAAGTAGTCCGTTCATAGAGTCTTCTCAGAGCAATTGAAGTCGGGCCTCAACAATGAAGCGCGGCCACTGGCTCGGTATGGAGTGCGGCGACTTGTCGCCGCTTTTGAGTTAGTTACTACGGATTCTGGTTTACACGCCCGATTCTTCTTCGTCAGTGCAATCACTGAATCAAAAGCGGCGACACGTCGCCGCACTCCATACTGAGCCAGTGGACCACTGCAAAGGAGCGGCATACACTACTCCTGCCTTAACGCAACTGTCGGGTCGACTCTCACTGCGCGGAGCGCGGGGCCAAGACACGCGACCAGCGCCACAGCAGCGAGCACCAGCGAAACTATTGCAAAAGTCAGAGTGTCCGCATGGCCAATCTCGAAGAGCAAGCTCGCAATGAAACGCGTCAAAAGCAACGCCCCACCTATCCCCACTGCTATTCCGGCGAGCGCCGGTACAATCCCCTGCCTGACTACCAATCTCAAGACACTCCCGCCCGTAGCGCCAAGAGCCATGCGAACACCGATCTCTCTCGTTCGTTGGGCAACCGAATTGGCCACCACTCCGTAGATGCCGGCCGCCGCCAGAACCAGCGCGATCGCGGCAAAGATAGTAAGAACCATGGTGTTGAAGCGACGAGGAGCCATGGTGGAATCGACTACGTCTTCCATGGTTCGGATGCTTGCCACAGGCTGATCCCTGTCGATTGCGCGTACTCCGCTCTGAATAAGAGCGGCGAGCTGCCGCGGATCGCGATCGGTGCGAGCCAGGAGGTAGATATTCCGGCTCGGTGACTGCTTATATGAGAAGTACCAGTCGGGTTTTGAGGACGACTCGATCGTCCCGTGTGCAACATCGGCGGCCACGCCGACAATCGTCAGCCACGGACTCGACGATCGCGGCGCTCCAAGCTTCATCCGCTTTCCAAGCGGGTCCTCTCCGGCGAAGAACGCCCGCGCCAGGCTCTGATTGATGACGGCGACCGCCGGAGCCTCCGGCCCATCCCTCTCTGAAATCGCTCGACCCTGCACTATTGGAATCCGCAGCGCACGGAAATAGTCTCCACTCACTGCCTGGTGTCCGGCGACTGTCATCCTCTTCATATCGAGTGGCCGTCCCTCGACGCTGAACGGATCGTCTGCAGCAGCACCCTGCAACGGAAGTATTGTGCTCACCGCCGCCGATTCGACACCCGGCGAAGACTCGATCGTCTGAACCAGCTGCTCAGCGAACGCTGCCATCTGAGGTCCTTCAGCGTAACGCGAGGTCGAGAGCGGTATCTCGGCCGTCAGCACACCTCTCCGGTCGAGGCCCGGCTGAACCTGCTGCAATCGAATGAAACTCTTGATCATCAAACCGGCGGCGACCAGCAGGATCAGGGATAGGGCAACTTCTGCGGTGACCAGAAGACTGCGGCTTCGCCTGCCCGTGTTTTGTTGTTGCCTGCTGCTCCCGCGCAGAGCCTGCTCGAGATTCGGATTGGAGCCATAGATCGCAGGGGCCAGCCCAAAGACAATGCCCGTCAAAATCGATAACATCAGAGCGAAGCCAAGAACTCGATTGTCAAAGCCGACTTCGGCGGCCGTCGGCAGGATTCCAGGCCCGATCTTCAGAAGAATGTCGAGCCCCCAAAGCCCGAGCAGCAGGCCGGCTGCTCCTCCGATGACCGACAGCAGCAGACTCTCGGCCAGAAGCTGCCGTACAAGCTGTACTCGAGTCGCACCGAGCGCAGTCCGAATGGATATCTCCTTCTGCCGTGTGGTCGATCGTGCAAGCAACAGGCTGGCAACATTGGCGCAAGCGATAAGCAGTACAAGACCGACGGCGACGGCGAGTACGAGAAGCGGCTTCCGACTTTTTCCAGCCACCTCTTCCGAGAGAGGAAAGACCGTGACACGCCACCCGCTATCCGCTCCGTTCGGGCCGCGGCTGAACTCTTCGAGTCCCTTCCCGACCCTGTCCATGTCGGCTCTCGCCTGCTGGATAGTCACTCCCGGCTTAAGCCGTCCGAGGACTCTCAGACTATAGCTTCCCTGGCGTTGCGTGATCTCGTCCGCGGTGAACCTGAGCGGTATCCAGAGATCAGCGGGGCGAGCGAAGGGAAAGCTCCGGTGTGGAAACTGAAAGTCAGGCGCCATGACTCCGACTACCAGATAAGGGCGTCCATCAAGCATTACCTGGCGGCCAACGATCGCATCGTCACCACCGAACCTGCGCTGCCAAAGACCCTGGCTCAGAATGACCACATCAGACTCGCCACTCTGCCCCTCACGCGGCGCGAAGACTCTACCCTTGAGAATGGTTGCGCCAAGTAGCGGGAACAGATTGGGAGTGATGCGCGCGCCGGTGATGTGCTCGGGTTCACTTCCACCGGTAAGATTGAAGTCCTGATTGCGAAAGGCGCCCACGTCCTCGAAGACGCGGTTTTGATTCCGGTAGTCGATGAAGTCGGCCGGCTTTGCTCCGACGCGTTCCATGCCGAGCTTCATGAAGTTGTCCCAGATGACCACCAGCCGGTCCGCTTCGCGGTAAGGCAGGGACTTTAAGAGTACTGCATTCACAACACTGAAGATGGCCACTGTCGGGCCAATCGCCATGGCCAGTACAAAAACAACGATGGCCGCGAATCGCGGCCTGGCACGCAACGACCGGACGGCGTTGCGCACATCTTCAAGTATTCTGTTCATAATTCGGTAGCCACAAAGAACGCAAGAAATACAAGTATTGGAGTCGCTGCACCTTTGCGTTTCTTGTGCTTTTTCGTGGCTCGCCTCAGTTCATATCGAAGCCGCTCTCTTCAAGCTCCTTTTCGGCCTTTGAACTGTGGTCTTCCTCGACAACCCGTCCGTCAAAGAGATGTATTGAGCGGTCGGCGTGGCGGGCAAAGCGCGGGTCGTGAGTCACCATGCAGATTGTGGCGCCGCCGCGATGAAGCTCGCGGAGCAATTCCATGACTGCATCTCCGTTGGTCGAGTCGAGGTTTCCGGTCGGCTCGTCGGCGAGGAGGATGAGCGGCTGTCCGGCAACTGCGCGGGCGACGGCCACACGCTGCTGTTGACCCCCGGAGAGCTGGGACGGCAGGTGTTTGGCGCGATGGCCCATCCCGACCCGCTCGAGCGCCTCGTTGGCTCGCTGCTTCCGTTCAGACGATCGCATCCCGCGATAGGTCAGCGGCAGCTCGACGTTCTCAAAGACGGTCAGATCGCCTATCAGGTTGAAGCTCTGGAAGATGAAACCGATTTCGCGATTGCGAATGCGCGCACGTTCGGAGAGCTTCAGGCCCTGAACCGGCTTGCCATTCAGGAAGTAGCTCCCTTCCGTCGGTGTATCGAGAAGGCCAAGAATGGAGAGCAGCGTCGATTTGCCACAACCGGACGGTCCGGCGATCGAAATATATTCGCCACTCGAGATTTCCAGGTGAATGCCTGATAGAGCGTGGGTCTCGACCTCATCGGTCTGAAAAATCTTGGTCACGCCTTCCATCCGCAAAAGCGGTGCACCTGCTGCTGCACTCATGAGGGTCGTCTCCTGACGTTGATCAATTTAGTCTGATGCGATCCGTATTGTCCCACTGGGAGGTGTCGGAGAGAATGACTCGATCGCCGACCTTCAATCCTTCAAGAATCTCGACTGAAGTCACGGACATCCGTCCCAGCTTGACTTGCGTGCGGACCGCCGTCTTGCCATCCGGCTCCATCTTGAACAGGCTGATAGTCGCGCGCTCCTGTCCGAACGCCGGCCGGCCTACATAGAGAACATCATTCATCTTCTCGAGCTCGATCGTCCCATCGACGCTCAAATCCGGAACCGCGCCCTTCGGCAGCTCGCCTTCCAGTTTGACGTCGACCGTTCGCGTGCCGTTGATGACGGCGGGGTCTATGCGCATTACGCTGCCGGCGATGACTCCGTTCCGCGTATCGACTTCCACTGACTGTCCGATGAGTATGTCTTTAGCCTGAGTCTCGGCAACCTTGATCTCGGCCTTGAGCTTCTTTGGATCAGCGACCCGGCAAAGGTTGGTTCCAGGAGTCACCTGCTGACCGACCTGGACGAGCATCTCCTGAAGGACACCCGAAATGCCGGCGCGGACCTTCAACTGATCGACCTGCTGTCGCCGAAGCTGGGCAAGGGCCTTGGCCTGATCAAGAAGAGCCTGTTGAACCGCGAGCTGCGTCCTGACTGCTACGGTGTTGATTTCCAGCCGCTTGACCTCGAGATCGTTGCGCGCGGCAAGCTCTTCCGCCTTGGTCTTCGAAAGCTTGAGCTGCAAGTCCGGCAGCAGACCCTGCTTGTAGAGTGACTCGTTGGATTCGTTGGTCAGCTTCGCCTGGCTGTAGTCGGAAGCTACCGTGGCCGCCGAGGCCTTCTGAGTGAGCAGGGTGCTCTCGAGCTCCACTTTGCGATTTTCGTATGCCGCTTCAGCCGACTTAAGCTGAGACTCAGTCTCCATCATCGATTGCTGAAGTTCTGGATTGCTGAGCTCGAGAAGCACGGTGTCCGGCGTGACCGTCGCGCCGGCCTGCGCAAAACGGAGTTCGACGCGGCCCTGAGAGGTCGCCGGAATCCAGCGAATCTCCTCGGGCACGAGCGTTCCGAGGACCATGAACGTTGCGGATCATTTGCCCGCGCTTGACCGTATCAGGCCAGAGCTGTCCGGCTTCGACCGAAGGGGGCGCCGGCTTGAGGCGCATGACGCCCATAGTGATAGCGGCGACAGCGATAAGCGCGACTACACCGTAGATAACGCGGCGAATCTTGCGATTGCGTGCGGCAGATTTGCGCGGGATATCCATAGACTCCTCCGGGATTCGCTCCGGCTCCGCAACAGGCAGGCGGGGCCGGGCACTCTCTAGCAGAAGATTCTAAACCAAGCGGCGTGCCAAACGCTAAGTCTTATGATTGCTGTTCTTAATTGCGGCCCGGGTGGAATGGCTTGTCCGCTTATGGGATGGCGTTTTCCCACAAACGCGTCTCTTTATTGTCAGCGCCAAAACGCGCGATTAGCCCAGTCGTGTTCCTGCGCACGGGACGTGCGCGCGGAAATTAGCCGGTGGTGAAACCACCGGAAGAAATCCACCAAAGGCGCGCCGCGCCCGGGAAGGGCGCTGGACCAGATTCACGCAAGTACGTCGTTGAATCAAATCGTTTGCAGTGAAATCGCATTGTCTCTTGGTTGCCGTCCTGCGCCCTTTCGGGGCGCGACAACGTTGGGCGGAATGCTCATTCGGCGGTTTCACCGCCGGCTAATATCCGCGCGCACGTCCCGTGCGCAGGAGTGCGCGCCTTCTTAAATGTCCAGGTTTTTCACATCGAGCGCGTTGTCCTCGATGAACTTGCGGCGTGGTTCCACCTGATCGCCCATGAGAACAGTAAACATCTCATCCGTCTCAACCGCGTCATCAACCTTTACCTGAAGGAGGGTCCGCTTCTCCGGATTCATCGTAGTCTCCCAGAGCTGCTCAGGATTCATCTCACCAAGACCCTTGTAGCGCTGGATATGAAGATCCTTCTTCGCGGCCGTCAGAATGTAGCTGAGCAGCTCATCTCGCGAGGCAACCTCAAGCTGCGAGCCATTGTTCCCGATGACAAACGGCGGCTGGTTCGCCTTGCCCAGAGCGCGATAGAGTTCGACTGCCCGCTGAAACTCGACGTGAGTGGCAAGCTCCCAGTCAATGAGGACCACACCACCGTTGGTTGATGTCCTGACCTCAATCTCAGAGAGACCGTGCTCCTCATCAGAAGTGATCTTCGTCTTGAACTCCGCTGCATCGAGTGCCGCCTTGACCTTTGAAAGCAGTCTCTCGTCGGCAAAGATGTCGTGAAGCTTGCGGCTCTCCGTGTGAAGCAGGCCGTCGCTGCCTGCCAGAGCCTCGAGCACCGTGTTGACGATCTTCCGGTCGTGCAGCCTCCGCTCGAGCTTGGTGTAATAGCCGTTGAATTCAAAAAGCTTTTCGAGAAGGGCGGTCAGATCGCGGCCTTCAATCACCTCGCCGGTCTTGATCACCGTGACTTTCACGTCCTCAGTAGCTTTCCGCATGAGGTAGCGCGTCATTTCGCGCTCGTCCTTGATGTAGCGCTCGTTCTTGCCCTTCTTTACTTTGAAGAGCGGTGGTTGCGCAATGTAGATGTAGCTCTTCGTTGAGCCGTCCGGCACCTTGTGCTCGAGCAGCTGCGGCATCTGGCGGTAGAAGAATGTCAGCAGCAATGTCCGAATATGGCTGCCATCAACATCCGCGTCGGTCATCAGAATGACCTTGTGATAGCGCAATTTCGCAATGTCGAAATCGTCTTTGCCGATGCCCGTCCCAAGTGCCGTGATCAGTGACTTGATCTCGCTGTGCCCGAGCATCTTGTCGAATCGCGCCTTCTCGACGTTGAGAATCTTGCCTTTGAGCGGCAGGATCGCCTGGGTCCGGCGATCGCGACCCTGCTTGGCGGAGCCGCCGGCGCTGTCTCCCTCGACGATGTAGATCTCGCACAGCGAGGGATCCTTCTCGGCGCAGTCGGCCAGCTTGCCCGGAAGTGAGCCCGAGTTGAGCGCGCTCTTACGCGCGATCTCGCGCGCCTTTCGGGCTGCCTCGCGGGCGCGGGCGGCATCGACGGCCTTGCCGACAATCTGTTTGGCCACCGGCGGATTCTGCTCGAAGATGGGCCGCCAGCTGCTCATTGAGAAATGACTCGATCGGGCCCTTGACGTCGGAATTGAGCTTGCCTTTCGTCTGGCCTTCAAACTGAGGCTGCGGCAGTTTGACCGATATCACGGCCACCAGGCCCTCGCGGACATCATCGCCGGTGAGCGTTCCCTTGAAGTTCGCGGATCAGGCCGGAAGACTGTGCGTAGGTGTTGATCGTCCGTGTCAGAGCCGAGCGGAAACCCGAGAGATGCGTGCCGCCGTCGACGGTGTTGATGTTGTTGGCAAATGAGAAGACCTTCTCGTCGTAGCCGTCGTTGTACTGGATGGCCACTTCGATCGCCAGATTGTCGTTACCGGCAGCCAGCTTATCGAAGTAGATCGGCTTGGTCGTGGAGAACATTCTTGTTCTTGTTGAGATGCTTGACGAATTCGGCGATGCCTCCGAGATAGAGGAATTCGTGGCTCTTCTCGGTCTCGATCGCGTTCATCTTTGATCGTGATCTTGATGCCCTTGTTGAGAAAGGACTTCTCGCGCAGGCGCTCTGAGAGCTTGTCGAAGCTGAACTCGGTCGTCTCGAAGATCTCCGGATCCGGTTTGAAGGTGATCTTGGTTCCGCGCTTCTTCGAGGTGCCGGTCTCCTTGAGCTTGGCGACGGGAATGCCGCGCTTATATTCCTGCTCGTAGACTTTGGCGTCGCGCCAGATCTCCAGACGAAGCGACTTCAGAAAGAAAGTTGACGCATCGAGACGCCGACTCCATGAAGGCCGCCTGCCACCTTGTAGGCGTTATTGTCGAACTTGCCGCCGGCGTGCAGCATGGTCATGACGACTTCAGCCGCCGACCGCTTCTCCTGCGTGTGAATATCGACGGGAATACCGCGCCCGTTGTCCTCAACGGTGACGGAGTTGTCGAGATGGATGGTCACGTCGACGCGGTCGCAGTAGCCGGCGAGCGCTTCATCGATCGAGTTGTCAACGACCTCGTAGACGAGATGATGCAGGCCGAGCTCACCCGTTGAGCCGATATACATGGCCGGCCGCTTGCGCACGGCATCGCGTCCTTCGAGGACGGTGATCGAACTGGCGCCGTACTCCTTCTCGGCGTTTCCGGTGCCTCCGTTAGTCTTTTTTCCAGGCATGTTTGAGGTTGTCAATGTTTAACTCTCAGCTCTCGTATGCTGGCAGATACTCTTCTGACGAGCGGAACGCGGCCTGGTCGTCTTCCGGTTCGAACCTCCCGGCACGCCCGGTCGCGATGAAAATTACCCTTGCGCGTCCCCGGTAGCGCTCGCCGACAGACCGTTTCGAGGTTGAAACAATCGTCTGAGGCTTATCCTCGAGGTAGTCGAGGAGCGTTTCGATCCGTTTCCGGTCGAGTTCAGCATCCACGTCGTCGACAAGGAATAATGGGTATTCTTCAAACGTTTTATGATACACCAACATCTGCGCGAGATCAAGTAACAGGAGGGCGCTGCGCTGCTGCCCGGAGCTTCCAAAACGCGCCAGATCGTGGCCGTCGGCAACGATCCCGAGATCGTCGCGGTGAGGTCCGACGAGCGAATGGCCGGCGGCAAGTTCGTTTCGTAGATGAAACAGGAGCCGCTCCTGAAAGACTCGCCGGTAGTCGCTCAGGTCGCCCTTCCCCTCCAGCGCCGATGCATATCTGATCTCGATTCGTTCGTGGCCGAAGAGGCGCGGCTGGAGCTCGTCACGGAGCTGTTCAACATAGGCCGTTCGCCGGCTGTGAATCTCACTGCCATAGGTCAGCAGCTGATCGTTCCACGGTTCAACGAGCGATTCGTACTCCTTCGTCCCTCCGCTCGTCTGGCCGGCCTCGGCGGCATCCTTGAGCAGGCGGTTCTTCTGCTTGAGCGCCCTGTTGTAACCGGCCAGTGTCCCGAGATAGGAAGGATGTATTCCGACGACGCCGCGATCGAGGAACCTGCGCCGTGCATCGGGAGCGCCCCGGATGACGGCCAGGTCGTCGGCAGTAAAGGCGATCGCATCGAGGTTGCCGAGATAGCTCGTCACCGGCTCACGCTTCCCGTTTACCAGAGTCTGCTTCGTGCTCTCGGAGATCAGCAGCTGAAGCTCCTTGGTGAGATTCCCCCGGAGGACGGCGCCGCGAAGAATTGCCTCATTCGACTCGTGAGCGATTACATCTCTGAGATGGGTTGCACGGAAGGATTTGCTCGTCGAGAGAATGTAGACGGCTTCAAGCCAGTTGCTCTTGCCCTGGGCATTGGCTCCAACGATGACATTGAGGCCGGGAGAGAATTCAACTGAACCTGACAAATTGCGAAATTGATGAGCCTCAATTCGCAGGAGATGCATAGGACTATTCTATCACAGGAAGAGGAATCGTAGGGGCGGCTCGCGAGCCGCCCCCAAACGGACCACCGCCAAAAGAAGATGCCACGCGAAACATAAGCTGAAAGGCCTGTGGGGGCGGCTCGCGAGCCGCCCCTACGATTCCTCTTTGTGGCTGCCTCAGTCGAGTACCACAGGGACAAGAGGCAGATCCCAATGAGCCAGCAGAATCTCGAAACGCCGCTGCTCTTCTCGCTTGTACTTCACCTGATCAGGGAAGAGTGCTTTGATCACCGCTTCTTCATCGCCTGCATCGTGAGCCGCCGCGACGTTCTTGTAGGTGATCGTCACGCGATAGTCCCAGCGTCCCTCCTCTGTTGAGTGATACCGAGGCTTTACCGCACTAACTGAAATCATTCGCCCACTCTCGACACCCTTCTTCAGAATCGGATAGTGATTTCTCTTGAAGAGCTCAATGAACTCGTCGGCAAAACCCCAGCGCGCCTTGTAGTAGTACTCCACCACATATGGCTGCTCGAGGGCCTTCGTCTGAGCGCTGGTCAGAGCCGGCGAGATCATCTGTGCGGCAATCAGAAGCCCGGTAAGAATTCTCAATGTCTTCATGGCTATCCTTTCAGCGCGTCCAGCAGCTTTACGTGGATGCCGCCAAAACCACCGTTAGACATAATGACAACAACGTCGCCTGAGCGCAGGTCGGGCTCGAGGCACTTGACGATCGCATCTGCCCCTTCGATCGAGAATGCGGTCTTGCCCTGATCGCGAAGCTGCGCGATCAGGTCATCTATCGAGAGTTGATCATCGGCTGCGAGCCGGAAAGACTCGAAAATCGGGGCCACAATAACATACTCGGCCGGCGCGAAGGCGCGATTGTAGTCCGGCTGAAAGACCTTTTTCCGTGCCGTCCACGAACGAGGCTCAAAGACGGCTACAAGACGCTGGTGCGGATAGCGCTGCCGAACAGCTTCGAGCGTCTCGCGTACCGCTGTCGGGTGATGCGCGAAGTCGTCGATAACAGTCACGCCGCGAACAACGCCGCGCACCTCCATTCTCCGTTTGACGCTTTTGAACGTGGCCAGCGCTTCGAGAATCGCCTCACGCTCGATTCCCATCCACGTCGCCGCAGCAGTAGCGCCAAGGCAGTTCCTGACATTGAACTGGCCGCTCAACGGAGTCCGAATGCTCGCCCACTCGGTGCCGGAACGGCGCACACTGAAGCGCGTCTCCTGGGGAAGATACTCGAGGCTGTCCACACTCCATTCGAGTTCGCCGCTCTCGATGCCAAATCTCTCGACCGGCGACCAGACTCCCTGTGGAGCAAGTGGATCAGAAATGATTTCTCGCACAACAGGTGAGTCCCAGCCCGCGATCAGCCTGTCCCTCGGAGGGAACAAGGTTGACGAGAAGTCGAAAAGCCTTCTTGACCGCTTCGAGGTCGGGGTAGATGTCGGCGTGGTCGTATTCGATGTTGTTGAGAAGAACAAGCTCGGGCAGGTAGTGCAGGAACTTCGGTCCCTTATCGAAGTAGGCGGTGTCATACTCGTCGCCTTCAATGAGAAACCAGTTCGACTGGCCGATTCTGAAGCTCGAATCGAAGTTCTCGGCTACGCCACCGATGAGAAAGGTCGGGTCGAGCCCTCCTACCGACATGATCCAGGCCAGCAGTGAAGTCGTTGTCGTCTTGCCGTGAGTTCCGGCGACGACAATTGAGCGGCGGCCGCGAATGAACTGGTCGCGCAGGACCCATGGCATAGCGGCATAGGCGAGCTTCTGATTGAGAGTGTATTCGATCTCGACGTTGCCTCGTGAGGTGGCATTTCCGACGACTACGAGATCGGGAGGGGGATTGAGATTGTCGGCATTGAAGCCTTCGTATGTTTCTATTTCGAGTCGTTTCAACTCGGTGGACATTGGCGGGTAGAAGGCCTTGTCGGATCCGGTGACACGGTGTCCCTGTGCCTTGAGCATTCCGGCAAGAGAGGCCATTGCCGTGCCGCAGACTCCGACAAGATGGAAGTGTTTCGGTTGCATTAGTAGAGTGTTCCTCAAAACTGGCCTACCGATTTAGTATGGAGTGCGGCGACTTGTCGCCGCTTTTGGGTTACGTGCTGCAGATGATGAATTAAATGTGCGATTTTCTTCATCACTGCAGTCTCTAAATCAAAAGCGGCGACAAGTCGCCGCACTCCATACTAAACCGGTCGAGTGAACTATTCGAGTAGATAGTGAGAGAGCCGATCCATACAATTGAGGCGCCCGATTGGCAGGCGCTCGGCGAAGCGCTCCGACTCGAGCTCAACGAGCGGAATGCCGGCCAGGAGACCTGGGATCAATGGAACCAGAACCAGCGACTGGAAGTGCTCAACACGAGGGCCGTGCTGGCCTCTAGCGGAGCCTGGTCTCACATCGAAGCCATCTGCTTTGGAGATCTCGCATATGAGCGAAGGCAAGCTCATTACACACCCTCGCTGCATGGCTGGGCACTTGGCCTGGTGCCCTCAGACGACGTCAGACCCATTTTGACCCGCGGCAGGTTTCAGGCAGGAGTCGACTCGATGGAATCACCCCGAAGGACGTTGGAGTCTCAAACAGCGAGGCCCCGGCTACGTGCTTCACCTGATCGCGCTCCAGCCGCCTTCGGATGAGTTTCTCGTCTCGCATTTCGATTCCGGAGGAGGCTCATGGTTCAGCCTGAGCCATTTCAGCGACTGGTGGTATAACCGTGGCGTCAAGCATGAGGAGGTTGCGAAGTATCTCTCACGAACGCATGGGCTTGATGGCTGAGTCAGGAATGTGGTTTATGCGCTATGGTCTCAGCCTGGCCCTCTCAGTCTGCCTGGCTTCAATTTCATTCGCACAGCGGAAGAACGGTCAAATAAAGATCGAAGTATCCGATCAGGCGGGAGCCGCGCTCGAGGTCACAGGCAAACTGGAGAATCTTGCCAATGGCACTTCTCGCGGCTTTCGGACCAGCACTCAAGGCGCAGTCACCCTGAACAATCTCGAGTTCGGTCGTTACCGGCTCTCGGTCTCCAGAAGCGGCTTCGCCACCCGCTCTCTTCTGATCGAGGTGAAATCGGAAGCCGTCATTTCACGAAGCATCTCACTTCCACTGGCTGCTACTTCAGACAGGGTCGATGTCGTCTCGACGACGCCGCTCGCCGGCGTAGACCTGACGCCGCTCGAGGTTCCTTCGCCCGTGCAGACGGCGACGGCGCGCGAGATCGAGGAGAGCCAGGCCTCAAACCTGCCCGAATTCATGAACCGGCGATTCGAGAGCGTGCACATCAACGAGGTCCAGGGCAATCCATTCCAGCCTGACGTGAACTATCGTGGATACACCGCCTCGCCGCTTCTTGGAACCCCGCAGGGTCTTTCGATCTACATGGACGGCGTGCGGCTCAATCAACCGTTCGGCGACATCGTCAGCTGGGACCTCATCCCGAGAGTGGCGATCTCTGAAGTGGCCTTGATACCGGGATCCAATCCTGTCTTTGGTCTCAACACTCTTGGTGGAGCGCTGTCGATCTCAACAAAGGATGGACGGACGGACCCGGGCGCGACTCTGACGGTGAGCGGTGGAAGTTTTGGGCGCCTGCAGGGGGCATTGGAGTATGGCGGATCAAATTCCAAAGGCCTGAGCTGGTTTCTTGGAAGCGAGCTCTTCTTCGAGGATGGCTGGCGCGAGGCTTCACCTTCGAATGTCCGCCAGTTCTTCGGAAAGGTCGGCTGGCAATCCGGCGCGACCTCGATTTCGCTGACGCTCGGCTACGACAATAATTCATTGACCGGAAACGGTCTCCAGGAGCAGCGTTTTCTCGCTCGCGACTACTCGAGCTTCTACACCAAGCCTGACATCACATCGAATCGCGCAGTCTTCGTGAATCTCAATGCGCGCCACAGTCTTGGCAGTAATCTGTGGATGTCGGGTAATGTCTACTACCGGCACATCCGAACAAATACGCTAAACGGAGACCTGAATGAGGAATCCCTGGATCAATCGTTGTATCAGTTGAGCGCGGCCGATATTCGGGCGCTGACCGCTGCCGGCTACACGGGATTCCCGACAAGCGGCTCGAACGCCGCCAACACACCCTTTCCATTCTGGAGATGCATCGCGCAATCTCTGCAGCGCGATGAGCCTGCCGAGAAATGCAATGGTCTCATCAACACCACCCAAACACGTCAAGACAATTACGGATTTGCCGGTCAGATGAGCTGGCTGGCAATTGGGAGGAGCACGCGGAACCAGTTGACCGTGGGCGCGGGCTACGACGGCAACGGAGTCAGCTTCGGCCAGTCGTCGCAGCTCGGCTATCTCAATCCGGACCGGAGCGTCACCGGTGTCAATTCATTCGGAGATGGAGTCACGGGCGGGACCATAGATGGTCAACCGTACGACACTCGTGTCGACCTTCATGGATTCATCAACACGGGCAGCATCTATGCCGTCGATGCTCTCTCGGCGGGCAAATGGAACTTCGTTTTATCTGGTCGATACAATCACACGACCATTGAGAACCATGATCGAATCAGCCCGGTTCCGGGTCCCGGATCGCTGACGAGCACCAGCTCGTTCGGCCGGTTCAATCCGTCGGCCGGCGCAACCTTCAACGTACACACAGGCGTGAATCTCTACGCCGGCTACAGTGAAGGGAGCCGGGCGCCGACATCGATTGAGCTCGGGTGTGCCGACCCGAGTCAACCGTGCAAACTGCCTAATGCCCTGGTTGGCGATCCACCGCTCAAACAGGTGGTCACGCGAACAATCGAAGCCGGCGTCAGAGGCGGGCGTGAAGGAGCGTTCGGCTGGAGAGCCGGATGGTTCAGGGCGCAAAACAGCGATGACATTCTCTTCGTAGCATCACCTCAGATGGGTCAGACGGGATTCGGGTACTTCAGGAATTTCGGAAGGACGCGACGGCAGGGACTCGAACTCCATCTGGACGGGCGGTTCAAGAGGCTCAGTCTCGGGGGCGGCTACACCCTGCTCGACGTGACCTATCAGACAGCGGAAACGATATCGGGCTCGGCAAACAGTTCGAACGACTCGGCGTCTGAGGGAATGCCGGGAACGGATGGCGTAATTCAGATTCGGCCAGGCGATCGCATTCCGCTAATCCCACGCCACTTGTTCAAGGCATATGCAGGCTTTCAGGCAACGAGCAAGTTTGGCATTGACCTCGACGTCATTGCGGCTTCGACATCATATGCACGTGGAAACGAGAACAATGCGAGCCAGCCGGATGGAATCTATTACCTTGGTCCGGGTAGCTCACCGGGGTATGGAGTTGTGAATCTCGGGGCTCGTTACCAGGTCGGCCGCAGGCTCCAGTTGTTCGTCCAGATCAACAACCTGCTGGATCATCACTATTACAGCGGTGCGCAGCTTGGCCCAACGGGATTCACCGACAGTGGAAGCTTTGTTGCTCGACCATTACCTGCAATCAACGGTGAGTTCCCGATTGTCAGTGCCACATTTTATGCCCCGGGTGCGCCAATCGGAGCATGGGGCGGAATCCGGCTGAAGTTCTAGGAGAAATCGTGCCGCAGACTAGTCCACGGCAAAAGAGCACAAAAGGGCCCAGTAAAGAAGATTTGCCGCCGGCATTCGCCCTTTTGTCGTCACGTTTGTGAATTTCTTGTGCTTTATCGTCGGCGCAGTCCCCGGGTTTCCAAATTGCTTCCTTGAAATGTGACGCAGCGGCAGGCGTCGGAGTATTTTTTGGGTATGAGGCTTCTCGCTATCCTGCTGTTGCTGGCGATTTCGGCCAGTGCTCAAGCCCCGACAACGGGCATTCAGACCGAAGTCCATGGGCGCGTGATTCGCCTGCAGAAGCCGCCGGCCGGACTCCTGCTATCTACCACTGACTTCGATCATCATGGCGTGGCCTACGCCATTCAGACGCCTGAGGGCAAACTCTTTCCGATTCTTCCAACGGACACGGCGTCGGCGATCTACAACGACTCGAGATTTCGGGAGAGAGACCTCCTGGTTACCGCGAAGCTCTTCCCAGCGACATCATTCATTGAAGTCATCAAGCTTCAGTCTCTGCGCGAAGGCAAGAGATACGACCTCTACTACTTCTGCGACGTCTGCAACATCACCACGCACAAGCCTGGACCTTGCCCTTGCTGCCAGGCGCCCGTCGTCTTCCGCGAGACTCCCGCGGAGACTGACGCCACTCATCCCTAAAGACCGACGAGGCTCAAGATGAAAAAGCGCTACTTCCCCATCTCAGCTCTGTGTCTGATCACTCTCCTGTCAGTCGGCTTATGACGGCGTCGGCCCAGAACAGCGGAACGCCTCCAGCCAAGCCGGCGGTAAAGACTGTAGAGATCACACCCTCAAAGCTCGAGGCTGAAGTTGGCCAGCAGATCAAGTTTTCGGCGGTCGGGAAGGACGAATCGGGCCGTCCGACCGACCTGAAGCCGATTGTCTGGGTTGCGGCTCCCTTCGATCTCGCATCGGCAGACGAATCGGGCATGGTCACGGTCTATGGCCCCGGCGAAGTGATAGTTCTGACGGTGATCGGCGGCAAGAGCGGCTTCGTGACGATCAAAGTCAAACCCCCGCACTTTGCCAGAGTCGACGTCGAGCCTCTCGCCGATCCGATCTTCGTCGGTGGGACCGCTCAGATGAAGGCGACGGCTCGGTATGCCAATGGTGATCCGCGTCGTGATGCAATCATCTCCTGGACCTCCGAAACGCCTTCGGTGGCAACCGTTGACGCAGCCGGTCTCGTAGTGGGTGTGGCTCCCGGCGAGGCGCGTCTCAAGGCGCAGGCTGAGAACGCCGGTCGGAGCCGTGACCTTCAAGGTCGTCAAGAACAACGTCAACGCGCTTACGGTGCAGCCGAGATCGACGCGCGCGCGCACCGGTGATGTGGTGAAATTCACGGCGCAGGGGAGCGGCATGAACGGAGCCGTCCCGGTTCGCTGGGCCGTCAGCGGCGGAGGAGCGACGATTGAATCAGACGGCGGCTTCGTCGCCGATGACCCGGGAACCTATGTCATCACGGCGGCCTGCGGGGATCGCGTAGCGGTCTCCTCGATAGTCGTCACGCCGCGCAATGTCGAACGAGAGATCAAAGTCATCAGCCACACACTGATCAAGGATCAGCAGGTTGCCGAACAATGGATCTTTGGAAAGTACGCGTTCATCTCGACGATCGCCGACAAGCTGTTTGTTTACGACATATCGGATCCGGCTGCGCCCAAGCTGACCGACACAGTGACCGTTGACGCGAGGACAATCAACGACATCAGCACGACTCCGGACGGAAAGATCGGAGTGCTGACGCGTGAAGGCGCGTCGAGCCGGAAGAATGGAATTGTCTTTCTGGATACTTCTGACATGGCGCATCCGAAGGTTGTTTCGGAATACACGGCGACCGTGACAGGAGGTGTTCACAGCGCTTTCATCGACAGCCACTACGTCTACCTGACGGATGACGCCACGGGCTCGCTTCGAGTGATCGACTTTCAAAACGTCAAGGAGCCAAAGGAGGTGGCGCGGTGGCAGGTTGAGAATCCGATGGCTCGCACCGTCAATATGATGGGCAGCCAGTTCTCTGCCGGCCGCTATCTGCATGACGTGCAGGTCAAGGACGGTCTCGCTTATCTGGCTTACTGGCGCGATGGAATCGTCATCCTCGACGTCGGCAAGGGAATCAAGGGCGGGAGTCCCGAAAAGCCGCAGTTCGTCAGCCAACTGCGTTTCAACTACCACGAGCTATACGGTCCCGGCTGGCTCGCCGGCGCGCACGCAGTCTTCAGGGATAAGAACTATCTCTTCGTGGGTGACGAGGTCTTTCCGTCAGAATTCAACCTGGGTGACAAGTCAAGGATACCTGTGCGGGGCGTCATGCACGTCGTTGACGTAACCGACATCGAACATCCTCGCAAGGTCGCCGAGTATGCGGTGCCTGAATCGGGCTCGCACAACATCTGGGTCAAGGACAACCTTCTATACATGGGCTACTACAATGGTGGTGGAAGGGTGCTCGATATTTCAGGTGAGCTGCGCGGCGATCTCTACCGGCAAGGTCGTGAAGTGGCTCGGCTATGGACCGGCGACAAGGAGGGCTTCAGGCCGAACCTTCCGTTCGCCTGGGGCGCGCAGCCACAGGGCGACCTGGTCTATTTCAACGATATCAATTCCGGTCTCTGGATAGTGAAGCTGGGCGAGCCCAAGGAGAAAGGCTCAACCACTACACCCGGCTATTAAGAGTAGCCACAAAAAGCCAGAACCAAGAAGAGAATGTCTTCTTGTGTTTTTTGTGCTTTTTCGTGGCTATTCTTCCGTCTTCCAGAAGTCGAGGCCGGCAGCCTGGGGCGGGACATCTACGGTAGCTACTGTCTTGAGAGCCTTGAGGTCAATGATCTCAACTGTTCCCGGCTCCGAGCCGATGCCTTCAACTGAGACAAACGCGTAGCGATCGTCCGGAGTGACGACGACACCGTGAACGACCTTCCGTTTGGTCGGCAGGCTCGCCAGTTCCTTTCCCGATTTGAGATCGATGATCGAGACCGACGGACCGCGTTTGTTGGTCCCGATCAGCCTCCCATCGTGAGTGACGGCCAGATTGTAGACTCCAGGACCTGCGGGTAGGCGGCGCGTTACCTTCCAGCTCGTGGCATCAACCTCAACGATCTCACTCGATTTATTGCAGGCTACGTAGACGAAGTTGCCATCCGCGGACGGCTGAGCCCACGTTGGCGAGCAGGATATGTCGCCGGCCTTTGGCGGTTCGAGGCCATGACCTCCTGTATCGGAGTGCGATGCGTGATTCATCTCCATTTCCGGCGCGCCATCCATCCCGTGCTCGCGACCCTTGGTGAGCATCATATGGCGCGAGACTTTCAGGGTGCCGGTGTCGATCTCGACCAGCATGTCGTCCATCATGCAAGCCGAGTAATGTTTGGTCCCCTGCGGATTGAAGCGGGAGCCGTGAGGCATGGTGCAGGTCTGGATGCGCGCCACCTCGATCATCGGTTCGGTGGCAACAACGGAGACTGAGCTCGGCACCATGTCGCCGTGAAGATTGAAATTGACTACGAAGAGAAACCCACCGTCGGGTGAGACGTCCATAGTCGCCGGGAAGGGTCCGAGGGTGACCTGCTTGAGAACCTTGTCGGTGCCGGCTTCATACTTCCAGGCTGAACCGAAGGGCCGGCCATGTCCGAGCGAGACGTAGTAGAACTTTTTGTCCGGGGAGAAGGCCAACCCGTGAGGGCCGTCGATATCGGATGGCATTATTCCGGTGCCAAGCTGGTGGTCAATGCGTGCGCCCTTCGGGCCGAAACGGATCAGCGAAATCTTGTCGGCGGACTCGGAGACCACGTAGACGAGGTAGTCTTTGCCGGGTGGCTGTTGTGCCGACGAAAGAATAAAGAGGGCCAACAGGAGCTTGCGCATGGCCGAATATTAGCACGGTTGCCGTCGCTCGGCTGTCGCACCAAAGGTGCGACCTGAACAGCCCGGGCGAAGCCTGCGTGCGCCCCACGCCGTCCGGGTGTTCGCGATTGGGCTACCAGCGACCGTACGGCCTGATCCCGGCGATTGCCCGGGACTAGCCGGCCTGGGCGCGCAACACGTCCCGCGTGCTACTGCCCCGGGCGCTATCCCGAGGGCGAAGCCCGGTTCCAGTGTCGCACCAAAGGTGCGACCTGAAAGCAGCCCAGGGCGAAGCCCTGGGTGGCGGACCACGAAAACGCCTAGCCCTATCGGGGCGGCATTTCGCGCGCAATGTCGCCCCGATGGGGCTGCACTTGGTTCGGCCCTTAATCCCGGGGCTTCGCCCCGGGCTGTTATAGGTCGCGCCTTTGGCGCGACCTGTTGCGGTGCGGTCGGCATCCCGTGCGATATTGTCACTCCTCGACCGCCCTTGATATACTCCCAACCGATCGCACTTCGCGAGTCTAGTCAAACAACAGAATGGAGGTACGCTGATGAGCAGTTCCGATGACCGGCACGGCAAGTCGGGCTCTGGCTTGTCGCGGCGCGGCTTTTTGAAGGGCACCGGACTGGCGCTCTCCGTCCCGCTCGTAGGCGGCATCAACGTCGTCAACGTCGAGGGAGCAGACGTCAAAGTCTACGGCCCGGGCAAAGTTCCGATCACGCTCAACATCAACGGAAAGAAGCGGACTGCCAACGTCGAGCCTCGCGTGACGCTCCTCGATACGCTGCGCAATGAGCTCGACCTGACCGGCGCGAAGCGAGTCTGCGACCGCGGCACCTGCGGCGCGTGCACAGTGATCATTGACGGCAAGCCCGTCTACTCCTGCTCAGTCCTCGCAATCGAAGCGCAGGGCCGGAAGATCGCCACGGTCGAGGGTCTCGAGCAGAACGGGAAGCTGCACCCGGTGCAGCAGGCCTTCGTAGACAACGACGCCCAGCAGTGCGGCTTCTGCACGCCGGGCTTCGTCATGGCTTGCAAGGCATTCCTCGACCGCAATCCCAACCCGACACCCGCCCAGATTGAGAAGGGGCTCGGCGGCAATCTCTGCCGCTGCGGCACCTATGTGGGCATCAAGGGAGCGGTGGCGCAGGCTGCCCAGGCTACCCAGAAAGGAGGCAGGCGCAATGGCTGAGTACAAGTGGCCAGAACCCGAAAAGCGCACCCTCATCGGCAAGCGTATCTCTCGCGTTGACGGGCCTGACAAGGTGAGCGGCAAGGCGAAGTACACCTACGACATCAACCGGCCCGGGATGCTCCACGGCAAGATTCTCCGTTCTCCCTACGCCCACGCGAAGATCACGAAGCATCGACACGTCGCGCAGCCGAGCAGATGCCGGGCGTCAAGGCCGTCAAGGTCATCCAGGGACCGGGCACTGAGATCAAGTGGGCCGGTGATGAGATCGTCGCCGTAGCGGCAGTCGATGAGCCGACAGCCGAAGACGCAATGCGCGCGATCAAGGTCGAATATGAACGGCTGCCGCACTGCGTCAACGAAGAAGATCTGGATAAGGTGCCCGCGGGCAACCGCGCCGAGCCGACGACCGACAAGAAGGGCGATCCTGACGCCGGCTTCAAAGAGGCTGAGGTGGTCGTTGAAGGCTTCTACGGCAACGAGGTCATGGCGCACTGCTGCCTGGAATCGCACGGGCAGATAGTCGAATGGGAAGGCGAGAAGGTCTCTCGTCCATCCCTCGACGCAGGGAGTATCGAGTATCGGCGGTCAGCTGGCGCAGGCTCTGTCGATTCCCGCCGACAATGTCCACGTGAAGATGGACTACATCGGCGGCGGATTCGGCAGCAAGTTCTCCATCGACCGCTGGGGCGTCGAGAACGCCAAGCATCTCAAAGATGGCCGACGGCAAACCGGTCAAGATCATGCTCGAGCGCGACGCCGAGTTGATGGTCGCCGGCACGCGGCCCTCAGCCTTCGCACGCGTCAAGGTCGGAGCCAAGAAGGACGGAACGATTACTGCCTGGGAGTCTGAGTCCTGGGGTACCGGTGGCGTCCGCGGGACCGGCATGCTACCGCTCCCCTATGTCTGGACGATCGCCAACCGCGCCGTCAAACACCACAGCATCTCGACCAACATCGGGCGCCGCGCGGGCGTGGCGCGCGCCCAACCATCCGCAGGCCTGCCTGATCACGATGGCAGCCCTGGAGGACCTTGCAGCGGCCGCTCAAGATGGATCCGCTCGATTTCGTGCTCAAGAACATCGAGCTGACCGGGACTCGAGCCAACGTCTATCGCGACGAGCTCATGAAGGCTGCGGAGCTGATCGAGTGGAAGAAGAACTGGCATCCGCGCGGTGAGGGACTGCCGGGCCGATCAGACGGGGTCTCGGCCTCTCGATCCATACCTGGGGCGGACGCCGGTCACGCCAGCAACTGCGACGTGACGATCCATCCCGACGGCTCGGTCGAGATCAAGATGGGCACGCAGGACCTCGGTACCGGCACGCGAACGGTACTCGCGATCGTGGTGGCCGACACCCTCGGACTTCCGTTCGAGGCGGTCAGGTCCTCATCGGCGACAACAGCTATCCAGCGTCCGGTCCTTCCGGCGGCAGCACGACGATCGGCGGCGTCAGCCTCCGCCACAAGGCGTGCCGCGGTCGATGCGCTCAACGCGCTCTTTGAGAAGGTGGCGCCGGCGCTCAACGCCAAGCCCGAGGAGCTCGAGGCCGTCGGCGGCAAGATTCAGGTCGCCAGCGATCCGTCTCGAAGCATGACCTGGAAGCAGGCTTGCGCCAAACTCGGCGCTCAGCCACTCACTGTCCGGGGCAAGAATCCGGGCACCGGCACGCTCGACAACAGGCGGCGTCGGCGGCGTGCAGATGGCCGACGTCTCGGTCGACATCGAGACCGGCATCGTCAAGATGAACAAGATCGTCGCCGTGCAGGACTGCGGCCTGATCATCGACCTGAAGACGGCCGAGAGCCAGGTCTACGGCGCGATGATCATGGGCGTCGGCTACTGCGCTCTTCGAAGAGCGGGTCATGGACCAGCAAGACCGGGCCGCATGCTCAATCCGAACATGGAGTTCTACAAGCTCGCCGGCCTCGGTGACATCGGCGAGTTCATGGTCCATATGATGACCGGCAAGGGCTACGACGAGCGCGGCGTGATCGGGCTCGGCGAACCGCCGACGGTCTCGCCCGGCGCGGCGATTTCGAACGCTGTGGCCAATGCGATCGGCGTGCGCGTGCCGACGCTGCCGATCACTCCGGACAAGGTGCTGGCGGCGCTCGAAAAGAAGGGAGGGTCCAGTGCAAGAGTTTGAGTATGCCAGCCCGACGACGAAAGAACAGGCAGTGGCCCTGCTCGAGCAGACAGTGGGGCGAGGCTGAAGTCATCGCGGGCGGCACGGACCTGCTGAGCCTCATGAAGGATCACATCGTGACTCCCAAACGCGTGGTCAACCTCAAGGAGATACGCGATCTCCAGGGCATGAGCTACTCGGCGGCCGCGGGCCTGCGAGTCGGGCGCGCTGGTGACCATTGATCAACTGGCCGAGAACACCCAGGTCCGCCACGCGTATCCTGCCTTGGCGCAGGCTGCTGAAGGCGTCACCAGCCCGCAGATCAGGGCGATGGGAACTGTCGGCGGCGACCTCTGCCAGCGTCCGCGATGCTGGTATTTCCGCGCCGGGCTACGGGCTGCTGGCCAAAGGATGAAAGCGGCGCAGCGCTCGTTCCCGACGGCGACAACCGCTATCACGCAATCCTCGGGCAACGATGGACCGGCTCTCTTCGTCAATCCGTCCACCCTGGCGCCCGCGCTCATCGCTCTAATGGCGAAGATCAAGGTCTACGGTGCCAAGGGAGAGCGGACTCTCGCGGCCGATCAGTTCTTTTTGACACCGCGGTCTGACGGCGAACGCGAATATGCGCTCAAGCCGGGAGAGATCGTCACCGAAATCACGATTCCGCCAGTCGGCGGTATCAAGAGCGCGACGTATGAAGTGCGGCAGAAGGAGGCGCTCGACTGGCCTCTTGCAGCCGCGGCGGTGGCTCTGCAGCTCAACGGCAAGACAGTCAAGTCGGCCCGCATCGTGCTCGGCCACGTGGCTCCGGTGCCGTGGCTTTCGCCTGCGGCGGCCGAGGCGCTGGTCGGGAAGCAGATCAGCGAAGAGACGGCTAACGGAGGCCGGCAAGGCAGCCGTGTCGCAGGCGAAGGCGCTCAGCCGGAACGGCTACAAGGTGCAGCTCGCGAAGGTGGCCGTCAAGCGCGCCATTCTGCAGGCAGCAGGATAGTTAGCCTCTCTTCTTTGCGGTTTTTCTTTTGCGTCTTTGCGTCTTTGCGTGAGGAGTATCCCGGTCAAGCCTCTTGCGAAATACTCCTCACGCAAAGACGCAAAGACGCAAAGAAAAACCGCAAAGAAGAATTGGCTCAAGATTCGGAGAACAAACCATGACCGAAGAAGAACGTTACACAACCGAGCGTCCAAACCTTTGTGCCGCGCTTCGCTGGAAGGGAATGTTCGTCTGGGCGGAGCGGGAGCCGACCGTGCAGCGGTCAAACTCGGGTATCTTCTGGTGCCTGCATACTCAAACCAGCCTCGGCCCGGACGGAAACGTAGCCGAGCCAGGGAAATGCAGCTCAGAAGGGCGGGGCTGTCACTGCGAAGAGTTGGCCTGACTTGACGCAGAGCGGAAAGCGGGAGACTATTATTAAGGAGTGTTTCTCTCCGCTTTGCTGAAAGGAGTTGTGATGCGACGATTATCGATGATGGTGGCTGCTTGCCTGGGACTACTCCTGCTGGCCTCTGCGGCCCAGGCGCAGCAGATTCGTGGAGACTACATCGAGACGCGTAGTGCTGACGTCTACACGGGCCCGTGCTTCGCGAATTCAGAAGTCGGACTGGTTGGCGATCAGGCAATCCTCGCCTGGCGCGTGCAAAAGGGGAGCTGGGACGGCGTCCAGCTCGATGGCCTGAGCGTTGTCGGCGTCGCTCGCGCAGCCTCCACTCTCGGCGACCCGTATAGCAACCCATACCCCGCCAAGTCGGTACTCATCCTCGACGAACGTGCGACGCCGGCGCAGCGCAAGGCGCTCGAGGCCTTCGCACAGTCGATGGCCGGCGATCTCTTCAAGAACGTGGTTCGGACCGAAATTGCTCCGATCAACGTCGAGATGGAGTTCCACGGCGAGCACGCAGTCGCGGCATCCGTCGAAACCGGCGGGCTGGCTACTGTTCGCACGCGCATGCTCTCCGATCGCGACCATCTCTGCGGCAACGAAGATGCCTTTTATCCCCCATTGACCCCTACCGTGCACTCTATGCCATCGGTAGCTCTGCTTGATCAATTCGCGGGCACGGGCCTCGATACTTCGTGGACCCACCGCGACAAGCGCAGCGCTTACGTCGGCCAATTTGCAAAGTGAGCCTGGGTCATAATGCTGGCTAAAACCCTTCTGCTTGCGCTCGCTGTCCTCTTTTTCTCTGTGGACAGCGAGCCCAAGGTTGAGTCTACGGGTGCGTTGAGCGGCGGCGGTGTCTCTGACGCGGTTCGAGGAACGCTCGAAGCGAAGGGGCAGAGAGGTCCTCGGAACCGACGGCAAGCCGGTAGCGGAAGTCTGGTTCCGAAAGGATATTCCGACCGGAAGCGCCGCAGTCGACGGCGCCAACTTCGCAAGCATTCCTCCAGGCACGCTCGTAGGCGTGATCAACTTCCCGAGCCAGGGTGGTGACTACCGCGGCCAGGGCCTCAAGCCGGGCTATTACACTCTCCGCTACGGACTGATTCTGGTTGATGGGAATCATCTCGGCGTGTCGCCTGCTCGTGATTTCCTTCTTGCCTGCCCTGTCTCTGACGACAAGGAACCAAACGCAACGCCCAAACCCGAGGATGTCATCAAGCTCAGCAAAGCGGCCTCGGGAACGACCCATCCATCCGTCTGGTGCATGGTTCCACCTACCGCAACCTCCGGACTTCCTCGCGCCATTAAAGACGGCAGTGAGCACGTAATCTGGAGACCGTACTGACTACGAAGTCGGGTCCGATGCCAATCGGGCTCATTCTGGTCGGCAAGACAGAAGGGTAAGCAATTCCAACCGGTCGGTCTTGACCCGCCCTACCCCATTAACCTTGTTCTTCAAGGATCGGATGCTGGAATGCCTTCACGCGCTGGCACCTTCGAGCGACGATCATGGCTGGCCCGAGTCTGGACTCGTCGACCAGTCACAGATTGTAGGGACGGCGTTTGCCATCGATAACCGCCATCTCCTGACGTGCGCCCACGTAGTCAACGGCGCAGGCGTGAGCGCACCGGGGGGAGAGGTCGCACTTGACTTTCCAGTCCTCGGCGAGACCTGTCGTGCGCTTGTTATCGAGGAAGGCTGGCAGCCGATGCCATGCGAGGGCGAGGCCCAGTCAGTCGGTGACGTAGCGCTGCTACAATTGCAGGATCCCACGCACGTCCTCGATCCCCTGCCGCTGCGTAAACGTGAGTCATACAAAGGCCTCAGCTTCTCCTCTTACGGATTCCCGGTTTCGAGTCCCGAGAGCGATGCCGCACACGGCCGTCTTGGCCTTCGTGTAGGACGAGACTGGGTCCGCCTGGAGGCCGACTCGGCAGCGGTTGTCGAACCTGGTTTCAGTGGTGCGCCGGTCTGGGTCGATGATCTCGAGGGCGCGGTGGCGATGATTCTGACTCGCAAGCAGGGAGACGGACGAACTGCCTACGCGATGCCGCTCGCGACCATAGCGAGCTTCAGCCCGATCGTGGCTGCCGCCCTCAGCGGCTCCGGCAATCCGTTGGGATGGATGGACCGCGTCCCATCTCCGCTTGCCACGGATGTGATCTCCTTCAGCTCGATCATCGAGGAGCGTACTCAGGACTTCGTTGGCCGCGAATTCGTCTTCTCGGCTTTGGAGGAGCGTCTCAGTGATCCCCGATTCTCAGCCGGATATATTCTGATTCGCGGCGAGCCCGGCATCGGCAAGTCGGCGATTATGGCCCAGCTTGCAAAGACGCGTGGCTATGCGCATCACTTCAACATCGCTCGCGATAACCTGCGCTCGCCAGAGTTGTTCCTTCGCAACGTGTGCGCTCAACTTATCACTCGATATGAGCTTCCGATGGAACAGTTGCCGGCAGGCGCGAGCGAGGGTCCCGAGACTCTCAAATTACTTCTCACTGAGGCAATGATGCGATCGGCGGCCCTTAACGAGGAGCGCGTCGTTCTGCTTGTGGATGCGCTCGACGAAGCGGACGAACCAGGGCGCGAGGTCAACCGGCTCTTTCTGCCGGGGCAACTGCCGGAGGGCTGCTACGTGATTGCGACCATTCGCGACCGGGTAGACCCCCACATCGATTGTGAGCGAAAGGCAGAAGATATCGTCCTCGAAGATAAGGCCGCTGACAACGAGTGCGATGTCAGGAAATACATTGGCAATTTTGTTGCAAAGCACCCGGATGTCGTGAATGGCCGGCTTGCCGAATGGCAGAAGACTCCGGATGAATTCACGCAGCTCGTATGGGAGAAGAGCGAGGGGAATTTCATGTATCTCCGCCATGTGCTCCCCGAGATGATTCGACCAGATCGCAGTGGGCCATTCCTCAGCGGCCCGGACCAACTGCCTTCAGGGCTCTTCCAATACTATTCACGCCACTGGAGAGCCATGCGCGACCAGGATCCTGCTCGATTCCGGCGCCTGCAGCGCCCGATTCTGTGTGTCCTGGCAAAGGCGCGGCAGGCGGTATCGGCCGAGGTCGTGGCTGAATGGATCAACGAGAGCGGCGACTTCCAGCGGGTCGAGGTCGAGGAGGTGGAAGATGTCCTGGCAGAATGGGCTGAGTTCCTGCACGAGGAACCTGGTGATCCACCGCGACTGCGCCTGTATCACAACACCTTCCTGGAGTTCCTCGAGAAGGAAGTGAAGCTCGATCGCTATGCGCGTGCTATCGCCACGGCGATGGCCGGGAAGGTTGATTGGGGTGTCTAGTGGCCACGCCTTTCGGACGCTTCAATGACTATGATTTCCGGCATTGGGTTGCGACGCAGGTGGATGCCGGCAATCACGACCTCGTCGATCGCCTTTTCGCGCTGCGAGACAGCGAAGGGAGGAATTGCTGGTTTCAGGCCCGCGAACAGCGCAACGAGATTGACGGATATGCGGCCGATCTCCAACTCGCCTGGTCGGCCGCTGACGCCAATGCTGCAGCTCAGCCTCGGTCCCGCTCGAAGCACATAGGTTTGCAGTGCCGTTATGCGCTTCTGACGGCATTGATTCATGACCTCGCGTCCAATCAGCGGCCGGAACTGGCCGCGCGCTACGTCGAGGCGGGCATCTGGACCCGGGATCACGCGCTGGCTTGGGCGCGTCTTGCCACAGACCCGCAGAAACGACTTCGAGCGGTCGTTGACGCGCTTCGAGGCGCCGACGGGCCGCGACGTGATGAACTAGCGCGCCTTGCGCTCGATACCGGTGCAGCCATTGGCGATTCTGATAATCGAGTCCTCGCCATAGCAGACCTCGCATCTGACATCCCCACATCTCTCAGAGGTCGAGCCCTCGAGATCGTCGCCGAGGAAAAGAATGAAGGAAGTCAATTGGGTGGCTTACGCGCGCTCGCGCCCCACCTGCCACATCCATTGCGGCTTGCGGCCCTGAGGATTGCCGAAGAATTTGATGATCCGAGGCTAAGGGCTGAGGCCATCGCTGCGGTAGCTGAGAGCCTCGAGGAACCCGAGCGTTCGAAAGCCTTCGAGCTCAGCCTCTCGGTGGCCGCAAAGGTTGCCGCCGAGACCGAAAACTCCCTGCCCTTGATGGACTCACTCGGAGTCTACCGCAGGAATGGTTGATTCGGCTCTACCAGATGGTCGCGGGCCAGCCTCAATCAAGTGTCTGGGAATCCGTAAAATTGGCCTACCTCACACGAGTTGCGGTGATCGAGCCTGAGGCGGCTCTCGAAGTTGTGTCGAGTCTGCAGGAGTGGCACCAGGGTGATGTCCTCATGGCGGTTACGCTTGGATTTATTCAGCGGGGTATGTGGCAGGAGGCTGCCGACACGTGCTTCCAGGGTCCCTAAGTACATCCTGGAGAGCTCCCACGACACTTGGGAGACCATCGTCAGGACGGCACCAGAGACCGAGCAAGATCGTTGGATGGACCTTTTCAGTTCGCTGTCCGAGAGCTGGCGTCTCGAACGCATCCGAGCACTGGTGGATGTGCCCGACATCCAGGGATCGATGCTGCGACGGCTTGCTGCGACGCTGGACGGCAAGCAGGAGGCGGCCGATGCGATGATGGCAATTGCACGAATTCTCTCTCCGGCAGAGATCGAGCTCATCCTCGAAGACTGTCTCACAGGCCGGGAGTATCCCGCTCGATGCCTCACCGCTCTGGCTCCCTTCCTGTCTGCAGCCCAGGTAGAACGAGCGCTCGATGGGATTGGCGGTGCATTCTCCGACCGTGACAGCGCTTTTGAACAGCTCGTCGTCCGGCTCGCGGAGCTTGGAGAACCGGACGCAGCAATCGCTCGTATCGCTCAAGCGTCCGATTTGTCCGAAGCTCAGCACATCACTATTCTCACCAGTCTGGCTTTGAAGGTCCCGGACAATCGTCTTGCGGCTATAGGGCCGGTAGCCCGGCCCTATAGCGTGGCCAGTCAAGCAGTTCGGGCACGTGGCGCGCTCGTGCCCTGGTTAACCGACAGTGTTGCCGGGACGATAGTGAAAGCTGCGGCCGCGCTGGACGGGGATTTCAATCGTGTGACGGTCCTGAGCGAAATGCTGCCGAATCTGTCGGCCAGGGAAGGAGTGGTAGCAGCCGAGGCGTTGATCGTGGCAATGCCAGCTTTGCTCGAGAACCCAAGGCTCCGCGAGTTCAATCTTGTGCGCAAGAGCCTCCGCGGAATCTCGAAGCTGCTGGTCGAGTCCTACTCCACCGGGCTTGCGGATCGGGCTACTTCCCTGGCCTGTCACGAGAGGCTTTGGCCCTCAAGCCAGTTCACGCTGTTGCTCGAGCTGGCCTCGTCAATCGGCGCGCATACGAGTGAAGTGTTGAAGAGGGCTATAGGTCTCGCAAAGGGACAACCTGAGCTGGCTTCAAGGTTCAAGGAGCTGCTCAGCGTCGGCGCACGGCCCCGTGCTCGGCCATTTGCTTGAAGATACAGATGAGCCGAACGAGATACTGATTCTTCTCTCGAGCTCAGCGGACTCTTCTGGGAAGAGACTCCCTCCTTCTTGCCGCCCGGAGGGTCGCTGCGATCGACGACCCGGCCACGAGACTCTCTTGTCTCGAAGAACTACTCCGCCATCTCCCGGAGCCGGAACGGCGAAAATCGGCACTGCTGGAGCTTGAAAGGAGGTCGGAATGGGGCGACGAACCCACCCTTCTTGTTTCTGCGATCCGCGCGCTGGCTCTCGTCGTCCCTGACCTTATTAAGCCGGTGGCCGACCGTTTAATGACCCGGTTCTGGATGCTGTCCACATCATTCAAAATCGGGCTCGCTAGCTGGCTGCCAGAAGGTCTTCGAGAACCATTCGTTGATGAGGTCTTCAAGGAGATCGACGAATTGACTGGACCGCAACGAGAGGCGGCTATTGCTGATCTGGCCGCGGTTATGAGCGCATCCCAGATCGAGACATTACTCACCGATCTGCCGGGAGATATCAGCGGCTTGATAGAGCCTCTGATGGAACGCGCTGCCGGGTTGGATAACGCGCTTCTCGTCGCCCGATGTCTTTCGTTGGTCTCTAACAAATTGACTCGCGGGCGCCTGATTACCCAATTCGCGCCGGGTTTCACGCTGGATACTGTGACCGCAATTATGGCAGACGAGGACAATCTCTATGACCAGGGTGCCATCGGAGCCCTTGCCCTGCGTGCGACTCAACTCGGTGACAAGCAATTGGCCATTGATCTCCTCTATCGCCAAGGCGACTCGATCTCGAGCTGGGATGACACGCTGGAGAAGGTCTACGCACTGGCTCCGTCATCATGGGCGGACGCTCTGATTGAAAGGACTACGGGACATGCGTCATGGCCCCGTGCGATTCTGCTGGCCCAACTGGCCAGCCGGGTGGCTGCTCACAAACGCAAGGCAATCATCGAGATGATCGTCAAGGATGCCCAGGGGCTATACGGCGCATTGACAGACCAGCGAATTGAAGTCTTTCGCAAACTTCAGAAGGAGCTGACACGAATGCCAGCGTCGATGATCGTTTCAATTTGGAGGGAGGCACTTCGAGTGAGTGCTGAGAGAGGACGAGAAGACGTTCTTGTCGACGTGCGCGCCTTCGCTCCGCTGCTCATCGCGCGCTTTGGAGACGAACTCGCGCTTCACCTTGACGAAGCCATCAGACTCTTCGGAGGTGATTCGTGGCCTTAAGACCACTTATTCGGGAAACAGTTGATTTGCCAGATTGACAAGCTCATCGGGAACGGTTGGCTGCTTGCCAAGTGCTGACACGCGCTCGAGTCCCTCACGAGAGGACGCCACTTGAGCGTGCGCCTTCACTGCTGAGGCAAGCGCCTTTCCGTTGGCGGCAGCCTGAGTCTTGACTGCCGCCGTTCTTTCGGCCTCAGAGGCGCGCCCCTCAGCAACGACCGCTCGCTCCCGCGCTTCTGCCACCCGCTGCCGCTGAATCGAAGTGCCGAAGAGGGCACCTGCTGCCGCGAAAGCGACAGCCTCCAGAGAGCCAAGAACCGCAAACATCCGTGCCCATTCAACCTCCGTGGCACTCGTACGGTAAGTCAACAGCCCCAGCATACCGAGCCAGGCGGCAAGGATTGCAATCGCAACGACGAGGGCCGCTCCTTCCAGCTTTCCCGGTGTTGGATTCAACAGTGACCTCCGTTTTTTGTTTTTTGTAGTCTAAACCAGGGTGATATCAATTCCAGTATCGAAGTACGACGAATATCCCACTACCGATCCACGTTCTCCAGCATCCAGATACTCCCCTCGACCTCTGAAATCGGTAGCATGAGACGATGTTCCCCAATGGAGATGTCCATAAGAGCTCTATCTTGCCATAGCATCTTGTTCTCACTCTTATACGATGTGATTTGAAAAGCCTCGCCTACTGGTCTACCGCTTATGGGATCGAAGTGAATCCCCCAAACGTTGAGATATCCCGTGATGCGATCGGAAACAAAGTAAAGTATCCTGCCATCACGAGACCAGTTCGGCTTGTCATTCCAGCCTTTCTCCTCGGTGATGCGTGTCCACGCGCCACCCGCGACCGGCACCACGAAAATAGTGGAGAGATTACCCTTTACTGCGTTAAAGGCAATCCAACGATCATCGGGAGAGAAGCACGAATAGTACAGGTTGTACTCTGGGTGAGAAGCGACCACTCGCATTCCTCTTTCCGCGTGAGGAGCGGCCGAGAGGGGAAACAGGCCGAGGAAGTGGTTTTGCGCACCACCTCGGTTGGAATGTGCAAGAATCGTATGGCCATCGGCAGACCAATCCGCCGCGATGTCGTCGGCTGACGAATCGTTTGAGGAATTGACCTCCTGCGCGTCACCTCCGCCCTCAGGCACACTGACTATCCGAACACCGAAATCCTTCGAATCGACGGCAAAGCGGCGGCAATAGGCGATGTGTTTACTGTCGCGTGACCAGCGCGGGCAGCACCAAAAATTGGAGTCACTGTTCGCCAGCACGGTTTCGCGGCCGTTATCGAGGGACTTCTCGATTAATTCCTTTTTCTCTGTTCCAAGATGAGTTGCGACAAACAAGAGCTTCTTGCCGTCGGGCGACATCGTGGGATTCTGAGGAATAATTCCCGCCGTGGTTAATGGTTGACCCTCTCCTTTTATCTGGCCCGTTCGAGCATTGAACGGTAGCGACCAGACCCGCGTAGTCTCGGTGCTTACAACAAATGCCAATCTCTTGCCATCCCGCGATAACCTCATATCCCGCTCGCCTGCGGCACCAGTGGTCAGGCGTTCAGGGCCGCCGATCCAGCGTAATGACTGCGGATCAACAACAACCTTCCAGAGATTTATTGTTCCCTTGGACAACCCTTGAAAATAGAGTGCCTTGCCTGAAGGCGCCCAGTGAGGACCGAAAAGGTAGATGATTTGTAGCTTCATTGAGTTGCTTCTTCACCTCTGGGGCGACCTCTGCTTTCAGCGGTGGCCCGCCAGTGAGAGGCACTGTCCAGAAACCCTGTCCCAGCGTTCTATGCTTGCCCAGGAACGAGATGCGTTTGCCGTCAGGATGCCACGTCGCTCCTCTGAAGCCAAGGTCAGGGGAGTCGAAATCAGGTAGAAGAACCTCATGTGGAGTGCTTCCCTCCGGGAGTCGCCACATATAATTTGGACGCAGGTTGGGAGGGGTCCGAGGCGGAGAAGAGAATCCTGGTGCCATCCGGTGACCAGTGACGGGGCGTAACCGAACGGAGAGATTTTACGTTCGACACTGCCGACGCTGCCGAAGGCAGGAACCACAAACAGGCCGCCGCCTTCACGCTCTGAGCGAAAAACGATAGTGGTCTGATCAGGCGACCACGCCGGAAACACGTCGTCCGCGGGAGAGCGGGTGATCTGTATCGGATCGCCACTGCCTATGGCCTGCACCCAGATGTCTGCATTTCCGCTACGTCTTGAAGTGTAGGCTATGAAACGCCCATCCGGTGAAAAGGCAGGGTTAAATTGAATGCCTGGATCGAACGTCAGGCGTTGCAGCGATGGCGGCGACTGCTGAGTACCGATCGGAGATGCTTTGCGAGTCCACGGAATGAGGTAGACGCCCGCTGGTACAGCGACAACGAACGCCACGAGAGCAAGGGCGACAGCCGTCCTATGGTGCTTGATGCTGGTGATGAGATACTTCGCATTTGATGTCGTGTGTGCAGCCGGCCGGCCTGTTCGAGCAACTGCTTCAATACTAGCGTCGAGGTCCTGCTGTTGTCTGAGACTCTTGAGGTCAAATCAGCAGGTCCTTGACTGCTTGATACCGCTCTTCTCTGTTCTTACTCAGCGCCTTACTTATTATCCGCTGTAGTTCAGCAGGTGGTTTGGGAAAGTAGTCAGAAAGCGGTGGCGGCTCTTTTTCCAGGATCGAGTACTGATCACATGGCTTGAGTTTCTCCCTCGAACGGCACGTGAGCTGTGACCATCTCATAGATCACCACTCCGAGGCTAAAGACGTCTGTCCTTTCGTCTACTGCAACCCCACGTGCCTGCTCCGGTGACATGTAGTGAGCAGTGCCCATCACCGCTCCCGTCTCCGTCTTCAAAGCGGGATTCTGTGATGACTCGCTGTCCAGTGCAGTCGTCGTCTCGCTCGGTAAGCTTGGCTAAGCCAAAATCCAACACTTTGACGTACCCATCTGACCTGAGCATGATGTTCTCCGGCTTTATGTCCCGGTGAATGACTCCTGCCTGGTGCGCTGCCCCCAACGCTCTGGCTACTTCAATAGCCACATCTATCGCTTCCCCCAGCCTCAAGCGCCGCTCAGTTGCACGTTGGCGCAGGGTGTTGCCTTCAATGTACTCAGTGGCGATAAAGTGGATGCCGTCTACTTGATCAATTTCGTGAATGGTGAGGATGTTCGGATGATTGAGCGCAGAAACGGCGCGCGCCTCCTGCTCGAATCGGCGCACTCGCTCCTTAACCTGGGTGAGTGAGGCGTGGAGAAGCTTGATGGCAACCTTGCGGCCCAGCCTCGAGTCCTGGGCCAGGTACACTCGACCCATTCCGCCTTTCCCGAGTGTAGAGATGATCCTGTAGTGTCCAAGGCGTTGTCCTGCTGTTAATCTGGAAACATCGTCCGCAATCAACCGAGCTCCAGCTTCCAAAGCAGGCGCGTCAATAAAGCTATCCGTGAAATTCCTCGTGTGATCCGATAAGTGATTCGACTTCTTTCCGCAGCTCCTGATCGCCATCGCAAGCCTGATCGAGGAAGGCAGCGCGCTCGGCAGGCCTGCGCTTCAGTGCGGAGTGAAACACTTCATTAACTTGTCCCCAGCGCTCAGGAGTCATAACTACTCCTCGCCTGTCACTAGACACTATCTTTGAATTTCGCGGCGCAGCCAGGCTCTTGCCACAGCCCAGTCTCGTTCTACCGTGGCGTGCGATATCTCCGAGCACTTCAGCTGTCTCTTCTATCGTTAACCCGCCAAAGAATCGCAACTCCACTATCCGGCTCTGCTGCTCGTTCATTTCTGCGAGAGTTTTCAACGCATCATCGAGCGCTGCCAGATCTACATCTGGCTTGTCAGCAAACCTGATCCGCCTCGCTGAGCGAGAGCCTCTGTTGTGCCCCTTCTCGCTTCGCATAGTTACGACTCCGAGCGTGATCGACGAGTACGCGGCGCATCAGCTGTGCCGCCACCGCGAAGAAGTGCGCCCGGTTCTGCCACTGCATCTCTCTGTAGTCAATGAGGCGCATGTACGCCTCGTTGACCAGAGCTGTGGCTTGAAGCGTATGCCCCGGTCGTTCGCCACGCATGTAGTGTTTGGCCAGGCGGCGCAGTTCCTCGTACACCAGCGGAGTCAATCTATCCAGGGCGGTTTGGTCGCCGCCCCTCCAGGCCACTAGCAATTGACTCAGTTCCTTTGGCGAGGGTACGCTCATATCAGCCACGGGCACGTGATCAATCGCCTGCTCGCCGGATCATATCACTTCCAGGCTTCGTCGGCTCATAGCCGAAAACCCGTCGGATGAGGGAATCCCAAATCAGATCCCGCCTTATGCGTTGAGGCCAGTAGAAAGCTCAACTCAATCTTCGAAAAAGTTCGCTTGAGCCCGCCAGGAGCGGACTCGCGTGAGGGGCGGTCTATTCTATGAGCATCGGATCGAAGGTTCTCATCACGGCAATACCTCGATGTATTGGTATTCACAAGGTTCAGCGCCGTAGACGCTCAGAAAACGGGGCAGAGCCGCGAAGTGGGGGGTCACCCAACGGGCAATCCAGTACTTTGAGATTACGCGATAAGGGCGATCTTAAGGACTACCTGAAAGAGTATCGAGCCCATGGGAGACTACGCCGACCGAAGGGTACGCCTAGGTAGCAAGCATCAAAAAGGAAGACATCGTTTCGCCTTCGGCCGAGAGGCAAGCCAAGCTGGATGCTCTCCGTCCCATCCTCGCATACCACGACTGAGCGGGAATCGAGGTCAAGATACTGAGGCTCGGGCTGGCCTGGGCCGGTTTTCTGGAAAGGCTCAGCCGTCGTTGTTTCGGAACAAGCAGTCGACCTCCTCACCGCTGAGGAATTACAGGCCGTGATCGCTCACGAGCTTGGACACGAATACTTCGCTGCCGAATATGAGCCGGCTCGAAGGAAACAAGCAATAATCGACGTTGTTAGAGAAGTGGAGCTTCGGTGTGATGCAGTTGCAATCATAACGATGAAAAGTCTCGGCCTGAAACCGAACTCTCTTTTGTCGGGTGTTTCCAAGCAAACGAAATTCAACGAGGGCCGCGGGGTGAGAAACAATCCCAACCTGGTGACGTCGCTTGATGAACGGCTGAGGTTCTTCGAGGCCATAACGAAACTCGCCGAAATCCGGGCTACGAAGCCACGCGAGCCGGCGAGCAACGGCAAGCGGCCCTTGCCCGAATGATTGAATAGTAAGTAGCGCTCTTACAATGCCACGTTGAACGTCCGATCGACAGTTGAGCACCCAATCCGTCCGAGCGCTATCATGTAACTGTAATACTGCATCGTCGAAAAACCGGCGATGAGCACAAAAAGACAAAAAGACGCAAAAAGCAGATTCGCCTCTTGCGTCTTTTTGCGTCCTCTTGCGTTCTCTGCGCCTAAACCAGCGCGATGTCGAACTGCTCCTGATGAACGGTCGGGTCGCTCTTGATGGTCAGAACGCCGCCCAAGTAGGCTTCGATCTCGCCGAGAATGTCGCGCTCTGTGCCTCTCAGGGCGCGAGCCACCTCCGGATTGACCCTCAGAATAACCTCAGTATGACTGTCGATCTCCTTCGAGACCCGGCGAGCCTCGGACAGGATTTCGTAAGAGACCGTCTGAGCACTCTTGACCATCCCGCCGCCGCCGCAGTAGGCGCAGGGAGTGCAGAGCGTCCTCTCGAGTGACTGCTTGACTCGCTTCCTGGTGATGGCCACGAGACCAAAATCGTTGAATTGAAGAATCTTCGACGGCGACCGGTCGTTCCTCAACTCCTGTTCGAGCGCCTGCATGACGCGGATTCGATTGCGCCGCTCCTCCATGTCGATGAAGTCGAGAACGATGATTCCACCCAGGTCCCGGAGACGTATTTGCCGGACGATCTCCTTGGCCGCCTCGAGATTCGTCTTGACGATCGTGTCTTCAAGCCGGTTCGAGCGTCCCACGAATTTCCCGGTGTTGACGTCGATTGCCACCAGCGCCTCGGTCTGGTTGATGACAATGTAACCGCCGGACTTCAGCCAGACGCGAGGCTTGACTGCCTTGTCGATCTCGGCCTGAATTCCATACTCCTCGAGGATCGGCGTGTCCTTGGTGTAGAGCTTGACGCGATGAATCAGCCGCGGAGCGAAGCGATTGATAAAGTCCACCACTCTTTCGTACTCGAACTCATTGTCGACGCGAATGGCACTGAAGTCCGACGAGAGCTGGTCCCGCAGGATTCGCTGAACGAGATCGAGGTCGCGGTGGATTACCGCCGGAGCCTTGGCTCGCTCCGCTCTCCGGCGAATGTCACTCCAGGTGCGCGCCAGGTACTGCATATCGTCGCGCAGCTCGTCCGTAGTACAGCCGTTGGCGGCAGTTCGGACAATGAAGCCGCCTCCGATGGCCGCCTCGGCGCGAAGCTGGTGAAGAGTCCTCTTGAGTCGCTGTCTCTCTTCATCGGTGCCGATCTTGCGGGAGACTCCGATGTGCTCGACAGTCGGCATGTAGACGATGTAGCGGCCGGGGAGGGCGATGTGCGACGTGATCCTCGCGCCCTTCTGTGGCGATCGGCTCCTTGGCGATCTGCACCAGGATCTCCTGCCCTTCGCGCAATAACTCCGAAATGACCGGCCGGTGATAGCGGCCATTTGGCTCCCTGGGCTCCCTCGGCTCCCTGGGTTCCCTGGGCTCCCTGGGTCCCTCCCTCGGCGATGGGCGGGCCACACTCTGCGCAGGCGGAGCTGGCGCTGTACCAGATGCTTCAGCCTTCTCCTCGGCGGCCTGCTGCGCCTCACCTTCCGCAGTGGCGTCCGAGACAGGCAGTCGCTGCCTGAAACCACCCTGACGCCTGCGGCCGCGACCACCGCGTCGCGTGGCAAACTCCTCTCGCCTGCGCGGGCTGCTAAGTCGAGCAGCGGCATCATCGAGAGGCTCTTCCTCCTCTGAATGTGCTTCTTCAGTCGGACCGACCTGAGCCGTCTCTTCCGGGCTTGGTGGATCGGCGAAGATAGCAGCCGGGTCCCAGTCGAGCGTCTCCGGTGCCAGTGGAATGTTCGGCCGTGCAGCCTCGGCGGGCTCATCATCGCTGATGCGCTCGAAATCGATATCGGATGTGACGTGCAGCGAGCCAACCAGAACCTCCGGTGTGGGCTCGACGTCGAGAACCGACGTCCGGTACTCCTCGGCGTGAATGCGCTCGGTGATCTTCTCCTGGAGCATTGCATCCTTGAGCATCGCCCCTTCGCTCGCCACATCATCGTCTGTGATTCGCTCGAGCGGCTCATGCTGGACGAGATAGATTGGAGCGTACTCGGGTGTCAGTGGAGACTCGTCATTCACTTCGGATGCAATTTCAACTGGCTCCGCCGGCTCCGCCGCAATTGCATCATCTCCCCTCTTGCGACGGCCACGGCGACGGCGGCGGCCGCCAGCCTCTTCGTCGGGCTCGGCTTCAGCGGCGGGCTCTTCCGGCTTGAGGTCTGCAGTCACCCCAGCTTCTGATTTCGAAGTCTCTTCAGGCTCGCGATCGAGGTACCGCAGACGGCGCTGCCGCCGCTGTCTCGGATTCTCGGCTGCCACAGGCCGGGCGACCTCATCCCCCTCGAAATCTACGACGGCGGTTGGCTCGTCATCCGGCGCCGGTTCGATGACCGGCTCTTCAGCGATCTCCTCGATATGGCGCAAGGCGTCTGCCGCGAGATCAGCCTCTTTATCGTCTTCATGATCGTGCTCAGTTTGAGAGACGGCTTCAACAGGCGCCACTTCGCGCGGCGGTCGCGGCGACCGTTCCGGACGGACGCGAGGGGCCTCCTTCCGCTCGTCTGAAAAGACGGCATCGTAGTCTTCGTCTTCGAGGAAATCTGAGACGTAAAGGAAGGAATCACGCTCGAGGCCGATGTCGACGAAGGCGGACTGCATTCCAGGCAGCACCTTCATGACCCGGCCCTTGTAGATATTGCCTACGATGCCCTGGTTCTCGTCGCCGCGCTCAACATAGAACTCGGTGACCAGATCGTCCTCGACGATGGCGATCTTCTTCTCGCGTCCATTGACGCTGACAATCAACTCTTTTGACATGGAAAACTCCCGGTTTTTGACATGGTTGCGCGGCGCGCACGCGATTGGCGGCGCTGGCTGCGCTTGATTTGGGTTCGCGGCGTTTTGCATACACGCTGGCCGTGATTCGCCGCGAGTTGGAGTGGTGGTTGAAACATCCTCGCGCGCCGGACGCACGGAGTGCGGGCTTGGTCGCTGAAAAGCTTTGAACAGCCTCTCGAAAGCTGAGCGCGAGGGGTCGCCTGCATTCCCGCGAACTGCCGCGGGCAGCGTAGGCGACGACAAGGGTGTTAAACATTAAGCAGCTCTTCTACGGGTTAGTCTGGGCGATACCGTTGGCATACTTCCCCGACCTTAGACCGCCGGCTTCGAACTGCTGAGCCGTGGCGGTTCTTCCCGCGAGAATCCAATTGGCGCTAATTCACAAAGCGCCGCAGGCGCACATTGAGCGCCAAACCAAGTCCCAGGAAGGTCGCCATCAATGACGACCCGCCATAACTCATGAGCGGCAGCGGAATGCCCATAATCGGCAGAAGCCGAAGGACCATTCCAACGCTTACCGTAACGTGGTAAAGCAAAAGTGCCGCAAAACCACCGACAAAAAGCATGCCGGTCCGATCGCGAGCCTGGCGCGCAATCTGGACCAGTTTCGAAATCACCAGCAGATAGATCGTCAGGGCGAATGTCGCGCCGACGAAACCAGTCTCTTCGCAAGTCACTGCAAAGATAAAATCCGTGTGGACTTCGGGCACGAAGCCCAGACTTCCCTGAGTGCCGCTGTGGAAGCCCTTTCCAAACAGGCCTCCCGAACCTACAGCAATCTCGGCCTGCTCGTTCTGGTACCGATACTGCTTCTCCGCGATATCGGGCCAGTAGACAGCCTTGATTCGCTGGAGCTTGTAGCCAGTACCGGCCTTGATATGCGGTATGGCGAGCACCCCGACGAGCACGATCGCGAGGACTGCGGCGGCGATCCAGCTCCACCTGAGGCCTGCCAGAAAGAGCATGGCCGCCAGGAACGAAATGAAGCTCAAGGTGCTTCCCGTATCATGCCCCAAAAAGACGAGAACTGCCGGCACTACCCAGATTGCGCCAGCCGTGGCCACGGACTTAAGGCTCAGCGGCCGCTCGCGCCTTCCGCCAAGATACTGCGCCAGTATAAGAATCGTAAAGACCTTAGCAAACTCCGAAGGCTGGACTCCCCCAAGCGGACCCAGCTCCAGCCAGTTCTGATTTCCGTTTACTGCTCGGCCTAATGGGGTTAGGACGAGCACCAGCATGATCACCCCGATGCCGTACAAATACATCGAAGCTGCCGCTATTTTGCGGTAGTCGATCAGGGTAGCGGCAAACATAACCGCCAGGCCGACGCCGAGATTGATGATCTGCCTCTGCCAGAGGCCGGGGAAAGGCTGAGCGCTGGAGATCTCGATGATTCCGAAGAGAGCTACGGCCAGGGTGAGGCCGAGCATCCCCCAATCGAAATCCGAGAAGTATTTCCGCTCAATGGCTATCATACTTTGCTGTCATCCCACGCTGATGCGGCGAAATTGCAGCAGCCTGGGACCGCACGCGTCCCGCGTGCTTGTCTTCATAACTAGTCAATTTCCTATCAACAGCCGCCTCGCGAATCGAGCACGCGAGACGCGTGCGCTCCCAGGCTGCAGCACTGTCTCGGATTGTCTGGCCCAATGAAATGCATAATCAATTCGGCCTTACCGCCGCAGCTTCACCCTCCGCCTCGAGATGCCTCGTGCGCCTGTAGTAGTCCTCGTAAATGGCCTTTGCCCTCGGCGCTGAGTGCGTGCCGCCAAATCCCACGTTCTCAGTCAACACGACAATTGCGAGCTCCGGCTTGTCCTTTGGTGCCCAGCTCATGAACCACGCGTGGTCTTTGGTCTTCGAGCCCACCCTCGCCGTCGATGCCACCTGGGCCGTTCCGGTCTTGCCGCAAACGTCAAATCCATCGACTCTCGCGCCGCCGGCGGTTCCGCCAGGCTCATGAACCGCGGCCCACATGCCGCTCTTGACGATCGCGTGCGTCGAATCGCTCATCGGCACTACGAAGGAATTCTTGTCCTCGTAGCGAGTCTCAGGATGTGTGGCCCCGGTGCGATCGATTCCCGGAACTCCCTTGAGCAACAGATGCGGCGTATGAGCTTGCCCGCCGACTGCGAGGATAGAAACATATCTGAGCAGCTGAATCGGCGTCAGCGCATTTGTGCCCTGACCGAACGCCGAGGCGGCCATGTCGTAATCCGTAAACTTCGCAGCCGAAGGGTAGTACTTGGCTTTCATCTCTCGAGTCGGCGCGATTCCGGCCTGCTCGCCGGGCAGGTCAATGCCCGTTCGCTCTCCGAAGTGGAATGCTGTAACCCACTTCTCAAACCGGTCCGGGCCCAGCTTGAGTCCCAGCCTGTAGAAGTAGCCATCGCAGGAGCGAAGGATCGCCCGGTGGATATCAGGGAAGCCTTCGTGTGACAGCGACTTCATATAATAGTTGCCTACCTGGAGGCCACCGTCCTGAATCTTCGAATTGGTAGGCGTGATCACACCCTCGTTGAGCGACGCGACCGCCGTCATCAGCTTCCAGGTGGAGCCGGGAGGGAACCGCCCCTGAATGGCACGGTTGTAGAGAGGCTTATCGGGATCCTCGTAGAGCCCTCGAATCTCCTCCTTGCCTTCAGGAGTCTTTGATCGCTGTGAAAAAATGTTTGGATCGAAGCTTGGGCGGCTGGCCATCGCGAGAATTTCGCCAGTGTTGGGATCGTTGACGATGAGCGTGCCCCTGCCCTGGGGCATGGTGTCGCCCTGGGCCTCGGCGACTGCCTGAATGTCATAATCGAGCGTCGTGAAGAGGTCGCGTCCACTAACAGGTTCGATGCGCTCGATCTCAGACTGGATGCGGCCGCGGCTGTCTACGATGACGCGCCGCGCGCCATCCTTGCCGGTCAGAATCTCGTTGTAAGTCCGCTCGATGCCGAATTTCCCGATGATGTCTCCGAGCTTGTAACCATTCTCTTTGCTGAAGTTTCCCTTTTTAAGCTCGTCGGGGCTCACCTCGCCAACATAGCCGAGTACGTGAGCGGCAAACATCCCAAACACGTAATGGCGCTGCGGAGCCTCTTCGGCGCGCAGCTCCGGATGCTCATATTGATGCGCTCTGACCCACGAGACATCCCGAGCCGATGCCAGCTCTTTGACAACGATCGACTCGTAGCGTGGCTCGAACCGGGCATCATCGAAGCGTTTCTCGAGCCACGTGCGATCGATCTGAAGACTCTCGACCAGCAGGTCGGTGAATTCGGTCAGGCTCTTGACGTCCTTGCGGCTGACGACGATGTTGAAGGATGAACGGCTGTCTACCAGCACCTTGCCATGGCGGTCGTATATCGTTCCGCGCCGCGCCGGAATCGGAAGGATGCGAATGCGGTTCTGCTCAGCCTGTCCGGCATAGACCTCGTGATTCATGATCTGCAGCCACCAGAGGCGCACTCCCAGCGCCAGGATGATGCCGAGCATGATGAAGCGGAGAACGTCGAGGCGGGTGCCGGTCTGGTGTTGCTCGTCGAAGGTGTCCACACCCGGGCGCTTTTCACTCTTTGAGCGTCCGACAGGACGTCGCGCGCCGGTGGCGCCGGCAAGGAGACCGAATCGTTTGAGAAGTGGCGTCATAGTCGCCCCGAACGGCGCCGTGGCGCACGCATCGCCTCACTTCGCCGCGATCGCTGGCGCCGCCCCGTTGACTTGAAGAGCCGGTCGAAGAGCATAAACAGGAACAGCGAGACCGCAAGGTTTGCCAGCACACCCATAGCCGTCGCGGCCATCATCGAATTGATCCCGGCCAGCGGCGGGAGATCAAACTTGAGCATCCTGTAGAAACCGAGCGTCACCAGGGTGTTGATGGCACTGGCGCCCGCGAGAGTCAGAATATTGACAAGCAGGTTCTCGGCCACGATTCGCGAGGAGACCCAATATGCGAAATATGCCGCGAGCACCTTGGCGATTCCATTGATCCCGAGCGGGGAGCCGCCGGACGCCGCGTCGTGCAGGATGCCGGCCGCCGTCGCTGTCAGCAGCGCAAGCGTCGGATCGCGCATCAGGCTGACGTAGACGACCACCAAAAGCAGCCAGTCAATATGCCCCAGCCACCCATTATACTTAGGCAGCGTGGTTTGAAGAAACGCCGCAACCAGCAGACAGCCGGCGATTTTCCAGAATCTGGACGGACCGTGAAGCTCCTTCTCCAATCACCCACCCTCAATCCCGTGAACCGAGAGCCACAAAAAGCACAGAATCACAAAGTTGATTAGCGTCCTTTTGGGCCCTTTGTGCTTTTTGTGGCCCCTGCTTCGTCTATCGTCGCCTGCGTGGCGCGGCTTTAGGCTGTTTGGCCTTCTCCTGCTCAAGCAGTTCGTCAACCGACCCGCGAATATCCTGCTTGCTCAGTGACATCACCGCGACCAGGTCGAGCTTCGAGAGCGGCGCTGTCGGTTCGACCTCGACGCCTGTCGGACTCGCCGCAACCCCCTCGATGCGCTTCACCTTGCCGATTACCAGCCCGGAAGGGTAAATCCCGTCCTGTCCTGAGGTGGTAACCACTTCACCAACTTCAACCTTTTCAGGCGGCGCAAGGAATTTCATCTCGCATAACGAACTGTTCTTGCCGGTGACGACACCGAGAACCCGCTCATTGCTCAGCTGGCCGATCATCGCGCCGGCACCGTGACGCTCGTCAGTCAGCAGGAGGACGCGGGATGCGTTAGGCGAGACCTCGATGACTCTCCCTACCAGGCCTTCCGGAGTAACGACCGGTTGATCCTTGTCGACTCCCGCGCCGCTGCCCCTGTCGAGGACGACGGTGCCGAACCACTGATCCGCATCGCGGGCGATCACCCGGCCGACTACACTCTGCCCGGACTGGGTTGATTGCCATTCGCTGATCGAGTGAAGCTGTAGTGCCTTGCTGAGATCCTCTTTGGTCTTGATGAGCTCAGCCTCGCGCTCATTCAGCGTCTTCTTGAGCCGCTCGTTCTCGACGTGTGAGTCGCGCAGTGCGAAGTAGTTCTTCCAGATGCCGCCGACGCTGGAGAAGACTTCGGCCGTCGCCCATTGAAAGGGCATGAGGCCGGTCATCAGCCAGACTTGCGCGAAGCGCCGGGTAGGCTGCCCTGAAAGGCTTGGGATGCGATTCAGCGAAATGGCCGCCATATGAGCGACCAACAGCAGGCCGAGGAGTAACTTCGGGTTTTTCTTAGCCTTTACCTTGAGGCTCACAAAGGTAGTTGACTGGAGGAATCAATAAGCCTGGGGACCCTGAACGCTTCATAATCGATTTCGGCCGGACTCTATGCCGGCAGCGTCGTTCCATCCCAGCGCACACGTCGTAGAAGATCGAAGTCAGAGAGCATCGTCCCGGCGCCAAGCACCACCGACGAGAGCGGGTCGTCAGCCGTCGAAACCGGGAGGCCGGTCTCCTGCATGAGTCTGACATCGAACTTCTTGAGCATCGCTCCGCCGCCCGTCAGGACGATGCCGCGGTCGACTATATCGGCAGAGAGCTCAGGCGGAGTCCGTTCGAGAGCAACACGGACGGCGTTGATGATTGTCGCTACCGAGTCGGCAAGCGCTTCACGAATCTCCTCGTCAGAGACGACGATCGTCTTGGGTATGCCTTCGATCAGGTTGCGTCCCTTGATTTCTATGCTCATCGGCTCATCGATCGGGGCTGCCGAGCCGATCTCGATCTTGATCGATTCAGCCGTCCGCTCGCCGATAAGCAGATTGTATTTGCGTTTGATGTACTGCGTGATTGCCTCGTCCATCTCATTGCCGGCCACGCGAACACTCTTCGAGTAGACGATGCCGGACATCGAGATGACCGCGATATCGGTCGTCCCGCCGCCGATGTCGACGATCATGTTTCCGTGCGGTTCGGTGATCGGCAGTCCGGCGCCGATAGCGGCGGCCATGGCCTCTTCGACGAGGTAGACTTCCGAAGCCTTTGCGCGATAGGCGCTGTCCTCGACTGCTCGCCGCTCAACCTGGGTGATTTCGGAAGGAATGCCGATGACGATCCTGGGGCTGACCCACTGCTTGCCGTTGTGCGCCTTCTGAATGAAGTACTGAAGCATCTTCTCAGTGACTTCGAAGTCGGCGATCACTCCGTCCTTCATCGGTCGAATGGCGACAATGTTGCCGGGGGTCCTCCCGAGCATCTCTTTGGCTTCTTTTCCAACCGCCTCGACCTTATGCGTGAGTTTGTTGATTGCGACAATCGATGGTTCTGAGACAACGATGCCGCGCCCACGCGCAAAGACAAGCGTGTTGGCAGTTCCAAGGTCGATCGCCAGATCGCTTGAGAACAGGCTAAAGACTGAACGTAGATTCATTTAGAGTGAACGAGACCTTTCTGAAGAGACGCCTTCCGAATACCCAGCCCGAGTGGTGTGAGATTGTAAATCCATCAAAGCAACGAGCCCGATTCTCCGCTGGGCGCAGCATATCGCAAAAAGTCAGGCAAATGAAGTACTTTGTTGTTTAAGACTAAGCTTTTGCCTGAAGCCCTCTCGCCATGCCCGAGTAGCCCGGATTCGCGCTCGCTGGCGCCTGACTAGATTGTTGGCTAGGAGGCGGAACGGCGGAACTTGCCGCTGAGGAAGATGACTCGCGCCACGAATGAGTAAAGTAGCACGGCGGATAGATTCTTTCAATGATGTGCTCACGACAGAATGTTTTTATGAATGCGCGACAGGGTCCTGTCTCAAAATGCATGCCGACATCGAGAAAATTACTCGCGAACTTCCTGCGCACGGAACGTGCGCGCGGATATTAGCCGGCGGTGAAACCGCCGGTAAGCGTCCGCCACACCCGCGCGCCCCGGCGGGGCGCAGGACCGGGCGGAGAGACATAGCCATTTCGGTTCATGCTCTGCCCATTTAGCGTTGCGTGGATCGTCCAGCGCCCTTGCAGGGCGCGCGGCGCTTTTGACGACGACCTTCCGGCGGTTTCACCGCCGGCTAATATCCGCGCGCACGTCCCGTGCGCGGGAAGGGAACGCCTATTTTGCGATGTCCCTGACGGAACGCGTCCGAAGCGCGCAAAGCGTTGGTGCGGCCGGCATCTCTACTGCATAATGCCGTCCATGCAACTCGCCATTCCCTGCCTGGTCATCTTCTCTCTGCTGCGATTCATCTGCGCCCCCGTGCCGCTCGCCCCTGCGACGCGGCCGCCGATCGTCGGCGTAGCACACATTGCCTTCGACGTGAGCGATCTCGCCAAGGCGCGAGCCTTCTATGGCGAACTCCTCGGATATGATGAGCCGTTCCAGATCTTCAAAGAAGACGGCAGCCTGTTACTAACCTACTTCAAGGTCAATGACCGGCAATACATTGAGATTTTTCCCGGCCTCCCTCCAGATCGCGACGAGCGTCTCTCGCACATTGCGTTCGAGACGACCGACCTTGAAGCCCTGCGCGTCTACCTCGGAGAAAAGCTCGTCAAGGTTCCAGATAAGGTGACGCGCGGCAGGGACGGCAATATCAACTTCAGCGTCACCGATCCGGATGGGCACCGAGTCGAGTTCGTGCAGTATCAGGCCGGCTCACTGCAGTCGCGAGCAAAGGGCAGGTACGTTTCGGCGAGGCGGCTCTCGGACCGTATGCTCCACGTGGGTCTGACGGTGGCGGACACCGCAGCAGCGGACAAGTTCTATAAAGAGATACTGGGTTTCTCGGAGATCTGGCGGGGCGGCGCAAGAGAGGGCGTGACAAGCTGGATCAACCTGAAAGTTCCGGACGGCACCGACTACCTGGAATATATGCTCGTCACAGGCAAGGTTGATCGCCGCCAGCTCGGCGTGCTTCATCACCTCGCTCTGACAGTTCCTGATATCCAGAAGGCCCTGGAAGAGCTGAGACAGAGACCGGGCGGCCTCGACCCGGCCGCCGTCAAGTCGCCTCAGGTCGGACGCAACGACCGCTGGCAGCTCAATCTATATGATCCGGATGGAAGTCGAACCGAACTGATGGAGCCATTCACGATCAGGTAATTTGGGACCGGCTTATTTTGGCTTTGCCTTCAGATTAAGGCTGATTTCATTGCATGCGCAACGCAAGCTTTCCGGGTTTCCGCGCGGCGTCACATATAGCCAGGAGACGCACTTGTCGCAACTGAAGCATTCCAGAAGCTCTCTGAAGGCGGCCACAACCGGCTCGAAGTCCTCTCTTCCGAAATTGGCCCACTCGTTGTAGTGAACCGCCTTATTGACGGCCCATTGTTCGACGTTGGTGGCCACGCTGGAGGCGGCCAGAGCCGCCTTCCTCGTTGCCGCAGCCTCCTTGTCGGTAGTCTTTCCCCATGACTGCGCGCTCTCGGCCGCCTTGCCGTACAGTTCCTTCATGCGTTTGAGGACAGGAGGCAGGAGCTCTCCCAGCTCGTAATTGCCATCGGCTCGAAACTGGGGTGCAGCGCCAAGATCGTTGGCCAGATGGCGTGAGACGTACTCAAGATGATGTCTAAGCGCGGCGGCGGCGGCTTCGACCTTTCCCTTTCCGAGCGAGCCTGCGATCTCCTGCCAGATTTCCTCGTTGGATTCAACCAGCGGGCCGTGGTCGACGGTCCAGCTATGAAACGCGATGGACCTCTTGCTGGTGACAAGGCCCGCCGATTTCATCTGCTCCGCCCAAAGCCGATCGTGGGTCGTAATCACGAACTGCGTCTCCGGAAATTGTGCCTTCAGGAGTTTGCAGAACTGGTATCGGTGACCGGCATCCACGGACATAACCACATCATCGAAGAGTGCAAACGTAAAGCGGTCAGCGAACAGTCTCTTCATCAGCGCGAGGTAGAGGCAGACGCCCATGCTGTCCTGATGGCCCTCGCTATGAAAGGCCGCCGGTGGAAACAGGCCGCGATCATAGAAATTGACATCGAGAGCAAGGCTGCCTTCGGCCGGTGTGAGCTTGGCTGTAAACGTAGCTTCATCATCTCCATTGATTGCCCGGTAAAACGCGCTGAAATCCTGCTGTACCTCCTCGTACAAAGCGTTGAGCTCCTCCTCAAGGACCGTGCAATAGGTCTCATAGGCTACGCTAGCCGATGTCCAGGCGATCTCTGCCGCCTTGAGCTTGCGCATTGCTTCGCGGTAATCGCTCAGGCGCACCTGCGCCGTGGACAGGAAGGTCTGCGCGTCAAGTGTAGCGGTCTGGTCGGGCTTCGCCTCCACCTTGCCGCCAAGAGTCTTAAGTCCTTTGGGAAACGACTTCGGCACTCCGAGCCATTCGCCGGCAAGACGCTCCTTGAGACCGAACAGTTGGTCAATGTCCGACAGCTTTGATTGCAGGCCTTCGAGGTCAGCCTTCCAGGCGCTCAAAACCCGCGCAAAGGCTGCATCGCCTTCCAGGGCAAGCTTCTGGATAGGCGCAAGCAGCCCGATTACGTCTGTGATCTTCTCCGCTATCGATGTCACGTTCTTGATGAGTGATTCGCTGAGTCTTCGGGCTTCATCCGACTTCGCGAGCTTCATCTTCAGGTGCTCGCGCAGCTGCCGCTCATCGGGCCAGCGAGTGTCGCAGAGAGGACACTCAGGGCCGCTGACGAGATCGAGTCCTTTTTCGATGAATGAACGCTGCTGTAATGCGGCGAGGAGCGCGGGATCAGCCTCGAGTTTTGCAAGTACGGAGCTGATTGCACCCGACTCCTTCTTCGCGAGCGACGGAAATCCCCTGGCAGCCTCCTCAATCGCCCTGATGTCGCGCAGGGCGGATTCCTTGTTGAACTCCGGCGATTTTGTGGCGCTGGAGAGCCCGGCATCGACTCTCGTATCGGCCGTCAGCGACACAATGGCTGGAAGGTCGAGCACCTTGCGCGGCGCATTGACTGCTCCAAGCAGATCCTCGGCGCGGAGTGTCGCAATCTGGAGATGGCGCTGCAACGCCGTGCGCGCGGAGTCGACTTGCGTAGCCGCCAGACGCTGCGCCTGTTGAAGCTTATTCTGGGCAGTGCTCAGTGCACTGCGGGTCTGCCCGATATCGTCGAGCTTGAGAATGGATTGAATCTCTTCCGAACGCCTGGTGGGCTCGACAAGGATGAAGCGAAGTATCTCGCGGCGTGAGAGTGTGATTTCAGGATGGTCGGCAATCTCGGCCAGGACGGCCTTCACTTGATCATCGGCGGGCGTGATTTTGGGCCGCTTTGGAGACGAGACCTTGCGACTGATGGTCACCGATTTGCCGGTATCTGGTAGAAAAACGCGCAGCTCAACGAATGCCGCATCCGGAAACTGCTTCTTGTCGACGTGCGGCCCGTGCTCCGAAATAGAAAGGCCTTTGGTTCCTCTCCCCATGAGCCGGCCGATCTGCCCGGTAAGCCCGAATTCTATGGCATCAATGACTCCGCTCTTTCCCGACCCGTTCGGACCGGAGATCGCGAAAGTCCCCTTCTGGAAGTCGATATCGAGCTTCCGAATCCCCCGCATCTCTTCGATATGGGCTGATTCCAGCTTGATCACTTGAGATCGCCTCCAGCCGGGAGCGAGAAGACCTTCACGAAATCCTCCGCCTTTACCTTCTTGCCGTCAGCGAGCAAAGCGCGAAGTCTGGCGATCTTTTCCGCGTCCACGTCCGTTGTTTCGGCGAGCCTGGCGAGGAATTTTTCGACTATCTGTTGCTGGAGTGTCGGCATGTTGTTCCTCGGTTTGATCGCAAGTATACCCTTACTAGAGAGATTCCCGCGCCAGACGGCGCGGGACGGGCAGGGACAAGCCCTGCCCCTACAAGGGTGTCGCGGACTGCGGCATTGACGAGCGAGATTGTAGGGGCAGGGCTTGTCCCTGCCCGCCCGGCGCGTCTGGCGCCGGTAATGGTTACGTGGTGAGCGTGGTGTTATGTACTCAAGAGCTCGACAGTTCGCCGGGCTCCTACGGTTATAGAGGCACCACTCTCACTAATGATTCCTCTGTCCGATCAAACCTGACCGGGTTGCGCAGCGCGCGCCCGAGGGCCTTGAATTGGACCTGCATGATGTCACCCTCCTCCAGCGTCACTCCCTGTCCGAAACTGAAAGCGTCAGCTCCGAGAAAGTGGACATGCAGATCGCCCGGTCTCCTGTGCGCTTCGTACTTGAAATGATGGTGTTCGAGGTTGGCGAGGCTGTGAGACATTGCCTCGTCTCCGCTGAGGATCGGGCTCGCCCACCTGGTTTCGCCTGCGCGTTCAATGGATACCTGTCCCGCCAGCGAATTGAACTCCGCGTCCGTTACAAGCTCAGGTCCGATCGCACAGTTTCGCAGCTTCGATGCGGCGAGATAGAGGTAGTTTCTCTTCTCGAAGCGATGATCCGAGAACTCGTTGCCGGGTGTCATCCCAAGCCGGCGCGGCACACCCGCAGCGTCGATAAGGTAGACGCATGCCACCTCGGGCTCCTCACCACCGTCCTCGGCATAGGCAGGCACGACCAGAGGCTGGAGATGGCCGCGCAGGATACCGCCGGACCCCTTGTAGAACCACTCCGGCGCGACACCCACTCTGCCCTCTGGAGGCCGGCCACCGTCGACGCCCCACTCGTACATAAGCATGCTGTCAGTCGGCGCTGTGCCCTCCGCGTGCATAGCCTGACGATTTGCCGCGCTGCGCTTGTGTGTTAATCCGGTGCCGCTGACCAGACATCGGGCAGGCTCCTCCGGATGGTCGGCCGACGGCAGGACACGCCAGTCAGACCGGCCCTCATATATCTCATCATAGTCGAGCCTGGCATTGGAGAGATGTCCCCGTGCAGTCTCATCAAGACCCCTACCGGCGTCCAGAGCGGCCTGCGCGAGCTCGTAGACTGAGCGATAGGGTTCGATCAACACCAATTCCCGGCCTTCAATCTGACCCAATCGCCGCTCACCAGCGCCATTGCCAATCTGAAGTAGTCGCATCACATCCCCTTTTCGCCCGTCACTCGATCACCACAAACTTGCTGAGCTCATCCTCTTTGATGGTCAGGCCGAGACCAGGAAGGTCATCACTCAGATTTATGTATCCCCCCTTTGCCAGCGGCTCTCCGTCAAAGATGTACCAGAAAAGCTCATTCCCGATCTCAACGTCGACAATCGGAAAATACTCGGAAATCGGAGAGTTGAGACTCGCCATGACGAGGTGATAGTTATGCATTTGCCCCGCGTGCGGAATCACCGGGACCGAGTGAGCCTCGGCCATGGCTGCGATTTTTCGGGCCTGGCTGAACCCGCCAACACGGTTGGTGTCAAACTGTATGTAGTCCACCGCCTGGGCCTCGAGCAGGCGACGAAATCCGTAGATGGTGAATTCGTGCTCCCCGCCTGCGATTGGAACCCGGCCGAGTGACTTGAGCGCAGCGTAGCCTTCGACATCATCCGCGATAACCGGCTCCTCAAGCCAGCGGAGCTGATACGGCTCGATCAGCTTCACCATGCGGCGTGCATAGTCCAGCGTCCAACCCATGTAGGCATCCGCCATGAGATCAATCTCGTATCCGATTACCTCACGCACTGTCTTTATGAGCTCGATGTTTCGTTGCATGCCGGCGGCGCCGTCGATCGGTCCCCAGCCAAAGCGCATCTTCATTGCCGAATAGCCTTCGTCCTTATACCGCTGCGCTTCAGCCGCAAGATCCTCCAGCTTCTGGCTGTAGAGCCTGCTGGCATATACGGGAATCTTCTCCTTGGTTCTCCCGCCGAGGAGTCGAAAGACGGGCTGTCCTGCGGCTTTACCCAGAATGTCCCAGATTGCAATGTCGACCGCGCTGATTGCGACCATGCCCACGCCCTTGCGCCCAAATGCCATCGTCTGGCGATACATGTGCTGCCATAAAAACTCGCTATCGAACGGGTCTTTGCCGATGAGCAAGGGCTTCAGGTAGAGATCGATCAGCTGCTTTGTGATTCGCGGGCAGAGCGCAGCGTTACCAAGCCCGACATGGCCCGCATCGGTGAAGACTTCAACGAGTAACCAGCCATGGAATCGGAAGGCCGCCATCGAGTCGGCGGGGAGCGCCAGCAAATCGATCGGATTTGTACAGAAGTGTGGCGCCGGAGGAGTAGTTTTGCCTCGCCATTCGACTACGCGGGTGCGAACGTCTGTGATCTTCACGACAGTACCTCTCTCGATTCAGCCAGCCTCAAGGATTGTATTGGTCGGATGGTCACCATGATGAGCGCGAACGCCAGCACATGGAAGCTGCTGACTACCGCGAAGACCGGTCCATAACCGAGCCCGCTGTCGAGCATGCGGCCGGCTACGAGATTGAAGACCACGCCTCCCATGGCGCCGCCAAAACCTACGAGGCCCGCCACTGAGCCCACCAATCGTGAGGGAAAGAGATCGGCGGGCAGAATCATGACCAGAGTGGACCACCATTGCTGGCCGAAGAAAGCGATGCTGAAGATGACGATCGTCAATTCGATCGGTACCCGTGTCACCAGGGCAACAAGAGGCATCAGAGCCGCGCTCAATCCCAGCGCCAGCTTGCGCGCAAAGTCGAGCGAATATCCACGAGCAAGCAGCCGGCTCGAGAACCATCCTCCGGCAAGACTGCCGACACCCGCCGCGGCATACGGTATCCATGCGAAGTAACCCACTTGCTTCGTATCGAAGCCGCGCGCATCGTAAAGATACTTCGGAAGCCAAAAGAGATAGAAATACCAGGCTGCATCGCTCAGGAACTTTCCCATCACGAGCCCCCAGACCTGCGGGTATTTGAAGAGTCCGAACCACCCGTCCACCTTGCCGGATGACGCGGCCTTTTCGGCCTCGAACGCCGACTCGTCAACCCGCGGGAGACGCGTTTGTGACCATGAAAGGGCCCAGATCAGGCCTGCGATGCCGCAGAGAACGAAGACCCAGCGCCAGCCCAGGAATCTGATGACCAAAGCAATCGCGGGAGGAGCGATGACTGCACCGACCGAGGTGCCCGCATTGATGATCCCCATCGCTGTGGATCGCTCTCTCTGGGGAAACCACTCTGACACGGCTTTGGTGCTGGCCGGAAAGCCGCCTCCTTCGCCCATGCCCAGCAGAAAGCGGCTCGCCGCCAATGACCGGAATCCGTTCGCCAGGCTGTGACTGGCACAAGCGAGGGACCAGAACACCATAATCAGAAGGAAGCCGCGCCTGGTGCCCATCGCATCGATCAGCCGGCCTCCGCCCGCGTACATGAGGGCATAGGCGATGAGAAATGCCGCCTGCAACTGCGAGAACTGAATGTTTGAAATGGGTATTTCGCGCTGAATGGCGGCAATCGCTACCGGTAGCGTCTGCCGGTCAAGATAACTTATCGCAATCGCTGCGGCTATGAGGAGGGCGATTTGCCAGCGCACTGATCCGATTGTTCGCCTCCTTACCAGCTGAGCTGAATCAATGAGACAGCCTGGCGAGGCAGGGAGATGCTCAACTCGACCCTGCGATTCCGTATCTCCGTCCACTCCGGCGAGGTGAGCAGTTCGAGCTGCCCGGCTGCTTCGAGCTGCGAGTATTGCTCCGGCGTTGGGTTCTGCGGCGATCCCATCTTTTGCCATATCGTATAGGCGTTGCTGTGATCGCGGTCAATGCGGTAGTGAGTCACCAGCGCTCTCTTCGCCGCGGCAGGCAGATCGGTCACAGTCAGACGAACGGGAGCATCAGGCGCAGCCGTGTCGACATCGTGGTAGTTCCAAAGCAGGACCGCCAACTCGCGATCCGACCGCGAGGCCAGAGCATCGATGTCAGGCTTATCTCTCACGCCGTCCTTGAGAATGGCATCCAGACCAACGGCGCTGCTGCTCTCGACACGCAAGCGGTCTCCTCGCATCAGGCCAGCCATACGGAAAACATTGAGGACGGGTTTGTCTATGCCATTAGTGGCCAGGGACCGGAACCCGTCGAACCACGGCTGGTCTTCAAATTCGAAGGCCCAGGTCAGCATGCCTTCGATATTGACCTGATATCGATCTGCGAGCTTGAGGATGCCATCGAGGGCGACAGCCGTGTAGCAGGGATAGAGCGTACCGTTGCGGTAGGCGTTCTGCGGATATACGCGGGCTGAGCACGCCGCGCATCCTTCGGGATCGGACTCGCTCAGAATGATCGGGAGGCTGCGAAACTGCGGGAAGTCCGCGACAATCGCGAATCCCTTCGCAACGTCGGAGAGGTTGTTTGTCAATCCCATCCGGACGTGCCCTTCAGTAACCTCAGGCCTCCCCTTCGCGTGAAAGGTGATGAAGTCGAGAGGCGAGCCCGTCTTTTTTGTCAGATGGTTGGTGCCGCGGGCGCAGTGCTCCAGAAACTGGCGCAGAAAATCGGCCGCTCGAGCTGACGCAGGTCCAGTGGTCGCCGGCCCTCCAACCAGAGCGCCGGGAAGCGCCGACTTGACCGCGTCAACCGTGTAGTCGTAGAGCTTGTTGTACTCGTCGGGTGTTCCCTTCCAATAAGCGATATTCGGTTCGTTCCAGAGCTCCCAATACCAGGTGAGCGCTTCGGCTTTCCCATACCGCTCGACACAATGCTGCACCCACTGCCTCACGAGCTGAGCCCACTTGGCGTAGTCCTTTGGAGGGTAGGCCCAGCCAAGATAGAGATCGCCCATGTTGGTGCCGGGTTGCCAGTGGTGCCTGTACGGCTGCGCTTTCGTCGACATTGCCTCAGGCATGAAGCCTATCTCAACGAATGGCTTGGCCCCGGCTTTGACGTAGGTGTCGAAGATCTTATCAACGATCGTCCAGTCATAGACGGCCTTGCCTGATTCATCCTCGGTGTAGGCGTTGGTTGATCCCCACTTCAGCGCAGGTTTGCCGTCGCCCGTGGTCAGCAGGTTGTGTGCACGGATGTGGACCTGAACCGGGCTCAAGCGGGCGAGCTCCGAGACGAGCTTCTGGCCGTTCTTCATGTAAGTGTAGTTTGGCTCGTCATAGCCGAAGTACGACCAGATAGGCTTCAGCGCTCCGATCCTTGCTTCGCCCTGGACGAGGATCGTTACCGGCTCCTGCGCCCGGGCTTGAGGCAGAGTCAGAAGACAAACGAGCGTCACGCAAAGAAGTGTTCGCAACATGGTTTTCCCCAATCGCCCACTCATTCAGTATGGAGTGCGGCGACTTGTCGCCGCTTTTGAGTTACTCATTGCAGCATCGTCTGTGACGCGCCTCATTCCTTTTACCAGCGCAGTATCCAACTCAACAGCGGCGACAAGTCGCCGCACTCCATACTAAATCAGTGGGCGGCTTTCTATTGGTTCCCGCTAGAAATTGAGCTTCAACGCAAATTGAATCTGCCGTGGGACGCTCGCCGTACTCGTCACCCGGCCACCGGCAGCATTATCTATCGCTGTATTTGGGGCATTGAAGCTTGTTGTGTTGGTAACGTTGAAACACTCAGCACGGAATTGCAGGAGTGTCCGCTCAGTAATGCGAAACTGCTTGAACAACGAGAAATCAAAACTCTTGTAACTGTCTTCGCGCAGAATGTTGCCGCCCGAGTTGCCATAAGTAAACTGCGCCGGCAGGACGAACGCCGAAGTGTCAAACCAACGTTCGACCGTCGGGTTATCCAGCTCGCCCGAGGCCAGCCTGTTCGGTCGCTGCCCGCCTATTCCTATGTTGGCACGATCGGCGCCGATCGTTGGCGTAAACGGCCGCCCAGTGCGAAGGACAACGATTCCCTGCACCTGCCACCCGCCGAGCACCGCATTGACAGGACCGCTCGCCCCATCCAGAAACTTCTTGCCGTGACCGATCGGCAGTTCATAGCCGAAGCTGCCTGCAAAATTGTGGGGGATATCGAAAGCGGCAATGGCCTTCTCCCGTGCGGTGTCTCCGCCTGTCACGGGTACATTCTGCGTGAAGAGGCTCTTCGAGAAGGTGTAGGAGGCGACATACCAGAAACCCGTTGAGAGCCGTTTCTCGAGCTTAGCCTGGAAGGCGTGATAAATGTTGGTCGCATCCTGCGCAAAGTAGGAGATCGGACCAAATTGAGGATAGGGGCGGCGGCTCTGAATCGCTCCGGCGCCGGCAGGTGGATCATTGATCGGGACCGTGCTGTTCAGGTGAGTGCCCTTGTTGCCTACATAGTCCAGCTCGAGAACGGTATCGTGGAACACCTCCTGCTGAATACCGAAGTTCCAGTGATCATCGCGACCGATGCGCATCTTCGTGAATGTCGGCCCGAGAGTTGGATTTGCCGAGCCTGTCAACGGCTGGCTGAGAAAGAAATCAGCCATCGTCCGAACCGGAGGAGTCTGATCATTGAAGGCCGTCTGGTCCAGCCGGAATGGGACCATGTTGTTGTTCAACCGGCCATCCGTGTTCTCTGTTTCGTAGAAGCTCCCAAAGCCGCCGCGAACGACCGTGCTCTGACGCACCCTCCACGAGAAACCGAATCGAGGAGCAAACTGCTTCTTGTCCGGATAGGTGATCGAGAGAGGCAGACCAGCCTGGCTGCTTGTCTGGATCAGATTCTTGAAAAGGTTGTAGGCCGAGGGGCCGGCAAACTGCGAGCTGAGGTCGATCTGATCGGTGTCGCTCGCAATGACGATCGGCCTCGATGATGAAGGGAGGAACGTCCCCAGCTGACCGCGATAACCCGTGAGAAACGGCGAGTACTCGTAACGCAGTCCGAGGTTGAGTGTCAGACGGTCGTTGATCTTGAGATCGTCCTGGAAATAGAACTGGTAGTAATTTCCCTGACCGCCGAAGGTATTGGCCGGGAAGGCTCGCTGGACCTGGCGCGGCAGCCCCAGCAGGAAGTCGGCGAACGCATCCCCCGTTGCAAAAGCATTGAAGGTCCATAGCCCCTGATACTGTTTGCTGTCGGTGAAGAGTGGAACCCAGCGCCTGATCTTGGTTCCGAACTTGAATATGTTTCTTCCCTTGAGCCAGGTCACGTTGTCGGTCCACTCGTACACCTTCAGGTCCTGAGTCTTCGGACGCTGATCGAATGCCGAACCGTTCATCGCGGCGTAGCCGGTCCAGCTGAAGTCGGGAAACGATCCGACAACACCCGGGCGTGCCGTCTCCTCGAAGCCTTTGACACCGGCTGCCTTGTTGAAGTCTGTTCCCTGCAGATAGGCCTCCAGATCGACGATTGCCGGGAGGTAGTTGAACCTGAATTCATTGAGCACAGTGGGACTGATCGTGCTGGCCAGGCTGGCGACCACGTTCTGCCCCTTCGTATGAAGCGGCGCATCGCCAAGGGCCGGAAACGCGTTCGGCTCTTGCTGGCGGTTGTCGTGATAGCTGTAGCGAACAAAGAGCCGGTGCTTGTCGGTGAGAGTCTGATCCAATCGAATCGTAAACTGATCCGCGTTTAGTTGCCGGACGGGAGCCCATGCGAACGTGCCCGAGGCGGTGTTCGGGTCAGGAATGAACTTCGCAAAATATAAAGCCTGAGGCGAAAGGCTGGTTTGTCGGGATCACGTTATTCTGAAATTGCAATCCGGTAAACGGGTCTAGTGATCTTCCTCGCAACCTGGCTGAAGTCTCCTCTCTTCATCGCGGCCGTCGGGACAATGCTGTTGAAAGGCAACCCCTGGCGCTCGCGCATTCCCTCGTAGCTGACGAAGAAGAATGTCCGGTTGCGTCCGTCATAGAGCTTCGGAATGATCACCGGGCCGCCGAATCGTGCCGCCAAACTGGTTGCGCTGCAGTCTCTCTCTTTTAGGCAAAAAGAAGTCGCGCGCGTCCAGCTTGTCGTTCCGAAGGAATTCAAAGAGACCGCCGTGAAGAGCTATTGGTGCCCGATTTGGTGGTTGCGTTGAGCACTCCGCCGGCATTGCTGAACTCGGCTGAGTAGGCGCTCTGCTGCACCTTGAATTCCTGCAGTGCGTCAACTGAGGTTTGAATGAGAGAGCCACCCTGGTGGTGATCTGTAATGTCGATTCCATCCATGAGAAAGGTGGTTTGCGAGCCTCGGACGCCACTGATTGCCGTGCCGGAGATGTAGTTGGCGCGAATCCTCAGCAGGTTTCCGCCGCCAGGCAGGAGGGCAGCGCCCGGCATGAGCCTGGCGAGCTCATAGAAGCTCCGGCCGTTGAGCGGCAGGTTGACAATCTGAGTGTTGGTCACGACGTGGCCGAGAGCGCCCGATTCGGTATCGAGCAATGGCGTCCCCGCGGCGACCTCGATCGTCGAACTCGTCTCGCCGATCTTGAGATCGACGTCAACTCGCGCCGATTGACCGACCTGAATCTCGACACTGCTGATAGCCATGGCCTGAAAACCCTGGCTCGAGACGACCACTCGGTAGACACCCGGATTGAGCGGCGTGACGACGTATTCACCACGATCGTTGGTCGATGTCGTCACAGACTGGTTCGTCCCGGACGCGGTCACCGTGACATTGGCGTTCGGCACGGCTGCGTGGTTGGGATCATAGACCGTGCCGACAATGCGTCCGGTCTGGACTTGCGCAGTCGCGGAGATTACCAGGAGGAGGATGCAGCCCAAAAGAGGCAGCGTGATTACGAGGGCTCGTCTAAGACCATCAAGGACCGTTGACATGGCCGACCTCCGAGGTTGAGGGGCGGATCATTGCGGTGCTGGTGCGCGAAATAATCCGGCGATTGTCCTGTTGTGAATTATCGAATGGTTCGACCATGTAAGCGCATTCATTTGGATTCTGCAATACGAAATTGCAGTATTCCAATTTTTGCTCGCTCCATTACTTTGGGATTGAGTTGGCGATTGGGCGAATCGCGGGTAAGATTGGTCCTACCTATGAATGTTCGTTTATCGCCTGCGGGCGCCTCCAAGGAAGACATCACCAGTACGCTCGTCGGCGCCTTCAAACAGTTGATCTCGGAGGGCTCGCTTGCTCCCGGTTCCCGATTGCCTCCGGAGCGCGAACTGGCCGAGAGCTTCGGGGTCAGCAGGTCTTCTCTCCGGCAGGCTCTCAAGGTACTGGAGATCATGGGAGTGATCTCACAGCGAGTCGGTGATGGGACCTACCTCAACACCGCTGCTGCATCGATTCTCTCGGAGCCCCTGGAGTTCCTGATTCTGCTCGATGGGATTTCGTTCCATGAATCGATGGAGGCGACGGCTGATTGTCGAGCCTGAGCTGGCCGCTCGCGCGGCTGCGCGCGCGACTGCCAACGACGTCGCCGAGCTTCGTCGAGCCCTTTCAGCGATGGAGACTCGGCGTCTTGAGCACGACCAGTTCGTCGAAGCCGATATGCGATTTCACCAGGCTGTCTTTCGGATCGCCGGCAATCGAGTCTGCAGTCTGATGTTCACCGTCGTCCATAGTTCGCTCGAGCGCCTCATTCGGCTGACCTCGCAGCTCGTCGAGCCTGAACATACTCTTCAGCTGCACAAGCGCATCTATTTGGCGATTCGACGCGGAGACGCGGAGCAGGCTCGCCGCCGGATGATTGAGCATCTCGAGGATGCGCGCGATCTGCTGAAGCGTGCCGTTGACCTTCAGGCGCAGTCTTCGCTCCAGACTCGTATCGGGGCTTTCGTCCGACGATAGTGGAAATGTAACAATCTTTCTCAGCGCAGCAATTTCGTGACCACCTTGTAGGGGCAGGGCTTGTCCTTGCCCGTCCCGCGCCGTCTGGCGCGGGTAATCCCTCCGAAGGACGGGCACTTGCTTCCCTTGCGGATTGTTGTCGGCGCGTCGAGCGAGCCGTCCCTACGGCTCCCTTTGGATCGCCGCACTCCAAACTAAACAAATCTGCCGACAAAGCCGCCGCCGGCGCGCAACTTTATCTCGAGTGACTCCCTTCTGGTCTTGAATCCCTGCTCCATGGTGATCGCGCCGGATTCACTCTCCTGGTCACGCGCGAGCAACGCTGCGTAACGATCCCTGGTGAGAAATGAGAGCGGAACTGTGAGCGTTCGGGCGGCAGGGCCATTCATGATTGCCAGAAACCACGTCTCCGCTCTGCGGCGCGCGAAGACTGCAAGCTCCCCTATCTCGCTCGGCGGAAGGGCAATCGTTTCATCCCAGACGCTTGGCACGCTCCTGATCAGTTCGACCGCCGGGTTGGCAAGGATGTTCTTCGGATGCGCGGCGTAGACCAGCAATGGCGAGGTCAGTATCACAGCCGAGGCTATCTGATGCGCCCATGAAGTGTCGCGGCGCCGATCGCCGAAATGCATTACCGTGTAGTCAGCATGTCCGGCGAGCATGCGCGTGAAGGGCAGTGTCGTGTTGTGACGCGGCCATTCCTGCATGTTCCTGTGCTCGAGGCCGAGGATGCCCTCGCGCGTCATCTCGTTGGGCCAGCGTCCGTGACTCTCCCGCCGGCTTGTTTGCTCCGTGAAAATCGACCATCAGACGATGGCTGGCCGATTCGCGCAGTGCTGCCTGATAGAGGTCAATCACCTCTTTGGCCTCATGATCGAAGAAGTCAATCTTCACGCCGGCGACACCCGCCTCCTGGCACTGTTTGAAAAACTGACTGCGTGCCTCGGGCTCGTGAATGTCACGGCTATGCTTCCAGAGCCAAACGCCGACGCCATGCTCGCGTGAATAGCCAATAAAATCGCGTAGCTGCTCGTTTGTCCACTTCTGCCAGAAGCCCTCAACGAGGTTGTATTCGAAGCCCAGCTCACCGGCGAGCCTCGAGAACTCCTTCATCTCCTCGAGAGTGTTCTCTCCCCCGTCGAGGTACTTCCAGACGCTTCGCCCGGGCTTTATCCAGTCAGTCATTACGCCTTTTGGAAACAGCTGCGCGTCAGGCGGGGGTGAAAGACTTGAGACAATATCGCAATTGACAAGTGTATTGAGGTCGCTGCCCACCATGATCACCCGCCAGGGTGAGGTAATCGCGCCGCTGATTCGCGCTACGTGCGACAGCCGTTCACCCTCAGCAGCACCATAGCGCAAGCGAAATGGATAACTCACCGGGAGCGCGTGACCAAGACGCCCCTGCAGTCCTCGGCTGCCATCGCTCTGCAATCCCATACCCGCGTAATTGACGAGTGCAGCCTCGGTGATGGCCGCGTAGCCGCGGCTGCCCGGCAGCTTGATGGTCAGCGGCATAGCCATCCATTCGCCCTGCTGGACCTGTGAGATATCCTTCTTCTGATGCAATCCTTCGTAGTGGCCTTCAAAATCGTGATACCAGACAAAAGCTCCCTCCGGGACAGTGAAGGAAGTAACTTCGTCAGCCGTCCGCTGGTCCTTTTGGCCGCCTGGAACCAGGTATCTGAATGCCGCGCCATCGTTGAAGACGCGCAGCTCCACCTGGTGAAGAATCCGACTTGCCGCATGTTTGAAGGTAACGACGGCGCCTTTGCAATGATTGATTGCCTGAGAGTGGACTCCACGGCTGGTGTATTTCTCGTCGATTGCGATGGTCTCTGTCTTCTCGAAGACTGAGCCGTCACCAAGATTGGTCCCGTCAACCATGATGCCCAGGCGCGATGGCTCTATTACAGAAGTCTTGTTGAAGATCACTTCATACGAGAGTCGACGGTCCCGCCATGAGAGACGGAGGGCTATCTGACCGTTCGGGCCGCTGATAGAGACTTCGTCAATTGACGGCTTCGAGCCGTTCGGCAGGGCTGCAACGGCGGGAATCGCAAGAGCCGCGGCCAGGAAAGACCTGCGGGAGTGAGCCTTCATTTGTGATTTGCGGCTCTCAGTCTTCATCTCGGCGTCTTGAGGGGTGGGCTGATGCTGAACGAGTGTGATTCCCGGTCAATCGTGACAGTCGTTCCATCCGAAAAGGTCGACCTCTCCTTGCGGAAACTGCCATCCAGGAATTCGTGCTTCGTCATCTCGAGCAGCGCTACTCTCTCATGAAGAGCACTCATCTGCCGTATCCAGTCGCCGCTCTTCTCCACTTCAGTATCCAGGTCGCCTACCTGTGGCAGACCGCCGTTGAGGAGGCCGGCAAGAGCGTTCTCGAGATCTCCTGTCCGGTAAGGAGTGATGATCGCATCGTGATAGACCAGGTTGAAGAGCGGCACACTGATCGCCTTTCCAGGCCCGAGAGGCGAAGAGACATCCACATAAGGCACAACCCAGTCGCATCCTGCTTCCGTGCCGACAATCCCAAGATGGTTGCGAGTCCATCGATAGCACGCGACTCGCGCAGCCAGCGACTCCGTCCGCGTAGTCGGCCTCTCAGAGTTGAAATCCTCATCCGGAGGCACATAGCCAAAGACGTCAAGGTAGATGCCGTCCGGTTTGATGCCGTGCTCGAAGAGCAGTTCATAGTTCTTGATCAAATGGCCGAGCATGAGCCGCGGATTGAGAAATGTCTGAATGCCGCCATCCCAGTGGCGCATGAACGGGATGCTGCCTTCCTTGAAATCACCAAAGCGCGTTCCCGGAAAGGCGCGAGGCGGACTGCTCGAGTCCTCCTCATGGATTGCCAGCTGGGGATCGTAGGATGGCGCGTCAATGTAGTAGTCGCGATATTGATCGTGAAGAGTGAATATGTAGCCCAGCTGGCGGGCGGTCTCCGCGAGACCTTTAAAGCCAACCCAACCACCGGCCTCTTCAGGGGGCGGCAGTTCGTCCGGATGCTGGCGATCATAGCCAAGGTGAGGCCAGCCTGTCAGGCAGACATGAAGCCGCTCGACTCCCTTCTTCTTGAGGAGCCGCAGCTGCTCTCCGCGAGCTGCAAATGTGGTCAGGCTGTAGTTCTTCTCCGGATTGCTCTTATCGTAGCGGTCACTCTCAGGCTTGAGATTCTTGAGTATGCCCAGGCGGGTGAGAGGCGTTCCAATCAGGTTCCCGACCGAGGGAGTGTGCGCGATCTTATCCCTTAGCGAGACAAAAAGACCCGCATCAATCGCATGCCGCCGGTAGCGTTTGGCAAGGTCTACATAGTTGCCATCGCTCACAAAACACATGCGCGCACTTCGTGGATAGCCAAATCGCCCAAGCGTCGCTCGCCAGCGGGGCCCGATTACCGTAGGTCCGCCGGCGGGATGTTGAAACTGGTAGGAGGCGTCATCCGGCGTTTCAACGATGATCATCATGGCGGAGCGGCCCTTTTGAAATCCCCACCACGACATCGACCAGGATTCGATTACGTTGCTCGCTATCTCGCTGCGATCGCTCGCAGCGATCCTCCCCTCAGGCGTGATCGTCCGAATCGGGAAGTATTCTTTTGGCCAGTTGCGAGGGAGAAGCGTTCCGCGGCCGTTGCTCAAGAGAGTGTAGTCAACATCTCGAGAATCGAGCGGGCCGGGCCAGTCGAGTTGGCGCAGCACATGTTTGGTGCTCACTGGCCGCGGCTTCGAAGACGACCTCTTCGTCTCTACCTTCGAGACAAAGAGTGAGTGTCATTAAGGTCGGCGAGGTCGTGGGTCGGCCCGCCGCGATCACGCAGCCATTGGCTGAGGTTGATTTTGACGCCGGTCTTGAATCCGGTATCAAATCGCGTCACGGCAATCTGTCGGGCATCTGCAAGCCGCAGCGGAGACTCTTCGCCACCCGCCCTGACGATCATGTCGCCTCGCACCGATGGCATCATTGACCATGAGGCGGGTCCAGCCTGAACGCTGATTGAGAGATCTGATTCGCTGAGCGTGACTGCGTTCTTCCGGCCTGCGATAACCCACTTGCCATTCGCATGGGTAACGGCAATGGAGGGAGCTCCCCACTCAGCCCGCTGCAGTTGCCGGCCACTAACGATCGATGTCAGCGTGAGTACCGTGAGGCTCAATAACAGGCTTCGAGACATGGTGATACGTCAGTGACAGACCAGAATCCTTGCCGAATGGCGGGGCATGTCGCGCATGGTGAAGACCCCTTCGTGTCGGCCCAGGGCTTCTCCACTCCAGAAGTCCACTAGCTGACACGGCCGCGCCAACCTCACGGAGATCGTTTGCGGGGAGTCTTCCCAATTGAACAAATAGATAATGCGGTTGCCGGAGTACTCACTTGTACCAACGGTCAGCGAGTCGTCCTCAAAGGTCGCCGCGATACCGGTCGGCGGGAGGAGCTTCTGAAGCATGGCCAGTCGATCTGCAGGTATGGCGGTCAGGTCATCGCCCGAGAGCAGCATTCCACCTGTTGCGTGGATGACTGATGCGTGAAAGAGAATCTCGTCCTTCGAGAGGTCGCCGGTCAATACCACAGCGTCCGGGTCGTTCCACCAGAGACGCCCGTTCTGCCAGTTGCGGCTCAGGTTCTGACGGCCGGTACTGACGATGCGATCCCAGCTCCTCTTGATATCGTTCGAGCTGCGAGAGCCGTGAATCAATCCGAGAGAGGCCCACATCGGCTGATTACAGCCGAGTATGAAACTGTTCCCCGCTCCCTTGATAACCGCCTCCATACCCCGGCGGTATGCTTCGATGCGCGTGGCCTTTGCATCGTAGTGGCGGCCGCCGTGCATCGCTCCCCAGAAGTTGGCGTCAAGCTTGAAGTAGGTGCAGCCCCATTCTTCGCGCATGGTGCGAAAGACATGCTCGAGATGTCGCTGAGCTTCAGGATTGGTGCCGTCGAGTGCGTACCATGGTCCACGTCTCCATCCGCCAAAGGTCACATGGTCCGAACGTAGCGGCTTCCCATCCGAGCCTTTTACAAACCAGTCGGGATGCTGCTGAAAGAGATGCGATCCCTCTTCAGCCACAAACGGTGCTACCCAGATTGCCGGCTCGAAGCCTCTCTGCCTGATAGCCTTGAGAACGCTCTGAACGTTGCCCCCAAAGGCCGAGCCGGTTTCAAGCCAGTCTCCCATCGCCGGCTGGTATCCGTCGTCGATCTGAACGTACCTCAGTCCAGGCGTCCTTTTGGCTATGAATTCGAGATTGTCGAGGACTTGCTGAGCCGTGACCCTGGGACCAAAGCAGTACCAGGAGCACCATCCTGTCGGAGGAGATTTGAACTGCAGCGGCTTGTGGTTTGTTGCGAGCCGGTCGGCGAGTTGCCTGAGCAGATCGCCTCGGTCTCGTCCCGAGCGGAATGTGAACTCTTCGAGCTCCCAGGTCTCACCGGGCTGAAGCTCGAGGTCTTCGGTGTCGATGACAACCTTGAGAGAACCGGCACCGAGATAGAACTGACCTGAAAACCGCCGGCAGGATGTGAAGGCAAGTAAATTGTGGTTCGCGGATTCCGAGAGCAGAACCATGCCGTAGAGAGCGCGCTCGCCGGATGGCGTTTCGAGCTTGTAGTGTTTGGCGTCGGTGTAGGCGCTGTAGTCTACGGGTCTGGCCAGGGTGCCACCCGTCTGGCTGAGCATCTGAAAGCCCTCGCCATAAAGCTTCGTTGACGGGGGCATGTTGAGCGGAAATGAGAAGAGGACGACCTCTTTTATTCTCACAGCCTGCCGCCCGTGGTTGATCAGTCGCGAGCGGCAGAGCGGCCCATCCCATTTTCTGCTTAGCTCTACCGAGTCGTTGGGAGGGATGACTGTACCGGGAGAGCCGGCGATCGATTGCAGGTCCAGCCGGTCCTGACGGAATGCAAAGCAGACAGGCGAGGCAAGCGCAGTCTGTAATAGCTGACGCCGTGTAATCCGGTAATGGTCCATGAAAACTTGGCCGTCCCACGGATGCCCGTGGTTGCACCAAAGGTGCAACCTGGAAGAGCCCAGGGCGAAGCCCTGGGTCTGAGGGCAAACGAATCAGTTGAGGCCCATCGGGCCGACCGCCGCCCCGTTGGGGCTTAGCGGCAAGGGGGCATGTGACCACCCAGGGCTTCGCCCTGGGCTTTTTCAGGTCGCACCTATCGGCGCGCCGCCTATTGCACCCAGAGCACGGGTTGGCGGATGAAGAAGTTCCGGATGACTTCCTCAACCGTAGAATCAGCCTTTAGGCCCTTCCACAAATCCAGGTAATCCTTATTTCCGAATCTCCGGCCGGCAAACAGCAGGCTGCACTGCCGCATCGGCCACTCCTTGTCATACATCACATCCGGAGGCAGCTTCCAGCTCTTCTTGTCGCGAATATACGGTGCCATGAATGCCATGGCGCGCTTCATCCCGCGACCATCGGCAAGCTCGAATGCCCAGAGATCATCCCCGGCTGTCGAAAGGATCTCACAGAGCGCGGCCATTGCCTCGAGATTGAACAACGAGTATCCGTAGGGTTTCGTGCGTCGCAACTCCTCCGGGAAACTGCCATCGGCTGCCATCTGATTCGGCAGGAGCACAGTTCGATAGCGCTCGCGGCAATAATCGCAGCAGCTCTTCGTCGCCCGTCAGATGCGCAAAGGCAGCGACCTGCATTACCCAGCAAGTTCCGTGGTTGTTCTTCGCGTCCCTTTCATCAATTCCATACTTGTCGGTCGTCATCCATTTTAGGTACTCGGTGAACCAGCGCTTGATGCCGTTCTGGTCTGAGACGGTTAAAGCCGGTGAGTCTCGCAGTACCTCGACTGCGCGTGCTACCTCGACCAGATGAATGGTATCGATTATGCCGGTGCCGCGTCCTGTCACCCGACCTTTGATGGCCTGAGAGAACCTCAGATTCGGGTTCATCCGTGTTCGTTCGTCGATGAACCAGGCCTGCAGATGGCGGACCGCGTGAGTCGGCGTAGCGATCATCCTTCGTCAGGCGCCAGGCGGCCGCGAGCGCCGGAACCTGAACGCTGAGCCGCATGAGAGAGCGACGGTGCTCAACGAAATTGCCGGGATTGGACATCCCGTCACGCTGAATGTATGGCCCTTCGGGATTCTGCGGATCAGGCCACCAGTAGTCGGCCTCTGAGAAGAAGTCGTGCAATCCGCCGGCACTTCGAGGGGAGCTGGAGGCCGTGATCGTGACCGGCGCTTCCAGCAGATATTGCTTAGCCGCCTTTAGAACACGGTCGCGATCGAAAGCCGCGACGTCCAGTTGCGGAGCCGGCTGCGGCTGCGCCAAAGCCGGCCAAACAAACAGAAGGGCGATGCTGATCAGCAGGAACCGGCTCACCGGAAGGTAAGTGTACATAGCTCAATCAAGGCCACTCACCTCCAGTCGAATGACAGAAGCCAGCTCGCCCGGAGACTTGTCGGGTAATTGTACGACCAGCGTTCCGGCAGACTGCGAAAACTTGAGCGGCTTGTGTTGCGCATCCGCGAGAAGGTACGCCCTGGCTACTTTGCCCTTCACGTCATGCAGCGTTACTTCTTTCGGCCAGTTGAAAAGGTGAACGTAGAGCCTTCCCGGTTTGGTGGTGACACGCCATTCCTTCGCCTGTTCGAATGCCGGGTTTCCGCTCTGGTCTTTCTTCGTCGCGCTCAGCTGCCCAAATTCCGAACCAAATGGTGACGGGCCTGCGCCGTAGATCGCTTCGCCATTGACCTTCAGCCACTGTCCCACTTTGCGCAGGATCTCCTGGCTCGGGAGCGGGATGATGCCTTCGGAGGTCGGACCGACATTGAGCAGGTAGTTGCCACCCTTGCTGACGATGTCCACCAGTTTGAAGACAACATCGGCCGGCGGCTTCCAATTCTGATCGTAACTCTTGTAGCCCCATGTGTCGTTGATCGTTGCGGGTACTTCCCACGCACCCGGTCACGACTTGATCAGGGATGCGGTTGTCGCCCGTCGAGCGATAATCGCCTTTGCCGCCCAGCCGACCGTTGACCAGGCAGTCGGGCTGAAGCTCGCGTACCATGTTGGTAAACTGGCTGGCGCGCTGCTCGGTCATGAGGCGCGGCGTGTCAAACCAGATCAAACCCAGCGGGCCATACTGCGTCAGCAGTTCGCGCACTTGCGGAAGGGCCTTGTCGCGCAGGTACTGATCGAAATCCTTCTTGTCATCAGGGCCGAAATCCCAGGTGTTTCCCGCACCGTTGGGTTCGTGCCAATCCTGCGCCTGCGAATAGTAGAAACAGAGTTTGATGCCGCGTTTGGCGCAGGCCGCCTGCAGCTCCTTCATCGGATCACGTTTGAACGGCGTGGCATCGACGATGTTGTAGCTGCTCGCCTGCGATTTGAACATGGCAAAGCCGTCGTGATGCTTCGACGTGATCGTCAGGTATTTCATTCCCGCGTCTGCGGCGAGCTGTGCCCACTCATCGGCGTTGAATTTGACCGGATTGAATTGAGCGGCAAGTTGTTCGTACTCCTTCACCGGAATCTTCGCGCGATTCATGATCCATTCGCCGATGCCCGGAATCTGTTGTCCCTTCCAGGTTCCCGCCGGAATCGCGTATAGCCCCCAGTGAATGAAGAGTCCGAACTTGGCTTCACGGAACCATTTGCTGCGAGGGTTGTTTATTTCTCGTGCGGCTTCTTCAGGGCTCACCTGCGTGATCGCGGGTCTGGGCGGCGGCTGGGTAGGTTGCTGTTGCCTGGAGGCCAGCACTATAGCGGTCAAAGTGCAGACCAGAAGCAGCACGGCCAAACTTGCCGCACCCGTCTGAATTGGGTATTGCATGGAGTTTTTCATTTCGATCTCCAGATAAGCCAGGAAAGTGGGTTTACCCTGGGACCGCGGGCGTCCCGCCCGCATCCTCTCTTCAATCTGTCATCGGCCGACATGCGGGCCGGACGCCCGCGGTCCCAGGGTGACTTCCGTAGTTAGAAGGTGAATCGCAGGGAGCCTTGCATGACACGCGCGTCTCGAGCCGAAGTTACCTGCCCGAAGCGTGTGTTGACCTGCTGCCTGTACGTCGCTGAATTGACGTTATCGTCAAACCTGGCGGCGGTGTCGATACCTGAATACTGTGTGTGGTTGAAGATGTTGTAGATCTCCCACCTCAGTTGAAAATAACGGCTCTCGCTCTTGAGCGGTATCTTCTTGAAGAACGAAATGTCCCAGTTGTTAGTGCCGGGCAGGCGAACCACGTCCTTCGGCGCGTTACCGAAAGTGCCTTTGGCCGGGAGCGCGAAGGCGGCAGGGTTGAGCCATTGGGTCGTACCGATGAGACCGTTGCTGAGCGTCACCGGTTTGCGGTCGCCGCTCGACAGGGTCGGGTTGCCGACGATGACCAGCCGTGCGTCATCTCCGCCGCCGGTGATGTCCGCGCCGGTGGTCGTCGTAAAGCGGCCGCCGGTAATCAGGCCGTTGGCAGTGATGCTCGCCGGCACGCCGCTGGCGAACGCCGTGACGCCGGACAACTGCCAGTCGTCAAAGACCGCCTTGACCACCTTGTTGTCCCAGAGCTTGCTGGCGCGCGGCAAGTCATACGTGTAGTTGATGACCAGGACGTGGGTCTGGTCAAACTGGGCCGGGCCGTAGTTCCAGATGCGCAACGGCTGATAAGTCGCGAGGATGTCCCGGTCGCCGTCCGTGTAGTCCATCGTCTTCGAGTAGGTGTAGGCGACGCCGAATTGCAGGCCGCGCGTGAAGCGGCGGTTGACCGCCACTTGCAAGGCGTTGTAGTTCGAAAGGCCGCCATTCTCGTAGTAGGTGATGTTGCCGTAGCCCGGATACGGCCGGAGGAAGTCTGCGGGCAGGGCCTTGGAGCCGTCGAAGCAGAGGCCTGAGTCTTTGTACGCCTGGGAGATCGTCGTGTCACAGGTCGGCACGACGCCTCCGGGAAAGCGGGTCGGGTCCTGCGATGCCCTCGCGAAGTTCGCGCCGTAGGGAATCTGGTTGATGTTGCGCGCCTGCTGCAGGTGGTGGCTCTGCGATCCGCTATATGAAATATCGATGACTGTCCCGAACCCGAGGTCACGCTGCACGCCAAGCGAGAAGTTGTAGGTCACTGGCGTCGGGCTGTAGGGATCGAACCCGGCGACGGCACTCGGGAAGAGTGTGCCTTTACTTGAGAGCAGCGCATCCATGTTGCCGTAGAAGATGCGTGGCGTGTCAGTTATCGGCGGATTGCGCGAAACATCTGTCCAGATGGCGTTTGCGCTTATGCGCGTCTGGCTGAACATCCCGAAGCTCCCGCGCAACGCCGTCTTGCCGTTGCCGAAGATGTCCCACGAAAAGCCGATTCGCGGCTGCACCTGAATCGGTTCCTGATCCCTGAAACCGCGCGGATAGGTCTTTATCGGTATCGAGCACCATTCCATTATATGGATCGCCCGTCCCCGGGACGAACGCGCCGATCAGGACGGCGGGTTGCAATTCATTGGTCACCGGGTTGCGCGCGCGACGGCTCGCCGCAGCGCAGGTTTGTGTCGGCGTCACAGCAACGGCGCAGGCCGGTTGGTAATACTGCGGCGCCTTCGACGCATTATAGCGGCTGAGAGCGAGCGCGGCCGCGTTGGTCGTGTCCTGGTACCATTGATTGTACCAGCCGAAGCGAACGCCCAATTGAAAGCTCAAGCGGCGCGTTGCCCTCCACGAATCCTGGAAGAAGAAGTCAACCAGGCTCTGGCGGCCCTCGCCGCTGGGGCGAGTGTTGGATTCACTGTACTGGGTATAGTTCCCCAGTATCTCATTGGCGTAAGCGTAGGTGGTGTTGAGCGGGTTGTTTGCGTCGTTGGTGAAGGTGAATGCGCCGGCGAAGGTCGAGGTCGCGCCTTCGTAGTTGCGCGCGCGTTCGGCGTAGATGCCCGCCTTCAGGGTGTGGTCGCCGCGCGTGTAGGTGAGGTTGTCGGTGAAGGTAATCAGCGTATCCGCACCGCGCAGCGGTGTGCGTCCATCATAGGTGATAAGTGCCGGGTTGGTGATGCCCCCGAGCGCAGTCACCTGTGGGATGATGCCGAGCGGATTGATTTGCGGAAAGAACTGACCAAGGGTGAAGCCGTAAGTGGTGCGCTGCAGCTTGGCGAGCTCGGCGTCGCTGAGCGGCGGCCCCTTCTCGACGCTGTGGCGCACGCTGATCGTCGCCTCATTGATCAGCGTAGGCATGATCACACGCGTCCAGTTGCCGGTGATGCTGTTGTCGGTGAAGGTGTAATGCAGTCCGGCAAGGCCCCAGTTGGCCGTGCCCGCCGGCACGGCGATGCCCTGATTGTCCGCATACCACATCGAACCGCGCACATAAAAGCTGTCTCGCTCCGACGGGCGATAGTCGGTGCGAAACAGGTTCTGGCGCTTCGGTACCTTGATGCTCTCCTGGAAGATGTAATTGTACTGGCCCTTCGTGATGCTCAGGTCCGTCGCATTTGGCAGCGGGTATACGTTGAGGAGCGCCTGGCCGTTCTTGTTGATGCGCGCCGCCGGGACGACATTGCCGTTGAAGCAGGCGGTCTGATCGGTGGCGCTGCAATTCCCGGTCTTGCTCGGGTCTCGAACGAATATTGGAACGGGCTTGCCGGAGCTGTCCAGCGAGACGAAGGACTTCGAGAAATCACCCTGGCGCTCCAGCGCGGTCGGCACCGTCACCTGGCGCAGCGCCTGTGGATTCAACGTCTGCGAATCCTCAAACGAGTAGAAGAAGAAGAGCTTGTCTTTCAGCTTCTCCTTCGGCAGCCAGACCGGGCCGCCAACAGTCGCGCCGAGCGTGCTGTAGCGGTAGCGCGGTTTGGGGACAGTCGTCGTAATGCCAGTCAACGGAGACGTGAAGAGCGTATTGTTGTTGAAGAAATTGTTGGCATTGAACATCTCGTGTCGCTTGTACCAATAACCGGTGCCGTGATACTGGCTCGATCCCGATTTGGTCACAATGTTGACGGCGGCTGCCGAATTGCTGGCGTACTCGGCCTGATAGCCGTTGAGCAGCACTTTGACTTCGCCGATGGCGTCGAAGTTGACCGTGCTGCTGAAAGTGTTCGGCGATCCCAGGTCGTTGCCGCGAACGCCGTCCACATTGAAAATGCTCCAGGTATTGCGCCCGCCTTGTATATTCGGAACACTGCTGCCAAAGCCGCTGCCAGGAGTCTGGCTCTCGGTGCCGTAGGCGACGCCCGGCAGGATCTTCAAGAGCGAGGTCACGTCGCGCCCGCGCTGCGAGATCAATTCGAGCTGTACCGACGTGAGCTGTGCCGAGTGCTCTGAGCTTTCGATCTGCACTGGCGTGCCCTCGGCCGTCGTGGTGACTGTCTCGCTCACTTCTCCAACGCTCAACTCGATGTTGCCGACCGAGAGGTGCTCATTGGCCGTGAGCACGTTTCCCTGCCGCTCCAGAGAGCGAAAGCCGCGCTGCTCCACTTTGACTGTATAACTGCCGGGGAGAAGGGCGGCGAAGCTAAAACCGCCGGATTCATTCGTGCTGCTGCTTCTTATTTCCCCTGTCCGCTCATTGAGCAGCTTGACTGCTGCGTTGGGGATCACCTGGCCAGAAGCGTCCATCACAGTGCCGGAAATCGTTCCGGTGACCGTCTGTGCAAAGGGCCGCGAGCCCTCAGCGAGCGTGATCATAAGGGCAACGAAAACTACCTGCCATAGACGAGGGAGTCTCGACATGGTTTTCTCCTTTCTGAACGCTAGACTGGCTCGTGTTGAGGCAGATCGCCCAACACACATTAAGTGGTTACCCGAGAATTGGCCGGGTAAAAGACCGGCACTCGTGACTGTCTATTCGTATCCCAGCAAAGCCAGCAAGCGACCAAAAATCGGTCTCCCGCTTCGGAGGCAGCATCACTCACCGCATTGCAGCGAGCTGCTTGCGGCCACTGCATTGGTCGCACCTTCGAGTGCGACTGAAGAGCACGCGAGACGCGTGCGCTCCCAGGCTGTCCGAGTCGTTCCGATTGGGCTAACTGCGAAATCCATATAGCCTGACCCGGCGATTGATCGAAACTAGCCCGGCCTGGGAGCGCACGCGTCCCGCGTGCTACTGCCGCGAGCGCTATCTGGAGATCAAATGCCCAAACTCCCGATGGCAGTCGGCTTCGTGCGGCCACTGCCTGGCTATTCAAGCCATCGAATTGGATCCCAGCAAAGGTGGTAGCTATTACTTCTAGAACATGAATCGCAACCCGAACTGCAATTGTCTGGGCGTAGTTCCTGGAGCCAACGCGGTGACCCGCCCGGGATTTGCATTGCTGAGATTGGTCCCGGAAGGGGCATCAAAGTTCTGGACGTTAAAGATATTGAAAGCCTCGAAACGAAGCTGCAGGTTCCATCCCTCCTTCGGAAGCGGGATGCTCTTGAACATCGATGTGTCCAGATTGAACACCGCCGGTCCACGGAAGGTGCCCCGTCCGAGACTGCCGAAACCGCTTGGAACTCCCAGCAGCCCCGGAATTGTGAACGCGCAGGCATTGAACCAGCTGACATCTGTGTGGACCTTGTCGGCAGCTCGGCCGCCCTGCGAGATCGTCTTTTGACAATTGGGATCCGGATTGGCAGCCACGGGGCCCGCTACGAACGGATCGGCAATGATGTTCGGACGCCCATAGGTGCCCGGCGCATTCGGTGCCGTTCCGCGCAGGTTCGCGATGTCACCATTCACCTGAAGCGTATAAGGCTGCCCAGACCTCGCCTGCATGATGTAGTTCAACTGCCAGTTCCCCAGGATCCAGGCTGCAGGTCCGCTGTTGAAGTACTTCTTCCCATGGCCGGCAGGCAGCTCGTAGACCGTCGCCCACGAGACGAAATGCGTGATGTCGTATCCCGAGACTCCTCGGGCTGAGTTCTGGTCGAAGTAGTTCTGAACGCTCGATCCGCCGCCTGGACCATTCTCTACGTTGAAGTAGCCGCTGCTGACATCCGTCGACTTGCCCCAGGTGTAAGAGAGCAGAGATTGGAGGCCGTTGGTGAAACGCCTCTGCAGTTTGACCTGCAGCGCGTGGTAGTTCGAGTAGCCGATGCTCTGCGAGTAGTTGATATTGGCCGAAACCCAGGGCATGAGCCGCAGCGCATCAATGGCCGCGAGCTTTGCCGGATCAGAGCCAGGAGCCGGCGATGCCTGACTTGCAGCATTGGCAAATCCCGTATACGCAAGCCGGCCATTGTGGCTGCCGACATATGCCGCGGAGAGCATCATGCTGGGCGTCAGCTCACGCTCGACCTCGAGATGCCACTGGTTCGAGTAGCCATCCTTGTACTTGGGGTCGTCGCCAAACGTGTTGGTCGGCGTCCACGGATTCGTCGGCGGCAAGGGCGTCGGGAAGTTGCCCTGGATATCCGTGATCAGCCTCTGCGTGCCTGCCAGAAAATTGGCGGTCGCATTGACGTTGCCCTGGAATGCAGTGGCATCCGGCCAGACCGCCATCTCGAGATCATTCTGCGCATACTGGCTTCTGGACGGGACCGCATCCCAATAGAGTCCGTAGCCGGCGCGAATGACCGTCTTCGGATTGAATGCCCATGCGATACCAATACGAGGACCCCAGTTGTCTTTGACCGGACCCGGTGCGAAGAAGGCCTGCCCCGCAAGGATCACGCTGCTGAAGTGTGGATCCGAGAGGAATGCGTTCGGAATACATGGCGCGCTCCCAGCCGAGTTGCACAACGGAGGCATCTCGCTGGCGCCGATGATCCAATGCTTGTTCGGCAGATCGAGAGCATTCCAGAGGCGTCCATCGAGAGTCTTCGGCTGGGTCAGATAGTCATATCGCAGCCCCAGGCTGACCGTCAGATTTGGCCGCACTTTCCATTCGTCCTGCACATATGCTGCCCACGCCGCGTACTTGAACCTCACCGGGCCGCCATGCAGGATCGGCAGCTGGCCCTGAAAGCTGTTGGGAAAGCCGAGCAATGCTGATGCCAGGGAGAGGCCCGTGGTGCCGGACGCCGCCGACGGGTTGCGAGTCTGCTCGTCGTCAAAGGTAAACGTCTGGAAGGTATTCTCCTGGATTCGCTTGGCCTCGATATACCAGAAGCCCGCCTTGAGATTGTGGTTGCCCTTCAGCCAGGTGATGTTTGGCGTGACACTCCAGTTCGGATTCTCGCGCGGCGCCGGGCCCCGAATGCCGAAAGAGTTGTTGCCGCCGTTGGTCCATTCACCGGCCGTCAGATTCACCAGCATTCCGTTGTAAGTGTCGATGTCCTTGAAGCCGGCCGACTTCATTGGATCCAACCCCGCCGGATGCGTGATTCTGTTGACCGGCGTCGACGCCTGGGCGCCCCGCGTAGCCCGCTCGCACGTCAAGAATCAGCGACGGATTGAAGACGTGAGTCCAGCCGCCTCCATAGTTCCTTCCCTGCGATCCTCCGCCGGTCGATCCAACATTTCCGATTGGGTTGAAAACGGATACTCGCTGTTCCGTATAGCGGAAGAATATGTTGTCGTTGTCGCTGAAGTGATGGTCGACTCGAACCTGAAAGGCATCAGAGTTGTTGACCGTCGGCCGGTTCTGAATGAAGTTCTGCTGGATTCCGCTGACCAGGTAGTTGGGTGTTGCCGAATAGGTGCGGAAGAACTGCTGCATCGGACCAAAGATCAGTGCTTGCGGAATCTTGTTGCAGGCCGTTCCGATAGTCTGGTCCTGAAGCTTCTGGGCATTCACGGGCAGCGGATTGCCGCCGGCATCGCAGCGGAAGGGATCTCGGATCGTCGCGTTGCCGACGACGCGAGTCGAATATGGATTGAAGATCGTGTGGTTCGGAACGAACTTGTAGTTCGAGAAGTCGCCGTTGATCTCGGCAGCGGTCGGCACATACGAGAGGCCCTGACCGGGCTGGCTGAAGCGCCAGCCATCATAGCCAATTGAGAAGAAGGTCTTGTTCTTGATGATCGGACCGCTGAAGATACCCCCGAACTGGTTCTGATGGAATGCAGCCGGAGCGTGGCGAGTCAGGTCGGCGAAGGTGTTGCGAGCGTCAAACGTGTTGTTTCGAACGTACTCGAATCCGCCGCCATGGAAACCGTTGCTTCCTGATTTCGAGACCATATTGACCACGCCGCCGGTAGCTCCACCGTAGTCAGCCTTGGCGTCGTGTCCGACCACCTTGAACTCCTGAATGAGGTCGATATTCGGAATGACAATGTACGTCGGCCCTCGAATGTTGGTGTTGATAATGCCGTCGTAAAAGTAGAGCTTCGAACGGTTCTCCTGTCCGTGAAATGAGGCATCAGAAAAACCGGATCCGGGCAGGCCTACGTTGCCCTCGCAACACCCCACGCTTCGGTTCTGAGAGGTCGAAACCGGAGTAGCGCCCGGAGTCAGTGTGAGCAATTGGGTAAAGTTCCTCCCGTTGAGTGGTAGATCATGCACCGCCCTTTCGGGGATCACCGTTCCCAGCTCGGTTGTGGACTTCTCGACCAGTGCTCCTGTCTCAGTCGTCACCTCAACGGTCTGCGAAACTTCACCGACAACCAGGGCAACGGCCTGGGTGACCGTCTGATTGACGTTGACATCGAAGGCCGCCGTCTGCGCCGACTTGAAGCCCTGCGCCTCGACGCGGAGGACGTATTTGCCCGGCGCCACGTTGATGAAGATGAAGTTGCCGTTCTGATTGACCTGCGTCTGGCTCTCAATCCGCGTTGACTGGTTGATCAACCTGACGGTTGAGCTCGAGACGGCCGCACCCGCGGGATCAGAGACGGTGCCATTAACCTCACCCGTTGCAGTCTGGGCCAGAAGCACGGAGCTGAAGGCCAGCAGGATGGCTATTAGAAGTCCCACTTTGGTTCTCAACGACGCCATGACTACTTACTCCTTAGCTGATGGATGGACAGTTGAAGCTCGTGGCTCGTGGCCACTCTCTTTCTGACGCAAGTATCAAGAGGCAGAGCAGGCCGAGGGCCGGATTGCCTCCGATTGTATTGATACTTGGACTCCTACGGACTTTGAAACCGGTCATTCGAGTGCTCTTCGCTCTCCTCGACGGCGAAGGCGTGCTGCGCTCGGAGAATGTGATCGCGCATCGCATTGCGAGCCTCTTCGGGCTGACGCGCGCGGATTGCACGATAGATGCGCCGGTGGAACTCGAGTGATTCGCGAAAGTCGTGCGCGCGACCGATTGTGTCGCGGCGCCGTTCGTACATAACCTCCGAGACCATCTCGACGAGCGTCGCCAGAGTTGGATTGCCGGAGGCCGCGGCCACTCCTCTGTGAAAGAGGATGTCGTGGATCAAATACTGCTGAGGGTCATCGACCACGGCGTACATTTCGGCCAACTGCTCGGCCATATTGGCAAGCTCGTCACCCGTGGCCCGCTCGGCGGCGAGCCCGGCGGCCCCCACCTCAAGAACGCTCCGAGTCTCGAACATGTGCTCGAAGGTGAAGCCGTGCAGAGCGGCAAGGAGCCTCAGAGGCTCGCTATCGAGTGTTGGCGGGCCGTCGGCGATAAAAGTCCCGGCCCCCTGGCGCGATTTCAGTACTCCCATGCCGATCAGCGAGCGAAGCCCCGCGCGAAGCGACGGACGGCTTACTCCAAGCTGTTTTGCAAGCTCCCGCTCGGGAGGAAGGCGATCACCCGGCCTCAACTGATGCAGCTTGACGAGCTCGGAGACCTGCGTCACCACCTGGTCGGTAGTCTGTGTTGACGATGCAGGAGTGATGACCTTGAAGCGCGTTTTCCTCGTATTGGTCATAACAGTGGCAGCGAACTTGGCCGACTTATACTACCAGTCGATTTAGGTGTCAAGACACATTTGTCGCAAAATGAATTCCAACTCCAGGAAATGAGAGCGTAAGGTCAGCCGTTTTTGCCGCGTCAGGCAAATTGTTGACAGGCTCCAACCCAACGTGATAAATGTGCGCGGATAGCAATCGGGCTTGGAATTGGTATGACCACTTTGCTGATCTGAGGATGAAAGGTGCGCAGCCTAAGTCCGGTGTAGGGGCGCACGAAAGGACCAACAATGAGAATCGTGGATGTCGAGGTTCGAGACCTCCGCTTTCCGACCTCTGCCTCACGAGCCGGTTCCGATGCCATGCACCGGGACCCCGACTACTCGGCTGCCTACGTTGTTCTGCATACTGACGACCCTTCTTTTGAGGGCCACGGGCTGACTTTCACTATCGGCCGCGGCAACGAGCTTTGTGTGGCGGCCATCCGGGCCCTCGCGCCCATGGTTGTTGGCTGCCGGCTTGACTCACTGACGCGAAATCTGAGCGCGTTCTGGTACCGTCTGACCGGCGACAGCCAGCTGCGTTGGGTCGGACCTGAGAAGGGTGTCATTCATCTCGCGACGGCGGCAGTGGTCAACGCGGTCTGGGACCTGTACGCGAGGACGGAGGGCAAGCCGCTCTGGAAACTTCTCGTCGATCTGACGCCCGAACAGCTGGTCTCTACGATTCCATTCGACTACATCGCTGATGTTCTTGATCCGCATGAAGCGACCGAGATTCTTGAGCGCCAGCGGCCATCGAGAGAGTCACGCCAGGCTGAGCTAGTCGCGCACGGGTACCCGGCATACACGACCTCGGCAGGATGGCTTGGCTATTCGGACAGCGAGGCGCGCCGCCTTCTGCGTGAAGCGAGGGGCCAGGGATGGACTCACTTCAAAATGAAGGTGGGTGGCAATCTCGACGAGGACATCCGCCGGGCGACGCTGGTGCGTGATGAGATAGGCTGGGATTGCAGGCTCATGATGGATGCCAACCAGGTCTGGAGCGTTCCGCAGGCGATCGAGCACATGGCGGAGCTCTCACGCTTTTCGCCCTATTGGATCGAGGAGCCGACAAGCCCTGACGACATTCTCGGACATGCCGCAATAGCCAAAGCCATCGCTCCGATTGGAGTAGCGACCGGCGAGCACTGCGCAAATCGAATCATCTTCAAGCAGCTCATGCAGGCTGGAGCGATCTCCTTCTGCCAGATCGATTGCTGCCGGCTGGGCGGAATCAGCGAGGCGCTGGCGGTCATCCTCATGGCGGCAAAGTTCGGGATTCCAATCTGCCCTCACGCAGGAGGCGTTGGATTATGCGAGTACGCTCAGCACCTCTCGTTCTTCGACTACATCAGTGTCAGTGGCTCACTCGAGGACCGGGTCATCGAGTATGTCGACAACCTGCATGAGCACTTTGCCGACCCGGTGATCATTCGAGACGCGCATTATCTGGCACCGCAGTCGCCGGGGACGAGCATTGCGATCCTGCCGGAGACCCTCACCGACTACCAGTTCCCCGGAGGTGCCATATGGGCTGACGAGAAGTGCTCTGAGCCCATGGGAGTTGTGAGAAGCTAGACAATGCGCCCGACTGATGGAGCAATTTGGAGTGCGGCGACCTGTCGCCGCTTTTGATTTAGATACTGCAGTGACATAGAACAGAGTCAAGCATTAAACCATATTACTGCAGTAACTAACGCAAAGCGGCGACAGGTCGCCGCACTCCAAATTGCTCCCTTGATTACCCCTTTACTTGAAGGTTGGGGGGACAAAACGCTATGATGTGAGTTTTGGGGCCTGCCCAAAGATTTCAACTCCGGAGTCATGACTCTATGCTGCGTTTCTTTCACGTTTTCAGCGTTCCCGAAATGCTGTCCTGCTGCTCTTTTGCGGCATTCTGCTGATCGGCCTGGTAGCCTTTTACATCCCCAGTCTGCCGATCCCGGGCCTCCCCGGACGCGCCCCGAGCAGCGAAGACAACACGGTCGTCGCCAAGGTTGGTCCCTACGACATCTCACTCAAGGAGATGAAAGATCGAATGGCGGCGCTTGGGCAGCGCTACAGTCGAGGCACGCCGCTGCCTCCGAGCCTCTATAAGAGCCTCGGCCTCGACCAGCAGGCACTCGATGCACTGATCGAGGAGCGCATCGTGCTCCTGACGGCGGACGACCTCAGCCTCCACGCGACGGATCGCGAAGTCAGTGACCAGATCACGCGCCTCCCGCAGTTCACGGACAGCGAGACGGGCAAATTTGTCGGAATGGACGAGTACCGGCGACGCCTTCAGCTGTCGGGGCAGGACCTCGGCGAGTTTGAGCGCAACATTCGCCAGGCCATCACTATCGGTAAGGTTCGGGAATACGTGGGCTCCTCCGAGCAGGTCGGCGACCGCGAGGTCGAAGAATCCTTCAGGAAGGACAACACTGCAGTCGAACTCGCCTATGCGAGCATCGATCCGTCCAAGGTCCGCAGCAAGCTCAAGTTCACCGACGAAGAACTGCGCTCCTACTATGACGCGCACACGGCCGATTTCAAGGCGGCGCAGCCATTGCGCAAGGTCGAATACATCTTCATCCCAACAGATGAGGTCTCCAAATCGATCAAGCTCACGGACGAGGAGCTTCGAAGCGATTACGAGACCAACAAGCAGACTGAAAAACGGATCAGCATCATCAAGCTCGACGTTCTCAGCCCACAGGACGAGTCCGTAGTCAACGCAAAGATTAATGACCTCAACCGCAGACTACGGGGTGGTGGCGAAGCCAAGCCGGAAGATTTCGCCGAAGTTGCTCGTGGAAACTCGAGCGATCCGTCGGCCTCCAAAGGCGGTGATCTCGGGTGGATCCGGAAGGACGCCAACAAGCCAACGGAATGGAAGCAGCGAGTCTTCACCAATGGCCTCAAGGTCGGCGAGATCGATGGCCCGTTCCGCGAGGGCAAGAGCTGGTACATCATGAAGGTGACCGAGGAACGAGATATTCCTTTCGAGCAGATGCGCGAGACACTCGTCGCGGGGGCACGCAACCGGCGATCGTACACTCGGGCTTCCGAGCTGGCGGACAAGGCATACGAGCAATTCACTGCCAACAAGGACATCCATCAAGACGGCGGACGAGATTGCCAAAGAGATTAAAGTTCCCGCGGCGACTCTTATCCGGACTACACCATTCTTCAAGGAGGGCGATCCACTCCCGGAGATCGGCAGCAATCCTCAGTTTGAAGGTGCCGTCGACGCACTCAAGAAGGGTGAGATTGGCGACAAGGTAGGTGTGCCGAACGGGCTCGCCGTGCCGCGCATGCTCGATATCCACGAGACCGGTGAACAGTTGACCTTCGACGATGCGAAGTTCCAGGTCGAGCAGAAGTTGAGGGCCGAGCGAGAGCCGGATCTGGCCCAGAAACGAGCGCAGGAAATTGCGACGACGGCAAAGGACGCGGACGATTTTCAGCGTATGCTCAAGGCTGAGGGCGTTGAGATCAAGAATGATACCAACTTTAACACCTACAGCTTTCCAGGCGCAGCTTTGAATGGATTGCAGATTGCGAATCAGGCGAGGACGGCGGCCTCCAATTTGAAGGCTGGGGAGGTTTCGCGGTCGCCGATCAAGGTTGGAGCGGGTTACCTGGTCTTTGCCGCCACCAAGCGGACTGAGCCTGATCTGACCAGGCTCGCGACGGAGAGACAGAGCGTTCGCGATCGGTTGCTGAATCAGAATCAGCAGATGGCGTACGATTCGTTTCTGAAATCGGCGCGGAAGAAAAACCAGGATTCAGGGAAGATCAAGATATACAAGGATCGGATCGATAATTTCCTCAACCTCGCGGCCCAGACGGAGAGGTAGAGAGCTCTGTCAGCCCTCCAATGAGACTGCGTCGCATCCCGTAAGGGATGCAAGATGGTAGCCAGGGGCAAGCGAAGCGCAGCCCCTGGAATACTTGATGGAGAACCTTTGCGCCCTGAATGGGCGCGAGACCTCTCGCGATTGACCAACCCTGTTCGGTCTGGCGTCCCTTCAGGACGCGGTTCGTTTTCTCGTACGAATCCAGGGGCTGCGCTTCGTGTTTCGCTTGCCCCTGGCTACCTTCTCGCATCCCTGCGGGATGCCGGAAGTGCCGCGAAGTGCGCATTCTCCGAGCGTTACAGTAGAATCCGGCGGGCGCCGAGGTGGCGGGCAATCTCCTCGGCCCGTTCTGCAACCTGAGGACTCGTCTTCACTGCAACCAGGTATCCTTCACCTGTACCAGAGCTCAAAGGCTCCGACTTCAACCGAGCCTTTCGTGACGGCCTCTGGCTGATCGTCACCAACGCCCCAACCAGCGAACCAAGGCAAGCGCCTACCACCGCATAAAGAATCGAATGGCTAAAGACATCCTGTGCGAGCCTCACACCCTGGTTCCCGGATTCATAGAGACCGACTCCGATGAGCAGCGCTGCTACTGCGCCGAGGATTGAACCGGTTACAGCGCTTCGCGTTGCCGGGGAGAGTTCGGACCTCGAGGCTTCTTCCGAGAGCCTGGACGAATCATCGGTCCCGGGATCAACGCGTAGTGTGGTGGCTTCAGTGGTATCAACGCCAAGTGCGGCGAGGCGCTCGAGCAACTCGGTGACACGCCCCTCATCCTCGAACAGAGCTACGAGGGTAAGTTGCTCTTCACCAGCGGTCTTCTCGATTGGTTTCTTCTCTGCTGCCATCCCACGGACGTACTCTATTTCGATTAGCTTCTGATATAATCGTTAAGCTAATGCCAAGCCGAATAGCTGTCAAGCAGGGAGTGTTTTGGCAAGGACTGCATTGGCTCATCTGCAGTTGGAGGATTCATGCAAAAACTTCTTCGTTCGGTAATCATTCTTTCCCTTCTCACGAGTGCTTCCTATCCCGCGCTGAGCGCTCCTCCCGCAGCTAAACCTGCGCCGCCAACGCCAACGCCCACTGACGACCTGCTCGCCTTGCTTCCGGCATCCGATATCCTCGGCGTAGTCGATGCCGGTCGAGCTTTCACCGATCTTCTTCCGAGGTTGAAGTCGATCTGGCCATCCGGTTTCGCCGGGCTGACCAGGGGTCTCGAGAGCTTCACCTCAAAGACCGGGATCGATCCTACGCAGCTCAAGACTGCCGTCCTTGGCGTCAAGCTCGGGGGAACTGGAAGCGGACAGGGCGTAGTCATTCTGCAGGGCGCAAACGTCGATCCCAAACGCGTCGAAACCGCTGTCGTCGAGGAGAAGGGCGAGTTCAAGACGCAGGACTACAAGGGAAAGACGATCTACACTGTCATCCCCGCGCCACCTCCACCAGCAGCCAAGCCCGACAACGGAACTGACGCGAAACCGCCGGAAAAGCCATCGCCGATCTCGTTCGCGCTGCTCGGGAACCAGGTGGTCGCACTCGGCGATGTGCCGAGCATCCAGTCGGTCCTCGATGCGCAGGCGACGCCTCCAAAGACCAATCCAAACGCAGAGCTCGGTGCGGTTCTCAAGGAGACCAAGGCAGGCCTGATTCGCTTTGCCGCGATTCTGCCTGAGAGCCTTCGTCAGTCCCTCAGCGGCAATGGCGATCTCTTCAAACAGATTGCGGCGATCAAGGTGATCTTTGGCTCCTTCGATTTCGCGAGCGACTTTAGCGCCGCTCTCGACACCAGGCTGCGCACGGCGTCCGCCAGCGATGCCAGCCAGCTCGAAGCTAGTCTCAAGAGCCTTGTCGTTCTTGCAAAGTCCTTCCTCGGGCAGGATCAGAAGCTGGCCGTTCTCGGTCAACTCCTCGACCAGGTGAGCATCGCTGCCCAAGCGAATGACGTGGCTGTTCGCCTCTCGGTACCGAGGGCTCTCATCGATCAACTGGCGAAATAGCGCGGCAACCAGCAACAGTAAAACACAATGGGGACAGCCTTCGACGTGATCGTCATAGGAGGCGGGCCTGCCGGTGCCGCCACCGCGACGTTGCTGGCTGAGCGCGGGCGCAGTGTGCTCGTGCTCGAGCAGAGCCGGTTTCCACGAGAGAAACTCTGCGGCGAGTTTATAGCTCCGGAGTGTCTCTCCGTTTTCGAGCGGCTTGGCGTTCGCGACGAAATGCTCGCAGCGGGTGCTCGTCCGATCAGGAGCATGGTCCTTCATGCTCAGGATGGCCGCCCAATACCCGTCCCGATGACGCTGCTCTCGGAGCGAGGCGATCGAGCATGGGGCCTGTCCAGAGCCACGATGGACAAAATATTGCTGGATCGGGCACGTTCGCGTGGCGCGATGGTGCGCGAAGGCTTTCGTGTCTCCTCACGGCTGAGTGAGAAGCACGGCCTGACATGCGTCGAGGGCAAAGGCGAAGATCAAACCACTGAACGCCACGAAGCCAGGTTGGTGATCAATGCATCCGGCCGCAGCCGGCTCTTCGGACCTCCATCCGTGCGCAAGGCTCGTGGTGCCGTCTACGGCAGCAAAGTACATTTGAGTGGAGTCGAGGGTCTTGGGGAGACGGGTGAGCTCTTCTTCTTCAAAGATGGATACGGCGGTATCTCCGAGATCGAGGGGGGCCGGGCGAATCTCTGCTTCCTGACAACGGCTGCCACGCTGCAAGCGGCGCGCGGCGACCGCTTGCGCCTTCTCGATCTGACTATGCGATCGAATCCAGCCGCGCGAAAACGGCTCGAGAATGCTGTCATCGACGGTCAATGGATCGGGACGGGACCGGTCACTTACGGTAACCAGCGTCGTGTTCTCGGAGTACTTGCGATAGGGGATGCTGCGGGCTTCATCGATCCCTTCACCGGTAGTGGCATTCAGTTGGCGCTGACAGGCGGTGAGCTTGCGGCCGAGATTGTCGATGAGGGTCTACAGAGTGGAATCGGCGTTAAGGCCATAATCGAGCGCTATCGACGGATTCAACGCTCGCGTATCGACTGGCGGTTTCGAGCATGTTCAATGCTCAGGCGCATGGTCTTTCAGCCTTCGATCAACTCACTACTCGCGGCAACGCTTGCTCGTCACGCTTCGTTGGCCAGAGTAGTGGCCCGCGCCGCGCGACCAGCAGCAACTTAAGTCGCAAGCCAAGCCCTGGACTCACGCCTTTCGTCGTATGCTGGTCGCGCGTGCCCACGCGAGCCGGGGGAGAGCCGTTAGCAGAAGCTAGCGGCTCTCTCCGTCTCGATGGAATCGGACTCCAAAGAAGAGTTTCAACGGGCAAGACGCGTTCCAGACTGCAGAATCCATATCTTCAATCAGAACAGTGGGGTTGCCGAGCGAGCGGTTGACCGGCCGTCTCAGGAGGTGTCACCACGTGTCAAACTGTGGCACCGACCGGCTTAATATGGAGTGCGGCGACTTGTCGCCGCTTTTGATTTAACAATTGTAGTGATGAAGAAGAATTGGGCGTGAAACCATAATTCTGCAGTGATTAAATCGAAAGCGGCGACAAGTCGCCGCACTCCATACTAAGCCGGTCGACAAGCTTCCCCGGCGGAACCCACAACCAATGAGGCACCTATGAGTGAAATGGAATTTGCCAAGAGGCTGCTGCTCGCTCTCGTTTACGGCTCGGTTATCGGAATCGAACGTCAATGGCACCACAAAAATGCCGGACTCAAGACCAACACGCTCGTCGCTGTCGGCGCAACCGCATTTGCGATCGTCTCTCAAGCGGGATTCGGGCCAACCAACAATCCGATGGCATTAGCCGCCGGCGTTGTCAGCGGTATCGGATTCATAGGCGGCGGCGTAATCATGCGGCGAGGCGCGAGTGTGCAAGGCATCAACTCAGCTGCAACGCTCTGGGCAGCTGCCGCGATGGGTCTCGCAATTGGCGGAGGTTATTACGCTCTGGGCACACTGATTACGGCGGTTATCCTGGTCTGCCAGACCCCGCTGAGGTGGGCCGGGAGCCTTATCGATCGCCGGTCTGGCGCCAGCCTTCCAACCACCACTGTGAACATTGCGATTCGATGCATCGACTCCTGTGTCGCGTACGGTATCGAGTGCAATCGAGAGCTTCATCGGCAGGCCCGGAGCTGAACCTGTCAGGCATTCACTAACCAGGAATGATTCGGGTCAGACGACGATCGAGTTGACACTACGGCTATCACCAGCGCGGATTCACGAGGTGGCTCTGTTTGCAGACAGCCTTTCGGCGATCGAAGGCGTTGGTCAGACCTCCTGGTCACAGGTCTCAGACTATGAAGCGGGTCAGGGCTCCTATTGAGCGGTCAGCACGGCGTTGAAGAGCATCGGCCATGTAGCCAGACTCTGACCACGATATTGTGGTCGAAAGCCAAAGAGAATGATTCGCCCTTTGCCGATCCTCGCCTCAACGAGCGCGGCTTTGCCTCGGATCAACTTGTCGCCGAGAATCCATCCGCTGAGCAGCGGGTTCTCCCGATCTGAGTAGGTTGCGATGGCACGCGCAGCAGCCGGATCGGTGATCTCGAAGGCCGGACTGCCTTCAAACCATGCGATCGATTCCTTCTCGAGGCCGAGAGTGAGAGGACTGGAATCATCGAGGTGCGTACGCAGGATTGAGCCCGGACAGTAGAAATCCTTCGGCGCGATGCCCTTGAGCACGTTCCGGACGGGAGCTCCGAGCTGCTCGATCGCGAAGTTGGAGGCATTGTTGAGCGTGACCAATGTGCCGCCTGCAGCGACAAAGTCGCTCAATGCCTTGACCCCCTCTTTGCCAAGTCCTCCAGCATACTCCTCGGGATACCTTCCACCCTCTCCATCACCCTCTCCGCGCTCCGAGCGTGCTGAGGTGCCATCCAGGATCAGCCGCGCCGATTCGTCCGGCAGGATGATCACGTCATACCGGTATCTTCAGTTCTCCTGCGCGGACGTCGCGGTAATGCACTGTCTGGTACGGAAAGTGATACTGATCGAAGACCCAGCGAGTCCACCCCTCGTCCATTGAGGGCACGTAGCTTTGATAGATCGCGACGCGCACTCGCGTGTCCTTGCGAACGCGCGATTGAATCGTCACGGCGTACGGTTCCGGCTTCGATTCTGACTTGAAGGCAGCTTTGACCGGGATGGCTTCGACGTTCAGCAGAAGCGGCAATGTGTGCGCGGTGACATCGTAGGGCCGCCGTGGAGGGCCTCCGGGATACTCGCGGATATCGGGGTAGTGCTGAGCCTCCAATAGAGTCTTCGCGAAAGCTCCGTAAGGTTGCTGCAGAGGCACGATTCTCGTTCCCGCCGGATAGGTGACGCCATCTACGACGAAAGGCTCAGATGCCTGAAGGATTTCAACGCCGCCACGTCGCAGAATGCTTATCAGGCGGTCGAGGCCTTCCGTCTTCAGATAGTAGACAACCTCCTCCGCCGTCGATGGTGCCTGCGTGACGCTCTTGGTGAGCGCCTCGGCAGCCTCATGCTTCTCGCCCTCGGTGCCGCTCACGCCCTTGAGACCTTCTTTCAGCCTCCGGGCCCCTTCAGCAATCGATGAGGGCACAGCTGGCTCGAGCAGCAGGTAGGCGTAGAGAGAGGGCGGCTGTGAGACTGCTCGACGACTCACTTCATAGAAGCTGCGGAGATAATCGGCGCGATAGCGCGCTGCATGAGTGAGAAGCGCGAACGCAGCCGCCTCCTGGTAGTTGACGATGTCACGCAGCGTCCACTTGCCACCCTTCCAGAGACTGGGAAAGTTCCATGTCTCCTTTGCAGCATGATAGTTGATGCCCGGACCCAGTCGCTCAAAAGGGACTTCAATCGGTGTTGCCAGGCGGGCGCTTGCAGCCTCTGAGAGAATTCGGAGTCCGCCATGATAGTGGGCGTAGGCCCGCGCCGGCGTCCAGGCGTCGTAGACGCCGTTGATGACGATCCCCTTCAACCCCATGGCAATGCAGTCCCAGGCCATGGTCGATCCGAGCGCACTGACGCCGGCGATAATTGCCGGATCGATATTGGGCTCCCATGGCTCGACATAGGGTGGCAGAAAGAGTCGCGCACCAGTACTGCCCATCTGGTGAACATCGTGAACAATCTGAGGATGCCACTGGTTGAGAACGCGATCGACGGTCAACTGAGTCTCTACCTGGGTAAAAGCGTACCAGTCGCGGTTGTTGTCATGGCCCGTGTAATGATGGTAGAGCTCGGGTGGCGAGGTTCCCTCTGCCGGTGTTCCACGGGTCTTTTCATACCAGTTGGCAACAATGTCCGTCCCATCCGGATTGAGCGAGGGAACCAGCAGAACGACAGTCTCGTCGAGAATCTTCTGAATCTCGGGCGTATTCTCCGATGAGAGGCGATAGGCAAGCTCGGTCCCCATCATCGTCCCACCGACCTCAGTCGAATGAATGCTGCAGGTAATCACGACTATCGTTTTGCCTGACTGAATCAGTCTCTCAACAACCGATTGCACCCCCTGCTGGCGCCTCAGCCCGCCTCGCGATCAATGATTCTCGGGTCAGCGAGCCGTCGCTGAATCTCCTTGAGCTCTGCCAGGCGAGCAAGATTCGCCGGAGAGGAGATGGTCGCCAGAATGAAAGGCCGGCCGAGCGTAGTCTTACCAAGCTCATCGACCTTGATTCGATCACTGGCTTCGGCGAGTCTTCGAAAGTAGGCGACCAGCGCCTCCCACTTGGCGAGCCTCCGATCAGTCCCGATTTTGAATCCAAGAACCGCCTCCGGTGCCGGCACGGAAGGCCCGGTTACCGTATTCCCACCCTGAGGACCAGACCGCCCTGACTGAGCAACTGCCGATGGCCATCTGCCCGCCGCCAGGGGTGCGAGCAGCAGGACCAGCAGTATTATTCGGGAGAGTCGCAAGGGGGCTTTTGTCATTGATCAAACTCCGGCGCTTAAGCAGAGATTGGTTGCGTTTCTTAACCGTCTACTTTAGCATCAAAGCTCTGGCAGATAAGCAAAAACTAGCCCCCTCAATAGGCGGTTTCAATAATCGTCGGCGACCTCCCTATTCGCCGCTGAGCTACGGCCCGTTGGGAAACGATGAGAATTGTCACGATAGCGGTTGCCCTTCTTCTTCTGGCACTCATTCCAATTTCAGCACGCGACGATTCACCGCCGCCCGGTCGTGTTGAAGCGGCAGTGCGGCCGTTTCGCGAGCCTGAGGCTCTAAAGGCTTTCACGAGCCGACTGACGGCCGATGGGCGAGACTCATCGGAGCACGGCGTCTATGTCGAGACACTCGAAGGTGGCGAGCCAATCGCTGCGCTCAACGAAGATACTCCCTTCAATCCTGCTTCAGTGATGAAGCTGGCAACCTCGCTCGCGGCGCTCGACAAGCTCGGCCCCGAATACCGATTCAAGACAACTTTTCTTACATCCGGTCAGGCAATTTCGAGCAACGGCGAGCTCGATGGAGATCTGATCCTGGTGAGCGGCGAGGATCCGTCGTTTTCGATTCCGGATGCTCGCAGGGCGGGTGATGAGTTGCGACAGCGAGGGCTGCGGCACGTCAGCGGCGCGCTCGTCGTCGTCGGCAATTTCAACTGCAATCACAACTCTCAGACTGAGATTTCTGCGGGCGTATTCCGCCGCCATTGCGGCATACCGATCAGGCAGTCGACACGATATGAAACCGCCTTGCCTCCGGGGACAGGCCAGCCACTTCTTGCGGTGGAATCGGATCAGCTCATCAACCTCGTCCAGCAACAGAATGCGCATAGCGTCAATTCAATGGCCGACCTCCTCGGGAACCATATTGGCGGCGCCGCTGAGGTAAGAAAGTTTCTCGTCGAACGGCTCCACCTTTCCGCAAGATAGCGTCTACGTCAGCAACCCGTCAGGTCTCGACATCAACCGCCTCTCGCCTCGGGCCACGGTGGCCCTGGTGCGATCTCTGGTTGAGTGGTTGAAGCAGCGCGGCTACGGACCCGGGGCGGCAATGGCGGTTGCCGGAATGGAGGCAGGCACTCTGGCCGGCCGGTTTACTGACGACGAGTTCGCAGGCAGCGTGATTGCCAAGACTGGAACGCTCAGAACAACGGACGGGGGAGCTGCAGTGCTGGCGGGGCTGGCTTTCACGCGCGAGCGCGGGACAGTCATCTTCGCCGTCTACGATATGGCGGAGGGGCGCCAGGTGCTGCGCCTGAGGCAGCGACAGGACGAATTCCTGAAGAATCTGATTCACGAACTCGGCGGTCCGGCCGCCGGAATGTAGCTAGTGGACTGTAACGTATCACAACCTCAAGGCGGACTATCGTCCGGGCCAGCACCGGTCGTCCACGCTGGCGCCGGGGCGCGGCATGAGAATCAAAGCCCTGAAACGCCACAATCTGCATGGCGCTAAGCGCGTACTACGCGAGTAACCATTCGCACGGGCTGCTAGGGCTTGCCACTGGCACGCCGGCTCGCCGGGCTCGCGTCGTTGGCGCGGCAGTCCAATGTCGTTATAGTCACTGTTAACAGTCCGCTAGAGTGCAGGCTGCTGCTGAGTTACGCAGTGTATCGCGCCCAATCCCCAAACGAGATGAGTGCAATCGACGCCGATCACGCGCCGTTGCGGAAAGAGCTCCTGCAGGATCGCTAAGGCCCTGGCATCGTTCTCGTGCCGGTAGGTAGGGACCAGCACCACCTTGTTGGCTATATAAAAATTGGCATAGCTTGCCGGCAGCCGCTGTTCGCCGAAATAGACCGGACCCGGCATGGGAATGGTCACCAGCCGCATCCCCTTCTCTCCAGCCACCTCTCTGAGACGCTGGTAGTTCGCTTCCAGGGGCCCATAGTTTTCGTCTCTCGGATCCTCTTCAATGGCGGTGACCACGGTATCGACTGACACGAAGCGCGTCAGGTCGTCGATGTGACCGTCTGTATCGTCGCCGACGATTCCATCTCCCAGCCAGATGAACTCCGTCGCGCCGAGGTATTCGCGAAGGTAGGATTCGATCTCGTCGCGGTTGAGCTGAGGATTCCGGTTGGGATTGAGCAGACATGACTCCGTTGTCATGAGCAAGCCGGCGCCATTGACGTCGAGCGAGCCGCCCTCCATGACTATCCCGGGCAGGAAAAGTCTTTCACCCGATTCGGAGGCGATTCGCGTCGGGACCTGGTCATCAAGCTCGAATGGCGGATACTTCCCTCCCCACGCGTTGTAGCCCCAGTCAACAATTGCGCGCTCAGGTTCAGGCTGGTCCCGCAGGAGATAGATTGGCCCGTGATCTCTCACCCAGGCATCGTCAGTAGGGATATGGTGGAAGTGGATCGATGAGAGATTGACCGCTGCTTCCTCCAGCAATTTCCGGGTTGCTGCCGCGGTCTCCTCGTCGGCGACGTTGATCCTGACGAGCTCGGAAGAGGCGAGGTGCCGGGCGATCTCGGCAAAGATGGCGGCCACCGGCTCGAACGCTCCCGGCCAGCTCTCCTCTTTATGCGGCCAGGAGAGCCACGTTGCCTCGTGCGGCTCCCACTCTGCCGGCATTCGGAAGCCAAGTGCCCGTGGGGTATCTGTCATGCTTCTCGATCGATGACGCGTTTCGTGAGGTCCTGGTAGGCGTCGATCCGGCGGTCGCGCAGGAAGGGCCAGTGAGTGCGTTGAACGTCGAGCCGGCTGAGATCGCACTCTGCGTGGACGATCTCTTCGTTCGCCACACTGCCTCTCGAGATAATCTCTCCGGCGGGATCACAGACGAAGCTCTGCCCCCAGAACTCAATGCCGGCGCCTGTCTCACCCTCATGACCGACGCGATTGGCTGCCGCTATGTAGACCCCATTGGCAATCGCATGGCTTCGCTGAATGGTCTCCCAGGCGTCATGCTGTGCCTCGCCATACTCCGCTTTTTCGCTCGGATGCCACCCGATCGCCGTCGGATAGAAGATGATTTCGGCTCCGCGAAGGGCAGTCAGCCTCGCAGCCTCTGGAAACCATTGATCCCAGCAGACCAGCGTTCCTACGCGGCCGAAGCGGGTATTGATGGCGACGAAGCCGAGGTCTCCGGGAGTGAAGTAGAATTTTTCGTAGTAGAGGGGATCATCGGGAATGTGCATCTTCCGATAACAGCCGGCCAGCTTGCCGTCTGCATCGATGACTACCGCAGTATTGTGGTAGAGGCCTGGAGCCCGCTTCTCAAAGAGCGACGCCACTATGGCAATTCGTCTCGAGGCGGCCACGCGGCTGAGCGCGTCGGTCGATGGGCCCGGAATAGTCTCAGCCAGTGCGAAATTGTCGTGATCTTCGGATTGGCAGAAGTACTGGGAGCAGAAGAGCTCCTGTGTGGAGACGATCTGCGCGCCTGCAGCGGCGGCCTCGTCGATTCTGGAGAGGGCCTTTTCGCGGTTCTCACGCGGATCGGTACCGCATTGCATTTGAATGAGGGCGATCCTCACCCTTCTCGATTCGGGAGTCATGCCAGAGATTATAACAGGTTACAGGCACAGCCTTCTTCTTCGCGTCTTGCTTTGCGTCCTTCGCGTCATTTGGCGCGGGCGATGTATCCCGCCATTGTCTTACAGTGCGTGCGCAATACATGGCACTCGCGCAAAGACGTAATGGAGCGCAAAGAAGAAGCCTTGAGATTATGCCTGTCAGGCAACAACCCGTTCAATCACTCCGGCGCTCGTCGATCTGAGTCATAGACGCTTTGCGAACCTTCAGCCTCGATCAGAGCCCCTGCCTGGGCGCACTCCCGGCTGCAATAGACCTTCCAGTCTTCCCCGGTATAGCAGCTCTCCGGCTCCAGCTCCTCGGCGCAAAACGCGCACTCATTTTCAGTATGTCTCGACATACCAGAATCATACTCAAGTCGCATTAAGCCAGTGTTATAGAGTAGTTTAGCGGCACGAATTGTGCTCTTACCGAGCATTCTTCGCTTGGCAGAGCAAGGTCATATCAAATAGAATTACCACCCCCGGCATTCTCGTCAAACATGAGAGAGATATCCATGGACAAGCCAGTAATGGCAAAAGAGAAGGGTGCGACAAGCAGTCTGCTGCCCATCACAGAGAGCCCGCTTCTCAATCGCGAGCTGAGCTGGATTGAGTTCAACAGCCGCGTCCTCGACGAAGCGCTCGACCCTTCACAACCGCTGCTTGAACGGCTCAAGTTTCTGGCCATCTTCTCGACGAACCTCGACGAGTTCTTCATGATTCGCGTCTCGGGCCTTCAGGAGCAGCTCGAGGCCAATCCGACGATGCTCTCGCCGGATGGCCTGAGCCCGGGAAGCCAGTTGAGACTCATCTCCGAGCGCCTGCGCCCGCTTCTCCAGCTTCAGATGCGTTGTCTGACGAAGCAGATCCTTCCCGGGCTCGAAGAGCACGGTGTCAGAATCATCCCTTACGGACATCTGAATGACGATCAACGGGAGGAGTTGCGAGCCTTCTTCTATGATCGCATCTTTCCGGTGCTGACCCCCCTGTCAGTTGATCCCAGTCACCCTTTTCCATATATCTCAAACAGCAGCCTCAATCTGGGGACGCTGGTCATTCCGGAATCGCCGGAAGAGGGTGACGAGCCTCGCTTTGCGCGCGTCAAGCTGCCGCCAAATGTTCCGCGGCTGATTCCCGTGACGAATGGTGGATACTGTTTTGCACTGCTCGAAGAGGTCATGGCAGCGCACATCGAGTCGCTATTTCCGGGGATGCGCGTGCTGGAATGCCAGACCTTCCGCGTGACGCGCGACGCCGATATAGAGATTGAAGAAGACGAGGCCGGCGACCTTCTTAAAACGCTCGAGAAGCAGCTTCGCCGCCGCCGCTTCAGCGGTTTTGGTGTAAGGCTCGAAGTCGCTTCTGGCATGAGCTCCGCACATGGTCAAGCTGCTCCGCGACTCGATGCAGCTCGAGGAGCAGGATGTCTACACGGTCGACGGGCTACTCAACATCCCGGACCTCATGTCGCTCTACAAGCTCGACATGCCGAGTCTCAAGGATCAGTCGTTCATTCCGGTGACTCCGGCAGCGTTGCGCACGGGTGAATCGATCTTCGAGGTGATCCGGCATGGTGATCTCCTGGTGCATCATCCGTATGAATCGTTCTCGCCGGTTGTCGAATTCCTTCGAGCCGCAGCTCGCGATCCCAACGTCCTCGCGATCAAACAGACCCTCTATCGTGTCGGCCCCGATTCCCCGATTGTCCAGACGCTCATCGAAGCTGCCGAACAGGGCAAGCAGGTGGCCGTGCTCGTTGAGCTTAAAGCGAGGTTCGACGAAGAGAACAACATCCACTGGGCGCGGCGCATGGAACAGGTCGGCGTGCATGTGGTCTACGGCATTCTCGGTCTCAAGACCCACTGCAAGATGGCCCTTGTCGTGAGACAGGAGAAGAACACGCTCCGCCGTTACGTGCATCTTGGGACGGGCAACTACAACAACGTCACAGCGCGCATTTATACCGATATCGGATTGTTCACCTGCCATCCGGATTTCGGTGCAGATGTCTCCGAGATCTTCAATTTCCTGACCGGCTACTCGCGGCAGGTGCGCTACCGGCAGCTGCTGGTTGCACCTGTCAGCATGCGTGCGGGCCTGGTCGAGCTCATTCGTCGCGAAGTGGCCAACCTGGAGGCAGGACGGCCAGCAGGAATTGTTGCCAAGCTGAACAGCATTACTGATACGACGCTCATCGAGGAGCTCTACGCCGCGTCACGCGCAGGCGTCCCGATTGACCTCGTGGTTCGCGGCATCTGCTGCCTGCGGCCGGGTGTCAAGGGAATGAGCGAGACGATCCGTGTTGGAAGCATCGTTGGGCGGTTTCTCGAGCACTCGCGAGTCTATCGCTTCGTGAATGGTGGACAGGACGATATATATCTTGGAAGCGCGGACTTCATGAATCGCAATCTCGACCGGAGAGTAGAGGTCCTCTTCCCGCTGCTGGACGAGCGGATCAAGGAGCGGGTCCGGCGCGAAGTGCTCGAGCCTGCCATAAATGACAACGTCAAGATGAGATGGCTCCAGCCCGGCGGGACCTATCTCAGACCGACCGCGGACGACGCGCCTGTAGACTCACAGTTCTCGCTTCTCGCACCGGCACTTCAGCGTGACGAATAATCGAGTTTTAACGGTTGGCCCTGCTCGGCAGAACGGTAAATGGCGAGCACCAGCTCGAGTGATTTCCTGCCTTCCGGTCCGGTAACCACCGGATCGCGATTCTCACGAATCGCCTCGATCATATCTGCAATCTGCCGTCGATGGCCTTCCGATGCGATGGCAGCGGGGTCGGCCGAACCGTCCGTTATCGTCTCACCTTCACCCGAGACTGAGTCGCTCGAGCCGCTCAGAGCCCAGCAACCAATCGAGTCTCCATCGAGGATTACAGTTCCCTTCTGACCCGAGATCTCGAGGCGTCGCTTGAATCCTGGCGAGACGGAGGTGGTTGCCTCGATGACTCCAAGGGCGCCATTTGCAAAACGAATATTGGCCACGAGTGTGTCCTCGCCTTCGAGTTGTGGATAGCGCAGCGACGACCTGAAGGCGAAGACGGTCTCCGCCGGGCCCATTATCCATCTCAGCAGATCAGCCGTATGGATCGCCTGGTTGATCAGCGCGCCCCCGCCATCGAGGGCTCGCGTGCCATGCCACGAATCAGCGTAGTACTCGGGGGAGCGGTACCATTTGACATAGGCATCGCCGAGAATCAGTTGCCCGAGGCTGCCTTCATCCACAGCATTCTTTATCCGGACTGCGGCGGGAAGAAAACGGGATTGGAAGATGACGCCGAGCTTGACGCCCTTCCGCTCGCAGGCATTGATGAGCTCGTCTGCCGCGTTGAGAGAGACCTCAATAGGCTTCTCGACGAGAACATGCTTCGATCGCTCGGCGGCGGCAATGCCGAACTCGGCATGCGCTCCATTGGGCGTGCAGATATTGACTACATTGAGGCCTGGGTGATTGAGAAACTCATTGTAGTCGGCAAAGGGTTGCGCGCCGTAGGTCGAGGCCAATGCTCTGGCGCGCTCCGGATCACGTCCCCAGATGGCGACGAGGCGAGCGCCAGGAATAGCGGCGATCGCCTCTGCGTGGACCTTCGCAACCATGCCGCTCCCGGCAATTCCAAAACCCAGCTCGTTAGTCATCGTGGCTCCTTCCTTCCCTCCTCGGAGGGTTACCCGCGCCCTTCGGGCACGGGACGGGCAGGGACAAGCCCTGCCCCTACAATTTTCTCGCGAATGCAACATTTCGCGATAACCTTGTGGGGCAGGGCTTGTCCCTGCCCCCCGGCGCCGTCTGGCGCAGGTAACTCTTCCAAGAGGAGCCGCAGACTGGACAGTCTGCGGCACGAGGCGATAAATTGCACCTGCTATGCCAATCAGAATTGACGGCTTTCACCATGCCGGCTTCCTCGTCACCGATGTCGAACGGGCTGCTGCATTCTATGAAGGCGTACTCGGGCTTCACGCGCTCCCACGCCCGAACTTCGATTTCCCCGGACGCTGGTACGATCTCGGCAACGGTCACCAACTGCATCTCATGGGAACAGACCAGGCTCCAGGCCAAACCGGCAGACCGGCATTCGACAGGCACATCGCGCTCCAAGTCCCCGACATCAGGGAGACCGAGACACAACTGCGTGAAGCGGGAATGGAGTTCGCTATGGGCTCCGGTCGCGCAGGCAATCCGCAGATCTTCATCCGCGACCCCGACGGCAATATGATCGAACTTCGCTGAAATTCCAAGCAATCTGGCGTGGCAGCCTCACCCTGTAATATTCTCTGCGCATCATGACTACAAAGCTTACCCTCTGCTTACTACTGACGCTCTCAATAGGTCTTGCCTTCGGCCAGAGCCGCAACGAGTGGCTGGTCTTCGGGCGTGACGTCTCGAGCTCCCACTACAACCCGGATGTCTCGATCACTCCGGCCAACATTTCGCATCTGAAACAACGCTGGGTCTTCAAGACCGGCGGCGACGTCTCAAGCCAACCCATCGTAGCCGACGGAGTAGTCTACTTTGGCTCCTGGGATGGCAAGGAATATGCAGTTGATGCAAAGACCGGCGCCAAGGTGTGGGAGTTCGATGTCGGCGTGCCTTCGCGAAGTGCCGCCGCCTACGGCAATGGGGCGCTCTATTTCGGAGACACGGCAGGCCGGCTCTATGCGCTCGACGCGAAAAACGGCTCGCTGAAATGGAAGATCCGGCTCGATGAGCACTCGGCGACGATGTCGACCAGTTCGCCAATTCTCTATCAGGGACGAATCTACACCGGCGTCTCTTCACGTGAAGAGATCATGTCTCCAAGACCCGACTACAAGTGCTGCACCTTTCGGGGAAGCGTAGTTGCGATCGATGCTGCGACGGGCAAGGAGGTCTGGCGATTTCGGACTATACCTGACGAGCCCGTTCCGCAGGGTAAGGACAAGAGAGGGCGCGACCTGATCGGACCATCCGGCGGAGCCATCTGGTCTACCGTAACGCTCGACCCGGCGGCCAAACGCGTCTACGTGGGAACCGGGAATCAATACACGGGTCCGGCGGCGAAGTACACCAACTCGATCCTGACCCTCGACATGGACAACGGAAAGCTGATCTGGAGTTATCAGGCGACTCCAAAAGATCTCTGGACGCTCGACTGCAAGAATGACCCCGATTGCCTCGACCTCGATTTCGACTTCGGCATGGCGCCGGTATTTTTCAAAGGGCCCGGAGGAAAGCGACTGGTTGGAGCGGGACAGAAGAGCGGCTGGTGCTATGGGCTCGACGTGACCAACGGGAGCGTGGTCTGGAAGACCGAGGTAGGCCCCGGCGGCAAGCTTGGTGGAATTGAATTCGGAGGAGCGAGCGATGGCGAGAGAGTCTACGTTGCCATCTCGAATCATCCGGGCCAGGGCTCGGTGAGCGCGCTCGACGGAGCTACCGGAAAGATTCTCTGGCAGACGCTGAATCCCGACGGCAAGGCGAACTTTGGGCCAATCACTGTGACCGGGCAAGGCAATGACCGGCTTGTCTGGGCAGGATCCGGAGGTGGATTCATTCGCGCCTACAACGCGGCAACCGGAAAGATTGTCTGGGAGGCCGATACAGGCGGAGCAGTGGGTGGCGGCCCGACGGTTGTTGGCGACACGCTCTATGTCGGTTCAGGCTACAACCTGTTCCGGCTCGGGAAGACAAATGACAAGCTCTTCGCCTTCAGCCTGTCAGAGTAGTTGTTTCTATGAATTTCAAAGTAGTCGCAGTCTTACTAACTGCTCCTCATGCCGGCGATCTTTGGTGCGCAGCCGGATGCGCGCGCCAAACGTGAAGCACTCTATCGCTTCAACAACCTCGGCGTCGCCTACATGGAGCAGTACAAGCATGAGGACGCGGTAAAGCAGTTCAAACAGGCCATCGCAAGCGATCCGGCGTTTGCCATCGGTCATACGAACCTGGCGCTCGCCTACTATTTCCTGCGCGACCTTCGGAACGCTCAGTCCGAGGCGCGTGAAGCCATCAAGCTCAATCCTTCGAATCCGGTAGCGCAGTATGTGCTCGGGTCGATCCTCAAGAACGATAAGCAATACGACGGCGCGGTTGAAGCATTTCAGAAGGTCCTCGCAATCGACCCGAAGGATGCCGCGACCAACATCCAGATCGGCCAGATCTACTCTCAGAAACAGCAATACGAACCGGCGATCGGCGCGTTCCGCCGGGCGCTCGACGCCGAACCCTACAACGCCACCGCAGCCTATAGCCTGGCTACTGCTCTCAACCGTTCCGGTAACGCAGCCGAAGGCCAGAAGATGTTCGCGCGCTTCCAGCAGCTTCGGAACTCGGGTTATGCGACGACGCTCGGGCTCAACTACGGAGAACAGGGGCGCTATGCTGAAGCTCTCATCAGCACCGGAGCGGAGCCGGACCTCGTAGATGCAAACGCTCCCGCTCCCCGGCTGGTTGATCAGAGCTCGGCGGCTGGACTGGGAATCAAGCTGGCCAACAAACCGATCTCATCGGTCATCGGGCGTAAAGTGACAAAGGCTGAGTTCGACAATGAGTCGACGAGGCGCGAATTGATCACGCCGTTCAGCGCCGGCGTCGACCTCTTCGACTACGACCTTGATTGCAAGATGGACGCGGTTGTCACTGGTGTCGATGCCTCAGGCAAGCCGGTGATCGGCCTCTATCACAACGATGGTGGAAAGCTTGTTGACGTAACTGCCAAATCCGGTCTTGCCGCCGGTGGACCGCTATCCGGCGCCGTATTTGGTGACTTCGACAACGACGGAAAGACGGACATCGCGCTCTTCGGCTACCAGACGCTGCTGCTCTATCGAGGCAACGGTGATGGGACATTCGTCGACGTGACCAGTAAGAGCGGGCTTCCCGCGTCATATTCGTCCTGGGCAATGACCGCGGCGTGGGTCGATTACGATCATGACGGCGATCTCGATCTCTACGTTGGAAACTTCGCCGATCTCTCTAAATGGCCGGGCGGTGACTCGCTGACCTTTCCGGATGACTTTCCCGGGCAGGAGAACAAGCTCTATCGGAACAACGGGAACGGCACCTTCACCGATGTCACCGATCAGATGGGGCTCGGCGGTGGCAAGCAAAAGACGACCGCAGTAGTCTGCACCGACTTCAACAATCTCCGCGACATAGATCTGTTTGTGGTGAACTACGGTGCACCGGCGCAGCTCTTCAGCAATCAACGCGACCGGGCCTTCAAGGATGTTGCCGGTGAGGTCGGAATCAATGCCGGTGGAAAAGCGCTTGGTGTGGCGGCAGGCGATATCAACAAAGATGGCTTCACCGACTTCTATCTGCCGGGTGTCGACGGCAAGGATGCGCTCTACCTGAGCAATGGAAGGGCAGGATTCACGCGGCAGGAGATGGCATCAGAGTCCGGCGCGATTGCCGCGCAGTTTCTCGATTTCGACAACGATGGATTGCTGGACCTCATGCTGCTGACTCGCGACGGCCTTGTCCTGAGGCGCGGCAACGGCAAAGGCTTCTACGACGCGCAACGAGTCGATTTCAAATTGTCCGGGCTCAGAGCGGCGGCCACGGCCGACTTGAACGGCGATGGCGGAGTCTTTGTCGCGGCGGTCAAGGAGGATGGCACGCCTGGCCTCTGGCGCAACGAGACTGCGGGCAGGAATTTCGTCCGCGTGGCGCTCGATGGCAGAACGAGCAATCGCAGCGGATTTGGAACCAAGGCCGAGCTTCGGAGCGGCAGCCTGAGGCAGAAGCTCGAGGTCTACGGCTCATCGCCGGCTCCGGCAGAATCGAGCCTCAGTTTCGGCCTCGGCTATCGGACGGTGATCGATGCTCTGAGCCTCCTCTGGCCTGCCGGAATCGTGCAGTCCGAGCTCGATGTCAAACCGGGGGGCTGCGTAAAGATTCAGGAGCTCGATCGCAAGGGGACCTCCTGCCCGCTGCTCTATGCGTGGAATGGAACCGAATACAGCTTCGTCACGGACTTCCTGGGCGGATGCGCAATCGGCTTCCTCGAGGAGCCTGGGCGCTGGAGCTATCCGGATACCGACGAATATGTGCGCGTCACTGGAGATCAGCTCAAGCCGCGAGATGGTATCTATTCGCTGCGCATGAACAATCAACTGGAAGAGGTGATCTACTTCGACGCCGTCAAACTGCTGGCCGTGGATCACCCGGCCTCGACCGATGTTTATCCGAACGAGCGGCTCATGCCGTCGCCGCCATTTCCAGAGTTCAAGATTTATTCGGTGGAGGGGGCTCACCCGCCGGCTTCGGCTCGCGGAGACAAGGGTGAGGATGTACTGCCGCTGCTGACGAGGGTTGACCGGCGTTATCCCGAGGACTTCGATAAGCTTCCGTTCAAGGGATACGCCCGCGAGCACACATTGACTCTCGACCTTGGCAAGCTCGGCCCGTCCAAACGCGCGGTGCTGCTGATGACGGCCTGGATCGACTATGCCGACTCGACAGCCAACATGGCCGCCGCTCAAGCGGGCGCGCAGCTCACGCCACCCTATTTGCAGGTGCGAAATTCGAGTGGTCAGTGGCAGACGGTTATTCCGCAGATGGGCTTTCCGGCAGGGCTTCCGAAGACGATGGTGGTCGATCTGGCGGGCAAGTTTCTGTGTGACAGTTCAGAAGTCCGGATAGTCACGAGCATGCGAATCTATTGGGATCAGATCCTGGTCGACACGTCGAGCGGCGATCAGCCTTCGAAGGTCACAGCGATGATGCCTTCGCAGGCGTCTCTCATGTGGAGAGGCTATCCTCGCGAATACTCGCCTGACGGGCACATGCCGAAGATCTACGATTACCGGTCTATCGAGCCAACCGCGCCGTGGAAGGCGCACCTCGGCAATTACACACGCTACGGTGACGTGCGAGAGCTATTGCTTGCGCCCGATGATATGTACGTCATCACGCGAAGCGGCGATGAGATTCAGCTCGAGTTCGATGGGCGAAGCCTGCCGCGATTGCCGGCTGGATGGAAGCGAGACTTCCTGGTCTACGCTGATGGTTTCGGCAAGGATATGGACATCAACTCAGCGAGACCGGAGACTATCGGCGAGCTGCCGTTTCATGGAATGAAGAGTTATCCCTACTCCGCGGGGGATCACTACCCGACATCGAAGCGCTACCAGGACTACCTCGAGAAATACAACACCCGCACAGTCTCACAGCAGGAGCAGGCTGCATGGCGCGGCACCAGGTAGTCACGGATTGGATTCGCGCACACCAAGAATAAGCTGCACGCCGGGCCTCAATGCATACGTGGTGAGCCGGTAGTTGGCGCTCATTCGCTCCTCCACCTCATTGCGCTCCTTCTCGCTCGCGACGACGATCGGCTGGGTCACGTTCTCGGGCAGTGCGGCGGAATAGCTTACCTGCTCATCGCCTCTCAGATACCACGGTAACGGCCAGTAGTCCTGAGTTGCCAGGAGAATCGGTGTGCGGCTTCTCGTAGGGAAGTGCTCAGTTGCTCTCTCAATTGCGTCAGCCAGATTCAGCAGGTCGGGATCGGACTGCGCATAGACATAACCATAGAGTCCGCTTTTGTAAGCCTCGAGACCGAGTCGTTTGCCGATGCGAGTCAGATAGCCGGCTGCATTACCGTTGTCCGCATACGCCTCGAAATTGACAACCCACGACATCCGCCAGGCAGCGGCGCTTGCGGCGATCAAAATCAGGATCACCGTGATGGCCATCGCAGGATGTCTCCAGAAGGTCCAGCACTCTTGAAATGCATAGCCGCCAATCAGGGCCATCGGCACGAGCAGACTGATAACGAGCCAGGGCGTCTTATATGGAATCAGCGAATAGGCAAGAGTGATGCCGATCGTCCAGGCTGCAAAGAATCGAGCCATTCTCGAGCCTCTCCAGATCGCGAAGATGATGCCGGCAATCGAGCAGAGCAGCAACGGCAGCTCGAGCTTGAGAAGGATTCCCAGGTAATAGGAGAAGACCTTGTCGTGAACGTGCTCGGTCACGCCTCTTGAGGTCCACTGGCCTACTGCGCTGATCGCGTCAAAGATGCCGCGAAAGTGAGTAAAGAAAGATGTGTAGAAGAGTACGTTGACGAAGATGAAGATCATCAACGCGGAAAGGGCGTGATCGCGGGAGAGGGCGAACGCCCCGGCATCGCGCTTCAGAGCTCCGACGACACTGGCCGGGCGAAGGTTCCCCTGACTGGCGAGTCTCAGAATAGTGTCCCAGAAAGCCGCGCTGAAGACTGCGAGCAGCACCACTACCACTGTCACGAAAGCCGTCTCTTTGGTCGCAAACAGTAGCCCTGCCGATATGGCCAACAAGGATAGCCATTTGAACTTATGAGTCTGCAAATAGCGCCAACCACCCGCCACCATGCCGAGCGTGAAACAACCGAACAGCATTTCGTGAATGAAATCGCGCGAGAAGTAAATGAGACCGGGTGACAGGGCAAGAAGCCAGGCGGCAGCAGGTGTTCCGATCCACCCGAGCTCGCGCCTGAACCACCAGACCATGGCTACAGTTGCTGCTCCCAGGATGGCCGGCCAGAATCTGATTGCGAGGTCAGTCTCGCCAAAGAGCTTTAGCGCGAGGACCGCGAAATAGTAGAGAGTCGGCCCGTGATAATTGTCGGGCTTGTAGGCGTATTCACCGCGGTGCGCGAGGTTGAGGAGAAAATAGGAGTTGACCCCTTCGTCGTGATGAAGCGGCTTGAGACTGATGAGGTAGAAGCGAAAGAAGAGCGCCGCGATAACCGCGCCAACGAAGAGAAGGACGCTGATAGTTGCTTTTGTGGTCGAAAGGTCGTCATCCTCGGCCAGTTGTTGGGACATATGTTTATCGGGGTGAGCCTCGCGCATTCTACCGTAGGCCGGCATAAAAGAGACAGAAGGAATGCGCCCGATTTGAACGCGGCGACCGGCTCAGTATGGAGTGCGGCGACTTGTCGCCGCTTTTGCGTTAGCGACTGCGGAATTATGGTTGACACGCCCGATTCTTCTTCATTACTGCAGTATCTAAATCAAAAGCGGCGACAAGTCGCCGCACTCCATACTGAGCCGGTCGCCGCGTTTCACTGCCGTCCGGCACCGGCAACATCTGGTAGAATTCCTTCTATATGTCCCGGAACGGTAGCAGGCATCCCATAGTCGGATTGGCCCTCGGCGGAGGAATGGCTCGCGGTACAGCTCACATCGGCGTTCTTCGCGAGCTCGAAAAGAATCACATTCCCATCGACCTGATTGCCGGAACCAGCGTCGGCTCTCTGATCGGCGGCGGTTTCGCCGCCGGACTGACCGTCGACGAGCTCGAAGCACTCGCGCTTAAAATCCGCTGGAGTACCCTTGGCCGCCTGTCAGTCTCGCGACTCGGCTTCAACAGCAACGCCCGCACTGAAGACTATGTGCGCGCCGTCTTCCCGGTCCATGAGTTCGAAAAACTACGCATTCCGCTTGGTGTCGTGGCGACCGATCTCCAGGAGGGCAAACTTGTCGTCTTCCCGAAGGCGATCTCCCGCTGGCAATCCGCGCAAGCTGCGCAGTCCCGATCTTCTACACGCCAGTCCTCGTAAACGGAAGAATGATGGTCGATGGCGGTATCGTCGGCCATCTTCCGGCCTCGATTGCACGCTTGATGGGCGCAGATGTCGTGATCGCCGTGGACGTAAACTCACAGGGCACGCCGATTCCGCCTCCCACCAATATCTTCGCGGTCATGTCGCAATCCCTCTCGATCATGGGCCGCAGCTACGGTTCAATACCTCTACCAGGATGCGGATGTAGTAATCCGGCCGCAGATCGGTCATATCAGGCCTGACGATCTTACCAGGGCCGCAGAGATGATCGCCGCGGGCGAGGAGGCGACGCGCCGCAACCTGAAGGCAATCAGGCGCCAGATTGACCGTCCGCCGGACGGCCTCTTCAGACGCTTGTTTGCAAGACGGGACGCCGATCCTCGACGTGTCTCAAGCTGGCGCTAGCCTGGGCTACTTATCAAACATAAGCATCAGGTAGGCGACGAATAACAATAGATGGACCGCGCCAAGTAGAACGTTGGTCCGCGCGCTTGCAAACGTCAGCGTGCTCACAGCCGAGGGTCAGCAGAAGCAAGGTCGCGTCGACGCTGTCGAGTCCAAGTACGATCGTCTGGTGGGTCAAGTGTCCGATGAGTAAGAACAAAAGGAATCGTCAGGCTTATGGTGGCGAGCACCGAGCCAAGCAGTACGTTTACTGACCGCTGAAGCTGATTGTTGAGTGCCGCTCGAGTCGCGCTGAGTGACTCCGGAGAGAGGATCAGTACTGCTACAAGAAACCCACCCAGCGCCGGCGGCGCGTGCAAAACGCTTATCCCATAGTCGATCGGAATAGCCAGCTGTTTTGGAGAGAACGACCAGCGGCAGAAGATACGCGAACAGCGCCACCACGTGATAGGCGTTTGATCTCGCACCCGGATGAGAGTGTTCGTCTTCGACATCGCCATCTTGACGGTGAATAAAATAGTCCCTGATGGCGCAGGTTCTGAATACGCCAGGAAGACCGCGTAGAGGCCGAGCGACATGATGATCAGGAAGTTCGCCTGGGTAAACGACAAGAGTGGGGCCGGGCGTTGTTCTGGTGAAGCTCGGCATGACGAGACCGAGAACAGCAAGCGGGATGATCACCGCCAGGAATGCATTGGCTCCCTGAAGATTGTAGGTCTGCTCGTGATGCCGAAGCCCGCCAAGGAGCAGTGACAGGCCGACCATGCCGTTGAGGACGAGCATGACCACGGCCATCATCGCGTCACGGGCAAGCGATGGGCTCCCGTTACCTGCATACATAACCGCCGTGATCATCATGACTTCGATGCCGGTCACCGCGAGCGTCAGGATCAGCGTTCCCAACGGCTCTCCCAGATTTGCGGCAAGCACCTCCGCATGGTGGACAATGGCAAAGGCGGAAAGGAGGATCACTCCGAATAACCAGATGAGAATCAGCCCGAACCAGAGTGGATTTGAGAGATCTGCAAACCACACGCGGCCAAAAGCGAGGAAAAGGGCCGTCGTTACAAGATTGACGAGCCACGGCCATTCACGCGAAAGCGCTGAGGTGAGGGACTGTTTCCTGAACCGGCAAATTTCCCTCCATCACTTTGATGTGGCGCGGGCTGTCCAGCCTGCGCCAGATTTCGACACTCGTCCTTTTCGCAGTCTGCCGCAACACCGTGGCGCGGGCTGTCCAGCCTGCGCCAGATTTCGCCGCTCGGTCCTTGTTCGCAGTCTGCCGCAGACTAGACAGTCTGCGGCACATGTTATCCCGGATCCTCAAGTCTGGTCGCTACGAATACCATCTCCCCTGGATAGTCTGAACCGTATGGATTGTATTTGAAGTCGGCATACACGGTCTCGGTCCTGAACCCGCACCTTGCCAACAAGTGCTCAACCTCATAACGGAAGAGATACCTCATCTGGAAACTGTCGACGAGGCGGTCCACGCATCCATCGGGACGTGTAGTGTAGTAGATCAGCTCGACATCCTGTATCTGATTAAACAAATCCCGGTTAGCGATTCGAATATGCCTGACGACCCTCCTTCCGTCGGGCATTGTAAATTCCGGCCCCTCCAGCATCTCCTTGAACGCATTGTCATCGCCGATAAGGAAGGCAAGCGACGGATTGAAGACATCGAGGATCAATCGCCCGCCAGGTGCAAGATGACGGCGAACAGCCGCGAGACATGAGAGTTGATCCTCGACGGTGACGAGCAACTGAAACGGTCTGAAAGGAATGGTTATCAGCGGAAACTGCCTTCCGAGATCAAACTGGCGCATGTCTCCCTGAATCAGTTCAACAAGACACCTGACATCAGGCGGTTCGAGCGCCAGTTTCTCGCGGCAAAGCAGCAACATCCTGGAGGACAGATCGAGCCCGACGACCTCGATGCCTGACCTGGCGATCGGGACCAGGATTCGACCGGTTCCGCAGCCAATTTCGAGCACCGGACCGCCAGACTTCTGTGCCTCGGTAAAATAGAACTCAACGTCGGGGCGCTCTCGATAGGGGACGACGTAGTCGTAGAACTCGGCCGCCGAATCGGTCTGGTCGTGACGTGCAGTCTTATCCATCAACTGGTTTGCTCTCCATTAATAGGGTGAAGCACTCGTCTGCCGGCGCTCGATCGCTTATAATAGCGCGATTGATATCGGGATGCGCGCCCGTAGCTCAGTTGGATAGAGCGGCAGCCTTCGAAGCTGTAGGCCACAGGTTCGAGCCCTGTCGGGCGCGCTTAGTTTTAAGAACTGCGACGGGCGGGATTTAGGCGACCAGCACGTACTTCTTCGCATTGAACCCTCCTCAGTTTCGTGGCCTCGTGACCGAATACCACAACAAGTCAGATTGCCAACGACCAATGAACTAACGCGGTCGCCAGGCGTCAGGGAGCAATGCCCTTCGAGCTGCAAACTCACACGGATCAGAAGGCATAACTGTAGCGCTGCTGCCTATATCTCTGCTTATACGAACGTCCCTTTTGAAGGTGGAACAAAATGATGCTTAAAGGAAGGCGTGGAAGCCGGCGTTCCTTGCCGGCAATGCTCCTCGCCATGCTCTTGATACCAGGACAAACACTGACCGCTATGCCATCCCTGCTTTCCGGGAAATCCCTGCCGCAGACTCAACCGGCGAAGATTCCCGCTGAGCAGTTGGACTCCCTCGTAGCGCCAATCGCGCTCTACCCGGACCCATTGCTGGCGCAAGTACTGGCGGCCTCGACTTACCCGCTGGAGATCGTTCAGCTGCAACAGTGGCTGGCTCGAAACCCCAATCTTAAGGACAAGGCGCTGGCAGACGCAGTCGCCAAGAACCATGGGACCCGAGTGTCCAGGCTCTTGCAGGCTTGCCTGACATGGTCAAGCGCCTGGCCAATGAGATTCAATGGACTACCGACCTCGGCAATGCCTTCCTCTCCCAGCAGAGTGAGGTGATGGATGCTGTGCAACGGATGCGCTCAAAAGCTTCAGAAAAAGGGATGCTCAAATCAACCGAGCAGCAGAAAGTAGAAACAAAGGTCATCGAAAGCAAACAGGTCATCGTCATCGAGCAGGCGAACCCCCAGGTTGTTTATCTTCCGAGCTACGACCCCGTTGTCATTTGGGGCGCTCCATACTACCCGTATCCGCCAATTTATTACCCAGGATGGGGCTACTACGCCGGCGCGGCTGCGATTTCGTTCGGGATTGGCTTCGCGATGGGAGCCTTCTGGGGCGGCGGCTGGGGTTGGGGGTGCGGGTGGGGCGGCGGTGACATCAATATCAACCGCAATAACAATTTCAACCGCAATACGAACCTCGGTGGCCGCAATCAGGTTAATCCGTTGGGTAATCGGGGCGATGGTCTTGGTGGCAATCGGGGCGACGGCCTTGGTGGCAACCGCGGAAACCAGGTAAATCCCCTGGGTGATCGTGGCGGTGCCGGTGGAAACAAATGGCAGCACAATCCCTCGCATCGCGGCGGCGCGCCATATAAGGACCGGGCGACAGCTGACAGGTTTGGCGGAACCACTCGAGGAGACTCTCTTGCAAACCGTCAAGCCGGCGCACGACAGCAGATTGGCCGTCAGGGAGGCACTCTCCCCAGCAACCGGCGCTGGGGCAGGCGCCAGCAATCGCGCTTCAGGCATCGGAAGTGGAGGCACTGGGGGCAGTGGGGGCAGTGGCGTGGGCGCGAGTAATCGTGCTGGAAGCGGAGGCGTAGGAAATCGAACGGGTGGAGGCGGCGCAGATCGCATAGGCAGCCGCGACCTCTCGCGCAGCGGCGGTGGAGACCGGAGCGGGTTTGGCGGCGGCACGAATCGATACAGCGGATCAAGCTCTCGCAGCGGGAGCTCCCGTGGTAGCTCAAGTGCACGCTCCAGTGGCGGAGGCTTCAGCCGCAGTGGTGGTGGTGGTGGCGGCGGAAGTCGCGGCGGGGGAGGCCGCAGCGGTGGCGGTGGCGGAGGACGAAGGTAAAAGACTGTGATCCCATGGAAAAATTCAGAGGTATGGAAATGAAATCAAGACGTAGAAGCCTCATACAATTCACATCGATCGCCTATGGCATTGCCCTGGCATGTCTGTCGCCATCTTATCTCCTGGCGATGCAGCAGCCGGTAGCAGTGCATCAGCCACCAAAGAAGGACGTCGTCAAGGTTGCAGCACCCGCTGCACAAACGCCAAGGAAATTCGAAACGCCGCAGCAGGCTGCCGACGCACTGGTCAAGGCTGCCGGCGACTTCAACATAACCTCGCTCATTCAGATCTTTGGGCCTGCTGGAAGCGACGTCGTGTTTACCGGCGAGTTTGGCCAGGACCGAAAGAATGCTGCTGAGTTTGCTGCTCAGGCACGTGAGAAGATGAGAGTTTCGGTGGACCCGAAGAATGCGACCCGCGCAATTCTCGTCGTCGGTAAGGAAGACTGGCCGTTCCCGGCACCTCTCGTGAAGAGCGGCGCAAAATGGTCCTTCGACGCCGTGGCTGGCAAGGAGGAGTTGTTCTATCGCCGTGTCGGCGCCAACGAACTCGACGCAATTCAGATTTGCCGTGGCTACGTTGAAGCGCAGTATCAGTACGCGATGCAGCCGCGCGAGGGTTACGCCGTGAACCAGTACGCTCAGCGCGTCATTAGCACCCCAGGCAAACAGGACGGTTTAGCCTGGCAAAATGCTGACGGCACCTGGGATGGTCCCATTGGAGAAAAGATCGCGCACGCGATCGAACAGGGCTACAACCTGCGCGAAGAGCCCTACCACGGCTATTACTTCAAGATCCTCAAGAGCCAGGGAGAAGCAGCCCCGATGGGTAAGATGGATTTTGTAGTGAAGGACGTGATGATCGGTGGATTTGCCCTTGTGGCAGCCCCTGCCATTTATGGCGTAACGGGAATAAAGAGCTTTATCGTCAGCCACGATGGCGTTGTTTATGAGAAAGGATCTCGGAGTGAACACTCTTGAAGAGTTTGGAAAGATGGAAATGTTCAATCCCGATCTTTCGTGGACCCCGGTCGCGGGCGCTGATCAATAGAGACGAAGACAATTACCCTTCATGATGCTTTCCCGAGGGTCTTCTTGCGACTCATCCCACTGGTACACCATCCAACGCCCGTCTGGGAAACCGGCCGAAGGCAGCCGTGAACTCGGTTTGTGTAAACGCAAAATAGCTTCTGATCGCCGGTGAGTGGGCAAAATCCACAAGTCCAACTTCGTCTTGGAAGAGTAATGGTGGTATAGAGGAGGAACCGCCCATCTGAGCAATTCATCGGGTGTTAATAGTTGGATTCCAGGACCAATTCCTCCCTCCCACCACACCTGACCTACCTTTCATATAGATCATGATTGCCTTTACGGTCTGAGTTAAAGATGAGGTGGCTCCAGTCAGGCGACCAATCGCAACTCTCTCAGCGCCTGGACCGAATGTGAAGCGCGTCCTAAAATTGTGCGCCACGTCATAGAGCGAAATGTGTGGACGTGCCGTCTTAGAATCCCATTTCGACGGGAATGAGAATCCTGGCGGCCTTCGGCACTATCTTGGATTTTCGTAGACAGCGCATAGTCCGTCATTGTCATAGCAAGGAACTTAAGCAGAGGCGAGAATCGAACCGATACCTTGTCACGGTTGTTGACAAATACGCGGCGCATTGGCTATAGACTTACCCAATCTGAAGCACCTCGTCGGTGCCAAGCACAAATGTCTGTTTTCCACTATCGGAACGGCCTCAATAGCTTGTTCTTTACCGGTACTCTCAAAGAGTTCCGGGGAATAAAGAATGAGCGTTGTCTGCTATATGAGTTTCTTTGTGCTTCCCAGGCTGAAGTTAGTCCAGATGGTCTAACGTTCCAGAGGAGATTACTATGAGTGCTCCATTGATCGGAATGGCGTTTCCCTCTTTTCTGATTCTTCTCATCCTCAGTGCCATCGCTGCTGCGGTAATCCACTGGGGTTTTCGATATCAATTGTCTAAGGGTATTGACGGTTTCATGGGCCAGTGGATCGTCGCATGGCTCGGTGCCTGGCTCGGCCCTGCCGTGCTGGGTCATTGGTTTGAGGGCGCCATACTCGCGAACATCTATGTCATTCCGGCTCTCATTGGAGCCTTTGCCGGCGCGTTCGGCGGCACGTTAAACGCCAAGATTCTCGCTGGAATGGCCTCGCAAACTGGAAGGCTTTCCTAAGCAAAGACCGTCACAAACGGATAATCGCTCTGACACCTGTCATCCCGTAGGTTCAGTGCGACGCTCCCGGTTAAACGGATGGCTGGGCCAGCCTCTGACCCTCGACAACGAAGATTCTAAGGATTGCTGGGCGGAAGGCCAGAATGCAGGTGGTAGAGGTGATGTTGACGATACTAAGGGGGGTATATCGCCTGGCGAGTTTGCTGTTCGCCGGCAATGCAGCGAATGAAGAAGTGGCCACTCGGATTGAATTCGACGCAAGCGCTGAAGCAGTTTGGAATCACATTATGTTCTATGAAGAAATTGCTGGGCGCTCCCCGTTGATTCTTCGCGCACTATTAACCCAACCTATTCGAACACAAGGGGACAAAAGCCGCGCCGGCACCAAGGTCCGCTGCGTATATAGAAGCGGACATTTGATAAAGCGCATCACGACAGTTAAACCGCCAAACCTTCTGCAATTTGAGGTCGTTGAGCAGCGTTTGGGAATCGAGGCTTGCGTTCTCACGCTTGGCGGTTCATACCAAATCCATACCTCCGGTGAAGCAACGGAAATAGTTCTCATCACGAGATATCAAGCATATCTGCGCCCACGGTATTTGTGGCGTCCTTTGGAAGCATTCCTGGCGACCCGGCTACACAATCACATCCTCCGCAGCCTGGGCGCCGCAGTTCTGGCTGGAAGGCGAGCCATGCGGCCCGTCGCAGCAGAATCCGTGGCGCCGTAGCAAGCCCCTCTCGGAGGTTTAGCGTGCACTGTATCGCAATCGTATTCCCGCCGTTAGTCCTGATACGCGCCAGTGTCGCGGCCGTTTGGCTGTACGAAGGGCTGTGGTGCAAGATCCTCGGCCGCGTGCATTCGCAGGTCGAAGTGGTTACGGCAGTGCCGCGGCTGGGCCCGAGGTTCGGACTGCGTTTTTTGAAGCTCCTCGGCATTGTAGAAGTTGCGATGGCCGCATGGGTGATGACGGGAATGGCTCCGGCCATTTGTGCAATGACACAAACGGTGCTGCTTATCGTGCTCAACGCCAACGGACTGCTCTGGGCGCGCCATATGATCCATGACCCTCCCGGCATGGTTATCAAGAACATCGCCTTCCTCGTGCTGGTCTGGGTTTGCGGTGCTATTCCAGGAGGCCGGCCGTGAGTTCGGAAACGTCGGAAACAGCATGGCAGGCGGGGCGGCTCGGCACCTCGCGCGGGCCGAGCCGGCTGCTGTTTGGGCGTATGTACGAGGATGTCCAGATTGAGAAATTGGCGTTCCAAGGCAAAAACCGACTGTTCTGCATCGCGTCCGCCGGCGCAACCGCGCTCCAGCTTGCTGATCAGCACGAAGTAGTCGCGTGTGACATCAACCCAACCCAGCTTGCATATGCGGAGCGGCGTTCTCACGGGGGGCAAGTTGAGACAGGCGACGCTGAGCGAGCCATGAATTTCGCGCGCTCTTTCATGCCTCTCATAGGATGGCGGAGGAATGTCGTGCGTACTTTTCTTGCTCTTTCTGACATCGCTGAGCAGATGACGTTCTGGAGGAAGCACCTCGATACACGCCTGTTCCGTACAGGCTTCGACACTCTGATGTCGCCAGTCATCTTACGCGCCATGTACGCCTCGCAGTTTCTTTCTTCCCTGCCACCAAAATTCGGTGCTGTGCTTCGGACACGACTGGAGAGGGGTTTCGGGCGGCACCAAAACGCCTCGAATCCGTACGCACGGGCGCTGCTTCTTGGAGAGACCACCGATGAGCCGCGGCGTGAAGCCTCTAATATTCGATTCGTGCTGGCAGATGCAGCTTCCTGGCTGGAATCATGTCCTGCCCGCTTTTTCGATGGCTTCGCTCTTTCGAACATTCTTGACGGCGCACACCCCGGATATCGTTTACGGCTATCGCAAGCCATCCGTCGCGCAGCAACGGAGGAGGCCGTCGTCGTGTTGAGAAGCTTTGCAGAACCGCAGGCGGAATCCAGCAACAACTATGCAGAATCCGACCGCTCGATGCTTTGGGGAATTGTGGACGTCCGAAGTGCGAATGAATTTTAGTGTTCGCGTTCCGCGTTAACCACGTTCCTGGATAACGCAATATTCGCCTCCGACTGGCCGACTATCGGTGAATCCAGGTCCAGAGAACGCTAAGGATGTAGCCATCGCGTGGCCAGTCGACGCCTTAATTAGAATTAGAATCAAGGCAACTCGAGTCCGAAACGGACGGTATACATGGCGAGGACAGTAGTGCAGCAAAACCAAGAACTGAGCAGTGCTTGCTTCCAACCGCCTGCAACCAAAAGTGCGCACAAAAATGCCAGCGTGGCTCGCTGCAGATCAAATGGGTATTCCGACCAAGAG
>CAVUOF010000032.1:0-212048 GCA_963743045.1 uncultured Acidobacteriota bacterium
CACCACCGCCATTGCCGCCGCCATCGCCCACATTGTTATCTCCGAGAGGCGTCCCTACGAGCTTTGTGAACCTTGGTCAGCTCGCGAGCCAGTGCAGCCCGGGCAATCACCCAGCACCTCCCGCGCGTCCACAAGCGTGTCGGCAATCCGGTGAGGCGCCTCATAGAGAACGAGCGTTGAACGAATCTTGCGCAACTCTTCCAGCCTTGTCCGCCTCGCCTTACGCCGGGGCGGCAGAAATCTGGGGGCAAAAAAGAAGGAGTCGGTTGGAAGCCCCGAGGCGACCAGCGCTACTGCCAATGCAGTCGCTCCGGGGATCGGAATTAACGGGAATGCCTTCTTCGATGGCTGCCGTGACTATCCTCATAGGCCGGATCGGAATACGGCCGGCATACTCTTCTGATCAATTGACGATTTTAATATTCTCACCCCGCTTTGCCCGTGCAATAAGTTGTTGCGCCCGATCGCGCTCATTGTGTTCGTGATAACTGATCGTCGGACTCGAACGTCGAAATGCTTGATACTGGCTCCCAGCGCTGGCGAGTGTCTTCACAGGCGACGAGGTCTGCTTCCTTCAAGACTCGGAGCGCGCGGAGGGTAATGTCATCGAGGTTGCCGATGGGCGTAGCGAATGAGAAAAACCGTCATGGATTCAGCGGCGCAGCGACCGATTTCGCAGCGGGGCGTTGGATCGATAGCCAGATGCTGCTCTTTTAAGCCCAGCACGTTCGGTACGTGCTCGCCATCGGCGGGCAGGTTGACTTGATCCTTACCCCGAGCACTCATCAGAATAGAGCCGGTCAAAGATCGACGAGATCTCGGGGCGATGTTCATCGTTCGTTCAACACGCTTGTTCCAGCGTTTTGTGTCGTGAGCGACAAAGGCCTTGTTTCCGAGCTGTCCTTCATAAACTCTGGCCATTGCGGAATGGACGCACCCACGAGTTCTCAGATGAGGTGAAGGCCTGCCATCTTCAAAGAGTCCCGATCCGACGCCGGTTTCCAGTGTGATCACCAGTTCGAGACCATGACCACGGATTGCGGCCAGCCCCTGCATCTCTCTGCTGCATCGTTGATCACGCGAGCCGGCTTGCCCAGCGTCTTTGAGAGCGCCGAAGCCAGATCAAAGTCATACCAATCGTCGGTTCCGAGGTTCTGGAGCAGTCAGAATCAGGCCTTTTCTGACTACTCCCGGGAATCCCGCTGAAATCCGGTCATATGGCGCCAATGACGAGTTAAGCGTTTTGACGTCTCCTGAAAGAAGCACCTTTGGAGGGCAGGGACGGGGCGTATCCTACACGCACACGATCAGTCATGGGTGCGCCCGTTTCATCAAGGAGCATTGCCTTGAGACCGGTCCCGCCGATATCCACCAAGCGATGAAACTTCTGAATTTTTTTTGCCAATCGGACTCCTGTGATACTAAGCTGGGCGTATAGTGCGGAAGTTGAGTATAGATCCAGCCTGCCTCGCCTCTCGTGGCAATATAGCTCAATCGCTGAATGTTGCGAAGAGGATTGCCAAGGTCCGCGGCGGACCTGAAGAGGGAGCCAGGGATCATCTCAAGATTGTTGATTGCGGCCGCTCTGGTTATTGTTCTCGATCAGCATGGTGTCCCCGTTCAGGGGCCCCCACTTCCGGTCATTACAGCCAATACCGGGAGATTCAGACAGCTCCTCTCAGAGAGAAGCTTTCGAGCCAGGAGTTTGGACGCCTCGTCGAGCGACTTTCCGAGCCCAACGGCTACTTCGACCCCAATAATCTTATTTCAAATGGGCCTCCTGATTTCATGTGCTCGGAAAGCTGCGGAGAATGCAGGTCAGTGGAGGAGCAATATAGGTGTCGGACCAGATCAGAACTTCTCCTATATCGCGCAGGTTCGCCCGCGAATCGCCTTAATGACAGACATTCGTCGCGATAACCTGGTCGAGCATCTCCTTTTAAAGGCTCTCTTCTTCATCGCCCACAATCGTGCTGAGTACCTCTCGATGCTCGTCGGGCGGCCGCTTCCCGAGCCCGTCAAAAATTGGAACACAAGAGTATCCAGCAGATTGTCGATCAGCTTGACCGGACGCCGGCGCAGCGCACGTACTCGGGTGCCACCGCCTCGTTGATTCGTGAGCGCGTCAAGAGCTGCGGTATTACGCTTTCAGCAGAAGAATTGCAGACACTGGAACACATTCGCGAAGCGTTCGTCGAATCGGGGCTGGATCTCAAGTTTACAAGCCGGAATCGTTCGGCTCGATCCTACTATCCGACGTACCGCGAGCTGCTTCTCGAGCGAGATCTTACCGGGCGTCAGTCGAACTATCTGAGCGCTGAAGACGACTTCAGATTCCTCAAGACGCTTGAAGAGAACAACCTCGTCATACCTGTTGTGGGCGATCTTGCCGGCGGGCACGCCCGTCGGCGATCGGGCAGCTCATTAGTGAGCGCGGTGAACACGTCAGTGCGTTCTACACATCAAACGTTGAGTTCTATGTCATGCGGCAGGAACGGTTTCAGAATTTCGTGGCCAACCTCAAGAAACTTCCATATGACAGCCGGAGCGTTATCATCCGCAGCTACTTCACTGGATCATACGGGTATTCGCATCCGCAAGCGGTTCCCGGCTATTACAGCAGTCAACTGCTTCAGACTATCGAGAGCCTCGTAAAGGAGTCCGATAGTGGCGGCTATCAGTCCTACCTCGACCTCGTCAGCAAGCACTCGCTCGAGCTCAAGTGAGTCAGGTACTGATTCTCAGAGAATACCCGCCTGTACGGTACGGTGAGAGCGGTGTGACGATCACTATGTAGATGCCATCAGCAGGCAGCACGGCTGTTATCTGCGTCGCCGGTCCGGACATTGATGCGCTACTCGCCACCGTCGCGCCTGTCGCGAGACGGAGCATGAGGTGCGGGTCGAATTCTGACGAAACCAGCGTGACTCCGATGGGGTCTCCTTTGCGGCCCACCATCCAATACTCGTCAGCATAAACTCCATTAAGTGTCTGCGTATCTCCTGAAGTTATCATGCCGTTGTCGATGCTTGACCCGTAAGCGATGGGCTGAATCTCAACATTCCGGGTCTGCAATGTGTAGGCGCCTGTGCCGATCTGATCGCCATTCGAGCCCATGGCAAAGACGACATAGTCTCCTTCATCAGGCAGCAATGTCACGAGAAGAGCACTTCCGGGGCCAAAGCCGCTCGACTTGTCTCCGGTTGCGAGGCTCGAGTAGCTCCCATCCTGATTAAGACGGCAAATAGAGATCACCGGGTCAAACTTGTCGGCGTGCATCTCGAATGACATCGTCGCACCGGCCAACGCGTGAAACTGGTACGCGTCCAACGCATAGATGTGGCCATCCGCGAAGCGTGTCACCTGCGATTGTGCGGTAAGTGACGCTTCAGTCGTCGGGAATGGAAGAGGTTGTGTTGTTACCGGCAGACGATCACCGCCCATTTTCACGGTGACGATGTTCGAAAGACGCGAGTTTACGTAGGCTCGCACATTGACGCTGCCTAACCCACGGAGCTGCGGCGGGATTATTGCATTTATCTGATCCAGTCCATCAAAGCCCGGCGTTGGACCGGCATAAGTGACGGTCGCCGGCACCGAGCCAATCGTCACTGAGAGTGTACCCGCAGGAGCATACCTAAAGCCGGTACCAAAGAGGACAAGGTAGTTAGGCGCGTCTGAAGTCCCGCACGGGATGTCGCTCTCGGTTCCGTCCGGATTCGCCACCCCTTCGTAACTCAAGCCGTCATATGTTGTAACTGCCGCAGCCACCCCTGCCCCTGAAGACGCATACGAGAACAGGCCCGGAAAGGCTTCGCTGACAATGATGCTAACCGTCTGCGGATCGCCGTCGGCATCGAAGAAGTCTTGACCACCGCGGGCCCGAAATTGACATCACGCGGCATGAGAAAGTTAACCTGCCTGCTTCCGGCATAGAAGACGCCCGCGGGCCGATCGTTTACCCAGACACGAACGCCTCCGAGGTTGGTTGGGAGCGGGCGAGTAGTCGCCGAGTGGACGAGACCATCAAGAGTGCGGAATTCACCAAATGCAGCTGCGATCGTCTCTGGAGCGAGGATTCGGATGTCGGAATAACTGGCTGCGTTAAGGATTACGACATTGCCAGCATGAGACCGGATCTGATAAAAAGGACCGCCTGTAAGAAAACAAGCGCGACGAATACGCGACGAGTCCAGATTGATACAGCAGGCGGACTGCCGACCGTCATTACCCGGGACCTCCGGAAGACTGAACTAACTCATCCGCGGAGTGTTTTTTCAGGGGCTTTCCCGGGATGATGCTCAAACAACCACGGGAGATGTAGCTCCCGTGGCCTTATGGTGAAATCGCCATGGTAGCCGTTAAATTGGCCTCGTCAAGCCCGAATTTCAATGCGCCAGGGCGAACGGCTGGCCGGGCTGTAAGGCGTAGCGAAAGACAATTGGGTTGCCTTCTCCCTCTCGAACTGGAAAAGCGATCTTCCCGCGGCTCTCCAATGACTGGTTTAAGCAGCCAGAAGTAGCCAGATCCGCAACTCTGGAGGAGCGTGTGTACTAGTGGAGTGTATCGGTGAAAAGCGCTACCGAGCGACACGGGCTGCCGCGCCAACGGTGCGACCGAAGAGCACGCGGGACGCGTGCGGTCCCAGGCTGGCCGTGCGTCTCAATTGGGCTACCTGCGAAATCGATATTGCGTGACGGGGCGATTGATCGAGACTAGCCCGGCCTGGGACCGCACGCGTCCCGCGTGCTTTTGTCGTAAGCAGCTATCCAGAGATCAAATGTCCAAACTCCAGACCCAGGGCTTCGCCCTGGGCTGTTTCAGGTCTTGCCGTTGGCGCGCCAGTGCCCGTGGCCGCGCCCACTTGATCACCTAAAGGGCGGGGGCTCAAATCAAGCCAGGCCCTGTCGCAGTGCTCTTGGCTACGGCGTCCGATTTCGAATGGACTTCCAGTTTTTCATAGACGTGGCGCATGTGAAACGAGATGGTGTTGACACTCACATTGAGTTTTGCCGCCAGGCTTTTGAAGTTGTGTCCCTCGACGAGCAGTTTCAGCAATCGCGTTTCGTGTGCGGTCAAGTGATAGGCGACATTCTTCGGAGGTGCGATCCTGCGAAAGAGGTCGATCACGCGGCGTGCCACCTCTGGAGACATCGGTGAGCCTCCCGCAAACGTTTCTCGGATGCTTTCGAGCAAACGGATAGGCGGCGTCTTCTTCAATAGATAGCCGCTCGCGCCGGCGCAGATGGCTCGGAAGATTCGTTCATCATCGTCATAAACCGTGAGCACCAGCATCAAGAGCTGGGGATAGCGCTCTCGAAGTATCTCGATCCCTGCGATACCAGACATTCCCGGCAGGCCTATGTCAATCAGGACGACATCAGGGAGATGGGCGCCCATCTTCATCAGTGCCTCCTCCATCGAGTAAAACTGACCGACAGACGAGAATCCGTCCGTGAACTGAATCAGCGTGGATAAGCCCTCGCGAATCTCTCGCCGATCTTCGATGATTGCGACTTTGATAGTCGCCCTGACTGGATCGCTGGTTACTTCAGACATGGCCGCTTCAATACTCGCATGGGTCAGTCCCATTCGATACCTAGTTTGCGCCGGGCTGGTCAATTAAGGAACCGGTAAGGGTCCCGTCGCATTGAGCGGGTCCATTAACGGCATTTCTGTTGGCAGACAGATACACGCTTGCGCCTGCTGGAGCGTAGAGTTTGACGTGTTGGCTCGAGGAGTAAAAATCGACGCCGCCGCCGTTGCCACCGTTAAACGAGCTCACAAGGGCGTGACGATAAGGACCTATCTTGAGCTGGAGGACGATGAGGCGCTCGCCAGCGCCTAAGACGCAACTTGCAGTCACCTGCTCGATCACCAGAAGTTTACCCGCCGGAACGGTGGTCACCAAGCCCTCAATCAGAGAATTCACCTGAAGAATGGGTCCACTCGCAGCAACAAATGGCTGCCCAACAAATGAAGCAACGCGGAGCGGAGAGTTTAGCGTGCCTGCCCCAGTCAATGTGTCGTCGTGCGCAACCGCGGTCAACGCATCCATCGGCGAGACTCCGGCCGTGGTTTGAACACTTCCGTCAGGAAACTTGACTCCTCCCGAGAGTGTTTCGATCTGTCCATTCACCGATAGAGACGAACCAGGCGCCTGCGTGCCGATCCCGATCCTGCCTGTGGAGCTCTCGAAGATGATCGAATTGATGAGAAAGTCGCCCCCGCCGAATTTCGGAATTTGTCCGACTGCACCGAATCCCTGCAAATTAGCAACGCGTTGTGGAGGAGTAATCTTTTCCCCCGTCGGTTTCGAAAATGTGCCTGCCTTAGGATTCGCGTCTTGTGGCGTCGGTTGCGGACTCCGAGCTCCGATGGCCGCTCCGAAAGTGATCAACAATGAAAGGATCGCAACTGATTGTAGACGGTTGGGCATACTTCCTCCTGATTCGCGTATTGGTGTGATCCGAAGGCGCATGGCCTCCACGTCAAGTGACGCCGGCCAGGTGCCGCGGTCGGTAAGTTAACCTCTTCAGTGAGGCTCAATCACCACCTGTACATGCAGTGAAACCGGTTGGAAGCGGTCGGAAAGAAAGCGATCAACAACATTCGCCTACATGTGCGGATAGGAAGGGCGGCTTGCAAAGCGTGCCAACGGCGCGACCTAAAACAGCCCAGGGCGAAGCCCTGGGTATTCGCCAGCTATCACGCGCAGCCCCAACGGGGCGGTGTTTCGAGCATTTGAATCTAATTCCCAACGGCGCCCTGGTGGGGCTTGGCCACGGTTCGGCTACGAACCGGGGCTTCGCCCGGGCTATTTCAGGTCGCGCCGTTGGCGCGGCGGCGGATGTCGCTCGCTAGCAATTTCACTGCTACAGTCCACTAGTTTGCGCCGGGTTGGTCAATCAGCGAACCGGTAATAGTCGCCTGACAGACGGGTCTCCAGTATTGGCGTTTCTAGAGGCAGACAGAAACACGCTCGCGCCTGCTGGAGCATAGAGTCTCACGTGTTGGCTCGACACGTAATAATCGACGCTGCCTTGGCCACCATTGAACGAGAATACAAGGAAGTGATGGTAAGGAGCTATCCGGAGCTCAAGGGTGAGGAGGCGTTGACCAGTGCCTAAGAGGCAAAATGCACCAACCTGCTCGATCACCAGAAGTTTACCCGCCGGAACGGTGGTCACCAAAGCCTCGGTAAGGGAATTCGTCGTACCAAAGCTTGCACTCGCGGCAACAAATGGCTGCCCAACAAATGAAGCAACCCGGAGCGGAGAGTTTAGGGTGCCTGCCCCAGTTAATGTGTCGTCATGCGCAACCGCCGTCAACGCATCCATCGGCGAAACTCCGGCTGTGGTTTGCACACTTCCGTCAGGAAACTTGACTCCTCCCGAGAGTGTTTCGATCTGTCCATTCACCGAGAGAATCGAACCGGGCGCCTGGGTGCCGATCCCGATCTTGCCTGTAGGGCTTTCGAAGATGATCGAATTGATGAGAAAGTCGCCCCCGCCGAATTTCGGAATTTGCCCGACTGCACCAAATCCCTGCAAATTAGCGCGTTGCGGAAGAGTAATCTTTTCCTCCGTCGGTTTTGAAAATGTGCCTGCCTTGGAACTCGTGTCTTGTGGCGTCGGTTGCGGGCTCTGAGCTCTGATGCCTGCTCCAAAAGTGATCAACAATGAAAGGATCGCAACTGATTGTAGACGGTTGGCCATACTTCCTCCTGATTCGCGTATTGGTGTAATCCGAAGGCGCATGGCCTCGACGTCAAGTGACGCTGGCCAGGTGCCGCGGTCGGTAAGTTAACCTCTTCAGTGAGGCTCAATCACCACCTGTACATGCAGTGAAACCGGTTGGAAGCGGTCGGAAAGAAGGCGAGCAACAATATTCGCCTACATGTGCGGATAGGAAGGGCGGCTTGCAGGGCGGGTTGCCGGCGGCGGGGAGCGTGGCTCGCGATGGCTAACGAGATCTTCGTCGCAACGGCTTGAGTGGAGCTACCAGGCTGATGCGCGTGCCGTGACCTTTTGAAGCAAGAACTTCGAGGGTCCCGCCGATGCGCTCCGCGCGCTGCCGCAGGTTGAACAATCCGTGACCCTGGTTTGCCTCTGAAGGGTCAAAACCGCTGCCATCATCTTCAACATCGAGATGGAACAACCCATTTTCAACGCCGAGCTTCATCCTGATGGCAGAACAATTCGAATGCCGAATCGAGTTGTTTACGGTCTCTTTGAAAGCCAGAAAGATCTCGCGTCGTGTGTTCGTGTCGAGGTTGGTTTCCGGCAGTTGATCGGGTGCGGTGAAATCAAGGATCACGTCCTGTGCAGTCACGGTTTCGGTGGCAAAGTGTCGCATCCGATGCACCAGGTCGCGCAGATTATCTCGTTTCGGATTGATCGCCCAGACAATGTCTTTCATCGAATCCACCAGCTCGCGCGAACTCTCCGCGATTGACGAAAGGGGCTTCACGAGGTCCGAGTCATTGCCTGACATCCGGGCGAGGACGACCTCGCTGGTGATCGAAATCTGCGACAGGCTCGAGCCGATATCGTCGTGCAGATCGGCCGCGATCTGCATCCGCAATCGCTCCATCTTGAGCAATTCATTGATGTGATAACGATGAAGCGCATAGGCGATCGCAGCGATCAAGAAGACTGCCAGCGTCACAAACCACCAGCGTTTCCAGACATGAGCCTGAATCGTGAACGAAATGCTGGCAGGTGTCTCGCTTGCGACGCCGTTGGCGTTAACCGCTCGCGCCAGGAAGCGGTAGCGGCCCGAAGCGAGGTTCACATAATTGACCGTGCGTTGATTGCCAAGCCGGCTCCAGTCGTTGTTGGAACCTTCAAGTTTGTACTGATAGAGCAGACCATCAGCATCCCCGGAACTCAACCCCAGAAGAGTAATCTGAAGATCGTTCTGGTCTTCACTCAGCTTAAGCTCACCTACGTTGGTTTCACCGATTTCCGAGATGCGATAGTCAACTCCAGGAATTTGCAGACTGCTGATGAAGACTGGCGGAGGAAGTTGAACTTGATCCGTCTCCAGGCTGAGCCGTGAGAGCCCGGCGTCCGTGCCGAACCAGAGCGTGCCATGGCGATCTCGGAAGCTGACTGACACAAGATTGTCACTCAGCCCGTCCGCCTTTGTGAATCGCTTGACCCTGCCCGTTGCGGGATCGAGCCTGTCTAACCCCTGCGTTGTCCCTGCATAGATGCGTCCCAGCGCATCCTCAGCGATTGAGTAGACGTCGTTGCTGGAGAGGCCTTCCCTGGTCGTATAAGTGTGAAACGATGGCCGCTCAGCTGCCGGGTCGTCAATTCGGCCCAATCCTCCTGTGCTCGTTGCCAGCCAAAGGCGCCCTTTGGCGTCGATCAGAATCTGTCGAGCACTTCCTCTTAGAAGGCCATCGTAGTCAGTGAAGCGGCGAAAAACGCCATCGGCGAATCGAAAGAGAGCTGCACTGGAAAACGCCAGCCAAATATTGCCTGCGCGATCCTCGACCTGATCAGTCACGAAGCCGACATTGTCAGGGAGCTCTCTCGAAAACGTATGGAATGTCCCGGTTGTTTTCTCCCAGCGAATCAATCCCTCTCCTTCAACCGATATCCAGATGTCGCCCCGACAGTCTTCGAATGCCGAGTATCCGCTCCTGGCCCGAGCATCACGCCTCGCAGCGTGGAAAACCGTCGGCCGCAACTGAGCGATCTCGTCGTAGCTCGCGTTTTCAGGAAACCGCCAGACTCCATCGGTTGCAATCAGCCACCAGCGCCCTTCGCGGTCCTCTCTGATCTCCCACCTGGAGGGGTCGCCAAGTTTCGGCAGCTTCAGGTTGGTCGTCACAAAACGACGCCCATCGAACCGGCTGACAAACCCGCGCTCAGAAGTATCTGCTCTGAACGAAAAGGTCGCCCGATTTTGATTCGAATATGAAAGTTACCTGGCGCGCGCCAAGGCCATCTGCCTCGGTGTAGCTCGTGAATCTGTTTTTCGTGATTCTGACTGCTCCATACGGTGTGCCAATCCAAAGATTGCCTTGATGGTCTTCGGCGAGGCACCACGCGCGAGGATTTGTCAGCACCTCAGAGGTCACGACTTGTCTGATTCGCTTTGTGTCCTTGTCATCGCCGGTCGCGAGTTCGCTCAGGCCGCAATCAGTACCTATCAATAGTTGCCCGTTACGAGATTCGAGGAGTGATGCAATCGGATTGCAACTCAGCCCGTCCTTCGTCGAATAACCGCGCGCAACAATCGGTCGGCTCTCCTCTGGTTCCGGAACCAGTTGATAGAGCCCTCCCAATCTGTCACCAACCCAGAGGCGTCCCTGTTGGTCTTCCACCAGCCCCATCAGCAAGTTGCTTGCAAAACCATGCCCGGGTTGTAAAGTGTTCGATCTGCCCATCTGGAAACCGCCTGAAGAGCCCGGTGTCTGTGACTATCCACAAGCTGTTACGTCGATCCTCGAGAATATTCCTTACCACAAGCTTCGTCGGTCCAACGGTTGGCTTCACGAGATCAACCGGCTGAAACTCGATTCCCTTCCCAAGCGGCACCACCTTGTAGAGACCCGCCCATGTGCCGCACCAGATGGTCCCTGCCCGGTCCTGATAGAGAGCCTTGATGAACGATCTTTCCCGATCCTGGCCCGGACGATAAGGCACAAACATCGGTTCGCCGCCGGGAGCCGATTCGTACTGTTTCAAGGGTAACCCTTTGGGATTGAACCGGCAGAGGCCGTTGCTGGTAGCCAGCCAATACGCGCCGTCGCGCGTCTCCAACAGGTCGTTGACCTCTCTATCTGGCAGACCCTGTTCTTCGGTATAGTTTTTGAAGCCATAGCCGTCAAATCGGGACAGTCCACCCTCCGTGCAAAACCACAGATATCCGTGTGAATCGGGGACGATACGGCTTATACGATCACTAACAATTCCTTCTGAGGTTCTGTAGATCCTGGTATTCGGCCACTGAGCCTGCAGAGGGATTGAGGCAATCGCGAGGAAAGAGAGGAGAAGCAGTAAACATCGGCTATATATCGAAACCTGGAGGCGAGGCAGCGCAGAGTATGAGTCTGAAACCATAGTCGGGAGGCTGATGGTCAAGGAGCAAAAGGCAACCGGCTCTCGTCGGATAGGCTGTCAGCAAGCTCGCCACAGGCTTGTTTGATTTCATTGCTTTACTGCGCCACCATGTAGGGGCAGGGCTTGTCCCTGCCCGCCCGTGCCGTCCGGCACGGGTAACAGTTTCAAAAGGCGCCCGGGCGACTTCAACACCAACCGATAAAGGTTACCGGCGCCAGACGGCGCCGGCGGGCAGGGACAAGCCCTGCCCCTACAAGGTCGCGGACTTTGCCCATTGCCGTGAACACGAGCTCGTTGCGAAGGTCAAGAGCTCAGAATAGACGGCCTCATAGTCTATGCCTGATCTATGGTGAGCGCCACAACGAAGGGTCTGCGATCGCGTGGGCCAAGGTGGGCCGTGTCACGGCTGCATGCAATCAGTTTTTCTTTGAGCACTCGCACGCGCCGGTGTCCGGATTGCCATCCTTTGGAAGCGGGTTACCCCAGAAATCTCGATCGCCGGCTTCAAAGCCGAAACTTGTCAGAGTATTCAGTCCGGCCTTCAGCAAAGGCGAGCCATCCACAAGCAGGTATAGCTGCAGGTCGGTGAGCTTCGCGGGCGCCTTCGCATCCGGCACAAAGAGGATCAACGGCAGCGGCGACTCAGCCTTTTGCACGAATTGCCGAGCCATCGTCTCGATGTTCAACTGGGCCAACCGCCCAGGAAGATTGGCGGCCGGCTCAGTGTAACTGTCGTCGCCCCATTCAATCCTGTAGCTTCCCGATGGGTCTACGTATGCATTTCCTTCCAATCGCAGGTCTGACTTTTCCGGGAGGCTCGCAACGTGCAGCACCGGAACGGTGCCTTTAGAGAAGAAGATATTATTCAACACCCTCAGCAGCAGAGGCGGTGCATCCGATCCACCGGCCTCAATAGACAGAACTGGCAGGTTAGTAAGTGAATCCGCTGGCGTAGCCGGGTTCACCTCAGCCATCGACGCCAGAGTATTGTTATGGACGTCCAATTCAGTGGCCGAATCGATGACGCTCAAAACGCCTCGCCCTGAATGAGACGCCGCGCTCTGGCCAATGTTATAGCGAACCACCACCTTCGAGGGAGGCTCTTCCAGCGCCCCGTCAGCACTGGTCTCGATGCGCAAACCGAGTCCATCATTGTCGTGAACGTAGTCATACTGAACAAGAGCATTGCCGGATCGAACGCGAATGCCACCGCCGAACCCTGTCTTCGAAGCGATTCGCTGAGAAGTGACTTCATTCGACTCAACCAATAGCCTTCGGCCTGTGACCGTCACGCCAAACATTGTCAATAACGGATCCTTCTCCGAGGGCTCGACTTCCGGAGGCGGTGTTCCGTTATTCTCGATCCTGCATTCCCTGACCGTTGCGCCATCGACGTTGGCGATGTAGATACCGGCACCGCGGCTCTCAGGCAGATTGAAGCGGTCCTGACTCAGACCGATGTTGTTGTGTGAGTAGACAGTCTGCACCGAGAGATTCTTCAACGAATACTGAGGGGGCGTTGGTGACGGCGTGGGTGACGGCGTGGGCGTCGGCGTGGGCGTCGGAGTCGGCGTAGGCTGGGCGGCACTATTCCGGACTGTTTGGGCAGCACCAGCCGGATCCTGGGCGGCAATCACGAGCCCGGCCCAACGATTGTCGTGCACCTCAACATCGCTGATGGTTAGCCCGTCCAGTACCGCGGGCCGCTGAACCGAGATCAATCCGCCAATCATATAGCCACTGACATCGACGTGATCGATCTGAACTGACGGCGCCTTCCGATTACCGGTGATATTGAAGTAGAGTCCAACCCCGTTCCCATCCGGCTGAACGGCCCCTGCGAAATTGATCTCGGTGATCCGCAGGCCACCAATATCGACTGCGCTCAGTCCGTGACCATTTGAAGACGCAATCGCAGCTCGACCATCGCCATAAGAGCTGATGATGATCGGATTATCAGTCGAGCCGGCAGCATTCTTTGCGGTGAGATTCAGTGAGCCTTCAAACCTCTGGCCGCCTCGAAAGAGAATCGTGTCGCCGGCACGATAGACGCCCTGGTTGACTCGATTGACACTCCGCCACGGCCACCGGGTCGAGGTGCCGGGAGCGCTGTCTCTGCCCAGTTGACTATCGACAAAGAAGAATCGAGGAAGAGCGACTTGCGTCTGTGCCGGGAAGGACCAATAACAGAGGAGCGCCATACCGCCGAGGAACAGCGCCAGCTTGAAAACAGGATTTGATAGCCTACGGTCTGTCATCGGATTCCCACGCTGTCTAAGGCAGCATCCATGACCGCGGCGGATGAACCAGGTTCAATCGCGCATCGAAAACATTCGTCAAGCGCATTCAAGAAACTTCGTCGGTCTCTCAATCAGTCGTCTCAAGGCTCAGCATCATTTCTCTCTCGAGAGGCTGAAGGTATATCGAAGTAGAATTGCATGCGTCGGTGCGGTACGCCCGAAGTCGCTCGAAAATACATATTCGGCAATCAGATTGTTCTTGAATCTCCAGCCCGCGCCGAAGCTGCCGAATTGTCGCCCGAGCGAATCGAAGGCCGGCTTGACACCCGGTTCGAGCAGCGCATCGAAGGTCAGGTTTGTCTGATCGACTCGCAGATATGACGCGCTGACGAACGACTGACGCCAGATGTCGGTCTGTCCTCCGGCATTGATCGACCAGAAACTGCCGTGCTCTCGTTGCGAGAAGTCTGACAGCCGCGAGGTTCTCCGGATTCCACCCGAGACGTCGACACTGAAGACCGTCCGCGGCGTCAACGCGAAGCCCAGACCACCGCCGACCGCAAGTCTTCGCGAGGTGTCCAACTCGTGATCATCGGCGCCGTTGCTATGAGTAGTCTGGTTGAGATGCTCGTCCACCAGAGAGCCTTCGAGCCCGTAGAACAAGCGCCGCGTAATCGGGCTGCGCCACCTGATACCAATCTCCGAACTGTGCGTCGATGTCAGCCTGAAATCGAGCGGCAGCGGAATCTCGTCGAAAGTCCTCTGACGATCGTGGTCATCCGCTGAGACAACACCGTAACGATAAAAGAGTCCAAGCTTCCGCCCACCTGAAAAGTCATGCGCGAGCCCGATCGTGAACCGTGTGCGATTGAGGTCCGCCTGCGATGTAACCTGCTCGAGGCCGCCCAGGAACGAGAGCGTCTGAGTCAACGATCCTGTGCCGCCAAGGTGGTCAACCTCAATTCCAAGACTCGTCCGGCCGGTCTCGCCAAACCGGCGCGCAGCAATCAGTGAAGTATTGACCGCCGTCAGTCTTGTCAGTCCGCTGTTGATGGTGAAGAGCTCGGCCAGTCCGTTCTGCTGGTCGACCAGCCGATCATCGAGCGTGAATGCCTCAAGGCTCGTGTGAGTCACCGAGACGGCACCCCCGAAGACCGTTCGCCACGACGGTTTCGGGATGAAGAAGCTTCCCTGCGGCGCCAGTGTGTAGTCGATCGGACGCGAACCGTTGAGCCCCGATGAAGGAGATGCCGAAGCTGACCCCCCGATATCGCGCGGAGAGTTGCTCACTGACGGAAGGAGGTAGACGCGACCCTCGCCCCGGTTGAAGTCACCCGCGTACGCCGGATTCTCGAGACTGTCAAGATGCGCATCTCCAAAGGCGGTGAACCGCGATATGAACGGCCCGCCGCTGTTCTCGATGACGCTGTCAATATACCGCTGGTAGGCTCCATTGACTCCGACCACAGGATTGCGGCTCTCTTCGGCCCAGCTGTTCCTGACATTCAACTTCTGCTCGAGGACCTTGGCAATGAATGTGATGTCTCCGTCGGGCCGGACGATGACCGTTCTACCGGCTTGGACATGCTCGGTACGATCCGGCCGCGCTGTGCTCGTCACGTCGACGAGTCCCTCAATCACACTGACCTGCGTTTCATGCGTCGGACCATATTCGACGTCGAAAACCGTGCCGCGGACGGCGATCGACGCGGTCGGTGTGTTTACACGACATGGGTTCGGCCGGTTGCCGTAGTGCTGGATGGAGATACGCACTCGCCCAAAAACAATCTCCAGAAGATCGCGGGCAGAGCTCGCCGACCTCAGATCCTTCAGCTTGATCTTTGAGTTGGGATGAACCAGCACCTGGCTGCCATCGGCAAGGCCGATAACTGTGCGGCCATTCGAACCTGTCTGGATTTCATCACCGGCGTCGAGACTGTCGTTCTTGGCGACGCTGTACCGCATCACCGAACCGCTCGTCATTCGGTAGCGCGAGACATCACCAAAGACGCTATCTATCCAGGCGTCTCGACGTCCCTGGGCCTGGGTGTAAGCGGCCGCAAACGAGGCGATAACCCAGATCGAGAATGAAATGTAGAGGCGCGCCCGTACACGGGCCCGAAGAGGCCGTATCTGTCTCAGGGTATTGCTGTGCCTCCCGTTCACTCCACCTCCGGTTGAAGCTGATCAAGCTCCAGTTCCGTATTTGGCTCAGAGTCGATATCAGCGTCGGCCAATGCGCTCAGCTTGTAGCGGGAGAGTAGTCGCTGGATAGTCCTTCGATCGACGCCCAGAATCTCCGCAGCCTTTCTGCGGTTTCCGCCTGTCTCAGTGAGGACGATCTCAAGATAGCGTCGTTGCAGCTCATCGAGACTCGGGCGGTCAGAGATCAGTTCGCTGCTGTCGTTGCCCGAGAGATAGCCGTCGCCATTCGATGCAGTGGCGATCTCTGGCGGAAGGCAGTCGAGCGTGATCAGGCGGTGCGACGAGAGTGCGACTGCCCGGCGCAACGCATTCTGCAGCTCACGTACGTTGCCGGGAAACGAATAGGAGCGCAGCCCGTTCATCGTTTCTCGAGTCATGCTGCATAGGGAGCGCCATCTGTCCCCGTAGTCTGCCGCAGAAAATGGTAGGTCAGAAGCTCCACGTCCCCGCGGCGCTCTCGAAGCGGCGGCAACTCTATGGTCAGCACGCTCAGACGAAAGAAGAGGTCGGCCCGAAAGTCGCCTCTCATTGCCATTTCGCGCAACGGCTGGTTACTTGCGCCAATAACTCGCACATCGACGCGCCTCGACTGGGTCGATCCAACCCGTCTTACTTCGCCGGACTCGAGCGCCCTCAAAAGACTCGCCTGAAAAGCCGGACTGGTGGACGCCAGCTCGTCAAGGAAGAGCGTCCCCTTGTCGGCAGCCTCGAAGAGACCGCCGCGATCTCCGATCGCACCGGTGAATGCGCCCTTGATATGGCCGAAGAGCTCGGACTCGAGCAGCGTATCCGTGAGCCCCGAGCAATTGACCGCAATGAAGGGTCCGCCTGCGCGTGGACTAAACTTGTGGATCGCCTGCGCGACAAGCTCCTTGCCGGTTCCCGATTCACCGGTAACCAGGACAGTGGCCTCGGTTCGGGCAGCGTGAGCTACAACCTTGTAAACCCTGAGCATCTGCTGGCTGCGGCCGACTAGGCCCGATTGAGACAAGTCCTCAATCAGCTCATGGTTCTCGTCAACTGCCGCGGGTTCGACTTCCTGCGGTGCGTTCAGCAAACGCCGGAGAGCGCTCACCAGTGCGCTGACATCGAACGGCTTGGCTATGAAGTCGGTCGCGCCGTCCTGCATAGCCTGAACGGTGAGGTCGACTCCGCCCTGTGCCGTTACGAGAATAATGGGAATGGTGAGGCCGATCTCGCGCAATCCGCGAACGACACTCAGACCGTCGCCGTCGGGCATAAAGACGTCGCAAACCACCGCGTCAAAGGATCGCTCTCGGGCGACGGCGAGCGCTTCCCGCCCTGATCTTGCCGCGGTCACTCCAAACCCGTTCAAAGTAAGCCCTGTCTCGAGCATCGATCTGATCGATGGCTCGTCGTCGGCTATAAGAATCCGGGCTTGCGAGTGAGTCATCCTGAAACAGCCTTCTGCTGGGCGTGGCACTCAAGGCCACCATGCGGCTCGAGGGGGGCATCCTCCAATCGTCGGTCATCTTATCATACAGTGGCCATACACCGGCTAAACGACTGCCGTCTTTTTGAGGCGGTTTCTGGCCGGATTGTTGGACTCTAAACCCGCGCTGACAAATACCTAATGGCTAATCATGCTCCCTTGAGCTATCTGGGGCTATCTGGGGCTATTCGGGCGGCAACGGAAGCCGGAGCGTGAAGGTCGATCCCACTCCGACCTCACTTTCTACGCTGACGCGCCCTCCATGCAATTCTGCAATCTCGCGCACCAGCGCTAAACCCAGGCCGGTTCCTGGCACGTCCAGGTTTTCGACTCTCGGCACTCGATAGAATTTTTCAAAGACGCGCGCCAGGTCTTCGGTGGGAATACCGCATCCCTGATCAGCGACATCGATACGTATACTGCCGCTCTCTGCGCGTGCCTCGACGACCACCTCTGTGCCGGTAGCGCTGTATTTGATTGCGTTGGCCACCAGGTTCGTAACTGCACGGCCGAGGAGATCCGCGTCAGCCACCAGGGGCGGGAGGTTCGGCGCGAGCCGGCGAGTCAGGCGAATCCTGCGCTGTCCGGCAACAGGATCGAGCATCAGCAATGAACGCTCGAGCACCGGCGCTATGCGGACGGGCGACATGCGAAGCTGCTGCGCGCCCGACTCGAGCCGCGTGATGTTCAGGTACTCGTCAATCATCCGAGCAAGTCTCTTCGCTTCATCGTTGATGGCGACGTGCATTTCGTGTCGCCGCTCGGAATCAACATCGAACTGAGAGAGCACATCGCTCATTCCCTGAATGGCTGTCAGCGGAGTCCGCAATTCGTGCGTCACCAACGCCATGACGTCGTTCTTGGTCTGTTGGAGCTGTCGCTGCCTGCTGATGTCCGAGAGCGAAGCGACAATACCGAGAACGGCCCCGGAGCCGTTCTCGGCATCCGTCACCGCCGCAAGTCGAAGGGTGTAGTAGCGTGGTGAAGCGTCGCCGATGCTGATCTCGCGCTCGATTGAAGTGCGCTCTACAACCAGCTTGATCATGGCGTCGCGAATCGCTCTCGACCCCTTGACCGCCCTCTCATCGCCGGGCTCACCGGGCGCCTGACCAACGTGCTCAGCCTCGCGCAGCCGATCGAAGAGATCCGTCTCGAGCAGGGCGCGTTCGGGCACTCTCAAGATCTCCGCCGCTCTCGGATTGGCAAACGCTATCCGTCCATCGGCAGCCGCGAGAATCAGCCCGTCCTCGACTGAACGGAACGCGAGATTGACGAATCGCGCGCGCGCAGCGAATTGCCTGTAAAGGACTCCCAAAGCCCGCGCTTTCCACTCACCGCCGCGCGGCCACCGAACTCTACTCAGCAGACCCGATCCACCATTCAGCTCGTTCCGGGCCTGAGCGTCGAGGTAGTCGCCGGCAATCTCGCGGGAGGCCAGCAGGAGGTCCGAAGAGGGCTCGCGACCGGCGGCAAAACTAAGAATTAGAGTTCCGGAATTTCGCTCCGGCTCGCCTGAAGGCGCTGATCCGGACTCGTTGTAACCGCCAATTTGTACCACCATCGCCTTCTCGCCAGCGACATTCTGTCGCATGTCGCTGAGATCGAAAAAGCGTTCAGCGGATTCGGCCTGCACTGCGGCGCCGGCAACCGACTTCGATCCGGGGAAATGGAGAATGGCATTCCGAGTCCTCGCATTAAGGATTGCCTCGGAGACTGGATAACCATATTGAGCAACAAGCAGATGGGCAGAGGATGCCTGAGTCCGGCGTTGGAATATCGCTACTGCGTTCGCCTCAGTCAACCGCGCGATGAGGGCCGCAGGGTTCGGCCGCAGCGTGGTGGTCAGGAACTGGTACCCTGCGGAGGGATCGAGCGCAGCATCGGCCGTCGCCAGCTCGCCGATTCTTGCGTCCAGATCGGCGCTCACAACCAGCGACCTTCGGAGAAGCGCCAGCGGCGTCGCGATGACGAAAGAGATCAACGCCGGAACGAGGGGAGGCATTATCAAAGCACGAGTAAATGTCAGGTAAGCACTCGCCAAAACTACAATGGCCAGAATAGTTAATGCAGCCAGCTGCTTCCATGTCTCGTGGCCGCCCTGAGCCAGCGACAAGCCCAGGAGCACAGCCGTTGCGACTGCCGCACATATCAGGAATGCCAGCCAATCCGGCGTCTCCTGGTAGAATCTGCCCCGCAGAATCGTATTCACGCCATTGGCGAGGACTTCTACTCCAGGCATCAGCTCCGCACGTTGCCGCCCATCTCGCGATTGACTGTGCACAAATGGCGATGCCATCCGTTCGCCAATCGAAGCAGCCGTGGCTCCCACGAGAACGTACTTGCCACGTAAGGTATCCGGTGAGATACGACCATCCAAAAGATCACCAAAACTAACTATTTTCGGCGCAAATGAACCGCTTGGACCGACAAAATCGAGCCATAGTCTCCCGGCTTGCAGCGTCTCGGTTGATGACCCGGTGCCCGGATCCATGAGCTGGGCGTGCGCATCGACGTTCGCCGGAATGGTGCGTGAGCCGACCTGCACGGCATCTGGTAGCTCACGAACCTGGGACGGGGCGATTCGATCCGAGACTCGAATGGCTTCGACGGCCATGGACCAATAACCGTGTCCCTGATCATCCGCCTGCCGCAGGGGAAGAACTCTGGCGACGCCGTCAAATCCGGTAGCAACGCTCACATGGCCGGTTCCGGCGGCAGCGTGCTCGATGGCGTCGAGAGGCCGGAGCCAGACTGCCGCACCCCCATCGCTCATCAACTGCGCTGCGGTGACGACATTGCCAGCCCTGGCAATGGCATCGGCGAGTTCCTTATCCTCTTCCGGCACCGTCGTGTCAGTGTAGAGAATATCCAGGGCGATCACGCCCGGTTGAGCAGCGGCAATTCGGTCGATCCCTTTGGCAACAAGCTGCCTCGACCAGGGAAAGCGTCCATAGCGGGCGATGCTGGCGTCATCAATGGCGAGAATGATTATGTCATCAGCAAGAGGCAGGGTTCCGCGCGCTCGCATCAGCAGGTCGCGAGCGTAAAGCTCGAGTCCGGGGGCTCTCCAGGCAACCAGGACGCCGGCAAGTGCCGACGACAAAATGATCGCCACTGCCCACAGTACCTGATTTTGATGCCGAATCCTGGACGACCGGGGGGTCATGCCGCTCCTCAAACCGAACCAATTGGGGCAAGATTAGAATCTCAACTCGCTCTCTTAGGCAACATGAGTGCCAGACTTTGAGGAGTCAAGCAGTAAAGACGGGTGAGACAGGCAGGCAATAAGCCTAATCGAGCTCTGGAAAGGTGTCTCCCCATCGATCGAGGTAGGCGATATCACGCAGAGGTTTCCGCCGAACGGGGCCGAAACGTCCAATCGGGTAGCCCAGCGGAACTATGGCGTAGGAATGGACTCCCGAGGGGAGGCCCAGAATCGCTTCTACTTCGGACTCGTAAAACATATGTCGAGTCGTAAGAGTTGCCCCTAATCCCAAGGCGCGTGCGGCGAGCAGGATGTTTTGGACGGCGGGATAGATCGACGCTCCGGACCATCGCGTCGGAGCGCGATCTCCCTCGTCCAGGCAGGCGACAATCCACACCGGAGCCTCGTGGAAATGATCAGTGAGATAGATAACGGCGTCGAGTTGGCGGTCGTACTGCTCACGTGACACCCCCGCGGGAGGCTCGCTGTTGCGGTACTGAGGAGCAATCACCTCATCCAGGGCCTTCTTATAATAGTGCTGAATACGCCGCTTGACGGCCGTGTCTTTAACGACCAGAAAGCGCCAGGTCTGTCGATTCCCGCCGTTGGGTGCGGTGACGGCAGCCCGGAGCACTCGATTGAGGAGTTCGTCAGGGATCGGATCGGGCTTTAAGCGGCGCATGGCCCGAGTGGTTTGCAGAATGCTGAATAGATCGCTTGCCTCTGCCATCGTGTCTTCTCCTCCGCGACGCTGATCATAGTGTCAAGAAGCCACGATTGGCAAAGGCCTTCCGCGGCAAGTTACCCGCGCCCTTCGAGCACGGGACGGGCAGGGACAAGCCCTGCCCCTACAACGTCGTCGCGAAGTGTTGGCATGGCGAGAGACACTGTAGGGGCAGGGCTTGTCCCTGCCCGCCCGGCGCCGTCTGGCGCCGGTAATTCTTCGAGACTGGAAATGTCCAAACTCCAGAGGTCGCCAAGAATTCGCCCTTCATAGTTGCCAATGCTACAAGCAGAGGCAATTCTTGTCTCGCGAGTTCAGTTGTGCTATGGTGCCGTCCTTAATTGGGAGGTCACAAAAATGGCTACCAAGCGAAGCACTAAGACAGCGAAACGCTCAAAGGCTGCAGCCCCGCGATCTAAGATCCGGGAGACAACAGTCAAGGAAGCTGTCAATTGGTTGAATCTGCCAGCGACAGCCGACCAGAAGTTTGATCGTGTCATTGCCGCGATCCGAGATCCGTTGGATGCTCATCGTCTGGTGACGATTGTCATCCACGAGGCATAAGGCATCTGGCATGAGTGTCGGATGGCTTGTCTCTGACTCGTGTCCGGCTCTGCTCTGGACGCCTCGCCGCGGCTGACGAGACGCTTCGCTCAATCTCAGCGTCTTGCCACCAGGTGTCCAGTCAGGTTTAGTGTCTCAGCCTTGCAGCTGTCAATGGTTCCGGCCAAACACCGGGGGCCTGTTCCAGTCCGCCGGTAAATTCCGTCAAACACGTATCCAAGCAAACGCCAGACGCTGCCTTACAGTATGGTGGTTACGACTGAAACTCTTGCCGAGCTGGTAGAACAGTCTCTCGCCAGACGCCAAAACCCGGAACACGCGAAATCCTCAACGGAAACCTTCGATCCGGTTGGTCGTGACGCCTGGTACACCGTACTGCTTCATCAGACCCTCGCTTACGCTGAGACTGCCGTTGAGCACTATCGACAGAAGTTTGGCAGAGAATGTCCTCGCGCGGAGGCTTTCGACAAACTCAGCGACCTGGGTCAGTTCCCCATCCTGACCAAAGGCGAGGTTGTTGAAAACCTGCCCTCCTTTCTGAGCGATCAGGCAGAGGGCCAGACTGTTCATTGCACGTCCGGCACAACAGCCAGGCGACTGCATGTGTACGGGAACTATGACGAGGAGAGAGCCACCGAGCTATTGCGCCAGCTCCGAAGTCCGCAGGCAAAGGAGGAGATGCTTCCGCTGAGGATCATTCCGGGGCCGCGACGGCTCTTTTCGCCGACCTACCCGGGACTGGGCAACCCCGGCCTGGTCATTGGCTACTCGTCGAATCAGGACAATCACCAGTGGTTCGACTATACCGACTATTTGGCAGAGGTTCTGAACAGCAGCTACTGGTTCAGCGGCAAGGCAGAGCGCATCGGGATAGTGCATATCACTCCGCCATGGATGCTCGAGTTCATCACTCGGAAGCTGGTCGATCGCGGAATTGATCCTTCCGATTTCGGACTGGAAGTGATAGCTGTCTCAGGCGGCTTCACAACCTCGCGCACAAGAAAGATCGTCGAGGAGATCTGGAAGTCCGAATATACGAGCTCCTACAGCTGCAGCGAGGTCTCTGCCGGCGAGGCACTGGAGTACTGTCAATTCCCGGGAGTCTACCGTCCGGGACCCACCTTCTATTGCGAGATTGTCGACCCCGAAAGCTATGAGCCTGTGGATTACGGTGAACATGGCCTCGTGCTGCTGACTTCTCTCTTTCCGTTCCAACAGGTCATGCCCTTCATTCGCTATAACACCGGCGACATAGCAGAGCGGGTTCTGCTCGACGACGACACGGTCGAAGATGCTGAACATTCTGTCTCGGCGCTTCGCCCGATTGGACGGACAGGTGACTGTCTTCGCCTCGGGCCTCGTCACTATTTCGGCACGCGCGAAGTACTGGATGCCCTGGCTCCATTCGATGAGATCCCACACGTTCCGTACCCTCGTTACGAATTGGAGCTGGTCTGCGAAGACGACTCGCGATCGATTCAGCTGAGCGTTGAAACGGTTGAAATGAGTGAGGGAAAACGCGAATGGTTGCGTTCGCAGATACTCAGGAACCTGACCGACCAGTACGACTTTGAAGCGTGGACGATGAAGCCCCTCTCTCATTCAAATGCACTCTTGTCACAAAGGACAATCTCCGGAACTATTGCCGCCTTGTCCCATCTCGCTGACGCTATCGTGGCGCGGGCTGTCCAGTGCCCTCCATAGGGAGCCTGTCGGAAAAATATCGTATGGCCCACCCAGGGGAGCAATTTGGAGACGCGACTTGTCGCCGCTTTAAGTTAACTATTGCCGAGTCCATCTAAGAGGGCCTCTTAGCTCGAGTGCAGCAGCAGGTAACTAAAAGCGGCGACAAGTCGCCGCACTCCAAATTACTTCCTTGGGTGGGCCACACGATATTTCTCCGACAGGCCCTCCTACGATACGGAGGGTTTCCCGCAGACTGGAGAGTCTGCGGCACGATATCTCCCAGTCACTGCGCCCTAGTCCTCCCAACTGACACCCAGTCCGCAGCAACGGCCGTAGCGGCGTTCGTATTGATGCTGACTTCTCCATTGACCAAACGGGTATCGAATGGGGGGTACGCCAAAGGCGATCTGCGGGTCTCGGTTGACGAAGACGCTGCTTGCGCCCGCTCACTTCGTCATTCCAGAACTTGCAGAGCTCAGGATAGTGAGGGTTGGCAACATCGTGAAAGGCAATGAACCGGTGAGGAAACCGGCGCTCGATGAAGTAGTCCTCCCGGAATCCGGTGTGATGATCTGCGTCGATCAGGATCATATCGATGTGGCCGAGGGCCTCGCGCCATTCCAGGTAGCGCCTCTCGTGGTGATCGCCGTGGAAAAACGGGATTTCGGGATGCTGCTCCAGAAGAGGGGACTTGTAGAGATCACACGCGCACACGAGATCGAGGCTGAGAGCCTGCTTAACGAAGATTGAGAGCTGCGCCGTGCCGGCGCCTATCTCGAGAAAGCTCCGGGTATTCTGATTGAGCATGAATCGACAGAACTCTTCGAATTCCGTCTTCCACTGCAACATGGATGTAGACACGGGATTCGCCGCAAGCGCCTTGTCGAGGTCGAATTGTTCTGAAAGGTCGCTCATGTCCTGACCGCGCGATGTCGTTTCATCCGTCGCCTGTGAATGCCGCGTCTCACGCTTCTTCTGACCCGCTCCATCAGGGAGCCTCGGTATTGATTGTAGAAGCTTCTTTCCAGCCATCGACGCTGGTAGTCCTCTTCATCGAGCAAACGGCTCGTCAGAATATCCTGCAAGTATCCTATCGTGCGATAGACCCTGATCTTCGGGGAAAACCATTCTTCCCAGGCTTTGCGAGCCAGCCTCCCCATGTTCCATGCCTGGTCCTCGAATGATCGCAGTAGTTCAGGTAGCTTGAGGATATCGGATTCCGGGAGACGTATTGAAAAACGTTCCCACTCGGGGCCATCAGGCTCCACCCAATGGTCGGAGAGGATTACCGGTACCCGGCCGAGCTGCATGGCTTCAAACAAACGGTGAGATGCCGTGCCGAGGCCGCGTGGACAGAGCACAAACTTGCTCTGCAGAATCTCCTCGACATAGCGGTGCGATTGCTCCTCGCTGTTCTGATACCAGCTGAATGTTTCAACGATGATTGAGTCCTGTCGAAGTCGTTCCTGATTCGCAAAGATCGCCTCGCGCACCGGGGCCGACCGCGCACCTCGGAAGGAGAAAAGATACTCCGGTACTACGTGGCGTTGCTCGCGGAAATAGCGCTCACAGTACGCATTTGCAGTTACCGGGAAAACGCCTGCTCTGAAGCGGTTCCTGTCCATGTGCCGGCGACTCATAGCAACATACACACCGGGCAGATAGCCGATCGGATAGTCATCATAGTTGACGACGAAGCACTTGTTCGGGAATCGACTGATACAGGTCTCGGACTTCAGCAGTCTGGCGTAATCTCGGGTCTTATAGTAATGCGGTTCGAAGAAGACGATGAGGTCGGCCTCTTCCGGATCGTCCACGAAGCGATGCGTGGATTTGCTGCAAAGCTCCAGGCTCTTCTTCATCGCCTCCACGTAGCGTGGGCCCTCCCATGACTTCGAGTTAGCGCCAGTAGAGGTGAAGAGAAGTTTCAGACTCACCGAGTCTGCAGAGAAGCCGCCGCCGAAAGAGGACAGTCGCATGGTCAGTATCAGTTAGTATGGGCAGTATGGGGCACTTGAATCGAGCATCGATTGAATGACGAGCATGCGCATGCAAAGCGGCCAATCACGGCTTCTTGTAAATGAACACTTTCAACAAAGTCAACCCCGCCGATTCCCCGCCAGTCTGTTGAACAACCTCCAGCGTCTCGATGCGTTTTGTTTTCAGCTCAATCGCTGACCATTCGCTCTGGCATCCGGCTCTTGACACTGAACTTGACGCCATGCTAAAAGCGCGGGCAAACAAAAGGTACATACCTCACGAGAAGGTGGACTTCCAGAAGGGCTGAGGGCCTCGAAGGCGATTGCGACTCTGATGTATTTCCGGTTTCCGAGCCTGTGTATGAGGCAATGGATTCCAGGAACCAGGGGGATTCAACAATGACGGAGAGGACCAACCTTTCTTTTACACACTTTACGAGCAACGGCTATGTCCACGCCTACCGTCGGGGCTCGGTGGTCGCGCTCTACAATTCGTTGAACCTCAATGCGGCCTACCTGCTCGACGTGCCTGACGGCGTCAACCTGGACATTCCTTCGCTCGTGCCCGGACCAAATTTCGAAAAGCTGAGAGAGCTCGGACTCGACCTGTCTGGTGGCTGGTCCGGCGGACCCGAGACCATACGCAAGCTCGAGGCTCGTGCTCAGGACGAAGGCATTACCACGGTATTCTTCCTGCCGGCGATGGCATGCAATTATCGGTGTGAGTATTGTCAGTTCATCCAGGAGTTCGACGACAATACGAACTATGCCCGAATGACGCCTCAGCAGGCGCGCGAGCTGGTCGATACTTATTACAGGATGTCAGCCTCGGCGTCGCCGCGCAGTCGTGACTTCGTCTTCTTCGGAGGAGAGCCCTTCATTGCTGCGAACATCGTCCAGGACGTCCTGAAGTACATCCGGGATGATCTTCAGGACCACGATATCAACATCAGCACCTTCACCAACGGTTCTCTGATCACCGACGAGATCGCCGAGACCTGTGCTCGTTACAACGTCTATGCCATCGTCAGCATTGACGGCCCGGCGGCGGTGAATGACCAGGCGCGTGTGGACCTGAGACTCAAGGCGACGTTTGATAAGACCGTCAGGGGATATCGCAAACTCCAGGAAGCCGGCTGCAGAATGGGCATCTCCATTATGGCCGGACGCCACAACGTTGATTCCCTGGCAGAGTCGGTTCAGTGGCTGATTGACGAATTGAAGCCGGACGAGATCGGTATCGCGGGCGTCTTTCACCCTTTGAAGAACAAGAGGAATCCCTACCAGGCTGAGCCGCGGCGCGTCATCGAATCCCTGGTCGAGACCTATATGGCCTGTCGTGAACAGGGCGTCTATGTTGATCAGGTTGCCCGCCGCCTGCGGCCTTTCGTCGCTATGCGACCAAAGTTGAAGGATTGTATGGCGTGCGGCGGAAAGATCATCGCCACGCCCTGGGGGATCGACGGTCACTGCGAGTACATCTCGTTCAGACAGAATTCTCCCAAACGCTCTGCGTTGGTGCAGCTCGAGATCAAGGGAAACACGGACGAGGACTGGAACAAGCGGTCCCCGATAAACAAGCTGGACTGCCAGAATTGTCCGGCCCTGGGCGTCTGCGGCAGCGGGTGTCCCTATAATTCGCTTCAGCTTCACGGCAGCCTTGACGCTCTCGATGAAGACAACTGCGAGCAAACGCGTTTTCTGCTCTCCTGGATGCTCGACGACCTTTTCAACGTCTGCGAGCGAACCCAGAAACCGTCCTCCGGTAATGTTCTCTTCCCGCTGCCGTCGGATCGCCAGGCCCTCTTCGGGGTGATCGACGCCAGCAATGAAGCCTTGCCACTCAAGGCTGTTTCCCGGCATGGAGAGTAGGCGATCGCAGGAGGAAGCGATGACCAACGCGGCAATTCCGCGATTGACCGACCTCCACGTGAGATTGGTCTCCAAGTGCAATCTGAACTGCGACCACTGTTATGCTTCCGACTGGTTCGTACGATCGGACGTACTCGATCCGGCCCTCGTTTGTCGCGCCATCGACGAAGCCATGGAAATGGGGCTCGAGAAGGTCACCTTCACGGGGGGCGAGCCAACTCTCCACAAGGACATCTCATCCCTGCTTCTCTACTGCGCTGAAAAGGGATTGAGGGCCAAGCTGGAAACCAATGCGGTGTTGCTTCGTCGAAACGATGGTGAACTGCTAAAGATCCTCATCGACAACAAGGATTTGATCTACCTCTACATCAGTTATGATCTGGCAAAACAGCGGGGACTGCGCAAGGAAGAGCATGATTTTATCCGCGATGTAGCAGTCGAGCTCCATGAGCACGGTGTCGACGTCCGCCTGCAGAGCTCGGTGACTGAAATCAATATTGACGACCTCGACGAGCTGGTCGAGCTTTCGCGGAAATACGGCATACCTCAGCGAATCTTCTTCGATCACAGCGTCCTGGGAAACGGCGTTGCCTTAAACTCGTTCGATCTGGATACCGTTCTTGGGGTCTACAACCATCTCAAATCCCTGAATCTCAATCTGGACTTCGAACTTCCTCCCCTGATTACCGGCCAGGTCGCCGAGACGTGTGGTTGGGGCGTGCGCCGCTGCGAGATCATGCCCAACGGCGACGTGACGACCTGCGCACCGGTCACCTTTACTCAAACGAAATTCGTCGCTGGCAACCTCAACCAGAGTTCGCTCACCGAGATCTGGCGCGAGAGCGACTATTTCACGGGTATGCGAGAGGTTGCTCAGGCTGATTTCCAGGGAGTTTGCGGCAAATGCCGCTACTGGGAGGAATGCAGAGGCTCATGCCGCGCTTACGCGTGGTCTCGAGGCACAAACTGGTTTTCGCCATACCCATTGTGCCAGAGCTTCGCGGAGCGTTTCCCGGAAGTGGTCAAGGACCGACTCTTTGACGGTGACATATCGGTGCCTGCATCTGAAGATCTGGTAGAACGCCTCCCGAGGGTGAAAGCCCTGGCAACAATCAAGAGCTGCGAACTATGAGCGCCCTGGTCGAACTGCCCAAGTTTGAGCGCTTTGGGCACTACAAACTCAATACCGGCCCGACGCATGAATTCGGGATCTTCCCGAGTCGCCGCCCACCATTCGCAATATTGGCTGGACGCTGGGCAATGACTGCCCATATCGCTGCACCCATTGCTACAGCATGAACGCGCGCATCAAGGGGCGCGACATGTCTACGGAAATGGTCGACCGGATAGTCGAGCAGCTTCGCATCAATGGTGTTGAGACGATCAATCTGGGTGGAAACGAACCTCTCTTTACCAATGGTGCGAACCCCAGGAACACGCTCCTGCCTTACATCATCAAGAGAATAGTCGACGCCGGCATCGTCGTCGGACTGACCACCAGCGGCATCACCCTACTTCATCTCTACCGCAAACACCGTGAGGCATTCGACCTGCTCAATGATCTGGATGTCTCCTTTGATTCACCCTTCGAGGACGAGCACAATCGCAATCGCGGCGCTCACATCTACCAGGATGCAATCGAGGCGCTGGAGATATGCCAGGCCCACGGCCTTCCCCATACCACCATCATGTGCGGTATGAAGTGGAATTTCTCGATCGAGCATATCGAGGCGCTTGTCGAGCTGGCGAAGCGATACGATGCAAATGTCCGCATTAATCCCGTGAAACCGGTCGAGCCACAGCATATGGATATCGCTCTACCGGCCGAGATGTATTACGCGGGCTTCGCTCGTCTATTCGAACTTTGCCGTCCTGTTGATCTGGGAGAGCCGCCGATCGCAGCAGTGACGGACTATCCCGCAGCCAAACGGTGCCCTTGCGGGCGAACCTCGTTCCGGATTCATTCGATCACCCCCGACGGCGGCATCCACGTCAGCCCCTGCGTCTACCTGCATGACTACAAGTCTGAGTTCGATCTGCTGAAACACGACCTGGCAAAGATCATTGCGAGCCCACAGTTCCGTGTGTTCCGCCAACGCAACCAGAATCCGGATCGCATTGAAGGGTGTGAAGGCTGCCATTTGCTGGAGAAGTGTGGCGGCGGCTGTGCCGGACGATCCTACCTGCACCATCAGCATACGACCGGGGAAAAGACAATGCTCAGCCGCGACCCGTACTGTCCGCGTGACGTCCATCCTCAACAGACGTTCCCCAATCAGCCTCAGTTGGTCACAGAGCAGCGATTGGTGCACATGGATTACCTGTGTACCTGGATAGGCAAGCCGAAGTGAGTGGTCGAGGCGGAGCTTGAATGGATTCAAGGACGAGGTTCCCCGTCGCAGTTTCAAACTTCATATTCGACGACGAGGAGAGATTTCTCTTTTTCTCTCCCGACGGTGTAGCCCGCTGGAGAGTAATGGGGGGACAACTGGAGACCAATGAGACAATCCCCGAATGCATACGGAGAGAGATTTCCGAGGAGCTCGGGCGGATAAGCTTTCGCTTCCTCGACATTCTCGATGCACACGTCTTCGACTGCCCTCAGGCTGGCCCGATGATCAGCATCTTTTCTCTGGTGAAGTATGAGTCCGGGCTGATCGAGCCGGCGAGCGATATGCAGAGTTACACCCCCAGGTGGGTTGGCATCAACGAACTCCGATCGATGGACGTAGCCTGTCCTTATCAGTTTGAACTGATCGAGAAGGCCCACTTCGCCTTGAATGTCTTCAAGAAAAACGAGGACTTAAGCTTCCTGAAGTTTCGCTGGCGTAGCCTGACATGAAAGACCTCTTGTAAAAGAGGCTCTTGCAAAAAAAGGCGGTATCGCGGCCTGGTCGTCCTTCCTGCGCACGGGACGTGCGCAGGAACACGACGGCGTTTCTCCGGACACTGATCTGGGTTTTTGAAACACGCTCCAACGGAGAGTCCGGTCAATGGCACGTCGGACAAGCCTCATTGGTCTGCTCCGACCCTGTTCGCGCAGTCTCGAGGAAGGCTCGATCTCTGCAGCCATCGCGAAAACAGGTTATCCCTTTGCATCCCGATTCGAATGCCAGCAGGAATGCCTGACGTACATCTTCCGGAGTCGCACTGGCTGGGAGATTGATCGTCTTGGCCACGGCCAGTTCAATGAAATCCTGGAACTCGGTCTGTATGCGAATATGGTCAGCCACCGAAATGTCATGGGCTGTGACGAACATGGCCTTCACATCCTCCGGCACACGTGAAGAGTCTTGAATCGAAGCGCCGGCCCGGATCTCGCCCATCAGCTCCTCAGAATAAAAACCGCGCTCTCTCGCAAGGCGAACAAAATCGGAGTTGATCTCGTGCAGGCAATCGTCATTAGCCAGGCGTTTCGTATAGGCGATCGAAAAGAGCGGCTCAACCCCTGACGAGCACCCGGCAATCGCAGCGATCGTGGAGTTCGGAGCGTTGGCGGTCACCGTAGCATTTCTACGCCGGGGACCTCCAACTGCAGCCTCCCTACTGACTTCGAATGCCGGAAACTCACCCCGCTCGCCACCCAGGGTAACCGTCGCCTCTTCGAGATATTCCCGAATTCTGCTCATCAGCTGTCGCGCTATAGACACACTCTCCGAGGATCCATATCGGATGCCCATACGGACGAGAAGGTCCGCAAAACCCATGACGCCGATCCCGATTTTTCGCGTGCGACGAGTGGCCTCGCGGATCTCCGGCAGCGGATAGCAGCTCACCTCGATGGCATTGTCCATCATTCGAGCGGCGAGCAGACATGTCTCTCGCAGCGAGGACCATGAGAGTTCGCCTGTCATTGCGTCGAGATGCGCGGCTACGTTGACGCCCCCGAGCCAACAGGCTTCGTAAGGCAAGAGGGGCGCTTCGCCACAGGGGTTCGTCGCTTCGATGCGGCCGAGTGACGGAGTGGGATTGTCGCGCTCGATGCGATCCAGGAAAAGAAGACCGGGATCGCCGGTTTTCCACGCCTCGAGAGCAATCATTTCAAGCAGTTCCTTCGCATCTACCGACGAGACGATCTGCCCGGTTCTCGGGTCCGTGAGAGGGAATAATCCGCCCGTTCGCGCCATCTCCATGAACTCATCCGTGACTCCGACTGAGATGTTGAAGTTTTGCAGGCCATTGCAGGTAGACTTGGCCTTCACAAACTCGTGAATGTCCGGATGGTTGCAATCCAGCACGCCCATGTTGGCACCCCAGCCGGTTCCGCCATTCTTTATTACCTCGGTCTCCGCGTCGAAGATGCGCATGAACGAGACGGGCCCCGTCGAGAAACCACCGGTTGCGATCTGAGCGCCGCGCTGCCTCAATCGTGAAAAGTTGAATCCCGTGCCGCTGCCCTTGCTGTGGACGATCGCCGTCATGCGAAGGGTCTCGAATATCCCATCGACCGAATCATCAATGGGCAGAACATAACAGGCGGAGAGCTGCTGCAGGGGACGACCGGCACCCAGCAGTGTCGGGGCGTTCGGCAGGAACTTAAAATCGGTCATCACAGTAAAAAACTGATCGGCACAGGCTAGAAGCGCCTCGTCATCCAGGTGTGGAGCAAACACGCGCTCGGCTCCGGCGAGGTTCCATGCCACCCGTCGGAACATTTCGACCGGCTCCTCGTAGCTTCCGTCTTCGTGCCTGTCCAGATACCGAAAACGAAGGATGTACATTCCGTTGTCCGTGATCTGCGGCCGGTAGGCAGCATCAAGGATTCGAGATGCAACGAGGGTCTTCGGCATGGTGTCAGCACCTCCCTCAAAGTTATGGGAAAACGTGGAATGGTCTGCAGTCTACAGAACTCGCCGGTCGTATTTCAAGGTTTGTGAAGTGCCGTTCCCACGCTGTAAGTCGGAGGCCTCAGTCCACGTATTCTCTGGGCACGCGGCGGCCGATTCCGCTGACAACCTCGTAGGAGATCGTTCCGGCTGCTTCAGCCACATCCTCGGCCCTGATCCTCTGATCACCCGACGGCCCGATGAGAGTGACATGGTCGCCGGCCGCCGCTTCCGGAATGTCGGTCACATCGATCAGAGTCGGGTCCATGCTGACCCGCCCTACTATTGGCGCTGAGACGCCGCGCAGCAGCGCCCTTCCATTGTTGGACAAGGCGCGTCTCAGACCGTCCGCATACCCGACAGGTATTGTTGCGATCCGGCTCTCTCGCGATGTTATGAAGGTACGACCATACCCGAGCGGTTCCCCGGCGGGTACCGACTTGAGATAAGCAATTCGAGAATGGAGGGACATCACCGGCCTGACGTCCAATGGATCTGGCGTGGAAGCCAGGACATCCTTGACGAGTCCATAGAGGAGACCTCCGGCCCTTACGAGGTTGCCCCAGGCTTGAGGATGAGCATGAATCGCCGCACTGTTTCCGGAGGTGCATGAAGGGCGGACTCACGCCCGCCTCTTCGAGAATCTTCCGGGCCTCATGGAAGGTATCAATTTGAGCGCTGGTAAACTCCGAGCCGCTGACATTCGCTTCGGCGAAATGGGTAAGCAGCCCCTCAACTCTCACATTGTTGAAGCGGCTTACAGCTTTCCCGAACTCGGCCAGATGCGCCGGCAAGACCCCAAGGCGTCCAAGCCCCGTGTCGATCTTGATATGAATCGTGGCTATGCCGCCAGTGGCGCGCTCCGCGGCGTCGAGGGCCTCGACGGACTCCAGATCATAAACAACCACTGAGAGGTCGTGAGCGAGCACGGCCTCCGCCTGGTGCGCAGTGACGCCGGTGAGACAGAGGATCGGGTGATTGATGCCCGCCTGGCGCAAGGCAATTCCCTCTTCGACCAGTGCCACACCAAACCAGGTTGCGCCCGCCGCTTCGAATTCGCGCGCGCATTCGATAGCTCCGTGGCCATATGCGTCGGCCTTGACGATGGCCATGACTTCGACCGCCTCGCCGACATGGCGCTTCACGGCGCGGAAGTTGTGACGTAGTGCCGAGCGTGAAATCGATGCCCAGGTCTGCCGCTGGCTGGGAGGGAGCATAAGTGCTGACTGGGCGAAGAATAGCCACCAAAAAGCACAAAGGAGGTGTTGGTTAGTTTTTGTGTTTTTTTGTGCTTCTTTGTGGCTACTCTTCGTCCGTTTTGGGCTCGCGAGCCGCCCCCGGACTTTCGCTTCAGCCCTCGTTGTACTTCTCTTCGAAGCGCGTGAGATTCTTGAGAAAGACAAGCTCGACAATTCCGGTAGGCCCGTTGCGCTGTTTGCTGATAACGATTTCGGCAATATTCTGCCTGTCAGTCTCGGGCTTGTAGACATCCTCGCGAAAAATGAACATGACGACATCGGCATCCTGCTCGATCGATCCGCTCTCACGAAGATCTGAAAGCTGCGGCCGCTTGTCTGTCCGCGCTTCAGGCGCACGGTTGAGCTGTGAGAGGGCAATCAGCGGAACGTTCAGCTCCTTGGCCAGCCCCTTCAACTCTCGCGAAGATCTGCGAGACCTCCTGTTGACGCGATTCCACTCTGCCGCGGCTGCCCATAAGCTGCAGGTAATCAACGATCAGGAGATCCAGTCCGTGCTGTTCATTCTTAAGCCGCCTCGATTTGGCGCGCATCTCCATGACGGAGATCGATGGCGTGTCATCAAGAAAGATGCGAGCACCGTCGAGATCTGCAACGGCCAAGGCCAGCTTGCGCCAGTCCTCCTTGCTGAGGATGCCCTTGCGCAGCAGGTGAGCGTCAATTCGAGCCTGCGAGCAGAGCAGCCGCTGAGCCAGTTGCTCCTTGCTCATTTCGAGGGAAAAGACTCCGACAACCGGGCGTGATCCATTCTCATGATGCTGCAGTGCGACATTCTGCGCAATGTTGAGCCCAAAGGCCGTCTTCCCCATGCTCGGCCTGGCGGCGATAATTACAAGGTCGCCACGCTGCAACCCGGAAGTCATGCTATCGAGATTGAAGAAGCCGGTCGCAATGCCCGTGACGAGCTGATGTCCTTTGGCGGCTATCTCCCCGATGTATTTGAATTGCTGTTCGGCAACTTTGCCGATGGGCACGAATCCTTCCCTGATGCGGTCTTCGGCGATGGAGAGGATCAGGCGCTCAGCCTGATCGAGAATGGCATCAGGTTCGTCTTCCGCGTCGAAGCAGGTCGGACATGATCTGATTCGAGGTCGTGATCAGGCGACGTAGAATCGCTTTGCCTTTGACGATTCCGGTGTAACTGTCGATGTTGGAGAATCTGGGGACGCCTTCGAAGAGGTTGGATATGGCGGCCATGCCGCCGACCATCTCGAGCTCGCCTGATCGACGCAACTCGTCCTGAAGCGTGTAAGGATCGATGACGGCGCCGGCGCCGCCGCCGCGCTCGAAGAGACGAACCATCTTCTCGAAAATGCGGCGATGCGAGTCGAGAAAGAAGTCCTCGGGTTTGAGCCGTTCGGCAGCCTGGTTGATGGTCGTGTTGTCGAGAAGGATGGCGCCGAGAATCAGCCGTTCAGCGTCGCGGTCGTGAGGAAGCGATTTGTCGATTGCAGCCCTGACTTCCCCGCCCGGCTTGGCCATGGCGCAACCCTGTGACTAAGGCAGAGAGCCTACTCTTCTTTGCGTTCTTTCTTTGCGTCCTTGCGTCTTTGCGCGAGAAGTATTTCGCATTTGGCCTATGGCGAAGTATGACCCGCGCAAAGACGCAAAGACACAAAGAAAGAACGCAAAGAAGAGTCCCGGAAGGTCTGGGACGAATTGAGAATCGTCCCAGCTATGGTCAACCTTCGTCTTTACGGACGACAACCTTGAGATCTGCTGTAACGTCGCGGTGGAGCTTGATCGGCACCTCGTATTCGCCGACCTCCTTGATCGGATCCTTCAACTGAATTCGCTTGCGATCAATCTCGTATCCCTTGGCTGCAAGCCCCTCGGCTATATCCATCGACGTCACTGAGCCATAGAGCAGTCCGTGGTCGCCGACCTTGCGTGCGAAGTCGAGTGAGACTTCCTTGAGCATGTCAGCCTGCTGCTGCGCTCCGTCGCGTTCGGCTACCACCTTCTTCAAAAGTGCGCGCCGCTGCTGATCGATCTGCTTGACATTCGATGGTGTGGCCTGCACGGCGAGGCCGCGCGGCAACAGGTAATTGCGTCCATACCCGGCTCGAACCTTGACAAGCTCGCCCCGTGTGCCGAGGTTCTCGATGTCTTCGCGCAGTAAGAGTTCCATCATTGGCATGATCTACTTCCTTCCAAAACGTCTGACTATGGCCTCAGGCGGCCGTGTAAGGCAGCAATGCGATGTTGCGAGCTCGCTTGATTGCCTCGGTCAGCTTCCGTTGATGAAGCGCGCAAGCGCCGGAGATTCTTCGCGGGCATGATTTTGCCCCGCTCGGGGACAAACGATTGCAGCATCTTGACGTCCTTGAAATCAACGTAGTCAATCTTTTCGGCGCAAAGGCGGCAGCTGCGACGTCGGCGTGGTCCGCCCATGCCGCGTCCGCCTCGCCCGCGGTCGTCTCTGTCATTTCTCTCACTTGGTCTTGGCATACTCTCTCCTCTGTTCTGAAGGCCTACTCTTCAGCGGGCTCGTCTTCGATCTCGATCTCATTTGCCGGCTCTCCCTGAAGGCGAGCACTCTGGGGCTTGCGCCTGGCACGCATCTTCTCGGCCCGTCTGAGATCCTCATCGGTGCGCACAGAGATGTGACGGATCACCATATCGCTCACGCGAAGACGGCGGTCGACCTCGGCTATCTCGCGCCCACTGCCCTCGATATTGAGCAGAGAGTAGATGCCCTCGTCGTATTTTTCGATGCGATAGGCTAGTTTTCGGCGGCCAAGATTCTCGCTCTTGGTCACGCGTCCCCCCTGTTCGGAGACAATGGATTCGAGCTGTGTGGTGAGCTTGCGGAGATCATCGTCGACCGTGTTCGGAGCGGCGATGAACATTACTTCGTAGGTTCTCAATCAATCCTCCCTTTGGATGGCTTTGGATAGCTGGCCCGGCAGCCTGGCTACCGGGCAAGGAGCACCGCGGATATCTCCAGCGGCGGTTATTCAGTTATGTCTTCAGTTATGTTTGGCCATCGCTTCCGCGATGCCAAGATTCAGGCAATCCTCAATCGCGTCAGCAGCGCGATCTATCATTTCGTTCAACTTTTCGCGATCACGCCGCGGAAAATCTGCCAGCACAAATGCGGCAGAATCAGAAATCTCCTGGTCCGGCCCCTGACCCGTTCCATACTCCACCTGGATGCCCAACCGCAGTCTGGCGAAGTCCTGCGTTCCCAGGACACTGATTATTGACTTCAGTCCGTTATGGCCGCCGGCACTGCCGCTTCGACGAATGCGCAGCCTGCCAAACGGCAATGCCAGGTCGTCAGTTACCGCGAAGACGTCGGACGGACTCAAGGCGTAACGTGTGACCAACCCCGCGACCGCGACACCGCTGAGATTCATGAAGGTTTGCGGCTTGGCCAGCAGAACCTCAGCTTGTCCGATGCGCAGACGCAGAGTCAGCGCCTGACATTCTTTTCTACTGACCTTGCGCCCGGCTCGCTGCGCCAGTCTGTCAATGACCATAAACCCGCAGTTATGCCGGGTCCATTCGTACTGCTCGCCAGGATTCCCCAGGCCAGCAATCAGAAACATAAAGAACTGTCGACGGAAGCGGGAGGTCTAGGACTCTTCCTCTTCAGTCTTACCCTTCTTGATCAGTTCGGGCTCACCAGCAGCCTCAGGCGCGGCCTCAACCACCGGCTCTTCCTCGACTCTCGGAGGCACGACCGTGGCAATGAGCAGCTCAGGATCGGCAAGCACCTCGATCTTTTCGGTATCGATCTTCAGGTCGCTGACCCTGAGGTGGTCGCCAATCTGGAGATGGCTGACGTCAACCTCGATGCTGTCCGGAAGATCGCCCGGAAGACAGCTGATGCTCAGCGTGTGCGTCGGGACGTCGAGCAGCCCTGCCGACTGCCGCACGCCGATCGCTTCGCCGACTATCTTCAATGGAACCTCAAACTCGCTCTTCTCAGTGAGCGAGATCCGCATGAAATCCGCATGGATCAACTGGCCGTAGACCGGATGGAGCTGCAGATCAGCGATCTTCACCGGTGTCGCCTCCGAACCGAGGCTGACGGTGAAGATTGTATTGCGGCCGCTCGACGAGCGCAGGATCGCTGCGAGCTCGCGGCGACCAACAGTACCGCTGGCCGTGTCTCCGGCTCCATAAAGAGTGACCGGGATCAGTCCGTCTCGGCGCAGGCGCCGCGAATCATTCGTGCCCTTGCCGGTGCGAGGCTTGGCTTCAAGTGAAATACTTGTATTAAAGGCCATAACGATGCTCCGAAAAACTTCCCCTCAAATGAACAACCGGCTGACTGAGGTCTCATCGTGAATCGATTTGATCGCTTCAGCCAGCAATGGCGCAATGCTCAGACACTCGAACAGCTGCGAGTTACAAATCCTGTTCGCCGGAACAGTGTTGGTAACCACAACCTTCTCGAGCGGAGATAACTCCATGCGATCGATCGCATTGCCCGAGAGCACCGCGTGCACGCAGCTTGTGAAAATCCTCTGCGCGCCTTCCTTTCTCAAAGACTCGGCGACCTTGGTCAGGGTTCCCGCCGTATCAACCATGTCATCTACTACCAGTGCGTGCCGGCCCTCAACCTTGCCAACGACGTTCATAACTTCGGCTTCGGCATGTCCCGGCGTTGATTTGTCGCGTCTTTTGTCGACGATCGCAAAATCGGCTTTCAGCCGCTTGGCGTAGGCTCGCGCGCGCTCTGCTCCACCCGGATCGGGTGCGACAACCACCAGGTCTTCGAGCGGATAGCGGGTGAAGTAGTCGATCATCACTGGAGCCGCAAAGAGATGATCAACCGGGATGTCGAAGAATCCCTGAATCTGTGGCGCGTGCAGATCGACGGTCAGCACTCGATTCGCTCCGGCAGTGCTGATCAGACTGGCAACCAGCTTTGCCGAGATCGGAATTCGCGGCTTGTCTTTCTTATCGCCGCGTCCATAGCCGTAATAAGGAATGACTGCGGTGATCCGATCTGCGGAGGAGCGCCTGAACGCATCGATCATTATCAGGAGCTCCATGACGTGGGAGTCGACGGGCGGGCAGGTCGACTGGAGGATGAATACGTCCCCGCCACGTACGTTCTCGAGAATCTGAAAATTGAATTCGCCGTCCGGAAACCGTGAGGTATTGGCCCTTCCAAGGGGAATACCCATATACTCACAGATTTCCTGAGCCAGCGGGCGATTCGAATTGCCTGAGAATATCTGTAGGCTGTTCACGCTCGTCCAAGACACAGATGAGTGGCGGATCGGGATTCGCCATTCGAGCGCATCCCGCGCCCGTCACTCATCGATTCTCCTATGGTCGTGGCTGGGGAGGTAGGATTCGAACCTACGGATGGCGGCTCCAAAGGCCGCTGCCTTACCACTTGGCGACTCCCCAGTGTTATTGGCACCTTATAGCTGCCGTCATGGCTGCGCTCATGGCTGCCGGCTGCATGGCCCGAACTGCGGCCCGGTACTCCTTCCGGCCGATAGCACGCGCCTCGACGCACCACCAGCCTCGCTTCCTCATTCCCCCCTGCGCGGCGATCAATGTCGCCTCACTTTCAAAGATCGCGAAGAGCGTCGATCCGCTCCCGGCCATCGAGGTCGCGCTTGCGCCCGCAGCTGCTAGTCTCTCCTGGACTTCCCTGAGTATGGAGTATCGCTCGACTACAGGGCGCAGCAGGTCATTGCACAGAGCCGGAACCCCTCCGGTGACTGTCATGGCGCGATTTGCGGCCTCGAAGGTAAAGGGCATAATAGCCAGAGGTGCTGGCCCTGTCAACTCGGGCGGCAGCGCGGCGTATACCTCGCCGGTGCGTAGCTTGAGGCCGACATTGACCAGCAATAATGGTGGGCTGGTGATGTCCGGCAAAGCATATATTTCATCGCCCCGGCCGACTCCAAGGCAAGTCCCTCCAATGAGAAAGAAGGGCACATCGGCTCCCAGACGGGCCCCCAGCCTGCAAAGCTCCGTGAGACTCAGATCGAGACTCCACAAGCGTGCGAGAGCGAGCAGGGTGATCGCCGCATTGCTGCTTCCGCCGCCCAGTCCCGCGGCCACGGGAATGCGCTTTATGAGCTCAATTCGAATCCCGCGGTCAGTTCCGGTTTCCTGGGCGAGCAGGCTCGCCGCCCGGAATACGAGATTCCTCTCATCTACCGGCACCTCACGCGAATCCGCGAGTATCTCTATTCCGTGATCGAGAGGAGTAAAGCGCAGTTCGTCGGCGAGGGAGATCGTCTGGAGAAGTGTCCTGAGCTCGTGATAGCCATCCGGACGGCGACCTAGCACTTCAAGTGTCCAGTTGATCTTGGCGAAGGAAGGGAGCGTCAGCATCCGGAGATTGCGCCCTTACAGGGCTCGTGAGGATGGTTCGGTTGACCCAGCGCTTCGCGCTGGGCTATTACAGGTCGCACCTATGGTGCGACATACCGTGCAACTTGACCGTTCGAGTATTGCGCCTCAGGCCGCGCCGAAGGCGAGACCTGAAGAAGCCCAGGGCGAAGCCCTGGGTAAGCACGCCTGCGAACTATCGAGCCCTGAAAGGGCGGGGTTCCCAAGGTCAGCGGGCGTCGCGAATCTTCCCTTTCAGGCGAGCCGTTTCATCGGCTTCAACGGAATACTCGAGCGCCTTCTCCCACTGCTTCCGGGCTTCCGGCAATCGTCCAAGATCCCTCAACACATCGCCGAGATGCTCGTGAAGCGTGGCACTGCCCCGCGAATATGAAAGCGCACGCTCCAACTGTTCGCGTGCCTGCTCGACTTGACCCAGCTTGTACCTGGCCCAGCCCAGGCTATCGAGGAAGCTCCCATTCATCGGCTCGATCGAGACGGCCCGCTCGATCAGCTGAAGCGCTTCCTGATACCGCTCGCCGTGCTCGATCATGGCATAGCCCAGATTGTTGAGCGCGGTTGCGTTGTCGGGCTCACGCTGGAGCACGTCGCGCAGTGTCCGTTCGGAGGCCTGATAATGGCCACCACGATCCTGTACCGAGCTCAGCTGAATCAGCAGATCGCCGTCACCGGGTGCGATCTCGAGTGCCTTGCGTACCGAAGCCTCAGCGGCCCCAAGCTGACCGCTCTGCATCTGAATACTGCTCAATATGAGGTAGATGGGCTTGTTCTCAGGCTCTTCAGCATCCGACTTGAGCATCCCGTTGAGCAGTTCGATGCCTTCGACGTATTTCCTGAGATCACTCAGGATCAGCGCTTCAGTCAATTGCAGCGAGCGATCGGCTGGAAAACGCTTGACCGCGGTTCGCGTAAGGTCGAGGGCCTCGCGCCGTTTGCCATCCTCGCGCAAACCTTCAATGGTGATCACATCGAGAGTTGAGTTGTTGTCGCCCAGCAAAGGGCGTGCTCGCGTGAACAGGTTCTGCAGTTTCACCTGGGAACCCGCTCTACGGTAGGCACGGGCCAGCTTGCTGACAATCTGAGCCAGAACGTCGATCTCCTGTTGAGCGACCTTCGAGCCCCTGGCCAATGCAACCTGAGAATCGAACGCGTGCTCATACTCGGTGGTCGCATCTTCAGTGCGCCCCATCTCCTCGTAGGTCTCACCCAGATCAAGCACGAGGCTTGTCTTCTGTGGGCCGTCCGCTTTGCTTATTCCCGCTTTGAGCGTGTCTACTGCGTCAGCTCGCGATCCGGCGCGTCGTTGCGCGACCGCAAGGAGTCTCACGGCACTTCCATTCGTCGGATCGAATGCGAGGTAGTTACGGAGCCGTTCAACTGCTTCAGCGTTCCGGCCGGCGCGAACGAGGGCGGCACTGTAACCGATCTCGAGCACCGGGCTGTCCGCCGTCTTTGCGATCTGCGCGTAGAGGCGCAACTCCTCTTCTGTGCTCGCGGCCTGGCGAAGGATGTTAATCAGATTGCGTGAATAGGCCTTCGATTCCGGATCCGCTTCATAACTCCGGCGCGCCGCCTCAATCGCAGGCCCATTCTTCCCCTGGCCGAGATAGAGATAGGAGAGCTGGAAGTAGGCCTGATCAGGCGTCAAGTCGGTGTTTGTCAGAAGCCGGTAGAAGAATGTCTCATTCGGTGAGGCCGCCGCTGCCCAGTGTTCGAGCGCATCTATCTGACTTGCCGTGTCTCCTTTTCGCCGGTAGAGGTCGGCCAGGAGAGCCCACGCCTCAGCATTGGCAGGCTCCAGCGCGACTACCTCCTTGTATCCCTCGAGTGCTCGATCCATCTGACGCGTCGAGGGTTCCTTCTCCGTGTGAACGGCTGTCATGTACATGTAAAGGCGTGCGAGCAGGATTCTTCCGCCGATGTTCTTCGGATCGAGCTTTACGGCTTCGAGCCCTTCACGCTCCACCAGGTCGAGCTGAGGCTGGCTGTAGAAGAAGTAGAGCTCTCCAAGATCGACGTGCGGTTCAGCCGCCAATGGATCGAGCCGAATTGCCTCCTTGTAGGCTTCAATCGCCTCCTTCCAGCGGTGATTGCCGCGCAGATTGTGCGCCTCGATAAACTTCGTGTAGGCCTTGCGGCGCGCGGCATCGCTTGCCGGCTGCGGAGATGTCTGCGGCTGGGCTGTTGATAGTGAGCTCGCACTGCTCGCAGTTTGTGCTGCTACAGCCACAGACAGCACCAGCAATAATACCGATGCCCGGAGCAGACCGGGCCCGCCATCGGCCCACTTACCGGGTTCACTACTCTTCTGGTGCCGACATCTCACCGTAGAAATCACCATAGCTTGTTGAGACGACCGTTTGTCGCTCTCGCCTCCTTCTTCATGCCTGATCATCATCAAGTGCCGACAAAGTGCGCGACCATTCCCACTGGCGAGGGAAGCTATAAAGGATTAACAGTATTCCGATAATGCCCAGCCTGAGGCTCAAGTCGTACTGACCCGTCACCAGATAGCCGACGAGCCCGATGGCTGCAACCGACTCTCCAAGCGCAGCACAAATAACCGACACCTTCGAGAAGTGATTCAGCAACGCCGCCGTCCCGCGACTCTCAATTCGCCTCAGACTCGTCTGGGAAAGCATGAGACGCCGCGCCATGACAACCGCCAGCCCCACAACCGGGGCAATAACATAGACCGCGAAAATGAAGCGCGGGTTTCCATTGAATGGCGGCGGGATGAAATACCCGGCAGCCACGATCAGCAGAGCCGAAAGAGCGAGCACTCCAACGATCGATGCAGTCTTCCGATAGACACTGTTGAGCGGTGCCTGCTCTGAGGCTGGAATGTAGGCCATTATCGTTGTCCCGTGCCGGCTTCCACGACCAGATCGTCTGGCGTGTTTGGCTTGCGATCAGGACCAGCTGATGAGAGGCGATATCCGGCGTTCGTGCCACGATATGCGAACGGCATTCCCCAAAGGTCTACCCGGGGCGGGTGAGAGGAGTAAGTGGGGATCAGCTCATCGAATACAGGGTTGATGCTCTCAGCCACCGGAAAATGGGAGCGGGCCGTGCGGTAGGCCTCCAGTGCCCCGGAGAGCTCCCGCATGATTTTTTGCGTGCGCTCGACCTTCTCTTTCGTAATGGCCGATTGGAGTAGCTCGACGGATTCCCACTGCCGGTCTGCGATGCGAACTTCGGCAATCCTCCAATCGCGCCCTTCACTCCGATCGCCTCGATCATGGATGAAGCGAAAAGCAGTCTCCAGTTCAGCCTCGACAATCGCGCTGTCTCCTATGCCGGCATTGATGTTCTTGATTCTGACCTGATCGGGATCGAGCTGAACACCCGCAAGATTTCTGATGAGGTCGCGCGCCTGTTTAGCTCCCAAAGGGGTAAGTGAGGAGGGTCTCGCGGAGATCACTCCTGAGGCGAAGGCGAAGGTTGCAACGAGTGCCAGGAGCGCGAGATTTCCAGTGGTTAGGGATATTTTGGGCTTCGCTCCCATTCATCCGAATGTTATCAGAGTGATATCAGCCAACGCAAACCGCCATATCTGAGTGGCTTACCCACACAAAATGTTACTTCGTCGACAACGATGTAGGGGCAGGGCTCGTCCCTGCCCGCCCGGCGCCGTCTGGCGCCGGTAACATTTCAAGAGGGGCCCGTCCGACATCAACGCCAACCAATAATGGTACCGGCGCCAGACGACGCCGGCGGGCAGGGACAAGGACGGTGTCTCAAAAATCCGAAACTGGCGCTCCGATGAGATAGCCTCTGCATCCCGTTAGGGATGCAAGAGGGTAGCCAGGGGCAAGCGAAGCGCAGCCCCTGGAACCCTAGGCGGAACACCCTTGCGTCCTGAAGGGCCGCGAGACTTTTCGCGATAGCCCAGCTGTTTGTCTGGCGTCCCTTCAGGACGCGGTCTTCAATTTGCTTCGGCTCCAGGGGCTGCGCTTCGCTTGCCCCTGGCTACCTTCTCGCATCCCTGCGGGATGCCCGGAGCAGGTCCTGATAATCTTTGCAACAGTCCCCAAGCCCTCCCCGTACGCGAAACGTTACATGTGCGACAACGATGAGAACGCGAATGATCCGTGGTCTTAATCTGGCGCGTAGCCGCGAATCAGTGTAAACTTAGGAGTTACAGAAGGCGGTCACTGGTTCCGTCTGGTCGGCTTGGTGGAGACAAATTACAGCCATGGTTCACTGCAATCAGTGCGGTACGGATAATCTCGAGGGGTCAGAGTTCTGCGATGAGTGCGGCAGGCGGCTGAGCTTAAGCAGCACGCCGTCCGGCCAGTCATTCTCGCCGCCGCAGCCTCCTCCACCTCCGTCCTTCACCCGTGACTCTGTCGCACCGAAGCCAGCGACGCCGTATACACCGCCTCCGCCAAAGGTTCAGAATTCGGGAAGCTCGCTTTCGGACAACGACCAGGGGCTCTCGGCGAGCCGCAAAACGATCGCGATTCAGACAAAGACCGGGTCGCTTCGAGATGAAGTTTCGTCTGGCACTCGAGCCAAGCTCGTCATCCAACGCGGAGGCAAGGTCGGCAAGGAGTTTCCACTTTCGACGAGCGAGTCGTTGATCGGTCGATGGGATGCCGACGGTGGCATCTTCCCCGATATCGACCTCGATCAGGATGATCCCGAAGCCAAAGTTTCGCGCCGTCATGCTCGAATCGCCTGTCAGAATAACCAGTTCCTGATCGAGGATCTTGGTAGTACTAATGGCACGTTCATAAATCGAGGACCACGTCTGCTCCCAGGAACGCGCCAATCACTGAACAATGGCGACGAGATCATCGTCGGCAAGACGTTCTTGAAATTTGTTTTGAGTTGAGACCGCAACCCGAGTCTGTTCCGATCCGAAGGTTGCATCGAGTTGGGGACAGGCATGCAAGCGGTACGGATTTTCACATTGACTTCTGTCTATGCCTTACTGTCCCGAGTGTGGCTCCTTAACAGCGGTCGGCGACCCGTATTGTGGGGAGTGCGGTGTGTGGCAGGATGTAGTGGTCAAACACACATCTATGCCGAATTCGGGCCCGAATTCGGCACCGAATTGGGGAAGGACTTCAAAAAGCAGTATGCCTGAATCAAGCAATACCCCGACCGGATTACAACTCGCCGCAGGTACTCTTCTCGCTGATCGCTACAAGATCGTTCGCCGCATTGGCGGCGGCGGTATGGGCTCAGTCTACCAGGCTGAAGATCAGAATCTGGCCCATCGCACGGTGGCGATCAAAGAGATGATCGAGATGTTTGCGGATGAGAGTGCGAGGGCCAAGGCAATAGAGGACTTCAAGCGCGAAAGCGAGCTTCTCGCGAGGTTGGAGCATCCGTCGATACCGACGATCTACGACTACTTCTTTGATGGACAGCGTGGTCGCTACTACCTGGTCATGAAATACATCGATGGTGGCGACCTGGCAGCTCGCCAGCGCGCCGCCGGGGGCCAGGTTGACGAGAAGGAGGTCACCGAATGGGCGATTCAGGCCTGTGACGTGCTCGACTACATTCACTCACAGACACCGCCGATCATCTACCGGGATTTGAAGCCTGCAAACCTGATGATCGACTCGCGCAGCAGCCGCGTTATGCTGGTCGACTTCGGTATCGCTCGCTTCGTCGCACCATCTCAGAAGGGCGTCACGGCCATCGGGACCATGGGCTACGCTCCGCCTGAGCTCTTTGCCGGAAACGTCGAGCCGCGCTCTGATATCTATTCGCTCGGAGCGACAATGTTTCACCTGCTTACCGGCAAGGATCCGCAGGACAATCCCCTGCTCATTTTTGATTTCACCAAGAATCCAAAGCCGCGGCAGATCATTCCTCAGATGACGACGAGAATGGAGCAGATAATCTGCCGCGCCGTCGAATACAAGCCGGAGAATCGCTTTTCTTCGGCCAAAGCGTTTGGCCAGGAGCTCGAGGATCACGTCAGGACTCTCAGACTGGCGACCCCGGGCGAGCAGTTTATTCCGACGCCTGACACGCAGATAGGAGAGACCGTCATCGCGCAGGCAAACACCTGCGTGCACTGCGGGCGGGAGATGTCGCCCGGTGATGTCTTTTGCGCCTTCTGTGGTCAACGCCAGACATCGAGCCGGGTGACCGCGAAACTGATTGTTATGGGTACTGCTGAAATGTCAGCACAATTTCCAATCAGTACAGACAGCGAGAACCTCATTGGCAGGCTCGATCCAAATCGTGGGATCAGACCCGAAGTCGATCTCTCGAAATACGACCCTGCGGCCAGAGTCTCGCGCCGCCACGCGAAGATCGTAGCGCAGGGCGCGCAGTTCTTCATCGAAGACCTGGGAAGCGCAAACGGCACCGTGATCAACAATCAGGTCCGGCTGTCGAGAGGCAGACCGCACGTCCTGGTCAACGGCGACGAAGTCAAGCTGGGCGAAACCACACTCAAGTTCCTTGTTGGTTGAAGCACCCCTGAATTTGGAATCATGAATCGAACCCCGGCAGAGTCCTCTGTCCGTGCCGCTGCGCGCGCCACAGCAGAACGCATGAACTGATCCGGCAGCGGTCCGCCTGGGAGCGGATAGCCTGCACCTCGCGAGCATTGGCCTGCGGACCGGAGCCCTCCTTCTTGACTACATCGTTACCATGTTCGTGCCCGCCGTGACTGTTCTGCTGGCTGCCTACTTCAAGCGCAGGTCCGATTGGGACGGCTGGGCCGACATTATCGTTATCTTCGGGTACCTGACCGCAGTGGCCGTGGTGCTCATCAATCTCATCTATCTGTGTGAGGGCAGCGGGCAGAGCTTCGGCAAGAGGTTCATCGGAATCCGAATCGTTCGCGCGGATGGCGGTCCGGTCGACTATCGGACCGTCGCTCTGCGTCACCTTTTGGGCTATTTGCTGGCCCTTATTCCATTTGGACTGGGCTTTGCCTGGGCTTTCTGGGACTCGAGACAGCAGGGTTGGCATGACAAACTTGCCAGGACCATTGTGGTCAAAGTTTAAAGGGGTTAGGTGGGTTTAAGAGGTGGTATTGGAGTCTGGCTACGATCATCGACAAGCCTTCGGCTGGTGTTATGTGCACTCATCAGCTAAGCTAATTTGTTGGCGGGGAATCTCGGCCGAATCGAGCACCGCTTGATCGCGAATTTGGTTTGCAGGCGAATCGCGGAAGGGCATGGCAGTCAACTATTGCGGCAGTTGCGGACTCGCAGTCTCGGACTCACTAAAGGTGTGTGAGAGATGCGGAGCTGCGTTGGTTGAACAAAAGATCCCAGCGCCCGAGAATACGCCGAACCTGGTCGCCTCGACCTCCGCCAGCGCAAATGACCCTGGCTCGATTCTTCCACTGACCTCTGGCAGGGCCCCGGGGACGTCTCCACTAACGCCTCCCCGCACAACGGGGCCATTCATAAACCAGGCTATGAAGACGGTCGAACGAGCGAAGGCGTGGACCCGCCAGATTCCGGACCAGATTGGAAGGCAGTCCCCTACTCGACCCGCGGCGAACCATCATAGGACGGTGCCTCCTCGCGTCGACACGGGAGGAGCCGCAAGTGCTCTTGCGCAGGCATCCGGTATCGAGCAGCATCCAAAAAGCAACCGGCAACTTTACATCTCATTGGTTATCTTGACGGTCCTGCTTGGCGTACCGGCATTCATCATCTTTAAAAAGCAGAGCATGGCGACATTCCGCGGAATTCCCGCGGAGTTCAATCTCGTTGATCCAGGCGAGAAGAGCGCCGCCCTGGTAAAACAAGGCCACGAGAAATACAAAGCGGGAGACTTTCCGGGCGCCCTCCAGCAATTCCAACAGGCGGTGAAATTCGAGCCGCGTAACGCTCAGGCGCTGGCCGGCCTGGCTCAATCGAGCGCGGCTCTCGGACAGAACAATGAAGCGCTCTCGGCTTCAGAGAAGGCCCTCGAGATCGACAACAAGAATCTGGTTGCTCTTCTTGTTCGCGCGGACGTCTATCGTACGCGAGGGTCGTGGCGAGAGGCCTATCAGGACTATCAGAAGATCCTGGCAATCGATCAAAGCAGCGATCAGGCTGCCGAGGCGGTAAGTGCGCTCGAGCGCTATGTACTTGCTGCGCGGGACGCGGAGCGAACTGCGACGACCCGGGTCAAAGGGGTCCAAACCGGGACATCAGAAGAGCCTTCCTGAGGCGGGTTCTCCCGAAGACGTGCCGTTATCTCAGCCGAATACTGTGCCCGGTGCCAGGATGCGATCGGTTCCCGGGCTTCCTGAGTTTGACCTGAAAAAGGAAGCCAGGGAAATTGGTGAGCAACTAAAGAAGAAGGGTACGGATTTACAGCGGGACGGAAAGTACGGCGAGTCTATCGTCAACGCTCGAAAGGGCTCTCACACTTCTGCCCGATGATAAGGATATATTTTACCATCTCGGAACGTCATATTCGTTCTTGAAGCAGCCTGAGAAGGCGCTCGAAAACTATCTCAAATGCACCGCCGGTCCTTACGCTCCGGTTGCCCAGAAGGCAGCCATCAAAGCGCAAAAGGCCTACAACGATGAGCAAAGGAAGCGGCTCAAGGGGTGAGGTCAGAGTCGATCCTCAGAAATCACAGCACAAATCGGGACGGAGGCAGGCGGCACAGCCGTTAGCCGGATCGTCTTGTCCCCGTATCCTGTTCAAGCTATGCCTCGTCTGATTGTCAAAGCCACGCCTTCACATGCCGACAGCCTGGTCGAGCTTTCACGACTGCGAACTACTGCTCGGCCGCTCCGCGCGAAATGACCTCTGTGTCGAAGACCCGTTTGCTTCGAGACTGCACGCCGAAGTGCGAAGACGGGGCGACAGGTACTGGCTGAGCGACCTCGGAAGCGCCAACGGAACCCTTCTCAACGGTTCGCGGCTGCTGACTGCTGCGCAGCTTCAGGATGGCGATCAGGTCAGGATCGGTGAAACCGAGATTGAGTATTCCGAGCGCGCCGACACGGCACCGGCGCGCAACCGGACCAGCGTTCTGGTATCCGATGCCTTCCAGCCGCCGGCGCCTGAGGTAATGATCGATGCTGAGTCGCAGGCTCCGGCGTCGAAGCTCTTGTCGGTCATCGACACGTCGTCGAAGACTCAGATCGGGACGATCATCGGCCGCGCTGATTTGCTACCGGACCAGAGTCTGGCAATCATCAGCCGCGTCAGCCTGACGCTTCTCTCACAGCTTTCGCTCAACGATACCCTGATTCATGTCCTCGACTCCGTGTTTCAGGCGGTTCCGGCAGATCGCGGCTACATCATGCTCTCGAGCCGCCCGAAGAGCAGCCTGCCACGAAGGACAAGAAGGCCGCGCCGGAGCTCGAGCTCGTCTGCAAGGCCATGAAGACTCGGACGCCTTCGCCCGAGACTCACTCAGAAGTCAAATTGAGCCGGTCAATCACGGAGCAGGTTCTGAAGCTTGGGAAGGCAGTCCTCACCTCGGACGCCCAGCATGATCCGCGATTCCAGGAGCGGCGCTCGATACTCCTCGGCGGCATTCGCTCAGTCATGGCCGTTCCTTTGGCTGTCGAAGGCCGTGTCGCAGGAATGATCTATGTCGATAGCCCATTTGGCGTCAACCGCTTCACTGAGCATGATCTCCAGTTGCTGACTTTGATTGGCGGTGTGGCCGCCATTCGAATCGAGAATATGCGCCTCCTCGAGGACCAGCAGGAGAAGAATCGGCTCGCCGAAGAAGTCGCCGTGGCGAGCGAGATCCAGCTCCGACTCCATCCTGCTACCTCACCCCCGATTGGCGGCTTCGATCTCGTCGGAATGAGTTTTCCGTGCTACGAGGTCGGGGGAGATTACTACGACTTCATCCAGCGCAGAGACGGACGGGTGGTCATCGCTCTTGGGGATGTTTCAGGCAAGGGCACCGGAGCCGCTCTCCTCATGTCATCCGTTCACGCCGCTGTCCGGGCGCAGACGACAACGCGCCTCTCGGCCGCTGAGGTGGTCTCAGAAGTCAATGTCTACATATTCGACAACACGCCTGCCAACCGTTACGTGACCCTCTTTTATAGCGAGCTTGATGCGCACTCCGGCGAGCTCAATTACATCAATGCCGGGCACAATCCTCCGCTTCTCGTGAGGGCCACGGGCGAAGTTACGCGGCTCGACATTGGCGGCTTTCCTGTCGGGATCACGCCTGACGGTGAATATCGGGAAGGATGGGCTAAAGCTCGAGCCCGGCGATGTTCTCGTAATCTATTCCGACGGTGTGACAGAAGGCCTCGACGAAGCGGGCGAAGAGTTTGGTGAGGCGAGGCTGATCGAGGTTGTCCAGCGCCACCGGGAGAGAACGGCTGCGGGTCTGCGGGATAGAATCGATGAAGCATTGACGCGCTTCGTCGGCAGGGCCAAGACGGTCGACGACCTGACGGTCGTTATCCTCAAAAGAGTCTCCGCTGCATAGCTACTCAATCGCCGGCTCTTCGGAGCCAGGCCCAGCCTGGGAGCGCACGCGTCCCGCGTGCTCCTTCTTTGCATCCAACGCTGCAACAATGGAATCGGGCATGCGGGACGCGTGCGCTCCCAGGCTGGGCCTTGCTTTGTAGGGTGCCGCGAATGACGATTGGCGAGGGCCGCCCGTCCATACGAGCCCGTCCATACGAGATGGATGCGTGCGGCCCTCACCCTCACTTCTAACACCTGGAAGTTCTAGGCATGGGCATGGTTGCCATTGCCGTTGCCGTTCCCGTTGCTCAATGACGCCAGAAATTCTTGGATCTTCTGCACGTCGAGGCCGCGTCTACTCTTTGGCGTGTTCAGATCGTCGATAATGGCGTAGGCTTCATCACAATACTTGTCCATGAAGGCCCACGTGATCTGATGCTTCTGACCCCAGGTGACGCACACCGGGCCCTTCGTCGTATATCCGGAGATATAGACGTAGTGTCCACCCCACGAATTTGGTGCGGATCCCGGACCCTCCTCAACATCCCACGGCTTACCGGCAGCGAACTGAGCCTGGGCGGTCTTTGGAAGACTCAGTCCGAGCCCCGATCCGATGTCCATGTAGGCTGCTCGCTTGATCTCCTGATGGTCGGTCGGATTGATTTCGGCGAAAGCCTTGATCTTGTAGCGGCGGCGCGAAGCCAGCCATCCCTGGGACCTCCAGGACTTGAGTGAGCTGAGGACAACGAGACCCTCATCCGGGCCGCCGGTCTCTTTGAAGTATTCATTCACCACGTCGTTCTCTGAGATCGATATCAACTCCTTCTGCTCGATCAATTCAAATCGCAGGGTCTGATGTGCCCGACCGGCAATCACGCAATCACCGAAACGGTCGTTTCCAAACATCGGTGTCGGGACACCCAGATGGAGAACATCGAAGTCGTACTCATCTGGAAGCGCAACCGGCGTTCGCAGGATGGCTGCAAACTTGAGATTGCGTTTGTCGCGCCTGGCAGGCGCCTTTCCCAGTTTGAAGATATCGTTCGACGTTGATACCCTTTGCACGTGCCATAACCGAACCCTCCTTGACCGGCCCGCTCAAAGGACTGTGGCGACTCACACCCCTGCGACTGAGCCGTGACAGCCCTGCTCGCAAGAGTTGCGTAGCCTCATTCAATGAAGCTGGTGGTCATTACCTATGCTGAAAGGCCATATGTTGTTGATTTACTGGATGGCAAGAGAGAGCGTCGGCTCTCAAATCCTCCCGGACTAACTGGCTTCCTCCCCTGGCTGACGGGAAGCGCCGCTCGACAAGACAACTCGGGTTCCGGCTGAGGCGAGCAAACCCGAATAACAAGCGCGGAATCAATCTCCGCACACAACGCGCGGGATCGTATCACCAAAATCGCGAATTGCAACAAAAATCGTATCGCGGCGCGTTCACACTTTGAGCGCGGCAGCCGCTTTCTGAGCGCTTACAAAGCGGCGATCCACCTCCTCCCAATTGACGTTCTGCATAAACGCATCGACGTACTTTCCAGCCGCTGCGCCGTAGTCCATCTGGTAGGCGTGCTCGTACATATCCATGGCCAGCAGCGGCCGCGAGAATGGCGGATTATGCATGTGGTCCCAGGCCCAATAGTTGTGTATCTCGCCAGTCTGGAAGTTGTGGGCCAGAACAACCCATCCGGAACCACCGCTGAGCGCATTGCCTGTCTTCTTGAATTCGCTCTCCCATTGTTCGTAGCTGCCAAAAGTCTGTTTGATTGCACTGAGCACCTCGCCCGCAGCCTTTCCGTCGCCACCAAGGTTGGCAAAGTAGTGCTCGTGGAGGACAACGGATCCAGTGCGCACAAGCTCCTCTCGTTTCATGTCGCCGTACAGATAGGGCGGCAGGTCTGCATCCTTGAGCGCCGCGGCGAGGCGCTGCTCGACTGCGTTGAGAGCCTTGACCGCGCCACTGTAGTTATTCTCCCAGTGTGATCGAATCAGCTTCTCGGAGATGCCTTTGAGCTTCGTAGGATCGAATGGTAGAGCTTTGGGCTGATGGCCTCCACGAAATGCCGCCACGTTGCCTGCCTGAGCATCCACCCCCACGCTGGCTGCAGTGAGGCCAGCCCCGACCGCAAGAACCGTCTCGAGAGCCTGACGTCGAGAGATATTCATAATTCCTCCTCGGTGTTAATGGTGCCAACTAGTTTAGTATGGAGTGCGGCGACTTGTCGCCGCTTTTGAGTTACGTACTGCAGCAACTGAGAATCCAGGCGACCGTTTGATTCTTCATTGCTGCAATACTTAACTAAAAGCGGCGACAAGTCGCCGCACTCCATAAAGGGCTTGCGCCGTCCGGCCGTCTTGGCATAATCTTCCGCACTCGATTAGCCACTTGAGTCACCTCAGTCGAAAACTTGTGAGGTGATTCATGACTTACCTGGCTCGCACACTCCTGCTTACACTCAGTCTCTTCGCTCACATTGACGATCTCGACCACGCCTGCCTCGAAGGGCTCGTGCACGATTCCGCGGGCAATCCTGTTGCTCGGGCGCTGGTCATCGCTCGCAACAGCAACACGGAACGCGAACGAAAGACCTCCACAGACTCAAATGGCAATTACCGACTCGACAGGATGCCCCCAGGCGATTACGTGCTGAGCGTTGAATCTCCAGGTTTTCGCTCGGAGTACCTTCCGTCACGGTGGCTCAGGTCGGGGACTACGATGCGGAACAACTTCCGGTTGGAACCGTCTCCTCTCTCTGCTGAAGTCACAGTCTCGGCCCGTGATACCGAGTTGCGCGCTGATCGCAGCCGAACCGTAATCGGCGAGAGCCTGACCCGGACCGATATCGAGTCGCTCCCGATCGAGAGTCGCAATCCCTACGATCTTCTCTTCGCTTTACCAGGAACAGCTCCCGAGGCATTGAGTGTCCGCCTTTTGGCCGAGGACGACGCAGTCAGCCGCTTTCGCGTGACGCCCGAAGAGGCCGGGATCGCATCCCTCACCGGCGGCCAGCCGTTCTCCAACAATCTGACTATAGAGGGAGTTGACAACAACGACGACCGCGCCGCCAGAGAGCGCTTCATTCCATCTGCCGAAGCAACTGCCGAGCTGCAAGTCGTGACCAATCAATTCTCCGCTGAGTACGGTCGTGCTTCAGGAGGCCGGATCAATCTCCACCTCAAGAGTGGTGGTTCCGACTTCCACGGCGAGACGCGGTACCAGCTCGGTGATGCCAATCTCAATGCGAATTCGTTCTATCGCAATGCCGACCCGGCTCGTGGCTTTCGCCTGCCGTTCCAGGACCACGACTTGAGCGCAGCACTAGGCGGCCCTCTCTCCAGCCGCGCGTCTTTCTTTTCCGCATATGAGTATGATCACGCGCGCGATTCGGCGGAGATCTCGGCGCTCGTGCCTGTTGGGTCGAACTCCCGGTTTCCGCTGCCTGGTCCAAATGGAGCCGTGCTTGGAAGTACCGAAGTCGACCTGTCAGGAAGGGCGATAACCATCAACGGTGGCGCGCCAGTTGGCCTCCTCGATGAACACGTATCCACACCTCTCGAGGCCCACACCCTGGAGTCGAAGCTGGACCTTCAGATCAATTCGAATCATCAAAGCTGGCTGCTGCTCATATCAGCTCGCCAGCGAGATCTGCGAAGCTTCCCTGGAGGGAAAAGGACACTCGACACTATTCGTCAACAAGGGCGAAGCAGCGATGCTCTGGCATTCGGGGATAGCCTGCTTCTTTCAACAAAAGTAACTGCCGTCAATCGCGTTCAGTTCTCGAGACTCGCTCCAATCGATGCTCCCGCTTCGGGCAGGCCGGTGGTGCTGATTTCGATCGATGATCCTCGCGATGTGCCCGGCAACCCGAACGCGAATCTCTTCAGCCGGACCGGCAACCTGCTCGCAGGATCAAGCAACAGTAGCGCCACCGACCGGCGCGAGAGCCGAGCCCAGGCTCAGTCGACGATCAACTTCAGTTCGGACCGGCATTCTCTGCGATTTGGCGCCGACGTTCAGATAATCAGATCGAGATATGTGGATCTGGCGGACAGCACCGGGACGTTCACCTTCGACTCACCAACCGACTTCCTGGCGAATGCTCCGTCGCGCTATCGCCACAGGTTCAACACCCGCTCAGAGCTCCACAACTCCTACCAGGGCTTCTTTGTCCAGGACGACCTGCGATTGACACGTAGTCTTCTGCTGGCGATCGGTCTTCGATGGGACAACGAGACCATTATCGCGGATCGCAACAATTTCGGTCCGCGTGTTGCCGTTGCATGGGCGCCGGGGAGTCGAACCGTTCTCCGCGCCGGATACGGTATCTTCTACAATCGCGCGCTGCTCAGAACACTCGATGACTTCCTGCTCACTTCGCAGACAATTCTTGTCGACACCAATCAACCTCGGGCGAGTTACCTTCTCTCCAGGCTCAACTTTCCTGAGGTTCTCGAAAAGAATGACCCGCAGATCCGGCTGCCGGTGTGCACGAGACAGGCTTTATTCGCCGGCTGGAACGCTCGTTTCGTATTCCCGAAAGCTACCAGGCTGCAGCCGGCGTGGAGCGCGAGATTGGCGCGCATTGGAAAGTCGAGTTGAACTATGTCTTCAATCGAGGCTTGCATCTCTGGCGGGAGTCCAACATCAATGCTCCGCGGCTGCCCGCAGGCTACCAGGATTTCACCTCCTATCTGCTGTCGCGGGATTTCGATAACGCCCGGGATTTATTGACGGGTGCCAGGCCGATAACGAGCTCAGGCAACGTAGATATTGTCCGTTTCAATCTCAGCCAAAAGAGCTCCGAAATCATTCGTGAGGGAGGTAAATCGATTGCCGTCTTCGGTCTCAACGACCAGTCCACGAGCAATTCGTCGGCACCTCTCAAAGCGGCTCTGGCCGCTGTCCGCAATCTGAGACCGGACCCGGGTCTAACCCAGATAGAAGAGCTGGAGGCGCGAGGCAACAGCTTTTATCACGGCCTGACGATCGCGCTCACCGGGCGTTTGGGACGGCAAGGAAATGTGCGTGCGAGCTACACATTCAGCAGGATGATCGACGATGGCGTCGTCAACACGTCATCTCCGCTGGTTCCCGGCGACTTTGCGCGTGAGCGTGCTTTGAGTCTGATAGATAGTCGTCATCGTCTAGCCGCCAGCGGCTTCTATCAATTCCCACGACTGATGGGCGGCCTGATGCTCTCAGGAGTCTTCAATCTGAGCTCGGCAAGACCGTTCAACGTTGGCATCAATGGCAATGATCGAAACCTGGATGATGTCGACAATGACCGGCCGCAGTTCAATTTGAACGCTCCGGTTCTCTGGCGGAGTCCGGGAAGTCCTCCGTCTGATGCCTTGCTCGCAGGATTCTCTCTGCCGACTATTGGGACTAGCGGAGGGATGGCTCGCAATGCAGGCCGCGGCCCCAGGCAATCGACGCTTAGCGTACGTATCTCGCGGAGAATCCAGGTCGGGGAGAAGTTGAAATTTACTCCTCAGGTTGAAGCCTTCAACCCACTCAATGCGACTGTTTTCAACTTTGGCGCCGAGTTCATTGACTTCGTGCCATCGAGTCTCGGGAGCTTTCTCGTGCCGCCCAGGACGGTCAGACCTCGGAGCGTTAGAGTAGGAGTGAAGTTCGAGTTTTAGCCGTTTCTCATGCGCCAGTCCGCGCGATTGCAGCAGCCTGGGAGCGCACGCGTCCCGCGTGCTTCTTCGCTTCATTATTGCTTCTGCGACGAGAAAAGAAGAGCACGCGGGACGCGTGCGGCCCCAGGCTGCTGCAATTTCTCGTGAGGGGTCCACGATGAACAGACTCTGGTAGGCTACAATTGAAGACGTGCTGATTCTGGGCAGGACAAAAGGCGAACTCGAAGGGATGGCTATGAGTCTCGGCGAGAAGGCGTTCAGAGGGCGACAGCTCTATGACGCAGTCTACCGAAGGCGGCTGCTTGACTGGGCCCTCATCACCGAGATTTCTGCACGCGTCCGCGAGGCATGGTCTCAATCGTCCCCGATCAGTCTGACGTCGATTTCGAACGTTTTCACCTCAGCTGACGGAACGCGCCGTTACCTGCTCAGGCTCGAAGACGGCAAAGAGATCGAGGCGGTATTCATTCCTGAAGACCGCCGCGACACGATCTGTATCAGCTGCCAGGTCGGGTGCGCTGTCGGATGCACCTTCTGTATGACTGCCCAGCTTGGTGGCATACGCAACATGTCGGCCGGAGAGATTGTCTCCCAGGTTCTGGTCGTCCTCAACGAAGTCTATGGGTCAGGCGCTCCAGTGCCTCACGGGACAAATATCGTCTTCATGGGCATGGGTGAGGCAATGCTCAACTACGCGGAAGTCATCAGATCAATCCAACTCATGGCGGACGAGGCGGGGATGGGCATCAATCCAAAACGTGTGACTCTCTCCACCTCCGGCATCGTGCCGCGCATCAGGCAGCTCGGAACGGAGACCATCAGGCCGCGCCTGGCGATCTCGCTCTCGGCAACCACTGATGAGCAGCGTGCGTCATTGATTCCACTGAACAAACGCTACCCGCTCGCGGAGTTGTTGGGTGCGTGCCGTGAATATCCGTTGCGCGAGCGGGAGCGACTGACGTTCGAGTACGTCATGCTCGACAACGTCAATGACACCGAAGATGACGCGAGGAGGCTGCTCACGCTTCTCAAGGGGATGCGCGCGAAAGTCAATCTGATACCACACAATCCGGCGCCCGAGCTGCCCTATCGATCTTCTCCTGCGCGTCGCATTGGGCGCTTTCAGGAAATTCTGATTGCCGGCGGACTGCCGGCCTTCATCCGACGCCCTCGCGGACAGGACATCTCGGCTGCCTGCGGGCAGCTCGCGGCCAGGTCTGCGTAAGCGGCCCCGCCAAAAGGATTTCTGATGGACTACGATTTTATTGTCATCGGCAGCGGAGTGGCCGGCCTTCGAGCGGCCCTCGGGCTTACAGCCCGCGGGCGCGTGGCGGTTCTCACCAAGGACCGGCTCGACGAATCGAACACCGAATATGCGCAGGGCGGCGTCGCCGTTGCGCTGTCGGACGATGATGAGATCGAGTTGCATTTCGAAGACACGCTCAATGCGGGTGCCGGCCTATGTGATGAGCGAGCAGTCAGGGTGCTGGTCGAGGAGGGCCCTCACTACATCACTGAGCTGATCGATTGGGGTGCCGAATTTGATCGCGAAGGAAATGAGTTAGCCTTCACGCGAGAGGCTGCGCACTCACGGCGCAGGATTTTGCATGCGCACGGCGAACTCACCGGACGCGAGATTGTTCGGGCTATGCTCGCGCGGGCAAAGAAAGAGCCCAATCTACTCTTTCTGGCGCATGCGGCGACATTGGGCCTCCTGGTCGAGGATGGACAGTGCACAGGAGTCACCTACGTTGATCCGAGTGAGAGTCTGCTTTGTGAGATGCGCGCGCGCGCAGTCGTCCTGGCGACCGGTGGAGCGGGTCAGCTATTTGCTCAGACGACCAATCCCGACGTCGCTACCGGGGACGGAATGGCGATGGCCTTCGAGGCAGGAGCTGTGCTCAGTGATCTCGAGTTCGTCCAGTTCCACCCGACGGTTCTATCGGCGCCCGAGACTCCACGGTTTCTTCTCTCCGAGGCGATGCGAGGCGAGGGTGGCCGTTTACGCAATGAGAACGGTGAGAGTTTCATGCAACGCTATGACGCGCGCGCCGAGCTAGCCCCTCGTGATGTAGTCTCGCGTTCGATCGTCGAAGAGATGAGACGCACCGGCGGCCGGCGCGTATTCCTGGACCTGACTCACCTCGACAGTAAGTTCCTGCGCGAGCGGTTTCCGAAAATCTATGACACCTGCCTCCGCTACGGGTTCGACATCACCCGCGACCTGCTGCCGGTGAGCCCGGCAGCGCACTACGTCATGGGTGGTGTAAGAACCGACATCGAAGGGTCGAACCAGCCTGCCCGGACTCTACGCCGCCGGTGAAGTGGCCTGCACCGGCGTGCACGGGGCGAACCGGCTGGCAAGCAATTCATTGCTCGAGGGACTGGTGTTTGGAGCGAGGGCGGCAAAGGCGGCACTCGCCGATCTTGCCGATCGCGTAATGAGAGGGAATGCCGACCTCGAGCGACGTGAAACATCACCGGCGGATTGGATGATCGACGCTCGAACCCGTCGACTCGTTCAGGAATTGATGTGGCTGCGCGTCGGGCTTATCCGGCAGCAATCGGATCTGAGCGCTGCGGTGAAGGAACTCAATCGGCTCGCTCACGACGCGCCCAATCGGCGATCAAGGAACTTCGCCAATCTTGCAAGGTTGATTACGGAAGCCGCTCTGTGGAGAGAAGAGAGCCGTGGGGGTCACTTCCGAAGCGATTTCCCCGAGCGGAGGGATGATCGATGGCGCGTCCACTCGATTCAGGAGAAGGGCAAGCCCCTCACCACATCCCCAACCATCGTCTAAGTACGGAGGTGACCGGCGCCCAGACGGCGCCGGTAGGATCGTGGCGCCAACGGCGCGACCAAAAAGCCCAGGGCGAAGCCCTGGGTATGACACCAACAATCGATCGAGGGCCCAAATCGGGCCAACATTCCCCTTTTGTGGGCGTCTCAGGACGCGGTCACGCGCGCGATTATCCACCCAGGGCTTCGCCCTGGGCTTTTTCAGGTCGCACCTTTGGTGCGACGCGCCCGTGCCCGAAGGGGCGCGGGTAATCTGACTACACTAAGAAACTGATAACGCTGGGAAGAAGTTGGACCAGTACTTGCTCGCCTGCTCCTGAACGTAGCTGTTGACTTCCGCGGGCGTGGTGAAGGACATGACTCGTTCGGCAATCTTCTCGACACCGGCGATATCCAGTGTCCTGACGACTCTCTTGACAAGCGGAATCGCACTCGGAGTCATACTCAGATCTCGCAGTCCCAGGCCGAGAAGGACAATCATCTGGGCCGGATTTGAAGCCATCTCCCCACAAACGTTCACCGGGATTCCCGCCCTCGCCGCACTGTCGATGACCAGCTTGATCGCCCGCAGCACGCTTGGGTGGAGCGGATCGAAGAGCGTGCTCACATTCTCATTGCCCCTGTCCACAGCCAGCATGTACTGAGTCAGGTCGTTCGTTCCGAGGCTGAAAAAGTCACACTCTCGGGCCAGCACGTCTGCCTGCAGTACCGCGGCCGGCACCTCAACCATGACGCCAATCTCGACGTTGGCGGCGTGGCCGACCATCTCAGCCGTGAGTTGTTTCTCAACCTCGGACATCGTCTGCTTCGCCCATCGCAGCTCGTCGAGATTGGAGACCATCGGCAGGAGGATCTTCAACCTACCGTGGCGCCCGGCTCTCAGGATAGCTCTCAACTGAGTTTCGAAGAGCGCGCGGACACTCACCGAGAGACGTATGGCGCGCAGGCCAAGAGCCGGATTGCGCTCCGCCTTGAAGCCGTCGAGGTGCAGCTTGTCGCCACCGAGATCAAACGTCCGGATCGCCGCGCCGTCGTCGCCGCTCGTCTCAGCCAGCAGCTTATACACCTCGTATTGCTCGTCCTCTGTAGGCGTATTGGCAGCCGCCTGAGAATAGAGGAACTCTGAGCGAAAGAGGCCGATCCCCGCGGCATTGGCCCGCTGAAGCGCGTCGATCTCGTCGAGGAGCTCGACATTGGCCCTGAGCTTTATCTCGATGCCGTCCCTTGTCTGTGCGGGAAGCTCCCGCTCTTCTATATCGAAGAGCACCTGCTGCTGCTCGCGGGCGCGCTGGTCGCTATAGAATCTGAGCGTCTCGGGAGCGGGCCTGAGGATCACTGTGCCGCTGCCGCCATCGACAATGACCGTCTCTCCGGACCTTACCCGCCCGACCACGTCACGCAATCCAACGACCGCCGGAATGCTGAGACTGCGCGCGATGATCGAGGTGTGGGACGTCCACCCGCCGACGTTCGTCACGAAGCCAAGGACGCGGCTCGTATCGAGCTCGGCGGTTACGGATGGCAGGAGATCGTCGGCCACGATGATCGCATCCGACGCCAGTTCGCTGAGATCTCTCGTCTGTGTACCGGAGAGAGCGTTAATGATGCGATGGGCCACATCCTGAATGTCGCTTCCGCGCTCGCGCAGGTAGCTGTCGGTGACCTCTTCGTAGACCGAAAGAAGGCGATTGGTGACGGCACGGACGGCCCACTCGGCATTGGCGCGATTGTCGAGGATAAACTGCTCGACCTGGCGGTCGAGAGTCCGATCCTGAAGCATCAGGATGTGAGCATCGAGGATGTATGCGCGCTCTTCGCCAAGAGCTGCGTGGAGGCGTGCTTTGGTCTCCTGGAGCTTGCGGCTGGCGATCTCGACAGCATTCCTGAAACGCGCAACCTCGGCCTGAAGGTCGGCTTGCGGGAGGATGACGCGTACAACGCGACCGCGAGGATCATCAACAACGAAAGCTGAGCCGATAGCGACACCCTGGCAAACTCCGATGCCTTCGAGTCGCTCCTCTGGCGCGCGTCCGACGAGGCCCAACATATCAATCTCCGTCACGCGCTCACGGCTGCGATGTCGTCGAGCGCTCACCGAACTGATCCTCAATCAGAGTACAGATTGCCACAATCGCCGCCTCTTCATCGCTACCGTCGGCCACCACTTCAAGTCTGGTGTTCTGCGTTGCCGCGAGTAGCAAAACACCAAAGATGCTCTTCGCGTCCGCTACTGGGCGGTTTGAATCGCAATGCGAGAGTTGGACCTGACTGGTGAAACCGCCGGCCAAACGCACCAGCCTCGCAGCCGCGCGAGCATGCAGTCCCAGACGGTTGGTAATGGTTACGGTTCGTTTCTGCATATCTGGAAGCGTCCGTTGGGGGGCGGCCGTAGGGGCGGCTCGTGAGCCGCCCTAAATGAATGATCCGTGTGGGGGCGGCTCGCGAGCCGCCCCTACGACGCCCCTACGGGAAACTCTTGCCCGGAGAAAGCACTTCGCTTGCGAGATATATGTTCCTCTGTCCCTGATCACGGACGCGTTGCGCGATGGCCGCCAGAGTCTCGTCCGGCTGCTGATCGGCAAGCTTGATGATCATCGGAAGATTGACTCCGGTAACGACCTCTATTGGCGCGCTTCCAAGGAATGTGCAGACGATGTTGGTGGGGGTGCCGCCAAACATGTCAGTCAGCACAAGAACCCCTGCCCCGTTGTTTACGCGATCGATCGCACGGCCGATCTCTTCCCGGGCGATCTCGACATCGTCATGCCAGCCTATCGAGACAGCCGTGATATGCCGGATATCGCCGACTATCGTCTCCGCGGCGCTGACGAGCTCGTTCGCCAGGTTTCCGTGCGTGACAATTACTCCACCCACCAAAGGCATTCGACCCCCGTCCTATTTTTTCACATCTCGATGCATAACGCGGGCGTGATAGCCGCCCCGATTGAGATGCTTGCCCAGGGCATTTGCCACCGCCACCGACCGATGCCGGCCGCCCGTGCAGCCGATACCGACAGTAACATAGCTCTTCCCTTCACGCTGGTAGAGCGGCAAGAGATAATCCATTAAACCACAGAAGCGGGCTATCGTCTCACGAGCTTCGGCACTCTGTTCAAGATAGTCGACCACGGCCTGATCGTTGCCGGTGAGCGCCTTGAGCTCGGGGACGAAATGAGGGTTGGGAAGGAACCGGACATCCAGAAGCAGGTCTGCATCCAGGGGTATGCCGTATTTGTACCCGAAACTGACAATTGTCATTTCGGTCTCGCCCTCCGACATCACCTGGGCAAACCTCTTTTTGAGAAGAGCTCGAAGTGTATGGACGTTCTGGTCAGAAGTGTCGACCACCACATCCGCAAGAGCCCGGATCGGCCCGAGCCGCGACCGCTCTTCGGCGATTGCTTCGAGGACGGTTCCCTCGCCGAGTGGATGCGGGCGCCTCGTCTCGCTGTAGCGCCTCTGAAGCGCCGCATCACTGGCTTCCAGGAAGAGCACCGTCGTGTCCAGATCGCCACGTCCCCGCAGCTGAGCATAGACCTGGGGGAAGTTCTTTAGAAATTCACCCTCGCGAATATTGACGCCCAAGGCCGCGCGCGTAATTCCGGATTCGCGATGCTCAAAGAGGTGAATGAAGCTCGGAATGAGCTGCACCGGAAGATTGTCGACACAGAAGTAACCCAGGTCCTCAAAGACGTTCATCGCTGAAGACATGCCCGAGCCACTGAGGCCCGTTATGATTACCAGTTGTGGAACCATGAGAAGATGGCGCCGTTTTCACCGGGCGGCTGATGGTCCCGTGCCTGATCCCTGGTTAAGAGCTCAATCAGGGTTCGATCAAGCCAAAATTGCCATCACGCCTCTTATAGATTACCCCAACCCGGTTGGTTTCGGCGTCGCGAAAGACGATGAACTGTTCGGCCGCGTCCTCCACACGCAGCATCGCTTCTTCAGGAGTCATGGGCTTGACGGTATAACGGCGTGAGCGAACTATGCGCGGGGCCAGGGCAGTGGGCACGACTGGAGGCGTCGGGCTGGGCGCGACCGTGCTCGTTGCCAGAGCGTGGTGCTTGCGATCGATGATTTTCCCTTTCACCCTCAGCACCTGGCGTCGGATGCGGTCGATCGCCTGCGAGACTGACAGATACATGTCTGTCGTGTCAGACGTACTCGTCAATGCGCGATCGTGCCAGTTGACGATGACTTCGGCGAGGTGCCGGTGGTGGCGCTCCACTGTCAGAATCACGTGAGCTTTGATGGCACCATTGAGAACCGTTTCGATCTTCAGGAAGTGGTCATTGGCGTGTCTTTTGATTGCAGGCGAGAGATTGAAATTCCGTCCAGTGAATTCTACTTTCATCGCGCAGCTCCTTTGATCTTTTATGGCGACTCGAGCGCCTCTCGTCAGAGGCGGCGCCCGGGTCTTTAGTCAGGACGGCGGTCAGAAAATCTTGGGGGTCTTTCAACATATTCGCGGGATATCCCGGGGCTTAGATCACCTGGCGCCGCTCGCGCGAGCCGGCGATTCGCATCTGGTCACGATACTTCGCGACTGTTCTGCGGGAGAGCTTTTGACCTTCGGCCGCAAGGCGAGAGGCGATCTCGTCATCGGTCATCGGCCGGTGTGTATCTTCGGCCTCGATCATCTTCTTGATCTTGCGCTTGATGATGCTCGTCGATACCTCTTCGCCTTCATCGTTGACCATTCCCTCGGTGAAGAAGCGACGCAGCTCAATCGTGCCCTGAGGCGTGTGCGCATACTTTCCGTTGACGACGCGTGAAATCGTGGAGAGGTGGAGTCCCGTGTCTTCGGCAATATCCTTGAGCATCATCGGCTTGATGTACTCAACGCCATGGTCCAGAAAATCCCGCTGCCTCTCGACAATCCGCTCGCACACGCGATAGATAGTCTGCTTGCGGTGTTCGATATTCTTCAGAAGATCGACCGCCGATCGGAAACGGTCCTTGATGTAGTCGCGCGTCTCCTTGGTCGTCTCCTTGTTCTCCATCATCCGGCGGTACTGTGAGTTGATCCTCAGCTGAGGCAGGCCGTCATCGTTGAAACGGATGAGATAATCCTCTGCGGTTCGTTCGATGTAGACCTCGGGCTCGATGTAGTGAGCATCAAGCGGCGCGTACTTTCGCCCGGGAAATGGTTCGAGCTGCCGGATCAATTTGACCTCCTGCACGAGATCGTCGAGCGGCACTCCCAGCTCCCTGGCGAGCTCGGGCAGCTTGTGATTCTGGAGTTTGTAAAAGTGATCGGCGATCAGCTTTGCGGCTAAGCGGTCTCCCAAATCGTGGGCTTTGAGTTGAAGGAGCAGGCATTCCTGCGTGTTGCGGGCGGCAACGCCGGTGGGATCGAACATCTGAACCATCTCGAGCGCCTTCTCGACCGTCTCAACCGGCCACGGCCCGCTTGAGGCGATCTCTTCAACCGTGCCCTCCAGGTAGCCATCATTGTTCAGATTGCCGATGATTGCTTCAGCAGCTTCGCGGACCTCACCAATTACGGTCGTCATATGGAGCTGCCAAAGCAGATAGTCCGACAGGTGCTGCTCCGAGGAGAGAAACTGCTCGAACGAGGGGCTCTCCTTGACCTCGGTCTCGCGTGTCCGATAGCCCGGATCGAGATACTCTTCAAAGGTTGAGCCGAAGTCGATCTCCTCGAATGAATCGCGCTCGCGATCTCCTTCGGGAGCCTCTCCGCCCTCCGGCGCGGTCACCTCGGCAGCCGCAGGCTGCGGAGCCGGTTCGCCAGTCGCCAGAGATTCAGTCTCAATCGAGCTCCTGACCATTTCGCGCTGGCCCGGATCGCCCGTCATGTGTCTCACCGGGGTCTCGACCCAGCATTTCGCCGCCAAGGTTTTCGCCGCCCAGCGCTTCGGGCGGCATTTCGGCAGCTCCGTTCGTCAGCATGGCCGGAGGCTCAGGCAGGTCGTCCGTCGAGAGCTCAGGGGCTACCGACGTCTCTTCAGGCTGGACTTCATCGAGGACAGGATTCTCGCCGAGCTGTTGCGTCACAAGGTCGCTCAGCTCGAGCTTGGTCATCTGCAACATCTCTATGCGCTGGCGCAACTGTGGCGTCAGCACCATTCTCTGACTAAGCTGAGTTACGAGTGATGGCTTAACCGACATAAGCAACTGCGTTCAAGACGGCGATTCGCTCATCGCATCCTCGCGCGCCGACGACGCCCACGAGCCCCAGATCCCATGATGAAGATCGCTCTCACAATCTGAACCTTTCTCCCAGATATACTCTTCGCACTTCAGGATCACTGGTCAGCTCGTGCGGCGTACCCGCACGGAAGAGCTGCCCATCATTGATAATATATGCCCGGTCTGTGATCGCCAAAGCCTCTCGCACGTTGTGATCCGTAACCAGGACGCCGATGCCTCGATCACGCAGACGCGCGATGATCCGCTGAATGTCGTCGATCGCAATCGGGTCGATACCGGCAAACGGTTCATCGAGAAGTATGTACTTCGGCTCGATGGTCAGGCACCTGGCGATCTCTGTGCGCCGCCGTTCGCCGCCTGAAAGAGCAAATCCCCTCGTCCTTCGCACGGCGCCCAGATGGAACTCTTCGATCAACTCTTCGAGGCGCTCGAAACGCTCATCGCGCGTCAACTTCAGAGTCTCGAGAATGGCGAGGATGTTCTCCTCGACCGTCAGCTTGCGAAATACCGATGGCTCCTGGGGTAGATAGCTGATGCCGTTGCGTGCACGTCGATACATCGGAAGCCGGGTGATCTCGCGATCACCGAGCATGATCCGACCCCCATCCGCAGTCTCGAGGCCGACGATGAGATAGAAACTGGTTGTCTTGCCGGCCCCGTTGGGGCCAAGCAGGCCGACCACTTCACCACGATTAACGGAAAGGGAGACGTCGTTGACTACGCAACGCCCGCGATAGGACTTGTAAAGACGCTCGGCACGTAACGCTTCAGCAACTACTCTTCCGTTCGGGGATTGGCTCGGATCGCCGTGCTCGAGCGCCTCACTGACTATGACGCTCGCTTCGCCCACTGAATCGGTCACTCTCCATCCCCCGCGGCATCGTTATGGCGAGACCTTCGACAACTGTAGAAACGCAATCCACTAATTGCATAGCGTCGCCACTCTGAGTCGCCACTCTGATTCAACGCTGGATCCGGTGAGTTGTTCTCACGCGTTTGGTGCCGCCCTCGTCACTGGCTTCGATCCTAGCATCGCGTAAATGCAAAGTCAATCTGGTGCTTTTTGTGGTCGTCTCATGATCGCGATCATCGACCTGAGCAGGATTGCCTGTAAGAATCGCCGAGTCGGAATCGGCAGTGTAGTCGACCTTATTGCCGGTTCCGCGCCGACCCGGTTGCGTCAGGACAACCGTTCCTGTAGCAATCATGCGAGAGAGACGGTTGTCCTCGTCGAGATAGACATTGGCCTCGGCTGCGTCGATCTCATCCGTGCCCTGCTTCAGCTTTACTTTGCTCTCGTAGCGGACCTCTTTCTTCTGGTCGGTATACCTCATTCGATCGGCAGCTCCGAAGACCGGCACGACCTCCTTCTTTCCCTCCTCTACCTGGCGCTCGACTCCATAGAGGGCAGACTGAACCCCGCCTTCCGCCAGCATCTGACGCTCACCGCGATCGAACTCGATCATTTCGGCTCGAACGAAGTCATCCTCCTGCCAGGCTCTCGCGTTCCCGTTGAAGCGCGCGGTGCCTTCGTCGTGCTTGACGACGGCTCGATCGGCTGCGACAAAGAACGGCGAATCACGTTTCTTGAAGGGCGTCGAGCCATCATCGACAGCGGGCTTATAGTACGTCGTTCTCACATGGCCGCGCGCGTCGCTTCTTCCGGCATCAAGATAGGTATCGATTTCATCGGCATTTGTTCGGCCGCGGTCATCCCAGACGACCGGATTGCCACGCAAGGCAACCATCTGCGGGCCGCTCGCATAGACAGCCTTCGCTCCCGACGCATGCCGAACGCCATTCGTCAGCTTGACATCATCCTCCGCCACGAGCTGAGTCACCTCCTGCACCGGTTGGTCGAACTGAGCTGTCATCTTGCGCGCGCTCAATACCCGCTTTGTCCTGGTGCTCTTCGCATCCATCGGCTCGATCTCGGCAACCGCACCGCCATCTCCGACGAAGGTCTTGATCGCGTTCTCGCCTTCGTAAAAGTCCGCGACAAAGCGCGGAGCTCGCAATCTCTTGCGCTCAGCCTCCGGAGTAATAACGGTGGGAGTAACCGTCAGGAGCGCATTGCCGGCAGCCTCGCCGTGCTGGAGGAGCTTGCCACCGGGCCGGAAGTTTATGGAGACGTGGTCGGCTTCAAGAACTCGCTCGGTCGGCGGCTTAGATTTGCCGGGCACTCCGTTGGAGGCAATCTTGAGCATCGTCCGGCTGTCGCTGGTCAAGGACTGCAGTTCGCTTCCGTCCTTGGTGGGAGTGTAGATGGCCGTGACCTTTTCGGAAGTCATCTCACGCGGTGAATCCTTCTCGAGAGAGCGGGCGTTCACGCCCCCGCTGGCCACACTGGTTGTCAGCCGCTGGTCCGGGTTGAAGATGAAGTCTATATCCTGGGCCTGGAGCTCACTCATCTTCCCAGGCTCCTCTGATTTCAGGTATGAATGGCCGCGCATCTCGACCCGTTCGAGCTTATGCGTCTTCGGTTCGAGGAATCCAGTAACCTGATCCGACTTGCCGGTCTCCTGGCCTCGGATTGCCGTTACCGAGTCGACAAACTTGAGCAGGCCATCGGTTCGAGAGAAATCCGCCTTGCCCGATTGAATCACGAGCGGAGGCCCTCCAGGGTCCTTTCCCTTGGCCACCTCAGGCGTAAAAGTGACCTTCGCTTCCTTGATTAGAGAAAGAGCGCCGCTCTTGAGGTTGAGTTGCGCACCGACCGACTGGCCTGAGATCTCTTTTCGTTTGAAGCTAACCGCGACATCGGTAGAAGCCATTTCGTTCTGCTCGTCGTAGGTGAGGGCCTCAGAGGCTGCCTCGAGTCCGTCCGTGCCGGTGACGCGGACGTTGCCGGTGAAGGTCACCTTTCCCTGGTCAGGCTGATAGACTCCGCGGTCGGATTTGATTTCAGTGGCTTCTTTGCCATCCTTGTCCCGGGCAACGAGGTCGATCTGCTCGAGCTCGTGTCGTCCGTCTGCGTAACTGGTATCGCGGGCTGCCAGCAAGCGGTACTTCTCCCGCCCATTCTCGTTGCTCACATAGCGGTAGCCTTCCATGATGGCCACTACCTGCTCGTTGAGACGGGATTCACCTCGCTTGGGTGGGGGAATGGGTTTCTGGCTTCCGCGCTTGATGAAAGATGTAATCAGAAGAATGATGACGCCCAGAAGAACGGCGAGGGAGATGATCCGCGCCGTCGACGGGAGAGTGTCTACTATCTTCTGCATGTTGAAGCGTTTCACCACTGCGACCATTGTAACATTGTTTGAAGAGTTACCGGCGCCAGACGGCGCCGGGCGGGCAGCAGAGGGCGGCTCGCGAGCCGCCCCTACGACGCAACCTTGTAGGGGCAGGGCTTGTCCCTGCCCGTCCCGCGCCGTCTGGCGCGGGGAATCTACCGGCGGTGCAAACAGGAATCATTCTGTGCTAAATTCGCCTCAGCATGCGCCCGCGAATCTTTGTCACCCGCAAACTTCCCAAGCCAGCTCTCGCCCGTCTCGGCGAAATAGCCGATTTCGACATCGGCAGCGAAAGCGGCCCGCTCGAACGCTCCAGACTACTCAGCGGAGTCCACGACGCCGACGGCATCATCTCCATGCTGACTGATCGAGTCGACCGGGAGGTGATCGACGCCGGGAACAAGCTGAGGGTTATCTCGAACGTCGCCGTCGGATTCAACAACATCGATCTCGGTGCTGCGCAGGACCGGCGTATTTTTGTCACCAACACACCCGATGTTCTCACCGATGCGACGGCCGATTTGACCTGGGCACTCATCCTCTCGGTCACAAGGAGAGTCGTCGAGGCAGATGCCTTCACTCGTTCAGGCAAATTTACGGGCTGGGATCCCGATCTCCTGATGGGCACCGGTCTGAGTGGGAAGACTCTCGGCGTCATAGGCTATGGACGGATTGGGCGCGCGGTGGTCAGACGCGCAAGCGGTTTCGGCGTCTCCGTTGTCTACTGCGGCCGCGACGAGATTGCCTTTCGTGATGATCCGCCGCGCTCCACCGGCTTCCTCAACCGGCGCCCAATCGATGGCGGAACATCGGCGCTGACGGCGAGTGCGCGGCAGGACGGGCTCGCAGCCCGTCGTGCAGGTTTCAAGCAGTTGCTCGAACAGTCAGACGTCATCTCACTCCACATCCCGCTCGCCACCACAACCCATCATCTGATTGATCGATTCGCCCTGGAACGGATCAAGCCGACCGCCTTTCTCATCAACACTGCACGCGGTGATGTGGTCGATGAGCAGGCTCTCGTCGAGGCGCTTCAATCAGGCCGGCTTGCCGGTGCAGGACTCGACGTCTATGAAGACGAGCCGCAGATTCACCCACAGCTTCTCTCTCTGAAGAATGTCGTGATGCTTCCCCACATCGGAAGCGCGACTGCCGAAGCTCGCACCGCAATGGCCCTCCTGGCCGTCGAGAATGCGATCGACGTCCTCTCGGGCCGGACCCCCCGCAACCTCGTATAGCGAGTCGCCGCCGCAAGAAAAGCCCGGCAATTGACGAAATTCGGCAACCCTCGCCAGGCATAAACCCTGTGTTTTCAATTACTGACTCTCTGGCACCTCGTTTGCTCGAGGTCGTGGTCATGAAGCGCGTCACCGTTATTTACAATCCGGCGGCCGGAAGCTTGCGAAACGACGTAGTCGCAATGGCCCGCCTTGTCGGCACGCTCAAGACTCACGGCCTCGACGTGCAGAACGCCAGAACCACAAGGGCAGGTGACGCCACTCAGATGGCAATCAATGCCGTTGCTGAGAACTCGGACAGCCGTTCTCGTCTGTGGCGGCGATGGAACCATAAACGAGGCGGCACAGGCGCTCATCGGAACTGAAACAGCCCTCGCGGTCTGGCCGCTCGGCACCGGGAACGTTCTCGCAAAAGATCTTGGACTGCCCTCAAATCCCACTGCTGTAGCCGATCTTATAGCCAGGGGACTGACACGAACGATCAGTGTCGGCCGCGCATCGACGCCCAGCAGGGGCTGGCAGCGATATTTTCTGCTCATGGCCGGCATTGGGGTCGACGCGACGATCGTCAAGGCTGTCGATCCCGATTTGAAGCGCATTGCAGGCATTGGAGCCTACTGGGTCGCCGGCTTCGACTTTCTTGCCCGATTTCCGCTGACGCGCTTTCGCGTAGTTCGCCGGCGGCGAGGAACACCAGGCTACATTTGCAACGATTGCCAACTCAGCGAGCTATGGCGGCTGGTTCTCGCTTGCCCCGAAAGCTGAGATCGACAAAGACAAGCTCGATCTCTGCCTCTTCGATGTTCGATCGCGGCTCGACTCCGTCCGTTACGCGCTGATGAGCCTCAACGGAAGCCATCTGCGTAGTCCACGCGTTGTCTATCAGCAGGTTGAGATGGTCATTGCGAACTCGAATGAAGAGGCTCTCGTACAACTTGACGGGGACCTTGTCGGCACGCTCCCAATGCGTTTCGAAATTATTCCGGAGGCGCTGCGGGTTATCGCTCCGCCCCGATTATCCTGAGAGGTAATGAAGCCGATATGGGCGAAGACAGTACCAGCAGCGATTCAGATCGTTCTCGCAACTGTGAACTTCATCTGTGCATCGATCAATCTCCGGGCTGCCAGCCAGACTATGCGGGCGATTGCGGGCATGGCCGTATTTGCCGCGATCACGGCTGCAGGGCGTGGAGTCGTTCAGGGCCAGCCTCCACTCTCGAGCGCCGCTCTTTCGCCCGAAGCCGGCGTCCTAAAGCGCGAGGGCTACGCCGCCATCTACAACATGGACTACGCGGGTGCCCACACAAAGTTTGAAGAGCTTCGTAGGCTCGCTCCCCGCCACCCTGCCGGTGATCTGTATCTGGCGGTGGTCGTCTGGCTCGAACATCTCAACAAGTCGCGCCGGCTGGTGACGAGCCTCTACCGCGATGAGTCGAGTTTCTTCTCGGGTGTCGAGAAATCAAAGGAGAGCTCTGAAGGCGATGCCGTCGATCCAACGGTGGATCGGGCGTTCAAACAGTACGTCTCGCAGGCCAAGATCAAGGCTCTGGCCCTGGTTAATGAGGACCGCAACAATCCGGATGCGCTCTACTACCTCGGCACAGTCTACGGCGTGATTGCCGGCTATGACGCTTCGATGGCGCGAAAGTTCTTCAGCGCGATGCGCAATGGCTCACGCTCGGTCGATCTGCACCAGAAGGTGATCAAGATCAATCCGAACTATTACGACGCCTATCTTTCGGTGGGCATGTACAACTACATCGTGGCGACGCTCCCCTTCCCGCTGAAAGCACTCGCCGCGATGAGCGGTATTCGCGGCAACAAGGAGCGCGGGATGTCACAACTCAAAATGACCATTGAAAAGGAGTCGGATGCCGCGGACGATGCGAGGGTCATACTTCTCGCGATGTATCGGAATGAGAAGCAGTACGGACAGGCTCTCGAGCTACTCCAGAGCCTCAGTGCGAAGTATCCAGGCAGCTATCTGCTGAAGCTCGAGACCGCTTCAACACTCGCTGATCTGGGACGCCGTGCTGAAGCGATGAAGATCTTTGAGGGATTACTTGCCGATGGCAGCGCGCGCGATGCCGGCGACCTGGTCCACTTTCAGTATGCCGAGGCTCTGGTCGCTGAGCAGGACTACAATCACGCGGTAGAGCACTTCCTTATCGTTCCGAAGCTCGCCGGGAAGGACTCCGACCTTGCGACAATGGCCATGCTTCGGGCCGCACAGGTTTATGACCTCGCCGGAAAACGTCGGGATGCTCTGACCTACTACCAGGCAGTGCTTTCGAGGCCAAATTCGCTCGATTCGCGAGAGAAGGCGGAGTCCGGCATCAAGCAGCCTTACCGGCCTGCGACTGGAAAGAGCGCGAATTGAACCGTGGCCCTGGCTGTCCAGATGCTGCGGCAGGTTGGCAGAAGCGAATTCTTGCCGCAGGCTGGACAGCCTGCGGCACGATATAGAGTCTATTTTGGAGTGTGGGCCAGGGCGTCGACCTCTTCATCGGTGCGGCGTGGTTTCCCGAACAGGTAGACTATCGCGACGCTCAGAAGATAGAGGCCGACCATCGGAGCGGCGAAGATCAGCATATTGAAGGCATCAGCTGTGGGAGTCAGAACAGCCGCGATGATCATAATGATGACGATCGCATAGCGCCAGGTCCTCAAGAGCATCCGCGGCGTGATGAGTCCGATGCGTCCGAGCAGAAATGAGATCGTCGGAATCTGAAAAACAAGGCCAAGCCCGAGCATGATCATGATGATCAGATCGAAGTAGTCGTCGGCCGTGATCAAGGTCCGGAAGCCACCTTCAGACTGCAAGCCGAGGAGGTAATTGCAGGCGGCCGGAAAGGCGATCTTATACGCGAAAGAGGCACCCAGAATGAAAAAGACGGTTCCCATCAGAATCAGCGGCAGTACGTAGCGCTTTTCGTGCCGGTAGAGGCCCGGCGCAATGAACGCCCAGATCTCGTAGAGCAGAAAGGGAACAGCAAACGCCACCGCAGCATAGAGTGCCACCTGCATCTCGAGAGTAAACGCTCCGCCAACCTTCGTGATCACAAGCTTCTCGTCTTCCGGCCCTGGTGCAACCTCTCCCTCACCGAGAACCGCATCAAGCTCTGTGTCGGCTGCGACCATCGATCGTCCCAAATACCACGCTTCAACGGTATGTGCGGTCAACTTGCCATCCGCCGCCTTGACCACTCTCACTGGAACAGTCGTTCCGGCCGGCACTTTGAGCCCGTCGACGAGCGTGTCCTGGTTGAACGTATATTGAATCCTATCGCCTTCTTTGAGGAGGTGCCGGTTGTCCTTGGTTCCGGCGTTGCGCTGCTCCTGAAGAGCCTGGCGGATCTGGTGCTTGACCGGTATCGCGAGGAAATTGAAGATCTTGTCAGAAAAGTAGAAGCAGACAGAAAAGGCAATGGCAATTGCAATGGCCGATTGAATCAGCCGTTTTCGAAGCTCATCCAGATGCTCGAGAAACGACATCTGGAGTCCTTCGTGCTGGTTTTCATCGGGCATGAGAGGGATGTTCAAGCTGAGCGACCTTCCTCAGCGGCAGGCAACGACGTTGGCCGCAGGCGGAAAGGCGCGGGCAACAAATCTCCACCGGCAAAATTCCGGCGCCACCGCAATCTAGATCCAGTGTTCGCTTCGTGGTGTCTCCGCGACGGCTGCGGAGCCGGCAACCGCGGGCTCGTGAGTCACACCAGAGGAGGCTGCGTGCTCGAGCTGCGAGCTCTCTTCAGGCAAGTGGTATTCGGAGGGAGTGGAAGTGTAGCTATTCTCGGCCGTGGTGGAAGTACGAGTCCTCTCCAGCTCGACCTCCTGTTCCCACGAACGCTTGAAGTCTTCGGATGCCCTTTTGAATTGCGACATCGCCTGGCCGAGGGACTTGCCAAGCTCGGGCAGCTTGCGCGGCCCGAAGACGATCAAGGCCACGACAAGAATCAGGAGCATTTCAGACATTCCAAGGTTCATAACTGCCTCTCTTATCGATCACAAAGTATTTGAGTTGACTATATGTCACGGCTGTTGGTCAGTCAAGATTGCGATCTTTTGCGGCGACGACTGGAACCCCCAACAAGAGAATGAGATGCACGCTCGACTCTTGGACCTTTCTAAGCCGCCGGAGGGCCTGGACCGCGGGCGTCCCGCCCGCATCTCTTCGAAACTGCCATGACCAGTCATGCGGCGGGACGCCCGCGGTCCCATCCCCAGGCTCAGCCGCGGGCTTTCGGGGCATGATATCCCTGACGCGCGCGGATATTCAGCTTCGGGCGGTTCAACCGAACCTCGATCGCTCGCCAGCGGCCATCGCGTCGGTCATTGCTCGGCTCGTAGGTGAGTGTGTATTGATTGCGAAGCTCTTCAACCGTAAGAGTAAATGCGTCACGAAGCTTACTGCCACCCGGGGTTCGGAAAAACCGGCCGCCCGTCTTGACGCAGAACTCCTTGAGCACCTGAGCGCCGTTGTCCTGCGACCCCGTATGGTAGAGTGCGGAATCGCTCAAATCTACAGCGTAGACTGCAATGCCGGATGCCGTAACTCTTCGAATCGCGTCCTCAAATGAATGGCGGCTTCGTGTGTCTGCGCCATCGGAAACCAGGAGAATCGCACGTCGCTTCTCGGAGCGCTTGCCCAGGGCAGCCGCTGCGGTGAATACTCCATCGTAAAGCGGAGTCTCGCCCTCAGCCTTAAGGTCCCAGACCTCGTCGGCGACGTCGCGCAGTTCGGTGAAGTCCTGCAGCATTCTGATCTTGCTGCCGCCGAAACTGTATATCGCCACCGCGTCTCCTTCGCGCAGCCCGTTGGCAAAACGCGCGCACGCCGCGCGCGCGAGACTCATCTTCGGCCTCCATGCTGGCGCTCGTGTCGAGCAGGATAACAGCCGAAAACGGCGTCTCCTCGAAACTGAAGCTGACAATCTTCTGCGGTACCTGGTCCTCGAGAACACTGAATTCGCTCGCCTTGAGCCCGCTGACAAAACGGTCCCGCATGTCGGTGATCGTCACATTGACGACGACCACGTTCGTTTCGACCGAAATCTTGTCGTCCTCGCCGGCCTCCTCTTCCGGCGGCCGGCCCTGCGGTTTGTCGTTGGCTTTGCGAGGTGGATCCTGAGCCTCGGCTGCGGCCAGGACAATAAAGGAGAAGAGCAGCAGCAGTGTTAACCAGTACCGCATTCCAGGACTACAAGCACGGACGACCGGCTTGTTGAACTCAGTTGACGTAGCTCCGAATGATCTTGACCAGCTGAATAATCTCGCTTGCCTCAACGACGACCGTTGCTGAGACAACGTGTCGCGACGTCTTCTCCATGCTCGTGTTGAGCCTCTCGCCCGTGGACTTGAGCTGTTTGAGCGCGTCGTCAAGGCTGGCCGGCGGAGACTCGAGCGGGGCCTCGTCATTGGTTCCACCGAACTCCGAGCGTATCGTCTTTGCCGATTTCTCGATCTCCTTCAGTTTCTTATCGGCAGTGTGTGCGAGATGCGAACCCGCCGTATCCTGTGCCAGCGTGTCGACTGTCTCTTTGAGCTGGGCGGCACGTTCGACGAGCTTCTTATGCTCATCCTCTTCGCGCTTGATCTCCATTCGCTTCATGTTCTCGCGAAAAGAGTCGCCCTGATCGTCCGCGGGTGATGTGGCCTGCCCCGGGGCTACCGGACCGCGCACTTCCTGCGACCAGGCAGTCGTATTCCCAAGGACCGGGAAGGCCAGAACCAGCAGGAATGCCACGATCAGACAGAGCGCACGCATGAGAGAAACCTGCTCTCTTCTACCATAAATCGAGTGAGGGTTAAAGAATGAGCGAGGGGTTCGGATGATCAGCCAGCGAGTCAATATTCGCAGTTCAGCAATCGACGCCGGTTGTTGCCTTTGAGACTCAGATCGAGGCCAAGAATTTTCCCGGCCAGCCCGCGAAGCACCTCATCCTCGAGCCTCCCGTTCGAGACGCTGTCGATCCATTTCTCATCATTCATAACTCCCGATATTCGCCCCTGAATATGGGCGATCACTTGAAGCTGCGAACGCTTTCCGTCGAGTGGAAGCAGACTCAACTCAAGCGTGTAGCGTCCCTGAATCCAGTAGCGCACATCACTCGCGGGAAGCGTCGCGAGGTGTTCGAGATCATCTTTCGCGGTGACGCCCTTGGTGAAGATCACATAGCGTGTGACAAGCTTTGCATCCTCAGGCTTGCTCGCTTCATCATCGATGGGAATCTTGCATGAGGAAAAAACTTCCTTCGCTATCTTGATCACCTGGTCGCGGGGTACCGCGATCGTGTAAGGATTGGGCAGCGGCGGTTCCTGCTTGGGACGATCAATCTGAATCTGTCCCTGGGCAGCCTGACTGAGGCAGGAGACTGCAAAACCCAGCCAGACAAGCCTAAGTATTGATCTCATATGGGACACGAACGAAAGTCTCGACGAGTTTTGAAATGATGACGCAATCCACAATAGCAGCAACAGTCATGGCCTTCAAGTTTTTTGTTGGCAACGACAATGACTGACGCAGCCGGCAGTTTCCTTGTCTTAGCGTTCCACAGTGTTCTCGAGCTGAATTCTCGAACTCATTGTTAAATGAGGGGTTTACAATTATGAGACTATGTCAGACACATCTGACAGCAAAAGGGTAAGCAATAATTTCATAGCCACCCTTCCATTTTCGCGTAAGAATTACTCAACCAGAGACGATCTCTACGGAGTGCGGCTTAGCCGGTCATAGAGCCTAAGCCCGTTATTTACAGTAGTTATCGAATACCTTGTCTTTGGCACCGGGATTGCCATAGTCTGGGTGGGGCAACGAGATACCAGGTGGTTAACTCCACTGACGGTGTCACGTGGTTACCAGGGTGAGGAAGGTAACCACATTAACAGGCGCTGCAGGCATCCCACGACTGCAGCGCCTATTATTTTGTCCCGATTCCATCCAATCCAGCCTTGACACCCTTCCGCGCCAACGCTATGGTGCCGCCGACATAAGCCTATGCGCACCTTGAATTTGAAACCATCGACCGTCCGAGTGGCTCTGGGAGATCGCGGCTACGATATTTCCATCGAAAGCGGTTCGCTCGTCCGCACAGGGGAGATCGCCCGGACCGCGTTGGGCAAAGCGCGGCGCATTGCCCTCTTCTCAAATGCCAGGGTCTTTGAGCTATGTGGAAAACGCGTCGAACGAAGCCTCAAGGAGGCCGGATTTCTACCTCTCGTCCATCTTGTGAGTGACGGCGAACGCGCCAAGTCCATCAGAACTGCTGAACGCGCGTGGACGGCCCTGCTTGCAAACCGTTTTGAACGGGGCGACGCAATCCTTGCACTCGGTGGGGGCGTCGTCGGAGACTTCGCCGGATTTGTTGCCGCAACCTTTCTCCGCGGCATTCCCTACCTCCAGGTTCCAACGACCCTCCTCGCGCAGATCGATAGCTCGGTGGGCGGCAAGACAGGGATCAATCATCCGCTCGGGAAGAATCTGATCGGAGCATTCCACCAGCCGGCGGCGGTCATCATCGACCCCTCAGTCCTCAGGACCCTGCCTCGGCGCGAGCTTCGCGCAGGGCTGTACGAAGCCCTCAAGTACGGCATCATTCGCGATGCCGAGCTAACCGCATTCCTCAGAGACCGAATGACTCAGATCCAGGCGCTCGATCTCGACGTGCTCACAGCGATCATCACGCGGTGCTGTGAGATCAAGGCGGAGGTCGTAGCTGCAGACGAGAGAGAGGGTGGCCTCAGAAAGATCCTCAACTTCGGACATACCGTCGGTCATGCTCTCGAGGCTGTTACTGCCTTTCGCCTGCTCAAGCACGGCGAAGCGGTCGGTTATGGGATGAAGTGCGCCACTTCGATAGCTGAAAGGATTGGATTGATCGCTGCCAGCGAGGCTCTAGAAATCGTCAAGGACGTCAATGCCATCGGACCGTTGCCTTCGATCGAGCGGCTCGCTTCGACTGAGATCACTGCCGCAATGGCACACGACAAGAAGGTGGTCCGAGGGCGTCTCTCGCTGATACTTCCGACTCGCATCGGAGATGTGGTCGTTCGCGACGACGTCGCTATGCCGGTAGTCCGCTCGGCAGTCCGCGCTCTGATCGAGGGTAAGATGTAAGTCGTATGACATCGTCTCTCCATCCCGCAGGGATGCAGGAGGGTAGTCAGTGCTGGCTTCGAGGCTGTCTCAAGAATTCGAGTTGTTGTCAGGGACTAGGCAGCTTCCATTCCCGCGCACGGGACGTGCGCGAGGATATTAGCCGGTGGTGAAACCACCGGAACGAAATCGCCAAAGGAGCGTTGCGCCCTGGAGGGCCGCCGGATCAGATTTGCGCAAGCATGTAGTTGAATCCACAATGTTTATGCCTAAATTGCATTATCTGGGCTCAGGTCCTGCGCCCCTGCCGGGGCGCAACCGTGAGGGGGGACGCATACCCGGCGGTTTCACCGCCGGCTAATTCCTCGCGCACCTTCGGTGCGCAGGAAGAGCAGGTGCCACCATCCGCGAATTTTAGACGGCCTCCTTCGCTTGCCCTTGGCTACCGTCTCGCATCCCTGCGGGATGCCCGAAGCTGGCGCCCTGTTTGAGGAGCCTTCATTTCCAACGTCCCTCTTGTTCCGAAGCGCGACCCGTCGCCGTTCGTAGGGGCGGCTCGTGAGCCGCCCTCACTTCGGCCATCCATCAGTACAGTTCCGAGAGAGGCGTGTGGGGGCGGTCGCGAGCCGCCCCTACTCAGGGATCTTGTCTTATCCGGCCGCATAGTCTACGCTGAGTCACTCCCCTCACAACCTCTATCATATTTTTCCGAAGGAGGGCTCCATATGGCCAGCTTTGATGAACTCAAGCAGAAGTACAGCGCTGTCCTCGATAAGGGACACGAGGTCGGGCTGCGTGTTGACAATCTGCAGATGGATGGTGACAAGCTCTATGTGAAGGGGGCGGTGCCGTCTGACTACGGAAAGAACCAGCTATGGGATGCAGTCAAGGCGATTGACGCGAATGCGGCCGATATTACAGCCGACATCGCCGTGCAACCCGGACAGGTCTACACGGTCCAGTCGGGCGACTCCCTGTCAAAAATCGCCAAGCGCTTCTACGGCGATGCCAATCAGTATCAGAAGATATTTCAGGCCAACTCAGATCAACTGTCGGATCCTGACAAGATTCAGGTAGGCCAGCAGATCAAGCTTCCATAAAACAAAGTTAGCCACAAAAAACACAAAGACCTTTTGTGTTTTTTGTGGCTCCCCTCTTCAGGGCATCACGATTCCAAGCTCACGGCCAAACGTAAACTGCACCCGCTTTCTCGTTCTCATCGCCTTCGAAGCCGTCTGCGATAAGGCAGTCACCAGCATCGGCATGGCGATCGTCGCGTCGCAGCGCACTGTCACCGCCCTCGCCGACCGGGCAAGCCGGCCAAAACTCTGAGCCTGATCGAAGTCCGACCCTGAATATCCGCCAAAATAGGGCCCTTCAGTGACTATCTGTACGGCATATTTGTGGCCGCGAACCTGTCCGTGAAGCAGACCGGCACTGGCTTCGCTCTGCTGGATGAAAGTCTTCGGCGTTCCCCCGCCAAAGAAGACAACCCCGGTGGAGCGGGCCTTTGCCACTATCTGCGCGAGATCGACCACGTCCTGGATAACGTCGAACTGGAACTGATTTTTCTTCTCGATCCGGCTCAAACCTATGGATACGCCAAACGCACTGTCGGCAATCGCCGGACAGAACACTGGAACCCGTGACTTGTAAGCCGACGTCAGAATCCCGTCCTCGGTCGCAATCTCGCTGAGCTCTCTTCCCAGAAGGTGAAGAAACTCTCTCGTCGAGTAAGGATGGCTGCTGTCAAGCTGTCCGGCAAAGCCGCCGATCCATTCGTTAGCCTCGCGAAACTCTTCTTCAGATGCCAGCGTATCGTAAATCCGATCGACCATCTGCTCCTGCAGTTGAGCATCGTCCATCTTCGGATCACCCTGGTAGTGAAAGCGTCCGAGAGTTTCGTGAAGATCGTGAAAGATGTTGGCGCCAGTGGCCACGAGGACATCGACGCAGCGATTCTTCAACAGATAGGCAATCAGCCTTCGCATGCCCGCGGGAACGAGGGCTCCGCTGATTCCCATCATGACAATGGCGTTCTCGTGAAGCATCTGGAGCCAGATCTGGTGGGCCAGTGCAAGGTTGCGTCCCTGGAACGAAATGCCCTCCATTTTCTCGAGCAGACCGGGAACACTGCGGTCCCGGTCGATCTGGAGCGGCTGGGTGGGCTTGGTAAAGTATTTTGCGCCTTTCAGTCTTCTGATCATGTTGTGGGTTACTGAGATGGCCCGCGCGGCCTATCCTCTCCTTTGTTCATCAGTGCCCGTTGGCATCGAGATAGGTATAGCCAGTGTAGTGGCTTTCATATTCTGCGAGCAGTTGCCGGCCACCCTCCTCAGTGAGCGAACCCTTCTTCAGCTGTCGATCGAGAAGAGTGCGGAATCCCTCCTGAAGGAAGTCCTTCTCGTATCTCGCGAACGACAGCATATCGCCTACCTGAGAGCCCGCGATGACGCGGCTAACGTGGTGCGCACCCTCGCCATCGATGATTACGTGAGCTTCGTTCGTCGTCCCGAAGAGATTGTGGAAATTGCCCATGACTTCCTGGTAAGCCCCGACAAGCATCAGCGCCAGGTAGTAGGGTTCGTCCTTATCGAGATCGTGGACCTCGAGAACCTCCTTGACGTCGTGCAGGTCAACAAACTTGTCGATTACCCCGTCCGAATCGCAGGTGATATCGACCAGTGTCGCTCCATCGGTCGGGGGCTGGCTCAGCCTGTGGATCGGAATGATCGGGAACAGCTGATCTATCGCCCAGTGATCAGGTACGGAGCGGAAGACTGAGAAGTTACACAAGTATTTGGCTGATAGAAGCTTGCGCAGGTCGCTGAATTCCTCTGACTGGTATTGCGACTGCCTGGCGAAGTTGTCGGCTTTATCGCATACGCCCCAGAAGAGCATCTCGCCCTTGGCGCGCTCATCGAGGTTTATGTAGCCGAGATCAAAGAGGGTGAAGAGCTCTTCCTTGTGCTCGAGCGCGTCGTGGTAGTACTCGAGAAAATTCTTCGAGGTCATGCTCTTGAGCAGGTCGTGCATCTCAACGATGACCTGGGGCTCGTCTTCTGTGACGGTCACGTTCTTGATGCCCTGCACCGTCTCGATCTCGTCGATGATGTTGGTAATGAGAACAGCGTGATAGGCAACCAGGACGCGTCCCGACTCCGTGATGATGTTCGGCTGCGGGCACGTTCTCTTCGTCGCAGACAGTCTTCACAGTATAGACGACGTCGTTGGCAAACTCCTGCAGCGTGTAATTGGCCGAAGATTCGAAGCTCGTCTTGCTTCCATCGTAGTCGACGCCCGCTCCTCCACCGACGTTGAGGTGGTCGACGTCAATCCCCATCTTGCGGATCTTTGCATAGACTCGAGCCGCCTCTTTGACTCCGGCTTTGACGCGTTTGATCTGCGTAATCTGTGAGCCGATATGGAAGTGCAGGACTCTCAGCTGGCTGATCATGCCGGCATCGCGAAGAGTCTTGATGGCCTGCAGGAGCTCCGTGGTCGTCAGGCCGAACTTGGACTGCTCGCCGCCTGACTTCTCCCACCGGCCCGAGCCGCGAGTGTAGAGGCGTACTCGCAAGCCGATCATCGGCCGCACACCCGTCTCTATCGCCCGATCGATGATGTGTCCGAGCTCATTGAGCTTCTCGATCACGAGAACGACGCGCTTGCCGAGCGAGGTCCCGATAAAAGCCAGGTCGATGAAGCTCTCATCCTTGAATCCATTGCAGACAAGCAGCGAGGTCGGCGCCTGGTCGAGAGCAATCGCAGCATAGAGCTCTGCCTTGCTTCCAACCTCGAGCCCATAGTTGTATTTGGATGCTTCCTCGAGGTAAGCCTCGATCACTTGCCGGCGCTGGTTGACCTTCATCGGAAAAACCGCGAGGTGCTCTCCCTGGTATCCGAATTCCTTCATCGCGCCCCGAAGGACTGATTCATCTTGCGGACCTGGCTGGCAAGTATCTGCGGGAAGCGGAGAAGCATCGGAGGCTTGACCCGGCGGGCAACAAGCTCATCGACGAGGAGCTTGATGTCTACACTGTGCGGGTCGCCTTCGGAAGGGTGAGCAACAAGATGGCCCCGACGATTGATGCTGAAGTATCCGGCACCCCAGTTTTCGATTCCATAGGTCTGCGCCACCTCGGCAATAGCTGATTTCATCGTTTGAGTTAGCTGACCTCCTCGCTGGTTACCGGCTCCCCGAACTCTTCAGGATCAAATAATTGACGGGCTCTCGTTCAAACACACAGCAGCCACGGGAATCAGGACTCTGCGCACTGTTTTTGCTGATCGCAGCTACGGTAGGGCGTTTTGAAGCCGGAATGTAACAGATTGGCTCGGTAGCTGTCAAAAACTATTTTTCCCCGTGTAAGCGCCCCAGACATCACAACATAACACAAAAAGGGGCAGCCCTGCTGACCCCTTTTTGATTGGCAGTTGGCGGCGCCCACGAGCTACTGGAGCGAACGCCCGTTTAGGAGGCGCGGATGAAATGCGCGGCTCAGAAAGACCGAGACCACACCCGGATCGTTCGGTCCCGAGACCTGTGAAACATTGGTCACGGCCAGGTCTGGAACGCCATCGCGATCGAAGTCCCCCGCACCTATCGTGTAGGCGCCACCCCGGGTCATGAGATTAATCCCATCCTTGAATGTTCCATTGCCCTTGCCGAGGAGGATCGTGATTCCCTTTGCCGTGCTCTGACCAATCGAGTCGGTGCTCAGGTTGGAGACTGCGATGTCGAGAATGCCGTCAAGATCGAAGTCCGCCACTGCCAACCACAAGGGGTCTCTGCCCACGGCAGGTTGTGCTGTACGAGCAAAGGCGCCGGCGCCATTTCCAAGGAATACACTGACGGTCGCGTTGACCGAGTCCGCGCTGATCAGATCAAGATTGCCGTCGTGATTGATGTCTACCGAGAGCAGGAAATGGGGCCCGGCACCGGTTGTCAGTATGGTCCCCTCTCGAAAGGTTCCGTCGCCATTTCCAAACCGGACGGCAATTGCACTGTCGTCAAGCACGGCAATCGCGAGGTCGGCTTTGCCGTCGCCGTTGAAGTCTCCGATTGCCACTGCATGGGGACGGTGGCCCGCGTCGAAGCGCGTTCCGTTGGCAGCCGAAGCGTCGAAGAACGTGCCGTCGCCGCGGCCGATGAAGATCGAGACCAAATTGCGCTCGTCTTCGGCAACAGCGAGGTCCAAGCTTACCGTCATTGTTCAGATCACCAATGGCGACGTGATGCGGTTGGAGCGAATTGACATCGTGGCCGGCGAAGAATGTGCCGTCGCCGCGCCCGAGGAGAATGGAACAGGTTCCAACACCATAGTTGGTGACCACGAGATCGAGGTTTCCGTCGCCGTTGAGATCGCCTGCAGCAATTGAGCTCGGGTAATCGTCTGCCTGCTGCTTGCCAATCGGATAAGTGCGGGCCCTCGAGAAGATGCCGTTGCCGCCACCAAGCCGAACCACGAGCGACGGAACATATGTACTGCCGCTCGGCTGGTAAAAGTTGGTCTGCACAAGATCAGGTATCTTGTCGTGATCGAGATCGACGACAAGCAATCCATAGGGTGTATAGACCCGGTCATTGAGCTGGGTGCGCAAATAGTCGACGCCTTGTTCTGAATGTATCGCGGGATTCAGCGCGACCGCCAGACCCACGAGGGTGAGGAGTATGTACAGCTTTCGCACGATTCATCGCTCCAGGAAGTCGCTGTTTAAATCAGCAGACCGGAAGTGGGGGATCGCCGCGAGAGGCGACCACCGGTTGATGGCCTTGCGCAGACGGGGCCAGAACATGCGGCGGCAAGAGGACCTGTTCCGGGACGAAGGCCGCCGCGATTCTGCCACTCTTCATCCGCCTGCGCCAGCAAATTTGCACTAACGCCCGCTAAGGATTGAGAAGCTGCGCCAGCACAATAGGATACCTCATTGATCAAGGGTCTGATCGAATCTCATAGATCCGTTTTCGTTGCGCCGGAGTATTACTCGTGTGAATAAGCAAAGGAGACGACAATGAGCACGGACATCACCGGGTATCTGGCTTCCTCGGGAAGAATTGAAACAAGCGATCTCGACTGGGAACTCGCGCGCGAGGCCGGACTGACGGACGACGAACACTTCGCTCTTACTATTTGCGGATATTGAAAGCCAGACAATCCGGTACCTGCGCACACTGCTTCAAATGAAGATCCGCGCTCGAACCCGATATTTCCGCATTCCTGACTACCTGGAGCTACGAAGAATTCTTTCATGGGCAGGCGGTCGGATCGTGCTCGCCAAGTGAACACTGAAGATTGTCGCGCACGGCGTCGCGAAGCGACAACAGAAGGTAGCCAGGGGCGAGCGAAGCGAAGCCCCTGGATAACAAGTAGACAGGACCCCCGCGTCCTGAAGGGACGCGAGACGTGACGCACCTTGCCACCCTGAAACCCGCACATTCGGGTATCACATGCCTTCCACACACAGGAGCATTCATGTGCACGTTGTCTTCAGCACCAAGAACCGAACCCCTACCCTATGGAATTCAGTACCGTTCTGGCGCCCCTCCGGGGCGCGGTCTTATTGTTAAACGATCCAGGGGCTGCGCTTCGCTTGCCCCTGGCTACCTTCTTGCATCCCTTCGGGATGCATCGCTCGTTGGAAGGTCAGCCTCGCAATTATGAAAACGACACACAACGAATGGGGCTAATTTCCGCTGGTAGCGGAATCTGCAGGTGACCGTTGCACAAATCTCTCTCGGGCCGGCAAAATGAGTTCCATTGAAGGTCTCACTATGGTCCTTCCTCGAGCGGCTGACCTCAGAATGTGAGTCGCATTCCGAACTGAATCTGTCTCGGGTCCGCGGCTCCTGTAGGTGTCCCGAAGGCCCGCAGAGGTATCGCCCCCGTTCCGAAGGTCGCATTCGGAAGCTGCAGGTTCGAGCGATTGAGCAGATTGCGGTCGTTTCCGGTGACGATATTGAAAAGGCAACGCAGAGCCGTAGCTGAAGATGTAGCTCAACTGAAAGCCTGAGACGGCTCGCCGCCAGAACGGCTCGCCCGCAACCGCGGTTGGACTCGAGAGCGAACCGCTGATCACAAGCCGGTGCTGCTGATCATTATCTGCCAACCCGCGGTCGTCGCGCAGATTGAAGTTATTCTGTGGAGTCGAGAAGAACTCGCTGATGTTGGCGAATCGGGGATCCGGCCGCCCAGGTGGGCGATTCCCTTCTGAGGAGCCTCTGCCGCTGAACCGTTGTAACATTGACATTGCGTGAGAGGATGACGTGAAGACTCCTGACGTAGACGTAGCCAACGGAGAGCGACGTCGACGAGGCAATCGCGCTCGAGCTGTAGGCTCGCCCGAATCGCGTAGGAGTTTTCGATATTCGGATCAATCGTCGTAATGCTCGCCAGCAACCCTGACGGAAAGGCCGACGCCACACTCGGAAATACGGGTGCCCCCGGCTGTCCGAACGGCATCACCGCAACCCGGTACTTCGTGCCGTCGCGTTGCAGAGCATTTGATGTAGCACGCAGGGGAATGCGATCGTAAACCTCTCCAACTCAAGTCGGCATCGTCACCCTGCTGCCGAGTTACTTACGCCGTCACCGGCGATGGCGGGCACTGCTGCTCTTCATTGCTGGGGCGTTAATGGTGCTCAGCGCGCGCCTCTATTCCTTCACTGCTAGTAAAAAAGAATCACCATTGGAACCGCCTTGTTTTAATCGGGGCACTGCTGATTGCAGGCGCGCACCTGATCAATCGACGCCTGTGGCATGCTTGTTCGCATTGTTAATGATAAGTCTACGAATCAATGTGTTGGCGAATGTGGGAGTAGCCGGGCCGAATTGAGAATAAAGGCCAGCTCAGAAGTTACATGGATGAAGGCTGCCAGCAAGGGGTTGAGCAGCCCGAAAGCCGCCAGTCCCACCCCGATGCCATCCACGATCAACGTCCCGGCAAAATTGGTCATGATAATGCGGTGACACCGCCGCGCGATTCTCAGGGTCTCGACGAATTTTAAAAGGTCATTACCGAGCAGCATAATGTTCGCGCTCTCACGAGCCACGTCGGTTCCAGAGCCCATCGCCACACCGACGTCGGCCTGCATGAGGGCCGGCGCATCATTGATCCCGTCACCGATCATTGCAACCTTCCTCCCTGCCTCACTGAGGGCCTGGATTCGCTCGAGCTTCTGCTCCGGAAGGAGATTCGCAGCCACCTCATCGATGCCAAGCTCCTGACCAACTGCCGCGGCGATTACTTCGACATCACCGGTTAAGAGAATCGTTCGGATTCCTGCCTGGCGAAGCGCAGAGACGGCTTCTTTTGCTTCAGGCCGAAGCACATCGGCGATCCGGAACCTCCAAGCAGCCGGCCGCCGCGGGCCACGAGAATCTCTGAGGATTGATCAGCCCCTTCAGAGTTCGGGTCTCGCGGATTCACGATAATCTGTCGCTCGTGGACGAGGCTTCGATTACCAACGACGATCTCCTCTCCCCCGACCGAGCAGATGATGCCTTTGCCTGGCAAGTAATCGAAGCGCTCCGGCTCCACCACCGGGAGCGCAGCCGCGGCGGCTTTCCTTAAGATCGCAGAGGCGACGGGGTGTTCCGACGGTCTTTCGGCGATTGCTGCCGCTTCTAATAAGTGCACTCTCGGTGACGCCGTCCACAGGACAGACTGCGATGACCTCAGGCGTTCCCAGTGTCAGCGTGCCGGTCTTGTCAAGCACGACCGTATCAATCGTGCCGAGGACCTCGAGGTAGAGCCCTCCCTTGATGATCGCGCCCTCCCGCGCCGCGCGGCCGATAGCACCAAGAATTGCCAGGGGCGTGCCAGCCGCGATTCCGCAGGCGCCTGCGACAATCACGACCGAAATCGTAGATCGCACGTCGTGAGTGACGAGCAAGGTCAGCGCAGCGCATCCGATGGCGAAGTAGACGAGATAGCCCGCGAGCCGGTCTGCGGTCTTCTGAATCGGCGCTCGCGATTTCTCCGCGCGTTCAACTGCCTCGATAATCTTGCCGAACGCGGTCTCGCGCCCCAGCCCCTCTGCGCGCACCTCGATGCACGCCGGATTGATTGATGGTGCCGGCGTACACCCGCGCCCCGTCAACTTCTCAACCGGAAGCGACTCGCCCGTGATCGTCGCCTGGTCAACGAAGGAATGGCCGCGCACGACTTCGCCGTCCACAGGGACGCGTGCGCCGGGCTTGACGATCACTACGTCACCCACCTGCATCTCTTCGAGACGCACGGCGTGCGCCTCACCAGCGCGGCGCACGAGCGCCTCTCGTGGCAGCAGATCGAGTAACTCCTTCATCGCGCGCCTGCCTCGTCCGCCGACCAACCCTTCCAAAACCTCCGCGATGAGGACAAAGAAAATGATGACGAGCGCCGTAAACACTTCGGCGATCGCCAATGCGGCACAGATGGCGATGGTCATCGAGAGCTCCATGGTCATCCTGCGCGCGAGGAGTGATGAGAAGGCTTCTTTGAAGATTGGATAGCCGCCAATCAGCGCCGCAATGACCCCTATCAGGCTGAGATGCGAGAACGGCTGCAGCCAGAGTGCGATGATTGCGAGACCAACGAACCCGATGCGGACCAGGTCCGATAATTCCACATGATGCTCTTCCTGGGCGCCTTCCGCCTCGTCGTGACGCTCAGCCGTGTAGGCAACTTTGGGATTGCCGGTAGAATCCGATGTCGCGTCCACCAGAGTATTCGTCTTCGTTGCTCGAGCGTGTGCCTGATTCATTAGCAAACTCCGAAGCTCTGACGATCATTTCATGTAGGTCTTGATCACCGCGATCAGCTCGTCGGCCGCCCGCGCGTGATCCTCTTTCGTGGCGCGACTGGCCCTGGACGCGGCCGGCTGTTTCGGATCGATGACGTGGTAGCGAATCTGCCCTTCAACGACCTCCGCCATGAGCCCATTGATAGCCCCGCGGCAGGCCGCAATTGTCTGAAGAATCACAGTGCAGTCCTGCTCTTGTTCGAGCGCCCGCTCAACCGCCTCGACCTGGCCGCGAATGCGGCGGACACGGCTGATCAATTTCTGTTTATTCTTGATCGTATGCGCCATACTCTGCTTCTTCTTGTCTGATGAAATAGTCTACCCAAGTATAGTATATCACTCAATATCAGGCGTCAATCAGGAGGGTCCTTGCTATGGCGACTTCTCCTTTTGCGCCTCTTTGCCACCCAGCTCGAATGTAAATTTAACTGCTGCGCCAATGCGCTCCGTCGATGAAGTAAGGCCAATCGGAATGCCAATTAGAAGTTCGGCTCTCCTTCGCGATGCGCAAGACGTAGGACGGAGTGAGACTAACCCGGGTTTCGCTCCCGCCATTCCAGCGATCGCTGCTCACTGAGATTTCGCCGATCACCCAGCCGTGCCCGGCGTGAATAGATATGCCATTGTTTGAAAAAATAGAGTTGCGCGACGCCTCCAGCACCGTCTCCAGTCGCCGATGCCCGGCGATGAACTCGATACCTGTAGTCGAGAACAGCTGGTACTCGCCCTGGCGCAGCTCGCGCGAAAGGAGCACTGAGGGCGATACGCTGTATGTTCCCTCGCCAAGTTTCCGACCCGGATCGCCAGTCGGGACGCTGGCGTCGATGGCTACAGCAAGATGTGTGAATGGGGAGCCGACTGCGGGCCATGTGTAACGTGCGCCTATCTCAATATCGCCCATGCCTGTCATCATTGAGCCGGTCAGGTTGGAGCTGTTTACGAGATTCACAAAGGTTGAGACTTGGAGCTGATCTGATATTCCCCATTCCAACTTCTGTGTCAGGAGGGAACTGTGCAGGACGCCGTGGCTGAAATACCATCCACCGGTTGTGAGCATCATTTCATGTCGGTCCTGTGGGACGATCGAATCGGCGAATACCAGTTCCAAAGGCAGGCGCTGTTCGAGCGACTCCGATTGACCAAAAACATGCTGCTCAGCCAGACTACAAAGGAGCAGACATAGTAAGCAGCAAAAGAAAGAATGTGACGAGATGGTCCCCATTCAGTGACCTCCGGACGAACGAGTGAAGCACTACAGCCTTCGGATGAAGGCTATTAGCCGATGATTTCGTTTTCCGAGGGCTTAAATGCGCAGGACCGAATTACGCTCGAAGGGAGCTAGGGACGGGTGGTAAGGCTTTGGGCGGCTGTCGCGTCCGTCGTTGATGAATTCCAGTGAAAAAATCGGTGCGTTCAGATTCACCGCGCCGACTATGATCGGCGAGACAAAGGATCGCTCAGGAAGTGCGCTCGTTACCCCTGTTGCAATTGGGCAGGTCACGTCAATAGAGCCTATGGTGCAGTCTACGGCCAAATTGTGTGAGCCGGTCTTCGAGGCCTCTTCGAGATGATTGGAACAAATTGCTACGCAGCCGAGCCGCAGGCAGAGCAGACAAGCGGACAGCAATATGGCGAGAGGCACTCTGACAGTATGTAGTTCTGGCAACATAAGTTCGCATCAGTATATGATCCCTGCTTTCACGTTGCCAGATCTTTGGAGAATCAGACGCAGCCGTATCTCTTGCCACGTTAGCTATTTTCGCTCAGCCGCTGGTAAGCCCAAGTCAACCACTCAAGCGCTATAACCGGCAATTGGTTAGATACTAGTAGTCACCTATTGCCGATGCCCTTAGACTGCCCACGCTAATCGACACCTTAATATCGGGTTAGATCGAATCGAGAGCCGATAGGTATGAGCACCGCACTGCGTGTCCTGATTGCTGACGACGAAAGGCCCGCGCGGTCGTTTCTGGCGGCGCTGCTCCGTCGCTTCGAGGATGTTGTGCTGATTGGTGAGGCCGAAGATGGCGCGGAAGCGATCGAGCTAATCGAACGTGACCGTCCTGACCTGGCCCTCCTCGACTTGCAGATGCCGGAGATTGATGGACTGGGTGTCGTGCGATTGCTGAAGAAGAGCCGGATGCCGCTGATTGCTTTCGTTACGGCATATGACGAATACGCTGTGCGCGCCTTCGAATTGAATGCGGTCGATTACCTGCTCAAGCCGATAGACAAGAGCCGCTTGCGCGAAACGGTCAATCGCGCTCAGGAGCGGCTGGAACGCTCCGACCTGCGAATCGAGAGCGCGGTTCGGGTGAACGCGGCCGCTGAAAGTTACGACGCGGCAAGACGAGCAGCACCGCTTGAGCGCATTCCGGTGCGCCAGAGCGACGAGATTGTGATCATACCAGTCAGGGAGATTGCCTCCGTTGTTGCCGAAAGAGAAGTCCTGCGAATCACCACAGCACAGAATCAAACCTACACGATTACCTATCGGCTGAAAGACCTTGAAGCGCGCCTGGATCCGTCGCAGTTCGTACGGATCAGTCGCGGGGCACTGGCCAATTTGGAGATGCTGCGGCGAGTCAGTCCGCTTCCGGGCGGTACTTATGTTGCAACGCTGAGTAACGGTCAATATCTCAACATCAGCCGATTGCAAGGGCGCATCCTGCGAGAGCGTTTTCTGAAGCTATAGCATGCGACCTCAGGGAACGAACGAAAGAATGACCTATATGCTACAGCGCGGTCTTGAGGCCGCGTGGGAGGAGGAATCAATGACAACCAAAATGCGTTTCGTTGTGGCGGTAGCTTGTCTGCTCGGAGCGCTATCACTTACCTGTCTGGGACAGTCGCTCTCCGCCGGTACTGTGACAGGCACAGTCACAGACCCGACTGGCGCGGTCGTGACGACTGCGACAGTGATCATTCAGAACGCGGTTACTGGCTTCCGACGGTCGACGACCACCGATAACACCGGTTCATTCCGTTTCGGCGATGTACCGCCGAATAACTATCAACTGAGTGTCTCGGCGAACGGGTTCAACACGGTCACCCAGAATCTTACGGTGCGCACATCGGTGCCGATCACGGTCAATGTCTCGCTTGCGATCGGGGGTGTCACCAACACTGTGGAGATCGCGAGTTCCGAGAGTTTAGTCGAGAGCGTTCCAATGGCGCATACCGATGTAGACCAATCACTGATTGCCCGCCTGCCTGTCCGGTCTCCGGGATCCGGGTTGAGCGATGTGGTGGCCTTTGCCGCGCCTGGCGTTGCGGCCGACTCCAATGGGCTCTTTCATCCGCTTGGTGATCATGCGCAGACATCGATCTCATCGACAATCAGCCGATCACAGATCAGATCGAGCAAGGCCTTCTCCACGCAGCTGCCTGTCAATGCGATCCAGTCGCTTGAGGTGACTACCGGCGCCGTGCCTGGCTGAGTACGGCGACAAGACCAGTCTGATCATCAATGCGATCACGCATTCGGGCATCGGGCAGAAGCATCCGACCGGCAGCCTGCTGACCAAGTACGGCACGTTCGGAACTCGCATACCGAGGGCACATTCGGCTTCGGGGATGCGAAAGTAGGCAACTTCATAGCCTTCAACTTTGAGGACCGCGGCCGGTTTCTTGACGCGCCGGAGATATCAGTGTTTCACGATCGCGGCACCTCGTCGAGCATCTTCGACCGCCTCGACTACAGCGTCGGCTCGAACGATACCTTCCATCTCAACGTGCTGCTGGCGCGCAACCGTTTTGAGATACCGAACACCTACGAGCAGGAGGCCCTCGGACAGGACCAGGGCCAGCAGGTGCGATCGGTCAACATCGCGCCCGGCTACGTTCACATCTTCAGTCCAACGACAATACTGACGGTCAATCCTTACTTTCGCATGGACCAGGTCTGGTACTACCCGAGCGCGAATCCATTCTCGGATCAGACCAGACGGTCAGCCAGCAGCGACGGCTACAGAACTCGGCATCCGCGCCGACATCGCCTACACGAACGGGAGTTCACAACGCCAAGGCGGGAGTGCAGTTCTCGCACACATTCCTGACTGAGGCGTTTCAGTTTGGGATCACCGATCCGAATTTCAACGATCCTACGAGCCCCAACTTCATTCCCGGCCTGCTGCCATTCGACCTGACGCGTGGCGGGAGCCTGTTTCACGTTCAACGGCCACACCGATATCAAGCAGGTGGCGGTCTATGCGCAGGATTCGATCACCAGGGGCAACTTCACAGCCAATCTGGGACTGCGCTTCGATAACTACGCGGGCACTCAGCAAGGGACCATTTGTGGCAGCCGCGCCTCGGGGCTCGTACCTCATTTAAAACGAACCGGGACTGTGTTGCGCGGCTCCTATAGCCGAACGTTCGAGACGCCATATAACGAAAACCTGATTCTATCGAAGCGGCCGGGGCGCAGGGCTGGGCGACGGCATACTTGGCGGTGCGAGCATTGAGAGTCTCAAGCCGGGCCAGCGACATCAATTCAATGCCGGCTTTCAGCAATGGGTTGGCAGGCACGTTATGATCGACGCTGACTACTTCTGGAAGCGGACGCGCAACGCATACGACTTCAACGTCCTGCTCAATACGCCGATTGCTTTTCCGATCTCGTGGAACAAGTCGAAACTCGACGGGTTGGCACTGCGGGTCAATCTTATCCGACTATAAAGGGTTCACCGCATTCTTCTCGGCAGGGCACACGCGGGCGCGGTACTTCCCGCCGGAGAATGGCGGCCTCTTCTTTAACTCCGATATACCGGCAGGCGTCTTCCGCATCGACCACGACCAGGCGTTCCAGCAGACGAGCCAGGTTCAGTACCAGTTTCACCAGTTCGGCAAGCTCCAGCCGTATGCGGCATTCAGCTGGCGCTACGACAGCGGAGTGGTTGCCGGGCCAGTTCCCGACTACGCGACCGCCCTCGGCTTCTCGCCTGATCTGCAGGCGCAGATTGGTCTCTTCTGCGGGAACGTCTTCGCGACACCCACGCAAGGTTTACGATTCGTGCACGATCCAAATCGTGGGGCGACTCGCGATTAAGATTCCGGCCGACGGAACAGCGAACGACGATCACAATCCTCCGAGGATCGCGCCGCGGCATCTATTTGATTTCAGCATGGGCACGGACAATCTGCTTCGGACAGATCACACGCGCGTGACCTTGCGGTTTACGGCAATAAACCTCACGAACAAGGAGGCGCTGTACAATTTCCTCTCGACGTTCAGCGGGACGCACTTTGTTACCCCACGTACGTTCGCTGGACAGATAGGGATTGTTTTCTGACGAGCCGGGCGGCCATCTTAGTGGGCGGGCCTGGCGAGAACCTGACTCAGTATTAACTGTTTGAGCGCGTCAAGGGCATCATCGGAAAACCTGAATTCGGCGGTTCCCCATTTGCCTGAGAGACGTGTGGTGTCCAGCAGCTTTTGCAGGTCTTCCGAGCCGATGTAAGCTCGGACTGATTCTGCGATCTGGTGGTTCATCTCGAAAAACTCGCTGCGGTACTCTTTGGCGCGAATCTCAAACTGAACTGAGCTTGTCAACAAGGAGATGACATCCGCATTTCTGAATAGAGGCTCAGTCGGTCGGGTTACGACATTTCGACACGATGAGAACTCGAGCCAGAATTTCGTATTCTCGATGGGCTGCCTTCCCGGAAAGGATAGGTTGGCTCGGATGAACAGCCTTCCCGTGGCGTTCAGTGAATGTACAAGATCGCATTCTACAGTCGTCGTGTTGTTGAGCAGGTCGTACCTGGTCTGGATTCGACAAATGCCTGGGTGCTGATCGCCCCTCAAACTGACGGGCAAGCCGACCAGTAGAATTAGGGCCGCACCCAAGGATCGTCTCATAAGCCTCTTGTTCATTCGCTAGCCTGACTATCGAGGAATGTAAGAATGCTCAAGAGGAGAGTAGGGCACATGCGAAAACCTGTCGATCGGTTTTCAACGGATGGATGATGCAGGCACATCAGCAGACAGAATTGTCGCGTAGGCGACCAGATGAAGATGGCAGGTCGGCAAGGCTAACATGGGAGAGCAAGGGTAGGCGCTGGCTCGCGAGCCACCGTACGGATACCCACGGACGTGAATGGACAATTCGGCTGACGGCAATATGAATAACGGCCTTGTGTTGGGAGATCGTCTAACGGAAGCTATTTGATTTGCCTGGCTCGTATAGTAGCCGCTCGGTCTTTCAGTCTCTTCGCTTCATCGGCTACTTTCTTCGATGACGATAGCGCGGCGAATGAAGGGCTCGGCTTCTGAGAGCCGGTTTGTCGCCTTGAGCAACTGGGCCAGGTTGTTAAGAATCTCTCGCTACACTGGGATGGTCCTGGCCTGAGCTCCGTTCGTCGATAGCCAGAGCGCGGCGCATCAGGGGCTCAGCTTCGGACGGCCGTTTCGTGCCGTGAGGCAGCTCGTGGAGGATTTCGCACGGTACCTCTACCTGCCGCGGCTGGCCGGTCCCGAGGTGCTGGTACAGGCCATCCGTGACGGCTTGGCGCTGCTCACGTGGCAGTCAGACACGTTCGCGTACGCGGAAAGCTACGACGAGGCCACAGAGCGGTATTTAGGATTGCGCACTGGTCAGCTTCTATCGCTTTCGCCTGACAGCTTGGGGATGTTGGTCAAGGAGGTGGCGCGGAGGCAGAAGGATGGCGAGACTCCGCCCCCTTCACCCGATCCCGCTCCCGGGCCCGGTCCGGGGCCCGGACCGGGGCCCGACCCGTCCCCCCATCCGGAGCGAAAACTGCGTCGCTTCCACGGCACGGTGAGCCTCGATCCCGCTCGCGTTGGCCGTGACGCGAGTCGCATTGCCGACGAGGTGATTGCGCATCTGGCCGGTCGGGCGGGCGCGGAGGTCACGGTCACCCTCGAAATCGAAGCCAGACTTCCCGGCGGGGCCTCCGATCATGACCGTCCGTACCGTGACGGAGAACAGCCGGACATTGAAGTTCACGAGCCACGGATTCGAAACTGATTAGTCTTTTGCTTGCTCTTAGTGGGCGCTAGCAACCGCTAAGCTATTCAAGCCGAACAAGAGGTCCTTGAGACCAACGTCGGAGATTGGTCGTCTCTTTTACCTCAGAGTGAGCTCAGCAACATTTCGATTTGGCACGGTCAGACCGTGAGTATCTCAAAACACGAGTTTCAGTCCGAACTGCAGCTGTCTCGATGATCCTCTCGTTGTGGTGATCAAGCCCGCACTGCCAACCGGACCCGTGCTGGAGAAGACGGTTCGCTGGCTTGGAATTGAAAAGTTCGGGTGGTTCAGGAAGTTGAAAACCTCGGTACGAAACTGCAGAGTAACGCCCTCCCGCAACCGAAACGACTTGTCTACTGCAAGGTCGAGCGCGATCAGCCCGGGACCGATCAAGGTGTTTCGTCCAAGGTTGCCATAGAAGCCGGGAGCAGGAAGAGCAAATGCAGCCGGGCTATAGTACCTGCTCGGGTCGCCCAGGATAGGGTTGATGCTCTGCCCGGGCACCAGGTCGGGTCGCTAGGTGATGTTCCAGCCTGGAAACGGGCTCGCGCCTGGTCGAAGCCGACTACCACTGAGAAGGGGTTGCCTGAAGCCAGGCTTGAAATAGCGTTGAGCTGCCAGCCTGCCGACAGCCACTCAGGTCCCAGAAGTTTGGGCACTTGCGCGGTGACGTAACTCACAAAGTAGTGGCGCAGGTCATAATTCGAAAGCCCCCGCTCTTGATTCCGATTGTCGGGGTCCTGCGGGAGATCGTTGTCGCCACCCTGCGTGGTGACGATCGATGCATCGTCAATAGCCCTCGCGTACGTGTAGCTCGTGTGGAGCATGAGGTACCGGCCCGAACGGAACTCAAATGTCGTTTGGAGACCATTATAAGAAGAGATTCCGTCCGTGACCTTGTTGCGAATGCCGCTGAAGTTGGGGTTGCGAACGGTTGAATTGATCGGGAAGAACTTTCGGCCATCAGGAAGGATCGTCGGAATTGCCTGGTTCTGGTCGATCAGTCGAACCTCATGAACCCCATGCTGTCCTACATAGGCTACGGTCAGAATCCCCCCTCTCAGGATCTCTCGCTGGATGCTCAAGTTGTAATGCAACGAGTATGGGTTGCCTGGTGTGTATGCCAGTGTGTCCAGGCGGCCGAGAACGAAGTTGGGGTTCGTCGCGACTGAAGCGGCGTTGGGGAAGCTGGGATTGCGGACGCTGCCCAGAGTATAGAAAGGCGGTTCGCGATTGGCTGCGTTTGCGTAAAAGTCAGTCCACAGTGGGTCAAAGAAGATGCCAAAGGCGCTTCGCACGCTGGTCTTTCCGTCACCGAACGGGTCCCAGGAGATTCCCACCCGGGGTGCGAAGTTGAGGTTCGAAGGATTCTTATACAACTGGCCTACCGTCGGCTTTGTATCGTGCAGAGTGTCACGCAGGTTCGCCTCCAGCCCGTCTCTCTCAGACGGCAGGCTCGTCCGCTCGTAGCGCAGCCCGAGATTGATTGTCAGGCGCCGCGAAAAATGGAAGTCGTCCTGAATGTACGCAGCGGTCATCGACTGGCTCCAGTGGCGCACCAGCTCAGATCCGGGTAGCGTCAGCTCCATAGCGAACGGAGTCGCTCTGAGGAAGCTCGCCAGCGAATTGAACTGATAAAAGCCGTATGGAGACTGCGGGCGGCTGGTCGGCAAGTATATGTTGCGCTGGTCAAATCCGACTTTGAGCGAGTGACGCCCCACAATCCACGAGAGATCGTCTCCCAACTGGAAGAGGTTGAGCTCGGAAAAGTTCGGTCCGAAACGACTCGGGCCCATCGAGAACAGTCCCGTGATACTGATCTGGCCGAAGGGCCGACCGGGAAAGAATGACAGTGAGGGGTCGATTGGTCGCAGCTCATCAAAGGACTGGCTGCTGGTCGAACGATTGTAGTTAAGACGGACGTTGTTGAGCAGGCGCTCGTTAAACGTGTGAGTCATCTGGAGCGTCATGTATTGATTTCGAGATTTGGTGCTCGTCTTGATCAGCTGGAGATTGTCGGGCACCTGGACACCCGCGCTGTCATAAGTGTAGCGACCGAAGATCGAAGTCTTGTCTGAAAAGCGATGATCGACTCGTCCGGCAAAGAAGTCCTCATTGTCAGCATTGGAGCCGGATGACAAATACTGCCCCGTGCCGTCATTAAAGTCGCGCCCATTGGGGAGAGGAACCAGAGCAAGATAGGGAGGAATCGATGGGTCAACCGAGATATGAGGGAGCCCGGGGATGTCTCCGTTTCTTGCTGCCGCGTTGGGTACAACCGCCTGATTCGTAATACCGAGGCGCTGCCTCAGACCCTCATAGCTGGCCAGGAAAAAGGTCTGGTCATGATGGATGGGGCCATCGATCAGACCCCGAACTGGTTGCGCGAAAAGTGCGGAATCTTTTGGGCTGCCGGATCGAAGAAGTTCTTGGCGTCGACTGCGCTGTTGCGGAGAAACTCGAACGCCGAGCCGTGCCACTGGTTCGTACCAGACCGGGTGACGGCGCTGATCACACCTCCGGCACTGCGCCCGTATTCGGCGCTGTAGCCGTTGGTCAAAACGCGGAACTCCTGCAGTGTGTCGACACCCAGCAGGACTCCCGAAACGCTTCCCGGAGTATTGTTGTTCGCGTCGTTGATGTCAGCCTGGTCCAGCACAAAACTGATCTGATTGGGACGCCTTCCGCCCACCGATAGCTGCCCGCCACTGCCTGCAGAGTCAGAGGTCCTGCGCGAAGGCACGACACCCGGCTTCAAGACAGCCAGCTGTACAATATCGCGTCCGTTGAGCGGCAGTTCGCGGATGGAGTCCTTGTCCATGACGCTGGAGAGGGCAGCGCTGTCAGTTTCGACCCGGCTGACACCGCTCGTGACAACGGTCTCCGATGTTACCGTTCCGACTCTCATGGTGAACTCAAGTCTCGCCCGCTGGCCGACGGTCAGTTCGACGTTCTCCCTCGTCTCCGTTTGAAAGCCGTCATGAGAGACTGTCACATTGTAGACACCCGTAGGAAGCTGAGTGAATACATAGAAACCGACGCTGTTGGTGTGCGTCTCGCGTGAAGCGCCAGTCAGCGGTTGCCGGACCGTAATTTGCGCGTTAACGATGATTGCTCCTGTTCCGTCGCTCACGGTCCCTGAGAGCTCTGCTGTGTTCTGTTGAGCCTTCACCATGACGCTCATACAGAATATCGCCGCAAGGCAGAGTGGTCGCTTGGTTCTTCTCACCGCTTATCTCCCTTCGAAAAGGCAGATACATCGCCAATGCTGTTTGCAGGCTGCACCGCACCCGGGCCGGAGGATGGGGCACGACGTCCCCGCGCCAGGACAGCCTTAGGCCCATCATCCGTTCCCTCGGTCCACGCTACAAAGAGATGGTCAGGACGCTCAAATAGGAGTGCGGGATAGGTTGCACTTCCCATCGCATGCCCAGCCGCTGCAAGGCGGAAAGGGTGCCCGCCTGGTCGATCTGACGAAAGTAGATGTCGAATCTGCTCCAACCTGGTTGAGCCGAGTCCTGGCGAGCCTGAAACACCAGACCCACCGTGCCATCAAGGGTCATAAGTCGGGGGTGGTTGGCATCCAGAAGGCTGGTGTCCGCTTCAATCTTTGGCGAGAAGTGGGCGCCGTTGTCACTTGACGATGCGACATAGATACGGGACCGGTCACCCGATACCGTGCGCCAGGACGCAAAGATACGACCCTTCAGTGTCGCGAGCGACGGACCTGAGTGCGGGCATCCGTCTATCTGCCAGTTGTCCTCGGCAACACGTGACGGGGCGCCGAAGGTCGTAGCGCCGTCGGTCGAAGTAGCCACGAATATGTCACGAATGTCGTTGCCGAGAATCCCGCGCCAGGCGATATGCACCGTCCTGCCGTCGCTGAAGGCTATCTCCGGTCGACAACACGGGCAGACATTCAGCGCCACGCGGATGCTCTTCTCAAATGACTGACCGCGATCGGTCGATCTGGCGAGATAGAGTGCGGAGGATACCTGCTTCCCCTGGCCCCGGTCACGCCCGTCCAGCCAGGCTACGTAGACGGCCCCATCCGGGCCCACCGCCATCGTGTAAAAGGACTGCGACGCCGTGCTGGCTGGATCAACTGGAATCGGCTTGCTGAATGATTTTCCCCAGTCCATCGAGCGTGCGAGGCGGAGTGCCGAGCGCTCAGGTCCCGATTCCGCCGTCCAGAGCACATAAAATTCGTGCATGCTGCGCACGGCCATGAGTGGCATGTTTTCAGGGTGCGATGCCACCGATCCACCTTCGTTGATGCGGACTCCCTGGTCGAAGCTGTCGCCGCCATCGGAAGAGGTCTGCAGCCACAAATCCTCATCCCTGACGCGCAGGAGGAAGAGGTCTCCGGAAGCGCGGACCCCGAGTTGGGGGTAACCTCCCTTGCCGGTGACGCGCCCCTGGGACTCAAAGGTGAATTGAGCTCCGCCGCTGTTCGCTCCGCCAACAAGAGCGCCAACAAAAGCGGATGATCCCGGAGTACAAGCCAGGACGATCGTGACCAGCAGAATCAAGGCAGATAGGACCGCTGAGTCGGAAGTCAGTTTTCTTGAGAGCAACAGTGATGATGCTGAGCATTTCTTCATGACTTTGTGACCTTGTGTTCTTAACCAGTTGCTCGCGAGACATTCGAAACGTTGATCGCGGGCGTCGGCCGGTCATGCGACCTGTCCGCGGCGCTACGTTAGCTACATTGCCCCATAGACTTCGCTATCAGACCTGTGACGTCCGGAGTCCCGAGATGTGGCTGCAAGGATTGGCCCCGCCACAAACTCCTCGCGCGCACGTGCACCGCGTCTACGGCACGCCTACGAACCGAGGTATAGAGTGATGTCAACTTTTTTGATCAAGTCGATTCAGGCGCGGAGGCCCGCGTGGAGAAGAGGACTCCTGGATCGGAGTCTTGTGCAGGAGGATAGGCTGTGATTGTGTCTCGTCCCTGTTGGATAAGTCGCGTTCGTCAAATGGTGAGCGATACCCATTGCGAGCCAGCGTCTGCACGGACGCGCCCGACAACGCTCGCTCACCTGGGCATGGCCTGGAGATTTCCGGCGTGCCGACCTGAGTATTCCTGTCCTCAAGTTGTCCCTGGACGAATGCGTGGTGTGGCAGGCAGCAACAATGGCCCGCGGTGATGCAGCATGATACCGAGCAAACATCCGAGTCGTAGACGGCGAGGGAGAGAGGAGTTGCGAGCCAGCCTGACAGGAAGAGAGCGGCCGCACAAACGGCACGCCACGATGCTTTGTTCGGGAGGCTGGGTAGCACAGGTGACCACATTATCGACCTGCCGCTAGTGATATGTAAAGTTGTTTTACGCCGAAAGTAGCGAGCGCATTCCGAGCCGGCGGGTCGTGGTGATTCCATGATTGAGTTGAGAGATGAGCAGGAGTCAAGAGTGAATTAGGTAGACCTGAAAAGCACGAAGCTGTTGTAGGAACAACACTCTGAGGTCTTGTCGAGATTCTTGCTGCCTGGCGCGAGCGGCCGAAGGACGGGTCCAGATCGCCGCTGTGTCTCTTGCGATGTTGGCTATTTTCGTCAGCCGCTGATAAGCGCAAGTCAACCACTCAAGCGCTATAACAAGCAATTGGTTAAATACTAGTAGTCACCTATTGCCGCAGCACTTAGATTGCCCACGCTAATCGGCACCTTAATATCGGGGTAGATCGAATCGAGAGCCGAGAGGTATGGGCACCGCACTGCTTGTCTTGATTGCTGACTATGAACGGCCCGCGCGGTCGTTTCTGGCAGCGATGCTGCGCAGCTTCGAAGATGTTGAGCTGATTGCAAGCTTGACGCGGCAAGTGGGTTCAATATGACAAGACGGGCGCGTATTTTTAGTGGGCCGGCCGCGGTGACGGATGACAGAAAGGCAGGTAGCGCACTTCGAGATCATCCCCTCGAGGGGCTACTCGCGTGGAAACGCGGTATAAGTTTCTATGCAGCTTCGATCTAAGCCTGAAAACCCTTACAGAGACGACAGGATGGAGTAGCACCACGCGCTACTGGAGCGAGCGCCCGTTGAGCAGGCGTCGGATGAAATGAGCGGCTCAGAAAGACCGAGACCACACCCGGATCATTCGGTCCCGATACCTGTGAAACATTGGTCACGGCCAGGTCTGGAACGCCATCACGATCGAAGTCCCCCGCACCTATCGTGTAGGCGCCACCCCGCGTCATGAGATTGATCCCATCCTTGAATGTTCCGTCGCCCTTGCCGAGGAGGACCGTGATTCCCTTTGCCGTGCTCTGACCAATCGAGTCGGTGCTCAGGTTGGCGACTGCGATGTCGAGATTGCCATCAAGATCGAAGTCCGCCACTGCCAGCCACAAGGGGTCTCTGCCTACGGCAGGTTGTGCGGTACGAGCAAAAGCGCCGGCGCCATTTCCAAGGAATACGCTGACGGTCGCGTTGACCGAGTCCGCGCTGATCAGATCAAGATTGCCGTCGTGATTGATGTCTACGGAGAGCAGGTAATGGGGCCCGGCACCACTTGTCAGGGTAGTTCCCTCTCGAAACGTCCCGTCGCCATTTCCTAACTTGATGGCAATTGCACTGTCGTCGAGTACGGCAATCGCGAGGTCTGCTTTGCCGTCGCCATTGAAGTCTCCGATTGCCAGCCGCATGGGGACGGTGGCCCGCGTCGAAGCGCGTTCCGTTAGCAGCCGAAGCGTCGAAGAACGTGCCATCGCCGCGGCCGATGAAGATCGAGACTAAATTGCGCTCGTCTTCTGCGACCGCCAGGTCCATCTTACCGTCGTTATTCAGATCACCAACGGCGACGTGATGCGGCTGGAGTGAATTGAAATCGTGTCCGGCGAAGAATGTGCCATCGCCGCGCCCGAGGAGAATGGAGCAGGTTCCAACACCATAGTTGGTGACTACGAGATCGAGGTTTCCGTCACCGTTGAAATCGCCTGCAGCAATAGAACTTGGGTAGTCGTCTGCCTGCTGCTTGCCAATGGGGTAAGTGCGGGCCCTCGAGAAGACGCCGTTGCCGCCACCAAGCCGGACTACGAGCGAGGGAACGTATGTACTGCCGCTCGGCTGGTAAAAGTTGGTCTGCACGAGATCAGGTATCTTGTCGTGATCGAGATCGACGACAAGCAATCCGTAGGGCGTATAGACCCGGTCATTGAGCTGAGTACGCAGATAGTCGATGCCTTGTTCTGAATGTATCGCGGGATTCAGCGCGACCGCCAGACCCACGAGGGTGAGGAGTATGTAAAGCTTTCTCACGGTTTATCGCTCCAGGCAGTCACTGTTCAAGTCAGCGGACCGGTAGGGAGGTTCCCGCGAGAGGCGACCACCGGTTGTTGGCCTTGCGCAGACGGTGCCAGAACATGCGGCGGCAAGAGGACCTGTTCGGGACGAAGGCCGCCGTCACTATTCTCTTTCCCGCTGAGCATGGGACCGCCTCGTGCAGGAAGTCGGCTCAAAGATTGGTTCGCTGCCGGGCCCCGAATGGTATCCGAGTAATGCGCAAGTATTTTGAGAAGGGCAAAAGCCCTTCGTCTGTGATGCAGGTGGATCGCCGCCTCGATATTCATTCCTGGCCCGGCTGTCGGATCGTGGCCACTTGCGCTAGTAGTGGAACCGGTAGGTGACAGCTGCATAAATCTGTCTCGGGTCGGCATAGTGAGTGCCATTGAAGGTCTCACTGTTGTCCAACAGGAACCGCCGGTTGGCTACATTCAGCATGTGAACGGCAATTGAGAGTTTTTCGCCCATAGCCTTTCCCAACGCCAGGTCGAAGGTCGTGTGCCCCGGAAGATGTTGGGGCGCATTGTCTCCATCGACGAAGCCCGACCCATAGTAGACGTTGGTAGCTGCAAATGCGCTCCAGGGGAGACGGATATCCCCTCCCACGTTGAGCGTGTTGCGCTGATCATGGTCGAGGAGGAAGTAGTCGCTCGGCGGAGAGAAGTCGGTCAAGCCACCAGTCACGGCTCCCTGTCCTTCCAGTTTCAACCAGGCATAGGCCGCGTGCACTTGAGCTCGCTGAAACAGCCTTGGCGAATTGACAGTCACCTCCCACCCTCTGGCCCTGCCTCGCTCAATGGTCACCGGAAAGAAGATGTTCGAGTCGCCGAGCGCATTGTGATCGAAGAGATTCTTCGTGCCGGTATGAAAGTAGTCTCCGTCGAGCGTCCAGCCACGAACGGGGAGTGTCAATCCGACCTGATACTCTTCGTTGCGTTCGCCGTGCAGCGGCAGAAAGGCGAAGCCCTCGTCGAGCGCGAAATCGATCACCGGGCCTTGAACGGTAGACAACGGCGGAGCCTGATAATAACGGCCATAGAATCCTCTCAGCACCAGACCTGCGCGAGGCAGACGAACCGCGACGCCCGCGCGAGGACTTCCAATGGTCTCGCTCACTCCTCCGTCGAAATGGGTCAATCGCGCGCCCAGAGTGAGAGTCAGCCAGCCGGTCGGCTTCATCTGATCCTCGAGAAAGAAGGCCTCCAGGTTCCCTGACGGCTTCTCCCTTTGGAGCAGGCTTCCTCCAGTCCCGTCGTTCGCCTGGAGACCGAAAGAGGCGGTGTCGCTCTGATAGAACGCGTAAACGCCAGCTTTTGCGCTGTGACGATTTGCTCAGCCAGCTGAGCGTCACCTGGCCTCCGGCATAGTTCGAAAGGCGTTTCTCCTGCGGGATTATCGGGTTGTCATCGGGACCGCCAAGGAATGACGCATTGTTGAAATGCAGGAATGGAGAGACAGTCAGCAGCAGGCGCGGTGTGAGAGTTCGGACCCAGGAGAGGTTGATATACCCGTCACTCTCAATCTCGACGTCTCTGATACCGGCCGCTTGTGTCTCTGGATCGTTGGGCACCTGGTAGAAGTCGCGACGTGCTGAGGCCACCAGACGCAGTTGATCGACGGGAGTCGCGTTGAATGCCAACGAAACGAATGCCCCGATGCCGTTTCCCAAATCATGGATGACATCCGGTCCCGGGGTCGCCAATCCATAGTCGCTCCGGTTGCCGTTGAGGCTCACAAAATAGGCGAACCGCTGAGTGTGACTGGCAAAACTGACCTGGTCATTGGTCTGGTTGAAGCTGCCGTAGCTCAGCCTCAGCTCACCTTCCTGATTGCGCTCAAATCCCGACCTCGGCACGACGTTGAAGACGGCATAAGTGCGGTCGCCGTAGGCTGCCGAATAACTTCCCCGCTGCACTTCGAGGTAATCAATATCTTTCGGATCCACTTGTGGCGCCACATTGCTGGCGATATTGGTGTTCGGCACCGGAACACCGTCGATCAGCCAGCTGACCTGGTGCCCGCCGCGAACATGCAGGAGATCGTGTGTGACATAGGCTCCCGGAACGTAGTTGGTAATCATCGCCAGGCTGTTGCTGCGATCCGCGCCGGGCGTCCGCGCAATCCTCTCTCGTCCGATAAGAGTCGTAGGCGTTGGTGAATCCGAACCAATGAGCTCGGGCGCCTCCACGACATCGACTCCTTGCGTAACCGGAGCAATATGCATTGCAAATTCAAGGATTGGGGCATTGTCCGTGAGAACCGTCACCGGCTGCTCAATCCTGGCGAACCCGCCCGCCTCAACCGTCAGAACATACTCGCCGACGGGAACCGAACGAAAAATGAACTCGCCGTGATCATCCGTCACAACGGAAAGAACCAGTTGCGAGGTGCGCGATTGGAGGGTCACTTGAGCACCCTTTATTGCCTGCTGCTGAGGATCACGCACCAGACCACGCACGTCGCCGAGTACAGCGGCATTCAGGTTTGAAATCATCGCGAGCAGAATGACGGCTGGCAGGATGACAAATAGCAACACCTTTCGACGCATGATACCTCCCTTCGTCGAAGCGGCTTGACCTCAGAATGTGAGTCGCAATCCGAATTGAATCTGCCTGGGATCTGCCGCCCCTGTGGGCGTCCCGAACGCCGGCGGCGGAATTGTCCCTGTTCCAAAGGTTGCGTTCGGGAGCTGCAGGTTGGCGCGATTGAGCAGGTTGAAGCCCTCGGCCAGCACATCGAGGCCGAATCTCTCGGTGAACCTGAAATGGCGGCTGAGTCTCATATCGAAAGAAGCAAAATCAAACCCGACGCCTGTGTTTCGGCCAACTCCGACAGGCCGGTCATTGACCGCCGTATCATTGTTACGATCGTTGCCAGTTACGATGTTGAAGGGCAAGGACGAGCCATAACTGAAGATGTAGCTCAACTGGAATCCTGACACGGCTCGCCGCCAGAATGGCTCACCGGCAGCCGCCGTTGGGCTCGACAGCGAACCGCTGATTACAAGTCGATGCCGCTGATCGTTATCCGACAGGCCCCGGTCATCGCGTAGATTGGAGTTATCCTGCGGGCCGGAAAAGAAGGCGCTTCCCGTATTATCGATCGCCTTCGAGAACGTATAGGAGAGTCTTAAGCCGGCCCAGCTCTTGAACCTGCGATTGAGTGAGACAGTCAACCCGTTGTAGTAGGCGTCGCCTGAGCCTTCGTAGCGGCTGATGTTGGCGAAGAGAGGATCGGGACGGCCAAGATTGGCGATGCCTTTCTGCGTTGCCTCCGCCGCCGAGACGGTTGGAACATTGACGTTGCGCGAAAGAATGACGTGCAGACTCCGCACGTAGACGTACCCGACCGAGAGCGACGTCGACGAGGCAATCTCGCGCTCCACCTGGAGGCTCGCCCGCAGCGCGTTGGAATTCTCTATGTCAGGATCGATGCGCGTAATGCTGGCCAGCAACCCGGTCGGAAACGCCGGCAAAACGCTCGGGAAGATGGGTGTACCGGGCTGTCCGAACGGGATCACCGCGACCAGGTATTTCGTGCCGTCACGCTGCAGAGCATTCGATGTGGCGCGCAGGGGAATGCGATCGTAATAGGTACCATAGCTCGCACGAATGACCGTCTTGTGGTCGCCCGGCGACCAGGCGATGCCGAGACGGGGAGATATATTGTTGGTGTCTGTTTTGATCGGATCCGGCAGAAACTGCAGGTCGTAACGCAGCCCCAGATTGATCGTGAAATTCTTCAGCCGCCATTCGTCCTGAACAAAGAACCCGACGTTTGGATTCGACTGAAACTGGCCTGGTGCTCCGAACGCCTGCTGGAAAGTTACGTACTGGCCGCGAATGAAATTGGCAAGGTTGGAGAATGTATAGACGCCCTGGAGCGCCCCGGGAAACTCGATGTCGACGCGGTTGAGCAGAAAATCGAGCCCGAATTTCAACGAGTGGGCCCCTCGACGAAGTGTCATGCTATCGACCGCCTGAATCGAGTCGATATTGCGCTCAGTGGGAGACGACGTCGCTGTGCCCATATTGGCCACACCCGATATCGAGATGGCCGGGCCGATGAGATCGTTCGGCGGAGCTCCCAGACGGCTGCGCGTGTACTGGAACCGAGCCTCGTTCATCAGTCGCGGAGAGAGAGTGGCGACCTCGCTCAGGACTATCGATTGATCGCGACTGTCGAGTGCCGTTCCTCGGCTCACAGCATTGATTCCGCCAACGTTGCGCGCATTGAGGCTCGAAATGTCGTAGTAGCTGTAACGAGCCGAAAGCAGGTTTGCCGGGTTTATCCGATGGTCCACTCGAACAAAGACGTTGGATGTGTTGTAACCGGCCGGCGCGAGTCCGGTCTCAACTCTCGATGCGGAGTATTTGACCTGGTTGAGAATGTCATTGATGGCCAGCACGCTGGCCGGCGTTATCGTCAGGACAACTGCGTTATGAAGCCGCGTCTGCTCGAAGTTGGCAAAGATGAACGTCCGATCCCTGACTATCGGGCCTCCCCCCGTGGCTCCGTATTGCGCTTGCGTCAACGGGTCCTTCGTCCTGGCCAGAGGATTTCGCGCGTCAAAACGCTGGTTGCGCAGGAAGCCGTACAACCGGCCATGCCAGTCATTGGTTCCTGACTGCGTGACTGACATTGATGATTCCCGCAGATGCTCGCCCGTACTCGGCGATACCACCGGAAGTGATGACCTGAAACTCACGAATCACGTCCTGGCTGAAGAAGGTCGCCGGAAGATCGGCAGCATCGTCGTTGGAGGAGAGCCCATCCAGCAGAAATCCGTTGTTGATATTCCTCTGGCCGGTAACCGAGATCGCCGTGCCTGGGACTGCGGAAGTCTCGGCAAAGCGCTGGTTACTTACAGGATTTGCTCTCGTCACTCCCGGCGTCAGCGCCGCAAGGTCGAGATAATTGCGCCCGTTCAGCGGAAGCGAATCGACCTCCTTCGGGAGTATGGTCTCGGATACCTGGGTACGCGCGGTCTCTATGATCGGCGCATCCGAATGAACCTCGATTTGTTCACTGACGACGACACCCAGCTTAATAGGAACGTCGAGCGTCTGGCCGACAGTGAGAGACAATGCGAGAACAAAGGTGGCAAATCCATCTCGTTCAGCTTTGAGTTGATAGCGTCCGACAGGCAGATATGTAAAGCGATATCTGCCCTGGGCATCACTCGTCGTTTGCCATGTTTCGTTCTGATCAACCCTCGTCACGGTGACCGTAGCGCGGGCCACCATGGCGCCCTGCATGTCTTCGATAGTGCCGCTGAGCGTAGCCGAGGTAACGCTCTGTTGTGCTCTGGCCGTCGCAGCAGTCAAAAGGAGAAGGACTGCGAGCATGGCCAACCTGCGTCTCATACTCCTCCGAACTTCCTCTTTGCGTCCCCTGGGACCGCAGAGAAGTGGAGATCAGCTGAATGAGCGCTGCATGAACTGTCGCTGCACGAGCGGATTCAACTCGAGCAACCTGACAGTGTCAGCGCAAGATTAGCTTTGACGGAGAGTATGGGCCGGAGGTGCTCGCGGCGATGCGATTTCGAAGCGGTCTGCCTCGTGAACTCGCCTTACCTGAGCGTGCGGGATCGCAGGCGGAGCCATCGCTTCGAATTGGTGCGAATGGTCGCCAGCGGCAGTACCAGTGAAGTTTGAGGACGAAACACCTGCAGTCGAGCAACTGCCGGGGCATGGGCGATTGAGCTCCGGATTGCGAATCTCGTCTCTGCCCGATGGGATTTCGCCCTTGACGTAAGCATGATGTGGAGAGCAACAGCAATGGCCGACGGCCACGCAGCACTCCATGGTACAGACATCAGCCTCGTAGGTTGCGAAGGCGAGAGGCGCAGACAGCCAGCCAAGCAGCAGTGCAAGTAGTGCGCTTGCAGCGCGCAAATTGAGCTTTGCTCTGGCGAAGCATTATCATGAACTTAAGTAGAGGAACTGGACTTTGCTAGTTGCACCTTACTCCGGCGGATTGGGTCAGTCAAGCGCAATCTATTGCACCTTGTTTCCCGCCGCCGCCAAGAGAACAGCCGCTGCCGCGGCTCCAGCAATGCCACAATCCATTGACAAGTCAGCTCGCATCGGAGCATTCCGGAAGTACAACTGAACTCACGGCAGAAGATACTCAGCGTCGCCTGTCCCATCGCCATTTAGGTTTCTCTCGCGAACGATACGCGACGTAAAGGAATGATTGACGAACACGCCCCGGAGCTGACGCCCAACGATGGATGAGGATAAGGGCGAGTCTCCAACCACACCTTCGGTCCGACAGACCGTTGGCCATTACCGGATTCTGTCCACGCTCGGAAAAGGTGGGATGGGTGAGGTCTATCTCGGCGAGGACAAGCGGCTCGGCCGCAAGGTCGCTATCAAACTGCTGCCCGCGAGATTCACGACTGACACCGGGCGCTTGAGACGCTTCGCCCAGGAATCGCGGGCCGCCTCAGCACTCAATCATCCGAACATCATACGATTCACGAGATCGGCGAGGCTGCAACGGAGCATGGGCAACCCCAACAGTTGCGCCGAAGTTAACCCGGGCTTTGCCGACGCGTGTGGTGTACCACGTGGCGACCGGCGACACTCCGACTTCCAGTTCGAGCGCCGTCGTCGCTCAATCGCGCGCCTTGAAGCGGTAATTCTCATCCGTTTGACCGTGTGAATGGAGATCAATGAAGCCCGGGCGCGACAACTACAGCCCGCGGGCATCAATGACTGTCTGCCCGCGGAGAGGCGAAGCGGAAATGGCCTCTATTCGCCCGCCACGGATGCCGACATTGCGGATGGCATCGAGGCTGGATCCCGGATCATCGTGCGGCCAATTGGCGAGAACGATATGGAACACTGGACCGGTCTGCGCAACCGTGATCCTGAGCGTCAAAGCCGTGGCTGAGCATAGAAGCAGCATCGCTCCGATCAGAAGAGCCTTTCTATTGAGCTTGATGAGCTCTGAAGAGACACGGGTCATACTTCCTCATTTGAGCGGAACAAGGTGGGATCGTGCAGGCGGTGCAGGCGCAGATGCCCGTTCTCGAGGGGAAGAAGCGGGTCGATCATCTACGCTTCGCGGGTTTGCCGATGGCAATCTGAAAGATCGCGCTCTTGCCTGAAGCGTGCGGCGAGAAGAATTGGACCACGTAATCATCGTAAAAAGTCAGGCCAGTGGCGCCGAAACCCTGACTGTAGGCCGCAAGATATATCTTCCCGCCGATGATCCCCATTCCAACTGAACCGCGCGATAGCCCCGATTGCCAAATTGATGCAAGATGGCGTTCAAATCGGCCAGAAAGAATATGGTCGCGCTGGCATCGGCGGGCAGGTCTTGTTCAAGGCCCAGGTAACCCGCCTCGGCACGAAAGTCTCCTTCCTTGAGCAGCTCCAGCGCCAATAGGTCGCTGTGCAGCACATACGCGCCAGGCCGCAAATCTTCAACCGCGTGAACGATGAGATAGAGATGGTTGAGATGCATCCGACCGGCGCGAGGAAATCGGTCGGAATGGCTTGCATTGAGTGATAGAGCAAGTTTGAGAGTTGAGCGAAAGAAATCGGCTCGCGTGCAAACCGCCGCGTCGAGCCGCGCTTGAGGATCACCCGCCCGAGCGGCGCGCCCAAGCTTCGGCGCCGGTCAATGGTTTGAGAGCGATCAACTCTGCGGTCGGCTCTGCAGATTGTTGAACCGGAGCGCCGTCGCGCCAGGCTCGCACTTCTTCCAAATCAAGGAGCGATGAGGCAGCGTGCATCAAGCGCATCGCCGGGTAATCAATCTCCTTAGGGGAGTAAGATGTACTTGCAAGTTTAGGGGTGCGATCCGCGCTGGCGCGGCCGGAGGCGGCGCGGCGCCCAGCCAAGCGGCACGATCGAAAACCCGACTTCGCGCTCGCTGTCGAGATCTAACAACCTATTCACTTCATGATCTACAAATCCCATGACAACGCGCGCCGGCACGTTGAGCGCCGCGGCCACCGCCAGCAAATTGCCAAGGAGCGTGCCGTTGTCCCAACCGAAATGACGATAGGTGCGTGCCTGATATTTCCATGCATTGCGCCAGTAGATCGCCGAACAGACGATCGTCACGGGCGCGCTTGAAACAGACGGCTCTAACGCGGTCGCCTGAGCGAGCGCGCTGCGGTAATCGCCCTGACGCAATCGCCGGAGGGCGAAATCACCGGGATTGAAGTGGTAGATGCCTGCTTCGAGATCGGGCAGATCGCCGCAGACCAGATACAGCTCGGTCTCGTAGAGGGCTCCCGTGCACGATGCCGCGCGGAAAAGGATCTCGCCAACCGGATACGTCTTTCGCCTGGTGATTCCAGCGGAATAAAACAGAATTCGCGCAAGGTCCTTCAGATCGGGTATTACTTCTTGTTGCGGAGCGACAACCGTGGTGGAGATCGCATCGAGAGCGGCGATATCCGATAAGGGCTCCGATAAAGGCTGCAACGAGGGCATGACGCTGGGGAGCGGGATCGGATCGAGGGTGGAATAGACCTTGAACGGCATCGGCCGGTTCGGCCAATCGAGGAAGTGAGCGTTTTCGTGCACGCTTCGATACGAATGCTTTGTGCCATCGTGATATGCCCAAGCAGCCTCGAGGTCCCGATTAACCATGGCTATCCTCCCAAAAACCTGAGGCTAACTCTGAAGCCGTCTCCGATTCCAATCGGAGTGGTTACCCAAAGAGGTCATGTCCAGGTTTCATCTATCAATCTTCCACAATGGGTGCCAGATCATAAGCTCAAGTGCTGCCCAAGGGAGCAATTGGGAGGGCGGCGACTTGTCTCCGCTTTTGCGTTAGTTAGTGGAGCACTTCATTTACAGCCCATTTCTCCTTCATGCGCAGCGTCGATAAGTCGCCGAGACACCTCTGGGCTTATGTTCGAGTGCTCAGATGCACCGGAATCGGTGCCGCAGACTGTCCAGTCTGCGGCGGCCTTCGCTACTGCACCATCCAAAGGATATCGGGGCCTAATCTCGAGTGCTGCCGCAGGCTGGACAGCCTGCGGCACGATTGCGGTCTGCGGCAGCCCCTACAGGCGCCCCTGCAAAACAGACCCGGTTTTTTTGCCAGCAGTTAGGCTCCATCGCAAGCTCCATTTCAGAAACCGCAGAAATAGGAGTCCCTGACCAACGCCGAAGCACAAGCTGATCAGGACGTGGGAAACGCCGGTGTGTAAGCCGGACAATCAACCCGGCCAAATAGCCTCGCAACTCCTCAATCGAAACATCGCCCGGCAGATCGACGTCGTCACCCAGTTCGATCTGGCTGAGTACCCATCCCAATTGCGCAGGCGTCAGCCCCTTGTCCTTGGTCACCGCTGCGCTGAGCGCACTCTCTAACTGGTAGCCAGCCAACTCCAATGCACGTACGTCTACGAGGTCACGTATTTCCGAGCGCGATAAGAGCGCGCAGAGTTTGTTAGCCATAATCTCCTGCGGCGGGTCGACACGAATGCCATTGATTAGCCGCTTGTCCGGCGCCACTTGCATGACGTATTCACGGGCCAGGTCGATGGTCACCGTCATGTGCTCCTCCATGTCCCAGATGAAAGCCGACCAGCGCAGCACCACCAGTGAGAAAGAAGCGGTCGTCGCGCCGAAAGAAAGCGCGCAGGAAATCCTGTTGCAAGGCGCTTAGTTGGTGGTTAGCCAAGCAACCCTTCCTTCCGCCAGTGACCAAACAAGAATTCCCAGAAGCCCCGCCGCCGCCCAAGCTGTGGTGCCAGAGCCGGCCAGCGGCGCCATGCTTCGGCCGGGGAAATGAAGAGCCAGACATCGGTGTCGCGCGCCTCACGCAGCAGCTTTGCCAAGAGCCGGTTCTGCTCCGGCGATTGAAGCGGTCTCCAACCGGAGGCGGAATTGGCGCACCGTCATCGGCTCGTCCCACAGAAAGTAGGGTATTTCGTCGGGGCCGCTGAGATTCGTGGAGAGCCGTGCTCCGGGATTAGCGTGCATGATGTCTCCGCCCCTCAAATGTTTGTTGCTCCGCGTCGTGATCTGTGAGATTTCGGGATGATTATAGCAAGTACCGGCTCCCAGCTGGCCTTGGAACGTGTTGACTCGGCAATTTCGCTCGCTACCCCAGCGTCTTGCGAGACCATTTCTGCTTCATGACAGCAGCGTCGATAGGCTCGATGAGACAACCTCCTGCCTTATGTTCGAATGCTCAGACGCACCGGAATCGTGCCGCAGACTGTCCAGTCTGCGGCGGCCTTCGCTACTGCACCATCAAAGGATATCGGGCGTGGTCACGAAGTGCTGCCGCAGGCTGGACAGCCTGCGGCGCAGCAGCGTCGATAAGTCGAGAGACAATCTCCCGCCCTATGTTCGAGTGCTCAGTCGCACTGGAATCGTGCCGCAGACTGTCCAGTCTGCGGCGCCCTTCGCTACTGCACCCTCCAGGATTATCGGGCCTGGTCTCTGAGTGCTGCCGCAGGCTGGACAGCCTGCGGCACGATTGCGGTCTGCAGTAACCTTCGCTACTGCCCTCAGTTGGACAAAGCCGGATTCTCTTCAGATCCGGCCCGAGAGGTAATGAGTCTGCAACAACGTCAGTACGTTCGCGAGCGTCTGGGTCAGGGGTTCGATTCAAAATTGACGAAGCAATGGTGGTGAGAGCAGCACGCGGGACGCGTGCGGTCCCAGGCTGCCCCAATTTCAGCGAGGAAGGCTAGTAGATAATCGTGAAGCCGTTGGTGTCGTCGCTGACCACCGCCGCGAGACCAAATACCGGAACTCCAGGAGCTGAACCGCGCTCACCTACGGGCTTGCCGAGCTCATCAAAGACCTGCCAGGCGAGCGAGCCTCCTTTACGGAATGCAGTTCCTTCGGTCCACACGAGGATTGTCTGGCCATGACTGTCTAAAGCCAGCACCGGATGTTTGCGCTCGCCGTTGCCACCGGCGGGTGCGATAGGGCCCGTCAAAAACTTGCCCTTCGCGTCGAGCTCTGCATAGTAGACCTGGCCCTTTGTCTCCCAGGCTGCGAGCAGGCCCTTAGTTCCCTGCGCCATAGAAGTTGTGCTCATCGGGCACGTGTCGAGGTCCCATCTATCCAGCCGCTGACCGCTGAACTTCTGACCATGATCGGTTGAGCTGAGGAGAAACATGTCCCGGTGAGTATTCTCTGTAGCAGCACGATAGATGAAACGCACCTCGCCATCCTTCTCGACGAAGCCACGCATCCCGCAGCAACCGCATGCTCCGGTATCGTCATCCAGTGCCGGTACCTCGCGCTCAAACGTCTTGCCCTCATCATTCGAGCGAGCCAGCCAGACGCGCCGATGCAGCTCGCCCTCGGATGAGCCACTTCCATGCCACGCAACGAAGACGCGACCCTGGCTGTCCGCCGCTACGGTGCCGCCGCCGTCGAGCCCTGCCGCAAACTGCATGACGTTGCGTTCGGCTTCGAAGGCAGTGCGGCCGTCATTGAGCCGCGCGTAGAGCATCGGTGCTGCATCCTTCGGTCCCTTCGGAGTGGCCGTGTTTGACCCCATCCATGCAACATGCACCCGGCCCGAAGGGCTTATGGCAATTTGAGGACCACGGATTGTGCCTGATGCGATCGCGCTCCCAGCCTGGCTGTTGACGCGCAGCGCAGGTGAAAACTCACGCTCTCCCGGCGCGAGTCGCACATAGGAGATGTTGCTCGCCGCAGGCTCACCGCTCAAATAGATGACATGCACCAACCCGTGCGAGTCCTTGATCGCCTGCGGCTGAATTCCGCCATTTGGTACCCGGAGGAGGTTGACCCTCGGAGCAGGCACCTTCCCGGCCGTCTGTGAGTCTCGGGTCGCGTGTACCGACCAAAGCGAGACCGCTACCACCGTCATCAGCAGAACTGCAATCGTCAATCGCCTTAACATAATCAATCTCACTGCATATCACCCGGCCGGAATCGCAGAAAGATGCGAAACGATACCGGGCTCTGACCGTAGACCGGGTCCAGCTCCCTGGGCTTGTGATAGAGAGTCATATCGCTGCCTATCCCAAAACGTATCGCACGCGTCGAGACTACATCACGAACGCCGCCGAAGGTGAACTCGCCGACTCGAAATGCCCGGTTGAGAATCGCCGGACACGGATCGTTGCTCCCCGGAGGCGGGGGCGGAAGATGGTGCTTCTCGACCGGAAGACCCTTCACGAAGAAAGGTATCGGAGGCGGGGGAGGCGGTTTGGAGCCGGGTGGTACGAGCTGGCATCCCGCCACACCGGGCCGGCCCCATATGTTCTCGGCGAGGAGCGCCGTCTTATCCACCAGCTCGAGCCTCGTATAGAGATGGTTCTTTTCAATGAAGTTGAGCGTCGATTCAAAGAGATACGAGTTGGTATTGCCGAAGCTGTCGTGATCTCTGCCCCAGACGAGCGTGCTCGCCCAGCTTCCACGCCGGAAAGGGCCGGTTGTAAGCAATCGACGCGGTCTTGCGCTCAAAGTTCAAATTGTAGAGCGTCTCGGGATGCACGAGGTGACCGAATGAAAATTGGATCGCCCAATTCGGCGTGGGTGTAAACCAGGCTCGAAAGCTGTATGAGTCGAGTTTGCCAAGATCGATGCCGAGCCGATCCTCGTCCGGCTCTGCTCCATGAAACAGTGAGCCTTCGAATTTGAAGAGTCCTGCCGTGACTCCGGCCGTGACCACGCCGTGCGTAATGTGAGTAGCATCCTGCCAGTGATGGCTGATCGGAGCCGCCGGATTCTCGCTCGCCGAAGCGCGATGCATGAATGCCGTCGGACCGAGAGCAGGCTCGCCCACGGGACCACCGTAGAACTGCACTGAGACACGCTCTGAGAGCGGGATGGTGTACATGGCAGCCAGTTCCATGAACACGTCGTGAGGATGCTGAGCATCGATGATTCCCTGCTTGCGGTAAGTCTCACCCGTCTGAAAGAGCAGCGGGAAGCCGCCGTGCGGCGCTGTCAGAGGCTCAGCCGAAAGCATCGCGCGGAGCATAAGCTGGCCCGGCCCCACCTTGTGCTCGGCCATCCCCATGAACCAGTTCTCCGACTCGGCCTTCCCCACGCCGCGCGGTCCGCCCTGATTCGAATATCCGACCTTGAGATCCATATGGAGCATGATGCTCCAGCCACCGGGCATGAAATGCCACATCGGCACGTTGGTCGAAGCGGGCTGAAGGGACGTACCGGACCCGATTGCCTGCATTGCGCGAAACGGGCCGCCCGTTACCGTAGCCAGCATCATCATCTGATGGCCGCCCATCGTCATGTGACCTGAATGATCGGCACTGCCATCGGAGTGATCCATCCCTTCGTGATCGACTGGCTCACTCTTGTCGGCCTTGTCCTTGTCATCCTTGTCTGAGCCGTCACCCTTCTGCTCTTTCGTCGGCTTCTGCTGACCAGGATCGCCAGCCTGAGACTCCTGGGCAAGCACGGGTAATGCCGCAAAGAGCAGCAACGCGAGGATCGGAGCTATGAGGATTTTGATAGTCGCTTTCACCTACAGATTGCCTCGCCTCGCTTCATCGAGAATGTAGTCACAGGCTCGAGCTGTGAGCGCCATCATCGTCAGCGTCGGATTCTGGCAGCCAATCGAAGTGAAGCAGGCACCATCGGTAACGAAGAGGTTCTTCACATCCCATGCCTGATTCCGTTTGTTGAGCACCGAGGTCTTCGCGTCAGTCCCCATTCGCGCCGTGCCGACCTCGTGAATACAGAAACCCGGCGGGGCCAGCGTGTTGTTGACAAAGTAGGTCCTGAAGCCGGCCGCGTCCACCATCTCCCTGATGGTCTCGAGCATATCTTTGGCCATGGCGGCCTCATTGGGCCCATGCTTACATTCGACGTGCAGCACGGGAATCCCCATGCATCGACCTTCGACATATCGAGACTCACGCGATTGTCGAAGCTCGGAAGCATCTCACCCCAGGCGCCCAACCAGAAGCCGACTTCTTTTCGGGCATCCCTGACGAACCTCTTGTATTGCGGTCCGAAGCCGGGTATCGAGTTCGCATGCGAGTAGTCAAGCCCCTGCGCGCTGTTGCCCTGCATGCCGTAGCCGCGAATAAAATCCTTGTGCTTATCCCAGACGTTCCGGAACTTGGGAACGTAGATGCCGTTGGCTCTGCCATCCGAAAAGTCGTATTCACTCCCTTGAAGCACGGGCACGACTACCCGGAGGCGCTCACCGAGTAGATATGATCCATCAGGTAGTGGCCGAGCGTGCCTGAACTATTCCCGAGACCTGCGGGATGTATTCGCGACTTCGAATTGAGCAGAACCCGAGTCGACTCGAGAGTCGAGGCACAAAGGACGATCACCTTGCCCGACTCCTCGTAATCGCGCTTCGTCAGCTGATCGATTACTCGTACGCCCTTTGCCTTGCCAGTATTCGGGTCGACGACAATTTCACGGACGATTGAGTTGGGCCGAAGAGTCATCCGGCCGGTCCGTGCGGCGGCGGGCAACGTCGAGCCGGGACTGCTGTAATACGAGGAGGTCGAGCAGCCTCGATCACAGTGGCCGCAGTAATGGCATGCGGCTCGCCCCTGGTGCGGCTTCGTCAGTATCGCGGCGCGGCCAATGACTACTTTGCGTTTCTCGAACTTCGATTCGACCGCGCGCTTGAGAATCCGCTCGCCGCAGGTCATGGCCATCGGTGGAAGGAACCTGCTGTCGGGAAGCTGCGGCAGATTCTCGTATGACCCGGAAATCCCGACAAAGTCCTCGACCTTGTCGTAGTACGGCTCCAGATCGCGGTAGCCGATCGGCCAGTCATCTCCGACGCCGTCGCGGCTTGCCGCCTTGAATTCATAGTCCGACAGCCTGTAGGACTGGCGCCCCCAGACAACCGAACGCCCGCCCACCTGCCGCGATCGAATCCACCAGAAGGGCTTCTCTTCAGGTGTTGTGTAGGGATTGTCTATGTCGTCTACGAAGAGATGATGGCCGTACTCATTGGCGGCATAGCAGCGGCTTTGAATCGGCTGCCGCTCCTTGAAGATCGTCGAGGGCTCAACCAGGCCCCGGTATTTCACTTCGTATGGCCAGGTGTGCTCGCCGAAAGTCCTTCTCCGGGTCGAGTTGGCGGCCCGCCTCGAGCACCAGCACCCTCATGCCGCCTTCGGTGAGCACTTTGGCCGCCCAGCCGCCGGTTGCGCCGGAGCCGACGACTATTGCGTCGTAATTCGAGGTTTGCGCTCTACCCATACTCTTAGCCGGCAGGATGAGGGCTTCTTCGGGCGATTCAGAAGTTGAAGTATCCCGGTCCCACTTTCAGTACCATGCAACCACGCCCGTGGGAAACTGTGCGCCAGGACAACAGCCAGTATAGTATGCGAAAGCGACACCGTGAAGAGATTAGGATGGCGCTGGAAGAGGCGGCACCAGACGAACCCAATGATCCCGGTCAGGAGTGCCAGAGGCGGATTCGGCAAGTGCAAGAAGGCAAAGACCCCAGCCGATGCGAGTGCAGCGGTACGCGGGTTGCGGAAAGACCTGAGACATTCGCTGGAGAACAAAGTCCTGAAGAGCATATTGCTGGACGAGAGCCCAGAAGAAGATCCATGGAAAGCGCCTCGTCTCCCAATCCTCTATCGGACGCAGCGTGCCGAGAAGCCAGCCTGTTCCCGCTAAGACAATGAAGACGATGACGGTCGCGGTGCCTACCTCAAAGACTGACTCGAGGAGATTGTCGGCGCGAAAGCCCAGGCCGCGAGCCCCGTCTGCGTGGGTGAAGTTTGAGGCTGCTACGAAGAGGATGCCTCCACCAATGACCGTCCAGAGCGCTCCCGGAAAGCTGCCCTGCCAGATCCGACATGTAGCTCTCGAGTAGGAACGCGAAGCCGGCAACTTCGAGAAGCGCGATGGTTTTGCGGTCAAGTGCCATGAGCCCATGATACACGCCCAACCGAGCTAAGGGTAAAGACTCTCCAAGGCAATTGTAGGGGCAGGGCTTGTCCCTGCCCGCCCGGCGCCGTCTGGCGCCGGTAATCAGGCGCAGACGCGGAACTTACCCGCGCCGGACGGCGCGGGACGGGCAGGGACAAGCCGCTGCCCCCAATTTGCTCCTTAGCTGATAAGCAGGTTGCAGAGGATTAGACGAGGACGAGGTCGATGCCGTAGCCGGTGACGGCTGCGCGAAACTTCTCCGGCAATTGAGTGTCACTCAAAACCATATCGATATCCTGCAGCGAAGCGATCCGGGAGAGACTCGTTTTGCCAAACTTACTCGAGTCGGCAACGAGAATCTTCTGGCGCGCTATTCGGAGCATCGCCTGATTGACTCGCGACTCTTCGAGATTGGGCGTGCTCAGGCCAAAAGTGAGATCGCAGCCATCCGCCGCGATGAACAATTTATCTGCACTCAGATGGCCAAGCATCTCTTCCGCAAAGTGGCCGACCACGGAAAACGAATTCTCCCTTAGCACTCCACCCAGGAGGATGACCCTCACACCGCGAACACCGACAAGCTCCTTCGCGATATTCAGACCGTTGGTGATTACCTGAACGTTGTGCCTGCCCTTCATTCGACTCGCGATCTCCTGCGTCGTGCTGCCGGAATCGAGGATGATCGTCTCCCCGTCCTTGATCATCGCCGCGGCAGCTGCCCCGATCCGCTTCTTCTCTTCGACGTGAGTCTTAACACGCTGCCTGAGAGAGGGCTCGACGCTGATCACATCCGCGGGAACCGCGCCGCCGTGGCCCTTGTGCACGAGCCCCCGCTGGTGGAGCTGCTTGAGATCGTTGCGAATGGTGACTTCAGATGTCTGGAAGCGATTGCTGAGCTCTCTGACTCGGACCTGTCCGTGCTCCCGCAGCAGCGTCAGGATCGCCGCGCGACGCTCTTCAACCAGCATCGACACTCCTATCGCATGGGAGCCACTTGTGCTTAGTTTCATGGAGATACCTCAACGGCTCGTGAGGTTTCGTTTCCAATCGAATGCTTACGTTCGGTTTCGCTACTCGTCGAAGTATAGCTTTAGCGAAAGATTCTTTGCAAACAGAAAAGTGCTACGTCAGAAGGACGTCGCGACGAGAGCCACCGGGTGCTTTGCTTGACCCGGAGGTCAGCACGAGTCTATAAGGTTTGAAGGCTTTCGACCAGACGCTGAGGATCCAAAATGAGCAATCCGTGGCAGCAATTCGAAAATAGCGTGTGCCTGATACCTTCCGTCGATCTCATGCTCGACATCTCGCACATGGCTTTTGAGTCGGATTTCTTCGAACGGATGAAGCCGAAGATCGAGAGCGCGTTCAAGGCCATGGCCGAGCTTGAGCGCGGGGCCATCGCCAATCCTGACGAAAAACGAATGGTCGGCCACTACTGGCTGCGCGCGCCTCAGCTCGCACCAACCGCTGAGATCAGCAGAGAGATCGAAGAGACAGTCTCCCGGATCAAGTCGTTTGCCGCCGATGTCCATGCAGGAAGGGTGCGGCCGCCCAACGCCGATCGATTCACGCAGCTCATCTCGATAGGGATTGGCGGGTCGGCGCTGGGTCCGATGTTCGTTCATGACGCACTCGGGAATGCGGCGCTGGATTCGATGTCGGTCTCGTTCATCGACAACACCGATCCCGACGGAATCGAGCGCGTACTCAGGAACATCGGGCCGCGACTAAATCAGACACTCTGCGTAGTGATCAGCAAGAGCGGGAGCACACCGGAGCCTCGCAATGGCCTCATTTGTGCCTCTGCCGCTCTGAGAGATGCGGGCCTCGACTTTGCCAGGCAGGCCGTGGCGGTGACTGGCGAAGGATCACAGCTCGACCAGCAGGCTGCCGCCGAGGGATGGCTGGCGAGGTTTCCGATGTGGGACTGGGTAGGTGGCCGGACCAGCGAGTTCAGCGCCGTTGGCCTCGTACCGGCGGCTCTCCAGGGCCTCGACGTGGATAGTCTGCTGGCAGGCGCCGCGGCATGCGACGAGGCGACGAGAATACCGGAGGTCGAGCGCAATCCGAGCGCTTTGCTGGCACTCATGTGGTATCACGCGACGGACGGCCGCGGCCTCAAGGATATGGTGGTTCTGCCGTACAAGGACCGCCTGCTGCTCTTCAGCCGCTACCTGCAGCAGCTCGTCATGGAATCCCTGGGGAAGAGGCTCAATCTGAAGGGTGAACGGGTCGATCAGGGGATCGCTGTCTACGGCAACAAGGGATCGACCGATCAGCATGCTTACGTGCAGCAGCTTCGGGATGGAGTCAACAACTTCTTCGTGACCTTCATTCGTGTTCTTGAATCGGGAGGAACGGGGCTCCAGGTCGAACCGGGAGTGACGCCCGGTGACTACCTGCATGGCTTCCTGCTGGGAACGCGAGCAGCGCTCTTCGAGAACGGTCGTCAATCAATCACCATCACCATCCCTCGGGTCGATGCGCGGAGTCTTGGCGCGCTGATCGCGCTCTTTGAGCGAGCGGTCGGATTCTACGCATCCCTCATCGGCATCAACGCCTACCATCAGCCGGGCGTCGAGGCGGGAAAGAAGGCTGCGGCGGCAGTTCTGGCACTGCAGAGCCGAGTCGTTTCGGCGCTCAGCTCAGAAGGACGTACAGCTCAGCAGATCGCCTCAGCAATCTCAGGAGAGACGTCTCCCGCGACTGTCTTCTATCTGCTCGAGCATCTCGCATCGAATGGCCGGGCGAGAGTAGTCTCTCCGGGACTGCCTGGGGCAAAAACCTTTGCATCGGTATAGCCGAATTCGCTGATGAGGTTTCCAAGGTCAAGCGGAGTCCTCCTTCACCCGACCTCGCTACCGGGGCGTTTCGGCATGGGCGATCTTGGTAAGGAGGCCTATCGTTTCGCCGACTTTCTCGCGGCATCGAAGCAGCGCATCTGGCAAGTGCTGCCGCTCACACCAACCGGCTACGGCAATTCTCCGTATCAATCTCCTTCCGCTTTTGCCGGCAATCCGTTGCTGATCAGCCTCGACAGCCTGCTTGACGAAGGTCTCCTGGAACGAGGGGATCTGCCGGAGCTTCCCGATTCGAATCCCGGCGAGGCTGCCTTTGAAGAGGCGGCAGCATACAAGCTGCCGCTTTTGCGGCGCGCTTATGAGCGGTTTCACTCTCGAGGCCAGGCATCCGACTTCCTGGAGTGGACATCCCGGGAGAAGGGATGGCTCGATGACTACTCGCTCTATTTCGCTCTTAAGCAGGCGCATGGCGATCGCGTCTGGACTGAATGGGAGTCCGGCGTAGCGGCGCGCGATCCTGTGGCAATGACGAAATGGCGGGCCAGGCTCGCGGATGAGATCGAGGGCATCGCAAATTCGAGCAATTCATCTTCTTTCGCCAGTGGAATCGGCTGAAGACCTACTGCCGGGATCGCGGCATCTGCATGTTCGGCGATCTTCCAATCTATGTAGCGCACGATAGCGCCGATGTCTGGTCACATCCTGACCTGTTTTGCCTGGATGCCGAGGGGCAGCCGACATCTGTCGCCGGCGTGCCCCCGGACTATTTCAGCGCTACGGGGCAGTTGTGGGGAAACCCGATATACAACTGGTCGAAGATGTCAGCGGACGGCTTCAAATGGTGGATTGAGCGAATTCATCAAACGCTCGGCGTGGTGGACATCATTCGGCTCGACCACTTCCGAGGGATCGAGGCCTATTGGGAGGTGCCTGCCGGTGAGACCACGGCAGTCAAGGGGAAGTGGGTTAAGGGGCCGGGTGCTTCGCTCCTGGCGGCGGCGGAGCGGGTGCTCGGAGAGTTGCCGATAGTCGCAGAGAATCTCGGAGTGATTACACCTGAAGTAGAAGCGATTCGAGGGCAGTTCAGCTTTCCGGGTATGGCCGTGCTCCAATTCGCTTTCGGTAACGACGCTCAGGCTTCGAGCTTTCGACCTCACAATTACGATCGGAATCTGGTGGCTTATACCGGGACTCACGACAACGACACGACAGTCGGATGGTGGCGGAGCTCGGGAAGCCAGGCTAGTACGAGGACGGAGGAGGATATTCGCAAGGAACGTGAGACTGCTCGGTGAGTATCTCAACCTGGATGGACGGGAGGAACAGATCAGCTGGGCGTTCATTCGCGCAGTGATGGCGTCGGTGGCCGATACGGTTGTCATTCCGCTGCAGGATATTCTTCTCTCTCGATAACGCGAGCACGAATGAACCTGCCGGGCTCCGCCGGAGGCAGCAATTGGCGATGGCGGTTTCGGGCGGGAGATGATAACTCCGGAGATCACGCATAAGCTGGCTGAGCTCACCACGCTGTACGGCCGCTAGCAAGAGTTACCCGCGCCCTTCGGCACGGGCGGGCAGGGACAAGCCCTGCCCCTACATATGTCTCGACAATGTGGCACTTCGCGATGACCTTGTAGGGGCAGGGCTTGTCCCTGCCCGCCCGCGCCGTCCGGCGACGGTGAATGTCTTTCCAAGTTGGTCGCCTTCAACTAATATTCGCAGGCTGTTCTACCATTCCTGAAGAGAGACGGGAGACCCGCTCAGATGCCGAACATCCAGCTGAGTTTTATCGATTACCTGATCCTCGCAGTCTACTTCGCCTTCGTTCTTGGAATCGGCTGGGCGCTCAAGCGCTACATGAAGAGCAGCAGCGACTTCTTTCTCTCCGGCCGCTCGATCCCGGCCTGGATCACCGGCCTGGCCTTCATCTCGGCCAATCTCGGCGCGCAGGAAGTCATCGGCATGGGCGCCTCCGGCGCGAAGTACGGAATCATGACCAGCCACTTCTACTGGGTCGGCGCGATTCCGGCGATGGTCTTCGTCGGCATCTTCATGATGCCGTTTTACTACGGCTCGCAAGTCCGCTCGGTGCCCGAGTATCTCAAAGCTCCGGTTCGACGAAAAGACCCGCGGCTTCAACGCGATCTCCTTCGCCGTGATGACCGTCTTCTCCTCCGGCATCTCGCTGTATGCGATGGGACTGCTGCTCGACGACGCTGCTCGGATTGGGACTTTCACTTCAGCATCTTAGTGTCGGCCGTGATCGTGCTGGTTTATATCTTCCTCGGCGGCCTCACCTCGGCGATCTACAACGAAGTGCTGCAGTTCTTTCTGATCGTGTTCGGCTTTGCTGCCGCTGGTGTTCCTCGGCCTGCGGGACGCCGGCGGCTGGGCGGCCTGCACAAGCGCCTCACGACTGTCGCTACCTCGAATGGTTTCGCCGCCGGTGCCTGGTCTCATTCCTGGGACATCTTAGGCTCAGCTTCGGCAAACCCGATGGGCGTCGAATGGTTCGGTATGGTGATGGGCCTGGGCTTTGTCCTCTCCTTCGGCTACTGGTGCACCGACTTTCTGTCGTGCAGCGGGCCATGGCAGCCGACTCGATGTCGGCCGCGCGCCGGACGCCGCTCATCGCCGCCATCCCCAAGATGTTCTTCCCGTTCCTCGTCATCCTGCCGGGCATGATCGCGATCGCCTTGACGTACAACAGTCGGCCAAAGCGGATTTCGCAATCTGCCCAAGAAGCCCGACGGCAGCGTTCAACTACGATCTTGCCATTCCGACTCATGCTCGGCCATTACTTCCCCAGCGGAATGCTCGGCATCGGCCTCACCGCGCTGATGGCCACCTTCATGTCGGGCATGGCCGGCAACGTCACGGCGTTCAACACCGTTTGGACCTACGACATTTATCAGGCCTACATCAAACCGACGTGCCAGCGACCAGCACTACTTTGGATGGGCCGGATGGCGACGGTCTTCGGCATCGCGCTCTCGGTGGCGGCGGCGTACGTGGCGCACGCAGTTCAACAACATCATGGACATGCTGCAGCTGGTATTCGCGTTCGTCAACGCGCCGCTGTTCGCGACATTCCTGCTCGGAATGTTCTGGAAGCGAACGACCGGCCACGGAGCTTTCTTCGGCTTGCTTTCGGGCACGATTGCTGCGGCCATCCACCACGGCTTGTCGCTTCCTGCTGGTGCGCGGTACGGCATCAAAGGAGGTTGGATCGCACCTCACTATCCTACCCGAGCGAAATGGCTCAGAACTTCTGGACGGCAATCTGCGCATGGACCACTTGCTTCATCGTCACGATCGTGGTCAGCCTCATGACCAAGCCACGTGACGAGAAAGAGCTCGTCGGACTGGTCTACTCGCTCACGGAGAAGCCGCACGATGACGCAACGAACGTGGTATCAACGGCCGGTCACGCTGGGCGTGGTCGTGCTCGTGATGGCCGTGGCGCTGAACATCATCTTCTGGTAAGGGGAGGCTGCATGGGGCTGGACATACGACTGCCGATTGGACTCCTGTTTTCGATCTTCGGAATTCTGCTGCTCGCTTATGGACTCGTTAGGCCGGCTGAGACTCAGAAGTCACTCGGCCTCAACGTCAATCTCGAGTGGGGCGCGGCGATGCTCGTCTTCGGCGCTGTCATGCTTTTCTTGGGTGGCGAGGTCACACTGCGGCTCGACGACGCCCACCGGACGAGCTCCACGAAAAATGATCGAGCCCTCCGCAATTCAGGAAGAGTTCAGCGAACTCTTTGGAAGCCCATCACGAGTCTTCCGGGCGCCCGGCAGGGTCAATCTGATTGGTGAACACACCGACTACAACGACAGGTTTTGTCATGCCGGCGGCAATTGAGTTTGCGACGTTGATTGCCGCGGCGCCGCGGCTCGACCGACGCCTCGTGGTTCGATCCGAAGCCTTCGCGGATCAGATCGATGTCGACCTCGATCATCTCCCCACTCTGCCCAGGAAACACTGGAGCGATTACGTTCTCGGCGTAGCACACCTGCTGGAACTTAGCGGGCTCAAACTCACTGGAGCCAATCTGCTCGTCCGGAGCGACCTGCCGATCGGAGGCGGTCTCAGCTCGTCAGCGGCGATCGAGATTGCCACGGCCCTGGCGCTGCTCGGGGTGTCGGAATAGCAGCTGGACCGGCTCACAATTGCCAGAATCGGGCAGCGCGCCGAAGCTGAGGCAGCCGGCGCTCGCGTCGGAGATCATGGATCAGTTTGTTTCCTGCTTCGGTGTCCGTGGCCACGCACTGGCGCTCGATTGCCGCTCCCTGGAGTTCGAGGCCGTGCCGATTCCTGCCGACGTCGCGCTTGTCATTTGCAACACCATCGTCAGGCATGCGCTGAGCGGTGGCGAATATAACCAACGAAGGGCCGACTGCGAAGAGGGAGTGCAGGCAATGCAGGCTGTTCTTCCCGGGATCACGGCGCTGCGCGACGTGACTATGCGAGATTTGGAAGAGCATCGCGAGCTCGTCTCGGAGAGAGTCTACCGCCGCTGCCGGCATGTGATCAGCGAGAACGCGCGCGTGGGTAAGGCGGCCGAGGCACTGCATCGTGGCGATCTATCTGCCTTCGGCCAGTTGATGGCCAAATCACATCACAGCCTTCGCGACGACTATGAGGTGTCGTGCCCGGAGTTGGATGTCATGGTCGAAGCTGCGCAGCAGATCGATGGCTGCCTGGGCTCACGCATGACCGGCGGAGGCTTTGGTGGGTGCACCGTCAATATTGTCTCGGCAGACGCCGTGAGTTCGTTTCGAGATCAAATGAGCCGGGAATACAGCCAGGCGACTGGGAGGATTCCTGAGATATATGTCTCGGCGGCGGCTGAGCACGCGGGTGAGTTGCGCATATGACCGAATTGAACCTCAGGCCACACAGGAGATTCAATCCGCTCACGCGCGAGTGGGTTCTTGTATCACCACATCGCACAGATCGGCCGTGGCTGGGCCAGGTGGAGAAGACTATCGCCGCGCATCTGCCGAGCTATGATCCCCAATGTTACCTCTGCCCTGGCAATGCCCGCGCCGGAGGTGCCCGGAACCCTGAGTACGAGTCGACTTTTGTGTTCGACAACGATTTTGCAGCGCTGCTTCCAGATACCTCGCAGGCGCAGTCGAGTGAGAAAGAATTGTTGATCGCAAAGAGCGAGCAGGGAGTCTGCCGGGTCGTCTGCTTCTCTCCCGACCATAGTCTGACGATCTCGCTCATGCCTCTGCCCGAGATCAAGCGCGTGGTGGATGTTTGGGCGCAGCAGACAAACGATCTCGGATCGCTTTCATCGATCAACTACGTTCAAGTCTTCGAGAATCGTGGCGAGTTGATGGGCGCCAGCAATCCGCATCCACACTGCCAAATATGGGCGAGCTCGAGCATTCCGAACGAAGTGTCGAAGGAGCACGCCTCACTACAGGACTACCATGCGAGGCATGATGCCGATCTACTGGGGGACTACCTGGCGCTGGAGTTGGAAAAAGGCGAGCGAATAGTTTGCGAAAATCACTGGTTTGTGACGCTCGTACCCTTCTGGGCGGTCTGGCCTTTTGAAACGATTGTCATCAGCCGCCGCCGAGTGGCATCGCTTGAAGAGCTCGACGAGAGTGAACGGGAGGGCCTGGCGGACATTCTCAAGCGAACCACAACACGGTATGACAAGTTATTTGAGGTGTCATTCCCTTATACGATGGGCTTTCACCAGCGGCCGAGCGACGGAGGAGCCCACGAATCGTGGAGGCTTCATGGCCACTACTATCCGCCGCTGCTGCGCTCGGCCACGATACGCAAGTTTATGGTTGGGTACGAGATGCTGGCGACGCCTCAGCGTGACATAACCCCGGAGGTCGCGGCGGCACGTCTCCGCGAGACGGCTACTTAAAGATAGTCTGTTTCGCATCCAGAAGGGATGCAGGAAGGTGGCCAGAGGCAGCGCATCGCTGTCTCAAGGGAGGGCGGCGAACGGCTCGGTATGGAGTGCGGCGACCTGTCGCCGCTTTGCGTTACCTAGTACAGCGCTGAGATTCACAGGCGCATTTTTTTCATCACTGCACTACGTAAATCAAAAGCGGCGACAAGTCGCCGCACTCCATACTGAGCATGTCGGGCTCAATGCGATTCACGGACGTGCCGTGGTATGTTATACCGTCTGATCGGGAGTAGTTGCAATCGATCATCGTTGCGCGCGTTAACAACAAAAAGAAGCGAGTGAGGAAATGACGAAAGTTGTGCTGCTGCGACATGGCCAGAGTACATGGAATCTTGAAAACCGATTTACAGGCTGGACCGATGTCGACTTGACCGATCAGGGACGCGAAGAGGCAAAACAATCCGGCCTGCTGCTCAAAACGGGTGGCTTCGGGTTCGATATTGCATTCACCTCGGTACTCCGGCGGGCGATCCGAACGCTCTGGATCGCGCTCGACGAACTCGACGAGATGTGGATTCCGGTGGAGCACTCGTGGCGCCTGAATGAACGCCATTACGGTGCACTCCAGGGACTGAACAAGGCCGAAACGGCCGCCAAATATGGCGACGAACAGGTACACATCTGGCGACGCAGTTACGACGTCAGGCCGCCTGCGCTTGAAAAGAGCGATTCGAGATTCCCCGGCAAAGATCCGCGCTATGCGGGTCTGAGCGAAGGCGAGCTACCGGCAACGGAATGCCTGCAGGATACGGTGGAACGTTTTCTACCCTATTGGCATGAGACGATCGCACCGTCAATTCTATCGGGACGAAGAGTAATCATTGCAGCGCACGGCAATTCACTGAGGGCGCTGGTCAAGTACCTTGATGATGTCTCGGACGAGGAGATCGTCAGCTTAAACATTCCGACGGGGGTTCCGCTCGTCTATGAGCTCGATGAAAAACTGAAGCCTCTGAAGCACTACTATCTTGGTGATCAGGATGCGATAGCCAGAGCGATGCAGGAAGTAGCAAATCAGGGCAAAGCCAGGAAGTAGATGGCAATCGAACCTCCGAACCTGTCAATCAGTACCGATGATCCGGCTTCTCCCGAATGCCGTGAGCTGATCAACCAACTCGACAGCTATCTTTCTTCGCTGTATCCGGCCGAGAGCAACCATCTGCTGTCCGTCGATGATCTCTCCCAGCCTAGTGTCACTTTCCTGACGGCGCGCGTCGGAACCGAGGTTGTCGGGTGCGCTGCATTGGTCAATTGCGAGAATTATGCCGAGCTCAAGCGCCTGTACGTTCTCCCTGACTATCGAGGCTTGAAGATCGGCCGCCACCTCCTCAACGAGCTCGAGACCCGAGTGAAGGCATCAGGCCTCAAGGTGGCGCGGCTCGAAACGGGAGTCTCTCAACCAGAAGTCCTGTCGCTTTGTGAGACGGCTGGTTACCGGCAGTGCGGACCATTTGGAAGTTATTGCGACGACCCGCTGAGCATATTCATGGAAAAGAGCCTGAACTAGCCGGCCCCGTCAGCGTAAGGAGTTTCGAAACATGCGAAGAAGAGTTGAGTACCTGCCTGCTATCCTCTGTTTGGTTTCCCTGTTGTCTCTAAGCGCGACGGCACAAACACGGCGCGCCACCGATGCCTCCGTCGATCAGACTCTGAATCTCCTCTCGTCAACACAAACATTCAGAGAGGTTGCGGTCTCTCCCGACGGATCGCGAGTAGCCTGGGTCGAAGCCGTTCAGGAAGCCAACAAGGCTTCGATGCATTCAGTGATCTACGTCGCCGACCTCAAGTCCGGCGGAACGAAGCCACGCAGAATCACCGCGGCAAAGGGACGTGAAGCGATTACGGAGAACAGTCTGACATGGTCGCCTGACTCGAAGTTCCTCGCTTTCCTTTCAGACCACGGCAAAGCGGATCAGATGGAGCTCTACATCGCTCCTGCTGACGGCGGAAGCGCGAAGAGGTTAACGGACCTGACGGGATTTCTCGCCGATCCGCGATGGTCGCCCGATGGAAAGACAATCGCAATTCTTTTTACGGAGAATGCGCCCCGCGCGGCGGGCCCGCTTCAGCCGGCGACGATCGAGACGGGAATGATAGAGGATCATATCTTTGAGCAACGGCTGACGCTCGTCGATGTCACTTCCGGGCGCTCGCGACAGATCTCTCCTTCTGATCTCTACGTTTACGAATACGACTGGGCGCCTGACAGTCAGAGCTTTGCGGCAATTGCGGCTCACGGCTCGGGCGATAACAACTGGTACATCGCCGAGGTCTATACGATCCCCGTAGCAGGTGGAGGGGCAAGGTCCATTCTCAAGCCGAACATGCAGATTGCTGTGCCTCGGTGGTCACCCGATGGCAGGACCATCGCGTTTATTGGCGGCCTGATGAGCGACGAGCAGGTTATTGGGGGAGACATCTTCACTATTCCTGCAGCAGGCGGTGAGCCTCGCAACGTCACTCCTCGAATGACCCTTTCGGCGAGCTGGTTGGCATGGTCACCTGGGTCACCTGCGGGTGACGAAATCCTCTTCACCGCTCATACACAGGGCGCCAGCGGCATTGCCTCGGTAAAGGCTCAAGGCGGCGAGGTCTCGGTTCGCTGGACCGGCGCGGAGGCAGTAGCCGCCGAATCGATCATCGCCGGGCCGTCGATCTCGTGCTCCAAAGACAAGCTGATGTGTGCCGCGATTCGGCAGTCTTTTCAGGATCCGCCCGAAGTCTGGGCAGGCCCGGTGGGCCAATGGAGAGCGATCACGCATGCCAATGCCAATCTGAAACCGGTGTGGGGTGAAGCGAGGAGCATGCACTGGGAAAACGATGGCTTGAGAGTGCAGGGCTGGCTGGTCTTCCCGCGAAATTATGATCCTGCGCGCCGCTATCCAATGATAGTCTCGGTCCATGGAGGTCCATCGAGCTCACGGCAATCCACCTGGCCGCAAACCTTCTTCGATATGACCGTGCTCTCGAAGGAAGGCTATTTTGTGTTCTTTCCGAATCCGCGAGGAAGCTACGGCCAGGGCGAGGAATTCACGCGAGGAAACGTCAAGGACTTCGGCTATGGAGACCTTCGTGATATCAATGCCGGAGTGGAACAGATAGTCAAAACCATGCCGATCGACAATGACCGCATCGGCATTACCGGCTGGAGCTATGGCGGCTACATGACGATGTGGACGGTGACCCAGACCAACAGGTATCGAGCCGCAGTCGCCGGCGCCGGCATTGCGAACTGGCAGAGCTACTACGGTCAGAATGGCATTGACCAGTGGATGATTCCGTTCTTTGGGGCTTCGGTTTACGATGATCCTTCAGTCTATGCGAAGAGCGCGCCGATAACCTTCATCAAGAATGTCAAGACACCAACGCTAATCCTGGTTGGAGATCGGGACATCGAGTGCCCAACGCCTCAGTCATATGAGTTCTGGCATGCATTGAAGACGCTGGGAGTGAAGAATCAGTTTGTGGTCTACGAGAATGAAGGGCACAGGATCGCTAAGTGGGATCACAGAGTTGACATCATGAAGCGGACCGTTGCCTGGTTCGACGAGCTGCTTTCTGGCAGCCAGGCATCGACGGAGCGCTGAGACTGGGTTCTCAATTTCCATCTCGCAGATCTGAATCATGCTGCGAGTGTGTGAGGTCGAATCATGTACATAAGAAGAGTTCTGAGTCTCTTGTTCTTGACTGTTGTGGTCATGGCCCAGTCACCAGATCCACCGCTGGGTGAAGCTCGGCTCAGTATTCACACGCTCCTTCGCGAAGACATCTTTGCCGGACTTCTATCAAATGACATGACGCGATTTGAAAGGGGCGAAAGGAATATCCAGCTGTTGCTGCAGCAGCGGCCTGCGGCGCGGTCCAACGTGCTCGCCTGGCAAGCTCTGTCAAACCTTTACCGGGCTGTGCTCGCCTATGAAAATAATCGCTCAAGCGAGTTTCAGGAAAAGTACCAGGCGGCAGTCAATCTCTTTGCTCAGGCTCAGAAGCTCGGGCCTGAGGACGGAGGCGTCGCTGCGCTTGTGGGCGGAAGCTACGTAACTTTAACTGATCGACTGCCAAAGGAGAATCGTGCGGCGGGCTGGTCGCAGGCATACGACGCCTACCACGTGCTTTGGAAGCAACAGGAAGCAATGCTCGACAAACTGCCTGTGCACATACGAGGGGAGCTGCTCGCCGGTCTGGCTCAGTCTGCGCAACGGACTGGTCGAGCTGAAGAAGCAGCGAAGCATGTTGATCGAATTCTTGAAGTGATGCGTGATACGCCTTATGAAGGTGTCGCCAGGCAATGGAAGAAGAACCCGAACGCCGCCGGGAGCAGCAGTATTGCATGTATGACATGCCATGAGCCTGGCCGGCTCGCCGCGAGACTGGTTGTTCTCAACGCGAAATAGCGGGCGGGCAAGAACCGGCTGTCTCCGCGCATCCCGCAGGGATGCGAAGGTAGCCAGGGGCAAGCGAAGCGCAGCCCCTGGAAAGCTCGACGAAAAGAGGCGACGCGCCCTGAAGGGGCGCGAGACCGCAGTCTATCAAGTTGCTAGGTCTCGCGTCCCTCCAGGACGAGTCTCTCTTTGGCGGCTGATTCCAGGGGCTGCGCTTCGGCTTTGCTTGCCCCTGGCTACCATCTCGCATCCCTCACGGGATGTTGAGGGTACAACTAGAAGAGTCTTCCGAGAGAGAAGTAGAACTTGCCGCGACCACCTTCTCCCCATGCACCCCCCACAAACAGCGGCCCGAATCGAGTCTCCATCAGCAAGCCGCTCGTGCCACTCACATTCAGCGACGCATCTCTCCAGCGATTGAAAGTGCTACCCATGTCGAACCAACCACCGGCGAAGATGCTGCCGCCCAGAAATGGCGGAAGGCGATAGAGCCGCCGCATATAGCCGACCTCTCCAAAGAGGTAGTCATCGCCGCGCAGCTCATCGCGTCCGAAGCCGCCGAGCTTGAAGAGACCGCCAAGCGTGAATTGCTGCAGCGGCCCCGCATGGTCGCCAAATGTCGTTCCGCCACCACCCCTGACCATGGCGACATTCTTGTCAGCGAAGATATATGAATAGCTGGCTACGGTTTCTCCCTGTGGATACGCGTCGTTCGAGTCCGGACTCTTGAAGAAGTAGTTGAAGTTGCTTCGAATGACCAGCCCTCGAGTCGGAAACTGAGGACTATTCTGTCCGAAGTAGTTGTAGCGGATCGAGTAGGCGCTCAGCGTACCGCTTGGCTCGCCGAAGATTGGGTCTCCCACTTGCAGCTTCGCTGATTGGTGACCCACGTTGAAACCCGTCCTGAGTTCGCTCCTGGAATTGATGATGTAGCCGAGATCGACGCCGATCAAGGCCGTGTTCTGCCGGTATTCAGCCTGCTTCTTCCCGTCGAAGAACAGGCTTCTTTTGGTTTGCCCAATCGAGCCTTGACCGGAAACAAAGAATTTCGTTTCACCCAGTGGTCGAAAGTACTCGGTCCCCAGGTACAAGCTCGATCCAAGACTGAAGTCCGTTCGCCACTCCGCACCGTGACGTCCAATATCATAAAAGGTCAGGCGCCCTCGCAGATTGACGTTCGTGTCGTCAGTGTTGGAGTTGTCAATCTGTATCCCCAGATCAAGGAATGGCGGCCCATAGGTCTTCTCGTAACCGTGAATGATAAGACCCGGCTTGCCATTCTCAGTGGTCCAGCCGTAGTCGAGGCTCTCAAACCGCCCAGTTCCCCGAATCCGCGTCAGCTTCTTTTCAAGCGCCGCTGTATCGATCGGTTGGCCAACAAATGGCTGAAGCTCTTCGCTGACTGACTTCTCGATGGCGGGCGGCATTCCTTCGATTTTTACGAACGTGGGAGCAGGCACGTCAGTGCGGATGCGAGAGCGCCGGTCTGCAAGGTAGGCCTGCCATTCCGGCTCACTGACCGAAAAGTTCTGCAGCAGAAGCGCCTTCTGCTCGGCACCCTTGTAGCCGAGATCAGCAATCGCGGCCCCAGACTTGAAGTCGAGGACGTTGTATTTCTCGAGGTCCGGCGAAATCAGGAGATCCGCCAGTCGCAGATTCCGTCGGATGCTCTCCATGGACGAGACACTACTCGTCTGGCTGAGAACCGCAAAAAGATTGTTGACCGACTCTTTGTCGCCAAGCGGAGTACCGATGTCGACGCCGATGACGATGTTTGAGCCCATATCTTTGACGACATCCGTCGGTACGTTGTTGAGCGCCGCCCCATCGGCCAACAGCCTGCCATTGACTTCTACAGGCGAGAAGACGCCGGGAATGGACATCGTTGCGCGAAGCGCCCTTGAGAGTGAGCCATCCTTGAAGACGACGGGCTCAGCGGCTACAAGGTCGGTTGCCACGCACCGGAAAGGGATCGGAAAATTGTCGAAGCTGCCGACATTGTCATAAGGCAGCGTCAAACGATCAAAGAGCAGCCCGACGTCGTGACCCGGATTGATGCCCGTCGGGAGCTGGATCCCATGTCGCAATCCAAGCGAGAATGGACCTGGGATGTAGAGACGGTCTTCCTTTCGGCGATAACTCAGATCCTTGAAGGCAGTGTAACCTCGCAAGAGAACATCCCAATCGAGCGTTGTCACCAGCTGGCGGATCTCGGCCGGACTCCTGCCCGTCGCATACATCGCACCAATCAAGCCTCCCATACTCGTCCCGGCGACGTAGTCGACAGGAATCCGATGCTCCTCGAACCATTGGAGCACTCCGATATGGGCGAACCCGCGCGCTCCACCTCCGCTTAAGGCGACCCCGATCCGGGGGCGCACCTTTGTAGTCCCCTGACTCAAGGACCTCGTCGGCGCAGCCACGAAGGCCAATACCATACAGATAACGACGGCCAGGCCTCTCAGTGCACCAATGGGAGACCGTCGACAGAACTTGATCATTTACCCATCTCCTCTCTCGATTGAGATTCAACCCGTCTGCGCCCGCCAGGTTGCTGGCGGGCGCAGACGGCTTGTCTTAGCTGGATTCAGCCCCGTCTTCTGCCGAGAGAAGCCGGTATACGACTCCCGCGAGAGCGGCACCAATAATGGGTGCAACCCAGAAGAGCCATAGCTGCGAAAGCGCCCAGCCGCCAGCGAAGATCGCCGGGCCGGTGCTCCGGGCAGGATTAACGGAGGTATTGGTCACCGGAATACTGATCAGGTGAATGAGTGTCAGGCCGAGACCGATGGCGATCGGCGCAAAGCCTTTTGGTGCGCGCCGGTCGGTCGACCCGAGGATGATTATCAAAAACATGAAGGTGAAGACGATCTCAGCTACGAAGCAGGCAAGCAGCGAATATTTTCCGGGTGAGTGATCCGCATAGCCATTGCTCGCAAAGCCTCCGGCCAGAGAAAAGCCATCCTTGCCACTCGCAATCAGATAGAGAACGAATGCACCGCCAACCGCTCCGAGTACCTGGGCTATGATGTAAGGCAGAACGTCCGAAGGCGGACATCGCTTCCCCACGCACAGTCCGACGGTTACGGCCGGATTGAAATGACCGCCCGAAACGTGGCCAACTGCGTAGGCCATGGTCAGGACGGTCAAGCCAAACGCGAACGCAACTCCCACGAAACCGATACCTAAATCGGGAAATGCTGCTGCCAGGACCGCACTACCACAGCCACCCAGCACCAACCAGAATGTTCCGAGAAATTCTGCACCCGCTCGATTGACCAGTGACATGAAATCCTCCTGTGATTGTGGATACCAACGACTATTGGGTGTTGCCTGTTTTGCCTGACCGATGTGCATCGGAGGCCAGTTTTAAAAGCATGTCGTTTTGTCTTTACAATTGGCGGCGGATTGCTCAAATAACGTTCGCCCAAAGTTGCTGCCAGCTAAGTCGCCTGGTGAGAGCTCCAAAGATGCTCGTGTTCAGACGCTTGACGCCTGCAAGGCTGCGAAAGGCGGGAAGGGACGCCTCTCGAGCGATACTGCCTGCGGTAGTAGTACAGCCGCACGCAGCTGCTTTGGCGCAGGACTTCGGAATCGGGGAGGATTCTATCATTGAGGATGAGATACTGCCTAATCGGAAACAGCCGCCTGTTTAACCTCTTGCAGTCGGCTCCGACAAACATTTAACATAGTCTCGATTGGTCCCAGAGTAGGGAGGGGATTTGAAACGCCTTTTGATTCTATCTATGGCCGTGGCCCTTGTTTTTTCAGTTGCGGCTCTGGCGCAGCAGAAGCGCACCAGCACAGCAAAAAAGAAGACGACGACACCCAGCAGCGAAGCGGCGACGCCTGACCTGAGAGCTGAAGCAAACCTGGTGGCGGAGCAGCTGAAATTGCTGACCCGTTTTGTCTACGTCTACGGCAAGACCGCGGATGGCCTGGAAATCGCGGAGCAGGATGCCAAACAGGGAGCTACTTCACCGGAGCTGCAAGCAAAGAATGCGCAGAAACGGTCCGCCCTGGTTGCAAGCATTGGCTCCCTTAGAGACGGAGTTGACCGGGTGGCCCAGCGTTTTCACGACAATCCGTATTTGCAGATTCAGTATTTGAAGGTCTTTAGCGCTTCCGAAGCGATCGCCTCAGCCCAGAAACTGGCCAAGGACGGGAAGTTCGATGAGGCGGGTCGCACTCTGGTAGCCGCAGCCGAAAGACTGGCCGACGCAGCCGTCGCAACCCGATAACCTGGACGGGAGTCGTAGGGGCGGTGGTCGTTAGGGGCGGTCGTTAGGGGCGGCGGGCGTAGGGCGCGTAGGGGCGGCTCGCGAGCCGCCCCCACACGGATCATTCATTTAGGGCGGCTCACGAGCCGCCGCCCCTGCATGTCGCCGCTCGCCACATTACGGGCGTGCGCTGCCAGTCATCAGCAGACCAATCTCCTCTTCGTCAATCTTTCTGGGCTCTCCCGGAGTCACTTCACCGGCAATGCGCCCCTGATACATCACCAGAATCCTGTCGGACAGCGAAATGACCTCCTCAAGCTCCGCTGAGACCAGAAGAATCGCGGCACCCCGATCACGCAATGCTACCAGCTGTGAATGAATGAACTCGATCGCTCCGATGTCGACTCCCCGAGTAGGCTGAGCAATCAGCAACAGCGACGGCTGGATATCGAACTCACGCCCAATGACCAGCTTCTGCTGGTTCCCTCCGGAAAGCACTCGTGCCGGCAAGTCAGCGTCCGGAGGCCTCACATCGAATTCGGTTATCACTCGATCGGTCTTCGTCGCTACTGCACGCTCGTCTAGAAGGCCCAGACCCTGCCGCGCAATCGGTGGACGGTAATGTGTCCCGAGAATCGAATTGTCCGCAAGATCGAAATCGAGCAGGAGTCCCCGCCGATGACGATCCTCGGGTACGTGTCCGATGCCGAGCTCCTTCAGTCGTCGCGCCGGGAGCCCGGCACAATTCTCACCTTTGAATAGAATCGTGCCGCTTGTCGGGCGTCGGAGTCCAGCGAGTATCTCGAGCAATTCTGTCTGCCCGTTACCTTCCACCCCTGCGATTCCGACGATCTCTCCGGCTCGCACCTCGAACGAAACATCCGAGAGCGTGTGCATTCGCGACGCTTGAGTTCCACTTTCGCGATCGGATCCATCGGCGAGCTGCAGATCTTGAACTTCGAGCACGGCTTCCCGTGGATGGGCCGCCTCCTTTTCAACCCGCAGCAGCACCTCACGCCCCACCATGAGACGGGCCAGTTCTGCAGCGTTGGTCTCGGCGGTGCGACGTTGCGCAACGACTTTACCGTCTCGCATGACGGTCACGTTATCAGAGATTGCCAGCACCTCGGCGAGCTTGTGCGTAACAATGAGTATTGTCTTTCCCTGCTCCCTCATCGATCGCAGAATCCGAAAGAACTCTTCGACCTCCTGAGGAGTGAGCACTGCCGTAGGCTCATCAAGAATCAACACTCGCGCGCCTCGATAGAGCGCCTTCAACAATTCAACGCGCTGTTGCTGTCCGACGGAGAGATTCTCAATACGAGAGCGAGGATTGATCCGGACGCCGAAGTCATTCGCGAGCCCCGAGAGTTGAGCTTCAGCCTTTTTGAAATCGATGCGAGCGGCATTCCCCGGCTCGGCGCCCAGGACGACGTTTTCGACGACGGTCATGGGCGGGACGAGCATGAAGTGCTGGTGAACCATTCCGAGGCCCAGCGCGATCGCGTCGTGAGGCGACTTTATTTCGCGCTTGACTCCATCAACCAGAATCTCGCCCTCATCGGCCGTGTAGAAGCCGTAGAGGATCTTCATGATGGTCGACTTGCCCGCCCCGTTCTCACCGACGATGGCATGAATAGTCTGGCCGGGAATTTCCAGGTCGATATCCTTATTGGCAACCACCGCGCCAAAACGCTTGGTGATCCCTCTCATTTCGATGATCGGCGTATCTGTCGGCGCTATCTGGCACTCTCAGTATTCCCCGCTATTGCGCCATGGCATCCGTGACCTTGATGTTGCCGGCGATGATCTGCCTCTTCGCCTCTTCAACCCTGGCAATAACCTCGGGCGGAATGAGCGCCCGGTTGTAGTCGTCCAACGCATAGCCCACACCGTCGTTGTCGAGGCCGTAGAGATGAACACCGCCCTGGAACTTTCCCTCAACCTCATCACGAACGATGCTGGCAACGGCATTGTCGACTCTCTTGACCATGCTTGTCAGCACGTGACCAGGCTTAACCCAGTTCTGATTCGAGTCGACTCCGATCGCCAGCTTGTTGTAAGCCTCTGCGGCGTCGAAGACGCCGAGGCCGGAGTTGCCTGCCGCCTGGAAAATGATGTCGGCTCCACGCTCGTACTGCGCATTGGCCAATTCCCTTCCTTTACCCGGATTGTTCCAGGCCGCATCGGTGATGCCCACATAGTTCTCCAGAACTTGAATCTTCGGATTTACATAGCGGGCCCCTTCGATATAGCCGGTGGCGAACTTGTGAATGAGCGGGATATCCATTCCTCCCACGAAGCCAAGAGTACCTGTTTTGTTGACACTGGCGGCTATCATGCCTACCAGAAACGATCCCTCATGCTCCTTGAAGAGGAGACTGGCGACGTTGGGAAGATTGACCAGCGAGTCGATTACGCAGAAATGAAGCTGGGGATAGTCGGAAGCGACCTGCTCCATGATCGGTCCCTGAGCGAACCCCACGCCAAAGATCAGGTTGTAGCCATATTGCGCGAAGGCTCTCTGGGCAGGCTCAATTGAAGTCGGATCGCCAGGCTCGACGTCACGTAGGATGATAGGCAGTTCCTTCTTTGCGCGCAGCACACCCTGGTAGGCCGCTGCATTGAATGAACGGTCGTCCTTGCCGCCGATATCAAAGACGATACCCACCTTGGTGCGTCTTTCGCCTCCCTGGACGCTCGGGTCGCGCATTATGCAACCTGCCGGAGCCAGTCCAAGAACGACTACCAGGAAAAGCAGACAAACTCGCTGAAGTACCGCTCTGCTCATGATATTCGCCATGACTTTCTCTGCTTACTCAATGATTTCCTTGACCAGCGGCTGAGTAATCGGCGCAGCGTCACCAATGTGAAACGCGCTCTCAAGCCGTTGCTTCATCTCATCCCGGCGCGACTCATCATTGAAAAATGCTCTTACCAGCGGCTCGCCCCTCTCGACGCGAGACCCAAGCTTGGCTTCAATGGCCAGGCCGACGCCGAGATCGATCGGCTCGCCAAGTCGTGATCGGCCGCCTCCCCATTCCATTACAATTCGACCCAATTCATCGGCCTCGATGCCGGTGACCCAGCCGCGGCGAGCTGAATTGACGACCAGCTCACGATTAGCGTGAGGCAGGAGACTCAGATCTTCCAGGACGCGCGGATCACCGCCCTGTGCCTCAATCACTCGTCCAAAGCGCTCGAGAGCACGCCCGGAATTGATAGCCTCGAGCGCCTGCTTGCGGGCAGCCGCCTCATCGCTCTGGACGCCGGCGACGATGAGCATCTGCGCCGACAGATCAAGACAGAGTTCACCAAAGTCGCCCTCGATCACACCTGCGAGCGCCTCGATCGCCTCCGCAGTCTCGACGGCATTTCCGACTTTCCTGCCGAGTGGCTGATTCATGTCGGTGATCAGTGCGCGCGTCTTCTTCCCCATATCACGGCCGACTTCACACATCATCTGTGCGAGTTGTCTGGCGTTGTCCATCTCGCGCATGAACGCCCCGTTGCCAACCTTGACGTCCAGCACGAGGCCGTCGATGCCCTCGGCCAGCTTCTTCGACATGATCGAAGCGCACATCAACGGGCGGGATGGAACCGTGGCCGTCAGATCGCGCAAAGCATAGAGCTTCCGATCCGCCGGAGCGATCTCGCGAGTCTGACCTATCAGAGCCAGACCGCAGCGGGCGAGGACTGAGCGGAACTCAGTCAACGAGAGATCCGTGCGGAATCCGGGAATTGCCTCGAGCTTGTCGAGTGTTCCTCCGGTATGAGCCAGCGCTCTTCCTGAGATCATCGGCACAGCCACATTGCAGGCGGCGACAACCGGCGCAATGACGATCGATGTCTTGTCTCCGACGCCGCCAGTCGAGTGCTTGTCTACCTTGGGTGCCGAAATTTCCGGGTGAGTGATGACCTCACCCGAATGGAGCATCTGCTCAACGAGGGCCCGCGTCTCTGCCAAAGTCATTCCGTTGAGGAAGACGGCCATTAGCCAGGCAGCCATCTGGTAGTCGGGAATCTCATCGCTGGTGTACTTACGAATCAGCCAGGCAAGCTCTTCCGGCTGGAGCTCACCTCCATCCCTCTTCTTTTCAATCAGGTCCTGAGCCCTCATAACTGCGTGATCAGAGCTACCGCCTGCGCGGCAATCGCCTCGTTGCGACCAATGGCATCGAGGCCTTCGTTTGTCTTGGCCTTGATTGAAACCTGCGACCCATCGATACCGAGTGCTTCCGCTATCCGGGCCCTCATTTCAGCGATGTGAGGACTCAACTTTGGCCGTTCAGCAATCACAGTCGCGTCGATGCTCGAAATCAGAAAACGAGAGCCGGCGAGAAGCGTTCTCAAGCGACGCAACAGCTCGAGCCCGCCAATCCCTGCGAATTTGGGATCGTTATCCGGGAAATGGCTGCCGATATCGCCGAGACCGGCTGCTCCAAGCAGCGCATCACAGATAGCATGACAGAGGCTATCCCCATCTGAGTGACCGAGCAGACCGAGCGTCGACTCGAGCTCGAGGCCACCAAGGAACAGCTGACGCCCTTCGACAAGGCGATGAATATCGTATCCGATTCCGACTCGCATAGCAGGCGGTTTTGCGCTCCCGACCTCCTCCTGAAACAGATGCTCAGCAAGAATCATGTCTTCCGGTGTCGTGATCTTGAGATTGCGGAGAGAGCCCTCAACTATTGCCACTTTGATTCCAAGCCGCTCGACAAGTACGGCATCGTCCGTCGCGGAGGCCGAACCCGGGCCGTCCGCAATTATCGCATCATTGGCGCGACGCAGAATCTCATAGCGAAAGGCCTGCGGCGTCTGCGCGCGATAGATGATCGTGCGATCCAGCGTTCGCTGGATGAAGCCGTCTCTGACCTCCTTTACAGTATCAGAAACAGGCAAGGCCAGGATCGCGGCGCCGGTTTCGCGGGCCCGTTCAACTACTGATGAGATCTGCCCGGCGGTTATGAAGGGTCGGACCGCATCATGGACGGCGACGATCTCCGGATTTAGCCCATCAATGGCGGCCAGCGCGTTGCGTATCGAATCGCTCCTCTCCTGACCACCGGCAACGAGCGTTAACGGTTTGTCGATGCCGTGAGCTTCGAGCTGGCTTCTGAACGACTCGATCCGATCCGGCGCGAGAGCGACGGCAATGGCGTCAATTGCGGGACACTCGACGAAACGCTTGAGTGTATGAACTATAAGCGGCGCCCCGGCGATCTCGACGAATTGCTTGGCGACTTGAGATCCGAAACGGATTCCGCTTCCGGCGGCGGGAATAATGGCAACATTCATGCCGATGGGCAGAAAGTGGGGGCAGGAAGAGGCATTGCGCCTCTTTGAACTGCTCTAGGATTCAACTGGTGATGGCGAAGGGCGCGTCTGTCGAATGTCGCGAGCTTCGCGATGCTCGCGCGGTTCGGTCCGCGGCTCCGCGCGCATTTCGTCCGCACGCCCAAAAATCATCTTGCCGGCGGTTGTCTGCAAGACGCTCGTCACTACGATATCGACGTTCTTGCCGATCAGGCGCCGCGCGTTGTCGACGACGACCATTGTCCCGTCATCGAGATAGGCGACTCCCTGGTTGTACTCCTTGCCCTCCTTGAGAATGAATACTCTCATCGTTTCGCCGGGCAGGACTACCGGCTTCAATGCATTTGCCAGCTCATTGATGTTGAGAACCTCGACACCGCGCAGGTGGGCAACTTTGTTGAGATTGAAGTCGTTGGTCACGATGGGTGCCTGAAGCTGCTTGCCGAGCTCGATGAGTTTCAGATCGACTTCTTTCAATTGGGGGAAGTCGGTGTCGTAGATCTGGACCTCAAGGTTATGGTTCTTCTGAATGCGCTGGAGGATGTCGAGCCCCCGCCGTCCGCGGTTCCTCTTAGCCGAATCCGACGAGTCAGCGATCTGCTGTAACTCGCGAAGCACGAACTGAGGTATCAGAATGATTCCGCCGAGGAAGCCTGTTTCGGCGATATCGGCTACGCGACCGTCGATGATCACGCTGGTATCGAGGATCTTGAAGAGCTGCTTCGAGCCGCGGTCACTGAGAATCCCGCCCAGTGCAGAGAGATCCAGGTAATCGCCCTTGGCCGCGCCGACCAGAAGGCCGACATACGCCATGAAGAGCGTCACTGTCAGAGTGACGAACGACTTGAGTGGATGGTCCCAGTGCTGGGCGGTGATCAGAAAACCAATCAGCGTCGAGCCTATGATTCCCAGTGTTGACCCAATGGCCGCACCGATCAGTGTCTTGAGTGTTGCCTGCCGGATGCGCAGCTCAAAGAAGATGATGCCCAACGCGATAAGAAGCCCGGCAGCGGCCGAAATTGCCTGCGCCGAAAGGTACCACTTTCCCCCAAGCGCCGGAATCGGTCGAATCAAGTAGCCCGCTGTGACCAGTATGACGGTAAAGACCGCACGAATGACGATAATATCTGCTCGCATAAACCCTCTATTTCGTCCAAACGGCCTACTTTGCTGACTAATTGTGAATGAACAGTGAGCGGTAGTTGCCCGCTGATATTTAGAGCGATTTGTGATTGTTTAAACTAGACGCAGCGAAATTGTATCACGGTAAAACAGTGTAGTCATTAGAATTCTGTATCGGCGAGCTCGCGCTTACGGGTGCACTTCGAATCTCCGCAACAGCGAATTCCATTCGCGTCTGATTCGCGCTTATCGAGGGCAACCGCAGGGGCGGCTCGCGCAGCCGCCGCCCATCAGGCCTCTCGAGCCATTGTCTCGCGCCTCTGACTCAATCCTGTTTCCAGGCGGTGGTCCGCTTTGCGGGGCGGCTGCGCGAGCCGCGCGCCTACGGCGCCCGATATCGTGGGTCAGGGCGTCTCGCCCAGCGCGCGCGTCGCCCTAGAAGAGGGCCTCGAGAGCTTCAGCTACAGACCTGACACCGATGAGTTCCATCCGTTCGTCCGCTACCAGGCCGCTGACATTGTTGACTGGAAGCACCACGCGCTTGAAGCCCATCTGAGCCGCTTCTCGTAGACGCACTCCAGCCTGGCTCGTAGCCCGGACCTCGCCCGCCAGGCCGACTTCGCCAAACACCACTGTCTCGGCGTCGATCGGCGTATGCCGGAAGCTCGAGGCGACCGCCGCGACGACCCCCAGGTCCACTGCCGGTTCATCGAGAAAGATGCCGCCCACCAGATTGACAAAGATGTCATCCCCTGAAAGGTGATATCCCATGCGCTTTTCGAGCATCGCCACGAGCAGGACAACACGATTGAGCTCGACTCCCTCAACGGTTCGCCGGCCCGTTCCAAACTTGGACGAGCTCACCAGCGCCTGGATTTCGACAAGCATCGGACGCGTTCCCTCCATCGCGGCAACGACCGCCGAGCCCGATGCGCCGAGAGGCCTCTCGTTGAGGAAGACCTGCGACGGATTGGCGACGCCGACCAACCCACGGCCGGTCATTTCAAAGATGCCTAGCTCGTTGGCCGCGCCAAAGCGATTCTTTGCCGCCCGCAGGACGCGGTGATTATGGTGGCGCTCGCCCTCGAAGTAGATCACTGTATCGACGATGTGCTCGAGCGCCTTAGGTCCGGCAATCATGCCTTCCTTGGTGACGTGTCCGATCAAAAACACAGGTATTGTCATTCTCTTTGCCAGTAAGAGGAACTGTCCGGCCACCTCCCTGACCTGCGAGACCGAACCGGGGGCACTTTCGAGCTTTTCCGAAAAGACTGTCTGAACCGAATCGACGATGATTGCAGCCGGCTCAAGCCGCCCGATCTCATCGAAGATGCGCTCGAGACTCGTTTCCGAGAGCAGATAAAGCTCGGCGGGATTGATATCGAGCCGCTCGCCGCGAAGCTTGATCTGCCGCTCACTCTCTTCACCTGAGACATAGAGAACTCTTCCGAAGAGTGCCGCCAATCGATCGGCGACCTGCGTGAGAAGAGTCGATTTGCCTATGCCAGGCTCGCCTCCGATGAGAACCACCGAGCCCGGGACGATACCGCCACCGAGGACACGATCGAACTCATCGATGCCGGTGGCATCTCTGACGTCGTGCTGCGCTTCAATGTTGTTGAAGGCGATTGGCTGGGTATCGTGAAGGCTGCCGACCGTTCTCTTGGAAGAAGATGAAGCGCGCGTCGATTCGCGTGCCCTCTCTTCAACGAACGAGTTCCAGGCGCCACAGTCAGTGCACTTTCCCAGCCACTTGCGAGATTGATGCCCGCAGGTCTGGCAGGCATAGATGGTGCGTGTTCCACGGGACTGCATCACAGAAGGATGCACGTGTCTGAGGTGAGAATCAATCAGTCCTTCGGTGAGAAGTATCCTTGTCTTGCGCGAACCCGAAGCCCCGGATGCGTCGGGACGCGAACTTCAATACGCCGGAAGCGGCCGTCATTCCGTTCATTGCTCGAATAGTATCCAAGCAGGTATTGGGCCTGCAGCTCCGCCGCTATCCGCTTGAAGACCTGGTCGAATATCTTCGATCCTGTCAGGCACGAATGCCGCGCCGCCGGTCTCCGAAGCCAGCTGCGCCATCCCGTCCTGCCCGCGCATGCTGATCTTGTTGAGGCGGATCGAAGGGCCGCTCGGATTGATTGCGTAGAAGAGTCGCGTCGGAGCGATGCAGCTCGCGCGAGCAGAGTTGTCAGAGTGAACTTCTGACTCTGGTTATCTTCGCCGTCGGAGATAACAACGAGTACGCGGCGCGATCCTGCCTCCGCGTGATCAGTTATATACTGCGCCGCCTTGCCGACGGCATCGAAGAAGGCCGTCGCCTCGGAAGTTGGCTCGATCGCCTGCACACCCGCGACAGCCTGGTCGACGACCGCGGTGCGCTCTTTGACGAGGTGGGGTGTAAGCCCGAATGAGAAGATCGACGCAAAGTCTTTCTGCTTGAGTACCTCTCTCAGGAATCGCGAAGCGGCTGTTCGTTCGAAATCAAATCGTTCACGCACACTGCCCGATGCATCGAAAAGCAGGACGAGATCGATGGGTGTCTTGCCAGGCTCGCCGAGAGTGGTCACCTGCTGGGGCTGGCCTTCTTCGATAACCCGGAAGTCCTCGACTCGAAGATTCTTGACGGCCTGACCGCTGTCGTCGGTAACCGATACAGGAACGGCTATGAGGCTGGAATTGATTCGGATGACTTCGCTGTCACTATTCGCCGGCTTGTCCGGCTCAGGCTTGGCGGGCTTCGGAGGGAAGGCGGAGGATCGGCTGCTGCTTCTCCTGCAGTGTGCCAATGGCGCCGGAAACAATTGCCGGCAATAATCCAGCCAGCAACCCTGCAATCAACGTTAGCGACTTCGCACTCGCCCTTACGCGCCTCATGATCATCGATCTCCAAATCCGGGGAAGGCAATCCGTGGAACTTTGCTCCCAAGAGACTATATCAGAGGCAACGCGTTCGGAACGACCTCTATGCAGCAGTCAGGGCTTCGTCGTCACGGCACCGCTCGAGCTGCTTGCCGCAGCGCCATCGCTCGTTGCCGACTGTGACAAAGTGAGTCCCCGGTTGACCAGGATCCGGACCTCTACTCTTCTGTTCTCTTCTCGCCCCGCGCGAGTTGAGTTGTCGGCCACCGGATTCGTCTCTCCATAGCCGAAAGGTGTGATGATCCTGCGCAATGGGTACCTGATCGTTTTCCACAAGATATCTCACCACTGCGTCGGCGCGATGCTGACTCAGTGTCTGATTCTTCGTGACTGCACCCTCCGACGATGCAAACCCGCTCACTTCGATGACGTAGCCCTTCTGGTTCTTGGCCTGATTGGCGATTGAGTCCAGGTTCTGCTTAGCTTCTGGCGAGAGCAGAGCGCTGTTGACGCGGAAGTTTACTCGGGCTGTCTTGTCGACCTCATAGTCATCGAGTCCGCTGACCAGCCGATCGAGCCTCGCATTGGTGGCGGCGACGCCGGCAATCGCACGGTCAGCCGTCTCCTGCGCAGCTTTAGCTCCGCCACGCGCGACGTTGGCGATCGCGGCCAGCTCGTCAATCTGCCCTGAGAGACGCTGCTGATTCTGTTCGACCTGGGTAAGGCGGCCTTCGGCTCCGGTCACTCGTCCTTCAACCGGAGTGACTCTCGAATCTACTGTTCGAGCTACCACGAAAGCCTCATCGGTGAACTTAATTTTTTCGGCGGCCAGATTGCCTGCACCATCGCCGCGCCCTTCAACTTCAACACCCAGACCGCGGACGAGGCTCGTGGCCGTGTACTTCTTCGGACCTCGAAAAGGATTGCTCTTCTTCTCTTCGATCTTGGTGCCGCCGTTGAAAGTAATGCTGAAATCGGAGCCGTTCTGATCTCGAAGAGTAAAGCTGTCGTCCTGGCGTGCAACGATGACGCCGCTAATCTTCTGTTTTTCACCCGAGGTGACGTGGGTTGTCGTTCGAGGACGCTGAGATGCCGTGCCGGAACTGTCCTGCATGGCGACTGCCGGGACAACCAGCAGAGTCAGGATTGTCAGTGCAGCAACAAGGAGCCTTCGGCGACCAGGCAATCATGTGGTCCGTCCCTTTGCGTTTCATTCTTCTCACCTCACGTGCTCAATTAATTGTTGTTAGAACTCCTGGTGCCACCTACGGCAACCTGAGTACGCGCATGCTGGCTGCCGAGCCTGCCCAAATTTCATGAGTAGGTGGAAGCCGCGTATTGGCCGGCGTCGCTCGCTCGAGCTTATCGAAAAAGGGGTGGAAGATCGGCGACGGTGAGGATTCCCCACGCCGGAAGTTCCGCGAACACGACTTAAGGGAGAGGGCAGTTGCCTTCTTATCTATTGATCTCGCCAGATGCGACGCGGTCAACCAACTCACATCTGCTTGTCATTAGAAGGCTGGCACAAGAATAGTGTAGGTATTAAGGAGAGTCAAGTGACGGAAATTTACGCCTCCATTGAAGATTGGGCCTTTGTTGAGAGCGCTGCCAAGGAGCGGCCGATTGGCCGAGGAGAGGCGAATCCAACCCGTATGGCCGAGTGGTACGATATTCGCCAGGCTGCCCCCAACCACCCTCAGGTTGGTCAGCGAAAACTCGCTGAAACAGCCGACGCGGAACGATGCCGAGAATGGATGCTCGAGATCATCATAGACGAGAGTGAAGATGGTCACTGAATTCGATCCGCCGCTGACGAGATTGCTGGCCGGCGAATAGACCGCGAGGACGGTTGCGTCAGTCACCGGGCTGTTGATACTCGAGACCGCGACGGAAGCAGGGAGACGGTCGTACTCGACGCCGTCGAAGATCAGCATGGCGTTCCCATTCGCGTCAAGCGGCACATCACCCGCCGCCACTCTCGAGATCGTCACCGCCGGAAGACGGGCAAGAAAGCCATTCTCGCGGATGTACTCGTCGCCAACCAGGAAGTTGAACTGAGTCGGGCTGCCCCCAACGGCAACTGCCACGATGTAGCCTTCGACACCCGGATCAAAGTCACTCGCAAGGAAGCTTGCTGTCTGGTTCTGCGTCAGATCGATGAATCCGTCGGCGATCGAGCATGTCACGCCATCAACAAAGAAGAGATGCAGAGAGATGCCCTGGTTTTGATTCGTGTTGGTTATGTGGATTTGCGTGTCAGTGGTCGCCGGGCTCGACGGATTGCTGGTGTACTTGTTGAAAAAGAGAATGCTTCCCGGCTTCTGATCACTGACGATGCTTGGCTCGGGCGAGACCTGAGCCTGAGCACGACCGGCAAGAAACATAAGCGACGCGAAGAGGAGGACGGCGGGTGAGGTTGACTTGAGGGCAAAACGCATTCTGACTCCTTCAAATATATAAATGCCCGCGTGAAGATCACGCGGATCGGAGGGAGTCTAGTATAGGCATTAGGGCCGGTCAATGACATTCTCAGCAATTGTAAGGGCGGCCGCTATGGACATTTTGTCTTGGAAGATTACGGCGCCGGAGGATGTCGCGCCAACGGCGCGACCTTAAATAGCCCAGGGCGAAGCCCTGGGTATGATAGCCAACAAAATCGGTCGGCCCATCGGGCCAACATTGCCCCTTTGGGGCGTGGTGGTCCGCCGGCGATATCCACCCAGGGCTTCGCCCTGGGCTTTTTCAGGTCGCGCCGTTGGCGCGGCAGATATAGATCGCCTTTGACGAAATCGCCGACAGGTCGCCCCACTCAAAATTGCCCAACTCAATCTGTTGCAGAGCAATAGCCTATTCTTGCGGGCCTGTGTTAGACTCTTGATTCCCCTTGGCCGGGCCGAGGGTGTTCAGCCACTTTCGAGTAACAACGGCTAGCAAGCAATGTTCTGTCCACACTGCGGCGCCCAACTCGCCGACAAATCGACGAAGTGCAATAAATGCGGCGGAGCCTTGGTGAAACCAAGCAGCGAAATGGCTACCATCACGCATGGCACAGCTGGAGACTCCGGACTCAGCGCTGCTCTGACCGCAATGCCGGATAGTGGGCAAGCCGGCTCCGCTGAACCGGTCGGATCGCGCTCAGGAAGAGTTCTCGGAGGCCGCTACGAGCTCAGCGACTGCATCGGGAGCGGGGGGATGGGAGAAGATCTACAGGGCCCGGCGTCTCCATATCGGAGACACAGTGGCCGTCAAGGTCCTCCGGCGCGAAGTGATCGACAGCGCGCAGACGCGACAACGCTTCTACAGAGAGGCGAAAGCGGCCGCCATGCTTCACCATCCGAACGCGGTCACCATTCACGATTTTGGCGAAGACGAGGACGGAACTGCCTACATTGTCATGGAGCTCCTCGAGGGCCGCAGTCTTCGACAGCTGCTCGCCGACGAGGGGCCTGTCTCCTCACCTCGCGCCTACGCCGTCATGCGCCAGGCATGCGCGGCCGTGGATGCGGCTCACCGAAGCGGCATCATTCATCGTGATCTCAAGCCTGACAACCTGATTCTGCTCGACTCGCACGACGGGATGGATCACATCAAGATTCTCGACTTCGGCATAGCGAAGTTACGCGAGCAGGCGATCGATTCAGCGAACCTCGAGAAGAACCTGAGCCTGACCAATGTCGGAACAGTGATTGGAACGCCGCACTACATGTCGCCCGAACAGTGCCAGGGTGAGCCGGCGGATGCCCGCTCCGATATCTATAGCCTGGGCGTCATGCTGTACGAGATGTTGACTGGCCAGGTGCCATTCAATGCAAAGACGCCGACCGGCGTAGCTATCAAACACGTCACTGAAAAGCCGCAGCCTCCGTCGGAGCTCAACCAAAGCATTCCGCCTTCAGTAGAGGGCATCGTACTCAGGAGTCTGGAGAAGAGTCCGGACGCCCGGCCACAGTCGGCGCTCGAGTTCTCCCGGTCATTTGAGGCCGCGTTGAAGGCTGGTAATCCTCTCACCTCGGAGCCGCAGGCAACGGCTCAAACACCTGCGCTGCCTTCGGGACCGGCGCCAACCGGCAGCGCGGACGCACTGGCTACCTCTGTAATGTCGACGCCCGCGCCTACGTCAACTGCAAAGAAAAGAGCGGAGGGCCCCCCCAGCTACGAGACACGGATATCGCTGCCGCAGCCAACAGGCTCTCAAACTGCTGCGGCTGCTTCGCCGGCTGCAGATGCTCCCGTCGGAGTGAAACCGCGAAAGACGGCACCCGTTCTGGTAATCGGTGGGGCATTCGCCGTCGTCGTGGCCCTGACTCTCGGGTGGTGGCTAATGTTTGGGAGGCATGGACGACCCGCCCCCAAAGTTCAACCGACGCCCGCGCCGGTGGTCGAGGCCACGGCTGCCCCAACAGCGCCTCCGGCTGAATCATCCGCACCAGAGGGAATGGTCTTCGTGCCGGGCGGCCAGCTCCTGGTTGGCCGAGAGGACGGCGATGAATACGAGCGGCCGGCGCATCTGGCCAGCGTTTCGCCGTTTTACCTCGACAAGACCGAAGTGACCAACGCTGACTACAAGAAGTTTGTCGAAGCCACTTCTCATGGAGCTCCCGCCGGCTGGCAGGAATCCACTTTCCCGGAGGGCACGGAGCAGTATCCCGTGACCGGCGTTACCTGGGAGGACGCGACAGCCTACGCGGCCTGGGCGCACAAACGACTCCCGACCGAGGAAGAATGGGAGTTCGCCGCCCGGGGAACAGACGGCCGCCGCTATCCGTGGGGATTCGAGTGGCGAACCGGTCTGGCTGACGTGGCTGTTTCGAAGACCGACAAGCGACAGCTTGTCGCAGTCGGTCAGTACCCCAAGGGAGCGAGCCCTTCGGCGCTCTCGATATGTCAGGCAATGCCTGGGAATGGACCGCTTCGGATTTCGCCGCCTATCCCGGAGGGACTGTTCCAGAGATGACGGAATACTCGCATCTCAAAGTTATTCGCGGTGGCTCTTATGCCGGACCTCCTGAACGAGCGTCGGCAACGGCTCGGCGAGGTTGGCCGGCCGGACCCAACGACTGGCCGGCATCCGCCAAGAGCGACTACTCACAAACTGGCTTTCGTTGCGCCCAGGACATCAAGGCGAGATAAGCGTGTCGCCATGTCTCAACTCGAAAATCTCTCCCTCAGCCCCTCTGACTCTTCGGCAAAAGTCACTCACGCTTTGCCGGCTCTTCGCCGCTCCTCTTCTGCTGGCGCTAACGCTGACAGCGTTCGCTCAGGGGTCAGGCGATCTTCCACCGGTAAAATCCAAGGGCAAGACAACAACGCGCCCAACCCCCAAACCGGCTCCGGTAAAGCCAAAAGATCCGATTGTCGAAGCACCGACACATCGCGATCCACCGAGCATTCCGGATATTGCGTTCAACAAACCGATGTCGGCGAATCTGGATCCTTCGAAATCGGGTCAGATATCAGCGGTCGCCTACTATGACGAGTACAAGCTCAAGGCAACCGATTCCGATCTCTTTACAATTCAGCTCGAGACAACCGAGCCTGCCCTGGCGATTCAGGTTTTCGATAAGTCCGGGGCTGGTCTGCCCATCATCAAGGATCCGCGTTCGGGCGGCTTTCGCCTCGATACTCCTGGCGGTCGCTTCCCAGCAGGTGATGATGAGTGGCATGTCAGAGTCCTCGGATCGTTTTCAGCTGGAAAGCTGAGCCCCGTCGGCTACACGCTGACCGTCAAGCGTACGGGTCTGACTGATGCCGTGTATGACGCGCGGCTGAAAACGATTGTCCAGCTCTTCAACGCCACCAAAGATGCCAATGAGACCGAGCACCAGCTGAGTCAGCTTTCGGAGGACGATCCGGCGCGCCCCGGAGCATTTGAAATGCTGGGCGTCATTTATGGCTCGAATCGCAAGGAGTTTGATAAGGCTGAGCAGGCCATGGAGCATGCGATCAGCCTCAATGGTTCCGCTACTTTCAAGGTTACTCACGACCAGGTTGTAGGAAAGAAACTCTCCAAGAAGGGCGACAACTACGAGTTTCCAGATCCGCGCGATGCGTGGCTCAAGATCAGCAATGGCCAGCTCTCACTGATTGAGGTGGCCACGGGCCAGCCTGTCATATTCAGCGTCTCTGCCTCGCAGATAAAGGATCTGGCGCTCACCAAGGTCGGGGATTTTTCGATTCTCACGCTCAAGGCGGGCGCCCAGCCGAAGGCCTACATTCTCTGCCCCACTACCCGAACTCAGGCCGAATCCGATCTTATTCTCAAGCTCATCAAGGCGCACGTACTTGGCAAGGCATGAAACTCTGGGGTGGACGCTTCAAGGGTGAGATCGATTCGCAGTTTGCTGTCTTCAATGCCAGCTTCCGCTTCGATCGGCGTCTGCTGGAATCCGACCTCGAGGCATGCAGGGCTCATGCCGAAGCCCTTGGGCGTGCGGGAGTGCTCAGCGCCGCGGAGTTAGATGCGATCACTGCCGGGCTCTCCCAAATTGAGGACACAAAAGAGGCCGAGTCCGGCGTCGAAGACGTCCACAGTTTCATCGAGTCGCGTCTCGTCGAGCTCATCGGGGCAACCGGTCAGAAACTGCACACGGGTCGAAGCCGAAACGATCAGGTTGCTGTCGCGACGCGAATTTTTCTGAGGCGCGAGATAGATCGGATCGACCAGCTCGCGCGAGCCTTCCAGATTGATCTCGTCGAACTGGCCGAGCGGTACGCGGATGCACCAATCCCCGGCTATACGCACCTTCAGAAAGCGCAGCCCATTCTCTTCAGCCACTTCCTGCTGGCCTATTTCAATATGATCGCGCGTGATCGCGAACGATTCGCGGATGTCCGCCGGCGGCTCAACATACTTCCGTTGGGATCTGGAGCCCTTGCCGGAACCAACTTCAAGATTGACAGGCAATGGATGGCGGAGCGGCTGGGCTTCAGCGGCGTAAGTCACAACAGTCTGGACGCGGTCAGTGATCGAGACTACCTGATCGAATTCACGGGCGCTGCAGCAATGTGCATGATGCACCTCTCACGCCTCGCCGAGGATATGATCATCTACTCGACAGCCGAGTTCGGCCTGATCAAGCTCGGAGATGCGATTGCCACGGGCAGCAGCATCATGCCCCAGAAGAAGAATCCCGACTCGCTGGAGCTCGTGCGAGGCAAATCGGCTCGAGTCTTCGGCCACCTCTCGGCGCTGCTCACGCTTCTCAAGGGATTGCCGCTCGCATACAACAAGGATCTCCAGGAAGATAAAGAGGCAATCTTCGATACCATCGATACTCTCGCCGGCAGCCTTCAGGTGATGAGCATAGTGCTCCGCAATATTGAGCTCGACAGGGTGGCTGGAGAGAAGGCTGCCGCGACCGATTACACCAATGCAACCGATCTGGCCGATTATCTCGTTGGGCGAGGCCTCGAATTCAGAAAGGCACACGAGATTGCCGGGCGAACTGTCATCTACGCGCTCGAGCACGGCAAGGAGCTCGGTGAACTCTCACTCGATGAGTTGCGACAGCTCTCGGACCTCTTCAATGAGGATGTCTATCAGGCGATCTCTCTCGAGGCTTCACTTGCAGGAAAGAACCAGGTCGGGGGCACGGCTCCGGCGCAGGTTCAAAGCGAGCTGAAGCGAGCTCGAGAATCGCTGGAGTAATTTGGAGTGCGGCGACCCTGGGAGAAGATAGCCACAAAAAAGCACAAAAGACACAAAAGGAACAGACAAAGGCAGAACTCCGCCTTATCTTTACTTTGTGCCTTCTGTGCTTTTTTGTGGCTATCTCCTTCCAGGTCGCCGCACTCCAAATGCTTCCGGAAACGCAGAACCGGCCAGAGAGCTTGGGGCGCTCTGGCCGGTTCGAAACTGCTGATGTCCTCACCCCATCAACAGTCAGATTGCTCTTACTCTTGCCACAGTCGAGAGATACTTGTCAAGAGTTAATTGAAGTGATTCGTTCGCTTAAACCCCTTTAAAGCTCAAGTTTTACTTGAAGTTTTGCAACCTTGATACCGCCGAGTGTAACGTTTCCGTTCGCTTGCAGAAGCAAAACCTGACCTGCTGAGAACCGAGCTTTGTGCGGCTGTAGAAGCTGCTGCCGGGCACCACTGCGACGCCTATTTCTTTGACCATGTGCATGGCGAAAGCGACGTCATCCGGATGCCCGAAATCAGCGATGTCGGTCATTATGTAATACGCACCATCCGGCTTGAAGCATCTGAAACCTGCCTCTTCGAGAGCCCCGAGAAGATAGTCCCGCCTCCACTGATAGTCAGACTGCAGCTGTTCATAGTATGAAGCAGGAAATGCAAGCGCTGCTGCGCCCGCCTCCTGCAGAGGAGCCGCGGCCCCTACCGTAAGAAAGTCGTGCACCTTTCTGATGGCATTCGTGATCTCAGGCGGAGCGATCGCGTATCCAACGCGCCAGCCGGTCACCGAATAGGTCTTTGAGAGTCCATTGATGGTCACCGTCCGATCGCGCATTCCTTCGAGTGTCGCCATGGCGACGTGCTCGATAGTTCGTTGAGGATCCGGATACCATATATGTTCGTAGATCTCATCGGTCAACGCGAGAACGTCGTGTTCAATGCAGAGATCGCCGATCAATCTCAACTCTGACCGGGTGAACATCTTTCCGGTCGGGTTGTGCGGCGTATTGATGATCACCGCTTTGGTGCGACTCGAGAAGGCAGCGCGAAGCTCGTCTGGATCGAAGCTCCAATCGGGTGGCCGCAGCGTGACATATTTTGGAGTTGCGCCCGAGAGAATCGCGTCAGGACCATAGTTCTCGTAGAAGGGCTCGAAGACGATCACCTCGTCACCGTCATCGATGACCGCCATCATGGTAGCAATCATCGCCTCGGTCGATCCACACGTGACAACGATCTCGCGTTCCGGGTCTACGTCCATTCCCAGGTTCCATCGGGTCTTCGCAGCAATCGCATCGCGAAACTTCTTGGCTCCCCAGGTTATCGCGTATTGATTGACGTCGGCCTCGATGGCTGCGCAAGCGGCCTGCTTGATTGCGGCTGGTGCGGGAAAGTCAGGGAAGCCCTGAGAGAGGTTGACGGCGCCGTAAAGATTGGCCTGGCGCGTCATATCCCGGATGACTGATTCAGTGAAGCGCGCGGCCTTGCCGGAGACGTAGGACATTTGATGATTCTATTCCAATCGTGAAATGACCCTGTTCCCCGCACCCCGCGTGACCATCCGGTTTCTTAGAATGGCCACGTCGTGTCGCATCAGCTTGCGTTCGCCATCTTCGTCGAAGGACCTCAGCGCGCCCTCTGAAACGGCCTTCTCGAGAAGAGAGACCGGCACATCGTACTCGCGGGCGGCGCCCTTGAAAGTCATCAGATCCGGGCTGTCATAAACACTCATTCACGAATGATAGAGGGCGGCCGCAAAAAAGGCAAAAAACACGAAGAGACGTCAATGTCGGCCACTTGAAATGGCTGACCTGGTTAAACTAGAATCGGTAAGCGATGCAACTCGGCGGTTCTACGATTGGGTGTTCGGAATTCGCGGATCTGATCAGCGACTATCTTGACGGCGGTCTTGCCCGCCATATCCGCCGCGATTTTGCCGAGCACCTGCTTGCCTGCCGCCCCTGCCATGATCTCTTCAACGACGTTCGCGATTCGATCGAAGCCTGTCATCAGCTCAAAGAAACCCACATGCGTGAGATCGCTCTCTTTACAGAGGTCGAGCAGCGCGTGCTCAACGCGACCACGGCGGGTGAGATGCTCAGCTGCCGGACCCTGGACGCGTTGATCTCGGACTACTTTGACGGGATCATCGAAAGTACCTACGAGACACTCTTTCGCGAACACTTCGCGATCTGCGACCGCTGCCGCCACCTCGTTGAGGGAGTGCGCAGCTCGCTCGAAGAGAGCGAGGCCGTCGAAGTTCCTGAAGATCTCTATGCCCGCATCATCGCCGTCACCTCCGGCGCGCGCCGCTGAAGGCCTCCACCACTCCGTCTTGACATCCTGCTTGAGGATCGCAAAATCATCGTGATAGGATGACTGCCGAACTTTTAGACGACGGCTCATCGTTGAACACGCTCCAGACGTCGGCGCGAACGGATCGCCCCTGATCGTTGCTCGCGCGCAGCTGATGGCTGAACGCACGACCGCCGACTGCTGATTTCCATGCGACCATCCTCAAGTTGTTTTCGCCTTCTGATTCTGATTGCGCTCTGCCTGGCCGTGGGTATTCGGGCCAGGGCTCAGGAGGGGCGCCCGCTGGAGCAGAAGATAGAGAATCCGGCAGGATCAGCTCCGAAGCCGGGCAACAGGGTCAGCCCGCAGTCACTACTTACGCCGGCCGAGAAGAAACCTAGAACCGGCCAATACCCTGGTCGTCTCGTCATTGAAGCAGGAGGGCCAGGGGGATGTGCTGGTCTTTACCGGAGAGGTCAGAGCGAGCGACGGAGAGATGACCGCTTCTGGCCGACCGTGTGACCTGGAACAAAGTCACCAACGATGTGCTCGCCGAAGGCAACGTCTTCTTCGATCAGGAGGGGCAGAAACTCGTCGGTGAGCGGCTGGAGCTCAATCTCAAGTCGCGCCGCGGGACGATGTATTCATCGACGGCATTCACCAACAGGACACCGGACGGAACGATCATTGTGGCCGAGTCGCCCCGCGTCGATAAGACGGGAGTCGACACATACGTCCTCAATCGGGCCGTGCTCACGGCATGCGAAGAGCCCTCGCCTAAGTGGAGTTTCACCGCTCAGCGTGCTCGCATCAGGGCTGACCACAAGGCGAAGATCTACAATGCCTTCTTTCGAATCAAGGGCGTTCCGGTACTCTACATTCCATATGCTTCGCTCTCGATCGCCAAGATCGACCGCGCATCGGGTCTCCTGATCCCAACTTATGGAAACTCGAGCATCAAGGGGAGGACGCTTCACCTCTCCTACTATCAGACTCTCGGCGATAGCGCAGACCTTAAGCTGAGGAGCGATATCTATACTGAGCGCGGCTTCGGCCTCGGCGTCGATTTCCGGGCGAAGACAGGCGAGAACTCCAGAATAGCGGTCGGCACCTTCATCGTCTTCGATCGAGTCCTCGGTCCGAAGGAGGACGCGGCTCATCCGAACCAGGGTGGCAGCAGTTTCTACGCCGATGCTGTTCAGCACTTCAGCAACGGCTTCGTTGCGGTGGCCGACATCAATATCACTTCGAGCGTGGCCTTCAGGCAGGTCTTTGCCGAGAACATCCAACAGGCAATCTCGCCTGAGGAGCGCTCGCAACTCTATCTGAATCGTAACTGGAATGAGTACAGCTTCAACGCGCTCTATCAGGAGTTAACAGCCTATATCGGGAACGAAACGGTCAGGCTGCGGCAGCTTCCGAGCATTGAGATCACCAGACGACCTTCGGAGATTTCAGATTCTCTTCCGGTCTACTTCTCTCTGGATGCATCGGTCGCCGGCGTCAAGAGAACCGAGCAGATTGGCGACCAGAGCATTCTTAAAACACCATCCCTGGTCCAGAGGCTCGACGTCGAGCCGACACTGACGCTGCCCCTTCGATCGTTGGCGGGTTTCACGCTGACACCCAGTGTCAGCCTGCGAGGAACCTTCTACAGCGATAGTCTCGATCCGGTTACCAGCAATGTCATCGGAGACGATCTCTGGCGCCGATATGCCGAATTCAGCGTAGATCTGAGGCCGCCCGCTTTCGAAAGAGTCTTTCACAAGAGCGATGGCTCGCCATGGTTCAAGCACATCATCGAGCCTTTCGCAACGTACCGGCGAATCGCCGGGATCGATGACTTTCAATCGACGATTCGAACGGACGAAGTCGATGAAGTGGTCGACACCAGTGAGCTCGAATACGGAATCACCAATCGCTTCTTTATACGGCGTCCAGGCCCTGACGGAAGCCCGCCGCAGGCCTACGAACTGCTCGACCTGACCCTCACTCAGAAGTACTTCTTCGATCCGACGTTCGGAGGGGCCCTCCGCGAGGGAGTGCGGAATCAATTCTATCCTCTCGACACTGTCACAGCGATTCGCTTACGGGGGCACGCTGCGGGACTACTCGCCGCTCAATGTCACGGCGCGGGTCCGGCCCAGCCAGACGACTCATGCGGACGTCCAGCTCGATTACGACACAGTCTTCCACGAGCTGCGCAACGTAATGCTCTCGGGAGGCCTTACACGCCGCATCTTCTCGATCAACCAATCCTGGTTTTATACAAGACGTATTCCGACAAGCGCGACTCAGTTTGATCCATCGACGTTTCCGGGCAATGAGCTCGATACAGCCGTCTTCGCCGGCAACTCGCGCCGAGGCCCGTACGGAGGAGTGGTCATCTCATACGACCTGCGCAATCAGGAATTCACCGGGTTGCCTCGCGATCGACGGTTGATCAATCTCACGGCGACTGGAGGATGGGCCTGGGACTGCTGCAGTCTTCAGGTGCAGACGATTACCTTCAAGGCCGGCTTGCGCAACGAGAATCGAATTCTCTTCGCCTTCACTCTCAAAGGGATCGGGACCTTCGGCACGGAGAATATCGGTCAGAAGCGGCGTGTGTTTTAGCGCGTATAACCGATATCGTAGCCTGAGCGGTGTCGTTAATGCTGCACTTCGCGACGACTTGTAGGGGCAGGGCTTGTCCCTGCCCGTCCCGCGCCGTCTGGCGCGGGTAACAGTTTCAAGGGGCCGTGCCGCGACTTCCACACCAACCGATAATGGTTACCGGCGCCAGACGGCGCCGGCGGGCAGGGACAAGCCCTGCCCCTACAAGGTTGCGGACAATGCCCATAGCAATGAACGAGACCTCGTTGCGAGGTTATAGAGAGACACTCAGAGACGATAGTGGACCCTCTTCCTCAGTGCCGCATCCTCAACCTCAACATTCTGGAGTCTTAGCGAGACGTCGGCAGTCATCTCCAGGCTTCCGCGCTCGCCACGGTTGAGTTTTGGAAAGCCTGCTGCCGCGATCATTGCCGCATTGTCGGTGGTAAAGACCGGCGACGGGATGTATGCAGGAATTCCGAGCTCAATGGCAAGCTCATTTACGGCTGAGCGGAGCTCGCTGTTGCAGGCAACGCCCCCGGCAAGAATCAGTGTCCGCGGCGCGTGGATCCGGGCGGCCTTTCGCAAACTACGAATCAGTGCGCGGACAATTGCGTTCTGAAAGCTTGCGCAAAGGTTGAGAATCGCGGCCGAGGGCTCTTCGCCCGCACTCACCGGATTGAGCTGGTTTTCTCGAACATATCGAAGAACCGCCGTCTTCAAGCCGCTAAAGGAGAAGTCGAGCTTACGGTCTTCGTCGTTGATCTGGGCTAACGGAAAGATGATCGAGCGGGGATTGCCCCGGCGGGAAAGGCTGTCGATTACCGGGCCGCCCGGGTAGCCGAGTCCCAGTAGTTTTGAGACTTTATCGAAGGCCTCGCCGGCCGCATCGTCGCGGGTCCTTCCGAGCAACTTGTATCGCTCAGCCTCGGAAATGAGGAAGAGATTGGTATGGCCTCCGGAGACGACAAGTGCGAGGGCCGGATATTCTGGAGGGGGGAACTCAAAAGCGACCGAGTAGACATGGCCTTCGATGTGGTTGACGCCTACGAAAGGCTTTTCGACGGCGAAGCAGAATCCTTTAGCGTAGTTGATTCCCACAAGGAGTGAGCCAACCAGACCCGGCCCCTGCGTGACGGCCACGCCGCTGAGCTGCTCAGGACGGATCGCAGCCTCGTCGAGGGCGCGGTTGACCACCTCGCCAATCCCTTCGAGGTGGGCTCTCGATGCCAGTTCCGGGACGACGCCGCCATAGGGGCGATGCGTCTCGATCTGCGAAAGGACGATATTGGAGAGTACTCGAGTACCGTCGGCAACCACCGCAGCCGCAGTTTCGTCACATGAGCTTTCGATTCCAAGGACAAGCATAAGATTAGGAATTGCCCATTCGCCCCAAAAACGTGGCGTAGGCTGTCCAGCCTGCGCCAAAACTTCGCAAAGGGCCCCGTCACCCTGATTCGTGCAGTTGCCGGGTTTGCCGCAGACTGGACAGTCTGCGGCACGATTCACGCCGAGCCGCAAAGAACACCAAAAACACAAATAAAGTAGATTTGTTCGTCCTCTTCGTCTTTTTTGCGTTTCTTAGGGCTGGGGTTCGGATTTCTCCCCTAAGCCCTTCTCTCCCCTCAAATTATTCTGAAACCTCATGCCTCTTCAAGCGTGGAATAGTTCGAAATCGGGAGGACCGCGCTTCCTCAAAGCAACTGATGCCCCGGCAATCGCGTCCAAGTCCCTTTGTTCTGATCAGAATCGCATGGCTGAGTTTATTTGCAAGCTGGGGACACCTGCGGGTGAGATCGTCACGCGCGCCGTCGAAGGACTGAGCGAGCCAGAGCTGCGCTCGCGACTTTCGCGCGAAGGCTATCGTGTCTTCACCGTCGAAGACACGGGCATCGTCGGTGGAGTCCGCGTGAGCGCGAAACGCGGAGTCAAAATCAAGCTGGATGACTTCCTGCTCTTCAACCAGCAACTCGCAGCGCTCATCCATGCCGGCCTTCCAGTGCTTCAGTCTGTGGAGATGCTGCGCCTCCGCTCGCCCAACCCAAAGCTTCGCCAGGTTCTCGTCGACGTCGAGGCACGAATCAAATCCGGGAGTGCACTCTCTGAAGCACTCGAGTCACAGGGCGGCACCTTTCCGAGAATCTATACCGCGTCGATTCTGGCAGGCGAACGCTCCGGCAATCTCGACGACGTGCTTCGACGCTACGTCGCCTATACCAAGTCGATTGCCGCGATCAGACGCAAGATTCGTGGAGCTCTCACGTATCCGGTGATTCTGCTCGTCGCCGCCTGCATCCTGATCGGAATCCTGACCACCTTCGTCATTCCGCAGTTCTCTTCGGTCTACGAGAACATAGGCGCCAAGCTTCCGATAATCACCGTCATCGTCAGTGGATGTCTCCACGGCGATACGATCAAATCTCTACTGGCTTGGTCCGCTGCTCATCGGCATCGGTGTCGGAATCTACTATTGGAGAAGAACTGAAGGCGGCCGGCACTTTCTGGACCGGCAGATTCTAAGGATTCCAATTGTCGGCGAGCTCGTCCGCCAGATGACCACGGCACAGGTATCGCGCAGCCTGGCCACTCTTCTTTCCGGAGGTCTGACGCTGGTCGAGTCATTCGATATCTCCCTGACATCAGTAACAAATCACGACCTGCGGCGAAAGACGGTACCAGTGGCTTCCATGATCCGCGAAGGCAAGCCATTCACAGAGAGTCTGGCCGGCGCCGGATGGATGCCGGAGCTCGCCGTCGACATGATCGGTGTCGGCGAGCGTTCGGGTTCCCTGAAGGAGATGCTCGACGAGGTCGCCGGGTTTTACGATGCTGAGACGGAGGTCAAGCTCGGACAGCTGACGACCTTCATCGAGCCGGCGATACTCGTGACTATGGGATTCATGGTGATCACCATTCTGCTGGCAATCTATATGCCGCTGCTGAAGATGGTCAGTTCGGCGGGGAATGCATGAACGCTCCTGAAAGGAACTTCTGATGGCGGTCGTTGAAGCCACACAACTCGATGAGGCAACTGAGCTCGCAGCAGCCGAGCGCATGGCGCAACGCTATCGCCTGCCTTTCGTAAAGCTGGAGGAGTATCCGATTGACTACGCGCTCGTCCAGTCGCTGCCGGTTGATCTCATGCTGCGCAACCGCTTCGTTCCTCTGAGGCGAGAGAACGGCCATCTGGTCGTTGCCATGGCCGATCCAAGTGACCTCTTTGTCGTGGACGAGCTCAACGCCCAGCTGAGGATGCCGCTCAAGCTGCAGGTGGCAACTCGTTCGGCCATCGAATCGGTGCTGCGGAAGGGCGACGCCACCCAGCGCGTCTACCAGGAGGCGACCGAAGGCTTCCGCGCTTCTTTGATCAAGGAGACCGAGCACGGTGAAGAGGTGCTCGATCTCGACCGTTTGACCGGCGACTCTGAGATGTCGCCGATCATCAAGCTCGTCGACACGATGATCTTCACCGCGCTCGAACGTCGAGCTTCCGACATTCACATAGAGACGCGCGACAACGAAGTTATGGTCAAGTACCGAATCGACGGTGCGCTCTACAACGCGGGAGAACCGATCGACATCAAGCACCACCAGACCATCATCTCGAGAATCAAGGTCATGTCGGAGCTTGATATCGCCGAGCGGCGGGTACCTCAGGATGGTCGCTTCAGGATGAGGATCAAGGGGCGCAAGGTCGACTTCCGAGTCTCGATCATGCCGTCGGTTCACGGCGAAGACGCGGTCATCCGTATTCTCGACAAGGAGCAGATCAACGAGTCATTCCACGAACTCAAGCTCGACGTCGTCGGATTCGAGCCGGTGCTTCTCGGCCGGTTCCGACGGTTCATTGCCGAGCCCTATGGGATGGTCCTGGTCACCGGCCCGACCGGCTCAGGCAAAACGACGACGCTCTATGCGGCGCTCAATGAGATCCGCAATGATGAAGACAAGATCATCACGATCGAAGATCCTGTCGAGTACCAGCTTCGAGGAATCACTCAGATACCGGTCAACGAGAAGAAGGGCCTGACCTTTGCACGAGGTCTGCGAAGCATTCTCAGGCATGATCCCGACAAGATCATGGTCGGTGAGATTCGCGATACTGAGACGGCCCAGATTGCTATTCAGTCAGCGCTCACCGGTCACCTGGTCTTCACGACGGTGCATGCCAACAACGTGATCGACGTCATTGGCCGTTTTCTGAACATGGGAGTTGAGCCCTACAACTTCGTCTCATCGCTCAACTGCGTACTTGCTCAGCGGCTGGTGCGCCTCCTCTGCTCGCGTTGCAAGAAGGTCCATGAGCCTACTGTGGAGGAGCTCTATGAATCAGGCCTGGATCCTCAGCAAAATAAGGACCGGACATTCTTCGCCAGCGTGGGCTGCGAAATCTGTAATCACACTGGATATCGCGGGAGAACCGCGATTCATGAACTCCTCGATCTTTCGGACAACATCCGGGAGATGATCATCGCCCGTCGTCCCGGCTCCGAGGTTCGGCGGTCGGCCCGCGAGGAGGGTCTTGGAAGTCTGCGAGAGTCTGCGGTGCGTCTCGTATTCGACGGTCAGACGACGCTCTACGAAATAAATCGTGTCACTTTTGTTGAAACAGTCAATTGAGTGTCCGGGCTGCCGGGCTTGCCAACGATAGGTCGATACTGGAAGGTTGCTATGAAGTTAACTGCTGTTGTTCGTAAATTATCAGTCCGGGCAGTAATCCTGGCTCTGACCGTAAGCCTGACCCTTCCGGGAGTCGCAATTGGCGGCGGGAAGAATGGGAAGAAGAATTTCCGTCAGGGGTTGAAGTACGAAGACTCCGAGCAGTGGGACATGGCTGCGCAGGAGTTTGCTCTGGCAATCGCTGCAGAGCCGACCAATCCCGAGTATCGACTTCACTATTTCCGATCGCTGCAGGGCGCTTCGCTCATGTTGATCAAGCGCGGCGATACGCTTGCCGAGCAGAGCGATTTCGCGAGCGCTTACAACGCCTACCGTCAGGCCGTCGCCTACGATCCCGTCAATGAGATGGTGAAGGTCAAGATGCGGCGTATGATCGAGCAGCAAAAGCAGCAGTCGGGCGGTGGCGATGCAGACAAGTACAACCCGCGCACCGGAAACATAGTGCAGGCCAGCCACTCGATCACCACGCCGGCGCGGCGCCGCTCGGCCGAGCCGCTGCAGAGCATAAGCTTCCAGCAAGGAACCAATCTGCGGCTGGCAATCAGCACTCTGGCGAGAGACCTCGGCCTCAACGTTCTCTTCGATGAGACCGCGAGGGATGCGCCGATTTCCTTCCTGCTCAGAGATGTGACGCGAGCGAGAGCACTCGACCTTCTGATGCTCCAGAACAAGCTGACTTTCGAGCCTGTCGACCGCCGGACGATTCTCGTCTATCTCGACAATCCACAGAACCGGCTCCGATTCGAACGGCTGATGGTCAAGACCTTCTACGCCAAGAACTCTACCGAGAAGACCCTGGAAGAGATGCGCGCGGCGGTTCAAGCGGTTCTCGGCGGCGGACAGCGGCAGATCATCGCCGTCAAGAACCTGAACGCCATCGTAGTCCGGGGCACTCCGACCGAGCTCCAGCTGGTGCAGGACATGATCGACTCTCTGGACAAGAACAAGGCGGAGGTCGTCATTGACGTCAAGATTTTCGAGGTCTCTCACCAGGACGCGCTGGCGATCGGCAATCAGCTGCTTTCCACACCGGCATCGGGCCAGAACGCGCCTTCGCTCAGCAATCTCGGCGGAATCAGCCAGAACACTGATGCTGCGGTCGCCGGCCTTATTCGAAACGTCGTCTTCGCGACCGGGCCGGGTGCCCTCCTCGCGATACCGCCGTCGACAATGAGCATGCTTCAGACGAAGGGCAATACCAAGATTCTGGCAAGCGCGCAGATTCATGCCCTCAATGGCGAGCAGAACAAGACGACGGTCGGCCGTAGCGTTCCGGTGCAGACCGGCCAGAACTATGGCTATAGCGCCCCGATTGTTACACAAACTCCAACCACGCCAGGCGCCCCGACGACAGGAACAAACAACTACAACGGTCTCTTCAATAACATTCAATACCGGGATATCGGCCTCGTCATCACTGCCACACCGACAATCACCAATGATGGCTATGTCGAGATCAAGATGAATTTCGAGACCTCGAATGTCGAAGCGGGACCGAACGATCTCAATCCGATCTTCACCCAGCGCAAGCTCGAGACGACGGCGCGAATTCAGGATGGCACGACCTCGATCGTGGCGGGCGTTCAGCAGGACATAAAGACCGACAGCCGATCCACGATCCCGGTGGTTGGCCTCGTTCCGATTCTTGGACGTCTCTTCACTGCACCGCAGCAGAAGACTGACCTCGATGACATCGTCATTACCGTGACGCCGCACATCGCGCGCGCTCCCGAGATCGAGAGCAAGGATCACCTTGCCCAGGTTACCGGTCCGCAGCAGGGCGGTGCCTTGCCAATCAGTATTGAGGACGTCATCTACCGTGCTCAGGCCGAAGAGGAACAGGAGCGTCAGCCGACGACGATCGCCGGCATCGGTCAGAGTCCGACCACAACTAACGCATCATATCTGGCACCCGCACAGGTTTCACAGACGACGGCTCCGGTGATCAATGCTCCGGCAATATCCTCAGGCGTCACTGTCCAGACGGTATCAAATCCGCAGAATACGACGCGACCCGGGAACGGAGTTCAGCTCCAGAATGCGAGCCTGAACGGCAACCAGGCGCAACCCGTCGAGATTGAGCAGGTACGCCAGACCAGAAGGTTTCCTTCAAGCGACGCCGGCCCTGCCCCGGCACCACTGTCCCGGCACAAGTTGAGCCGGCTGTTCCGTCAGAAACGACCCCGAACCCCGCCGGAAGGACAGGCTAAGCCACCCGAACCCACGTCCGAGTTGAGTGAAATACAGCGGACGACGGGAGCGCCGGTAGCTCAGGCTGAGCTCAGACCCGCGGTTCGACCTGAACGCTTCGAGCGGATGATGCAGGAAGAGATGAAGAAGGCTGCCGCCAATCCGACGTCGACCACGCCCACGGCGGCGGCGCCCTCACCGGCTAATGACCTGGTGCAGTCTCCGGCGCAGCAATCTTCAGCAGCTGGTGTTCCGCTGGCAGCTCCCAGGAGCACTGAAGCCAGGGTGAACATGGGCCTGGTGGCTCTTCCGAGCGTCGTGCAGGTTGGACAGACGGTGACGATTACCGTTTCGGTGGAGAGCAGACACCTCCTGAACGGGGCACAGCTGGTTCTCAATTTCGATCCAACGAAACTCAAATTCAAGAGCGCAAAGGACGGGGGTCTCTTCGGAGAGGGATCTCAGATCAATGCCAGCGTCACCGGCGGATCCTTGACTGCGAACATCAAACCCGGGAGACCGGTTGCAGCGCGAGCATCGGGCAGCATCCTGGTGACTCGAGTTTGTGAGCCTTGCTGCGGGCACCGCGAAGATCGAATTCGATCCCAATGCAAGTCGCATGCCCGTTGCGAGCGGTGCCAATGTGCGCCTCGGAACCGCGACCGTGCAGGTCCAGATCAATCGATAGCCAGATGACAAGAAGATCGCAGTCCGGGTTCACGCTGATCGAGCTGATCATTACGCTTGCCATAATGGCAATACTGGTGACGGCGGCGATTCCGATCGCTCGAAATGCCATCCAGCATGAGCGAGAACTCGAGCTGCGAAGGAACCTTCGCGAAGTGCGGCAAGCGCTCGACCGTTATTACACTTCATGCCAGCAGGGCCTCGTTGGTCCGCTGGACAGGAAGGTGGACGACGAGTGCTATCCGCCGAATCTCGACATTCTCGTGGAAGGCATTCATCCGCCAAACAGTACTCGAACCATCCGCTTCCTCCGACGTATTCCCAAGGATCCCTTTACTGGCAAGACTGAATGGGGGCAGCGCTCGATGCAGGATGAGCCCGACGCGAGCAACTGGGGCAGTCAGAACGTTTTCGACATTTACAGCAAGGCTGAAGGCACGGCTCTGAATGGCACGAAGTACAAGGACTGGTAAGGTGGCAATCATGCGACCTTCATTCCGAAATTGCATGGCGAAAGGCTTCACTCTGATGGAGCTGGTGATCGTCATGACGATCATCGCGATCCTCGTCGTCGTTGCCCTGCCGATCTATGTGACTCACATCAAGCGCGCGCGTGAGATCGTTCTCAAGCAGGATCTGGATGAAATGCGCCGCGCCATCGACAAGTACACAGTCGACAAAGAGAAATCGCCGGCCCAGCTCTCGGACCTTGTCTCCGCCGGCTACCTCCGTAAGATACCGGATGATCCGATCACCAGGTCTTCAACCACCTGGCAGGTTGAAATGGAGACGGACTCGCCGAGTCCGGACACTCCGCCGGGAATCAACAACGTGAAAAGCGGGGCCGATGGGACGGGCACCGACGGAGTTGCTTATCACGACTATTAGTTCGTGAGGGAGAGCGACGGAAGCCCTGATGCGGACACCCATCAACTATATGTGGCAATTATTGACTGCGCCGGCAATTCCCAGGCTGTCGCTCCAGATTGGTGAACAATACGCGGCGATGGTCGAACTGCGCCGGCAAGGCGGACTGTTTCAGCTGCGTCGCCTGGCTGTTGTTCGCCTGCCCGAAGGACTTGTTCAACCCGATTTCACCAGGCTGAACATAAGTGACGAGGCGCAGCTCGCGGACCACCTCCAAAGGACAGCCGCTCAGGCGGGAGTTTCAGGCAGACCCAGCTTGACTCTTGCCCTTCCGGAAGGGAGTGCGAGAAGTCTGATCATTTCGCTCGACATCGTACCGGACTCGCGTGCCGAACTGCAGCAGATGCTGGACTGGAAGACTGAGCGGAGCCTCGGAGAGCCATTCGCGGACCTGCGTATTTCCCAGAAGCGGTTGACGCAAACGGGTGGCCGGTCTCACTGGCTGATGGTTGCTGTGCGAGAAGACGTGGTCGCCCAGTATGAGCGAGTTCTCGCAACAATCGGCTGGCAGACGGGTCTCCTGGTGCCTCAGCATCTGGGTGCGGCGCAATTGCTCATGCGATCGAGGGCTGCCCAGGATCAGGCGCTCGTGAGTCTCAATGAAACCGGCTTTGCGGTTGTCGTCGTCCGCGGGTCTGAGCCAATTCTTGTCCGGTCGATGGCCTGCGAGCCCCAGGAACGCGAAGACGAGTTTTACAGACTGATGGTCTTCTATCGTGATCACCTCCTGCCGGCTTCCGGCTCACTCAACAGCATCCTTACGATCGGCACAGCCGACGAGCAGCAGCGCTTTCAAAATGTCCTTGGAGACGCGCTCGATGCCGTACCCCAAAACCTGAACCCAGCCTCGCTTGGGCTCAGTCTCGAGCCGAATGCGCCCTTTGCAAGGTTTGCGGCCGCCGCGGGGCTGTCCACCCTCGGCTGGAATAACTAAACTTCACCACATGAATATTTACGAAACTCATGAGCCGGCATGTTCGGCTATTAAAAGCTGGCGCCGCCTGGTGCCTGTCATAGTCTGCCTGATCGTCCTCACGGCGTGTTCATCGCAGGGCACAAGTGTTGTTGAACCGCCAAAGAACAATACGCCTTCAACGACGCCGACCGTAGCGTCATCCACTCCGACACCCGAGGCGTCGGCGGCGACGGTTGCAGCGAGCCCCACGCCGGCGGCAGGCAATGCTTCGCGAACAGAACCGCTGACGAGTGCTTCGCCCAGCACAAAACGGACCCCAAGCCTGAGCGACTTTACTGTTACCAAGACACCTGCGAAGGCGGTCACGCCAACGCCCGAGCCCTTTCCTCCGAGGCCAACGCCTAAGATCGAGATGGTCAACGGGAAGATTGTCCAGCAATGGCAAGCACCTTCAGAAGCTGCATCGGAGACCAACCCGGTAAAGGGCCAGCCCGATGCTGTGGCAATCGGACGCGTTTACTTTCTTCAGAGATGCTCCGACTGCCACGGTCGCGAAGGTAAAGGCAATGGCTGGCTCTCGCCGCAGCTTGCAAAACCTCCGACCAATCTCACCAGCAAGGTCGTCCAGGCGAATACCGATGGGGAGCTTTTCTGGAAAATCACCAATGGCAAGCCACCGATGCCAGCCAATCGTGCCCGTTTCACTGACGAACAGCGCTGGTATATCGTGACCTTCCTGCGAACGCTGAAGTAATGTGTGGTGCGACCTGTCGTGACTGCGCCGTAGGGGCGGTCGTAGGGGCGGCTCGCGAGCCGCCCCCACACGCTCCTTCGCCACGAGAAATCCATTATTGAGTGGAGGGCCTGGTGGGGGCGGCTCGCGAGCCGCCCCTACGACCGCCCCTACGACGTCCACGCCTCCAAACACTAGGTAGCCACTTTTCTCCGGCGACGCGGCATGGTAATTTCCTGCCGACTGGTCTAGCCGGCCCCAGGGGCCGCTCGCCTGTTGCGGCCAAAAATTCGTGGGTGGCCGCTAATCGGACACAACGTGGCAGACTCGAGCATCTAAAACGTCTCGTCATATCGTATTAAGGTTGAAGGTCGACGGTGAAGGACGCTAAGCCCCCCGAGCAGTCCGGACGTGAGGCTCTTCAGGCGCGCGATGAGCGTGCCCTCGTGGATCGTCTTGTCTCTCGGGACCAGGCGGCCCTCGGAGAACTCCACGACCGCTACGCCCGAGTGGTCTACGCCATGGCCCTCAAGATCAGCGGGTCGCCCGGCGAGGCGGAGGATGTGACGATCGATACGTTCTGGCAGGTTTGGCAACAGGCAAACCGCTACGATCCCGTGCGTGGTTCGGTGGGAGCCTGGATTTGTACGATAGCGCGCAGCCGGGCTCTCGATCGACTCCGGACACAGCGGCGATCTCCGCTGATTGCAACTGACGAACCGCCCGAACGAGTTGACCTGACTATCGACGAGGATCCCGAGCAGGACGTCTTTCTCGCGGAGCGGTCCGCGATCGTTCGGTCGGCTCTCGGAGAGTTGTCAGACTCACAGCGAGAGGCGATTGAGCTGGCGTTCTATCATGGGCTTTCTCACGCCGAGATTGCAGACCGGCTCAATGAGCCTCTCGGTACAATCAAGACTCGGATTCGACTCGGCCTCTCGAAGATGCGGGATAGGATGGCTGCACACTTGAAATCGGTTAGGGCCTGATTGGCGAAAATGGCTCAGGAAGATCCGACGGAACTGAACGCCCTTTACGCGATTGGAGCACTGGATCCGATCTCTGCGCGCGAGGTCCAGGAATACCTCCGCTCAGCTCCGGAAGAAGAGCGTCAGGAGGTAGCCGAGCTCGCCGAGACGGCAGCGATGCTTCCCTTTGCCCTTCCCCGACCAGCCTTGCCTGAAGGTCTGAAAGATCGCGTCATGGCTCGCGTAGCAGCGGAGGAGTTGATGCGATCGCAGCCGGCAAAGGTCGTTCCGTTCGCTCCGCCGCAGCGCCGAACGCCCGGGACCTGGCGGTGGCTGGCGATTGCAGCGACGATCGCTCTCGCGGCATTAAGCGGCATCCTCTTCGTTGAGAACAACAGATTGAAACGCGAGCGTGACGACCTGGCGCGCCAGGCTCAGGGCGACCGTGATCAGCTTGCGAAGGCTCAGGAATCGCTGAATGGCTTCCTGTCGCCGGCTACTCGCGTCATTAAGATGGTCGGCGATGCGGCGCCCAAGGCGAGCGCCAAACTCGTCTGGGATACGGACAAGCAACAATGGGTGATCTATTTCTATGACCTGCCCGGATTGCCTCCCGACAAGGACTACCAGCTTTGGTACATCACGACGGGGCAGGAGAAGCTCAGCGCGAGCCTCTTCCAACCCGGTGCGGGTGGCAAAGGAGAGTTGAAGGTAACGGTTCCTGCCGATGTAGCGCCGAGGCTGGCAGCCACTGCAGTAACCCTGGAGCCAAAGGGTGGCTCGCCGCAGCCTACGGGCAAGATATATTTGAAGGCGGCGATCTAAGAGCGGGGCCCGGGGCGACGTAGGGGCGGCTCGCGAGCCGCCCTCAAATGACTGATCCGTTTAGGGCGGCTCACGAGCCGCCCCTACGAGCCTCCTCTTGCCATACCCTCTTCAAATCATCCTCATTATCGCGTAACCTCGTGGTTTCAACTTCGCACTCTTATCCTTAAGAAAGCCGGCCTTCGAAACGAATGATCAAAACACTCTATTGGACAGACGACGGCGTGGTCATGATCGACCAGCGCCGGCTCCCGACCGAGGAGCTCTATCCCCTGTTCCGGACTCACGAGGAGGTTGCCCAGGCCATCAAGGAGATGGTTGTCCGCGGGGCGCCGGCCATCGGTGTGGCTGCGGCGATGGGCATCGCGCTGGGCGCCCGCAACATTACTGTCGACGAGATGGACGCGTTCGATCGGGAGTTCGATCAAATCTGCGAGCTCATGGCATCAACCCGGCCGACGGCGGTCAATCTCTTCTGGGCGATTGAGCGCATGCGCAGCCTCTACCGCCAACTCAAACAGGAAGGCAAAGCCCTGCCTGAGATCAAGCAGAGCGCTAATCGATGAAGCCAACTACATGCTCGATGAAGACATCGATATTAACCGAAGGATGGGCGCGCACGGCGCTGAGCTCCTCAAAGACGGCGCCACTGTGCTGACTCATTGCAACGCGGGTGCCCTGGCAACCGCGGGTTATGGAACTGCTCTCGGCGTGATCCGGGCTGCGGTCGAACAGGGCAAGCGAGTCGCTGTCTTCGCTGATGAGACGCGTCCGTTCCTCCAGGGTGCGCGTCTCACCGCCTGGGAGCTCCAGCAGGATGGAATTCCAGTGACACTGATCACTGACAGCATGGCCGGTCACTTCATGAAACTCGGACAAGTCGATTGTGTCGTAGTCGGAGCGGACAGGATCGCCGGGAACGGTGATGTCGCCAACAAGATTGGTACTTACACGGTTGCCGTGCTTGCCAATGCCAACAACATTCCTTTCTACGTGGCGGCGCCAATTTCGACGCTCGACCTGAGCCTGGAATCGGGGGATCAGATTCCGATTGAAGAGCGCAGCGAGACTGAAGTGACTGAGGTCCATGGCACGCGGGTAGCGCCGCATGGAATCACGATCGCAAACCCGGCCTTCGACGTCACACCACACCGCTACGTTACAGCCATCATCACCGAACGCGGCATCGCGCGGACGCCATACGAGTCGAGCCTTCGAAAGCTCGCTCAGGAAGCAAGCAGTCGATAAACTCCAGATGAACAAGAAGAAATGGGATGCAGTTATTGTGGGCGGTGGCCACAATGGCCTGGTGACCGCCTGTTATCTGGCGCGCGCGGGTCTCAAGGTACTTGTCCTGGAACGGCGCCATGTGCTTGGAGGCGCCTGCGTCACAGAGGAGGTGTGGCCCGGATACCGCGTCTCGACTCTGTCATACCTCTGCAGCCTGTTGCAGCCTCAGATCATCAACGATCTTGACCTGAAGCGCTTCGGCTACCATATCTACCCGAAGGATCCCGTCCTTCTTCACGGCCTTTCCAGATGGGCGGCATCTATTCTTCTGGCAGGACGAAAAGAAGACCCACAGTGAGCTGTCGAAGTTTTCCCGGCGTGACGCTGATCATTTCGCCCGCTACGAGGAGGAGTTGAGCCAGTTGGCTGATTGGGTCGAGCAATTGCTCATGGAATCGCCTCCCAACATTGTCCGGCGCCGGCTGTCGGATTTCGCGAAGATGGGTAGTCTGGGATGGCGCACTCTCAAGCTCGGCGATGCCGGTATCGCTCGCCTTGTGAAAATCATGACGCAGAGCGTTCGCGACTTTCTCGACGAGCGTTTCGAGTCTCCTGAGATCAAAACGACGCTTGCGACCGACGGAGTGATCGGCACCAATGGCGGACCCTCAACTCCCGGAACGGCCTATATCCTGCTTCACCACGTCATGGGAGGCGCCGCTGGTCCGAGGGGTCTCTGGGGCTTTATTCGTGGGGGAATGGGAGCAATCTCTACGGCGCTGGCGCGAGCTGCCGAGTCTCACGGAGCTACGATCAGGGCGAATGCCGGAGTAAAGCAGATCCTGATTGCGAATGGCCGGACGACCGGTGTCGTGCTGGACGATGGAGAGGAGATCAGTGCTGAGACGGTGATCTCGAACGCGGATCCCAAACGCACGTTCCTTAAGCTGATCGATCGCAAGGAGCTTGATGACACTTTCCGGAGCGAGATTGAGGGCTTCCGCATCGAAGGATCGTCAATCAAGATAAACCTGGCGCTTGATGGACTGCCGCAATTCACCGCCTACCCCGAGCTCGGACCTGGAGGAGGTCCGGGACTCCCGCACCTCACCACGATGCATGTCTGTCCTTCAATGGAGTATATCGATCGAGCCTGGGAGGATGCCCGGCAGGGTCGGCCGTCGGCCGATCCGATGCTCGAATGCACTATACCGACGGCCTACGACGATTCGATAGCTCCGCCGGGAAAGCACATCATGTGCATCTTTGCGCAGTATGCGCCGTACAAGCTTGCAGAGGGTGAGTGGAGCACGAGCCTTAAGGATCAATTCGCCGATCGCTGCATAGACGCGCTGGCCGACTACGCACCGAATATCAAGGATCTGATACTGCACCGGCAGGTGATTTCACCGTTCGACCTCGAACAGGAATATGGAATGACTGGAGGGAATATCTTTCATGGAGATATGTCACTCGATCAGTTGTTCTTCATGAGGCCGGTCGCAGGGTGGGCTCGATACCGGACGCCGGTAGATGGTCTCTACTTGTGCGGCTCGGGAACGCACCCCGGCGGCGGCGTGATGGGCGCGCCGGGATATAACGCTGCGCGAGAGATATTGAGGAATCGTCGGCGTCATTAAAGCCGTGACATAGGCTGGAATCGTGCTGCAGGCTGTCCAGCCTGCGGCAGCATTCGCAAAAGGACGCACTTCAAGCTAACCAGGCTATCGCGCAATCTGCCGCAGGCTGGACAGCCTGCGGCACGATTCCAGTCTGCGGCACGAGAAAGAATATCCCGTCCCAAGGTGGAAATTCGCTGCCGGCTTTGCCATGATCAAGGTTACGCCTTCTTAAGGAGAACCCAGTGACCAACCTGCTCAAACGGTCTTCCGCACTGATGGTGACGGTACTCTTACTGGTCTCCACCTCCAGGGCCCAGGACCTCGGTAAGAGCCTTGACGACTACCTGCAAGCCGCGGCCAGCCAGCAGCGCTTCAGCGGGACGGTGCTCATTGCACGTGACGGTTCCCTGCTGCTCGACAAGGGATATGGCAAAGCGAATCTCGAGCTCGATGTAGCCAACACTCCGAAAATCAAATTCCGTCTCGGCTCGATCACAAAGCAATTCACGGCGACTGCGATTCTCCTCCTGCAGGAGAAGGGCCAGTTGACGGTAGATGACGCCGTCTGCAAATACATATCCTCCTGCCCCGCAGCCTGGTCTGACATCAAAATACACCATCTGCTGACACACACCTCCGGTATCTATAACTTCACCAAGTCGCCTGACTATACAAAGAGTATGATGCTCCGGGCCACGCCGGAGAGCATTGTCGCAAGAGTCAAAGACCTCCCGCTCGACTTCAAGCCCGGCGAGAAATTCAGTTACAGCAACTCTGGTTACATTCTCCTCGGCATGGTTATCGAAAAGGTCTCCGGCAAGACCTATGCTCAGTATCTCGATGAAAACATCTTTAAGCCTCTGAAAATGGCCGACACCGGCTACGATTCGACGAGCCGAATCATACCCGACCGAGCAGAAGGCTATTCGAAGAGCGAAGGCAAGCTGGCCAACGCCGAGTATCTCGATATGTCGATCCCATTCGCGGCAGGGGCTCTCTACTCGACCGTCGGCGATCTATATATCTGGGCTGAGGCGCTCAACTCGGATCGGATTCTCAGTAAGAAATCGAAGGAGCAGATGTTCACTCCATTCAAGCAGAATTACGCTTATGGGTGGGGAGTCGATAGCCTTTTCAACCATAAGCGTACAGCGCACGGAGGTGGCATCAATGGCTTCGCTACCTTTATCGAACGGTTTCCTGATGATCATCTGACAATCATAGTGCTCAGCAACTTCGACTTCGCCGATACAGGCAGGATCGCCCGAGACCTGGCGGCCATGGCCCTTGGTGAGAAGGTTGAGCCACCGCGTGACCAGCCCGGTTCCCAGGTCCGCTGAGGTAATCCGGGCGAGTTAAATCATTTATTCAGTGTTGCAGTCTTAGACTAAAAAGGAGCGAAGCGATCTCATGAGCATCATCGAAAACATTCGGGCGCGCGAGATTCTTGATTCGCGCGGCAATCCCACCGTCGAAGCCGAAGTCGAGCTCGCGAGTGGAGCTACCGGCCGGGCGGCTGTGCCCTCCGGAGCCTCGACGGGCGAAAACGAGGCCGTCGAGCTGCGCGATGGCGACAAGACCCGCTATGACGGGAAGGGTGTTCGGCGAGCAGTCGAAAACGTCAACAAGACATTGGCAAAGGCCGTGATCGGGCTCGATGCTTTCGACCAGGTAGCAGTTGACGGCGCGATGATCGAACTCGACGATACACCAAACAAATCGAAGCTCGGTGCCAATGCCCTTCTGGCTGTGTCGCTGGCTACAGCTCGCGCGGCCGCCGATGAGCTCGAAATACCGCTTTATAGATATCTCGGCGGCACCAACGCTCGCGTACTTCCCGTCCCGCTCATGAATATTCTCAATGGCGGCGCGCACGCAGACAACAACGTCGACTTTCAGGAGTTCATGATCGTTCCCGCAGGGGCGCCGAGCTTCGGAGAAGCGCTTCGCTGGGGTGCCGAGGTCTTTCACACTCTGAAGGGAGTCCTGAAAAAGCGCGGCCTTTCCACATCAGTTGGGGACGAAGGCGGGTTCGCTCCGAGTCTCAAGTCGAATGAGGAAGCGGTTGAGGTGATCCTCGAAGCGATCAATGCGGCCGGATACACGCCGGGCGAACAGGTGGCGATCGCGCTCGACCCGGCGGCCTCAGAGTTCTTCGATAACGGCCAATACGTATTCAAGAAATCGGACCAACGACGGTTGACCTCTGAAGAGATGGTCAAGTTCTGGGTTGAGTGGGCGCGCCAGTACCCGATCATTTCACTCGAAGACGGCCTCGCAGAGAACGACTGGGCAGGCTGGACAGTCCTCACGGAAGAACTGGGCGACACGGTCCAGCTCGTAGGCGATGATCTTTTCGTGACCAACACTCGCTACCTTGAAAGAGGAATAGAGGAGGTAGTTGCAAATTCGATTCTCATCAAGGTCAACCAGATCGGCACGCTCACCGAGACGCTCGAAGCAATCGAGCTGGCGCGTGTCAACAACTACACGGCGGTCGTCTCACACCGGTCCGGCGAAACGGAGGACGCTTTCATCGCGGACCTCGCAGTAGCGACCAACGCGGGGCTCATCAAGACGGGCTCGCTCTGCCGTACCGACCGGATCGCCAAGTACAACCAGTTATTGCGCATCGAGGAGAGCCTCGGCACCGCCGCGCGCTATCCCGGTTTTGCGGCGTTTTACCAGCTCGAGCTGACTCAACTCAGCTTCGCAGTTCAGGCTAAGAGCGCCAGGAGATAGCGGGAATAGGACCGGACTTCAAACTCATTCTTGCCCGCTGGCTGTCGATTGTCTCGCTGAACGCGCTTATTGGCATACTCCTCTCGCTGCGTTTCGTCGTTCTGCCATCACTCCAATTACTACCGGCCGACGAAGCGACGAAGTTCATGGGGAAGCTCATGATCAGGGCGAGGAGGGCCCTGCTGGCTGTGGGAGCCATCTGTGCCGTGAGCTCGTTCTCGGAAGTCATTGCGCAAGGCGGTTCGATCGCGCAACTCCTTCTCATAGCGCTCTTCCTGACGATCATCGCGCTATTTGGCATTCCACCCCACTGGGCCTGGTATCCGAGACTGCTGCCACGCCGCAGGCTACTTCTCGACGCGGGACTCGCAGTTGGAATTGTGATAGTCATCTCCTGGATCGCGGTCGAGCTTCGGCACTATTGAAAGACTTGTCATAACTGAGGAATGAATGTGGCCATACGAAACGCCGTAATTCCAGTAGCAGGAATGGGAACGCGACTACTTCCGGCTACCAAATCGCAGCCGAAGGAGATGCTTCCGGTCGGCAAGAAGCCGATCGTTCAATATGTTGTTGAGGAATTGAAGCAGTCGGGCATCGAACGGCTTCTTTTCGTTACCGGGCGCGGTAAAAGCTCGATCGAAGATCACTTCGACCACGATCGCGATCTCATGAGGACCATACGGGAGGGCGCCAAGGAGGATTTGCTGGCAGAGCTCGAATACGAGAGCATTGGCGTACACTTTCTCTATACGCGGCAGAGGCGGCAGAAGGGACTCGGCGATGCCGTACTCTGCGCTGAGCATTTTGCGGGAGACGATCCTTTCGTAGTGGCCCTTGGCGACTCGATCATCGGGCGGCATGCACCTTCGACGATTGTCAGAACGCTGATCAAGGCCTTCGAAGACCGCGGAGCTGCCTGCGTAATTGCGGTCGAGGATGTGCCTCGCGAGCATGTTCCTCTCTATGGAATTGTCGCCCCTCTGCAGCCGGACAGGAATGAGGATGTTTTTGAAATCGCCGATCTGGTGGAGAAGCCTTCGATTGACGAAGCTCCCAGCACACTGGCAATTGCGGCAAGATATGTCTTTGCGCCGGCCATTTTCGGAGCTATTCGCCAGACCCAGCTCGACCGGCACGGTGAACTGCAGCTGACCGACGCAATCCGGCTGCTGCTCAGGGCAGGCGAGAAGGTTGTAGGCGTCCGGCTGCCGTCTACTGAGAAGCGGTATGATATCGGCAATTTCGAGAGCTACTTCGAGACGTTCGTCGAGTTTGCTCTCACCGACCCGCAGTATGGACCTCGTCTGCGCGAGCGATTCAAGGAGCTGATGCGTGAGGATCATTAAGACGAGAGCCTACGCTCGCGCAGGACTGGTCGGAAATCCGTCGGACGGATACAACGGCAGGACGATCAGCATCATCGTCAGGAACTTTGCGGCTGAGGTGGTCATCTATGAATGGCCCGAGCTCGAGATCGTTCCGACGCGACAGGATCAATGCCGCTTCGACAGCGTCAGCGATCTACTGCGTGATGTCAGGCTGAACGGCTACTATGGAGGACTGCGGCTGGTTAAGGCTGCGATCAAGCGTTTTGCCGACTACTGCGAAACCAACGGAATCACCCTTCCCAATCAGAACTTTTCGATTCGCTACGATTCAACCATTCCACGACAAGTGGGTCTCGCCGGGTCGAGCGCCATCATTACCGCAACAATCAGAGGGTTGTGCGCCTTCTATGGAGTTGAGATTCCAAAGGAGATTTTGCCGGCGCTGGTGCTCTCTGTTGAAACTGACGAGATAGGAATCGCGGCGGGCCTGCAGGATCGAGTTACCCAGACATACGAAGGGCTCGTATACATGGACTTCGACCGGGAATACATGGCCGCAAGAGGACATGGAATATACGAGACTCTCGATCACCGTCTGTTGCCTCCACTCTACCTTGCCTACCAGCTGGACCTCGCCGAGTCCTCCGACGTTTTCCACAGCAATATCAGGCAGCGCTATGATCGTGGTGAGCCCGAGGTAGTAGGAGCTATGAAACTGCTCGGTGATCTGGCACGCGATGGAAGAGAGCGTCTCCTGGCTCGTGATCATCGCAGCTTCGCTGAGCTCATGAACCTCAACTTCGACACGCGCCGCCGCATCTACAACCTTAACCCACGGCATCTCCGAATGATCGATCTCGCCCGGTCTCTCGGCGCGTCAGCCCACTTTGCCGGCTCAGGCGGCTCGATTATCGGAGTCTATGATGACGAGGCCATGTTTCGCTCGTTGAAGAAGGCTTTCGAGGCCGAGCGCTGCGCCGTTATCAAGCCTTTAGTCTGAGCGCCCTAAACGATGTACCGCGAGCCACAGGAAGTTCTCGTTTTACACGTCGCCGGGCTCGGGCGCTCGACCCTCGCACTCCCAGCTCTTCGTTCATTGCGCCGGCACCTGCCTGATTCTCACATAACATTGGTCGCTGGCATGGCCGGCGCCGAATTGTTCGACAGCACCGGGTGCGCAAATACAGTGCTGGGGGTCGGCCGCCTGCGACGTGGAACTCCGCACGCGCTCTTTCGTACACGCAAATCGATCGAGGAGTTGCGGCGTAATGCATATGACGTTGCCATCGCACTGTCTGAGGCTCGGGAAAACGCACTCATCCTTCGCCTGCTTCGATCACAGGTGAAGTCGCGCCCCGCCAGCGCTGGAGGTGGGATTTCCATCGCCCGAGCCCTGGAGCGGATTGCCGGCCGATTCTCAGGCGGGGAAGCACCCTTCTCTCATGCCGCCCACGAATACCTGCGGGCGCTGGAGCCGCTCGGGGTACGGCCGCTGGAAGCCGAGCCTCGCCTCAGCGTTGAGCGGAAATCAGTCGAGAAGGTCGACAAGCTCCTCTCAAAGCACAAAGTGGCTTCGGGAAGTCTGCTCGTCGGCGTGCATCCCGGCGCGGGCCGGGGCAAAACAAGATGGCCTGCTGAACGTTTCGCCTCGGTGGCGTCGAGATTGATACACAATTACGATGCTTATGTGCTTGTTTTCGGTGGTCCCAGCGAGCGGCGAGACGCAAAGAGAATGGCTGCACAGTTGCCGCGAGGGCGTGGAATCGCGGTCGAGTCGCCGCATGTTGCCGATTTTGCCGGCGCGGTGTCGAGGGTGAGTGTGTTTGTGGCAAACCATTCAGGGCCGGCTCACGTCGCTGCAGCGGTGGGCACGCCGGTGGTTGTGGCCTCGACTCTGGCGGGGCCATCGCCGGAGGATCTGCTGAGTAAGTATCATGCTCATATTCGGAGGCAGCGGCCTGAGGCGATTCCGGAGGATGAGGTGTATGAGGCTGCGTGCCGCCTGCTGAAGTTGAATCGCTCAGAGATTCTGAGCGCCCTCTAGCCCTCACTGAGTTCGGCACATCTTGGCAAGAGATCCTGTCGCCGCAAGGGTTGTCGCACCTTGAGGGGCAGGGCTTGTCCCTGCCCACCGGTGCCGTCTGGCGCCGGTAACCATTATCGGATGGTATTGAAGTCGGATGGGCCCATCTTGAAATTGTTACCGGCGCCAGACGGCGCCGGTGGGCAGGGACAAGCCCTGCCCCTACAAGGTGGCGCAATAAAGCGATGAAATAAGACAAGCCTCTGCTCGTATTCCTGTAAATCCAATCTGCCTTCCCCGTCCGTAATGCCTCTCGAGAGCAAATAGAACGCGAAAACTCGACCACTCCAGGAGGCCACTTCCATGGTCCATAGGATATCTCTGTGCTTGATGAGTTTAATCCTCCTTTTGGCAGGCTGCCATACAGGTAGCCAGCCACCAACACGCTCCAACCTGAAGTCGCAGCCAACCTGTGCGCTGGCGCTCGCGGCAGGCAACTCCGAAGAGATTGCACGACTGCAACGCGACGCCGAAAAGGCCGACGATCCATCGCAAGCCCTCCAGAAGCTCGGCTGGAAATACATCGAAGAGGCCCGCACAACCTACGATCCCGGCTACTACAAGCTTGCCGAACAGTGCGCCCTCTGCATGGAGACAATCGGGAAGCGAAGCCGCATTCCACGAACCGATGCTCTGCTCCTGAGGGGGCACGCACTCGTCAACATGCATCGCTTCAGCGAGGCCGAGCCCCTGGCGCGAGAGCTGGTCACATCGCGCGGCCTCGCTTACGACTACGGCCTTCTCGGGGATGTCCTCATGGAGCAGGGGCACCTCACGGCTGCAATCGACGCCTACCAGAGAATGATGGACCTCCGTCCCGGTCCCGAGGCTTACAGCCGCGCTTCCCATCTTCGATGGTTGAAGGGCGATCTGCAGGGCTCGATCGAGCTCATGCGCATGGCAGCCCAGGCGGCGGGTCAGGGTGAGTCAGGCTCCTGGTACTACACGCGACTGGCAATGCTCGAGCTCCAGGCTGGGCGACACAAAGAGTCGCGATTGGCGCTCGACGCCGCTTTGCAACTCCATCCGGCCTATGCTCCCGCGCTTCTCGCCCGTGGACGAATGCTCCTTGCAGAGGCGAAGGCAGACGAAGCAATCGAGCCCCTCTCGAAGGCAGCAGAGCTCAATCCGCTTCCCGAATACCAGTGGGTTCTGGCGGATGCCCTCAGAGCGGCAGGTAAGGATTCTGAGGCCATGGGGGTCGAAGCTCAGATCCTGGCACGCGGAGGGGCCAACGATCCGCGCACATTGGCCCTTTTCATGGCTACACGAGGATTGGAGCCTGAGACTGCCATTCAACTTGCGAAAAATGAAGAGAAGGTGCGTAGCGATGTCTTTACGCTCGACGCGATTGCCTGGTCGTTGGCGTCTGCCGGCAGGCTGGATGAGGCAACGTCGATGATCAGGCGTGCCCTCGCTGAAGGAACCCAGGATGCCCGCCTCTTCTACCACGCTGGAATGATAGCCGCCAGGGCGGGACGCCAGGCAGAGGCGCGCCGCTTTCTCAGCAAATCAGACGAGATACGTCAAATGTTGTTGCCTTCCGAGCGGGAGCAACTTTCTCACACCCGCGGGGTCTGACGCGAGACGCCGCACCATCAACAACAGGTTTAAGGAGCCTCTAAGTCATGAACATACTTACCAGCAAACTCCGGCGTGGCCTGGTCCATACGCTGATTGCGGGGATGGTCCTTGCGCCGCTGCCCGCCTTTGCGTCCAGCCACCAGGATGCGCCGCTCATTATTCTCGACCCGGCCGCCAATACGACCGACGTTTATGCGTTTGTCGATGAAGACAACGGCCAGAAGAATCTCGTCGTTGCTCTGGGAGTCTACCCTCACGAGAACGCAGGAGTCGGGCCCAACAAGTACGGTTTCGACGACAACGTTCGCTACGAGATCGCCCTCTCATTAGGCAATAACATCGCCGCCGGTCTGCCAAGCATCATCTACCGGTTTGAATTCAAGACGAGTTTCAAACATACGGACACCATTCTTCAGGCGTACACGGGCGTGGTTCAGGATGTGGATGATGCCAATCAGAATCTTACTCAACGTTACACGGTAACGAAGGTTGATTTGCGCAATGGGACCGACCAGGTGCTGGGAATCGGGGTCGTTCCTCCGAACAACCAGGGCAACGCCACCCCGTTCTACAATCAGGGTAACAATGGAGAGAATCAGGCACGTAAGGGCGTGGCCACGGAGGGCGAGCTCGACAAGTACACGAAGGAGGCCATCACCGAGCTCAGCAATGGCTACGAAGCATTCGCCGGCCAGCGCGACGACGGATTTTACGCGGATATCCAATCGATCTTCGATCTGCTCAAGCTGCGCAATCCGGGCAAGGATTCTCAGGGTGGTTTCAATATTCATTTCATGTCGCTCGAGATTCCCGTCTCCGAGCTCGGCGGCGATTCGCAGGTGGTGGGTGTCTACGCGACCACGAGCAGACCGTCGGTGCCCGTAGTCAACCCGTCTCGCGGCCCCTTTAGCATTACACAGCGGCAGTTTGTTCAGGTTGCGAGGCAGGGCAATCCGCTGTTTAACGAAGGACTCGTGGCACTTGAAGACAAGGACCTCTACAGCCGGTCGAGCCCAAGTGTCGACAACACAATCTTTCGCAAGTACGCGGAGAATCCCGAGCTGGCCAGGCTCATCAATCTGCTCATCGGCGGTGGGCAGCAGCTCGCGATTCCGACGGGCCGCACAGACATCGCGTCGATCTTCATCCCGGATATGATCAAGGTCGACCTGTCTACTTCGGGCGTTCGCTTTGCGGGCAACGGCGCTGGCGATGCGGCCAATCCTGACGATCCGGGATACTCGCGATTGAGCATCTTCGGTGGCGACGTTCTCAAGAGCCGTATTCAGGATCCTTTTAAGAATGGAGGCTTCATTCCCGGCGGATGGCCCAACGGGCGCCGGTTCGGCGATGACGTGGTCGATATCGCGGTCATTGCCCTGCTGAGCGATCTGCGCGATCCCAACAAGCTGGTAATCAACGATCCGTTCAAGGGCAACTACGACGGCGTAACCAGCAACGATATGGGCTTCAATAAGGTCTTTCCGTACGAATCGACGCCACAGAATGCCCGTAATCACCAATAGGCATCTCTACGTCTGAAACCGGCCTCAACGTCACCAGCGCTGAGGCCGGTATCCGCTTCCCACTGATGACTATGAATCCTCAGAGTATCCAGAGTATCGGGCGCGTGGCCGGCTGCCTGTTGGTCCTCATTCTGACCCTTGCGACCAGTGCTTCAGCGCACGATCCGGGACTCAGCTCTCTCCGGTTGAGCGTGAGCGCCGATAACCTGACAGCCAAGCTGACATTCTCGCGGTCGGAACTGACTCCGTTAGCTTCTATTTCAGACCGCGCGGCACTCGAGAAACTCGGTAGCAGTCTCATTGAGATCGAGAGCGGCGGCTCATCACTACCCTGTCATATCGAAGCAATTGAACTCGATGACTCGAGCAATGCGATTCATTTCATCCTGACCTTCCCTGCCCCGCGTGGAAGCCTGATTAGTGTCAGATCGATGCTTATCGGCAGGCTGGCGCTCGGCCATCGCGAGTTCGCTTCACTCGTTGATGCTGATGGTCGAGTCCTCTATGAAGGACTACTCGACGCGCAGAATTCCGAGTTCAAGGCGAGTCTTTCGCCGTCACCAAGTCTGGTAGGCACATTCGGCCAGCTTCTGGTTACCGGTATCGAGCACATTCTCACCGGCTACGATCACCTGGCGTTTCTGCTGGCCCTGCTCCTGGCTGCGACAAGCTTGCGCGAAGTGACCAAAATCATCACTTCATTCACGATCGCCCACTCCATCACACTTGCAATGTCGGCGCTGGATGTTGTCTCGATTCCCTCAATCATTGTCGAACCAATGATTGCCGTTTCGATAGTCTTCGTCGGCATCGAAAACCTCCTGAGACGCGAGCCTCGCGGCAGATGGATGCTGACCTTCGGATTCGGCCTGATTCACGGTTTCGGATTCGCCTCAGCCCTGAAGGAGATGGGCATTGGACACGGACTGAGCGCTGCAGTTCCTCTGCTCTCGTTCAATCTCGGTGTCGAGGCCGGACAATTGGCCATCGCTGCAGCCGTCCTTCCAGTTATCTGGATGCTTCGCCGGCGTCCCACGTTCGTCGTTCGCTTCGCACCCGCGTGCTCCCTTCTGATCGCACTGGCAGGCGGATACTGGTTGCTTGTCCGAACAGTGCTCAGGTGATACATGTACCGCTATGTTGACAGACGGCATCTCGCGACGGCGCTTCCTGGTAACTTCTGTTGGACTGACCGCGATCAACCTGAAAGCCTCTCAGTCACTCACCGCCGGGCAGGTGATTGATCGAATCAAGGCCAACGTCGGCATTCCGTGGCGGGCACAAACCGTAGACAACATCATCTTTGGAACCGCCGACGCTCCAGTCAAAGGAATCGCCACGACGATGATGGCGACTCTCGATGTAGTTCAACGCGCTGCCGCCAGTGGCAGGAACATGATCATTACGCACGAGCCCACGTTCTACTCACATCAGGACACTACTGACCAACTGCTCCAGGATCCGACCTATAAGTTCAAGACCGAGTTCATGACAAAAAATGGAATGGTCGTCGTTCCATTTTCACGATCATTGGCATGGCCACCGTCCGGACGGAATAGCAACCGGCATGATTCGCGAACTGGGTTGGGAGAAGAATCAGGATCCGCAGGATTTCCGTAAGTTTACTTTTCCCGGAACTCCGCTTTCGCGTTTTGCGAAGGAGATCGAAACAAGGCTCAAGATTCGAACGATGCGAGTGGTCGGCGATCCCAACCTGCCAGTCAACCGGGTTCTGGCGAGCTGGGGAAACGTAAGCCTCATGCCCGGCATTCCGTTTTTTGCCGGCCTGATGTCGATGTTCTCGTGGTCGGCGAGACGCGCGAATGGGAACTGGTTGAATATGCCCAGGATGCGATCAGCTCGGGTCAGAAGAAGGCCTTGATTGTTCTCGGTCATGTGGTTTCGGAGCAGGCCGGAATGAAGTACTGCGCCGAGTGGATGAAGGGCTTCATCAAGGAAGTACCAATTGAATTCATTCCAGCCGTCGAACCATTTTGGAAACCCATTTAGTATGGAGTGCGGCGACTTGTCGCCGCTTTTGAGTTATTACTGCAGTACCTAAATCAAAAGCGGCGACAAGTCGCCGCACTCCATACTAAATGAGTTTCTCAGTTAAAATGCGGCGGCACGCCACTGCGTGCCTGCTCCTCCTTTCGACACTCCAATATCAGGCCATCGGGCAGCAGACGTCGGAAGAGTTGCGCGCCCGCATTTCGGCTCTGCTTGACCAGTCTCAATACTCTTCCGCCAGGATTGGTGCTCGCATCATCGCTTCTGACGGCTCAGTGATCTTCGAGCGCGAGGCCAACAAGGGCTTTATGCCGGCTTCCGACATGAAGCTCTACACAACCGCGGCAGCCCTCGACCTGCTGGGACCAGACTACAAGTTCAGGACATCAGTCTTTGCCCCTCGGCGGCTCTCAAAAGAAGGCACGCTTCAAGGCGATCTCAGTCCTTGTCGGGCGTGGCGATCCGAATCTCTCGTCCCGATTCGACGGCGGGAGAATCGATGAATTCAGGGCCGCCACGTTGATTCCGGCAATCGAGGCAATGGCTGATCAGATCAAGGTAAGAGGTGTGAAGAGAGTAACTGGCGATGTAGTCGGTGATGACAGCTACTTTGCAACCGACGCTCTCGGTTCAAGCTGGGAGTGGGACGATGCGCAGTTCTATTACGGCGCTGAGATCAGCGCATTGACGGTCAATGACAACGTTGTCACTCTGACGGCAACTCCGGCGCATAAAGCAGGAATGTCTCCTGCAATCACGATCCAACCCGAGACAGCCTACGTCAGAATCGTCAATCATGTGTCCACAGTTGAAGGTCGCGAGACGCACATCGGCATCAACCGCCCGCTGAACTCGAATACGATCGAACTCTTCGGGTCGATTGGGGCAACCGCTCAGCAGTTTCATGAGGATGTAGCCGTTCATGAGCCCGCCCGATTTGCCGCCACATTGCTCAGAGAGGCCCTCGTGCGGCGAGGCATTCGCATTTCCGGCAGTATCCGCAGGGTTGATGCGCTGGAACGGACAGCGACAACCGCTCGACGAGAGCGGGTACACGGAGATCGCGTCTCATACCTCCGAGCCGCTGGCCGTTATGATCAAGGTGATCAATAAGCAAAGCCAGAATCTGCATGCCGAGATCATGCTCAGACAATTGGGAGTCCTGCGCGGCGAGGTGCAGTCGGCCGATTCTTATGGCCACCCGAAATCGGCCGAGTCACGCGGGATCGCGGTTCTGAAAGATTTCCTGCAAAAGGCTGGGGTTGATACAAAGCCGCTCAGCCTGCAGGACGGGTCGGGCCTATCGCGACACGACATGGTGACACCCGAAGCAACGTCTCAGCTACTGAAGTTCATGGCAACGCATAAGGATGCTTCCGTGTTTCGCGATTCCCTCTGTGTTGCCGGGATCGATGGAACACTTGAGAGGCGGATGCGTGGGACGGCGGCAGCAGGAAATCTGAGAGGTAAGACCGGTACGCTCGCGTATGTGAATTCGCTTTCAGGATATGTGTCGACTAAGAGGGGGCAGTCAGTCATCTTTTCGATGATGGCCAACAATTACACGGGAGCAGGGAGGGATGTGACGGGGGTATTCGATCAGATATGCGTCCTGCTGGCGGAATGGTGACGAAGACTGTCGCGCCAACGGCGCGACCTGAAATAGCCCAGGGCGAAGCCCTGGGTACAATGGCCAACAATCGGTCGAGGCCCATCGGGCCGAACATTGCCCCTTTGGGGCGTGGCGGTCCGCCAGCGATTATCCACCCAGGGCTTCGCCCTGGGCTTTTTCAGGTCGCACCTTTGGTGCGGCACGCGCCCTACGGAGGGCGGCTTCAGCCGCCGCTATCGGCACGCCCGTGACAGGGCCGACACGTGCTATTTCGGGCGCGCGAGGTTGAACACACCCGTGTAGTAGCCGCTCGTAAAGAAGCCGACGAACTCCTTGTCGGTAGCCCTTCCAATCCAATCAAAGACGCCGCCGTCCTTCGCACCGAGGTCGGTCGTTCCCTTGAACAGGACCACCTGACCTACCTGGCGGCCCTCCATCTTGATGGAGTACTTGTAAGCACGCCCGCAGTCCCCTTCAAACGTCGCCTCATACACGCCGCCCTTCTCCGTGATCGTGCAATCGAGCCGCTTACAAAGCTCTTTCTCCGAGCCAGCGCCTCGCGCCGGATTGTACGCGGACCATGTTCCAGTCCATGTTCCGGCGACTGCGGGAGCTTTTTGAGCGGGCGGAGCATTTTGGACCTGCGCCGGATTTGTGTTGATCATCAGCAACAAGCAGGCAACTGCCGGCCAGCTTCTTCGTTTCACCTTTAGCCTTCCTGGCATGACGGGATCCCCTTTCGTTATTTCGCTCGAATATCGTAGGAGTAGAGATTGTCCTGATCTCTCAGGTACAGGCGGCCGCCGGCTACAACCGGGTGAGTCCAGGTCGGCAGTCCTCCGGTGGAAATCTGAAAACGACCTTTCTCGTGATAGCCGGACGGAGTCGCCTCAACCAGACCGACTACACCATTCTCGCTGTAGCAGTAAAGATTCCCATCTGCATAGACAAGCGAGCCCTTGCCAACACTTCGATCCTTCCACTGCACCTTGCCATCATCAAAATGCATCGCCGTCAGAATGCTGCTCGAAAATCCGTATAGATAGTCTCCTATCAGGACCGAGCTGCTGTGATGGTTCCGCATGTCGCGATTGAAATAGACCTCACGTGCAGTGACATTTTTGCCATCAGGCTTGAGCTCGAGGAGCGCGCAACCAGTTCCGTAGTCGGATGAGAGAAAGACGCGATTGCCGCGAACTATCGGCGTCGCAATGTTTGCCGTTCCGTTGGCCACTTTCTTGTAGTCCCACAACAGCCGGCCGTCGCGCGTGTCGACTCCGAGCGCGCGAGTATGCGTAAAGAAGACTGCCTGTGGTATGCCCCCCACGTCCATGGTCATCGCCGAGGAGTAGCCAGCCTCGTCCCCCTGGCTCTTCCAGAGCAGCGAGCCGTCCTTTTTGCTGAGGGCGACGATCGAGGCGCCCGGCGCCCCCGCGTTGAGAAGAATGCGATCGGCGAGGACCAGTGGCGATTCGCTAAGTCCCCAATTGATGTTCCGTCCTCCAAACTTCTCCAATACATTGACTGTCCAGACAGTCTTTCCCGTGAGGGAGTCGAGACACGACAAATCGCCGCTGGCTCCAAATGCATAGAGGCGATTGCCTTCCACGGTCGGCGTACCGCGCGGACCGTCGCCTCGATCGTTGCTGAACCTCCGTCCGTGGGGCGTCTCCCAGAGCCGCTTGCCGGTACTCGCATCGAAGGCCACAACAAATTCGCGATCATTGCCGGCGCCAAGCGTGTAGAGCTTTCCACCCGTGACGGCAAACGACGAGTAGCCGGCGCCTGCCCCGGTCGATTTCCAGGCGAGCGTCGGGCCTCCGTTCGGCCACTGCTTGAGAAGCCCGGTTTCGTTCGAAATGCCGTCCCGATGGGGCCCACGCCATTGCGGCCACTCTGCTCCATGCAGCGCGGCCCGGGGCAGCGCGACGGCAGCGCGGCCGGGGCAGCGCGGCACGGGCCACACCGAGCTGGATCATTCCCACCCCAAGCCCCGCCGCGATAATGAGCAGGGGCATGAACCGGAAGCGCTTCAGAATCATCGTCACCGCCTTTCTTGAAACATCACCAGGGCATCTTTCGGTGGCTTGAATCCAATAATAATTTGCTATGATGGACAGTGCAATTGCGTGCCTGGCTCAGCACGAATTTCGATTTTGAAAACAACTCGAGCTCGACATGGATCGTCGCATTTAATCTCCGGAGGTACTTCCTCCTATCTCCTGACATCGATCGGCCCCGTGATCGGCGTCGGAACGCCTGGATAAGGAGAACCGCGTCCCTGGCTCTCGCGGTCATTTATGAATGCTTTTGAGTTTCTGACACGCACAAGAGTGGTATTTGGGGAAGGATCGCTGGGTCGGCTCGGTGACCTGGCGCGCGACTATGGCTTCAGGCGTACTCTGGTCGTGGCCGATGGCGGCCTCGTCTCGGTCGGCTATGTCGCCGAGGCGGAGAAGAGTCTCCGATCCGCGGGCATCGAGACGCTCAACTTCCACGATTTCGACGTCAATCCCGACTCAGTGATGGTGGAGAGGGGTCGAGAGTTCGCAGAGCACTTCGGACCCGATTCGTTGATAGCTCTCGGTGGCGGCAGCTCAATGGATTGCGCCAAGGGGATCAACTTTCTGCTCACCAATGGCGGGCGGATGCGAGACTACTGGGGTTTTGGAAAAGCCTCCAAACCGATGCTGCCGATGATTGCAATTCCCACGACCACAGGGACAGGCAGTGAAGCGCAGTCGTACGCTCTGATCTCCGATGCCGAGACACACGTCAAGATGGCCTGCGGTGATCCGAAGGCGGCCTTTAAGGTCGCCCTACTCGATCCGCTGCTCACGGTTTCGCAACCGGCGTCGGTTACGGCGACCGCCGGTTACGACGCCATTTCGCACGCCGTAGAGACCTACGTTACTACTCAACGAAGCCCTTTCTCAGAGATGCTTTCAAGAGAAGCATGGCGCCTGCTCGAGTCGAACTACGAGCGAGTTCTCGACGCGCCCAGGGATGTGCCTGCTCGGGGCGCGATGCTCGTCGGTGCCCACCTCGCAGGATTGGCGATCGAGAACTCCATGCTTGGTGCGACGCATGCGTGCGCCAACCCGCTGACAGCGCGGTATGGAACGTCGCATGGCGTCGCGATCGCGCTGCTCCTGCCTCACGTTGTCAGATGGAATGGCGGCAGCGCCGAGCATCGTTATGCCGAGCTGACCCGCTTGAGCGGCAACGCCATGAGCTCTTCGAACGGAGGCTCCTCCTGCGAGCTTTTGGCAAAGCGGCTGGACCGGCTCGCAACAGTGGGTGGGTTGCCGCGTTCGCTTTCCGCCGTCGGGATTCCGCGTTCGGATTTGAGCGCTTTGGCGGAAGAGGCGTCACTCCAGTGGACGGGCAGATTCAATCCACGCAAATTCGATGCTGCTGGAGCCCTGGAGGTCTACCAGTGCGCGTATTGATCCTCCTCCTTGTAATCCTCCTCTCAGTCGGTGCAGGGCGCGTTCCAGTCGAAGGCGATCGCTGGCCGCAATTCCGCGGCGACCCAATGCTCAATGGTGTTTCCTCCAGTGCAGTGCCTGACACGCTCAAGCTCCTCTGGACCTGCGAGACTGGTGACGCTGTTGAGTCCTCCGCTGCTATTGCCGAATCCACGGTCTACGTCGGCTCGCAGTCGAGCAATCTGCTTGCGGTGGACCTTTCGAACGGAAAGGTCAAGTGGCGTTACAAGGTAAAGGATGGTGTAGGTGAGTCCTCGCCCGCCGTAGCCGAACGGCACCGTCTACATTGGAGACCTGTCGGGGCTGGTTCATGCAGTCAGCGCACGTGATGGAAAAGGACTCTGGACATTTACTACAGGCAGTGAGATCAAGTCCTCGCCTGTGATCGTTGGTGACCGGCTGCTGATTGGCTCCTACGACGGCAACCTCTACTGCCTGAACGCGCGCAACGGAACTCTTGCCTGGAAGTTCAGGACTGAGAACTATGTCCATGGCACGCCCGCGATAGCGAATGGAATTGCCTATTTCGCCGGATGCGACGAGGTTTTTCGCGGGATCAGAATCGCTGACGGAAAGGAGGTCTTTCACGCGGCCGCCGGCGGGTACACGGGAGCATCACCGGCGCTCGTCGGACGAATGGCCTACTTTGGAAACTTCAGCAACGAGGTGGTCGCACTCAATCTCACTTTGCGGCGAGTGACCTGGCGCTACCGTGATCCGAAACGCCAGTTCCCGTTCTACTCATCGGCTTCGGTGGCCAATGGCAAAGTGGTTCTTGGAGGCCGCGATAAGGTCGTACATTGCATTAGTGCCGCGACGGGAAAACAGCTCTGGTCGTTCACAACTCGCTCTCGCGTAGAGTCGTCACCGGTGATTGCCGGTGAACGTGTCTATATAGGCTCCAATGATTCTCGGTTCTATGTGCTCAATCTCAATACGGGCGCAAAGGTCTGGGAGTTTGAAGGGGGTGGGGCCTTCGCTGCCTCGCCGGCAATTGCGGGCGGGCGGATTGTGATTGGTTCAGAGGACGGGAAGCTCTACTGCTTCGGTTAAGCTCGGCTATAACAATATTTGACATATATTGTTATCCTAAGTACCCTTGTCTTTATATGAAGAACCAAACACAAGAAGGAGTCAGACCGCTGTGAATGTTTCGCTCACCCCCGAGCTGGAAAAGTTGGTTGATGAGAAGGTCCAGAGCGGGATGTATCACACCGCCAGCGAGGTGGTCAGGGACGCTTTGCGTCTGCTCAAAGACCGTGACGAGCTCCAGGCACACCGGATGGAGGAGTTGCGCCGCGATATTGCGGTAGGACTCAAAGACCTGGACGCTGGCAAGTCCAAGTCGTTTGACCGCAAAGCCCTGGAGGGCATCAAGACCAGAGGGAGAGCACGACTAGCCGCGAGCAAAGCCAAAGCCCAAAAATAATGCCAGCCAAAACACCCAGGATCGCTCAAGCAGCGCTCACCGATCTAGAGGAAATCTGGCTTTACATCGCAAGCGACAACCCAACCGCCGCCGACAAGATCATTGATGATCTCTACAAGAACATCCACCGCCTGGCGGCCATGCCTGGCATGGGCCACTTGCGCGAAGACCTCGCCCCAGAACCGCTGCGATTCTGGCCTGTCCGCCGCCGCTATTTGATCATTTATCGCCCTGATACCAGTCCTATAGAAATCGTCCGTGTCCTATCGGGCTATCGCGACATCCAAACCCTCCTGAGTCCTGATTAGATACACACATCGCCTTCAATCGGCCCGCCGGAAACCTGACAACAACCGGGGGCGATCGCACCGGTGGCCGTAGGGGCGGCTCGCGAGCCGCCCCCACACGCTCCTTCGCCACTGGACGCGATATCAAAACGAAATGGCCGGGTAGGGTCGGCTCACGAGCCGCCCGTACGGCTATCCTACTACGTTGGTCAGTGTGCCGACCGGCGCGATTGTGATGTTGATCTGATCTCCGGGCTCGAGCGTGAAGTCATCAGGTGGAACCACTCCGGTACCTGTCAGCAGAAAGCAGCCGTTCGGAAATAGAATTGTCACGAAAGAGATACGACACCAGTTCCTCCGGCTGCCGCTTAAGCGATGAAAGCTGTGTCTCTCCCGAAAAAGCCACCTGACCTCCTCGTTGAATTTTGAGCTCCACAACCGTAGTCTCAGGCAGCGGCTGATCGGTTACCAGAATCCCCGGCCCCAGGCCGCAACAACCTGCATAGACCTTGGCCTGCGGAAGATAGAGAGGGTTCTCACCCTCAATATCTCTCGAGCTCATGTCATTGCCGATCGTGAAACCAATGATCTCTCCATTTCGATTGACGGCCAGAGCAAGCTCGGGCTCCGGCACGTTCCATTTCGAGTCTGAACGAATGCGCACTGCACCGTTCGGACCAGCGACCCGGTGCGGCGTGGCTTTGAAAAACAACTCGGGACGGTCGGCGTTGTAGACCCGATCGTAGAAGTCTCCGCCGCCTGCATCCTTTGACTCTTCTATTCGTGCTTCGCGGCTCCTGAAATAGGTGACGCCGGCCGCCCAGACTTCCTGCTGGCCGATCGGCGCCAGCATGCTCTCACCCAACTGGAAATTCGGGATCGGCTTGAGCTTTCGCGTGAGGCTCGTTAATGTGCCCAGCAGATCAGGTCGATTGAAAAGCTCATCCCATCCTGTATCGTACAGACCGCAGACGCGCCCACGATCCTCCACCACCGGCCCTCGCTTTGTTTTGTAGATCTTCATTGATTTACCGCTGATTACTGCGCCAGGAATCGTCTCGTCCGCGGACCAATCTTCTCGCTGGTACAGGCCGCGAAGTTGTGTCCGCAATCGCCGGCCACTTCGATCACTTCGGCATGAATCAGGCGAGCAAACGCGAGCGCCGGCTCGGGATTTACCATATGATCCTGCCGCGCGACAACCACCAGCGTGCGCGCCCGCACGCTGTCGGCTGCAGCCGTGAGCGAGCCGTTGAATGGCTTCGCAATATCGTGCGACATCATTGCCCTCAGTTGAGAGCTCCAATTGTATCCGTTGAATACCGGCTTCAGATTCTGTTCTTCGCCTGCGATGAACTGCTCAAACTGAGCCGCGGTGGTGTGAGCATTCCGATAGTTCGGCGTGTAGAGATTGAGAGCCTGAAGTCGAGTTATCAATGGAAGGGCGTCGCCTCCGCACTTCGCCGCGCTCTCGACTACTTGCAGCTCCGTCTGCCATAGGAGAAGGTCATAGGCGGTCTGGTGCGTAGTCCCCACAATCGGCAGCGCCAGGTCCATGAAATCCGGATAGGAGACCATCCATTGAAACGTCTGCATGCCTCCCATCGAGATGCCCATGACCGCTCGCAGATGGGAGATGCCGAAGACCTTCGTGACCAGCAGGTGCTCGGCATTGACCATGTCCCGGATAGTGAACCTCGGGAATGCCGCGCCCGACTGGCTCCTGCTGTTTGAGGGCGAGGAGGAGACTCCGTTGCCCAGGGCGTCGACCAGAATGACGAAGCTGTCGGTGGGGTCCACAAGCGCGTCACGACCCACGTTCGAGGCGAGCACCTCTGTGGTTCCCGAGAACCAGGTCGGAAAGAGCACTCCATTCGACTTTGCCTGATTGAGTTGCCCGAATGTCCGATATCCAATCCGGCAATCGCGAATCGAGTCTCCACTCTCAAGCTTGAAGTCTCCGAGTTCAGCATATTTCTGCTCGCCTTGCGCAATCGCTCCGCGAGACATTGCCAGCGCAAGAATGACCGCGTGGAAGATGCTCCAGCCGATGTTTCGCCTCATAGTTTCCTCGCCCTCAGCAGTTTGATCGCAAATCATCCGAGCTTCCACATTTATTTGCAAGCGTTGCGAGAGGCAATGGAGGTGATGATAATTCACTGTCCACATACGAGAGGAGACCCGAACATGCCCGTGGGATCGATAAGACAATCAATACTATTCTTCTTCCTCATTATCCTGCCTCTATCAGGCAGCCTCTATGCACAGGTGCCGGCTGCTCCCGATCGTCGGCCGAACGAAGGCGAAGGCCCATTTCCCCGGATGATCATTCGTGGAGCCACCATGATCGACGGTACGGGCGCACCACCTCAAGGGCCTGTCGATATTGTTGTCGAAGGCAATCGCATCGTTGCAGTGACGAGTGTCGGCTTTCCAAAGGTGCGCGTTTCGGACGCCAATCGGCCGAAGGGGCCGGCTCACGAAATCGATGCGAGCGGCATGTACGTCATGCCGGGACTCATCGACATGCACGGCCACATCGGTGGCACGCCGCAGGGAACGCCGGCTGAATATGTCTACAAACTCTGGATGGCGCACGGTGTGACCACGGTCAGGGAGCCGGGCTCAATCAATGGAGTAGAGTGGACGCTTCGTGAACGCGCACGGAGTGCTGCGAACCAGATTGTTGCGCCCCGTCTCTTCGTCTACGTGAGACCCGGAGCCGATTGGAACGGCGGCCCGATCAACTCGCCGGAAGCCGCGAGAGAGTACGTCCGCTGGGCGGCGGCGAAGGGGGCTGATGGAATCAAGATTCTCGCCCGCGGAGACCCGGTCTTCGACCCGCCGATCATGGCCGCATTGCTCCAACAGGCCAACGCATCAGGTCTTGGGAGCACGGCACACCTCGCGCAGATGGGTGTTGCTCGAATGAATGCGCTCGATGCGGCACGGCTCGGTATGCGCGGAATGGAGCACTGGTATGGACTGCCGGAGGCGCTCTTTGCCGAGCGAACCGTACAGGACTATCCACTGGACTATAACTACAACGATGAGAGCCACCGCTTTGGGGAGGCGGGCAGGCTCTGGAAACAGGCTGCCTCCCCGGGAAGTGACAAGTGGAAGGCGGTGATGGAGGAATTGCTCAGACTGCATTTCACTATCGATCCGACATTCACGATCTACGAAGCGAGCCGCGATCTCATGAGAGCGATGCGAGCCGAATGGCATGAGCGATACACTCTGCCGTCGCTCTGGCGCTTCTACCAGCCGAGTCGCGAGGCACACGGGGCTTACTGGTTCAACTGGACAACGAGCGACGAGGTTGAGTGGAGGAACAACTATCGTCTGTGGATGGCTTTTGTGAATGAGTATAAGAATCGCGGTGGCAGGGTGACGACGGGCTCAGACTCGGGTTTCATCTTCAAGCTCTATGGGTTTGACTACATTCGAGAGCTCGAGTTGCTGCAGGAGGCAGGTTTTCACCCGCTCGAAGTGATCAGGTCGGCGACGCTGAATGGAGCCGAGTCTCTATATGAGCCGAAGGGAAAGCCGATCGAGCTCGGGATCATCCGGGCCGGGTTGCTGGCTGACCTGGTGATTGTTCCGGAGAATCCCATTGCCAATCTGAAGGTGCTCTATGGTACGGGGACAATCAGGCTGAATGATCAGACTGCTGCTGTGGAACGGGTCGGTGGGGTGAAGTGGGTAATTAAAGATGGAATTGTCTATGACGCAAAGAGGTTGCTGCAGGATGTTGCACGGATGGTTGATGAGGCCAAGCGAAGCGACATCGCCCGATGAACCATCGCCGCCGCAATCGTGCCGCAGGCTTTCGCGCCAACGGCGCGACCTCAAATAGCCCAGGGCGAAGCCCTGGGTATGATGGTCAACAATTGGTCGAGGCCCAACGGGCCAACATTGCCCCTTTGGGGCGTTATGGTCCGCCCACGATGATCCACCCAGGGCTTCGCCCTGGGCTTTTTCAGGTCGCACCTTTGGTGCGAAGTTTGCCGCAGACTGGACAGTCTGCGGCACGATTCCTATGAAGTTCTCGAGTGAGCGCTGCGTGCTGATTGGAGCGCCTTGCGGTGAACCTCTAATGTATGACCGGTCTCACGCGCTAGCCGCGGGCTGGCTTCGAACAGTTGGCGGACCGCATCCGGTGCGATAAGCACCACTACGGTGTCCTCCAGTGCAACCGCCCGCATGTCAGCCGTCTGATGCCCGTGCATGCCCGTTTCCCCACAGAACTCGCCGGCCTGAATCGTCGCGATCTCGCTTACTCGACCATCCTTGACCATCTGTAACGAGACGGAGCCTGACACCACGAAGTAGACTCCATCGAGATCATCGCCCTCATCGAAGATCCGTTCGCCGGCCCCGAAGATCAGCGGTCGCGTACGGCTACTCTCTTCGGGAGGGATATCCGGCAGGCGCGGGAACTTGGCCAGCAGCTCGGCAGCGTCGGGCTGCGGTTCCCTGAAGGGGCGCTCCTCCTGATGTTGCAGGGCAACGTGCACGGGGTAAGGCATGGTGAACCCATGGCGTTTCGCCAAATACCAGATGCGACTGACCAGCTCGTTCCTCACGGGCCACCGGTCTTTTTCCGTGGTTCGGTAGATCAGGCGGTACTTAACACTGAAGTCGCCGTAACTGTCCGTTGCGACGATCGGTTTCGGGCTCTTGAGAACGCCCTCAGTGTGAAGCAAGAGCTCGTATAACGCCGTGCGCACCTTGTACGGCGGATCCGCGTAGCTGAAGCCGACGTCAATCAACTCCATGCGGTTGGGCCGGGGCCTGGAGTAATTCAGGATTGTCTCCTTGTTGAGCGTCGAGTTGGGAACAACCTGGATGGCACCGCCAAAGGCCTCGATGTGCGCCGACCGCCAGTTGATAGCTTTCACCTCTCCCGAGACGCCGCCCACTTCAATCGTTTCGCCCACCTCAAACGGGCGCTCCATCAGGAGCACAAGGCCGGAAAAAAGGTTGCCCAGCGGTTCCTGCAGCGCCAGACCGACGACAATAGAGGTGACGCCGAGCGCTGCGATCGCACCCCCGATCTCCTGCCCCCAGACAACCGAATAGACTATTGCGAGGCCGATCGCGGCCAGCAGAAGGCGCAGCAGATCGCGCAACAACCCCGGAACCCTGCTCTGCCAGGTGCCCTGCCGAGCTGACTCGAACACCAGGTTGTTGACCATCCCCATAATGGCGACGATCGCGGTTGCCCAGCACAACGTCTCGGTGAGCCGGACCCCGAGGCTCGTCCCTGGGAGACGCACGACCAGGCGAAGAAAGATCGCAAGAGTCGCGAGCGGAACCACCCATGACCGGATAAAGCGTACCGACGCCGCGACAGGATGACCGGCGCGCGCGAGAGCAAATGCCAACTCACTGAGCCCAATGAGCACCGCTGGAAAGGCTACTGCCAGAGCGAGCGCGACTGCCCACTGCTCGTTGATGCGGTTCAGTAGTTCGTTCATGTGGTGGCCTCGTCCAGAACGGCGAACAGTTCGACCGTACCCATCCCGCGCACATCGGTCCTGATTGCCGACCCGAAGGGGACCAGATCACGCACGCGCTCATAGACGGGTCGCGTCACCAGGATCGACGTCTTGCCATTGGACTCGATGCCTCGGGCCAGTTTCACGGTGTCGCCCCACAGGTCATAGATGAATTTGCGGCGGCCCACGAGGCCGCCGATGACCGGTCCGGCGTTGATGCCGATTTCTGCGGTGATTCGAACGCCGCGCTCGGCATTGAATCGGCGGACGATGCGCACGACTTCACGAGCGAAGTCAACCATACGCGCAGTGTGGTCGGGACGCTCCACCGACAATCCCGAGACCGCCAGGTACGAGGAGCCGATGGTCCGTACCTTCTCCACGCCTTGCTGTTCAGCAGCCTCGTCGCACGCGGCGACGATGTCGCTCAGCAGGGCCATCGAGTCTCCCTCACCGAGATCGGGCGACGACTCAAGTCCAACGAGATTGACGTATGCTACGGTAACGTCCGCGAATGATTGACGCGCCTCCGCATTGCCATCGCGCACGTGGGCCGCGCCGGAGGCAGGCAGAAGGCTCACCAGCAGCCGCTCGTTCTCCAGTACCTGGAGGTCCAGCTTCTCCCTGTTGTAACGAAGACTCGCCACCATCTGGTTAAAGGCATCACCAAGCTCGCGATACTCGTCAGTTGCGATCACCTCGACTTCGACGTCGAGGGCACCCTCGCTTACCTGCTTGGCCGCGCGCACCAGGGCGGTGATCGGCCTCGTCATAAGCTGGGCCAGTAGCAGCCCCAGAAGCGTGGCGAGCAACGAGAGCCCGACGCTCCAGGCAAGAATGCTCTTCACGTACTCACCGAGTGGCGCCATGGCCTCGGCCTCATCGACCTTCGCGATGACGCCCCACCGCAACGAGTCCAGGTCCACGGGCCCATATGCCATAAGAGCTGGAATACCGCGGTAGCCGTTGATTGCCTTGAGGCCGGTCTCGCCGCGAAGCGCCGCACTGGACGCCTCGTCCTGTACCGGGACCGTAAGAATCGTCGTGCCGAGCTTCTCGACGGTGTCGACAGTACGACTCGTGAGCGCCGAGTGCCGCAGGGTCGTGAGAAACGCGTCTCGATCCTCTATCAGGAAGCGCGAATCGGTCCGCATCGTCTGATCCGGGCCGACCAGGTAGACCTCGCCCGTCTTCCCCAGGCCCTCCGCCTGCCATTGCTGATTGCCGGACAGAGCTTTGCTGATCGGCTCGATCGGCAGTCGGAGTACCATGATCGCGATCATTCGCGGCCCGTCGAAGACGGGGGAGCCGACAAAAGCTATCGGCTCACCAAGAGCCGGGTAATACGGCTCGAAATCAGCGACTTTGTAGTCGTCGACGTTACGTGAATTGCGCAGGCTGAGGGCAAGTCTTGCCATCTTGCTCGCCGAATAGGGACCGCTGACGATATTCGTGCCCAGAACGGACGACTGTTGGAGACTGAAGAACACGTCAAGGGTCTCGGGGTCTATCAAGGTGACATTCCCCCGTTCGAGCCGATTGATTTCGCCCTCTAGTTCAGGCGACCGCCGGGCAACCACCTGCGCGTAAGCGCTCTTGTCTGTGGCCGAGAGGTTGATTCGCTTCTGGCCATAAGGTTTCGGCGCCGTCGCAAGGTAGTGATAGTGCAGGTACCAGCCCGTGGAGGTATTCGGCAGCAGACTGTCTGCTGGCGGCGCAATCGACGAGCGCTTCGTCAGCGCGGGCTCAAACTCCTCCTTGTAGAAGCGTCTCACCTCGTTCTGCATCTCCGGCGTGACCGGCTCTCGGGCGAGCTGATGGTACGCCGCCAACAGTTCCCGGGCTGAGTCCGTCAGGACACGCGATGCAGACAGGGTCAGGACCTCGTTGCGTGCCGAGCTGAGAATGTTCTGGACTAGCGCCGACTTCGATCGTTGCAAGCTCATCAGCTGGCGTTCGGAGGCCGCGCGAAGGCTCCGGCGAGCGGTGACATAGCCAACCCACGACACGACGACGATCGATGCGAGTGTCAGAAGAACGAAGGCAAGAATCAGTTTCGATTGGACGCTGAGCGAGCGAGGCTGGGACTTGGGGAGTTCAGATGCCATAGAGTGACTATTTTTCAGTTATGGCCGCGCCGGGACTGCTTGGCGCGGCAGAATTAGAAGTAATAGTACTATCGGGAGCGGAGAATGGCGACACCGTAATCGTGTCGCAGGCTGTCCAGGCCTGCGGCAGAGCTGAGTTTGGAGATATCCAGTCTCGAAGAGTTACCAAGAGTTGTTTCGAGGAAATGCTCACTCGCGACGACGCTGTAGGGGCAGGACTTGTCCCTGCCCGTCCCGCGCCGTCTGGCGCGGGTATGTCGCACCAAAAGTGCGACCAGCCGCAGACTGGACAGTATGCGGCGCCTGGCGGCGAAAATTGCGCTTATGCTTCGGCCCTTTCACTTTTTCATTAGGCATTCCTCAATCTTTTAGGACTTTTCTTCCATCATCGGAAGTTGGATACTGTACTCACCTTAACAATCCCGGCGAAACCTCTGCGCTTTCTATTCTGTGTCAAATTTCGCGAGGATCGCCAATATTTTCTATTGGACGCGAGAAAGGATTGAGAGCATGAAGAAGCTGATTGCGCTGCTCAGCAGCAGCCTCTTGCTGGCCGCGTTGTGCATCACCGCGACAACACACGCGAAGGCCCTACAGACGGGTGCAGCACCGGCTAAGTCCACGAAGCCAATGCCGCCGCCGCCAAAGAGCGACTCCGACATACAGAAGTGTATTCAGGACAAGCTTGCCAAGGCGAAGACTCTCAGCACCGAGTCGATCACGGTGATTGTTGCTAACGGCGAAGCAACTCTTGCCGGAACCGTCAAGAAATCGGGAGAAAAAGGAGGGGCGACCAATATCTGCAAGTCATGCGGCGCCTCGAAGGTAACAAATAACATTACCATCGAGAAGGTGGCTAAACCGACACCAACGCCTAAGCCCTAGCGCCAGGAGAAGTTGCCGCAAAGAACACAATAACGCCATCCTCGTCGATAGAATTGTGTTCTTTGTGGCCAGCCTAATAGCGCGATCTTCCCTTCGAGCCACCCAATATCGAGCCGAGCACGCCGCGCACAATCTGCCGGCCGATCGCAAACCCAACGCCTCGCGCAGCACTCGTCGCAACCGTATTCAGGATCTTCATCGCCTCCTTCGCTATCGGTGACTCCTGCGCAGGTTTAGCGGCCGATACCGGAAGCGCAGAGGTCCCCAGCTCGCGCCTCTTCGCGAGCTGCTCATACGCCGACTCTCGATCAACGGCCGCCTCATAGTGGCCATACAGCACGGACTTTTGAATGACCTCGCGGCGGACGGCGTCGGGCAGAGCTCCGAGCATGCTCTGCGGCGGAAGAACCATTGCGCGATCGACGATTCCCGGCGTCCCCTGCTCGTCCAGAAACGAGACGAGGGCTTCACCCACGCCAAGCTCAGTGATAACGGACTCAACCTTCAACGCCGGATTCGCGCGGAAGGTTGTGGCTGCGGCGTTTACCGCCTTCTGGTCGCGCGGTGTGTACGCTCGCAAGGCGTGCTGCACCCGATTGCCGAGCTGGCCAAGAACAACGTCGGGTACATCGAGCGGGTTCTGAGTCACGAAATAGACTCCGACACCCTTCGATCGGATCAGTCGAACGACCTGTTGAATCTTATCCAGGAGTGCCGGCGAGGCATCGTCAAAAAGGAGGTGCGCCTCGTCGAAGAAGAAGACAAGCTTCGGTTTATCAGGATCTCCGAGCTCAGGCAGAGTCTCGAAGAGCTCGGACAGGAGCCAGAGCAGGAACGTGGCGTAGGTCTGGGGCGCCTGCAGCAGACGGTCGGCGGCGAGTATGTTGATCACTCCACGGCCATCGCTGTCCGTCTGGATCAGATCATCGAGCGTCAGAGCCGGCTCCCCCAGGAGCTGGCTCCCGCCCTGTTGGTCGAGCTCGAGCAGTCTCCTTTGGATGGACCCGACACTGGCTGTCGATACGTTCCCGTATTGCGTTCTCAGAGCGGAGGAGTGGTCTCCGATTGCCGTCAGCATGGCACGCAGGTCTTTGAGGTCGAGCAGGAGCAGACCATTGTCGTCGGCCACCTTGAAGGCCAGCGCGAGCACGCCTTCCTGCGTGTCATTGAGATTGAGAACTCGACCCAGGAGGAGCGGCCCCATCTCAGAAACAGTGGCGCGCATGGGGTGGCCCTGCTCGCCAAAGACATCCCAGAACGTCACCGGGAACCCGGTGAACTTGAAATCCTTGAGGCCGAGCTGGGTGATTCGCTGCGCGACCTTCGTATCCTCTCCACCCGGACGACAGAGCCCGGCAAGGTCTCCTTTCACATCGGACATGAACACCGGGACGCCGATGCGGCTGAAGCCTTCAGCCATGACCCGCAGAGTCACAGTCTTGCCGGTTCCAGTGGCTCCCGCGGTGAGCCCGTGCCGGTTCGCCATTCTCGGAAGGAGATAGAGATCAGTTGCTCCCTTTGCGACAAGTATCGGATTGGCCATCTTGATTTGCCCGCCTCCCTGGGCCGCATTTTAGTCCAGCTTCTGACGGCTGGCCGGGACGGATTCTATCACCCGACGGCACTAATCTCACATCGCCTCGGGCTGGTTGCGATATCCGAGCAAAGCATCGAAGGATTGACTTGCGTACCGCGAAGTAGGAGTCTTATCTCCCCCCAGCGATTGCAATCAAAGACTTCGATGATGAACTAATGGAGGTATTTATGAACCTGCAGCAAGTTCTTGGCAGCGCTCTCAATGAGGATACCATCAATCAGATGAGTCAGAGCCTCGGAACGGATCCTCAGACGACCGGAAATGCGGTGCAGGCCGCGTTGCCGATGCTTCTTGGCGCAATGGCTCACGGAAGCTCGACTGAAGAGGGTGCCTCATCCCTGCTTGGCGCACTCGATCGGGATCACGATGGAAGCATTCTCAACGATCTGGCGGGCTTCATTGGCGGCGGGGACACATCGTCCGGCCAGGGTATCCTCGGCCACATTCTCGGCGGCAATACCGGCACCGTTGCCACGGGTGTCAGTCAGGCGAGTGGTTTGAGCGTCCAAAACTCAGGCCAGCTTCTGGCTATGCTTGCTCCCATTCTCATGGGGGCGCTCGGAAGCGTTCATCGCAATCAAGGCTTGAATCAGGGATCGCTGGCCGGACTGCTTGGTAATGTCAGTCAGGAGGTTGGCGGCTCTTCCGGCATTGTTGGGATGATGGGAAGATTGCTCGATCAGAATCATGACGGCTCGGCCGTTGATGATCTGATGAGGATGGCAGGCGGTTTCCTCGGTCGCGGCGGCAATTAGTCGACCTCGAGGTCAGGATTAAGCAGCGAGTGCCGGGGACAAGACCGGCACTCACGCTCACCTCATCGATCCGTCCTATGGCTTGGCTGCCGGTGCGGCCACTTTGATAGTGTTGGCGGTCATCCGATACTCAATGGTGACCTTGGATCCCACCTTGACGTCGCCGGTGGTCTTAGTAGAGCCATCGCGAGCCAACTCCCAGCGATCCTTGCCTTTCTGAACCACAATCTTGTCGTTGGTTACCTCGAGCACCGGGCCGGTCACCTGATAGGTGGTGGGGGCGACCCGTGGTGCAGCGGCCAGACCTACGACCATTACTGCCAGGAGCATCGCGCTTATGAAGATGCGCTTCATGTGAGGTTCTCCTTTCACTGCGGTTTGATTAGTAAGTCGAATTCACGACGCTTATATACTGACGGATCACTGCAGTCAATCACCAGCCGAATCTATCCAACCCGATAGCGCCTATCTATTCAGTTAGCCGGCTGTCTGGCGACGAGTCGATGTGCCAGTCGACGAGAAGACGGATCTTCTGATTCCAGAAGGTCTCCCGCCTCGATTTGATATTGGTTGAGCGGCTGTCGCTGTGGAACGCGGCTTGTCTTCATATCAAAAGCTCTCGAAGGCCGCCGGCCTGCTCGCGCTGTCGCCCCACATGATAAGGAGAAGACAATGCCGAAGAAAGAGAATTCAAGAGACAAGGGTGCCGTCGATAAGAAGAAAGAAGGCGATTCCCAGGCGTTCCCCCACGAGCGGGAAAGGTTTCGAGCCCTGCTCCTCGCCAATCCCAACTATTTTGGAAATCTCCCCAAGAGCCCATTTAAACCAAAGGTCCAGATTCAGCTCAACACCTTCTATGAAGAGATCGGATGCGTGGGCTTTCAGCCGCAATTCAACCGTTTGGAAGCGGTCGTCTTCGTCAAACAGCAATCGGGCTATGGCGGCGATCTGTGCGCGAGAGGCACGCAGGAATATGTGCGGTTCTATCTCTCTCTCGACAATGGCGCCACGTGGCAGGATCAGGGACTGACCAGCTTTACGACTCATGACATCCCGGCATCGACGACAGGCGGGAAGCGTCTCGAGTTCGCGGTTTCACTGCCAATCTCACCGAAGAAAACATTCTGCTTCATCTCAAACCAGGCTCTGGTTCGAGCGATTCTCTCCTGGAACACGCCTCCACCTCCAAACGATCCCGACCATCACCCGGTCTGGGGGAATGTCCATGACACTCATATCCAGATCGATCCCCGTCTCATCTTCAAACTTGACGAGGTTTTCCAGCAGTTCAAGATCAATGTCACACCAGAGCTTTCAACTGCAATCGACGTCAATCAGGCTGTCAGTGTGCCCAAGCACTGAACCCCTTACTCTGGCTGAGCTCAAGCAGCTCTATCATGGCACCGATGTTGAGGATCACAGATTCGCACTGACGGATGTCGTCAAGCTGATGAGCAGCGCGGGCACCGCGTTGATTACTCCGTCTCAGCTGGCTGATCTGGATCTCGAGAACCTCATTGCGAAGCTCTTTCCGGTGGACGGCGACACCAGTTACGAGGAGATGGAGTGTGTCGGATACGATCCGAACAACAACACCCTTGTCGCTACGATTCGGATCAAGAAGTCAGCGGGATATAACGGCGGCCTCTGCACGGCCGGCAGCAGAGAGTTCGTCACCTTCTGGGCGGATGTGGATCGGAACGGTACGTTCGAACGATGCCTTGGTACGACTTCAGTGACGGTCCACGACATCCGGAACACCCCAAAAGAAGGCCTGGAATACGCTGCGTTTCTACCTGTTAACTTTGACGCATTGCGACAGCCTTGCTCCGCAGGGCCGAGGCTTGTGCCAATTCGGGCTATTCTTTCATGGCAGGTGCCTGCACCGTGCAACAATCCGAATTTCGTTCCCGTCTGGGGTAATCGCGAGGAGACGCTGATCCTGATCACCCCCGGAGACCGGACTGAGGGCACTATCCCCTTCCTGAGTGCCGTTGGAAACATTCCTGAAGCGCAAATCGACAATAACGGCCTGGCTCAGAACGCCGTCGCGCTGCAAACCGGCGCGCTGTTCGATGACGCACCCTTCGGCGGCCGGATCACGATCGCCGGTCACATCTCCAATCCGTCGGCAGGATTGAGGTATCGCATTATGCGCAAGCCGCACGGAGCGCCTGACAGCTCATATGTACCGATGACGCTCGAACCTGATCCTCTGGTACTGACTCTCAACACATTCAGCGGTGGAACCTGGACACAGGATCCCAACTTCCAGGTCCATGCCGATGCGCAGGGTTACTATCCTTACGAGGACTTTTCTTCGAACCATTCAATCGAGAATCAGACGATGATGATCTGGAACTCGACTATTGCGGAGGATGGTCACACCTATGACCTGCGGATCGATTTGAGTACCGACGGAATCCCGGCCCACGATGCTCACAGCAACGTAGTCTCAGTTCTTGTGGACAACACGGCGCCTGTCGCTCTGCTCGACATCGATCTGCCCCTGGGCGGCGCCGACGATTGTGCCGACTACGCTCTGGGCGCAACAATCACCGGCCACTACACGGCCACCGATATTCACTTTGGCGGATTCTCCTTTGTCATTCGCCCGCAAGGCCCGGCCAATGGCCACCTGCCGATTCCTCCTGCAGGATCGCGGGGTGTGATACCGGCTCCGGGCCTCTCGTTGATTGCCGACCCCGGCATAGTCAATGGGGCCTACAGTCTTGACACTGGAGCCAACCCGGCGATGCGGGACTGCGGCTATTCGTTGACGCTGCAGGTCTCGGATCGGACAAACGTCAATAGTGGACAGCAGAACAACACGAATGAACAGTCCGTCGGTTTCTGCTTACGGGAACCGGAATAGTCTGAGCGGCTTCTGCAGGGGCGGTTTTCGAACCGCCCCTGCAGTTTGGACATTTTGTCTTGGAAGCGTTGCCGCTCCGAGCTTGTCGCGCCAACGGCGCGACCTAAAATAGCCCAGGGCGAAGCCCTGGGTGGATAATCGCGGGCGACCGCCACGCCCCAACGGGGCAATGTTGGCCCGATGGGCCTATACCGATTGTTGGCTATCATACCCAGGGCTTCGCCCTGGGCTATTTGAGGTCGCGCCGATGGCGCGACAACCCCGGCGCGGGTATCTCTGCACCGCTCGCTGCTTCATTGATTGGTATTGAGTCTCTGCCAGACGAGTTCGATGCTCTGGGCGACGCCGCCTCTCGCGGTGGGAGGTGTTTTGAGAATCAGGCGGTCGCCTTCAAACCGGGCCGATCGAACGAGGTCGGTATTCACCCAGTTCTGGATTGAGGCAGCCTCGACGTGGTGGACTACCTTGTCACCCGTGAACGTGTAGGTGCCCGCGTAGGCGACGAAGGTTGAAAAGGCCCTGGCCCTCTCCTCGGTTGTAGCAGCGATTCTATCGGTGACGGATAGTGGCTTGCGCCCGCCATCGGAAATAATCGCCATCATCCTCCCATCTGCGGTGTAGGTGATGAAGCCGGTGGGATTCTCCCCAAAGACTGCGTTATTCACTCGTCCGTTTTCAGTTGCCGACGAAGCTGAGACAAGTCTCCATGTCCCCACGAGACTCTTCGATTGCGCGAAGACACCGTGCGCCAACGAGGCCGCAAGTGCGATCGCGAGTATCTGATGTGCACGCATTCTTCCCCCTCCTGCCGATTGCAGCTCGTCTTCGCGCCGCCGTTTTAGGGCAGGGCATGGAGACTGCTGCAAAAAGCCCCAACTCTAGTTCCGGGCATCCCGCAGGGATGCGAGAAGGTAGCCAGGGGCAAGCGAAGTGCAGCCCCTGGAATCGCACGAGCAAAGAACCGCGTCCTGAAGGGACGCCAGACTCAACACGAGTTGGTCAATTGCGAGATGTCTCGCGCCCTTTCAGGGCGCAAAGCTCTCTGCCTACCATTCCAGGGGCTGCGCTTCGCTTGCCCCTGGCTACCTTCTCGCATCCCTCCGGGATGCCGGAGCAGGATACTGACAATCTGCAACAGTCTCCTTGTCCCTGCCCGCCGGCGCCGTCTGGCGCCGGTAATTCTGGCTCCTAATATGATTGACGGTTAAACCTGCCTATCATAGATTGCTGCCGTACCCTCTGCCAGTAAACCGGTTCAACAGGAGGCGAAAACAGCAAATGGAACAACACGCAGCCAGATCTCGAACCGCGCGGTGGCTCTGCCTCCTTGCAGGCGTTGGCATCTTTCTGTCTTCGAGCATTCTGCCTCAAGCTCATACGGCGAAAGAACCACGCTTCAGGCTGGCCATTCTCGGCGTTGTCCATTCCCACGCATGGGGACATCTGCGTGAAATCGCGAAGATGCCCGGGGTTGAGCTTGTTGGCATCGCAGACCCGCGCGCGGATTTAAGGGAGGCCGCGGCGAAAGAGGCACCTGGAGTGCCGCTCTATACCGACTATGCGAAGCTGCTGGACGAGAAGAAACCTGAGGGTGCCTGGGCCTTCGTCGAGAATGACCGCCACCTCGAACTAGCCCGGCTTTGCGCATCTCGTGGAGTTCACCTGATCTTCGAAAAGCCGATGGCGGCGACTTACGAACAGGCGAAAGAGATGCTTGCTCTCGCTACCAGGCAGAAGATCAAACTCATGATCAACTACCAGATGGCGTGGTGGCCTGAGAACTTCACGGCCCATGACGTCGCCGCGAGCGGTCAGCTAGGCAAAGTATGGAGAGTACGATCGATCATCGGTCACGGCGGACCCGCGCCGCGGGATGCCAGCGACATTCGAGGGCAGCGGTTCTGGTCGTGGCTCAATGACGAGAAGCAGGGTGGCGGCGCACTGATTGACTTCACAGGTTACGGTGCCGTCTGGTTGCGCTGGTATCTGGGTATGCCGCGAACGGTCTACGCCGTGACGACGCATACGCGGCCGGAAGTTTATAAGACCAACACCAATGCAACGGTTCTGGCTACATTTGCCGAGAACGGCGTCGGGATCATCGAAGGCTCGTGGGACCTGCCGCGGAGTTTCCAGGACCTCGAAGTTTTTGGAGACAAGGGCAGCATCTACATGGCTCGCAATCGAATCGAAACGATCGTCGGCCGCGAGCGGAAGGAGATTCCGGCCGGCACACTGAGCGAGGATCGTCGCGATCCGATCTCCTATTTCATGGCGAGAGTCCGCGACGGCAAGCCACTCGAGGGCATGGTCTCACCCGAATTCAATCTCGATTGCATGCAGATTGTTGAGGCGGCCAGGCGCTCAGCTGAGAGTGGGAAGCCTGTGAGCCTGCCTCTGGACTGAAAGAAAGGACAAGAGAATGAAGTGTAAAGCGGCTTCGTTCGCGTTGATGCTCGCTGCCGTCGTCTTTCACCCGGTGGGCGCGAGACAGCAGACGGCTGTCGCGGTCCCCTCATACCAGATGACGTTTGGCGCCTTCCTCGCCAAGTTCGAGACCGACGGCAACTACAGCGTAGAGGGCCAGGGCTGGCCGCGCCTGGCCGGCAACTGGAAGATCAGTGGTGATCAGATCGAGTTGTCGACCGGCAGCCCTGCCGATTGCCAGGGACTGGGGAGATACCGACTGCGTCTCGAGGGCACTCGCCTGACCTTCGATCTCGTCTCAGATGAGTGCAGGCCGCGAAAGATGATCCTTGATCACAGCACCTGGTCGCCTGCGGGAGAGGCAAAAACAAAGCCTCCCCGGAACCTCGTGAGAACAGCAACCTCTGTCAAGGCGCCGGCGAGCGCCGATTCGAGCAGTCCCAACGCCGGCTGGCCGTCCTTCCGCGGACCGCAGGCTTCCGGCATCGCCGAGCAGCAGAACCTCCCGGATCGGTGGAACGGCAAGACCGGCGAGAACATCCTCTGGCGCACTCCGATTCCAGGCCTCGCTCACTCGAGCCCGGTCATCTGGGGAAACCGCATTTTCGTCACTACCGCGGTCAGCAGTGATCCAAATGCTACTTTCCGCCCGGGTCTGTACGGAGACGGCGATGCATCCAAAGATCGCTCGCAGCACAAATGGGTCATCTACGCGATCGACAAGCGGACCGGCAAGACTGTCTGGACACGCACCGCGCATGAGGGAGTGCCTCTCGAGAAACGCCACATCAAGTCGACATACGCCAACTCTACTCCCGCTACGGATGGTCGCGTGGTGGTAGCGTGGTTCGGATCGGAAGGCGTCCACGCCTACGACCTCGACGGGCACTTTCTCTGGAAAGTAGACCTCGGCCGGCTCGATCTTGGTGCTTATGACATCCCCACTTACGAGTGGGGACCGGCCAGCTCGCCGATCATCTGGAACGGTCTCGTCATTCTCCAGTGTGATACTCAGAGCGACTCATTCGTGCTGGCACTCAATGCTTACACCGGCGAAACGGTATGGAAGACGGAGCGCAATGAGCTTCCATCCTGGGGAACGCCGACGGTTGCTGTGACCTCGGCAGGCCCCGAACTGGTGACGAACGCGTCACAATACATTCGCGGCTACGATCCACGAACCGGGAAGGAATTGTGGCGGCTCGGCGGAAGCTCAAAGATTACGGCGCCGACACCCATCTTCAGTGACGATATGTTTGTCGTCGTCAGTGGTCGAGCGCCGGAGCGCCCGATTTTTGTGGTGAAGGCTGGGGCAAAGGGGGACCTGACTCTCCCTGAAGGCCGCGCCACAAGCGAGACGATCGCATGGAGCCGGACCGGTCGAGGCTCCTACATGCCGACACCGCTCATCTACAAAGGCATTCTCTATGTGCTCGCCAATGGCGGAGTCCTTGACGCGTATAACCTGCGGAGCGGTGATGAGGTCTATCGTCAAAGGCTGTCGCTGGTTGGCAGCGGCTTCAGCGCATCGCCCGTAGCAGCCGACGGTAAGATCTATCTCTCAAACGAAGACGGTGAAATGCTGGTCATCGCGGCCGGCGAGAAATTCACTCAGATAGCAACAAACTCGATGGGAGAGCTCCTCATGGCGACGCCGGCATTGTCGGATGGAGTGATGTATGTGCGGACTGCCGGAAGCCTCTTCGCAATCGGAAAGCGCTGATTTCAATACTCGAAGAATTGCCGGCGCCGGACGGCACCGGGCGGGCAGCGTAAGGGCGGCTCGCGAGCCGCCCCTACGACGCACCGTAGCCGTCCTGGCTTCCTGAATGAAACGCAGCTTGCGCGCAGGGTTGTCGACCTTCTCCGGCGGAAGAATCTTGAGCGCGATAAGCCGATCGAGGTGGCGGTCGATGGCTTCGTAGACTACGCCCATGCCGCCTTCGCCGAGCTTGCCGACGATCTCGAAGTGCGCTACTGCTATCCTGTCATCTGTCACCGCGGCTGCGGCCGGCGGCCGGTTCCTCAGCAGCCCTCCGGCACTCGCTAGCGGTCCGATAAGCGCAATCACCGTCGCCCAGCAATCGTGCTCGTGCCGGGTGCCACCCTGGCACTGCGATCCACAACCAGCTCTGGGTGCTGAATCCGGAACGTCAAGGCGATCACACAATCCCAACAGACCGGTGAATGTGTTGAAAGTACGTCAGGAAGCCTTTCCGGACTGACGTCAGACCACTCTACCACCTTGTAATCAGGGGTAACCAGGCCAGGCTTGTTGTCGTGCCAGTGAATCTCCCCGAGGTGCTTGCCGCATGCGACGGGCATGATTTCCCCTCATAGAACCTCGTGAGCATTGTTCGAGCGAGGCATTCTACAGGCGCGGCCTCGATTTGCTTCAGACATTCCTGGCCGCAGCTTTCTCGTTCAGGCCACCGTGTGCAGGTGCTCAACCTCAGCTCCGTCTGTCCAGCCGCTGCTGTAATCGCGGCGTGCGCAGCATCCACCTCGACGGCAGCTGGCTTTTTCGTCTCGGGACATGTAATCACGCGTTTGCCACGCAAACGTCGATAGGTGCTGGCTGCCCGCAGCACGAGAACCACCGCAATGAGGGCAACCACTCCGATTGCCAGAAAAGTGACGAGAGACATCGAACTCACCTCCTTTCGGTTTGATCCGGGCAGACTTAACCGGAAACCAATTCCTTCGAGTACCTATCGGGCTGGAAACTGCTCTCCGCGAGCAACCCAGACTATGACGCACCCGATACGGTCTGATACCCCCGGTTTGGTGAGTTGACTCTGCCCGGCGAAAACATCGTTGCACCTTGTATGCCAGACAAAACGAGCGAAAAAAGGGCGGGTTCGATGGTTTGAGGATCTCCGGTGTGTGGAAGATTGCCAAGAAATAGCGAGGATTTCCACAGGTGGAGGGCTCAAGTCTTGAAGAGGTTCCCTGCCCAATGCATGCCGTACACGCCGCGCGGATTCCGACTCAGGCCCCGCGGCATCCTTCGCGCTCTGTAATGCCGACGTGCTTCGGACATTGATTGGGCAAGGCCAATTGCGGGCTTTTACGCAGCGGTGCGAGGTTTTCACCGTCTCTCGGCTCTAAACGCTGGGAAACAAGCCATATCGCTCCGGTACATCTCTTGCTTGAAGTGATGCCGATGATCCGGGTGGCAAAGTCAGCCTCGAATCTCGTTCGGAGTGTCAGTTAGAGCAAGGAGGCCAACCAAGTGAAACGCTTTGTTCTCATCTCGTTAATGATGTTAGGCGCTTTGGCAGTTAGCGGTGGTCTTTGGCCTTCAGCCAAGGGCAAGGCTGCGCCGCGCCGCGAATTTGCTGTTGTCGAGTTTACCCAAACCGTCAAGCTTCAAAACGTGCTCCTCAGGGGACAGTACCTGATCGTTCACGACGAAGAGCTCATGGCGCGCGGCGAACCCTGCACCTATATCTACCAGGGCGACCGGGTGAATCCAGCGAAGCTGGTGATAGCGTTTCATTGCATCCCCGTCGAGCGTGATAAAGCCGAAGGCTTCAAGGTCACCCTTTCTCACCACCCGACGCCTTACGGAGTGCCGGAGGTCAACGAGTATCAATTCTCCGGCAGCATAGAGGGCCATCAGGTCCCTGGCGTGTGAAGGTTAGCAAATGGTCCAATCACCCGGCGTAACCTCACATCTCACGTAGCCGGGTCGGATTGGTGAAACAAGCCCTTGCCTGAACGTACAGGCAAGGGTTGTTTCATAAGTGCCGGGGCACAAAAGAATGAGCGTTGTCGGCTATATGAGTTCCTATGTGTTCCCAGGGTGAAGTAAATCCAGATGGTCTAACGTTTCAGAGGAGATTCCTATGAGTGCTCCATTGATCGGAATGGCGTTTCCCTCTTTTCTGGTTCTTCTCATGCTCAGTGCCATCGCTGCTGCGGTAATCCACTGGGGTTTTCGATATCAATTGTTTAAGGGGATTGACGGTTTCATGGGCCAGTGGATCGTCGCGTGGCTCGGTGCCTGGCTCGGCCCTGCCGTGCTGGGTCATTGGTTTGAGGGCGCCATGCTCGCGAACATCTACATCATTCCGGCTCTCATTGGAGCTTTTGCCGGCGCGTTCGGCGGCACGTTAAACGCCAAGATCCTAGCTGGACTGGCCTCGCAAACTGGAAGGCCCTCCTAATCATAGATCGGCACAAACGAACAATCGCTCTGACACCTGTCATCCAGCAGGTTCAGTGCGACGCTCCTGAGGCGGATGACTGGGCCAGCCTCCTCTGACCTTCGACGACGAAGATTCGAAGGATCGCCGGGCGGAAGGCCAGAATGCAGATGGTAGAGGTGATGTTGAGGATACTGCAGGGGGTGTATCGGCTGGTGAGTTTGCTGTTCGCCGGCAACGCAGCGAATGAAGAAGTGGCCACTCGGATTGACTTCAACGCAAGCGCAGAAGCTGTTTGGAATCACATTATGTTCTATGAAGAAATTTCTGGGCGCTCCCCGTTGATTCTTCGTGCGCTATTAACCCAACCTATTCGAACACAAGGCGACAAAAGCCGCGCCGGCGCGAAGGTCCGCTGCGTATACAGAAAAGGACATTTGATAAAGCGCATCACGACAGTTGAACCGCCAAACCTTCTGCAATTCGAGGTCGTTGAACAGCGTTTGGGAATCGAGGGTTGCGTTCTCACGCTTGGCGGCTCATACCAAATCCATACCTGCGGTGAAGCAACGGAAATAGTGCTCGTCACGAAATATCAGAGCACATCTGCGCCCTAGGTATCTGTGGCGTCCTTTGGAAGCATTCTTGGCCACCCGGCTACACAACCATATCCTCCACGGCATGGGTGCCGCAGTAATGGCCAGAAAGCGAGCCATGCGGCCGGTCGCTGCGGAATCCGTGGCACCATAGTGAGCCTTTCTCGGAGGTTCTGCTTGCACAGTATCGTCAATCGTGTTCCCGCCGTTAGTCGTGATACGCGCCAGCGTCGCGGCGGTTTGGCTGTACGAAGGGCTATGGTGCAAGATCCTCGGCCGCGTGCACTCGCAGGTCGAAGTGGTCACGGCAGTGCCGAGGCTGGGCCCGAGGTTCGGACTGCGTTTTTTGAAGGTCCTCGGCATCGTAGAAGTTGCGATGGCCGTATGGGTGATGACCGGAATAGCTCCGGGCATTTGTGCAATCACACAAACGGGGCTGCTTATCGTGCTCAACGCTAGCGGACTGCTGTGGGCGCGCCATATCATCCACGACCCTCCCGGCATGGTCATCAAGAACATCGCCTTCCTCGTACTGGTCTGGGTTTGCGGTGCTATTCCCGGAGGCCGGCCGTGAGCTCGGAAACGTCGGCAACAGCGTGGCAGGCAGGGCGGCTTGGCTCCTCGAGCGGGCCGAGCCGGCTGCTGTTTGGGCGCATGTACGAGGATGCCCAGATTGAGAAAGCGGCGTTCCAAGGCAAAGGCCGCGTGTTCTGCATCGCGTCCGCCTGCGCAACCGCGCTCGAGCTTGCTGATCAGCACGAAGTAGTCGCGTGTGACATCAACCCAACCCAGCTTGCTTATGCAGAGCGGCGTTCTCGCGGGGGGCAAGTTGAGACGGGCGACGCTGAGCGGGCCATGAATTTCGCGCGCTCTTTCATGCCCCTCATTGGATGGCGGAGGAATGTCGTGCGTGCTTTTCTTGCTCTGTCTGACATCGCCGAGCAGATGACGTTCTGGAGGAAGCACCTCGATACACGCCGGTTCCGTACAGGCTTCGACACTCTGATGTCGCCGGTCATCTTACGCGCCGTGTACTCCTCGCAGTTTCTTTCTTCCTTGCCATCAAAATTCGGCGCTGTGCTTCGCACACGACTGGAGAGGGGTTTCGGGCGGCACCAAAACGCCTCGAACCCGTACGCACGGGCGCTGCTTCTTGGAGAGAGCACCGATGAACCGCAGCGTGAAGAGCGTAATATTCGATTCGTGCTGGCAGATGCAGCATCCTGGCTGGAATCATGTCCTGCCCGCTTTTTCGATGGCTTCGCTCTTTCGAACATTCTGGACGGTGCACAGTCGGGATACCGTTTACGGCTATCGCAGGCCATCCGTCGCGCAGCAACGGAGGAAGCCGTCGTCGTGTTGAGAAGCTTTGCAGAACCGCCGGCGGAATCCGACAGCAACCATGCAGATTCCGATCGCTCGATGCTTTGGGGAATTGTGGACGTTCGAAGTGCGAATGAATTTTAGTGTTTGTATTCGCGTGGAGCCGGACGGGTCGAGGCTCCTACATGCCGACACCGCTCATCTACAAAGGCATTCTCTATGTGCTCGCCAATAACGGAGTCCTTGACGCGTATAACCTGCAGAGCGGTGATGAGGTCTATCGTCAAAGGCTGTCGCTGGTTGGCAGCGGTTTCAGCGCATCGCCCGTAGCAGCCAACAGTGAGGTTGCCTCTCTCAAACGAAGACGGTGAAATGCTGGTCATCGCGGCCGGCGAGAAAATTCACTCAGATCGCGACAAACTCGATGGGAGGGCTGGCTCATGACGACGCCAGGCATTCTCGGAGGAGTGATGTATTTGCGGACTGCCGGAAGCCTCTTCGCAATCGGAAAGCGCTGATTTCAATCCGAAGATCCGAGCCGCAGGTTGTCGCGCCAACGGCGCGACCTGAAATGAGCCAGGGCGAAGCCCTGGGTATGTTGGCCAACAATCGGTCGAGGCCCATCGGGCCAACATTGCCCCTTTGGGGCGTGGCCGTCCACCCGCGATTATCCACCCAGGGCTTCGCCCTGGGCTCTTTTAGGTTGCACCTTTGGTGCAACCAAGCCGCGGACGGCCAATTGAGGGCTTTCACCCAGCGCTGCGGAGTTTTCACCGTCCTCGCCTCTAACCGCTGGAAAACAAGCCATATCGCACCTGGAACACCTCTTGCATTAAGCAAAGACAGGTGATTGGGG
>CAVUOF010000033.1:0-52414 GCA_963743045.1 uncultured Acidobacteriota bacterium
CATTGGCCCTTGAATGAGAGATGAGTACTGGCCTTCATATCAGGCTCCTTTAGTTGGATTTAGACAGTCGTCCTATTGAGCTGAGCTCCCCTACAGCCCTCCCTCCGAGTTGGGCTGTTTCAATTCAATCGTTCCACCGCGAATGCGCAGATCGCGCTGCGGGAACGGGAATTCTATGTTATGCGCCTTGAACTTATCATATATGGCAAAGTTCAGCTCGCTCGTCAGCTTGCCCTGGCGATCCACAAGAGCTGAGCTCCACGGTCGCAACTCGAAGAGCAGACCGTTGTCCCCAAACTGCAGCAGTCGAACGACGGGTTCAGGTTGATCGAGCACATTCGGATTCTCGCGTGCAACATCAAGCAAAAGTCTTTCAACAAGCCGCACATCGCTATCGTAAGCCACACTGACGGGGATTCGGAACCTGACTTTCTCGTCGGTGTATTTCCAATTTGTCACGTTTTCCGTGATGAACTTCAAATTCGGAACAATGATGGCTATGTTGTCATTTGTCAGAACGGTTGTGCTCCGCCCGCCAATTTCGATCACATCCCCGAGGACCTTGCCCACTTCTATGCGATCTCCGATTTTGATAGGGCGTTCGAAGAGTATGATCACGCCACTTATAAAGTTATTGAATACAGGCTGGAGGCCGAATCCAATCCCCAGGCCGACCGCTCCGGCGATGACGTTGAGGGCTGTCAGGTCGATCCCGACCGTCTGGAGAATGATGAGCAGGCCGACCAACAGCACGATGTATCGCACGATCGCGGCCACCGCCTGTCTGGCTCCAGCACTAAGTTTGGTTCGTCTGAGGATGCGGTTTGCAAGCAGGCTTCTCAGCCTGCTTGCCAGGTAATAGAGCAGGAAGAGCAGGACTAGAAAGTAGAGAAGCGTCGAAACGGTAATCTCAGTCGCACCGAGCTTCAGTATTCTCAATTCGAGGACGTTTCTTATGCGCTCGAGAGCCTGTCGTAAAGCTTCCATAGGCATTTCAAGTGAAAACGTGCTTGTTGTCGTGTCCTTGATTCGTTCTCCCGCGTCTTAACGGCCTTCCTTGCTTGCATCAGTTGTAGCATCAAGCCAATTCCGGTTCAATTCTGACTAATTCAGAATTGTTTCTCCTCCAACTGTGGTGATTGCTTCGCATCCCGTGGCTGTGGCCGCACTTAAGGTTGCTCCTACCAATTGAGGCCTTTTACGCAGCGCTGCGGAGTTTTCACCATTCCTCGCCTCTAACCGCTGCAAAACAAGCCATATCGCACCTGGTATACCTCTTGCATTAAGCAAAGACAGGTGATTGGGGTGGCGCAGGCACGCCTCAACATCTCGTTTCGAAGATTCAGTAGAGCAAGGAGGCCAACCTATGAAACGCTTTGTTCTTATCTCGTTAATGATGTTAGGCGCGTTGGCGGTCAGCGGTGGTCTATGGCCTTCAGTCAGAGGCAAGGCCGCGCCGCACCGCGAATCTGCGGTTGTCGAGTTTACTCAAACCGTCAGGCTTCAAAACGTGCTCCTCAGGGGACAGTACCTGATCGTTCACGACGAAGAGCTCATGGCCCGCGGCGAAGCCTGCACTTATATTTTCCATGGCAACCGGGCGGATCCAGCGAAGCTTGTTATCTCATTTCATTGCATCCCGGTCGAGCGCGATAAGGCCGAGGGCTTCAAGGTTACCCTGTCTCACCACTCGGGGCCTTACGAAATACCGGAGGTCAAAGAGTATCAGTTCGCGGGGAGCATAGAGGGCCATCAGGTTCCCACGGTGTGAAGGCTAGCAAATTGGCCAATTACCCGGTGTCAACCTCACATCTCACGTATGCCGGGTCGGAGCCCTTGCCTGAACGTACAGGCAAGGGCTGTTTTTAGTCGTTTATTCACTTCATTCATACTCAGGAGTAGGAGTCTTATGTCAGTTAATACAACAAGCACGGTCAGGGAACTGGCCATCTCGATTCCGGGCGCGACGCGCGTCTTTGAGCAAATGGGAATTGATTATTGCTGCGGCGGCGGGCGCACCCTGGCGGATGCCTGCGTGACCTCCAACACACGTTTGGATGAGGTTCTTCGACGACTTCAAGCCGCCAGCCAGGCAATCAAGGCGGGCGACAAGCTCCGCGATTGGCAGGCTGAATCGCTGACTTCATTGTCGACGCACATCATTGAAACCCACCACGTCTTCACCAAACGGGAACTGTCGCGGTTGGAACAACTGATGGAAAAGGTCTGTGGGAAACACGGCGAGAATCATCCGGAATTGGCCGAACTACGCGGCGCATTCGAGCAACTGAGTCAGGACCTGATTCCGCACATGCTGAAGGAGGAGCAGGTACTCTTTCCTTACATCGCGCGAATGGAAGAGGCAGTCAGAGAAGCTCGGCCTGTGCCGGCACCGTTCTTCGTCACAGTGCAGAATCCCGTGCGAATGATGATGAACGAGCACGACAGGGCAGGCGAGTTGCTCAGCCAGATTCGGGGGATCACCGGCAACTACTCAGCCCCGGCAGACGCGTGCATCAGCTTTCGGACGCTCTACGAAGCTTTGGGCGAGCTGGAGGCTGACCTGCACCAGCACATCCACTTGGAAAATAACATCCTGTTTCCGCGAGCAGTGGAGATGGAAACTGCCGCCAGGCCGGCCTCGCAAAGGGCCGGGCAGGAGTTCGGCGTAGATAGTTGCTTCGGACATTGATCGGGAAGGCCAAAGCAGGGCTGAAGGAATCCGACGCCGAGTTCAAACCGGTTCGGCCGGGACGATCAGCTGGTAAACACCGGGGCTTACAACTGGAAGAAAACCCCGACCGCAGCAGAAACAGCGACCCGCATCCCGGGCCACTCGCGCGCACCGAAGCCGTCTTGGCTTCCTGAATGAAATGCAGCTTGTGCCCAAGGTTGTCGACCCTCTCCGGCGGAAGAATCTTGTGCCCAATGTGCCGATCGAGGTGGCGGTCGATGGCGTCGTAGACTACACCCCTGCCGCCTTCGCCGAGCCGAAGGGCAGTACTGCTCTCCTGTCATCTGTCACCGCGGCAGCGGCCGGTTCCTCTAAGCGCGATCACCGTCGCCCAGCAACCAGGCTCGTGCCAGGTGACACCCTGGCATTGCGATCAACAACCAACTCAGGGTGCTGCGTCCGGAACGTCAAGGCGATCACGCAATCCCAACAGACTGGTGCATGTGTTGAAAGTACGTCAGGAAGGCTTTCCGGACTGACGTCAGACCACTCTACCACCTTGTAATCAGGGGTAACCAGGCCAGGCTTGTTGTCGTGCCAGTGAATCTCCCCGAGGTGCTTGCCGCATACGATTGCATGATTTCCCCTCATAGAACCTCGTGAGCATTGTTCGAGCGAGGCATTCTACAGGCGCGGCCTCGATTTGCTTCAGACATTCCTGGCCGCAGCTTTCTCGTTCAGGCCACCGTGTGCAGGTGCTCAACCTCAGCTCCGTCTGTCCAGCCGCTGCCGTAATCGCGGCATGCGCAGCATCCACCTCGACGGCAGCCGGCTTTTTCGTCTCGGGACAGGTAATCACGCGTTTGCCACGCAAACGTCGATAAGTGCTGGCTGCCCGCAGCACGAGAACCACCCCAATGACGGCAACCACTCCGATTGCCAGGAGAATGACGAGAGTCATCGAACTCACCTCCTTTCGGTTTGATCCGAGCAGACTTACCGGAAAACCAAATTCCTTCGAGTACACATCGAACTGGAAACTACTCTTCGAGAGCAACCCCAGACTATGACGCACCGATACGGTCTGCTACCCCCCGTGCCTCTGCCCGGCGAAAACATCGCTGCACGTGGTATGCCAGACAAAACGAGCGAAAAAAGGGCCGGATCGATGGTTTAGGGTCTCCAGTGTGCGGAAAACTGCCAAGGATTTGCGAGGATTTCCACAGGTGGCTGGCTCAAGTCTTGAAGAGGTTCGCTGCCCGTGCAGGCCTTACACGCCGCGTGGATTCCGACTCAGGGCCCGCGGCATCCTTCGCGCGCACGCGGCGAGGAGAGTCGCGACAGCAATGACTCGCAGCTTCAGGGGAAGAGGCGGTCGATGACCCAATCCTTCGCGTCGCCGCGCAGGCGATACGCGAAGCGATCGTGCAGCCGGTCCAGTCTCCCCTGCCAGAACTCGAACAGCCCCGGGATGACGCGATAGCCGCCCCAGTGCGGTGGGCGCGGAACCGGCTGGTCGTCGTACCTCGTGGAGAACTCGTTGAGCTTCGTCTCGAGGGTGGCGCGGCCGCCGCTGACCACCTGGCTCTGGTCCGAGCACCACGCTCCGAGCTGGCTGCCGCGAGGACGCGTGGCGAAATACGCGTCCGACTCATCCTCGGTCACCTTCACCAACACGCCTTCGATGCGCACCTGGCGCTCGAGCGGCTGCCACCAGAACACCAGCGCTGCGCGCGGGTTGTCGTGGATCTGCTGCCCCTTGCGGCTAAGGTAGTTCGTGTAGAAGACGAAGCCTCGCTCGTCGAATCCCTTTAGCAGGCAGATGCGCGCACTAACTTCGCCGTCGAGATTCGACGTGGCGACAGTCATAGCTTCGGGCAACGCCTCAGCGGGGATCACCGCTTTCGCCGCGTCGAACCATTTCTGGAACTGCACGAAAGGGTCGGGATCGAGGTCGGATTCGTGTAATGCAGTCTGCGTCATACCGGTACCTCGCTATTTGAAACGCGCCCACTGGCTTAGTATGGAGTGCGGCGACTTGTCGCCGCTTTTGTGTTAGTAACTGCAGCACTATAATTGCACGCCACTTCTCTTCATCACCGCAGTCGCTAAATCAAAAGCGGCGACAAGTCGCCGCACTCCATACTGAGCCGGTGGGCGTCTTCATCCATTTCTGATAAGATTGAGTCACATTCAATTCGTGGGGATGGAGTTCCCCCGGAACCACTGCTTGACTGCAGTTGATGACTCCTACTAAGTCCGCGAGGATTCCTGGTAGGAGTTTTCTTTGGTGCCAGCATATTATGGATATATAAAGGTCCTGCTCGTTCTTCTCGGGGCGCAGTCGGCACAGGCTGCCGGTACGGTCTCTCGACGTTTGTTTACTCAGTCATTGAGAAGCCCTCATTCCCCTACGCCAATTTCCTCATCAACGTGTCAGGAAGTTTCGCCATTGGGATCCTCGCCGAGTTGTTCGAGGCGCGAGTGCTCGTTTCTCCGACTGTGCGCGTGGCCCTTCTGACCGGGTTGTTGGGTGGATACACCACTTTTTCCAGCTTCTCGTTCGAGACATTCTGGCTCATGCGGGATGGTCAAATGTGGCTGGCACTTGTTAATGCTTTGGGCAGTGTACTGCTTGGGCTGGTGGCGGTTTGGATGGGCGTGCGATTGGCTCAACTTTTCTAAAGGAGTTTTTATGCATATCGCAGAAGAGGGCCAGCTGTTGCGTATTCTCATTGGCGAATCCGACAGATGGGAAGGAAAGCCACTCTATGAAGCGCTGGTATTCAAAGCCCGCGAGATGGGGCTTAGCGGGACGCGGACCATGCTGCGGGGTTGATGGGATATGGGGCAGCTAGTCGCATTCACACGGCGAAAATCCTTCGACTCTCAGAAGACCTGCCGGTCATAGTCGAGATAGTTGATAGCCCGGAAAAGATCTCTCCTTTCCTATCAGTAGTTGATGAGATGGTGCAAGAGGGGCTGGTTACGTTGGAAAGGGTTCAGGTCATCTTTTATCGTCATGGCACACCAATGACGGGACCTTCTGCCATTTCTCCGCCGACCTGAGCGGGAGGCACACTTTACGGCGCCTGCAGCATCGCCGTCGTGTTCCTCTTTGGCACCTGCCCGACAGGAGATGCGGGTGACTTCTTTCATCGACTTGAGGTCGATCACCGACACGGAGTTCGACCCGGCGTTGGCCACGTAAGCCGTCTTGCTGTCGGGTGTGAGCGTCACCCAGTCGGGCGCCAACCCCACGTCAGCGCCACCCAACAGCTTTAAGTCCGGGAGCGAGTACGCGTAGAGCGCACTATTCTGCCTGCTGTTGACAACCAGGGTCTTGCTATCGGCGGTGACGGCCATGCCGTGGGAGATGTTTCCGCCCTCGTGAATCTCCACCTTCCCAGGCGGCAAAGGCGGAAGCTTGATCCGAGTGACCTCCTTGCGGGTTTGAAAATCCACCACCGCGAACCCATGAAAATCGGACAACTGGAACGAATATTCGTCTGGTCGAGCCATCGGCGTTCTTCTCGAACGCCATCGGGACGGACGCCCAGGTCGAACTCCAGCGACCAGACGGGCTGCTCGGTCTGCACATCAATCACGGTCAGATTCTTCCCGGCGATGGAGCCGGCGACCACGTACTTGCCATCCGGCGTGACGTACGTGTTGTGCACGCCACCTTTGGTCGGGATGCTCTTGACTCGCTCCTGCGACGCCGTATCAATGACATCCACGGCGCCCGGCGCCTGGACGATCGCCACATAGACTCGCCGCCCATCGCGACTGATGGAGATATTGTTGGGATGGCCACTGAGGGCTACACGTTTGGTCACCTGTAGCGTCCTCGCGTCCACGATGTCCAGCGTATTAGCGCCTCATTACTGAAGTAGATCCGGCTTCCGTCCGGCGCCGCAGCGGCTCCGTGGTTGACTTCGATGTCCTTGATTTCTCCCACCACTTTGTTCGTCACGGGATCAATGAGGTGGGCGTTGTCCCCGGCGCTGTTGGTCTGGATGATCCGGAGTTTGAGTGACGTGTCGGCCTTTGCCCCCCGCACCCACGCGGCGAGCGTTTGCCACTCCAGGGCTTTCTGAGAGTCCCAGTGTTTGCCGCCGCCGTGGAATGCGTGGCCGCCGGCTTCGGCCGCCAGCGGATAGATGAGCAACTTGCTCTGAAGGCTGCCGGGAATCACCCTCTGCCGGACAACCTCGAAGTTCTGCAGCGACTGCTCCTCGTCCCAGGTAGCGCTTCCGGGCGTGAGAGGCTGCAGACGCATCGGCGTGCCCGTCATATGGCAAGTGGCGCATCGGGCGTGACCCGGGCGCTTCGCCACAAAGATTGGTTGTACCTGGGTTTTGAAAAACTCGAAATCCAGTTGCGCCGATTCGGTCATCGACGGAGGCGGTTGCTGGAGTGCGAACCCAATCGTCATCAGGAACAAGAGGCCGATTGCCAGAGACAAAACTCCTCGCCAGCTAAGAATTTTTGTAGACTCATAACTTCTCCACTGGAGTGTTACTCATGCCTGAGCGCGATGAGCGGATCAATCCGTGCTGCGCGTCGCGCGGGAAGAAGACTGGCCAGCAAGGCCGTGGCGCCGAGCAGCAGGGGTAGCAGCACAAAGGTTCCTGGATCGGTTGCGCTGACGCCATAAAGCAGCCCCGACATGAGTCTTGTCAAGACAAATGCTCCCGCCAATCCGATTGCGATTCCGGCCAGAATCAACACGAGTGCCTGGCGGAAAACAAGTCGCAAAATGGTGCGCGGGTCAGCGCCGAGTGCGGCACGAATGCCGATTTCACTTTTTCTCTGGCTTACCCAATAGCCCATCACGCCGTAAATGCCAATCATCGCCAGCGCCAGTGCTACCGCGGCGAACATGCCCAACAAACCCATCGCAAAGCGTCGCCGCGCCAGCGCCTCGTGCAATCGCTGCTCCATCGTGACGGAATCATAGACGGGGAGTTCGACATCCAGCGACTGAATCTCTCTGACGACGGCCACGGCAGTTCGACCCGGATCTGCCGTAGTGCGCGCGACGAGATAGCGGCTGCGGATGGAGAACTGCTCGACAGGATGGAAGAGAGCCAGCAGCGGTTCGTCTTCGAGACTCACTTCCTTGTCATCGCGGACAACACCGACAATTATTCGCCACGGTCCCTTCCCGTTACGCTGAATGCGCTTGCCCAGTGGGTCTTCATTGGGCCAGAAGCGGCGGGCGAACTGCTCATTGATGATGGTCACGTCCGGCGCACCTGGAATGTCACGCTCATCGAAGGCGCGCCCTTTGACCAGCGGGATTCCCATCGTTCGCAGGTAGTCGGGGCTGATGAATCGCTCGTTGGCAATGATCAGTTCCGAGGAAGCGCGCGGGACATAGCCCTCCACATTGATCGGTCCCCAGGCGGCAGTGTTGTGGCTTAGCGGGAGCACGAGGTTTGTCCCGACGGCTTCCACACCGGGAAGTTGCCTGACCCGCTCTTCGAGCTTTCGGTAAAAGGCCATTGTCGCCTCAGGTGTAGCATATCGACTGGCTGGCAAGGACAAGCGCAACGAGAGCACACCACGCGGATCGAAGCCGGGACTGGCGTTCAGGATTCGTTGATAACTTCGAATCAGCAGCCCGGCGCCGATCAGCAGCACGAGCGCCAATGCAACTGCAGCAACCACCAGCGAATTGCGCGTGCGCTGATGACGGATGCCCGCAAGACTGCGGCCGCCATCCTTGAGCGATTCGTTCAAGTCGACTCGTGACGCCCGTATCGCCGGAGCGAGACCGAAAACGATACCCGTCAACAGCGAAACGAGAAACGTGAAGCCCAGAACCCGGCCATCCACGCCGATTTCTGACAGGCGCGGAAGTTCCGCTGTGCCTGAGACGCGGAGCGCTCGCGTGGCAGCCAACGCGATTCCCAGTCCAACCAGACCACCCGCCAGTGAGAGCACGGTGCTCTCGGTCAGCAACTGGCGCACGATTCGCCACCGTCCCGCCCCGACTGCCAAACGAACGGCGATCTCCTTCTGCCTCGCGGCAGCGCGTGCCAATAGCAGGTTGGCGACATTGGCACATGCAATCAGCAGCACAAATCCGACTGCCGCGACCAGTATGTACAAAGATCGCCGAACCTCGCCGACAACCTGTTCGAGCAACGGCAGCACGCTCAACGTCAACCCGCCGTTCGCAGGATAGTATTGGGGATATTGCCTCTTCATCTCTGCGGCAATCACGTCCATATCCGCCTGAGCCAGGGCGACTGTTACTTGCGGCTTCAAACGCGCCAGAATGTTGTAATCCTCGCCGCCCCGGTTGCTGCGGCTCGCCGCGGTGATCGGCAAGGGCAGTAATACGTCTGCACGCTGGATGCCATTCACGGTTGGAAGCACCTCTTTGTGCAGAGAGAACTCTGCAGGCAAGACTCCCACGATCGTGAAGTTCTGATCGTTCAGCGTCATTTGTCTGCCCACTACCGCAGGATCGGAGCCAAAACGGCGCTGCCAGAACGCGTGGCTGAGAATGACAGTCTGGTCGCGGCCTTTCTCTTCATCTTCCGGCGAAAAGACGCGGCCATGCGCAGCTTGAACGCTGAGCAGTGAAAAGAGGGATGACGAGACACGCGCGCCATCGAGGTGCTCAGGCTGGCCCCGGCCCGTCAGGTTGAAGCTCGCGCCGATGACTGCGGCTGTCTCTTCGAAGACGTGATTCTCAGTCTTGATGTCCAGATACTGTCCTAACGAAAACCAGTCCTTCTCGACATTCAGTCCGGGCGATCGATTCCAGAGAATCACCAGCCGCTCGGCGTCCTTGTAGGGGAGCGGCCGAAGTAAGAGTCCGTTGGTCACGCTGAATATAACGCTGTTAGCGCCGATGCCCAGGGCCAGTGAAATCACGGCGATCAAAGCAAAGCCGGGATGCTTTCCCAACTGGCGCAAGCCATACGAGAGGTCCTGCAACAAGGCTTCCATACCAATTCCCTCAGCCACTCAGTTCGTAATCATACATGGAGGGGAAGACTTAATCTCAATGTGATGGGCCTCGTCAATGATACTCTTCAAATCGGCGGCAACAATCTCGATATGGCTGCTCGGGAGATTGTTTAGAGTGAGGATCGAGCGAGCTGACACGTCGTTGCTCGCGATGCATTGTAAGGATTCCCCTTGTGGAATAGCTTCTGGCCCTGTGACGATTCGGAATGTTATGCTGCGGTCCATTGCGCAAGGGAACATGACGATGAAAACGACGAAGAGGGTCCTTCCGGTTTTGGCTCTGGTTTGCATTACTTTCTGCGGTTCTGTGGCCGCTGCCGCACAAACAATACCGAGCGGCGACGCCATCGACGCCGAAGTGACGCAGGCTCATGACTCGCACTCACGCCAAAGGCATCGCCGTTGCGGTCATCGATCGCGGCAAGGTTCACTATGTCCGCGCCTACGGCATTCGTAACGCCAAAGGAGATCCGCTGACCCCGGACACAGTCATGTACGGCGCATCTCTCACGAAAACCGTCTTTGCATATACCGTGATGCAGTTGGTCGATCGCGGCAAGCTCAACCTCGACACACCGCTCAAGGATTATCTCGAAAAACCGCTGCCGAGCTATGGTCCGGACCCGGTGTTCCCGGATAAGTACGGGCCATATAAGGATCTGGCCGACGATTCGCGCTGGCAAAAGATCACGCCTCGTATGTCCCTGACCCATTCGACCGGCTTCAATAATTTCTGGTTCGTCGAGCCAGATCAGAAGCTACGCATTCACTTCGAACCCGGGACGCGTTACAGCTACTCGGGTGAAGGGCTAATTCTGCTGCAGTTCGTCATCGAACATGGCCGCAAGGAGCAAGGTCTGGGGCTTGATGTCGGTGATCTGACCCGCGCCAACTTTGACCGTCTGCGGCATGACTCGCACAAGTCTGGTGTGGCGGGACGATTTCGCGACCAATCTTGCCGACGGCTGGAACGATCGAGGGGAGCCGCAGAAACATGACGATCGCAGCAAAGTGCGGGCAGCGGGCTCGATGGACACTACGATTTCGGACATCGCGAAATTCGCTGCTGCGCTGGTGCGCGGTGACGGCCTCAATGCGTCGTCGCGGGCCGAGATGACGAAGCCCCAGTTGCATATAGGCACTGCCCACCAGTTCCCCGTTTTTGGCCCCGACCTGCCGGTCGTTAAGCAGCGCAAGGATCTATATGCCGGCCTGGGTGTCGTCGTCTTCGACGGCCCGCAGGGGCATGGCTTTTTCAAAGGCGGCCACGACGGTCAGACCGCCAACACCATGGTCTGCATCGAAGCTGGTCAGCGTTGTGTCGTTATCTTGTCGAACGATGTTCGATCTGAGGCTGGCTTTGACGATCTCGTTAAGTTGATTCTTGGAGAGACCGGGGTGCCTTATGACTGGGAATATGGCGATAACGCTGGCAAGTCGTAATGCAGGATGGGCGCCACGCGGAACTTGGAGCGGCGGTCAAGTTGACGCCTCGCGACACTCTTTAAGTGCTGGAAGAATTAGAGGTTGGCGGCCGGAACCGAACCGGCGGATAAATAGAAATAACAATTAAATACACACTCACCACCGAAGCATCAGTGTAGGCGGTTTAATAAACTTATCTCTTTTCTAAAACTATTGCGGGATAGCGAAAAGCTCCACTTTTAAATCCTTTCTTCATAGCTGTAACTGCTCGTAAAAAACTTAAGGACCCTTTGCTTTGTTGACGAGCAAGAGACCATAATGCTCGTGGTTTAATAGCTTCCGCAGTTATCTCCCAGGTTCTTGATACGTTATCGCTGATATCTTCGTAGTACAAAAGGCGGAAACCGTTCTTATCTATATGTTCCTTATATTCAGATAGAGTGGACAGGGAAATTAACATGCCTTTTTCGATAGGCTCTATGTATTTTTCCTTGTCCGATTGACTGAGGTGGTCGTCAGCCAACCAATCTGCGATACACATACGCCCGCCTGGTTTTAAGAGTTCATACGCACGCTTAAACAAATTTGGACGGTTGTCTAAATGACCTATACATTCTACACTCCAGATGATATCGAACCTTTCATTGAGTGTGATGTTATTTGCGTCCTCAACCTTAAACTTAGGTTCGTTCGCTAAATGTAATTGAGATGCAGCTTTGTTAGCCATTTCCACTTGAACAGGGCTGATGGTAATGCCAGTAACATTGCATTGATATTTTCGTGCCAGGTAGATTGAGGTGCCTCCTATGCCACATCCAACATCAAGAACCTTTGATTTGGGCTTTAACCGCGACTTCTCAATCAATAAGTCTATTAAGTTTTGAGCAGCCTCCTCTTTGCTCTCCTTGCCGTTAATCCAATAGCCATGATGTATATGTTCACCCCATAGTTGTTTGAAATAGGGTGAGGCCAGGTCAAAGAACTCGCGAATGTCTTCAGTGACATTGTATTTCATAAAGTGTTGTCGCTTAAATACAACCTTAAGATATTACTTGCAGGTTAGGGACTTTGGTTGAGTCTCTGGCGTCGTCAAGGGAACGATTACGCCGGAGACGGCGTAAAGCTCGTTAGGCGTCGGTTCTGTTGCGACTCCGAGATAGCCGGCTTCGAGTGATTCCGTCATAGTTCCAATACTTGTCTTAACGCCATCCGTTAGCTAGAAGCGTTTTCGTTGGCTGCGGAGCTCGCGGAAGTTGAGCGCGAGATGCATGACGAGTAGCACCCAATGACGTCGCGTGACGGTCCAGAATCCCCACAAAAGTCCCACAGCGGGTAAAAAACCACCATTCTTGATATACTCTAACTTGCCTGAAAATATTAGAGGCGGCGGCCGGAGTCGAACCGGCGCATAAAGGTTTTGCAGACCTCTGCCTTACCACTTGGCTACGCCGCCTATGCAGGACCAAAAGCAGGCCTTCGCAATCAGTTATGCTCCCATGGTTTTTTATGACCGTCAAGCCAGCCTCAGGCCTTCAGGAAAGATCAACTGCCTTCCATCGGAGAACTAGAACTCGGCTGCCGTCTGCTGCTCTATAGCGTGCAGATTGGCGCGTGAGGCGAGCTCTTCGATAGCCCCGTACAACCGGTCGCGCTCCGCCTCACGGCTCTCCTGACGATACGCCGTGAGGAGCTCCTTCAATTCAGCCAGATCTCTATAGAGCCCCGCGCTCTGAACCGGCGGAGTCAAATAGGAGACAAGCTCAGCGTAGGACCGGCGCTTGGCGATTGTTCCTTCCGACGGATTGTTGACGCTGTAGAGATAGATGTGAGGCAGGGTGCCGACCAGCCGGTCCGGCCAACAGGAGGCCGAGAGTCCAACCTGCTTCCCTGGCATGAACTCAGAGCTCCGTGCGTTCCGACATGGACTACCGCATCGGCTTTGAAAACCTTCTCAACATATGTGTAGAGACCCATGAACCCGTGATGTGGGGAGCCGCTTCGCGAAGCGAGCAGCCGCATCGGGTCGCCTTCGTATCCGAACGTCGGCTGTATCCCAATAAAAACGTTGCCCAGCTGAATCCCACAGATCAGAACGTCACCGCCGAATGAATTGATCCTGCCGGGCGCCGCGCCCCATTCCGCTTCGATGTCGTCAACCCACGGACAGAGATGCCGGTAGTCGTCAACCGGCAGCCTCGCGGCAACGTTTGCCGCCGTGCCAAATGTGACTGAGTTGCCTTCAAGCACCAGCTCTCGAAGTGCATCAATCGAATCGGGAACATCCAGACGATATCCTTCGTCTTTCAACCGGCCCAAAGTGGACCAGAGGCTCGGGAAGACATCCAGCTCGGCCGCGGTTCCTACATTTCCCTTGTTTGGTGGAAAGCAGAAGAGGAGGAAGGCGAGACGCAGATCGCCGCGACTGCCAGTCCGCAATCGATTCCACCGCACGAGGCGCTCTGCGAGACGCTCGCAACGCTCAGCAATCGGCTCAGGTGAGCCGCCTCGCGATGTAACGCCGCCGAAGATCATCGGTTCAGTAGCCCCATCGATCTCGGGGATGGCCACCTGCATTCCAGTCTGAACCGGATTGAGGCCGAGAGCGCTGGACGACCAGCTCTCGATGCTCTGAACGTCGAGGCTGACTGCCGAATGAAACGGGACATTCAGATCGCGCAGGAAGCGAACCGCCGCCTCGCTGTCGTGAGAGGCAGGTCCGCCAACAAAGCTGAATCCAGTGAGTGATAGCACCTGGCTGACCCGCCCCCGCGGGGCTGAGCCATCAACGAAGAACCGGCTGCAGGCCTCGCGATTGTCCATAAATGTCGCGAGCGCCGGGATGACCGCCAGTTCCCTTCCTTCTATGGCTCGAATGACGCCATCGTAGTGGCGCCGGGAGCCGCTGATGACTTGCGGGCGCATCAGCAGAAGACCGATCGTCCGAGACGGATCGAGCCTGACGCCCTTCTCCCGCTCATACCACTTCCTGTATTTGTCGAAGGAGTCGAACATCGCAGGGGCATCGGGATGGTAGATAGCGATCGAAGGCATCGACTCGGGCGGGCGGCACTCGAGCGCCTGCCGCTGACCGGGCACATAGTGCTTGATCGCATAGAGCAGCATCATCTCGATGTTCGAAGGGGTGGGCTGGAGAAAGTAGCAGAACAGAGTGAGATAGTTTTTTGCGTCTCCAAGGCGCCCGCGAGAAGGAAGCAGTCTCAATACCGCCGGGGCACGATTGAGCAGCGACATGAACTGGCTAAGATGCCTGGCATGATTGCCAGACTTGCCACGGCGCTTCATCGAATCGGCCATCCACGAGCCGGCGCGCTGGATGAAGCTTTTGGCCTCAGGCTCCTTCTTGCTATTTCGGCTGGCAAACTGGAGTGAGCCCATCCTCGTCTGGCGCATGAGCGGTGGCATGCAATTGATGGCGATGACTGCATGAGCAGGGCTATGCTTCAGGCTGTCGATAATCCGGTCGGCATTCTCAGAGTCGGTGACATGAATGATGAAGACCAGATCGGAGGCTGCAAGCGCTGATGCCGCTATGCTCCACTGATCGTCGTCAAGCGGAGCTCCGCAATTGAATGCGGCGATACGCAGATCGAGTGCGTAGCGGGCATTGATCTCACGCTCGGCACGAGCGAGCGGCTCGGCAAGGCTGGAGCCTACATGGAAAACGGTTATTCTCATTGAACTAGTGGACTGTAACAGTGAAGTCACAAACTGCAGTCGGACTCCGCACACGCGTTACCATCAATGCGTTCACGGGCTGGCGCGCCAACGGCGCGACCTAAAACAGCCCAGGGCGAAGCCCTGGGTATTCGCCAGCTATCACGCGGGCAGCCCCAACGGGGCGGCGGTTCGAGCATTTGACTACAATTCGCAACGGCGCCCCGTTGGGGCTTGGCCACGGTTCGGCAACGAACCCGGGGCTTCGCCCCGGGCTATTTCAGGTCGCGCCGTTGGCGCGGCAGTCCGTGTCGTCCGCTAGCGATTTCACCGATATAGCCCGTTAGATCCCCGCGCCAGACGGCGCGGGACGGGCAGGGACAAGCCCTGCCCCTACAAGGTGGCGTCGTAGGGGCGGCTCGCGAGCCGCCCTCTTTGCAATTAGGCCGTTACGCCTTCGAGCTGATCTTCCAGTCCGGCGACGGCGTCACGGAGCTTCTCGATCACTTCATCGCTCGCCTGCCAGAATCCCCTTCCCTGCGCCTCGAGCAGCCTTCCTACCAGACTGCGCGCCGAATGAGGATTGAGCCGGCTCAACCGTTTGAGCATCTCTTCATCCAGCACAAACGTCTTCGCAACGTCCTCGTAAATCCAGTTGTCGACGGCATCGGCAGTCGCCGACCATCCAAACGTATTGGTCACGTGATGCTCAATCTCCGCGACCCCGCGATAGCCGTGATTGAGCATTCCCTCATACCATCGCGGGTTGAGCGTCTTGGTCCTCGTCTCGAGCCTGACAGTCTCTTCAAGCGATCTGATCTTCGCGCCAGGCGCCAGCGCATCGGAGAGGTATATCTTTGGCCGCGCTCCAGCTCTCGTCTCGACCGCCTTCGACACTCCGCCCAGATACTCAAAGTAGTGATCGACATCGGTGATCCCAACCTCCACCGTGTCGATGTTCTGGTAGGTCACTTCGACGCCCGATAGCGCTCGCTCCATAAGCTCCCGTGCTTCGCGGCCGTCAAAGCTTCGTCCGCGGGCATCCCTCCCATAGGCAAAGCATTTGCGAGTAACAAAGAGGTCTCCCAACGCCTGACTCCCCTCCCACTGGCTGTCCATCACCATGAAATTGACGTTGGTACCGTAGTTCCCGGGAGCATTGGAGAAGATGCGGACGACGGCGTCATCAGCATTGAGTCCGCCGGCAATCGCCTCCTGCGCATGCCGCCTGACAAAGTTGAGATCATCGGGTTCGTCGAGCGATGCAACCAGCCTGATGGCCTTGTCCAGCAGCTCAATGGTCGGAGCGAAGAGGTCGCGAAAGATGCCGGAGATAGTCAACACGAGATCTATGCGAGGACGGTCAGCAGACTCGAGCGGAATTGCCTCGACCTGTACCACGCGATTGAGATTGTCGCGTTTCGGCGTGACGCCGAGGAGCCACAGGGCCTGAGCGACCGCCTCTCCCTGAGTCTTGATATTGTCGAGCCCCCAGAGCACCATCGCGATACTCTCGGGATGGCGGCCCGCTTCGTCCAAATGTCGCTGGAGTAGCGAATTGACTGTCGCCTCCGCGCGTGTCCAAGCCGTTCGCGAAGGTATGTAGTATGCGTTGACCGCATAGGTATTCCGGCCTGTCGGAAGGATGTCAGGATTCTGAACGACATCGGCTCCAGGTCCGGGCTCGATGTACTCCCCACGAAGAGCTCGAGCCAGCGCGCCCAGTTCATCACACTCGGCCAGGCGCCGCCTGACGCTTTCGAGCAGATCGAAGACCCTCGATGATTCGGAGACAGGCACACCGCACGACGCCTGCAGCAAGGCGGCGGCAGACTCGCGACCCGAGGCTACAAAGTCATCAATCGCTTTTCGAGTGAGCTCTTCAACTCGCTCGCGGTCGGCCAGGCGGTTCGCGTCAACTCCTGATTGCTTGATCAGTTCTTCGTAGGACTTCAGCCCGAGACTGGACGCGATCAGTTCCGGTAAGGCGCGAATCTCCTGCTCGGGCCGGTCGAACGAGGCGACGAGGCGCAGAATGTCGTGCAGCTCGCCCTGGTGCGGCTGGCCGAGTACGTGAAGACCCGTCGGGATGAGACGCTGCTCGATCTCGAGTAGTTGTTCGTAGAGTTGGAGAATGCGCTTGTCGCGCTGATCCGTCAGAGAATCCATCCGATACGAGAGTAAAAAACGAATTAGATTATCCAGCCACCGCCAAGGACAATCTCATTATCATAAAAGACCGCTGCCTGTCCCGGGGTGATTGCGCGCTGAGGCTCTTCAAACGTGACTGTAGCTCCGCCGTCACTCCTCGGGAGTATGGTGGCCGGAGCCTCGTGGGCGCGAGATCGAATCTTGACGGTCGCTCGGATCGGTCCCTCTGCGCCGCTGATCGCAATCCAGTTGATCCTCTCAACCGTCATCTCACTCCGCAAAAGCTCGCGGCTATTCCCGACAACGACGCGATTGCTCGTTGCATCAATCTTAACTACATAGAGCGGTGACGAGCCCGCAATACCGAGCCCACGCCTCTGCCCTACCGTGTAGTGGTGGATTCCCGCGTGTTCACCGAGACTCCGACCATCGGTCGAGACGATTGCCCCCGGCGCCCCCGACGCGAGCGGTGCCGCCTGCGACTCTGCGAGGTAGCGATCGATGAAGCGAGCGTAGTCGCCATCAGGAATGAAGCAGATCTCCTGGCTCTCGGGCTTCTGTGCCGTCGGCAATCCCGCGTCTTCGGCAATAGCTCGAACCTCAGCCTTGGTCATGCCGCCCAGGGGAAAGAGCGCAAAGCTGAGCTGTTCCTGCGTCAATTCAAAGAGAAAGTAGGTCTGATCCTTCGCCCGGTCAGTCGCGCGACGGAGCAGCCAGCGGCCCCGAGCCTCATCATACTCGACTCGAGCATAGTGGCCCGTCGCAACCTTCTGAGCATCGGCCGTCTTCGCAAGCTCGACGAGCTGATCGAACTTCAGAAATGAATTGCACCCCACACAGGGGCTCGGCGTGGAACCGGTTAAATACTTCTCGACGAAAGGCCGTACAACATCCCGCTCAAACTCCTCTTCGAGATTGACGACATAGAATGGTATGCCGAGGCGAGAGGCAACGGCGCGAGCATCATAAAGGTCGTCGAGAGAACAGCAGCGAGAAGGCAGGGGCTCACCATCCGGCCCCACATTAATGCGTCGCTGGTCCCAGAGCTGCATCGAAAACCCGACCAGCTCTTCGCCCTGCCTCTTTAGAATGGCGGCGGTGGTCGAACTATCGACTCCCCCGCTCATGGCTACTGCAATCATAGAATCACTCCGTCATTCGAATCCGCTTGACCCCGGCTCGAAGCTCGAAAGTCGCCTTTCGTGGTGCTAAGATGGGGTTTTGATTCTAACACGGAGTAATAGCGAGAGCGCAGGACCCTGAATAATGAGTGACACAATGACCACCTCCCACGCGGATGAACGAGCGATCGAGAGATACCGCATCACCCGAGAGCCCTACTACCTCAATATTAAGAGCGAAACGGCTCTCTTTGAAGCTGCCTTTCAGGCCAAGCTGCCGGTCATGCTCAAAGGCCCGACCGGTTGCGGTAAGACAAGATTTGTCGAGGCCATGGCGTACAGGCTGGGCCGCCCGCTGGTGACCGTTGCCTGCCACGAAGACCTCTCGGCGACCGACCTCGTAGGTCGATACCTGCTCGAGGGCGAAGAGACCATCTGGCATGACGGGCCGCTGACTACGGCAGTTCGGCATGGTGCCATCTGCTACCTCGACGAGGTTGTCGAGGCACGCAAGGACACGATTGTTCTCATACATCCGCTGACGGATGACCGGCGAATTCTTCCAATCGAGAAGCGGGGCGCTGTGCTTTCGGCTCCTGACGACTTTATGCTGGTCATCTCTTACAATCCCGGCTACCAGAGCGTGCTCAAGGATCTCAAACAGTCGACTCGCCAGCGGTTTCTCTCGATTGAATTCGACTATCCGCCACCCGAGGCCGAGGCCCAGATCGTGGCTCGAGAGGGTAATGTCGATGGGACAATGGCCGCCGACCTGGTGAAGATCGGTGAGAAGGTTCGCAACCTTAAGGGGCATGGCCTGGAAGAGGGAGTCTCAACGCGGCTGCTCGTCTATTCGGCTCAGTTGATCGCTCGCGGCGTACCCCCGGTTACCGCTTGTGAAGTGGCCATTGCCAGCCCGATTACGGACGACGCTGAGCTGCAGCGAAGCATCAGAGAGATCGTGACAACAATCATATAGCCACGAAAAAGACACCCAAGGGCAGTTAAACCTTCTGTGCCTCTTGTGCTTTTTTGTGGCCGCTTCCTGCTATGGCGGATGATAAGAAGAAGCTGGCTGGCGCCCTGAACGACCAGCTCAAAGGAACGACGCGGAGCACGATCGAGGCGCTCGCCTCTCGGCTAGGCATGATGCCGTCGGAGCGTGCATGGGTGACCGTCGACGTGGGATCGTCGCTTGCCAGCGTCTCTCTCAAGGCATCTGTCGAGTTCTTCAAGTCGGCTCCGGAAGTTGCCAAGCTGCTCGACAATCGCGATCTTGCCGCATGGGCCGAGCTCGGACGTCGAATCGCATTGAGCAACGCTGACGAGGCCTGCGAATTTTTCCACCGCTCCCCCGAAATACTGGCAGCGCTGCATTCCGAACTTCGGCCTTTGTTGATCGCGCTCTGCAGCCGTCAGGTCGTTCTCTCTGCCGGGGCTGCCATGACGACCTTTTGCGACGCGGCGAGGACGGCCAGCACGCTCGGCGATCTGCCGGCCGCGGTCAAGCTCTTCGAGATTGCCGTTGAGGTCGCTCACCGGTCCGTCAAACACAGCACCGAGGTCCTGACTGCCGCTCCGCAGGCTCTTCAGGCGCTCAGGAAGCTCGAGCGGGTCGAGCCAGCTGTTGCCGGAGCCGAAGCTCCGACGACGGCGGCTCTCCAGTTGGCGGAGAGCTTCGCGCGCCGCACGGGCGCTACCGCCGCAGAGTTTCTGACGGTCATTGCCGAGGGTGTCGACTTCGTTGAGAGGCCTTCTGAGCTGGGGATTCTCTGCGCACAGACGTCGGTTTTCCTGGAACGAGGCGGGGCCACCGCTCTCCAGTATTTCCGTTCGGCGCGAGCGGTCATGCAGCTCGGAGGCTCGGAGAATTACAATCGCTGGGATCGGATTACCTCGCGTGTTGCGGAAGAGGGCAACGCGATCGTCTATGACTTTCTGAAGCTGACTCCCAGAGTTCTCATGGGGCTGGCGGCCCGGCAGTCGAGCCACCGAGCTTCGGAGCGCATTGAAGCGGTATTGGACGTCGTCGCCGAGCTCGCCGGAAGCAGTGTTTACATGGCGCTCGAATGCTTCAAGAGCGCTCCACGAGCGGTGGCGGTTGCTTCGCTGGAACAGTTTCGAGCCTGGGCTCACGAGGGAGCGGGACAACATCGCCAGGATCGCCGGAAGGCCCAGGCCTACTATGCACTCGAGTCGAAGACGAGTCAGGAGAAGCTGAGGGGAGCTCAGGATGGCGTGGCGCTCGAGTCTGTGGCTCATCTCCTGCGGCTATACGTCGAAGGGCTCACAGGGCGCGAGCTTGTTATCGCGCCAATCGGTGCTATTCCGGATGAGGCCAAAATCAACGATGGACGGACCATCCAACTTCCATCGGCCGTGGCAGAATTTGGCAGCGCCGAAGATGACTTTCGTCTCTACAAGGTTCTCGCCGCCCACGCCGCCGGACAGGTGGAGTTCGGAACCCGGGATGCCGGCACGCCGGAGCTTCGAGCGGCGGTTCGCGAAATCGATCAATTCTTTGCCGAAAGGCGGCTGCGAACGGCGGTCACAACCAGGAGCCATCCAACGCGGAGGCCGAGACGACGCCGAATATGCTGCCTATTCCAATGCTGAGCATCTCGGTCAGAGTGAGCGTCCCCCGCTCGAGGATGACCAGCTCAATCGCGCTGACTACAAGATCGGCGTCTCGAGATTCCCGAATGTTCTGCTCGCGACTCGAATATTCACGACGCTCGAGAATGGTCGAATCGACTACCGGTTGAGGCGGGCGTACCGGGGTATTCGACGAGATCTCGATTTTGTGCAGAAGCGTCTGATTGAGCAGCGGCCGCCGCTGGGCTCGCTTCCGGTCGATCAGCTGCTCTATGAGTTGCTTTTTCAGATCACGCTCTGTGGCGGAGTCCACGATGATCTGGCGCGGCGCGCCTACGGACAGATGATCGGCAACTTCGAGGAGATCGTCGAGTCATATCTTCGTAAAGGCGAGTCGTCGGTGGCCGACACCTTGATAGCCACCCAGCGCATCTACGCACTTCTCGGCGAGCAGCGTTCCAATCAGGATGCCGAGAGCCAGAGTGACGAGCTCGAGGAGAACGAGGACGAGACAGGTGAAAGTGAGTCGGCCGGTGAGCAACGACACCAGAGCAAGAGTGAACCGGGGCGCGCACCTCAACCTTTTGATCAATGGTCGCAGGCCGTAGAAGAGTCTGTACCGACCGACACCGAGCTTTTGAACGAGCTGATGCAGGGTGAAAGCGGCGAGCAGGAACTACTCGAAGGGGACCAGGTATTCTTCTACGATGAATGGGATCGCGAGCTGAGTGATCTGCGAGCCCGGTGGTGTCGAGTGATCCGGCGCGAGAATCGCCGCGGATCGCGCGACTTCGTCGAACAGGTTCGAGCGCGCTATTCCGGCGTGATCTCGTCGATCAGGCACCAGTTCCAGCTGCTCAAGCCCGAGTCGCTGAGGCGTGTCAAAGGCGAACTGGATGGCGAGGATTTCGATCTCGAAGCGGTAATCGATCACCATGTAGATTTGCGCACCAATGGACGGCCGTCGGAGCGTTTATATATACGACGCATTCGACGGGAGCGTGATGTGGCTGTTTCGTTTCTTCTGGATATGTCTTCTTCAACCGCGCGAACGATCACGCGCCATCCCAACCAGCCCTACTCGAGACCTGGGCAGAAGATCATCGACATCGAGAAGCAGGGGCTGGTCCTGATGAGCGAGGCGCTCGAAGCTGTCGGTGATGCTTACGCGATTTCGGGCTTCACCAGCGAGGGTCGCCGAAACGTCAAGTATTTTGTGATTAAGAGTTTTGGCGAGAAATATTCCGAATCGGTTGAGCGCAAGATCGGTGGTATCACCTATCACAACAATACGCGGCTGGGCGCGGCTATCCGACACGCAGCGGCGGAGCTCGAAAAGCAGGATGCGCGAACCAAGCTGCTGATCGTTCTCAGCGATGGCCGGCCATATGATCACGACTACGGCGACTCGCGTTATGCCCGCGAAGACACGAAGACAGCGCTGCGTCAGACCCAGACGGCGGGCATCACATCGTTCTGCATTACTATCGACCGCGAGTCTGAAGCTGAGCTCAAGGATCTGTACGGTGAGGTGGGCTACACGATCATCGACGATGTCATGAGTCTGCCCGAGAGGCTGCCAGGCATCTATCGGCGACTGACAACCTGAGCCAGATTCGTTCGGGAGCGTTACCGGCGCCAGACGGTGCCGGGGCGGGCAGGGACAAGCCCTGCCCCTACAAGCGTTGTCGCGAAGTGCTAGCATTGTCGAGAAAGTCTGTAGGGGCAGGGCTTGTCCCTGCCCGCCCGGCGCCGTCCGGCGCCGGTAACTCTGACTCGGGGCTGCAAGATGTCGACCATCTCCAGGGAGGCACCATGCAGCGGCGAGAATTCTTGAGAAACGGAGCCGGGTTGGCTATCACCATGGCAGGGTGGCGGTCGTTTCCCTTCCAGGACCAGAAGCCTCGCGTCGGACTGATTGGATGCGGATGGTACGGTAAGAGCGATCTCTTCCGCCTCATCCAGGTGGCACCCGTTCAGGTCGTCTCTCTTTGCGACGTTGACAAACGAATGCTCAGTGACGCCGCCGCCCTCGTAGCCCAGCGGCAGGCTTCACACAAGACTCCGCGCACCTACAGCGACTATCGCGCAATGCTCAAAGAGCGCGATCTCGACGTAGTCCTCGTCGCCACTCCCGATCATTGGCACGCGCTGCCTGCGATTGCCGCGATGGAATCCGGCGCAGACCTCTTTCTCCAAAAGCCAATCAGCGTCGATGTTCGTGAGGGACAGGCAATTCTTGCTTCCGCCCGAAAGCTCGGGAAAGTTGTCCAGATTGGCACTCAGCGCCGAAGCACGCCGCACCTGGTTGAGGCCCGTGAACAGATCGTCCGTCAGGGTCGCCTCGGAAAAGTCGCCCTTGCCGAGATCTACTGCTACTACCATATGAGGACGCAGGAGAATCCGCCCGACACGACTCCGCCGGACAACCTCGACTATGAAATGTGGACCGGGCCCGCGCCGATGCGCCCATATAACAAGCTCGTTCATCCGCGCAGCTGGCGCGCCTTCATGGAGTATGGCAACGGAATAGTCGGCGATATGTGCGTGCACATGCTCGACATGGTGCGCTGGATGCTCGACCTTGGATGGCCGTCTCGCGTTTCATCAACCGGCGGCATTCTCGTTGACAAGGCGAGCAAGGCGAACATCACGGATACTCAGACTGCGACCTTTGACTTCGGCGCTCTGAACGTAGTCTGGCAGCATCGCACCTGGGGCGATCCGCCCGACCCGAAATATCCCTGGGGTGCGACAATCTACGGTGACAAAGGAACGCTGAAACTGAGCGTCTACAGCTACGATTTTATTCCTCAAGGCCAGGGCCAAACGCCAATTCACCGCGACGTGACCTACGAGCTCGAACAGTACCCGGAGGACAAGACCGAAAAGGACCTCGAGAAGCACACTGCGCCTGCCATGCGACATCATATGCAGGATTTCCTCCACGCGATTGCCACACGCGGGCGTCCGGTTGCCGACATCGAAGAGGGACACATCTCGACTTCTTCATGCATCCTCGCGAATCATGCGATGAAGCTTGGAAGAAGCCTCTCATGGGACGCCAAATCTCATAGAGTGATTGGTGATGACGAGGCCAACAGGCTTCTCGCGCGACCATATCGCGGCCCCTGGAAACATCCTCAAGCCGATAACACCTGATCCGGAACAATGAGCGCGAGCATCGGGCTAAGATCACGAACCGGGCGCGTCATCGCAGTAGCGCTCGCCGGAACCGTCAAGGCTCCGGTGATTTTTGCGCGCCGGGAGCTTTCACTTCTCGACCCCAAACCCTCCGAAGCATTTCTATACCATGCCGTAATGGAACTGCCGTGGCCCGAAGCAGAACGGGCTGTACAACCAACCGTGAGAATGCTCGAAAGGACGGCCGTCAGGCTTCTTGGCGAGATGCTAGGCGAACTCAAAACAAAGAACATCATTGTGGAGCGCGCCGGAATCGTGGGATCGCCAAACCGCAACGTCGAGAGTATTGGGAACTATCACATACGCGCTCACGCTGCAGAGGGCCAGGTGTTTCGGCGAGTGTGGGAGGTTGCGGCTGAGGGGAGCAGCTTGAGGTTCGAGACCCACTCAGACAAGAGCCTGTTTGAAGACGCTGCCGCGAGGCTGAACCTGAGCACAGTTGCAGGTCAATCGTGTTCTTTCAGAACTCGGTCAGAGCGTCGGCTCTCCATGGAGAGCTGATGAGAAGCTCGCGGCAACGGCGGCGTGGCTGGCCCTCAACTGGCGCCCGAGGTTGTCGCGCCAACGGCGCGACCGGAAATAGCCCAGGGCGAAGCCCTGGGTATGATGGCCAACAATCGGTCGAGGCCCATCGGGCCAACATTGCCCCGTTGGGGCGTGGCGGTTCGCCCGCAATTATCCACCCAGGGCTTCGCCCTGGGCTTCTTCAGGTCGCGCCGTTGGCGCGGCAGACCTCAAAAGGCCAACGAGGTGAGGATCGGAGGATCAATGCCTGCAGGCTATTCGAAACGCTCGCTGCCCGAGAAGCTCGGGCTCAAACCCGGCGCGAGATACATCCTGATCAACCAGCCTCCTGATTATGCTGAGGTGCTTGGTGATTTGCCGGCGGGCCTCAGGCCCGCGCGCAGCCTCAAATCGCCGCTCGACTTCATTCAGTTCTTTACCACCGAGCGTAAGCAGCTCGAGAAGAGCATTCTCGGGCTCAAGCGCGCGCTGGTACCAAACGGAGTTCTCTGGGTCTCGTGGCCCAAGGGTGCTTCGAAGGTAAAGACAGATGTAAATGAGAACGTAGTGCGTGAGATCGCACTGAGCAACGGGCTCGTCGACATCAAGGTGTGTGCGGTCGATGAAATCTGGTCCGGACTGAAGCTCGTCATTCCGGTTAAGGACAGATAGGGGGACCCTTGGCTACTGAGACCGATCTGCTACTCATCCAGCTCGAGCGGGCTTTCGATCGCCACTCCTGGCATGGGCCGAATCTTCTCGGCTCCATTCGAGGATTGCGCCCCGAACAGGCGGCGTGGCGTCCTGGGAGCGGGCGCCATAACATCTGGGAGCTGATCGTTCATGCGGCTTACTGGAAGTACATCGTTCACCGGCGTCTGACTGGTGGGAAGCGAGGCTCGTTCCCTCTTGGTGGCTCCAACTTCTTCGAGCGGCCCGTCGAGGCTTCGACTAAGGCTCTCAAGGCGGATGTTGGTCTGCTGCGAGCAGTTCACGATGCACTGATTGGTGAGGTCAAGGTATTTCCTGTGAGTCGGCTGGGCAGACTGTCGCCTGGAAGCAAGTTCACCTTTCGGGAAATGATTGTTGGAATTGCGGCGCATGATCTCTACCATGCGGGGCAGATTCAGTTGTTGAAGCGCCTCCAGGAGAGATAGTAACCGTGCCGGAGGTAGTCGCGCCAACGGCGCGACCTCAAATAGCCCAGGGCGAAGCCCTGGGTGTGATGGCCAACAATTGGTCGAGGTCCATCGGGCCAACATTGCACCGTTGGGGCGTTGCGGTCCGCTCGCGATTATCCACCCAGGGCTTCGCCCTGGGCTTTTTCAGGTCGCACCTTTGGTGCGACATTCACAGGGACAACTCGCAATGAACCCACAAGCCAGCCGGCCGTACATGCCAGGTTACGGGATCGTGGATGCAGAGAAAGGGCAGGGCCTGCTCCCCTGGACCTGGGCCGAAGAACGCCTCTCACAAGCGAGAAACTATTTTGTCATTACCAGCCGGCCCGATGGCCGGCCTCACGCCATGCCCGTCTGGGGTCTCTGGATCGATCAGGCCTTCTACTTCAGTACCGGCGAGCATTCGCGCAAGGCGCAGAACCTCGCGAACAACCCGAAATGCATCGTCTGTCCCGAAGGCGCGAGCGAGGCAGTCATTCTGGAAGGCACGGCTGAGCGCGCGAGGGACGAGGCGGTTCCCGAAGCGTTCTTTACCGGCTACGAAACAAAATATGGCTGGAAGATTGAGCGCAACTCAGAGCCCATCTACGTCGTGCGCCCGGCTGTGGTTTTCGGATTGATTGAAACCGGCGGAGCCTTTACAACCACGGCCACAAGATGGAAGTTTCCTTCCTGAACGCGAGTCATACGGAGTGAGGACCTGGGGCCCCGGGCGTCTCGCCCGCAAGTCCTCCGAGGGGCTGGTTGGCGGAGTCAGGCGGGCGAGACTCCCGCCCCGATCCCCACTCCATATAGGGCTCACTTGCTGAAGTCAACCTTCGGCACAGTCCGCGCGCCTTCGTCAATTTTGTAAAATGGCTTGTCGTGAAAGCCCATGAGGCCGGCGATGAGCACCGTCGGGAACTTCTGACGGCTGTTGTTATAGTCGAGCACCGCGTCATTGTAGTCCTTGCGGGCAACCGCGAGCCGGTTCTCGGTACCTTCGAGCGAATCCTGCAGTTTGAGAAAGTTCTCGTTCGACTTGAGTTGTGGGTATTGCTCGGTGATCGCCAGGAAGCGGCCTCCCGTTCCGAGTATTCCGGCATTCTGAGCAGCCTGTGTCAATTGGGCGTTGGCATCGAGTTTCTCTTCCGGAGTGGTAGCCGAGAGAAGCTTCGCTCGAGAGTCGGCGATCTTCCCGAATACCTCCTTCTCCTGGCCCGTGATTCCCTTGACGGTCCCGACGAGATTGCCGATCAGGTCTGCCCGACGTTGAAGATTGTTATCGACCTGAGCCCACTTATTGTCGACCGTGTTGCGCTTGGCGACGAGCGAGTTATAGCTGCCGAGTGCGCTTCCGCCGATGATCAGACCAAAGAGAATCAGCACACCCAGAATTACCAGCAATGTCTTGCCCATACTTGCTCCTTATGTTGGTCCTAGACCTTCCGCGACGCTCGGTCGCTAGTGATCTAGAGGTTGTCGACCTCCTCGATCACGCGCTTCAGGCAATCGAGGTAACTGGAAAAGAGATCGTGAGCTTCGAGCTCGAGTAGCCTGGCCGGTTGGCTCCGCAGCTTCAGGATCCGCTCGAGCGACGAAGTATCGAGTTTCAGGCGCTCAATGCGCGCGACGAATTGTCTCCGAGCGACTGATGGGTGGCTGTTCGCCGAGGAGTTCGAGCACCGGCCGCAGCAATTGGACGAACGTCACAACACTATCGGTCATCAACCGGGTCAGTCCCTCAGCAGAATCGCTTGCCGGCAGATAAAGTGACCGAAGCCGGAGCATCTTGCCTCGCAGCTCCGATTCGGTCTGGAGGCGGAGGTTGGCCTTGGAAACGTCAGTTTCGGCGAGCAGGTCGTCGCCATACAGAACGCGGTAGGCCTGCTTCATGTGGCGGAATTCGATCGGGAAGACATCGAGTGAACGGCTGAGTTCCTCCCTTGTCAGGTAGACGGGTAACGAGAAGCCCGAATCTGCCCACCACTTCGCCGGAGGGCGCGCATGGCGCAGGTCTTCGGCCGAGAGTGTCTCCATGACCACCAGCACGCGATAATCCGCCTTGGGCCTGGCAACGCCGTCGGCGATTGCCGAACCGTAGAGAACTACGGAGACAAGGTTATTTGAATGTGCCGACCGCAGACGTGCTACCAGCTCTGTAAAGAGAGGCTCCATAAGTTGACTCCGGCCACTCAGATTCGTCTCTGAACCACAAAAACGCAACGGAAGCGCGTCGTTGAGGCTCGCCTACCAGCTATCACTGGCGCCGCCGCCGCCACTACTGCCGCCGCCAAATCCTCCCCACCCCCCGCCTCCTCCGCCGCTGTCACCCACCACCTCCCCAGGCGCCGCCGCCCATCCCGCCCCCACCCTGGTTGAAGATCAAGGGCGCAAGCCACCAGAGCGAGTTGCTGCGACGACCACCCCCAGGCCCGCCACCGCCTCTCCGGTTGATGATCGCGGCGATAAACATTATTAGGAAGACGCCCAGGACGATGAGGAGCAACACTGGAAAGTGGCCCTGGTCCCGAGTGGCGCGCGGGTCGTACGCGAAACGCTGATCAATGCCGTCCAGGCTGACGTTCCAGGCCTTGGCGAGCGTCGCGAGGATAGTCTGGACTCCCGTCATCAGGCCCTGGGACCACTGCTGTTGCTGGAAATAGGGGCGCATTCGGCGCAGCAGTTCTCCGGAGAGCCCGTCGGGCATATCGCCTTCCAGCCCATAACCAACCTCGAGGCGGGAGCGCCGGTCCTGCGTAGCGATAAGCAGAAGAAGTCCTTTATCCTTGTTCTCGCCAGCTCTTAGCCCCGATGCCCCAGGCGCGGTAGAGCCCGTTGGCGTAATCCTCAATCGGAACTCCGTTGAGCGATGGAATTGTGACGACGGCGATCTGGGCCCCCGTGCGCTGCTCGAAGTTGAGCAGAATGGTTTCCATCTGCTGCTTGGTCGCCGGGTCGATGACATTGGAAAAATCGTTTACATGGCCGCTGTAGGGTGGGTACTTTGGGGAGTCGGCGCGCGCCCCAAAAGCGTACACAGAGGGGAGAATGAGAAACAGCAGGACAAACCACTTCTGCCTTAATATCATTTGGACGCACTTATATAGCGGCAGCTGCCGGGGTGTCAACTGCCGGACAGGCCCCGGACAGGCCCCGGACGGGCATGGATATTTCGGATTTGACATTCCCACAATGTCAAAGTTAGAATCGGGGATGTTGGTCGCGTTTCAAAATGCGCCACAGTGATCCACGTGTGGCAAGTGATCCTCTCTAACCACACCGCTTTCAAATGATTAACTTACGGAGGGCTTGGGACTAATGATGCAGCGAAAAATGGGAGTGCTCCCCCAGAGCCTCCTGGTCGGTTGCCTCTGTGCCGTTGCTTTCACTCCAGGCCTTGCCCAGGGCCGTGGCACCTCTTCCACGACGAGTGCCGAGATTCCAGCGGAAGTTCAACAGCGAAGTCAGGAGATTCAGCGGATCATCGACCGCTCGGACGAGCGGATGCAAGCCGCTGAAGGGCACTTCAATAAGGGCGAATACGAACAGGCGCGGCGCGCCTTCGACCGCTCGATTGACATTATCCTGGAGTCTGGAGTCGACGTTCGCAGCGATGCTCGCCTTCAACAGTACTACAAGAATCTGGTCGATCGCATTGTGCAACGCCAGCTTGCTCTGATCGCCAGACCGTCAAACACACCGGCCTCCACAACCACAACCGGTGATACCGCAGCGCAGGTTGCGCCTACCAATCAGACTCAGAACGCTATCTATCGGCAGGAGCGAAGGCCAGACGAGCGCGGCTTCGGGGAGCAGCGGTATGAAGCCTCGCCGCTCGACGAACTCGCCACACTCAAGCTGACGGAAGCGGAGATGAGGGGAGCGACCGATGCCGAGGCACGGGCGACGGTTGCAGCAGCCGGCCTGGACTTCAATTTCCGGCCCAATTCGCTGGTTCAGAGTTTCATCAACTATTACCAGGGACGCGGGCGCGCAACTATGGAAGCGGGTCTGCGGCGATCCGGGCGCTTCATGACGCTTGCGCGTCGCATATTCAAGGAAGAGGGCGTGCCTCAAGATCTTCGTCTGGCTGAGCCAGGTCGAGAGTGCCTGGTCACCGACCGCAAAATCGTACGCGGCAGCAGTAGGGCTTTGGCAGTTTATCCCAGGTACCGGTATGCGATTCGGCCTGCGACAGGACTACTGGGTAGACGAGCGAGCCAGCTTTGAACAGGCAACACGCGCTTCCGCAAAATATCTCAAGTGGCTTGCCGATCGGTACGCCGGAAACTGGGAGCTGGCAATGGCCGCGTACAACACCGGCGAGGGCCGAGTTGACAGCGCCATCGCCCGAACCGGCTACGCCGACTTCTGGGAGCTCTACTATCGCGGACTGCTGCCAATGGAAACCAGGAACTACGTTCCAAACATCCTCGCGACGGTCATCATTGCCAAGAACCCGGAACGCTGGGGTTTCACGGCCAAAGCCGAGCCGCCGATAGCCTACGACATCGTCAACGTCAACAACGCGGTGGACCTCCATCTGGTGGCTGATGCCTGCGATACATCTTACGATTATCTGCTGGCACTCAATCCCGAACTCAAGCGGGGTATCACGCCTCCAGGTCTTCCCTACGGGCTGCGCGTCCCGGTAGGCAAGGGCAAACCGCTCCAGGTGGCACTCAATCGCATACCGCCCGACAAGCGAACGACGTGGCGCATGCAACCGGCGATTGCTGACGATACCTTCGCCACCATTGCGAAACGCACCGGAGTCTCAGAGCAGACTCTCTCGGCTATCAACGGCGGCGTGCTGACGCCGGGCCAGAAGGTGATCATCCCGTCCAACCCCGGCGTAAGAACCGTTGCCGCGGTCAATCCGAAAGCGGAAGCACCGGTCTCCACGCCAGCGAGCAACGGCAATGCGCGAGTTGTCGCATACAAGGTCCAGCACGGCGAAAGCATGGGTGACATCGCTGCGCGTTATGGCATTTCCGTTCGCGATATCGCTGCTTACAATCGGCTGAGTCCGAACGCCAGGCTGCGTGCTGGTCAGGTCGTCAAGGTTCCGGTCCGCGGCAACTAGCAGTCGGCCACCTCTTCACTTCCTTACATAGCCACCTCAGTTCAGAGGCAGGAGCGGGTTACGCTCCTGCCTCGCTGATTTTCTGCCTCCGAGGTGGCTCCCAATGCTCTTCAAAACTCACAGCGCGGCCGTCTATGGCATCGACGCGTCCATGGTCGAGATCGAGGTCCATCTCACTCCGCGTACTGGCGACTCACAGGCCGATGCGTCAGTGACCGTCGTCGGACTCCCTGATCCTGCAGTGCGTGAGAGCCGCGAGCGTATCAGAGCGGCGATTACCAACTGCGGCCGGACTTTTCCGTTTCACAAGACAACCATCAATCTTGCGCCGGCCAACCTTCGGAAGGAGGGCTCCGCTTTCGACTTGCCGATCGCCATCGGCATACTTGGAGCCAGTGGCGCTCTCAACCGGAAGCAGTTGGACGAAACGCTGCTCGTCGGCGAACTGGCGCTGGATGGACGCGTCCGCCCGATGCGTGGCGCCCTTCCAATCGCAATCACAGCTCGCGACCACGGAATAAGGAACCTGATCCTTCCGGAAGAGAACGCGCGTGAGGCTGCCGTGGTCCGTGGAATCGACGTCTTTCCGGTTCAGTCACTTCAGGATGTCATTGGGCTGCTCGAGCGGCAGACGTTGCCTCCACCATTGCGGTTCGATGTCGATGGGTTGCTCGACCTCGCTGATCAGTACTCACTCGACTTTCGCGAAGTGCGCGGGCAATGGCACGCGAAAAGAGCTCTCGAGGTGGCGACTGCCGGTGGTCACAATGTGCTTATGGTGGGGCCGCCTGGTTCGGGCAAGACGATGCTCGCAAAACGCATCCCGACAATTCTTCCGCGCAATCAACCTGGATGAGGCACTCGAGATGACCAAGATCCACAGCGTCGCCGGCTATACGGGCTCGCGAGGGTTGATCACGACACGACCCTTCAGGTCACCGCATCACACGATCAGCGATGCCGGCTTGGTTGGCGGCGGCTCGATTCCGCGGCCGGGTGAGGTCAGCCTTGCGCATCATGGTGTTCTCTTTCTGGACGAGCTGCCCGAGTTCGAGCGCAACGTTCTCGAGGTACTCAGGCAGCCGCTCGAAGATCAGAGTGTTTCGATCAGCAGGGCGGCGATCTCGCTCACCTTCCCTGCAGCCTTCATGCTGGTTGCGGCGATGAATCCCTGCCCCTGCGGCTACTTCAATGATCCGACGCGTGAATGCCGCTGCACGCCACCGCAGATTCAGCGGTACATCTCACGAATCTCCGGGACCTTTGCTGGATCGGATCGACATCCATATCGATGTGCCTGCGGTTAAAGTGGCTGACCTCTCATCGCGGGAGCAGAGTGAGGGCTCGGCAGAGATTCGCGCGCGGGTAAATAGAGCACGTGCGATTCAACAGCAGCGATTCGAGGGTGAGCGAGTCTATTGCAATGCGCAGATGATGCCTCGGTTGATCAGACGCCATTGCGCGCTCAGAGATGCGCAACAGAAACTGCTCGAGAGGTCGATCGCCAAGTGGGGGCTATCAGCGAGAGCGTATGATCGGATATTGAAGGTCAGCCGCACGCTGGCTGATCTGGAAGGAGTTGAGGCAATTGAGGAACAGCATATTGCAGAGGCGATCAATTACCGCACGCTTGATCGCAACTTCTGGCAATAGATCAGTATGGAGTGCGGCGACTTGTCGCCGCTTTTGATTTAGTTATTGCAGTCGTTAAATCAAAAGCGGCGACAAGTCGCCGCACTCCATACCAGGCCAGCAGGCTCAGCCACGGTAATTGGTCGGATGCGTGGATATTTGGTGGCAAATCCTGCGCGCGACGGAATAGAATGCCGGTGAGGACAAGCTCATGGATCGAAGAACCTTTGTCCAACTCCTCGCCGCCAGCCAGATCCCCAAGATCGTTCCGACAGACGCATTGCCCGGGTATCGCGTTAACTCGCACTACCGTCCAGCATCAACCCAGGATGGGGGCCCGGGCATGCCGGGACCCTACCCGGGAGTGGTGATCTCGGTCAAATCCGCGAAGTGCCTCGATCAAAGCGGCGAACACGTCGATGTCGAAGTGGTCAAAGAGATGATGGCTCGAGGCATGTGCGCTTTGACACGCAAGGCCAGCGTGGAAGACGCCTGGCGCCGCTTCTTCGAGCCCTCTGACGTTGTTGGCATCAAGGTCAACTGTGGCGGCCGCCCATGGGTCGTTTCCGCGCCGGAGATCGTTGTCGAAGCGATCAGGAATCTGACAGCCATTGGAGTCAAGCCATCCAACATTTACATCTACGAGAGATTTCAGTCGCAACTTGACGAGGTCAACTACGGGCCCCATCTACCGGAAGGATGCCAGATTGTTGGCGCCGAGAATCAGCGGGGCGGCATCCGCCTCTACGACCCTGATACCTATGTGGAGGTCAACTTCTTCGGTGAGGAGGATACGCGCTCCAATGTCATGCGCCTGGTCTCACAACAGCTCACTAAAATCATCAACATTCCGAACATGAAGGATCACGGAGCGACAGGCGTCACCGGCTGTTTGAAGAACATAGCCTATGGCAGCTTCTCGAATGTCGCCCGATCGCATTACAACGGCAAGTCTCACACCTACTCCTTCGTCGGCACGCTTGCCGCAGTCGAGCCGGTGCGCTCGAGAACGGTTTTGCAGATCATGGACGGATTGCGGGGCGTCTGGCATGGAGGTCCCTTCGCGTACACCAAGCGCTACGTCTTCTATCCTCGCAATCTCCTCTTCGGTACCGACCCGGTCGCCATCGATCGCCTGCTGCTGGATATCATCGAGCAAAAGCGAAAAGCCGAAGGCGTCATCTCAGTCTGGGACCGCGGGCCCGAGCACCTAAAGGTTGACGATGGGCGGGCTCGCGATAACGATCCCAACGTCAATATCATCATTCGCGAGCCAGGACACATCGAATATGCCTCCAAACTCGGCCTGGGCGTCCATCAACTCTCCAGATCCGCATCAAGGATATCGAGGTATGAGACACCTCGCGTTTCTGCTGGCGATTCCGCTTCTCTACTGGCATCTGGGAATCGAGACGGCACCTGCTCTGAAGCAGGCTGGGATCCAAAAGATAGCTGTCACACCCGAGCAGCTCGAGGCCTGGCGCAGCGCAGGATTTACGCCGATCCCATTGAGCAAATCCGAGCTTGATGCGCGAGAGAAGCTGCCGACGCCAGGCGTCGTCTCGCGAGCGGACGTGGCCTCTCCTACTCGAAGCCCGTGGCTCGATGCCAATGGGTGGCGTTTTATGCGCGACTTTCAGGAAGTACAGCGCATAAGTACTTTTACGATTTGAAGGCCGGGAGAGCCTCACTTGCCGCTGCTGAAGCGTTCGCCTATGGCGCCGATGCAGTCCTCAAGATCGATCCAGCCGATCTTTCAGAAATTGGCCGAATGCTCACATTTTTTGGCCAGCTGCCTGAGCGAGGATCTTGCACAGCGCTCCGATTTCGCGGTGGTTGATGACGGATCATCGCTGACCGGCGAGGTAATGAATCTCCTCACGAGGCGCAATCTTCTCTTCAGTATTGTGCGCACGCCGTCACCGCAGTTTGCGATCAACATCAGGATTGGAAGTAAGGAGTACCCCGAGTCGGAGGCAGGCAATCCCAGCGAGTTCGCACAGAAGGTTCGTGCGCAGCTTACCGATGAGAAGCGGTCATTGAGACTTTATGGAAGCGAGGTTGTCATTTGCCGATTAAGCGGCGATGGCCGAACCGCCCGGCTGCAATTGATCAACTATGGGGGGCGTGAGCTGGAAGGGCTGCGTATCCGGTTGCTGGGAGCCTACAGCAAGGGTGAGGCTCAGATTGCGAAATATGGCAGGGCGGAGCTGCTGGACTTTGCGAGCGCGTCGGGGGCTACGGAGTTTACGATACCCAGGATGTCTACCTATGCGGTCGTCGATTTGAGATAGGTCACTTCCGCAACCTTGTAGGGCAGGGCTTGTCCCTGCCCACCCGTACCGTCTGGCACGGGTAACATTCTCAAGCGTGCCCGACCGGTTTAAGGCCCCGCACCATTGATTGTCCCGCGCGACGGCGCCGGTGGGCAGGGACAAGCCCTGCCCCTACAGGGTTGCGGCGAAGTGCTTCACGGCACGTATCTTCTGCTCCAATCCACTCCCTGAATTCTCCGAGGCGCACTTTATTGACTCACAATACTGACCGCCCGTTCCAACTGCTCATCCCGCCTTTCCCTGACACCACGAATGGTGCGGGACACGGGCACCGTCGGCTGAATCCCGATCCCATGATGCTGTGAACCATCATGCTTGAGCACCTTTAACCCGGTCCAGATGACCGTGTAGTTACCGGGGAGATTGAACGGATTGATATCGCCGTTGGTCCCGGCCGTCGGCTCACCCACGATCGCCGCGAGTTTATAGGCCTCGATGATTCCCATCCACGATTCCGCATAGCTGATCGCCCGCCCGTCAATGAGAAAGACCATCTTTGCCGTGAGCCGAGGCGCGACCGGCTCCAACTTCCAGCGTCCGGGGTCATCAAATTTGACCATCTGTGCATGGTCCGGCGTCGTGATCACCGGCCGCAAGAAGCGCGCCGACTCGATCGGCTTATCCGTCAGATGTGAGATCACTTTAGACGAGACTTTCGGATACCCGCGCAGATCGAAAATGATGCCGCGGGCCTGCTCCAGCTTCGGCAGGACGGACTGAAAATCCTCGTCCTTGATCCGGTCGAGGTCGAGATAAAATATCCCAGGCTTCAGTTCACTAATCTTGTCAGGCCGCGCCTCTCGTAACGCCTCCTCCATCGTGCGGCGCAGAACCACTGAGCGCACCTGGCCGCTTTGAGTCTTCACCTCGAGCGTGACGACGGAGTTCTTCGCGCCCGTTCTCATCAGTTCCACGGCTACGTAGCGGCGCCACTGCGGCGTAGCCCCCGAGATCAATGCCTCTCGCTCGCTTAGTTCACTCGCACTCGGCCGGCCATCAACTTTGAGCACGATATCGCCGGGTTGCAACCCTTCGGTTCCCGCACTCGCCACGTCGGAAATAACGAGTTGGCCTTCCACCCAGTTGAGTATCACCGGGATGGTGAAGTCGCTCGAGTCACTCGGATGATAGACTTGACCGTGCCCGTCATGCAGTTGGGCCACCATGCGCCGCAGCGTGATCAGAAAGGCACTTTCATCCGCGTCGTTGGCTGCCGAAGTGAGCGCCGCACCAAGCGCCTGTTGCCAGTCAGTCTGCACCACATCAAAGTAGGGATAGAAGTGCTCTAAAATATTCCAGGCGAGCCCGACATCAGCCAAGCGCGTAGCGCGATCGTTGCCAGAGTACTTCACCAGATCGTCTTTTGCTTTCCTGTCACCAGTGGCGGCGTGTGGCAGCGTACCCTTCGCATCGCCGAACAGGACCAGCGGGACCAGACACGAGACACCGCCGCCCAGATCCGCACTGAAAGGCTGCCGCGGATCGGGAGAATCTTTCGGCAACGTTTCACGCGGCGCCTCTTGCCACACTCGTTCGCTCTTGTAGATCGAGTTCGGCCTGGCTTTTTGTCCGAAGCCCTGATGACGCCACGACACCACTCTTAATACTGACTCATTTGCCGGAGGGCTCAGTTCACGAGGAAGTGTCGGATGTTCCCCAGTTGGAAAGACCCGGATTGTGGGAGCTACGGGTTGGAAAATGGATTCTAATTTCTGCGACAAATCAGCGGCGTTCTTCGCGTCCTCTACCTCGTTGACCCCGGTTATGGCAAAAGTATTCCAGTCGGCGGCGGCGGCTTCATCGCTGGGATGGAAATGGCGCACATAGCCAAGCAGGCGCGTAAACGCCACCAGATTCTCAAGACCGCGTGCGGTCAAGGGACGCGGCGGCTCAGCGCGAACCACCATTTTGCCCAAATCCTCCAGCGACACATCGTCCAGCCATGCCTTACCCTTGTTCAGCCAGAAGCATCCCGATGTTGATGACTACTGCATCTTCATCGACATCAGCAACGATTTCGTAATACTGCCACTCGCCGGGCGTGATGGGCCGGTTTCCCATGAAGCCCGCTATGTTCGCGCGACGATCAACCTGCATCCAGAGGCTAACTCGCGCTGCGGAGTAGCCGGCTTCGGTCCGCACCGCCGCGCGGAAACGGACGCGATGGCCGCGCAAGGTTGCGGCATCAATGGCCTGCATGAGGTTCCCGAATGGCGAGTTGTTGCTGGCTCCGGGGACGTCACGAAGCAACGCGGCACGTTTGCCGGACTTCGCCTGGCCCTCGGTCAGTTCAGCCGCGTAGCCAGCTTTGGTCGGAGAGTCCCAGCCTTCCGGGACCTGGCCGACAGCGCCTAGTTCAAAATCCAGATTGACCGGATGCGGCTGGACCGTGTTGGAGTGAAACAGACTCGCCTGAGCCAGAGTGACTGCCGCGGTGCAGCGAGAAGGCAGATCAGAATCGTAGTCAGGTAGCTGGCCAGGAAGCGGCTGGGGCACTTTCTCATTTGCGACTCCTCTTTGGGAACTTTCCTAAAGCGCTTCTCGAACGCAGTGCATTCTCAACAATCTAAGTGGCGAAAACAACCGAAACAACACAGAGGGAAAGGATGAAGGCGGAAGGATGAAGTATGAAACATCAGCGTAGGCTTCATACCTTGCGCGCCGAACGACTGAGTTGACGCGGCGCGATTTCAATCAAGCGTCATGCAACAAACGTATCCACGGTTACATTGGTTATACATCGGCCTTCCGCGAGATCCTGGACTTTGCGAGCGCGTCCGGCGCAACGGAGTTTACGATACCGAGGATGTCTATCTAGGCGGTAGTTGATTTGAGATAGGCACCTTCCGTGACCCTTCCTGCGCACCGAAGGTGCGCGAGGATATTAGCCGGCGGTGAAACCGCCGGGTATGCGTCCCCCACATCCTCGCGCCCCGACAGGGGCGCAGGACCGAGCCCGGATAATGCCATTTCGGCGTAAAATGTTGTGGATTCAATGCGTGCTCGCGAAATCTGGTCCGTCGGCCTTCCAGGGCGCGACCCCGTTTTGGCGATTTCGTTCCGGTGGTTTCACCACCGGCTAATATCCTCGCGCACGTCCCGTGCGCGGGAATGAAGGGTTGTGTTGTTGGGGCGGCTCGCGCGGGTGATTCCATCACTGCAGATGAACCACCTTGCCATCAGGCAGAAAGAAATAGACCTCAGTGCCTGGAACCTTCGGCAGGTACCTTCTGCTCCACTCCACTCCCTGAACATAGAAGACGTCATCCAGGGCATCGCCTGCAGTCCCATTCCCTGTCAGCACTGCTACACTCCGCACTGTCTGCGCCGGACGCCCCGTACGCGGGTCCATTATGTGTGAGTACCTGACACCCCCGACTTCAAAGAACTTCTCACTGCTTCCTGCAACCGAGAGAGCGCGGTCTTTCAGAGTCACCTGCATCGCCGCCTCGTCGATCCTCACCGGCCAGCCCTCTTTGCCCGGCGGTGTTCCGAGACCGTAGAGCGTGCTCCCACCCGCACTCACCAGCGCGCGCTCCACCCCATTCGCCCTTAACAGGCCGATCACGCGATCGACGGCATAGCCTTTTGCGATACCGCCCAGGTCGAGCTCGACACCATCACGATCGAATTGCACCGTCCTCTCGCCGGCATTGAGAATAACGTGCCGGTAGCCGGTTCTACTTCTAGCCGCAGCCAGCTCAGTGTCGGACGGATGCGTCCTTCGCCCCTGAAGAAACCCCACGTCTTCATCAGAGGACCAACCGTAATATCGAATGCTCCTTCAGACTCTCTGCTGTAATGCAGGCACTCAGCGAGAAAGCCTGAAAGCTCGGGAGATATACGAACAGCCCTCCTGGCGGCGTCGCGATTGACCTCCGAAAGGGGGCTCTCCGGCTTGTAATTGCTCATCAAACGATCGATGCGATCGACTTCGTCGAGGGCTTCACCGAGGAGCCGGGGAATGGCCTGATTATCGCGTCCATACGCGACTATGCTGTAGGTGCAGGCCATCGAAATGCGGCTGTCTTCATACAGCCGCAAATCGTCAGCGGAGTGCGCAAAAACAAGCAGGCCTGTCCCGAGGAGACAGGACAGGCCTTTCCAAAAGCGAATCGATCGATTGAGGAGATGAGCTACCAGATTCGAGTGTTGACCTCGCTCGCCGCGTTGGCTGGAGCTTCGCAACCGAATGCCTTGTAAAACTCCGGGAGCTTCGATATCGGGCCGAGCACCCTGAACCGGGCAGGTGAGTGCGGATCGGTGTTCAACTGAAGTCTCACCTGTTCAGGCCGCGAATTGTTCCGCCATCCCTGGGCAAACGCGATGAAGAAGCGCTGATCAGGCGTGTAGCCGTCAATCTTCTCCTGCGTTTTTGCCTGGTTCGTCTTCTGAAAGGCGAGGTAGGCTATCTTCAAACCGCCGAAGTCAGCGATGTTTTCGCCGAGTGTGAGCTTACCGTTGATGTGCATATCATCGAGAGGCGCGTACTGGTCATACTGCTTCTGAACGAGCTCCGCCCTCGCCGAGTAGTTCTTGTCATCGGACTCAGTCCACCAGTTCTTCAGGTTGCCTTGCGCATCGAACTGGTGCCCTTCGTCATCGAAGCCGTGAGTCAGCTCATGCCCGATGACCGCACCCATTGCTCCGTAGTTCGTGGCATCATCCGCCTTCGCATCAAAGAACGGCGGTTGAAGAATGCCCGCCGGAAAGACGATCTCATTAAAGCTCGGATTGTAGTAGGCATCGACGGTTGGAGGAGTCATTCCCCACTCAGTCCGGTCGATCGGCTTGCCGATCTTGTTGAGGTTCCGCTGAAACTCAAATTCATTGGCCCCGATTACATTCAACACGTAGGACTTCTGATCCACCGCAAGACTCGAGTAGTCGCGCCACTTATCCGGGTAGCCGATCTTGATCATGATGGCGTCAACCTTCTGCAGTGCCGCCTTGCGAGTATCGTCGCCGATCCAATCAAGCCCCGCGAGCCGTTGATTGAGCGCCGCCTTCAGGTTCTTGACCATCGTCAGGGCTCGCTCTTTGGCTTCCGGTGGGAATGCTTTGGCCACGTACAATTGGCCGAGGAGCTCACCAAGATTGCTATCCGTTGCTGAAAGCACCCGCTTCCAGCGCGGCCTCATCTCCTTGATCCCACTGATCACGCCGCTATTGAAGTTGAAGTTTTCGGTTACGAAATCCGAGCTGAGATAGCTAGCGTTCGCGTCAATCACGCGCCATCTCAAATAGGTTTTCCAATCGGGAATCGGGGTCTCTTTGACCATCTCATTGATCTGCTTGACGAAGTCGGGCTGGGCGACATTCAGCGTTCCCGGATCAGCCATTCCAATGCCTTTGAAATACAGGTCCCACGCAAAGGCAGGAGCCGACCGCTTCAAATCGGCGGGCGTCATTAAGTGAACCAGCGCGGCCGGGTCGCGCTGCTGCACCAGCGTCATCGACGCGCGCGCCATGCTCGGTCTCCAAGGCCATGACGGTATTGGCATTCCTGGCTGCTACATCCTTCCCATCCCCAAGCAGTTCGAACATCTTTGCCACGTGAGTGACATATTGAGCGCGAATCTCCTTCATGCGCTGCTCGTCGCTCGTGTAGTAGTCGCGATCCGGAAGTCCGAGACCTGCCTGATACAGCCAGGCAATCATCTGCGAACTGTTCTTCAGATCCTGGTTGACAAAGAATCCAAAACCACTATTGACGCCCGTGCGCTGGTGAGACGCGAGGACCGAAATGAGATCGGTCGCGTTCTTGATGGCGCTGATCCGATCGAACTCGGGCTTCAACGGTTTGGCGCCCTCCGCCTCAATCTGCTTTTCGTCCATCCCGATCCGGTAGAAGGTACCGACCTTCCATTCAATGCTGCCCTTCGGCGCTGACGTATTGCGAGCTGCGTTCTCGAGAATCTCATGCAGGATCGTGTAATTGCGCTCCTGCACCTCGCCGCCCGCGCCCCACGAGGCACGGTCAGCGGGAATCGGGTTGTGGGCCAGCCAGCTTCCGTTGGCGAACTTATAGAAGTCATCGCACGGCATGACGGATGTGTCCATCGACTTGACGTCAACACCGTAGCTCTCCGATGCTCCAGTTGATCGGGTTGGTAATTGGAGCAGGAGGACGCAGCCCCCCAGGACGAACGCCACCTTGGCGAGTGCACCAGATTTCATGATTTTGCTTCCTCTAAGGAAAAAACTCAGATCTTGTCAGAGGATATTACGCAGAATCGCGGCAATTGTTCCCTCACGGAAGGCGGGCGTCAGACCTTGAAGACCTCCTTCAACCTTCGGGCCACTACTTCAGCCTCGCCAGGCTGCATCTGCCAGACACCGAGTTGAATCTCTTCATTGGCAGCTCCCGGAGGAGGACCTCCCGGCGCAATCTCAATCGCCGGGTTGCCGTCACGGAGATCCTTCCTGATCTGAGCGCTGGTCAGCTTGAGTGCGGCCTTGTCCCAGGCAATCTTTACGGTCGGCACGTGATTGGCAATTGGGGGAACGTAGGTCGTCGCCGTTGCGCCCTGGACGCCGGAGACGCTGTTAACCAGCAGGCTGGCGCGTCGCTCCCACTCCTTCCATTCTTTGTCTGCATCACGTTTGAGGTAGCTTTCAACGGCCACCATCATGCCAATCAATTCTTCCTTGTTGACCTTCATACCTCGTCCGATGGAGTCACTGTTTGGAGAACAGTTCAAGCGCGCGGCCTCGATCAGATCCTTGCGGCCAAGCAGCAGTCCCGTGCTCTGCGGCCCGCATATTCCTTTGCCTCCTGAGAAGGTCACGAGGTCAAACCCCATCTTCGTGTACTTAGAGAGGTGCTCGGTCGGCGGCACGTCCGCAGCGGCATCGTTGAAGGTAGGAATTCCGTGCTTGCGGCCGAGTTCGACGAAGCGTGCGGTATCGATCTTGCCGCGAGGCTCCGCATCGTTGAAGAAGAGCATCATTCCCGTGCGCTCGTTGATTGCACGTTCGAGATCGTCGGCGCTCTCAACCTCGATGAACTTGACTCCGCAATTTCGCACGGCATGGTCGTAGCCGTAGCGATGTGACTTCTGAATGATGACCTCGGATTTCATTCCGGCGAGGTCGGGAATTCGCCTTATGAACTCCGCGTTCTTGCCGGCGAGGCAGGCCGCAGTGCCGACCGTGAGGGCGGCGGCGGCGCCTGATGTCACCATTGCCCCTTCGCAGCCAATGAGGCTGGCGATACGTTTACCCACGGCGTCGTGTAGATCGTTGAGAGGAACGAACTGCCTGGAGGCATAGTTCATCGCCTCGACTACCTCTTTTTTCATGAGCGAGGCTGTCAGGACTGTGAAAGTTCCCGCGGCATTAATAAACGGGCGCACACCGAGTTCCTTGAAGAAGTCTCTCGATTCTGAGATCGGCGCTGCGGCGGCGTAAGGCGCGACGAGGCTGCCGAGAAACGGGATACTGGAGAGAAGCTGGATAAAGCTACGGCGGCTTGGCATAGCGGCCTCCTTTTGTTTGCAGAACTATACGCCGCACGCTTCTGGCGTGTCAAAAAGCGCCGGCTGATTTAGTATGGAGTGCGGCGACTTGTCGCCGCTTTTGAGTTACGTTGGGCCTATTGAAGGAAGAGGTGGCCCCTCTTTCCTTCATCACGCAATATCTAACTCAAAAGCGGCGACAAGTCGCCGCACTCCATACTAAATCAGTCGACGCTCTGTAGGGCTTCTCCTATAATTCACGGGTTATGATTCGCTGGCTGCTGGTAGCAGGACTCATCCTTATGACCACCGATCGAAAAGTCATTGTCCCCGCCAACGGGGCAAAACCCGTCGGCCCATACAGCCCCGGTCTTCTCGTCGGAGGCTACCTCTACGCATCGGGCCAGGGCGTTCGTGATGCGAAGGGCGCCGTACCGGAAGGCATCACCGCGCAGACACGCCAATGCCTCGAGAACGTCAAGGCCATCGTCGAGGCTGCCGGCCTCTCCATGGCTCACGTAGTTCATATGCAGCTCTACCTCGACAAGATCGGTGACTTCGCCGAGGTGGATCGCGTCTACGCAACCTACTTTCCGGAGGACCCGCCGGCACGCGTCGTCATTGCTCCCTCGAAGATGCCAACCGATACCACCGTCGAGATGACCGTCGTCGCAGTCAAAGATCTGAAGAGCAGAAAAGCAGTCTCGCTCAAGAGTCTGACACCGCTCGGCCACGCGAGCGCGGCAATCGCAGCAGGGGCCCGCCTCTACCTTTCCGCCGTCTACGGAACGACAGCCGCGGATGCCGAGCAGAGACTGCAGCAGGCAGTCAGCGAAGCCGGGTTCAGGACCGTTGCTTACCGCAACGATTACGGGTCCACGGCCACCGCCACTATTCCGATGAATAGGCTACCGGAGAATGCGAAAGTGGCCATTTCGGCGATCGCTCTTCGCGAAGGCACCGGCGACGGAACGATCTTCTGTCCTGTCGAAACGGGATCAGGCGCGACTGTTCAGGAACAGGTCAGCGCAGTGATGGCCCGGGTACAGCAGAGGCTCGCGAAGGACGGCGCTAATCTCTCCCACGTGGTAGCAACCAATGTCTATCTCGATGACATCAACGAATTCACGCCAATGAATGAGACCTACGCCAAGTTTTTCTCCGGCGCGCCGCCGACACGGACAACCGTGCAGCCGTACCAAACGGCGGATCGTTCGAAGGGTAACCCCGTCCTGGTACGAATCTCAGTGGTGGCCGTCAAGGACTAACCTGAAGGAGGATCGTCGATGAACTCAGATCGAAGAAGGATCATCAAGGCTGCAGCCGTCACCGCCGTGGCTGCACCAATAGCCCGAGCGCAGACCGGCGGCTCGATAAAGAAGAAGGTCCATGGGCCCAAACCTGAGAAGACGCCGCTCTTCTCGGGCGCAGTCTCTTATGGCAATCTGCTTTTCATCGCCGGCAAGGGCGCGCATTTCAAAGGCGACATCAAAGAGCACACGAAGCACGTGCTCGATGAAGTCGAGAAGGAGCTGACCAACGCTGGCTCCTCGATGGATAAGGTATTGAAGTGCAATGTCTACCTGAATGATCTCAAGGACTACAACGGCATGAACGAGGTCTTCCGCGGGCGATTTGGGGAGGAGCCGCCGGTGCGGACGACGATCGCGGCCGCCGGCGGAATCCCGGGCGATTCCCTCGTCGAGATCGACGTCATCGCCTATATCTGAAAATCGTGCCGCAGGCTGGAATCGTGCCGCGGGCTGTCCAGCCTGCGGCAAAGTTCGCAAGTAGCCCATCTCAAGTGAATTAGCCCCTTGCGCATTTTGCCGCAGGCTGGACAGCCTGCGGCACGATTGTGGCTACTTCTTCTTGTCCCAGGGGTCGCTGCTTCTACCGTTGAGATCGTAGACGACGTTGCCGCCAAGGAGAGTCATCTCACAGGCTAGCCGCTGCGTTCCCACGAACTTAAATTTGTCGACATCGACAAACCCAAACTCGCCGCGATCCAGCCGGAGGACCGCGACATCCGCCGCAGATCCGACTGTCAGATGGCCCTGCTTCTCCCGATGAACCTCACGAGCGGGATTCCAGGTCGATTTGAGAATGACCTCATCCAGCGGCATGTCGAGACTAAGGAACTTGGACATGACATTGAGCATGTCCTTCATTCCGGCGTTCATGCTTCCAACATGCAGGTCAGTTGAAATCGAGTCTGGAGTGAAACCCTGCTTCATCGCAGGGACCGCGTAGCGGAAGACAAAGCTCCCTCCGCCGTGACCTACGTCGAAGATCACCCCGCGCTTCTTCCCTTCGAAAAGGTAGCTGCGCACATGGTTGTTCTCATCGAGCATGGGAACGCGCGCCAGATAGGTATGCGTGTAGATATCTCCCGGACGCAACTTCTTGAGAATCAAATCCTCGTGCGGCCGCTCGGGACCGAAACTCGCCAAAGTCAACCATTACCGGTACATTGGCGAGCCGTCCGGCCTCGAGCGCTCGATCGACCGCGGTCCAGTCGGGGCGAGCGTAGTGGGCTGTCTTGATGCCGACAATAACATCCGGATACTTCTATGACCATCTCCGCAGTACGCTGCGGATTCATGTCGTTGACGTCCTGCTCGACGGGACCGCCGCCCATCCCCTGACCGACGATATTGACGAAGGCAAAGACTCGAGTCTTGGCGCGATCAATAACTCGCTGCTTGAAGTCTTCGAAGTTGTGCCAGCCCGAAGAGCCTGCATCAACCATTGTCGTGACGCAGGAGCGAAAGCTGAAGCCATCCGGGTAGACGCTCAAGTCCCCGGTGTAGGCTCTCGACATCCCGGTACCGGCGTAGACATGAACGTGTATGTCAACGAGACCGGGTGTGACATAGAGGCCGGTCACATCGACTACACGCTTCGCGGTAGATGGGTCGATCGACTTTTCGCTTGCGGCAATCAGGCCGCCCGAGATGGCGAGGTCTCGCCGCTCACTGACCCCGTTCTTAGGGTCGATGACATAGCCGTTCTTGAGCAGGAGATCGTATTTTGCCTGCCCGGAGCAGAGAGAGCCGGCCGATCGCGATGGAAGCGGCAACCAGAAGGATTCGGGTCGTTAATCGCATCATTTGTGGTCCCCTGTGCGTTAGGAGAAGTTGCCGGCAAGTATAAGGTCCGACAGCTTGATAGCCGCTTGGCGTTAATCTGCAGATAAGGGCGGCGACCCTGCAAACCGGAGGCCTGGGACCAGCGGCGCGGTCCCGCCCGCAACTGACCTCGCATCGGATGAGCGGTTCGATATTGCATGCGGCGCGGGACCGCCCCGCGGTCCCAGGCCTCCGGTCCCAGATCGCCTTACCCACACTCTGCTTGCTAATTCAGCCCGGACCGGGCATAATAGCTCACGTCAGACCTTCTCTCGCGCATCGACGGTGATGCGCCCGCCCGTTTCGTTCGGCGGCGTGATGGATTGTTCGAGAGCAGGCTTGTTTTCAGAACTTCAGAAGCCGCTCACGAGAGCACCCGAAAGACGAGCCTTCGCTGCCACCGTTCACCGAAGCCACTTTAATTCGAAGCTTCTTTGCAACCTCCTTTAAGGAGAAAGGTACCCATATGTCTACAAAACTGTACGTCGGGAACCTCGCTTTCCAGACATCAAGCGAGCAACTCGCGGAACTCTTTGCCCAGGCGGGCACTGTCGAGTCTGCAAGTGTGATTGAGGATCGAGAGACTGGGCGTTCACGAGGTTTCGGCTTCGTTGAAATGTCTTCAAGCGAAGAGGCGCGCGCAGCCATCGAGCAATTCAATGGCCACGACTTCAATGGTCGCAACCTGAATGTCAACGAGGCCAAGCCCCGTGAGAATCGCAGCGGCGGCGGCGGCGGCGGCTTCAATGGCGGCGGAGGCCGCGGAAGATCACGCTACTAGGCGCATGATCCGAAGGCCCCGGCTGGGACAACGTCACGGTCCGGGGCCTTTTTTATGATGATCGCGCAGCTCAGAATGAAGAAGACTGCGCAAAACAAGGAAACTATGAGTTTTGCTGAAATGGGACTCGACGCTTCGCTTCTGCGAAGGTGTGAATCCCTCGGATATGATGAACCAACCCCGATACAAAAACAGGGGGTTCCAATCGCGCTCACTGGAGCGGATCTCATCGGATGCGCTGAGACGGGCACCGGCAAGACGGCCGCCTTTCTGCTCCCAATTATTCAGAATCTTTCCAAGTCGACCCGGTACCGGCGTGCGGGCATTGATCCTTGCACCCACTCGCGAGCTGGCATGCGCAGATCGCGGCAAACCTTGAGGATTTCGATCCGAAGCGTCGTCTTCGCTCCGTCACTCTGGTGGGTGGCGCAAGCATGGTCCGCCAGCTTCAGGGTCTGCGCGTCCATCCGGCGGTTGTCATCGCCACGCCCGGCCGGTTGATGGACCATCTCGAGCGCGGATCGCTCGACCTTTCGCATGTGGCTTTCCTGGTACTGGACGAAGCTGACCGGATGCTGGACCTTGGATTCTGGCCGGTTATTTCACGGATTATTGCCAAGCTCCCGAAGGCCCGGCAAACAATGCTCTACTCGGCCACCATGTCATCGGCCATCGAAGAGATAGCGCGGTCGGCAATGCGACAGCCGAAGCTTATTGAAGTCAGCCCGCGCGGTCGAGCGCCAGGACTGGTGAAACAGACCGCATATTCCGTGACCGCCGAGTCGAAAACGGCCCTTCTGCTTCATCTCCTGGAAGGTGAGCAGGATTCTCGTGTGCTGGTCTTCACACGCACGCGGCGAGGCGCAGAGCGTCTCTCGCACATCCTCGCCAAGCGCGAGCACCAGGTCGGACGCATTCACGCAGACCGGACCCAGCCTCAGCGCGAGGCGGCATTGCGCGGCTTCAAAGAGGGCCGGCACCGGGTACTTGTGGCGACCGACATTGCCGCGCGCGGCATCGATGTTGAGGCAATCTCGCACGTTATCAACTACGACGTGCCTGAGGCGCCTGAAAACTATGTGCATCGCATTGGACGCACCGGGCGAGCAGGCAACACAGGTCGCGCGAGCACTCTCGTGACGCCGGTGGACGAATTCTCTATGCGAGCAATCGAAAAACTCACCGGGCAGAAGATCGAAAGAGTGTTGTTGCCAAACTTCGGCGGGAACATCGCATTCAGCCAGGAGAGCTCGCGTCCAATGGTCCCGCTCAGTCGAGGAATCGCGGGTAAGCGCTCATTTGCGCCGCGGCGCGCGAGCAGATAGCTTGAAACCCTTTAACACGTGGGAGTGCTGATGGAGACACCTAAGTACACAATCGGAGATAGAGTCGACAAACTTTGCACCGTGTGCGGCGAACAGCGTGGCCATGTGGTCGCGCTGCTCAATAAGCGGGGTCTTGTTTCGCGCGTCTCGTGCCCGCAGTGTGGCACGAGGAGCGCCTTCAAGAACGGGCAGCCATCCGTATCAGCGGCCGCATCCAAGGCCGAATGTGTTCCATATGACTGGACACGTACTTACCGCAAAGGGCAGACTATGCAACATCCTACGTTCGGCGTAGGTGAAGTGACGGCTGTTATCGAGCCCCATAAGATCGACGTCCTTTTTTCAGACCGGCTGCGGCGGCTGGTCCATCAGCGCGCCGGCGCCTAAGGCGCTCAGGGCGGCAGCTCTTTTTCAGCTCCCTATCACCAGCGCAGCCATGTCGCGGCTCAACCGTCGACATGTCTCGCGACCAGGCAAAGTGAAGGGCCTCGAAGCACCGCGTGGTCCCCTGCAGTTACACCACCGGCGAGAGTTCCTGCCTCTCTGTCTGCTTCGTTCTTGAGGAGAAGCCATGGCTACGAAACTTTACGTTGGAAACTTGTCCTTCCAGACAACTCAGCAGGATCTGGAAGAGCTCTTTGCCCAGTCCGGGCAGGTCTCTTCCGTAAGTCTGATGACCGACCGGGACACGGGACAATCGCGTGGTTTTGCGTTTGTTGAGATGTCGTCCGAGGAAGAAGCTCAAGCTGCCATCCAGGCACTCGATGGGAAGGAATTGGACGGACGAGCGCTCAAGGTCAACGAGGCCAGAGCCCGAGAGGATCGCGGCGGCCGCGGTGGTTTTGGCGGTGGCGGTCGCGGCGGATCGGGTGGTGGTTTCCGCGGTGGATCAGGCGGCGGTGGCGGCCGTGGCGGCTACGGTGGCAACCGCGGTGGCTTCGGGGGCTCGCGCGGAAACCGATAACTGCTGATGCGGAGAAGAGCCGGCAGTCCTGATAGATTTCTGGCATTGATCCTGGTTGGCCTGGTTTCATTGCTGTCGTGTCTCCTCTCGCCGCTTAAAGCTGCGATCGGCCCTGGTATTCCCACATTTCAGGAGCACACGCTCGCCACCGATCTGCGCGGCGGCTATCAGGTAGTTGCGGTCGATCTCAACAAGGATGGCCGCCCTGACCTGATAGCCCTCGCCTCAGGGATGAGTGAGCTCGTCTGGTTCGAGAACCCGGGCTGGCAAAGACACGTCATCATCAGCCACGTGTCTCGAATGATCAATCTTGCCGCCTGGGATGTCGACGGCGACGGCATTCCCGAGATTGCGCTCGCTACTGAATTCTCAAATGACCCGGCGCAGAGCCCGGGGATCCTTTCAATACTCAAGCACAAAGGTGATCCGAGAGAGCCCTGGACCTCGATGGAGATCGACCGGCTGCCTGCCTCGCACAGGCTCCGCTGGGCAGATCTCGATGGAACCGGTCGGAAAAGCCTGATCAATGCGCCTCTCGCAGGCCCGCAGGCAAGACCTCCAGACTATCGCGATGGCGTGTCATTGGTGCGGTACCAACCCGGTTCGTGGAAGCGGGAACCCATCACACCGGCGCTCGAGGGTGTTTTGCACGGTATTCTCGTCTTCGACTGGGACCATAACGGGCGGGATGAGATTCTGGCTGCAAGCTTCCTGGGGATCGACCTCTTTCGATTGCAAAAGAATGGCGCCTGGGAGCGGCGTCACCTTTCCTCCGGAAACAGCGATCCCTGGCCGAAGAGCGGCACGAGTGATGTCGCAGTTGGGACGTTGGGCAAACAGCGGTTCCTCTGTTCGATCGAACCCTGGCATGGCAACCAGGTGGCCGTCTATCGCCAGGATGGCGAGAAGTGGGCGAGGCAGGTGATCGACACTTCCCTCGTCGATGGGCACACGATCTCGACGGCGGATCTCAATGCCGACGGGCGTGATGAGATTATCGCCGGGTTCCGCGGAACCGGACGAAGTGTCTATTTCTATTCCGCGGATGACGGCGATGGGCGCCACTGGACGAGGCACGCACTGGATGACGGCGGGATCTCGGCGGCGAGTTGCGCGGTGGCCGACCTGAATGGTGATGGGAGGCCTGACGTAGCGTGTATCGGAATGGCGACCAGTAACCTGAAATGGTACGAGAACACGACCCCGCGCTAGTTCTTCTTTGCGCCGAAGAAATAGCCACGAAGAGGCACAGAAAGCACAAAAGGGGACGGAGAAGGACTGCTCTCCCGTCCTTTTTGTGTTTTCTGTGCCTTTTCGTGGCTATTCTTCTTTGGCGCAAAGAAGACTACAAGCTACGAGAGGGCGCAGTTGACCGCCGGCAGCAATCCCTTCGTATAACCCACCGATTCGGCCAATCCGGGAACCGGATCATCGGCATCCTTCTCGTACTCGAATGCCATCATGTACTGGTACTGTATCTTCAACAGCGACTGGAGAATTGACCGCACATCCAGAATGCCGCGCCCCGACTCGACCGGCGTATTCCGATTCCCCAACGCACTGATGTCCTTCATGTGCAGATCGTAGAGTCTCTCACGGCACTTCAGGATAGCCTCCGCCGGATTGACTCCCGCTCGCGCCGTATGGCCGACGTCGATGCAGAGCCCGACGCGCCGGTCAAGTTTTTCAACCGCCTTGAAGACATCGTAGGGCGACGGAAACCGCTTGTCCTCCGGCCCGTGGTTGTGAATAGCGAGCTTGATATCGAACTCTTTGACCATCTTGTCGAGGATAGCCATTGAATCAGGCTCGGGGGCGCAAACAATCGTAGGAATGCCGGCGTCCCGAGCGTATTCAAACGCCGCCCGTACGCTGGCTTCGTTGTTCTCCATAGAGATATTGCCGCAGCTCAAAGGTGTGATCCCAGCATCCTTGAACTTTTGCGCGACGGCCTTCCTTTCGGCGGCGGTGCTCTTTAAGGAAAGATGAACATCCTTGATCGAGACATACTTGAGCCCTACGCGCTGGATTCCCTTGATGCAATCTTCGAGCGACTGTTTCCGCAGAGTATAGGAGGCGACACCTACCTTCAGTCCACGCCACGGATCGCCCTTATCCGGCGCCACCGGAGCTCCGAAGACGAGCTCGGGCGATTTGAGGCCAAACGATGCGGCGGTTAGGACTCCAGTCCTGATAAGATCTCGTCGGGTGAGTGGCAGCATGAGCGAGTTTCCTTTCTGATGGCTATTGATTCTCACCGCGAAGTCTACTACTCCGGCGATACTTGTCAAAGAATTGAGAGAACCTCATGATTGTGTCAATCCACCGGAGGCCACCGGAGGTCCGCGGAGGTCTAATGATGAAGATAGTGCTGGTGCTCGTCACCATCCTTGCGTCTCTCTCCCTTTCCCTGCCCGGCCGGCCGGTCTCGGCGGTTGAAGACAGCGAAGTCACTTTCAATCGCGACATTCGACCAATCTTCTCGGATACATGTTTTCGATGTCATGGGCCGGATAAGAACGCCCGCAAGGCGGGGTTGAGACTCGATATCCGGGAAGAGGCGACTAAAAAGAGACCGTCAGGAGTGATTCCCATAGTCCCCGGCCATCCTGAATCCAGCGAGATCATCAGGCGGATCAACGCGACCAATGAGGCCGAAGTCATGCCACCGGCCATGGCCCACAAGACTCTCTCGGATCGGCAGAAGGAAATCATCAAACGCTGGGTTGCATCCGGAGCGAAGTACGAAGGCCACTGGGCCTACCAGCCGATCGTCCGTCCGGTGGCGCCAGCAGCGGGGAATCCAATCGATGCCTTTGTGCAGGCCCGGCTGGCAAAGGAGCGCCTCGCCTCTTCACCCGAGGCGGATCCTCGTATCCTGATCCGGCGGGTGACACTTGACCTGACAGGCATACCGCCGACGCCAGGCGAAGTCACCGCATTCATCAATGACAAATCGCCGGACGCCTACACCAGGCTGGTCGATCGCCTGCTGGCCTCACCGCGCTATGCTGAAATGCAGACAATGCGCTGGCTCGATGCCATGCGCTATGCCGACTCGGCCGGCTTTCACGGCGACAACCTCTTACCGGCATGGCCCTATCGCGACTACGTGCTCGATGCGTTTCTCCATAACAAACCGTTCGACGAATTCACACGCGAACAGATCGCCGGCGACCTCATACCCAACGCAACCGCCGAACAGAAGGTGGCTTCCGCTTACAACCGCCTGAATCGCACATCGGCGGAAGGAGGATTGCAACCGAGCGAATACCTGGCCAAGTACGCCGCAGACAGAGTGCGCACGACGAGCATCGTCTGGCTGGGGGCAACGCTGGGATGTGCTGAGTGCCACGACCACAAGTTCGACCCGTATCTCTCCAAAGACTTCTACTCGATGAAGGCATTCTTTGCGGACATCAAGGAGACCGGGCTGGTCGCCGATCGCGGCGACGACGCATTTGGCTCGAAGCTTAAGATGCCGAGTGATGAGCAGCAAAAACGCCTCGACGAGTTGAATCGTGAGGTCAAATGGGTTCGGACCGAGATCGACAATAAGGCCGAGACTTTGAAGCCGCAACGCGCCGATTGGGAGAAGCGGATTCTCGAGCTGCATAAGACCGGCAAGCTCGGGTGGCGGTTCCAGCAGCCAATATCTGCGAGTGCCGCCCATGGCGCGCAACTCAAGATATACAACGACGATCCTCTGACGGTGACAGTCTATCGGAGAGGCAATCTGATCACTGAGAGGATCAAAGGCAATGGTCTCGTGGTGGCGGGAGGACCAAACCCTGACAACGAGACTTACACCGTCACTTTCAGGCCAGGCCCCGGGGAGTGGACAGCTCTCGGAATTCAGGTCGTGCAGGATGAGAGCCTTCCGGCCGATCGTTTCGGCCGCGGAGGAGACCGTTTCGTGCTCACAGAGGTCGAAACTGAAGCGAACGGGCGGAGAGTCGAGTTCTCACTGGCTACTACCGACAAGTTCGGAGAGCAGTTCGACCATCCACCAATGGCCGCAATTGACGGCAATCCCAAAACAGGCTGGGCTGTCATCTATGGTGATGGGAGGGACGCCTTTTTGGCGCTGAGGTTCAGCCGCAAGCTGCAGACTTCGTCGGATACGGCAATAACCGTCAAGCTGCATCACGACTCGATCTACCGCCAGGCAACAATCGGCCGTTTCAGGCTTGCCCT